>NZ_JADPIX010000122.1:460000-1607273 GCF_023073155.1 Bradyrhizobium sp. 45 | reverse complement strand
AAAAAAAGAATCAACGGGCCTCCGCCTCAACCGACTATGCCCGCCGTACGTCACGCCATCGTCGATCTCATCCTTCGGCCGCCGCCCCAGCAGTGCCCATATTGCCGAAAGAAAATCCTTGAAAAACAGCGGCGAAAACACATTCTGCCAAAGTAGTGTTAGGACATGTACTCATAAACTCGCGCTGCACTTCGTCTGAGGTCCACTCTGCCTCCGATACCGGCCGCGTTGGCGCACCTCACCCTAGGTCCGAGTTGGGCCATGTGTGGAAATCGCGTGGGGCCCGCTCAGCTGGCGTTAGTGCTTCATTGGCGCGTGTCCGAGCGATGATCCGCAGGCTCGGCAAATCGCACGATGGGACCCCGCCTGCTCAATCGCTCAAGAACTTCTTTCTTACTTTCAGCAAGCCGATCAACATTATTGACCACAAACGTGTGATTACCTCCGCACTACTGGTCGCACCCGCTCCACTGGGACATGGTCGCCGTTTTTGCTGACGACCTTCAGAAACACTTCTTCCCGAGTCGCTTTGTCGATCATGCGGGCAGATCCTTTGCCGAGATGCTCATCTCCCCATTGGCTCAATGCCATCAGCACAGGCAATAGCTTGATGCCGGCTTTGGTGGGTTCGTATTGATAGCGCTTTCGCGCCCCCGGCTCCTTGTAAGGAGTTTTTTCAAAGATTCCGTACTCAACAAGTTTTTCCAGGCGCTCAGACAGCACCGCTCTTGGTATGCCCAAAAACGTTTGAAAGTCCTGGAAGCGGCGAACCCCCCATGAGGCCTCGCGCAAGATCAACAAGGTCCAGGTTTCACCAACAATCTCGAGCGTTCGCTTGATGGAGCAGTTGTTTTTTAGCTCCAACATCAAGCGAAGATCCAGCTCGGGCGAATGCGCTTTTTCTGAGTTCATTTTTCATACACAGGTTGACGTTAATGACAGTTCGTTATATGAACTTAGCATGGTTTGGCGTCGAGCGGTCAGGGAACCGTAAGATTACTTGGCGGAATGAGCCATACAGCTCTCGCGGAGGGGACAATGAAGTTTCTGCAAATGTCTAAGTTTGGCAAACCCACCGACGTGGTTGAAGTTGTCGAAAGCGATCCACCCCCACCGCCGGCAGCAAATGAAGCCACGGTCGCGGTCGAATACTCAGCGATCGGACTTGCTGAACTTCTGATGATCCGTGGCATGTATGCGATCAGGCCGCAGCCGCCCGCGCCGCTCGGGAACGAAGCTATTGGCCGCGTTGTCGCCGTAGGAGCCTCGGTTAAAAATGTAAGGACTGGCGATCGTGTGGCCATTCCGATCGGGCTTCCCGTGTGGAGACAGGCCATCACGGTGCCGGCCACCGATCTCATCGTCTTGTCTGAGCAAGCCGATCCCCAACAGATGTCAATGCTTCGGATCAATCCGCTCACAGCGGCATTGCTCCTAACCGAGTATGTCGAACTCGGCAAGGACGACTGGGTCATCCAGAACGCCGGCAATTCCGGTGTGGGACGCAGCGTCATTGCGTTTGCAAAGGAGTTCGGACTGCGCTCGGTAAGCCTCGTGCGCAGACCCGAGCTGGTGGATGAGCTGAAGTCAGCCGGAGCTGACGTCGTCCTTGTCGATGGACCCGACGTTGTGAAGCAGGTCGCAGCGGCGACCGGCAAGGCTAAAATCAAGCTGGGCATCGACGGCGTGGGTGGCGAGTCCTCGCACTCGGTAGCGTCTTGCCTCGCGTCGAACACCAAGATGGTCGTCTATGGCGGCGTCAGCGGAAAGCCCGCGGCCATGAGTCCTCTGAACATCATTTTCAAGCAGATGACCCTGGAAGGGTTTTGGCTGGGATTTCCGCGCTTTCGAGATGCACACGAAAAGCTTGCGGCTCATACGCGGACAGCCGAGCGACTGATCGCCGAAGGCAAACTGCACGTTCCGGTCGCCGGCGTTTATTCGCTCGAGCAGGCAACTCAGGCCATGGCGCATGCGCAAAAAGGCGGGAAAGTCCTTCTGAAACCCAACTAATGGATGATCAACGGTCAGGCGCCCTGAATTCTAAGCGCCTGAAACCGCAGCTAGTGCGATATCGAAAGCGATGGCCCTAATTCCAATAGGGCGAACCGGAGGACACATGACTGCTCTTTTAGATCTGGTGCTTGAGTCTCACGGAACTCTTGAACGATGGCGAAAATTCAACGCGATCGACGTGAACCTCTCGATGCATGGTTCGCACTGGACTAGAAAGGGATGGGATGGTGTCTTCGAAAATGTTCAATTGAAGGCGCAAACGAAAGAACAGCGAACTTGCTTTACGCACTTTACCGAAGAAGGCGTGCAAAGCATCTACGAACCGGATCGTGTTCGGCTAGAGACAATCGACGGGAAGCTTATCGAGGAGCGCGTACATCCAAGAAATGCGTTTGAAGGACATACTCTTCAGACGACGTGGGATAGGCTGCATCTGGCTTACTTTACCGGGTATGCACTTTGGAATTATCTGAATACTCCATTTATGTTTGTCACTGAGAGTGCCAAAGCGGAAGAGATAGACCCGGCGACCGACCAAGGCACGGTACGCCGGCGGCTCAAGATCACTTTTCCCGAGAAGGTTGGAACTCACTGTCCGGACCAGATATTCCACGTCGATGAAAACGGGCTCATCGCTCGTTTGGATTATACCACACTCGTGGCAGGTGGTGCTCCAGCCGCGCACTACATGTCCGAGTACAAGAACATTCAAGGGATTATGATGCCAACCAAACGGCGCGCGTTCAGGAGAAACCCGGACGGAAGTATAAATACCGAATCTGTCCTCGTCGGTATCGATATCTCTGCAATTGCTTTGACTTAAAAAAGCATTCAGACGGCAGGAAGCACGCAAGCAAATGGGTACCCCCCGACTGCCCCATGGCGCGCGCCGTGGGTGTCATCGGCGATTGGGGTAGACACAATCGACTTGAGGAGCGCGTACATCCAAGAAAAACGTTTGAAGGACACGCGCGAGTACGTTCATGGCGTGGACACAAACGAACTTAAGGGCAAGGCGGGGCCAAAAGGCGCCACCTCCTCTGTTCTGAGTTATCGTTGGCATGCCGACTTCCGGTTTGGATCACGAGCCGCCGATCACACGTAAGGTCGGACACTTCCGCTTTCGATTGGCAAGCCGACGTTTATGGACAGACTCTCTAGCCGACCGCTCGCCTTGGCGTCAGATGAGCGGCGCCATCAGCCGGCGGCGCGATGTGCATCAGGATGGTCTGGGTGGCGGATGCGACCTCGATGCCGTTGTGCTGGAAACGCTGCTTCATGCGGCGGTTGAATTCGCGCTGCACCGGCCAGCGGCCGGCCTCGGTGCAGCGGATCTGGCCGACGATCGACACCATGGCGCCGTCGACCTTGTCGATGCCCCAGAGCTCGAGATCGCCGCGGATCAGACT
Source organism: Bradyrhizobium sp. 45 (assembly GCF_023073155.1). Lineage (NCBI taxonomy): Bacteria > Pseudomonadati > Pseudomonadota > Alphaproteobacteria > Hyphomicrobiales > Nitrobacteraceae > Bradyrhizobium > Bradyrhizobium sp. 45. Next base: position 1,603,848 of record NZ_JADPIX010000122.1, on the reverse strand, counting down.
GCGGAATTCCACCTCGCGGCGCATCTCGTCGACGATGTCCTTGAGGATCTGGCCGGCGCGGTCGGTATCCTCCTTGTAGGCGACGTTGACGCTGACGGACGCATTGCCGGCGCCGCGGCTGGCATTGGTGATAGTCGTGACCGCGCTGAACGGCACGATGTGCACGGCACCGTCGCCGGCACGAAGCCTGATCGTGCGGATCGAGACGTTCTCGACCACGCCCGATAGCCCGGACACGCTGACGCTGTCGCCGACCTGGACGGTGTTCTCCAGCAGCAGGAACAGGCCGGTGATGAGATCCTGCACCAGCTTCTGCGAGCCGAAGCCGATGGCGATGCCGACGATGCCGGCGCCCGCCAGCAGCGGCGCGACGTTGACGCCGATCTCGCTGAGCGCCGTGAGCCCGACGACAGTGGCGATCACGCACAGCAAGGCCGTGCGCAGCATCGGCTGAAAGGTCCGCAGCCGCGCGGCCCGGGCATAGTGCCCATCGCGCGACAGCGTATTGATCTGGCGGTCCAGCAGCGCGTTGCTGGCTTCCCAGATCGCAGCTGCGATGAACACGGCAAGTCCGATCGTCACCACCGCCGAGATCAGCCGGCTGCCGATCTGGCCCCCATAAAACCATACGATGGCGTCGACGCCCCAGACTTCGAGCACGGCCACCAGGCCGATGAAGGCGATCACGCCGGATACGATCTTGCGCAGCAGCGGCAGGTAGCGGTTGGCGCGGATCTCGAGGCCCGGAAAGCGCTGGAGGATCTCGGGCTTGATGCGGAAGCCGCGGTCGATCAGGCCCAGCGTCAGCATGATGGCGACACGCGTGATCAGCGCCACCGCGATGGTGCCGACGAAATATTGCAGCAGCAACGAATAGCCGTTGCGAATGTTCAGCGCCCACACGGCCCACAGCGCAAGGTCGAGCGCGATGGCGAGATAGTGCCAGCCGCCCGCGATGCGGTTGCGCAGTCGCGCCGCGATCCCCTGCCGGTCGGCCGGCGCGCGGATCGCTTCGGCGACCTGGCGGCGGCATTGCAGGATGATGACGACGATGAAGAGATGCACGACCAGCATCACCATGCGCAGGAGCGCGGCGTAGCCGCCGCGATGCAGGCCGAGCAGCAGCGCCACATTCGCAAAGGCGATGCCGGAGACGCCGACACCGACGATACGGCGCGCCCAGATCTCGATATAGGCGGCGGTTTCGGCCTTGACCGGAAACAAGCCGAACGGTCCCGCCAGCACACGGACCACACAGAAGAGCCCGCGCGAGAACGCATAGGCGTTGACGACGGCGAGGATCACGAGACGGACGGTGGTGGGCCCGCCGATCTCGGTGCCGAGCAGCGCCGTGGCGACGCCGACAAAGACCAACACGGGTAGCAGCTCGAGCAGGAAGCGTCCCAGCACGAGCGGCAGCCGCAGCATGATTTGCCAGGCCCGCGCCAGGCTGTGGCGGCGCATGTGCAGTTCGGGCGCCGGGGTGACATCGGCCACGGATGACGGCGGATCGGCAATGGGCAACACCTGCACCGGCAGACGCGCCGTTTGCGGCATGCGCCCTTCCAGGAACACGACGGGGCGGCGGATCAGACGGAAGATCACCCATTCGGCGCAGAAGGCGCAGCCGAACACCAGCGCAAGCTTCCAGGCGATCTCGATCAGGAGATTGTAGGCCGCGGGATCGTTCGCGGTCCGCACGATCCAGTAATAGAACGCCGGGAAGTGCGTGAGCGTCCTGGCCATATCGGCGACGTCTCGCGAAATCTCGCCGATTTCCTCGGACACGGTGAGCATGAGCTGCGCACCGAGGCCGTCGGCCGCGAGCGGGATCGGCGATTTTGGCTCGGGCGCGGGCTGCTGTGCACCGGACGCATTGGCGATCGCGCGCAGCGTGTCGATCATCTGCGCGCGCTTCTTGTCGTCCTGCAGCGTTTCCAGCGCGCGCTTGGCCTCATCGGGCGACAACGCGGCAGCGCTACTCGTCGGCGGCGCGGCGCGGGCGCAGGAGAGAGATGAGATCGCGATCAAGAGCGCGGCGAGAAGCGCGGAGGCAAGCTTATGCGACACGAGGGATCCCTGGGAAAATGAATGCGACGGCGACGTCGGGCCCGTCACCGCCGAAGCACATGCATCATGTCGGATCGACGCTATTCGCCCGGGCGCTGTGTCGGAAGTTGGCCAATGAGGCGACATTCTCTTGGCATTTGCCGCGGTGCAGTAAACGGGAACCGCGGTCTCAAGGCAGGACGTGCAGCGATCGGAATGCAGGCACGCGGCTGGAAGCTCAACCGCGGCCATTCTTCGAGACGCCCGCCTGCGGCGAGCCCTCAGGATGAGGGATGAATATGCGGCAACATTTCAACGCAGATGGATGCAGCTGAGCCTCATCCTGAGGAGCCGCAGAACGCGGCGTCTCGAAGGACGAGGCGCTCGCTCAGGCGCCGCTGAGACGTCATATGCGACAGCCCTGATATGCGACAGCCCTCCGTCATTCCGGGAGTCGGCCCGGAATGACGGCCGTGAGGAGGAGGAAGAGAGAAGCACGATGTCAAAAGCACGGCGGCCGCGTCACGGCCCTCCGACGTGGATCGGTGTGCAATCGATGTGATGCACAATACAGCGCCGGGCAGGTAGGGGCTATGCCACACTGATGCAGCCCTCTAAACCTTGGCCCGGCGTGCCGTTCGCGGTTTTCTGCCGCTATGCGATAGTCCGAACGAGCTCCATCGCACTTAACGCGGCTGGATCTGCGGAGGTGGTGTCATAGACCTCCCCTTGCTCTTGATGTGGACGTTGCGCGTCGCTTGTTTGCGACCATTGAGATGGTCCTCCCGTGACGAAGAACTGTCAAGCAAGATCAACGGCGCGCAAATCACATTTGAGGGCGCGTTCCATCTGACTGCGACGGATTCGCTTGCAGCGAAATGCGAGAAGTGGGCGAATTGCGAGGCCGCCCTTCCCGCCAATGTAGAACGCTTCTGCTACCGGTGGACGCGAGTACTGAGGAATTTGGGGATGATCACATCATGCCCCTGTTTTGCCCGACGAGTCAAACGATTTCGTTAAATCCGCAAGCGCTCGCGCTGACCTTCAAGTCATTGATTTCGTTATCCCCGGCTACTGTGCATGGGGTTGTTTTCGCGTTTTTGTTTCTTGCCCGCCTTCTCCTCCTTCTCCAGCGCCTTGCGCACCTCGTCGAATTCACCCGCCGAGGCCTTGTCGGCGCGAGGGAAGCGCAGATCGAGCTTTTCGAGCGCCGCGACGATGGCCGACCCGATCACGACGCGCGCGAACCATTTGTGGTCGGCCGGCACGACATACCACGGCGCATGAGGCGTTGCCGTGTGCCGGACGATGTCCTGATAGACCGCCTGGTAACGCGGCCACAGCGCGCGCTCCTTAATGTCGTCCATGGAGAACTTCCACTGCTTGGACGGATCCTCCAGCCGGTCGAGGAAGCGCTCGCGCTGCTCGTCTTTGGACAGGTTGAGGAAGAACTTCAGCACCACGGTGCCGTTGCGCGCGAGATAGCGCTCCCACGCACAGATGTCCTCGAACCGCTCCTTCCAGATGTTCTTGGTGACGAGCATTGACGGCAGCTTCTCCTTGGCGAGGACCTCCGGATGCACGCGCGTCACCAGGCATTCCTCGTAATGGGAGCGGTTGAAGATGCCGATATGCCCGCGCTCCGGCAGCGCGACCACGTGGCGCCAGAGGAAATCGTGATCGAGCTCCTTGCTGCTCGGCGCCTTGAAGGCACTGACCTCGCAGCCCTGCGGATTGATCCCCTCGAAGATCGCCTTGATCGCGGAATCCTTGCCGCCGGCGTCCATCGCCTGGAACACGATCAGTACCGACCAGCGGTCCTGGGCGTAGAGCTTCTCCTGAAACGCGATCAGCCGCTTCATGTTGGCATCGAGAATCTCCTGGGCCTTCTCCTTGTCGAGGTCGCCCTTCTCGTTGGTCTTGTGATCCTTGAGATGAAACTTGCCCGAACCATCGTAGCGGAACGGCGTGATGTAGCGGTCAAGTTCCTGGGCGAGCGATTTGGACGACTTCTTGCTCATGAGCGCGGGACACCTTGCGTTGCGGCTTCAATCGGTCGAGCAAGCTACCAAGGATACCCTTGGGAAGGAATATGATGAAAAGCACGAGCAACACGCCGTAGACGAGATTGTCCCAGCCGACCGCCTTGGTGCCGAAGCCGATGCGCAGGGTCTCGGCCAGCATAATCGTGATGATAGCGCCGAAGGTCGGGCCGAGCGAGACGAACAGGCCGCCGACGATGGCCGCGAACACCATCTGGAGCGACACCGCGATGCCGCTGACGGTATCAGGCGTGATGAACATCTGGTACTGGCAGTAGAGCGCGCCGGCCAATGCCGTCATCAGCGCGCTGAGCAGCGTGATCTTCAGCTTCTCCGCGGTGACGTCGACGCCGGCGGCGGCCGCGGCGTCCTCGTCCTCCGAGATCGCCTCCAGCGCATAGCGGGCCATGCTGCGGTCGACCCAGTGCCAGACCACGATGCCGAAAAGCCAGACCCCGAGCGCGATCAGGTACCAGGTGATCTTGTCGTCGAATTGCAGCGACCAGAGCTTGTTGCCCGCGGCCCGGTTCGGCGTGTAGCCGAGCGAGCCGCCGGTGTAGTCGCGCGTCGCCGTAATGACCTGGAGCACGATGCCGGAGAGCGCGAGCGTCACCAGCACGAAATAGTGCCCGGTGATGCGGAAGCGGAAACAGGGATAGCCGACGATCAGCGCCAGCGCGCCGGCCGCGACCATGCCGATGGGGATGCCGATCCAGGGCGACCAGCCCAGGTGATTCCAGAGTAGCGCGGTGACATACGCGCCGATTCCCATGAAACCGCCGTGGCCGAGCGAGACGAGGCCGAACCGCCCCATCATCGACCAGGACGTATAGGCGAACGACCAGATCAGGATCAGCACCAGGATGTGCAGATGATAGGGATCGCGATAGACGAAAGGCAGCGCGACCAGCGCCGCCAATCCGATCCCCCAGGCTGCAAGCCGTCCCCGCCCCATCATCGGCGCCTCGCGAGCAGGCCCGCGGGCCGGATGAACATCATGACGATGAAGAACGCGAAGGCAAGCACATAGCCCCATTCGAGATCGGAGAACAGGCCGCCGAGCGAGATGATCTCGGCGAACACGAAGGCGGCGATGAAGCCGCCGATGAAATTGCCGAGGCCCCCGAGCACGCAGATCAGGAAGGTGATCGGGCCGAACGACAGGCCGACGAAGGGATGCACGTCATATTGCAGAACCAGCAGGCATGCTGCGAGCCCGGCCAGCCCCCCGCCGATCGCAGAGGTAATGAGATAGATCCGCTTCGTGTCGACGCCCATCAGCGCCATGATCTGCCGGTCCTGCGAGATCGCCCGGATCGCGGTCCCTGTGAAGGTCCGCGTCATGAACAGATAGACCGCGACCATGCCGACCAGCGCGGCCAGGAAGGACAGCAGTCGCGCGTAGCTGAAATTCATGTCGCCGAAGGCGAGCACCGGCAGGCGGATGCCGAGGTTACGGAAGTCGATGCCGAAGGCGACCGTGGCAAAGCTCTGCAGCACGAACAGCACCCCGCCGGTCGCCAGCAACTGGTTGATTGGCGGCGCCGTGAGCAGCGGCGCGATCACGAGGTAATGCAGCGCCGCGCCGAGCACCGCGACCAGCAGGATGGTGAGCGGCGCGGCGACGAAATAGCTGATGCCGTAATACTGCACCAGGAAGTACATGGCGTACATGCCGATCATCACCAGCTCTGCGTAGCAGATCCAGGTCACGTCGATGACGCCGAAGATCAAATTGAGCCCGAGCGCGAGCAACGCCAGCACGCCGCCGAGCAGGATGCCGTTGATCACGGCCTCCAGCAGGTAGATGTCGAAAATGTCCAGAAATGCTTGCATGCCTGCATGAACCTCACACCCCGAGATACGCTTCCTTGACCGTGTCGCTCGCCAGCATCTCGGCCGAGGTGCCTGAGGACCTGATCGTACCCGCCTCGATCAGATAGGCGCGATCGACCACTTTCAGCACCTGCTGCACATTCTGCTCGACGATCAGCACGGTCAGCCCGCTGGCGCGGATCCGCTTCACCAGCTCGAACACCTGCTGCACCACGACCGGCGCGAGCCCCGCCGACGGCTCGTCGAGCAGCAGCAGCTTTGGATTCGACATCAGCGCGCGGCCGATCGCGCACATCTGCTGCTCGCCGCCGGACATGGTGCCCGCCATCTGGTGGCGGCGCTCCTTCAGGCGCGGAAACAGCTCGAACACCACGTCCAGCCGCTCGGCATAGTGGCCGCGCGCCTCCTGCATGAAGGCGCCCATCTTGAGATTGTCGTCGACCGAGAGCTGCGGAAACAGCCGCCGGTTCTCCGGCACATGCGCGATCCCGAGGCTGACGATCTTGTGCGGCGGCGTGGCCACGACGTCGACGGCTTCCATTCTGATCGCCCCACGCGAGGGGCGGATCAGGCCGGAGATGACGCGCATCAGGGTGGTCTTGCCGGCCCCGTTGGGACCGATGACGCCGACGGCCTCACCCGCCCTCACGTCGAGATCGACGTCGAACAGTGCCTGGAAGGTACCATAGCCGGCATTGACGCCGCGGAGCTCCAACATCACTGCACCCCCGCGCGGCGGCGCGCTGCGGCGGCCGCAGCCTGCGTGGTCTCGGCATCGGTGCCGAGATAGACCTCGATGACACGGGGATCGCCGGCAACGGCACTCGGCAAACCTTCCGAGATCTTCTCGCCGTGATCGAGCACCATGACGCGATCGACGACGCGCATCAGCACGCCCATGATGTGCTCGACCCAGATGATGGTAATGCCGAGCTCGTCGCGGATGTTGCGGAGCATGTTAGCCGCCTGCCCCATCTCGGCCTCGTCGAGGCCGCCGAGGCTCTCATCGGCCAGCAGAAGTTTGGGCGCGGTGGCGAGTGCTTTCGCCAGTTCGAGCTTTTTCAGGCCGGCTGCGCCGAGGCCGTCGACGCTGGCATGGCGATCGGTCGGCAAGCCGACCATCGCCAGCGAGCGCTCGGCCGCCTCCTCGGCCCTGGCACGGCTGTGGCGGCCCTGGCCATAGAATCCGGCGAGCGCGACGTTCTCGAAGATCGTCAGGCGGCGGAATGGTCGCGGGATCTGGAAGGTGCGGCCGATGCCGCTGTTGATGATCCGGTGCGGCGGAAGGCCCGCGATCTCGGAGCCGTCGAACAGGATCGAACCGGACGTCGGCGCCAGTGTACCCGAGAGCATATTGAAGATCGTGCTCTTGCCCGAGCCGTTGGGGCCGATCAGGCCGAGGATCTCGCCCTGATCGACTTTGAACGACACATTGTTGACGGCGGTGAAGCCACCAAACCGCTTCACCAGCCCGCTGACTTCCAGCACCGTCCCGCTCTCCTCTCTGCGCGCATTTGCGCTACTGATTGCTGTAGGTGGTGCCCTTCGGCAGCGGCAGCACAGCCTCGCGCTGCGCCTGACTCTTGGGCCACACCACGGAGGACTTGTCGTCGATGTACTGGATCACGACCGGGAACGAGCGCTCGTTCTGCCCGGCCATCGGCGTGCCCTCGCCGTAAAACTTCACGCCGAAGCCGAGCATGGTGCCCCCTTCGGGAATATCAGTATCGAGGGCAGCCTTGCGCAGCGCATCCGGATCGACCCCGCCATACTTCTTGATCGCGCGCGGCAGCACGTCATTCATGAACACATAGGTGTTGGACGCACCGATGCCGACATGCGCCGAGCGGATCGCGACGCCGGGCCGGATCTTGTCGAATTCCTCGCCAACCATCTTGATCACAGGCGGGAGCTTGGGATCCATGGTCTTCTGGTTGGCAAGCCAGATCGAGATCGGGTCTGTGTTGAAGATGTAGGTGGCATCGGCTCCCATGCCTTCCTTCAGTTTTTCATAGACGCCGTAACCCGCGCCGTGCCCCATCAGCGCGCCGAACTTCAGCCCCTGCTCGCGCGCCTGACGCAGCAACAGCGTGATATCAGGGTTGTAGCCAGTGTGGAAAATGACATCAGGCTTGGCGCGCTTCAGCTTGGTCACCAGCGCGGAGAGGTCAGGCGCGGTGGCTGAATAACCCTCCTTCATCACGACGTTGAATCCCGCCTTCTTCGCGCCGGCCTCGTTGCCCCTGGACACGTCGACGCCATAGGCGCCGTCTTCGTGAATGATGGCGACGCGCAGATCCTTCGGCTCCTTGTCGAACTTCGCCTTGGCATTCTGCGCGATGAAATCCATGGTCATCATGCCGAACTGGTCGCCGCTCGCCTGCGGGCGGAAGACGTATTTGTAACCCTTCTCGTTGAACACGGCCGACGAGATGCAAGTCGTCATCCACATGAACTTCTTGAGCTGCTCGACGCGGGCCGCGACCGGCACACATTGCGCCGAGGAGAAGAAGCCGAGCACCATGTCGACCTTTTCCTGCTCGAGCAGGCGGACGGATTCGTTGATCGCGATGTCGGGCTTGCTTTGCGCATCGGCATAGACCGCTTCGATCTTGTAACCCTCGACGCCGGTCTTGGCGAAATGGTCGAGAATGATCTTTGCGCCGATATAGCCGAGTTCAGAGCCACCGCCGGCGAGAGGCCCGGTCAGATCGAAAACGACGCCGATCTTGATCTTCTTCTCTTTGCCTTGATCCTGGGCCTGGGCGGACAGCGCCAAGCCTGTCGCCGATACCGCGACCAACAGCCCACGTACCAAACGGGCAGCCATGCGCACGCGCATCAAAACCTCCCTGGACGATTGTGCATTGCATTCTTTTTGGTTTTATATTTTCGCCCATCACATGGGCTGAGCGCAGCGATGTCAAGCCTCGCGCATCAGCGCAACGCGAACTGCTGCTCGACGAAGGCCGTGACAAATCGCGGCATGGACGGCGTGAGATCGCTCACCCCGCGCACGAGATGAATGGCCGAGAGCTCTGGCTCGGCCTCGTCCGCCAGATTGGCTTCGATCCGCGCACGCGCCACATCACCCGGCATGTCCAGGTTGACGATTTGCAACATCGCAATCGTCGGGCCGGTGACGACGCAGTGCCAGTCCGGCTCGACCCGATAGTCGGCGGCGGTCAGGCCGGTCTCTTCCTCGAGTTCGCGGATCACGCTGCCGGGAATGTCCAGCGTGTGGCCCCTGACGTCTTCGAGATCGGGCGTACCGGACGGGAAATAAATCCGGCCCGCATTGGCGGTGTGCTGCGCCATCTCACCCATGACGAAGGCGCCGTCGGAGGCGCGCAACGCGCCCATGCCAAAACCGTTGAACACGGCCTTGTCGGGAAAACCCCAATCGCGCCAGGCGAGGAAGCTCGCGAAATCGGTCTCGAAATAGGTCGCAGAAAGATGCCCGTCGGCGAACGTTGCATCACGCCCGAGCAGGACGCGACCGTTCCAGATCTTTGGCCGCTCGCGCTGCTTCTCGGCGAAATGCGTGGCGATCTCGGCGCGCCGCTCCTCCGCGAACGCCCAGACGATCGGCCGCACGGCAAGTTCAAGCGTCGTGACCCGATGAATGATTGGTGACGTCATGACGCCTGATGACCACACCTTCGCGTCAGTTATTTGACGCTTCCCGTGGTCTTCTTGGCCTGCTCGACATACTTGTTGGTGAAGGTCTTGCTGACGTCGATCTTGGCGTTGGCGACCTCGGGCGATCCAACGCTGAACACCGCGAGCACGGCGTCGGCGCCCTTCGGGTCCATCTTGCCGGTCTCGGAGAACATTGGGATCGTGTTCTTCAGTGCCGCGAGATAGAGGTCCTTGTTCTTGCCAACCGTCTCCTCCGGCATCTTCGCCATGATCTCCTCGGGCGAGTGCGAGTGGATCCAGGCGAGCGTGCCCAGGATCGCGTTGGTCAGCGCCTGCGTCTCCTTCTCGTGGCCGGCGACCCAGGCCGCGGTCGAGTACAGCGCGCCGCCCGGATATTCGCCGCCGAACGTCTCAAGTGTATCCTTTTGCGTGCGGGTGTCCGAGAGGATGCGCAGATCCTTGTGGCTGCCCTGGAGCACGGTCACGGAGGGATCGAGCATCACGGCCGCATCGATCTGGCCCTGCTCCATGGCGGCGACCGCAGTGGCGCCGAGGCCAACGCCGATCACGGCGGTGCTGGCGGGATCGACGCCATTCTTCTTCAGCATATACTTCAGGAAGAAGTCAGTGGAGGAGCCGGGCGCGCTGACGCCGACCTTCTTGCCGGCGAGGTCCTTGATCGACTTGATCTCGTTGGTGTGCGACGGCGAAACCACCAGCACGAGGCCGGGATAACGGTCATAGACCACGAAGGCCTGAAGCTCCTGCTTCTTGGCCGCGAGGTTGACGCAATGGTCGAAATAGCCGGAGACCACGTCGGCGCTGCCGCCGAGCACGGCCTTGAGCGCGTCCGAGCCGCCCTTGAGGTCCACGAGCTCAACGTCGAGACCCGCCTTGTCGTATTCGCCGAGCTGCTTTGCCAGCACCGTCGGCAAATAGCACAAACAGGAGCCGCCGCCGATCGCGATCGTGACCTTGCTTTGCGCCGCGGCAAGACCGGTGGTGAGCGTCAGCGCGAGCAGCGCGCCCGCGAGCCTGGCTATCGTGTTCTTCATTGGTTTCCTCCGTTCGGCTGGCGGCACCATAAAGCAGCCGGGCTGGCTTGAGAAGCAGGACCGAAGGCGCTGGCCATCGGCCTTTCGGCGCAATAGCATGAAGCCCACAAGAACAATTCTTGATGGGGAGGATCATCCATGAATCGCCTTGCAATCGGACTGTCGATCGCCACCGCTTTTGCCGCCGGATGCGGCGCAACCCACCTGCTGCGGCCGGCGCTGGCCGCGGAGAACATCCCTCCGCAGATCATCCACACCGGCGAGATGGAGGGCGACGCGCTCGGGAATGCCAACGCCGTCGGCTACCGCTCCAAGACGTTCGCAAGCGCCGATGGCGCCACCATCTCGATCCAGGTCGGCAATGTGCCCAAGCACATGCATCCCAACACCAACGAGATCCAGTACATCTTAGAGGGCACCGGCACGATCTGGTTCGGCGACAAGGAGGTCACGGTGAAGCCGGGCGACCTCGTCATCATCCCGAAGGGGACGCCGCATGGCGGCACCAAGCCGATCAGCGGACAGGTCAAGGCGATCGCGATCAAGACGCCGCCGCAGGCCCCCGATGACACCAAGCTGCTGGATTGAGCTTTCGCGATCCGGGGCTCGCGCGGTGCGCGGGCCCCTCGCGGCTTAGCCACGCCCGTCCACGGTCGGGCGCCAGACCAGCAGTCTCCGCTCCACCAATGTCACGCCAAAATCGATCAGGATGACGAAGGCCGACAGCACGAACATGCCGGCGAAGACGCCGGCGACGTCGAATATGCCCTCGGCCTGCTGAATGAGGTAGCCGAGCCCCGCCGCCGATCCCAGATACTCGCCGACGACGGCACCGACCACGGCAAAACCGACCGACGTGTGCAGCGAGGAGAACATCCACGACAGCGCCGAAGGCCAATAGACGTGCTGCATCAGCTGCCGCTCGCTCATGCCGAGCATGCGGCCGTTGTCCAGCACGGTGCGGCTGACCTCCTTGACGCCCTGATAGACGTTGAAGAACACGATGAAGAACACCAGCGTCACGCCGAGCGCGACCTTGGACCAGATGCCCAGCCCAAGCCACAGCGCGAAGATCGGCGCCAGCACCACACGCGGCAGAGCGTTGACCATCTTGACGTAGGGATCGAACACCGCGGCGACCAGCGGCTGGCGCGCGAACCAGAAGCCGATCAGCACACCGCCGGCCGATCCGATCACGAAGGCCAGGATCGATTCCGTCAGCGTGATGCCGAGATGCTTCCAGATCACACCGGACGAGAACCATTTGACGATCTGGGCGAAGACATCGACCGGATTGGAGAAGAAGAACGGCGGCAGCAGGATCTTGCCGAACACGGGCACGGTCGACAGCAATTGCCACAGCGCGAGGCAGACCACCGCGACCAGCACTTGCAGCGTAAGCAGCGTGACGCGCGACATCAGACCGCCTCCGCCGCTTGCGTGGACTGCGCATAGCCCTTCATGACCTCGTCCTTGAGCACGCTCCAGATCTCGCGATGAAGCGCATGGAATTCCTTGTCCAGCCGCACTTCGAAAATGTCGCGCGGGCGCGGCAGGCTCACGCGCCAGTCGCCGATGATGCGGGAGGACGGCCCCGCCGACATGATCACGACGCGGTCGGCGAGCGCGATCGCCTCTTCCAGATCATGGGTGACGAACAGCACGGCCTTGCGGTCAGCGTTCCAGAGGTCGAGCAACAGGTTGCCCATCACCTGCCGGGTCTGTGCATCCAGCGGTCCGAACGGCTCATCCATCAGCAGGATCTTTGGATCGCGGATCAGCACCTGCGCCAGCGCCACGCGCTTGCGCTGGCCGCCCGAGAGCATGTGCGGATAGCGGTTGGCGAAGGCACCCAAGCCGACCGAGGTCAGCCATTTCTGCGCCCGCGGCAGTGCCTCGCTGCGCGGCGTGCCGCTGACTTCGAGCCCGATCGCGACGTTGTCGAGCGCGGTCTTCCAGGGGAACAGCGCATCGGCCTGGAACAGGTAGCCGGCGTCCCGGTTCAGCCCGGCAAGTGGCTGGTCGAATATCCTGACGCTCCCCGCAGCCGGCTTCAGCAGCCCGGCCGCGACGTTGAGCAGTGTTGATTTCCCGCAGCCGGTCGGGCCGACGATGGCGACGAACTCGCCCTGCGCCACCGTCAGATGCGCCTTCTCCACCGCCGTATAGACCCGCCCGTCCCCCAACTGGAACGCGACCTTGGCATCTTCCAGCGCCACTGCCGTAGGCGTTATCATATGCTTCCTCCGAACTTGGCCCGATGCCTTAGCCGCTCGCGCGACCAAGTTCAATCAAGCCGCCAAGCGTGCTACGCATGGGCCTTGTCATCCCCTCCCTTCCCCCTCCCTTCCCTGGGGCGGGTCAGCGCAGTGAGCCCCGCCCGATGCCGTCCAGGCCGATGATTGGCTATGCCCACGTCACCAAGAGCTTCGGCGCGCTCAAGGCCGTGGACGATGTGTCACTCGACATCGCCGAAGGCGAATTTGTAGCCGTCGTCGGCGGCTCGGGTTCGGGCAAGACGACGCTGCTGCGGCTCGCCAACCGCCTGATCGAGGCGGATGGGGGCACGATCACGGTCGAGGGCGACGACGTGCAATCCGTCGATCCGGTCGCGCTGCGGCGCCGCATCGGCTACGTTTTCCAGAGCGGCGGACTGTTCCCGCATCTGAGCGTCGCCGACAATATCGGGATCACGCCGAAGCTGCTCGGCGTCTCGGCAGCGGATATCGCAACACGGGTCGATGAGTTGCTCGAGCTCGTGCAGCTCGACCGGGCCGCCCATCGCGGGCGGTTGCCGGATGCGCTCTCGGGCGGCCAGCGCCAGCGTGTCGGCGTGGCGCGGGCGCTTGCGGCAAGGCCCCGCATCGTGCTGATGGATGAGCCATTCGGCGCGCTCGATCCCCTTACCCGCGATGCGCTCGGCGACGATTTTCGCGAGCTGCACCGCAAGCTCGGCCTGACCACCGTGATGATCACCCACGACATGACGGAAGCGATCCTGCTCGCCGACCGCATCGCGGTGATGCGCAGCGGGAAGCTGCTGGCGCAGGGCACGCCAGTGGAGCTCTCGAAAAGCAGCGACGCCTACGTGCTGGAGCTGCTGCGGACGCCGCGACGCCAGGTCGAGCGATTGAACGCGCTGCTGCTAAAGGGCGGGGCGGCATGAGCCTTTTCACGGATCCGCGTTGGGGCGAAGCGCTGGCGCATTTGCCCGACTATCTCGGCAACCACGTGCGGGTGAGTCTCGCCGCGCTTGCGCTCGGCCTGATCGTCAGCCTGCCGCTGGCGATTCTGACGCGCAACCGTCCCACGCCGCGCGCTGTGCTGCTCGCGCTCGCCAGCATCGTGCAGACGGTGCCCGGGCTGGCGCTGCTCGCGCTGTTCTATCCGCTCCTGCTGCTCGCGGCCTCCGTGGCGCTGGCCTGGTTCGGCGTCTCCTTCTCCGCTTTCGGCTTCCTGCCGGCGATGCTGGCGCTGGCGCTCTATTCGATGCTGCCGGTGCTGCGCAATGGCATCACCGGCCTCAACGGCATCGATCCCGCGCTGATAGAGGCTGCCAAAGGCGTCGGAATGACCGCGCGGCAGTCGCTGGTGATGGTCGAACTGCCGCTGGCGCTGCCGGTCATGATGGCGGGGATCCGCACCGCCGCGGTGTGGGTGATCGGCACCGCGACGCTGTCGACCCCGATCGGGCAGACCAGCCTCGGCAATTACATCTTTGCCGGGCTCCAGACCCAGAACTGGGTGTTCGTGCTGTTCGGCTGCTTTGCCTCGGCCCTGCTGGCGCTCGCCGTCGATCAACTGCTCGGCCTGGTCGAGAGCGGCCTGCGCTGGCGCAGCCGCGTGCGTGCGGCGCTTGGCGCGGCCGGGATCGCGGCACTGGTCGCCGCAACATTGGTGCCGACGATGGGGCGCTCGTCACAGAACTATGTCGTCGGCGCCAAGACGTTCGCCGAGCAGTATGTGCTGTCGGCGCTGATGCGGGACCGGCTTCAGGCCGCCGGTCTCGCCGCCGTCGCACGCTCCGGTCTCGGCTCAAGCGTGATCTTCGAGGCGTTGAAAGCCGGCGATATCGATCTCTACGTCGATTATTCCGGCACGCTCTGGGCCAATCAGCTTCACCGCACGGACATCAAGCCGCGCGCGGAGCTGTTGGCGGAGCTGCAGACAACGCTTGCGAAGGAGAACATCACCCTGCTCGGCGAGCTCGGTTTCGAGAACGCCTATGCGCTGGTGATCCCGAAGAAGCGCGCCGAGGCGCTTGGCATCCGCACCATCGCCGATCTCGCCGCGCATGCTTCGACCCTGTCGATCGCCGGCGACTATGAGTTTTTCTCGCGACCCGAATGGGCGGCGCTGCAAAAGGCCTATGGCCTCTCGTTCCGCGCCCAGCGCCAGATGCAGCCGGACTTCATGTATGCGGCCGTCGCCAGCGGCGAGGTCGATGTCATCGCCGGCTACACCAGCGACGGGTTGATCGCAAAATACGATCTCGTTGCGCTCGACGATCCCAGGCACGCGATCCCGCCCTACGATGCGATCCTGCTGCTGGCCCCAAAGCGCGCCGGCGACGAACGGCTGCGGGCCGCGGTGAAGCCGCTGCTCGGCAAGATCGACATCGCGACCATGCGCGAAGCTAATTTGCGCGCCGCCGGCAATGACGCGAATTCGTCGCCGGATGCAGTGGCGAAATGGCTGTGGGAGAAGGTGGGTGGGCGGTAGCCGCGCCATTCGTTCGATGTCGTCCTGGCCTTCGCCAGGACGACGTTGGAGAGACGCTACAGCCCCCTGATCATCCCCGCATCGATCAGCAGCCGGTTAAGCCGGCGCGCTTCGGCCCCGTCCTTGCATCCGTAGAATATGCCCTTGCAGCGGAGCATGATCTCCTTCTGCTCGGCGAAGGACGGATCGAGCGGGATGCCGGCGGCTTCCTGGATAACCAGCGGCAGATACGGGCCGTCGACCGTGTCCATCACGGCCTCGCTTTTCACCGGCTCGAAATTGACGGCGTCGATCGCGTAGTAAGTCGCGTAGAGACGTGCGTCGTAGGCGTCGAGCTTCTTGCCGAGAGCGCCCTCGTCGAGCCCGGGCTCGAGGATACCGGGCGCGAATTCCGGCTGATGATCGCCGTAGCGCACGATCAGGAAGGGTTCGCCGGGAAATTTCTTCTTCAAGCCCGCGAGGAAAGCGTTGTACTGCTCGGCGCTCATCGCCTGCCGCCGCAGGTACTCGTCGATGGACGGCACATTGCCCGGTGCGCGCCAGTTCGGCAGCAGATCCGGGCGGAAGCGCGTCTCCCAGGGGAAATGATTGGCGCCGAGATAGATGAAGGTGAACAGCGGCTTGTTCGGCGTCCGCTCGCCCATCAGCCGGAGCGCCTTGTCGTAGAAGAAGCTATCCGGCTCGACATCCTTGGCGCCGAGATCCTTGGAGTCGAGAAAGCGTTCGATGCCGGTCGTCACCTGAAAGCTGCGCGCGGCCATGAAGCCGCCATAGGCGGGGTACAGCGACATCGTGTCGTAGCCGCAGCGGCGCAGCGCCAGCGGCAGGCCGCGCTCGACACGGCCTGTTGCAATGCGCGTCACGAAATAGGCGAAGCGGCCGAACGAGCGCGACGACAACCCCGCGAGCACGTTGTATTCGGTGAACCAGCTCGGCCCGCCATTGCTCTCGGCCAGGAACGCGCGCTCCTTGCCGTCCCAGGATTTGAAATGGCTGCCGTAGCCGGCCGGCACCTTGATGCCCTGCGCGGCGCGGATGTCGAAGCTCGATTCATCATGGACCATGATGATGTTCGGCCGCCGGCCGGCAGGATGGCAGGCATCGACCAGCGGCATGTTGAGCCGTTCGTTGGTCGAAGCGGCCGACTCCATGAAGCCGTATTGCGCGAAGTCGGAGACCGCGCTGACGCCGGAGCGGAAGAACTTCGAGAGATAGCCGTCGTCGTAATAGCCGCGCCAAGCCTCGTCCGGATGGTGGAGCGAATAGCCGACCAGCGCGGCGAGGCAGGCGAGCATCGAGGCGAGCGCCGGTAGCCTACGGATGCGGAATGGGTCGAGCCACCACAGCGCATACATCAGCGGCAGCGTGACCAGGCCGGCCCCGATCACCGACCAGCGCAAATTCGGGAAGATCGTGAACAGGAACGCCACCGTGTCGCGGTCGATCATCATCAGGTCGATGAAGTTGGCCGTCATCTGCACGACGTCGTGCTTCAGCCGTGACAGCAGCACCAGCACCACGACCATAGTCAGCGACAGCGCACCCGAGAGCGCCGGCCGCCGCAGCAGCGCGATCCAGAAGAAGTTGAGGATGCCCCAGGCCAGCACGAAGGAGAGCCGTGCGCCGAAATCCGTCTCGGTCTCGTACATCAGGACGAGCGCCGCGAGATGCGGCGCTGCAACCGCGAGCAGCCGCCAGATGCCGAGCGCAGCGACGCTTGCCAGCACGGCGGTCGTGGCAGAAGGACCTGGATTGGGCGCGGACGCCATCGACGACACGCAACTGCTGGTCCGGCACGGTGATGCCGAGCCGGCTGACCGGGCCTGCGGCGTTCGGCGCAGCCGGAAGGCCTGCACCGTGTCATAAAACTGTAATTGAACGGTCACGGACAAGCAACGCGTGTCGCGGTCCGACCTTCGCTTAATGTTAGCGGAAGCCGATCGGTCTCCGGGCCCAATTCGTCCCTAGGGCAAATCCCGCAGTGCAGAACCGACTTGCCGTCTAGTCGAGGCCTTCGACGCTGACCAGGCGGGCAGAACTGCAAGCGTCCCGGACCGCTTTGAGACCCTGGTAGGTCGCGCCTGTGTAAAATGCCTCCCAGGCTGCGACGGATGGGAATTCCAGCAGAACGATCCTGCGGGGCTGCCAGTCTCCCTCGTAGACCTTGTGGGCGCCCCCTCGCGCCAGATATCGAGCTCCAGCGGCCTCCAGGGCGGGCTTCACGCCCAACATGAAGCTTTGGTACTGCTGCAAATCCCTGATCTCGACGTCGAAAATCACATAAGCCGGCATCTCAAGACGCTCCCACGATCGGAAATTGATCACCTGTCCGGCAATGGTCTCACCTCGGAGGCTCAGCCCTGCGGCAGCAGCCCGAGCCGCTTGGCGATGATGCGGTCGACCACACGCTTGGGCAGCGTGGCCGTCATCAAATGCCGCATCCGGTCCGGCGTGATCTGGTAGCGAACCTTGGGCCTCTCGGCGGTGAGCGCCTCGAAAACGACCTCGGCAATCCGCTCGGCCGGCAGCCCGGTCTCGCCGAGCTTCATCATGAACGCCATGACCTTGTTCAGCGCCGGCAGATAAGGCGAGTTCTGGTAGACCGAAAGATCGATCTGCTCGGCCTTGCTCCAGATCGGCGTCTTGACGGCGCCGGGTGCGACGATAATGACGTCGATGCCAAACAGCATCAATTCGCGGCGCAAGCTCTCCGACAGACCTTCGATGGCATGCTTGGAGGTGCAGTAAGGCGCCGACAACGGATTGCCGTTCTTGCCCGCGACCGAGCTGATCATCACGATCCGGCCCTTCGGTCCCTCCAGCGACGGGTCGGCGCCCAGCAGCGGCCCAAAGGCCTGCGTCGCGATGACCGGGCCGATGACGTTGATCTCCATCTGCCGGCGAAAGTCGTCGACCGACAATTCGAGCACGGGACCGGCGACCGCGACGCCGGCGTTGTTGACGAGACCGGCCAGCGTCTCGCCGCCCAGCGCCTCGCGGACTTTTCGCGCAGCCGCGAGGACCGCCGCCTCGTCGGTGACGTCGAACAGCAGCGCCGTGAAGTTCGTACCGAATTCACCCATGAGCCGATCCGCATCGGCCTGCTTGCGGACACTACCGAAAACACGATAGCCGCGCCCGATCAGAAACTTCGCAATGGCCCAGCCGATGCCGGTGGACGCGCCGGTGACGACGACGGATCGCATGATCTTCCTCCCCAAGAGCTCCCGCGATCATGCAGGCGAAAGGTGCCGGGGCGCAATGCCGTCCACCGCTCAAGGAGACGCCGCGGGTGTCAGTTCTTAAGTTGAAGGCGAGGTGCGAACCTCGCGACGTGCGATTGATTGCATCCTGAAGGTATGGATGAAGAGCCGAATCCTTGACCCTGAAGACGCTGGGCTTTTGAGGATCGGGAGCTTCTGAGAAATTCCGAAAACAACGCGAGACCAAGAATGTGGTTTAAGCGTCAGTTCTTCATGCTCAGGGAGCACTTCAGCTCGCGAAGAATTTGAATGAAGCAGCAATGCTTCGCGCGAGACGAAAAGAGCGAGACCGCTGGTTGCGATCTCGCTCGAATATAATCGCGAAGATTTAAGAATTGGTTTGGCGAGCGAAGCTTGTGTTTTCGCTCGCGTGTCCGGATGCGGCGCAACCGATACGCCGCATCCGAACGGCCGCTTAGTTCTTCGACTTGTCGACCAGCGCGCCCTTCTTGATCCAGGGCATCATGTCGCGCAGCTTGGCGCCGACTTCCTCGATCGGGTGCTCGGCGAGCTTGGCGCGGGTCGCCTTGAACGAGGTCTGGTTGACCTTGTTCTCGAGCATCCAGTCGCGGGCGAACTTGCCGGACTGGATGTCGTTCAGAACCCGCTTCATCTCCTTCTTGGTCTCGTCGGTGACGATGCGCGGGCCGGTGACGTACTCACCGTACTCCGCGGTGTTGGAGATCGAGTAGTTCATGTTGGCGATGCCGCCTTCATAGATCAGGTCGACGATCAGCTTCACTTCGTGCAGGCACTCGAAATAGGCCATCTCCGGGGCGTAGCCGGCTTCGACCAGCGTCTCGTAGCCGCCCTTGATCAGCTCGACCAGGCCGCCGCAGAGCACGACCTGCTCGCCGAACAGGTCGGTCTCGCATTCTTCCTTGAAAGTGGTCTCGATGATGCCAGCACGGCCGCCGCCGACGGCGGAGGCGTAGGACAGGCCGAGGTCGTGGGCGTTACCCGAGACGTCCTTGGCGATCGCGATCAGGCAGGGCACGCCGCCGCCACGCTGGTATTCCGAACGCACCGTGTGGCCGGGGCCCTTCGGCGCGATCATCAGAACGTCGAGATCGGCGCGCGGGTCGAGCAGGTTGAAGTGGACGTTGAGACCGTGCGCGAAGACGAGGGCGGCGCCCTTCTTCATGTTGTCGTGCAGGTGCTCGCGGTAAATGTCGCCCTGGAGCTCGTCCGGGGTCAGCATCATGACCAGGTCGGCCCATTTGGCGGCCTCGGCGACTTCCATCACCTTGAAGCCGGCAGCTTCCGCCTTCTTGGCCGAGGCCGAACCCTTGCGGAGCGCAATCGCCACGTCCTTGACGCCGGAATCCTTCAGGTTCAGCGCATGGGCGTGGCCCTGGCTGCCATAGCCGACGATGACGACCTTCTTGCCCTTGATCAGGTTCAGGTCGGCGTCGCGATCGTAATAAACACGCATGGTCGTTTCCTCGTTCAGGGGCCGGAATCGGCCGTTGGTCAGGTCTTGTCGGTCAGGTCTCGGACGGTGAAATTTGCGGATTTCGGGGGCTGTCTAGAGCATTTTCGGCCCCCTGGGAAACCCGTTTCTGCATGGAAAGCTGAGGCATCATGCATCCATAACGACGGGGTAGAGAGACGCCAGCAGCAGGATCGCCATCAGGATGTTGAAGGCGCGGACCAGCCGCTCGGAGGTCAGCACCGGCCGTAGTGCAGTGCCGAACAGGACCCAGACCACGGTCGAGACCGCGCCGACGAGTAGGCTGACCAGGGTCTGGATCGCGATATTGATGGGGAATCGGGCAATCGCCGCGTAGGCGGTGATTGTGCCGATCACGATCACCCAGCCCTTGGCGTTGATCCACTGGAACATCGCCGCGCCCCAGAAGGTCATCGGGCCGCGGCCGGTCTCGCCGTCCGGCGTGGTCGGGCCGGACAAAGCAATCACGGCGGCAAGGTAAATCAGATAGACCGCGCCGGCGTATTTCAGGATGGTCTGAAGGATCGGATAGGCCAGAAACACTGTGCCGAGCCCGAGACCCACGGCGGCGATCATGAAAGCAAAGCCGATGACGATACCGGCGATGTGGGGGATGGTGCGCCGAAAGCCGTAGGTCAGGCCCGAGGCCAGCAGCATGATGTTGTTCGGCCCGGGCGTGAAATACATCACGACCATAAAGGCGAGGAAGGCATAGAAGAGCGAATAGGCCATAGTCACCTCACGCGGTCTTCGGCAGGACTTGCGGACGCTTCGCGAGCACCATCACCGCGATACCGCCGATCACGGTGAGCATGCCGGCGAGACGCAGCGGGCCGAACCGCTCGCCGAACACGATGCTGGACGCAGCCGAGCCGACGAACGGCACCAGCAGCGCGAACGGCACCACTTGCGCAGGGGGATAGTCACGTAGCAGCCGGCCCCACAGCCAATAGGCGATGCTGGTGGAGATGCCGCCGATCAACAGCAGGCAAATGAGGCCGGTGAGCGACATGTGGATCAGCGACTGCCAGGTCGGCGTTGGTCCGTTGACGACCAGCGTGAGCGCGAACAGCGGCACCGCGGTGGCGAGGCACAACCAGGCGAACAGATCGAACATCGGCACGCCGCGGGCGCCGCGCAGCAGGACATTGCCGACCGCAAAGCTGACCGGCGCGATCATCAGCACGGCGAAGGCACCGACGCTGAAATCATAGCCGACCGTGCCGCAGATCATCAAAAGGCCGATGGCTGCGATGACGATGCCCAGCGTCTGCACCGGCGTCGGCCGCTCACCGAATGCGATCGCGGCAAAGCCGATCGTGAACAGCGCCTGGCTCTGCACGACGACGCTGGTCAGCCCCACCGGCACGCCATGGGCGATGCCATAGGCCTGGCTCAGAAATTGGCCGAGAAAGAGCGTGAAGCTGATCGCGATCAGGAGCGACCAGGCGACTTTGGGCTTGCGGATGAATAGGCACGGCACCGCGGCAATGGTGAAGCGCATCGCCGTCATCAGCTCCGGCGAAAATTCGTCGAGCGCGATCCGGCTCGCCACGAAGGCAAGCCCCCAGATGACCGCCACCAGGATGGCGATGAGGATGTCGGCCGGCTTCATTGTCGTTCCCGGTTCTGCCCTGTCGTGCAGCCCTGTTTGTTGTTCTGGTCGAGCCTTGCTCGCCGGCCGTTACGTGGAGGAATTGGGTTTCCGCAGCAGATAGGTGCCGTGCATCGGGGCGTGGTAATCGGCCGAGACCAGCGTGAAGCCGACGTCGGTCAGCATCCGCTCCATGACCCAGCCGAAAGTGGAATACTCGTCGCGCATGTGGGTGACGACGCTTTCACGCGGGACATCGTGGTTCTTGATCTCAAAGTCGGCCCATTGGTCAACGTCGCGCTCGACGGCATCGGGCATCGAGGCGTAGACGATGTCGCGCAAATAGAAAGTGGCACCGGGCTTGAGCGCGCGATAGATCCGCGACATGGCTACCGCCTTCCAGAAATCCGGCAGATGGTGCAGCGTGAACTCGCTGACGATCAGGTCATAGGATTCCGGCCGGTAGGCGAAGCTGAGCAGGCCGGCGGACTGCGTGCGCACGGGCGCCTTGCGGTCGCGCGCGTAGATCTCGGCGAGCGCCAGCATCGCGGGCGAGATGTCGATGGCATCGACCTCGGCGCCCATCAGCGCCGCCTCGGTCGCGAGCACGCCGTTGCCGCAACCGATATCGGCAATGCGCCAGCCGCGCTGGACGCCGAGCATTTTCAGCGCGGCGCGCGCCCGTAGATCGGCATCGTCATGACTGTCGTAGATCGAGGCCACTGCAGGCCCGATCCCCATCCGGTTCCGCTCGTTGTAATACCAGTCGCGCGCCAGCATGGCTCACATTCCCTCAGGCCCGCGACCAATCGCGGCAACACCGGTGCGCGACACTTCGACAAGGCCAAGCGGACGCATCAGGTCGATAAACTGATTGATCTTGTCTGTATTGCCTGTGATCTCGAACACGAAGCTCTCGGTGGTGGCATCGATCACGCGGGCGCGGAACGCGTCCGCCAGCCGCAGCGCCTCGACGCGATGCTCGCCCTGCCCGCGTACCTTGACCATCGCCAGCTCGCGCTCGATCGAGCGCTTGGTCAGCGTCATGTCGACGACGCGATAGACCGGGATCATGCGGTCGAGCTGATGCTTTATCTGCTCGATCACCATGGGCGTACCCGTGGTGACGATAGTGATGCGCGAGAGATGCTTCTGGCTCTCGGTCTCCGAGACCGTGAGGCTCTCGATGTTGTAGCCGCGCCCCGAGAACAGGCCGATGACGCGCGCGAGCACGCCGGGCTCGTTCTGCACGAGCACCGAAAGCGTATGCGTCTCGTTCGGGTCGTGGCGCTCCTCGATGAAATAGGCAGATGCGGGCTGGTTCATTGTCGTCCCCTTCATTCTCGTCGTTACGCCGTCGCCTGATGAGCGACCGGCGCATCCGTCCCGACCCAACCGCGGAACAGATCGAAATCGATATTGCCGCCGGACAGCACGAGACCGACGCGCTTGCCCGACAATCCTGTCTTGTCCTGAAGCGCCGCGGCGAGCGCGGCGGCGCCGGCGCCTTCGGCGAGATTGTGCGTGTCGGTCCAGAGCGCATGGATCGCGAGCGCGATTTCATCGTCCGTCACCTGGACGATACGCGAGGCGCCCTTGAGGATGACCGCGAGCGCTTCCGGATCGGGAATCCGCGTCGCCATGCCGTCCGCGAGCGTGTTGCTGGTCTCGGTGGTCACCACCTGACCCGCCGCGAACGACAGCGCGTAGGACGGCGCCTCGGTCGACTGCACGCCCACGATCTCGGTCTTCAGGCCGAGCAGATCGCGCGCCATGATACAGCCGCAGATCCCCGAGCCTTGCCCGATCGGCACATAGAGGATGTCGAGATCGGGCGCGGCCCGGAACAATTCGAGCGCATAGGTCGCCACGCCCAGCACCAGGTCCGTATGGAACGACGGCACCATGTGCAGCCCGGCGAACTGCGCGTGGCGTCCGGCTTCCTCGCGTGCGGCCTGAAAGTCCTCGCCGTGCTCAACGAGTTCGGCGCCGAACGCCTTCATCGCGCGGTTCTTCTCGACCGAATTGCCGCGCGGCACATAGATCACGGCAGTTACGCCATGGCGGCTCGCCGCAAAGGCGAGGCTCTGGCCATGATTGCCGCGCGTCGCCGAGATGATGCCCGGAATGTTCGGCCGTTCGCGCTTCAGCCGATCGAGATAGACCAACCCGCCGCGCACCTTGAAGGCGCCCGTCGGCGTGTGATTCTCGTGCTTGACCACGACCTGCGTGCCGAGCCGCTCGGCGAGCAGCGGCCAGGCGTGCGCCGGCGTTGCCGGCACCGCCTGCCCCACGATCGCATGTGCGCGTTCGAGCTCGTTCAGGTCGAACATCACGCTCACACCAGCGCCTTACCGCCGGCGAACGCCTTCGCGGTGGCTTCGTCGTTGGCCTGCTCCGGCAACAGCATCTCGTTGTGCGCCTTGCCGGAGGGGATCATCGGGAAACAGTTTTCCAGCGACGCGACGCGGCAGTCGAACAGCACCGGGCGCTTGACCGAGATCATCTCCTGGATGGCGCCGTCGAGATCACCGGGCTTGTGCACCTGGAGGCCGACGCCGCCGTAGGCTTCCGCGAGCTTGACGAAGTCCGGCATCGCCTCCGAATAGGAATGCGACAGGCGGTTGCCATGGAGCAGCTGCTGCCACTGCCGCACCATGCCCATGTACTGGTTGTTCAGGATGAAGATCTTGATCGGCAGCTCGTACTGCACAGCCGTCGACATCTCCTGCATCGTCATCTGCACCGAGGCATCACCCGCGATGTCGATGACGAGGCTGTCGGGATGGGCAACCTGCACGCCAACCGCGGCCGGCAGGCCGTAGCCCATGGTGCCGAGACCGCCCGAGGTCATCCAACGATGCGGCTCCTCGAAGCCGTAGAACTGCGCGGCCCACATCTGATGCTGACCGACCTCGGTGGTGATGTAGGTGTCCTTGCCGCGCGTCGCCTCGAACAGGCTCTGGATCGCATGCTGCGGCAGGATGACGTCGTTGCTCTTCCTGAAATAGAGCGAGTTGCGGGCGCGCCACTGCGCGATCTGCTGCCACCAGGCCTTGATGTCGGGCTTCTTCGCCTCCGCCTTGAACACCTGGAGAATGTCGCCGAGGATGTTGCCGCAGTCGCCGATGATCGGCACGTCGACGCGGATGTTCTTGTTGATCGAAGACGGGTCGATGTCGATGTGGATCTTCTTCGACCCCGGCGAGAACGCATCGACGCGGCCGGTGATGCGGTCGTCGAAGCGCGCGCCGACGCACAGCATGACGTCGCAATCATGCATGGTCATGTTGGCTTCATAGGTGCCGTGCATGCCGAGCATGCCGAGCCAGCTCTTGCCCGAGGCGGGATATGCGCCGAGGCCCATCAGGGTGGAGGTGATCGGAAAGCCGGTGACCTCGACCAGCTCGCGCAGCAGCCTGGTCGCCTCGGGACCGGAATTGATCACGCCGCCGCCGCTATAGATCACGGGGCGCTTGGCGCCTGCGAGCAGCGCGACGGCCTTGCGGATTTGCGTCGCATCGCCCTTCACGCGCGGCGCGTAGGAGCGATGCACGTCGGATTTGCGCGGCGGATGATAGGTGCCGGTCGCGAACTGCACGTCCTTGGGCACGTCGACGAGCACCGGGCCCGGCCGACCCGTGGTCGCAACGTAAAACGCCTCGTGCAGCACCTTTGCGAGATCGTTGACGTCGCGCACCAGCCAGTTGTGCTTGGTGCAGGGGCGCGTGATGCCGACGGTGTCGCATTCCTGGAACGCGTCGTTGCCGATCAGGTGCGTCGGCACCTGGCCGGAGATGCAGACCAGCGGGATCGAGTCCATCAGCGCGTCGGTGAGCGGCGTCACCATGTTGGTGGCGCCGGGGCCGGAGGTCACCAGTGCAACGCCCGGCCTGCCGGTCGAACGCGCATAGCCCTCGGCGGCGTGGCCCGCGCCCTGCTCATGCCGAACCAGGATGTGCTGGACCTCGCTTTGCTGGAAGATCTCGTCGTAGATCGGGAGCACCGCGCCGCCGGGGTAGCCGAAAATGTCGGTCACGCCATGATCGATGAGCGCGCGGACGATCATCGCGGCGCCGGTCATCTGGTTCGGATCGTGGCTCTTGTCGCTCATTGGCTTGCTCCGGATGCGCTGTTGTCAGCGGCTTCGTTCGTGTCGGGTTTTCGGAAATAAAAAAGGCCCCGAAGAGGGCCCATGCACACCGCCTGTCATGTGGATGGCAGCTAGCCACCCCCGGCGGTGTGCCTGGGTACGACGGCGATAAGGAGTTTGGTAATAATGTTACGCATGGCAGGTGCCCGGCTTCCCAAAGGTTGCGCGAAACATAGCGGCCAGCGCCCCGATGTCAAGGCAATGCGGCCGTTCCCGCGCGATTTTGGCAGTGTAGCGGTGTTCCCGGGGTTGGGCGAGAGGTAAATTCGGGAGCCGAGGCACAAAAGCGTGTCAGCCTTGGTCCCGCGCCGCGTTCACGATCGCCGCCAGCCAGCCCCGAATCTCCCCCGGCTTCACCCACTCGAATTCGGGCAATTGGTGCCGGAACCAGGTGAACTGCCGCTTGGCGTAGTGGCGGGTGTCGGCGCGGCCGATGGTCGCCGCCTGCTCCAGGCTGAGCTCACCGCGCAGATGCCGGATTAGCGCCGGCACGCCATGAGCCTTCATCGCCGGCAGCAGCGGATCGAGGTTTCGGGCGGCGAGACGCACCGCCTCCTCTAGCGCGCCGGCACCCAACATGGCGTCGAAGCGGGCGTCGATGCGCGCATAGAGCTCGTCGCGCTCGGGCGCGAGGAACACCGCCCGAAAACTGTCCTTGGGCAAGAGCGGCGGCTGGCCCTCATGATGCCAGTCCAGCAGCGAACGGCCGGTGGCTTCGACCACTTCGAGCGCGCGCGCAATGCGCGTGCGATCGCGACGGTTCAAGCGCTCGGCCGCCCGCGGATCGGAGGCTGCGAGTTCGTCGTGCAGCGCTTCGACGCCGTTCCGCTCCAGCCGCGCCCGGACGTCCTCGCGCACCTCGAGAGGGATCGGTGGCACCACGGAAAGGCCCGCCGTGAGCGCCTTGAAATAGAGCCCGGTGCCGCCGATGAAGATCGGCAGGCGCCCTTCGGCTTTCGCCGCTTCGAGCGCCTTGGCCGCGTCGCCCACCCAGGCACCGGCTGAAAAATTCACGGCCGCATCGACATGGCCGTACAGGCGATGAGGCACCTGCGCCTCGTCGCCAAGGGTGGGGCGCGCGGTGATGATGCGGAGGTCACGGTAGACCTGCATGGAATCGGCATTGATCACGACCCCGCCCGCAGCGAGCGCAAGCTCGAGCGCCAGCGCCGACTTGCCGCTGGCGGTCGGGCCTGCGATAAGCACCGCCTTGCCAACATGCCTTCTGCCGACTTGCCCCTCGCTCACGAAAACCTCAAATGTCCCTCGTTGCCACGCTGATCTGCAACCCGAATAATCCCGCGCTCGACTCGACCATCGTCGACGGCGCCCGCGCCGTGCTGCCTCAGGCAGCTCCCGCGCACTGGCTGTTCGACGGGGTTGCAGTCGACATCCCGTTCGGCGCCGACAGTAACCTCGAAGGCGACCGTCACGCCATCGAGCAGCGGCTCCGCGAGCTTCGCGGCGACCTGCCCATCGACATCGTGGTGCAGCCAGTCGGCTTCCGGCGCAAGAAGCTTTTTCTCGCCGACATGGATTCCACCATGATCGGTCAGGAATGCATCGACGAGCTCGCCGATTTCGTCGGGGTGAAGGCCCATGTGGCCGCCATCACCGAGCGCGCGATGCGCGGCGAGATCGAGTTCGAGCCGGCGCTGCGCGAGCGCGTCGCGCTGCTCAAGGACCTTCCCGCCAGTGCCGTCGACGAGGTGCTGGCCAAGCGCATTACGCTGACGCCGGGTGGCCGCGAACTGGTCGCGACCATGCGCGCCCATGGCGCCTATGCCTGCCTCGTCTCCGGCGGCTTCACGCTTTTCACCAGCGCGGTCGCCACCAGGATCGGTTTCCAGGAGAACCGCGCCAACGAGCTCGTCGTCCGCGACGGCAAGTTCACTGGCGAGGTGAAGGAGCCGATTTTGGGGCGCGCGGCAAAGCTCGCGACGCTGGTGGATCTGATGGAATCGTTCGATCTCGACGACATCGACTCGCTGGCGGTCGGCGACGGCGCCAATGATCTCGCGATGATCCAGGCGGCGGGGCTGGGCGTGGCGTATCACGCCAAGCCCGCGGTGGCCGCCGCTGCGGCGGCGCGGATCGATCATGGCGATCTCACCGCGCTGCTGTACGCGCAGGGGTATCGGCGCGAGGAGTTCGTGGAGGCGTAGCCTCCTCCTCTCCGCCGTCATGCCCGGGCTTGTCCCGGGCATCCACGTTACGCTCGTCCGCATGGCAAGGCGTGGACGGCCGGGTCAAGCCCGGCCATGACGAGAGGTGAAAGCGAGCGCTCTTACTGCACGCTCAGCGCGACAAAACGCAGCTCGCCGTCGGCGTTCGACACCAGCAGCAGCACCGATTTCTTGCCGTCCTTCTTGAGCTGGTCGACCCGTTTCTGGATGTCGGCGCCGCTGGAGACGGCCTCCTGCGCCACCTCGACAATGACGTCGCCGGCCGAGAGGCGCTTCTCGGCGGCATCCGAATTGGCGTCGACATTGGTGACGACCACGCCCTTGACGCTGTCCTTGATCTTGTAGCGCGCACGCAGGTCCTTGCTCAGCGCGGCGAGATCGAGGCCGAGCGCCTTCTGTGTCACGGTCTTTTCAGGCGGAGGCTCGTCGGTCTTCACCGCGGCCTGCACCTTGTCGGCATCCTGCAACCGGCCGAGCGTGACCTTCTTGGTTTCCTCCTGGCTCTTGCGGATGATGACGACGTCGACCTCCTTGCCGACCGCCGTGTCGGCGACCACGCGAGACAGATCCTTCGGGTCCTTGACGTCCTTGCCGTCGAACTTGACGACGACGTCGCCGGGCTCGATGCCGGCCGGTTTGGCCGGGCCCTTGTCGTCGACACCGGCAACCAGCGCGCCGCGCGGCGGCTTGATGTTGAGGCTCTCGGCGATCTCGTCGGTGACGCTCTGGATGCGCACGCCAAGCCAGCCGCGGCGCAATTCGCCGAACTGGCGGAGCTGGTCGACGACACCCGCCACCGTCTTCGACGGTACGGCGAAGCCGATGCCGATCGAGCCGCCGGACGGCGAGATGATCAGCGTGTTGACGCCGATGACGTCGCCATCGAGGTTGAACAGCGGACCGCCGGAATTTCCGCGGTTGATGGAGGCGTCGGTCTGAATGTAGCTGTCGTAGGGACCTGAGGAGATGTCACGGTTCTTCGCCGAAACGATACCGGCCGTCACGGTGCCGCCGAGGCTGAAAGGATTGCCGATCGCGACGACCCAGTCGCCGAGGCGCAGCTTGTCGGAATCACCGAACTTCACCGACACCAGCGGCTTCGACGGCTTGAACTTGAGCACGGCAAGGTCGGTCTTCTTGTCGACTCCGACCAGTTCGGCCTTGATCTTGGTCCCGTCGTTGAGAATGACGTTAATCTCATCGGCGTCCGCGATGACATGGTTGTTGGTGACGACGACGCCTGACGTGTCGATGATGAAGCCACTTCCGAGCGAGTTGGTCTTGCGCGGCGCCGGGCTGTTCTCGCCGCCCTTGCTGCCGCCGCCGGGACCCTTGCGGTTCTTGAAGAAGTCGTCGAAGAACTCCTCGAAGGGCGAACCGGGCGGCAGTTGCGGCATGGCATTGCTGCCGCCGCCCCCGCCCTTGGCTTCGACGGTCTGCGAGGTCGAGATGTTGACGACCGCGTCAATCACCTTCTCGGCGACGTCGGCGATGCCATCCGGTCCGCGCGCATAGGCCGGTGTGCCGAGTGCGCTGAAAGCGCCAACGGCGAGCGCGGCCAGCCCTAAGCGCAAACGGGTCGGGGCAATGGTGGCAGCGGTCATTGTGATCTCCAGGAAACAAGGATTCGACGTCAAGACTGCGCTCGAACGGGGGGACGGCGCAAGCGCGGACCTTAACGGGCCTCAAGACCCGGATAATAAGGCGAAAACCGGTCCCTCGCCTTCACTTTGGCGTTGGTGCGACGGCTAAATTGGACGTCGCATAACCCAGATCAGGACCAGGCCGGCCACGGCCGAACCAATGCCGACCGCCCGCAGGACGTTATCCGGCGTGGCCATCGCGCTTTTCATGGCCTTGCGCATCCAGGCCGGACTTGCCGCGAACATCAAGCCTTCCAGCACGAACAGGATGCCCAAACCGATGAGGAAGTCGGCGAACGCAATGGACCTCATCGGATTGGAACCTCCCGTTGTGCTGTTCTTGTCTGGACGAAGGGCGGCCAGACTTGCCGCCCTTGTCTCACTTACGGCTTCGCTGGCGTCGTGGTCGCCGTCTTGCCGGACGGGTTACCAAAGAACCGGAAGAAATCCGAGTCCGGGCGCAGCAGGAAGCGGGTGTCGTTCGCGCGCAGCCCGGTCTCATAGGCCGCCATCGAACGGTAGAAGGCGAAGAAATCCGCGTCCTGGCCGTAGGCTTCGGCGAACAGACGGTTGCGCTCGGCATCGCCGACGCCGCGCGTCTGCTCGGCCAGCGACCTTGCATCCGCCTCGATCACGGTCGCCTCGCGGTCGGCCTTGGAGCGGATCTCCTGGGCCTTCTGGCCGCCCTGCGCGCGGAACTCGGCGGCTTCGCGCTCGCGTTCCGTCTTCATGCGCTGATAGACCGCCTGGCTGTTCTGCTCCGGCAGATCGGCGCGGCGGATCCGGACGTCGACGACCTGGATGCCGTAGCCGTCGGCCTCGTGGTCGAGCTGATCGCGGATGCGCTGCATCAGCTTCTCGCGGTCGTCGCGGACCACGTTGATGAAGGTGACCTCGCCGAGCACGCGGCGCAGCGCAGCGTTCAAGAGCGTGGTGAGCTGGATGTTGGCGGCCTGGATCGAGCCGATGCTCTGATAGAAGCGGAGCGCGTCCTTGATGCGGTAACGCGCGAAGGCGTCGACCACGAGCCGCTTCTGGTCGGACGCGATCGCTTCCTGCGACGGGTTCTCCAGATCGAGGATGCGCTTGTCGATGTTGATCACCGAATTCCACGGCGCCTTGAAGTGCAGGCCGGGAGCGGTAACGACATCGACGGGCTTGCCGAACTGCAGCACGATGGTCTGCTCGGTCTGCGCCACCGTGAACAGGGACATGTAGCCCACGATCACGACGAGCAGGAGGCCGAGCAGCGTGACGATACCTGTGACCGGAGATCTCATCGGTTGCCTCCGGTCGTCTGCTGGCCGGTTGCAGGCGGCCGCTTGGCCGTCAACTCGCTGAGCGGCAGATAAGGCACGACGCCCTGGCCCGACTGGCCGCCGTCATAAATGAGCTTTTCCGAACCGCCGAGCACGCGCTCCATCGTCTCCAGATAAATCCGTTCACGCGTCACGTCGGGCGCCTTCTTGTATTCCTCGTAAACCTTCAGGAAGCGCGAGCTCTGGCCCTTGGCCTCGGCGACGGTCTGCTCCCTGTAGCCTTCGGCGGCCTGCATGATCTGCGCCGCACGCCCGCGTGCCTGCGGCACGACCTGGTTGGCATACGTCTGCGCCTCGTTCTGCAGCTGCTCGAGATTGGCGCGCGCCGCCTGGACGTCGCGGAAGGCGTCGATCACCTGCGCCGGCGGGTCGACCTTCTGCATCTGCACCTGGCTGATCTGAATGCCGGCGCCGTAGCTGTCCAGGGTCTTCTGGATTAGTTCCTGTACGCCTTGTTCGGTAACGTTGCGCGCGCCGGTCAGGATCGGCTGGATCTGCGAGCGGCCGATCACCTCGCGCATCGCGCTCTCGGCGACCGCCTTCACGGTGCCTTCGGGATTCTGGATGTTGAAGAGGAAATCGCCGACGCCGTTGGGCTTGATGCGCCAGAGCACGGTGAAGTCGACGTCGACGATGTTCTCGTCGCCGGTCAGCATCAGGCTCTCTTCCGGCACGTCACGAATGGAGCGGCCGCGCCGCGCCGGGTCGTCGATCAGCGTCATGCCGATGGAGATGGTGGAAACGCGCAAGGCCTTTGGCAGCAGCACGGTCTCGATTGGATAGGGCAGATGGTAGTTCAGGCCGGGCTCCACGGTGCGGACATGCTTGCCGAAGCGCAGCACGACGCCGAGCTCTTCGGACTGCACCCGGAAGAAGCCCGACAGCAGCCAGAACGCGACGATGAGCAGCACGATCAGCGTGATGCCGATGCCGGAGAAATAGCCACCCGGCATGATCTGCTGGAGGCGATCCTGGCCGCGCCGCAGAAGATCTTCCAGATCCGGCGGCCTTGGCCCGACCGGTTGCGGGCCGTTGCCCCATGGTCCCTTCGGACCCGAGCCCCATGGGCCACCGCCCTGATTCTTCCACGGCATTCGACGCTCTCCTCGGCAGGGTGAAATTGCCCCCGCCCGCTTTGTCCGGTCCGGCTTTATAGGGGACAGGCAGGTCCCTTACAACGCAGCCCTCGCCGCCCTCCGAGCTAAGCTTGGGGGCAGAAAAGTCAATGTTAACATTGGCAAATGCGGTTAATGGCCTGCCCGCCGACGATATGTCACATAGGAGTAGTCGGCGCTGTCGTGGGGTCCGGCAGGATGACGGATGCGTTCAACCTCATCCCACTCTGCCCTGTCGATGTCGAAATGCGTGTCGCCTTCGGGCCGGGCATGCACTTCGGTGATCTCGAGGCGATCGGCGCGATCGAGCCATTGCCGAAAGATTTCGGCGCCGCCAATCACGGCGATCTCGGCGACCGAACGCCGCAGGGCATCGCCGCGCGCGATGGCGTCTGCGGCGGCAGTCGATGTCGTCACGATGGCGCCGGCGGCGCGATAATCCGCATCGCGCGTGACGACGATGTTGGTGCGGCCGGGAAGCGGCCGGGGCAGGGATTCGAAGGTCCTGCGGCCCATGATCACGGGCTTGCCGATCGTGAGCGCCTTGAAGCGCGCCATGTCGGATTTCATTCGCCACGGCATTGCGTTGCCGGCCCCGATGACGCCGTTCTCCGCGATCGCGACGACGAAGACGATCTCCATCAGGTCGCGCTCCCGGCAAGCCGCGTCAGCGCCGGACCGGTGACGCGGCACAGCGTCCAGTCCTCCAGCATGATGGCACCGAGCGATTTGTAGAACGCGATCGACGGCGCGTTCCAGTCAAGCACCGCCCATTGCAGCCGGGACCAGCCGTTCTCGACGCATTCCCTGGCGAGGTGCACGAGCAGAGCCTTGCCGAGGCCCCTGCCCCGATGCGATGGCCGCACATACAAATCTTCGAGATAGATGCCGTGGCGGCCGCTGAACGTCGAAAAATTCGCAAACCACACCGCGAAGCCGACCGGCTCGCCGTTCCACTCGGCGAGAGCGCAATGGAGTTGCGGTCGTTCGCCGAACAGTGCGTCGGCGATGTCAGCCTCGGTCGCCTCGACCTCGTGCGAAAGTTTTTCGTACTCGGCGAGCTCGCGGATGAAAGCGAGAACCAGCCCGGCCTCACCGGGACGCACACGGCGGATGTTGAGCTGCATCGACTTCAGACCGCGACCGCGGCCTTGATGTGCGGATGCGGATCGTAGCCGACGAGCTCGAAGTCCTCGTAACGGAAGGAGAAGATGTCCTTCACGTCGGGGTTGATCCGCATCACCGGCAGCGCGCGCGGTGCGCGCGTGAGCTGGAGCTTCGCCTGCTCCAGATGGTTGGAATAGAGATGGGTGTCACCGAACGAATGCACGAAGTCGCCGGGCTTCAAGCCCGTGACCTGCGCCACCATCATGGTGAGCAGTGCGTAGGAGGCGATGTTGAAGGGGACGCCGAGGAACACGTCGGCCGAACGCTGATAGAGCTGGCACGACAGCTTGCCGTTGGCGACATAGAACTGGAACAGGCAGTGGCACGGCGGCAACGCCATCTTGTCGACCTCGGCCGGATTCCAGGCCGAGACGATCAGGCGGCGCGAGTCCGGGTTGCGCTTGATCATGTCGATCACATTCGCGATCTGATCGATGCTGCGTCCGTCCGGCGCGGGCCAGGAGCGCCACTGGTGGCCGTAGACGGGGCCAAGATCGCCGTTGGCGTCGGCCCACTCGTCCCAGATGGTGACGCCGTTGTCGCGCAGATATTTGATGTTGGTATCGCCTTTCAGGAACCACAACAGTTCGTGCACGATCGCCTTCAGCGGCAGGCGCTTTGTCGTCAGCATCGGAAAACCGGCGGACAGGTTGAAGCGCATCTGATGGCCGAACACCGACAGCGTGCCGGTGCCGGTCCGGTCGGTCTTTTCGGCGCCGTCTGAAAGAATCCGCTCGAGCAGGTCCTGATACTGGTGCATGTGCGTGAGCCTTTGGGGAGGCGGCGAACTTAGCGGCCGCCCCCGCGCTGCGACAGCGGCGATTCGCCATCCATGCGCATTATACCCGGAAAAGTGAGCGCTCCCGGTGCAAACGACAAGGGGCGGAACTCAGCGTCCCGCCCCTTGTCTATCAGATTGATCCTGCTGGCCAACTTGCCGGCTTGGGTTCGGGTCACGGCGCGCCGACGCTGGCGGCGCCCCTAGTTTTCGGATTCGGTGAACACCTCGTCGCGCTTGGCACGCAACGCCGGCAGCACCGTGAGCACCAGGAGGAAAGCGGCGATGCCGAGCAGCACGGCCGACAGCGGACGCGTCAGGAACACGCTCCAGTCGCCGCGCGAGATCAGCAGCGCGCGGCGCAGGTTCTCTTCCATCAGCGGTCCGAGCACCATGCCGAGCAGCAGCGGCGCCGGCTCGAAATCGTGCTTGATCAGCCAGTAGCCGACCAGACCGAACACGCCTGCCAGGATGACGTCGACCGGCGCGTTGTTCACCGAGTAGATGCCGATCGCGCAGAAGATCACGATCGAGGGGAACATCAGCCGGTAAGGGACGCGCAACAGCCGCACCCAGATTCCGACCAGCGGCAGGTTGATGATGATCAGCATCAGATTGCCAATCCACATCGAGGCGATCATGCCCCAAACCAGCTCCGGCTGCTTCTGCATCACCTGCGGACCGGGCACGATGCCGTGGATGGTCATCGCGCCCACCATCAGCGCCATCACGGCATTGGGCGGGATGCCGAGTGTCAGCAGCGGGATGAAGGAGGTCTGCGCCGCGGCATTGTTGGCGCTTTCCGGCGCCGCCACGCCTTCGATCGCACCGCGGCCGAACCGCGACGGGTTCTTGGCGATCTTCTTCTCGAGCGTGTAGGACGCAAAGGACGCGATGACCGCGCCGCCGCCCGGCAGGATACCGAGGATCGATCCGAGCACGGTGCCGCGCAGGATCGCAGGCGCCGAGTCGATCAGGTCTTTCCTGGTCGGCATCAGGCCGGTGATCTTCTGCTGCACGAGGTCGCGGTTCATCTCGGCGCCGGCGTCGAGGTTGCGGATGATCTCGGCGAAGCCGAACACGCCCATCGCCACCGTCGCAAAGCCGAGACCGTCGGCAAGCTCCGGAATGTTGAACGCCATGCGCGAGGCGCCGGTCTCGATGTCGGAGCCGACCATCGACAGCATCAGGCCGAACACGATCATCGCGATCGCTTTCAGGACCGAGCCCTTGGCCAGCACCACCGCAAAGATCAGGCCGAGCACCATCAGCGAGAAATATTCCGCCGGGCCGAACGCCAGAGCGAGCTTGGTCAGCGGCGCACCGAGCACGGCGATGAGCACGGTCGCAACGCATCCGGCGAAGAACGAGCCGATCGCCGCGATCGCCAGCGCCGGGCCGGCACGGCCTTGCTTCGCCATCTGGTGACCGTCGATGGCGGTAACGACCGACGTCGCCTCACCGGGAATATTGACCAGGATCGAGGTGGTGGAGCCGCCGTACTGGGCACCATAATAGATGCCGGCGAGCATGATCAGCGCGCCGACCGGCGGCAATCCGAACGTGATCGGCAGGAGCATCGCCACGGTTGCGACGGTGCCGATACCGGGCAGCACGCCGACCAGTGTGCCAACCAATGCGCCAATCAGGCACATGAGAATATTGATCGAGATCGGGAGCGACAGACCGTAGAGCCACCAGGGTGACCACCAGGAGATCTGAAACACCACACCGAAACCAAGGCCCAGATTGTGGAAGAGATCGAACATCACACCCTCACTGAACCAGGAAGCGCGGGAACATCGGCATCGGCAGGCCTAGCACGTAGGGGAAGAGCAGCGCGCAGCCGAGCGTCAGGCAGGCGCCGACAATGAGCGCTTCGACCCAGCGTGTCTCATGCGTACCCATCGCCGCGATCATGAAGCTTGCGAACGCCGTTACCACCACCCCAAGCGGACGAATCGCCAGCGCGAAGAAGACGATCGAGAACATCACGAAGAGCGGCCCACGCCAGGCATAGTGCGCCATGCTGGGCCCGTCGGTCAGCAGCCCCGTCAACGCGATGCCGGCGCCAAGTGCGACGAGGAGCCCGCCAAACATCCGCGGCGCCGTGCCGGCGCCAAAGGAGAAGCCCCGCATCCCCTGCAAATCGCTAGAGGCCCACAGTGCGAACAAGGCGAGCGCCATCAGCACGATTCCGCCGACATAGTCCTGCGCGGACCTGATCGTCATGAAGAACGTGAGAATCGCCACCGCAAAGATCGGATAGGAATAGATCAGCGCCAGCAGCACATCGGATGACGCCTTCTTGGTGTCACCGCCGACCGCCCCGAGCAACGCGCCGGGCGCCCCCGCGAGCAGCGCAGTCGCGTGGCTGATGACGACGGCGGCCGGCCCGCGTCCAGCGCCCCAGCCAAAGATCGTCCCGAACGACCAGATGAATTCGAAAATCTGCGGCGCTATGGCCAGCAGACAAAAGCTGATCACCACCGAGGTGTTTCGGTTGGCTGTCGCCGAGTGGCCCATCGTATCGGCCATGCATGTCTCCTCCGCGACCCGTAAGCCACGAGCACTGTTGTTCTAATCGGCTGGAAATCGATGCCCCCGCCCGGATCCCTGCCTAGCCATTTTCATTACACAATGCCAGCAAAACCCAACAAGCCCCCGACGAGCAAAATCCATAGTGGATTGATGCGCGAGACGGATGCGACCACTGCAACCGTCGCGGTCAGAAGCAGCGCAGCAAGCGTACGATCGGTCGACTCGGCGAGGATCAGGGCGCTCGCCGCCATCAGGCCGATCGAGAGCGGAACCAGTGCAGCCTGGATCAGCCCGGGCCAGCGCGATTGGTTCGGCCGGTTGAGGAGCCGGCTGACATAATAGGCAAGCAACGCGGTGGGCAGGCACATGGCCAAAGTCGCCGCCAGGGCGCCGGGGATGCCGGCGACAGCATAGCCGATCAACGTGACGATAAGCACATTCGGACCTGG
Organism: Bradyrhizobium sp. 45; assembly: GCF_023073155.1. NCBI lineage: Bacteria > Pseudomonadati > Pseudomonadota > Alphaproteobacteria > Hyphomicrobiales > Nitrobacteraceae > Bradyrhizobium > Bradyrhizobium sp. 45. The sequence continues at coordinate 1,566,841 of NZ_JADPIX010000122.1, read as the reverse complement.
TGAGAGCTGCGCGATCGCATAGGCATCGGCGAACTGCTTGTCGGTCATCCAGTGATGCACATCGACCGCGATGCGGTGCATCTCGGGCACCGCCGCCGCGGCACCGCCGACCGCGAACAGCGACATCAGACCGAAGGTCGAGATCAGCCCCCAGATCGGGTTCTCCGCGTTCATGCTGCTACCTTCCGCCGCATCAGGAAAGTGGCGCCGACGCTGACGGGGATCGCGACCAAAAGCACGGCCTGGAGCGGCAGGCGAAGGACGCCGATGGCGAGGAACACGCCCAGCATCAGGATGAGCGCCAAGGCGTCCAGCCGCTTGAGCAGCGGCGTCATCATCCGGAAGACCACCGCGATCAAGAGGCCGACGGCCGCACAGGAAATGCCCGCGAGGATGCGGCGCAGCACGTCCACATCGCCGAACCGGGCGTAGATGATCGCGAGCACCGTCATGATCAGCGTGGGCGGCAGCAACAGCCCTGCAAAGGCGGCAATGCCGCCGGCGATCCCGCGCAGCCGCGCGCCGAACACCATCGAGAGATTGACGATGTTGGGCCCGGGCAGGAAATGGCAGAGCGCAAAAGTCTCGTTGAACTCGTCCGCCGTCATCCAGCGGTGCTGCTCGACGATGGCCTGCCGGGCGAATACCAAAACCCCTCCGAAGCCCGCCAGCGACATCCTGGCGAAGGCGAGGAACAGCGCGAGCAAGCCCGGCGGAACGGCGCTGGTGGCTGGACCGTCCGGCTCTTGAACTCGTTGTTGCGCGACCGGTGCGGAATCCTCGGACATGTCAGGAGCTTAGAACGCCGGCCGGCAGGCGGCCAAGCCTGCCGGGAACCTATCCAGAGGGAACCTCGGAATGATCCCTCGAAACACCTGTTATTTGAAACGTTTGCCCCCTATATTGGGAGTGCCGGTTCGCCGGCTATGGAAATAAACGGTCGTCGCAATAAACCATTCGGACCCGGGGGCGGTACCCGGCGCCTCCACCAAAGCCCACCAGCGGGCTGGCCCTGAAAGCGGGCTTTGGCGGGGGCGAAATAGGATCGACGAGGGCGTAAAGGGCGTTCTTTTTCCCGGTATTGTTCCGCCGTTATCGGGCTATGCAATAGTTGCCAACGACAACTTTGCTCCGGTTGCTCAGGCTGCGTAACGCAGTTTGAAAGACCATTCTGAAGTCCTAACGGGTTAAGCTCCGTTAGGCGGGGTTCGGAGGCACCTGGCAACAGAAGCCTCCACTTACCTCTTATTTCCTACCCCGCGGGGACTCCTGCTGACCCGTCAGGCGCGGTACTATTGCGACTTGGCGAGTCGGGCCGGCAGGGCCCAGCTCCTGGAATGCAACAGGACCACCATGGCGACCGATCATATCCGATACGATGTGCTGGCCCGCGACGCGCTGCGCGGCGTGTTGCGCAAGGTGCTGACCGACGCCGCGTCCCAGGGACTACCCGGCGAGCATCATTTCTTCATCACCTTCGTGTCGAAGGCGGAGGGCGTGAAGCTGTCGTCGCGGCTGCTGGCCCAATATCCAGAAGAGATGACAATCATCCTGCAGCACCAGTTCTGGGATTTGACCGTGCTCGAGGACCGCTTCGAGGTCGGCCTGTCTTTCGGCGGCATTCCGGAGCGGCTGATCGTGCCGTTCAGCGCCATCAAGAGCTTCCTTGATCCGTCCGTGAAATTCGGCCTCCAGTTCGACACCTCCGATGTCGCCGACGTCTCGGCCGAGACCTTGCCGGCCGCTCCCGCCCCGTCCGCGGTCGCGGTGGCCCCTGCCACTGACCCTGCGGAAGGCACTGAGGAGCCGGCGGCTCCGAACCAGGGCGGCGCCGAAGTCGTGCGATTGGATCGTTTCCGCAAGAAATGATCTAGATCGGGTCGGCGCCCGTCGCAGGCGGCCAAACTCCCTATATAGAGGCACATGATGAGGCCGCGCGGCATTTCGCGCGGCGGAATGGATGTGCTCATGGCCAAAACTTCCCTCTCGAAGACTTCCCCCTCGAAGACCGACGGCTCCTCGCGCCCGGCGACCCGCACCGAGACCGACAGCTTCGGCCCGATCGAGGTCCTCGCCGATCGTTATTGGGGCGCGCAGACCGAACGCTCGCGCCAGAATTTTCGCATCGGCATCGATCGCATGCCGATCTCGCTCGTGCATGCGCTCGGCATCGTCAAGCTCGCCGCAGCGCAGTCCAACCAGGAGCTCGGTTTGCTCGACCAGCGCCGCGCCAACGCCATCATCCGCGCTGCGCGCGAGGTGATCGAGGGCAAGCTGGACGATCATTTTCCGCTGGTGGTGTGGCAGACCGGCTCGGGCACCCAGAGCAACATGAATCTCAACGAGGTCATCGCCAACCGCGCCAATGAGATCCTGGGCGGCGAGCTTGGCGCCAAGAAGCCGGTGCATCCCAACGATCACGTCAACATGAGCCAGTCGTCGAACGACTCGTTCCCGACCGCGATGCATATCGCGGCGGCAAGCCGCATTACCGCCGATCTGGTCCCTGCCCTTGGCGAATTGCTGCGTGCACTGCGCAAGAAGGAGAAGGAGTTCGCAAAGATCGTCAAGATCGGCCGCACCCACACCCAGGACGCGACGCCGTTGACGCTCGGCCAGGAATTTTCCGGCTATGCCGCACAGGTCGAAAGCGGCATCGCCCGGCTCAAGGTCGCGGTGAAGGAGCTCTATCCGCTGGCGCAGGGCGGCACCGCCGTCGGCACCGGCCTCAATTCGAAGCCGCGCTTTGCAAAACTGTTCGCAAAGCACGTTGCCGGGATTACCAAGCTGCCGTTCACCAGCGCGGCCAACAAATTTGAGGCGCTGGCTTCGAACGACGCCTATGTATCGGCGCACGGCGCCATCAATTCGGTCGCGACAGGCCTGTTCAAGATCGCCAACGACATCCGCCTGCTCGGATCGGGTCCGCGTTCGGGCCTCGGCGAACTCATGCTGCCGGAGAACGAGCCGGGCTCCTCGATCATGCCGGGCAAGGTCAATCCGACGCAGTGCGAGGCGATGACGATGGTGTGCTGCCAGGTGTTCGGCAATCACACCGCGATCACGGTCGCCGGCAGCCAGGGCCATTTCGAGCTCAACGTCTATAAGCCCGTACTGGCCTACAACATGCTGCACTCGATCCGGCTGATGGCGGACGCCGCGCGCTCCTTCACCGAGCATTGCGTCAGCGGCATCCGCGCCGACGAGAAGCGCATCAAGGAACTGATGCAGCGCTCGCTGATGCTGGTGACGGCGCTCGCCCCCAAGATCGGCTACGACAACGCGGCCAAGGTGGCCAAGACGGCGCATGCCAACGGCACCACCCTGAAGGAAGAGGCGCTGCGGCTTGGCTTCGTCTCAAGCGAGGAATTCGACCGCCTGGTGCGCCCCGAGAAGATGACCAGCCCGGGATAAATTCCGAATTCCGATAGCCATCCGTAATGATACGGAGCCCCTAGCTCCATTAAATGTAGGGCTTAAAGGACGGGATTTGATTACCGTCAATGTCGCGGCGGGATTGCGTGTTACGTAGCCCCTCCGCCCCCACGGGGCGGAATTCATCGTTTGATGGCCCAAGGGTCGATTGACGAGGACAAGCGAATGGCGATCAAGTCTCATCGGGCGCAATTCGGCGCACAGTTTCTGAATGTTTCATCCTGCCCACGGAGGATCGGATGATGGAGACGCGACATGGCGAACGTCATCAACCTGAATCGTTTCCGGAAGCGCGCCGAGCGGGAAGCCACGGCGAAGCAGGCGGACGCCAACCGAACGAAGTTCGGCCGCACGAAGGCGGAGCGGTCGGCGGAGGAGACGCGCGCGGATCAGGCGAAGACGCACCTGGACCAGCACCGGATCGATTGCGAGGAGCAGCCATGAAGTCGCCCGTCGTGAAACGGTCGATCGTCGTCGCCGGCCACAAGACCAGTGTCAGCCTGGAAGAGGCGTTCTGGAACGGCATGAAGGAGATCTCGGGCCTGCGCAACATGACGCTGTCCGAGCTGGTCGGCGAGATCGACAGCAACCGCCAGCAGGGCAATCTGTCCTCGGCGATCCGCCTGTTCGTGCTCGACTACTTCAAGAGCCGCGCCATGGCCGCCATCCAGGCGGAAAAGGTCCCGGCCCAGTAGCCGTCTTTGCGCCGATCCTTGATGCCGATCCTGGCGCCGATCGCTTCTGTCACGAAGCTGGTACTTTAAAATCACTCTAAGGTGCAGTTTCAGCGACCGAGCGCGCTTGACCTCGATGCCCTGCGTTGAAAATACAGGGCATGACCGACATCCATGATACGCGTCCGCAGATGCCGCTGGGCCTGGCCCAGCGCGGCTATACCGGCGTCATCCAGCACCTTTCCCCCAAGGACGCAGGCTCGGCACTCTCGGACATCGAACTCGAGAGTCGGCTGATCGAGCTCGGCTTCGTCGAGGGCGCGCGGGTCGAGATCCTGCACGAGGGGTTGGTCGGCCGCGACCCGATCGCCGTGCGGGTCGACAGCATCACCATCGCGGTCCGCCGTCGCGAAGCCATGGCCATTATCGTCGCCTGAAGCGACCGGACCCCAATTCCATGGAAGCACCCCTGCTGCATCTCGCCCTGGTCGGCACGCCAAACAGCGGCAAGACCTCGCTGTTCAATGCGCTGACCGGCAGCCGGCAGAAGGTCGCGAACTATCCCGGCGTCACCGTCGAGCGCAAGGAAGGCTTCTTCGTCACGCCCTTGGGACGCCAGGTCTCCGTGGTCGACCTGCCGGGCACCTATTCGCTGCGCGGACGGAGCCCGGACGAGGAGATCACCCGGGACTTCGTGCTCGGCAAGGCCACCGGCGAGATCGTGCCCGACCTCGTGCTGTGCGTGGCGGACTCGACCAATCTGCGCCTGACCATCCGCCTGCTGCTGGAGCTCAAGCGCACCGGCCGGCCGATGATCCTCGTGCTCAACATGTTCGACATCGCGACCCGCCGCGGCATCACTGTCGACGTCGAGCGGCTCGCCAAGGAGCTCGGCGTGCCCGTGGTCACCTCGATCGCGGTGCGCAAGGGCGGCACGGCCGACCTGCTGTCGCTGACCGACGAGATTTCGGCAAAGCTCGCCGCCGAGCCGGGAGAGAACAATTGGCGGGCGCTCAGCGTGGCCGACTTGCGCGCCACCCAGCGCGAAGCCGACCGCATCATCGCCGACTGCGTCAGCCTGCCCAGCCGGCCCGACACCTGGACGGCGCGGATCGACGCGGTCGTGCTGCATCCCGTCGGGGGGCTGATCGTGCTCGCGGCGATCCTGTTCGTGATGTTCCAGGCGGTGTTCGCCTGGGCGCAGCCGCTGATGGAGTTGCTCAATTCCGGCTTCGACTCCCTCGGCGAGTTCGTGCACGCGACCTTACCCGCCGGCCTGCTGCAGAGCTTCCTTCAGAACGGCGTGATCTCAGGCGTCGGCAGCGTCATCGTGTTCCTTCCGCAGATTATCATCATCTTCCTGTTTATCCTGCTGCTGGAAGATTTCGGCTACATGGCGCGCGCCGCGTTCCTGATGGACCGCATCATGGGCGGCGCCGGCCTGCACGGCCGCGCCTTCATTCCGCTGCTGTCGAGCTTCGCCTGCGCCATCCCCGGCATCATGGCGACGCGCGTGATCGACAACAAGCGCGACCGGCTGACCACGATCCTGATCGCGCCGCTGATGACCTGCTCGGCGCGCATTCCCGTCTACACGCTGATCATCTCCGCCTTCATTCCGGCCAAAGACGTCTGGGGCTTCATCAACCTCCAGGGCCTCGTGATGTTCGGCCTCTACGCTGCCGGCATCATCAGCGCGCTGCTGGTCTCGTTTCTCATCAAATTCTTCATGCTGCGCGACTATGCGCCGGCGCCGTTCATGCTGGAGCTGCCGGACTACAAGATGCCGCGGCTGAAATCGATCGCGATCGGCGTCTACACGCGGGCCAAGATGTTCCTGCACCGCGCCGGCACCACGATCTTCTCGATGATGGTGCTGATCTGGTTCCTGGCCTCGTTCCCGCAGCCGCCCGCAGGCGCCACCGAACCGGCGATCGATTTCAGCCTCGCTGCGATCATCGGCAAGGCACTCGAGCCGCTGCTGGCGCCGGTCGGCTTCAATTGGCAGATCGCGGTCGCGCTGATCCCCGGCATGGCGGCGCGCGAGGTCGCGGTCGCGGCGCTCGGCACCGTCTATGCGATCGAAGGCGGCAAGGAAGCGGCCGAGCAGATCGGCCAGGTGCTGGCGACGAAATGGTCGCTCGCGACCGCGCTGTCGATGCTTGCCTGGTACATCTTTGCCCCGCAATGCGCATCGACGCTGGCCGTGATCCGGCGCGAGACCGGAAGCTGGACCTGGATGGCCGTCACCTTCTTCTACATGCTGGTGCTGGCCTATGCCGCGAGCCTTCTGACCTACAATGTCGCGGTCGCGTTCGGGGCGGGGTAGGCCCCAAACAAAAAACTGCGAAAACAACCCCATGCACAGTAGACGGGTGTTGTGAAATCAATGACTTACACTTGTGCGAAAATCGTCCGGCCGCAGGGCTGCGCCAGTTGCTCCGTCGGGCAAAACAGGAGCATGATGCCATCATCGCCACGACCGACCATATCTGGCGTCAAGCCGGTTTATGCGCCAGCACCGTTCCAATCCGCTCCTTCTTGAGCGCGAACTGCGCGGCCAATGCGAGGCCGAATGCCAGGCAGAACGTCGTCCCAGCCGCAATGAAGCGCAGCTTATTGGTTTCCCAGATTGCCCCCTCCTGTGCCATCAGCGACAGCAGTTGGGGCAGAAGCAAGAACACATTGGTTGCCGCAAAGCCGAAGCAATTGAACAGCCGCCACGCGACCGTTCGCATCGAATTGTCGATGTCCGGCAGATCGGAGCAGCTCTGCCTGTCGAGATAGTACGAAATATAGACTGTCACGAGCGCCGGCCCGAGGCCCCACCGCAACATCGCAAAGTAAAGGCTGGCAAGGGACATTTCCCGCAAATTGCCCTCGCCAAAGTTATGCACGGCCAACGTCAGACCAGCGGGCCCTACGGCGAGCGCGACCAGGAAGCTCCAGCAATAAGTGGTGAGGTGGGACTGATCTGAATCGCTTCCCAGAGATGACATCGCAAATCGAAGCAAGAGAACGACGACGATTGCCAATCCATAATTGCAAAGCGAATACATGACCCATGCAATCGAGCGATTGGGGTCCTGCGCCCAGACGACGCCTCTGCCTTGCAGCACGTCATAAATCACGGCCGAAATGGTCACGCCCAGATAAACGGAGCAGATCAAGGCAATGATATAGACGATCCAGTACCGTAGCGGATTGTCGTGAATGGGCGCATCGATTTCGATGCCGAATTTGCTGGCCTCATTGCGCAGGTCGATGCGGGAGCCGTTGCGATAGATCAGGTAACACGCGACAAGCCGGGCAAATCGGTTGTAGAGGTCCTTGATCAGTTGCGTGGCCTGGGGCGCAGCAAGGCCCGTCAACGTCCCAGCCTTCCACTGGCTCATCGTCGGCGCCCCCTGCTGGAAGTCTGCCATCAGCTTGTCGAAACCAAAGCTGTCCTCGGTGAAGAAGGTGGCGTCATCTCCGGTGTCGCGTCCCTGCGTCAGCCACCATTTCATGTAACAGATTTCCGCCCACATCCGATCCGGGGTGTTCGGATCCTTGCGGAAGTCCTGATCGACGACATCTGGAGAATTCGCGATGACTTTCGAGAGCACCTCCTGCGGCACACGCAGCGAAAAGCGGATTTGCGCCATGATCTGCTTCGCGAGCTGAGGCACGCTGATCCAGCTCTGGATCACATCGCGCACCATCAGCAGGACGTTCCATTGAGCCTCCTTCGTCAGGAGGAACAGATACACGATCCCCATTGCGGCGACGACGGTCAGGTACGGAGCAGACTGACTTTTCGCAGCCTCTATGAAGGCTACTGGAAATGCAGGAACCAGCGGCGCCAGGGCAATGACGTCGCGGTTCTCATGGATGAGAAGAAGGAAGAAGCCGCATGAGAATACGACAAAGATGAACCCGCCCAATCGATACTGCTGCCGGGTCGTCATGTATCGCGGGAAAGTCGGGACTTCGGCAATGTTGACCGCGCGGCCAAAAGCCTGCCAGGCCAACCGGCCTGCCACCACCAGGCCCAACAACGTGATGGACCAGCGCACCAGCGAAGGAACCAGGTCGGACGCGGCGTCACGGACCTGATCTGCGGAGGCTTGTGTCGATAGTAAAATGGAAATGACAATTCCCAACACGATGCTAGCCATAGCCTGAACTCCCTCTTGAGCGAGATAGTTCGAACGGGCCGCTCTACGCGGAATTAGGCGTACCGTAAATCCGGAGCGACCACGTGTGTGTGAACCAATTCACATCCTCTGGACGTTTTCGTGCAGCTCTCTCTCTGAAGAGGCACAATGCCTTGCCCGCAAGAAAATCGCCGGACCGCATCCGGAAAGAGCCTCGCACAATCAGCGCTATCAGCTGTTCGCCGGTTGCACCGTCGCGCAAAACAGGCGCATGATGGTATTGTCGGAGAATTGGCGCGACGCTTCGTGACGGCAAGCTAGGCCGGCGTAGCACGCCTTCTCAGCCGCGGGCCGGGCTCGCCGGAAACGTCGCGGTGAACACCGTTTCATCTCGCATCGACGACGCGACGATCAACCCGCCATGGGCGCGCGCGATCTCTTGGGCAATGTACAGTCCGAGCCCAAGCCCTTTCTGGTTCGGCAGAACGTCGCCGCGATCGAACGCAGTGAAAAGGCGCGGGATCGCATCAGCCGGAATTGGCGCGCCTTTGTTGGCAACGCTGAGATCAAAGCCAGCGCCGGTCGTCTGCGCCAGCACCCTGATCGGCTTGTCGGCGGCGCCATAGGAAATCGCGTTGCCGAGAAGATTGGACAGCATCTGACCTATGCGGTCGGCGTCGATTCTCACAGGTCCCGGAACGTTGACGACCGTTTCGATGACGCGATCCGGGTGCACGTTCTCGAACTCCGCGACGATTTGCCTGATGACAGGCTCGAGTGGCTGTTCTTTCAACTTGAGCTGCATCCCGGCGCCGAGCCGCGCGCGGGCGAAGTCCATGACATTGTCGATCAGGCCCGCCATCCGGCCCACGCTTCCCTGCAGGAGGTTGATCCAGTTCTTCCCCTCGTCATCGACCTTCTTGTTCAGAAGCCGCAGGCCGCCCTGGATCGAGGCAAGAGGGTTTCGGAGGTCGTGACCGAGCACGGCGATGAACTGCTCGCGCAGTTCCGCATTGCGTTGTTCCAGCGCGAGCCTGTTCTCGATCAGTTCGACGCGCTCGGCCGCGTCGAGATGAGACGCGATCAGCTCGGCAAAAAGCTTGAACATGCCGATGACTTCGGGAGTCCGAAGCTTGCGCGGCTTCGGATCGATCGCACAAAGAGTTCCGAAGAATGAACCGTCGGGCAGAATGATCGGCACGGAGATGTAGCTTTGGAAGCCATATTGTGCAGGCGTGTGATGCTTGCAGTAGCCGGCGTCTTTGCTGACATTCTCGATGACGACCGCCTCGCGGCTCTGCCGGATCTCATGGCAGATCGTGGTCTCGACCTTGAGCTCGTCACCGGGTTTCAGCCCGAACGCAAGTTCGTCACGCGAGGCACATGTGATCCACCTGTCCTCGGTGACGCGGGCAACGGCCGTAAACCCCATGCCGGTGGTCCGGCTGACCACGTCGAGGATGGTCGAGACCGCAGCGATCCCGCTGATCTTGGCTATGTCGCGCTCGAAATCCATTGCCACTCCGCTTGGGAACATTCGCCCCGGGCCGGCCGCCCAACTGAAAGCGCGTCCTTGCAACGGTGAAAAGCACTGCCAGCCAAGTCATTCCGCGTCAATGTTACTCGACGCCCCACCTCGGAAGCGGCTATCTGTTCCCAATGGAACATTTCAGAACGGCGAGGCTCAGCGCCGAAAGGCTTCGTGAAAATCATCTCGCCGACCTCGTCGCGTTGCATCTCGATGCCGAGGTTTCGCGCTATCTCGGCGGCGTCCGTTCGGCGGAGAAGACGAAGACCTATCTCGACGCCAATATGGCGCATTGGGATCAGCATGGCTTCGGTCTGTGGGTGCTGCGAACGAAAGACGGGGCATTCGCCGGGCGAGCGGGCATCAGGCATATCCTCGTGGACGATGTCGACGAGATCGAGATTGCCTACGCGTTCAAGCGCGAATTCTGGGGCCGTGGCCTTGCAAGCGAGACCGCGACCGCACTCACCGATATTGGACTGTTACACCATGAGCTGCCGTCCCTCATTGGCCTGGTCTATGTCGGCAATGGCGCATCGCGCCGAGTTCTGGAGAAGTCCAACTATCTCCTCGAGCGAACCACGTTCCGTCACGGCGAGAACGGCGTCCTCTACCGGATCCGGCGGTGAGAGACGGCCTGACGATCACCCGGTGCGCAGCCGGACAACCGATTGCGGCAGGGAGGCCAGAAACAACACCGCGCAAACGCACAGCAGGACGATGTCCTTGAACAGAAATTCGCCGGTCAGATTCCACGCCATCGGATCGGATGAAAGGCTCCATTTGACCACACCGGGCGTCGTGAAGAAGAACGACCAGGTGATCGCAAAGGTCACCATGCCCATGAATGAACCGAGGGCGGACGAAACCGGGCTGAAGCTGCCTGCCGCGAGCAGCGCCGCAATCACGAATTCAGCGACACCGAGGACATAGGCCTCTCCCCTCAGGCCGAACACCGACAGCCAGGAGATGAACGGGCTGTTGCTGATGAACTGCGCGATGCCCTGCGCAGATTGCGGCGTGAATTTCTGCATGCCAAACGATACGAAGATGATCACCATGACCCAGCGCAGAATGGCAAGAGGACGATAGGAACCGCCCCCGACCTCAGCGACGTTGAACTCTTTCATCCGACCATGTCTCCCCGGTTTCACATCCATCAGCTCTGCGAGACTACGCTCGCTGAAGGCTGTACGAAGGGGAGCTTCGGTCGTTACCCGCGTCGGCCGGTTCCGGAGATCACAGCTGCGTGCGATGCGCGTGTTCGCGGGATGGCCGCCCGGTCTGGGGCTGTCGGCGCGTTAATGTGCCGTTGAAGGAGCGACGGCGGTGCCCTGCGCTCGCAATGACGGTGTGGAAACAGCCGCTATCGCGCGGATGGAGCGGACGCCCGCGGAGTCTACCTGAAATACCCGAGCACGAGATCGACATCCGCGCTGCCGGCCGCCGTGCCGTTCAGCTCGGCGTCGATGACGCGGCGGCAAGCCTCGATCGCGGCATGGTCGCCGAGGTCGTTGGCGGCTTCCAGCACGAGCCATGCCGCATCGACCGAGGCCTGGTCCGCTGCTCCGCCGCCGATCTCGCCGGCTGCGGCGTTGTTGAGGTTCTTCTTGCGAACTGCGGTGCCGAATTGAGGCAACATTGAAAATACTCCCTGCCAATTCCCGGATGATGCTCGGTGTACCTGTTCGGTGTACCGCTCAGTGCACCTGCAGCTCGGGCTGACGACCCGTGACGGGATCGGTGCCGGTCTTGCGCGATTGGTAGAACTTCAAGACGCTGCGCGAGGTCTCGATCTTGAGCTTGCCGAAATCGCGCTCGTTGTCGTGGAGCTCGCGCGCCGTGATCAGATGATCCTTGGCGCCGAGGAACAGCAGCGACATGGTGGTGTCCCAGGAGAAGTCGAGCGCCTTGCACAGCACCAGGATCATCTCGCGATTGCGGTCCATCATCGCACGCTCGATCACGTCGACCGGCAGCGACGACAACAGCGACAGGCCGATCTGCACCTCGTCGGACCGGTGCTGGCGAGCATAGTTCGAGATCGAGTCCTGGTTGAGGTTGCCCTGCCGGTACTGCGTCGTCACCACGCGCTTGGCAACGAAATAGCTGCGCGAGGACGGGCCGAACTTGGACTGCAGATCGCCGGTGACGTCGCTTACCGAGCTCTGGATCTGCGCCATCATTTCCGGGCGCTCGTGCTCGAGCCGGCGACGGACGTCCTCCGACGCCTTCGAGATCAGTTGCTGGAAGATGTGACGCGGCACGTCCTTGCGCAGGCCAAGCTGCTCGGCGAGAATCGAGTCACCCTCGGCGCGGCGGACCATGTGGAGCAGACCCGAACCTGAAAAGCGCGCGCCCTCGTTTTTGGCGACCGACGTCACGACCTCCTGGTCGCCGCGCTTGACCAGCACGTCGGTGACGGCCTCGCCGATCGACTTGCGCTGGGCGATCGCGAGCAGATGCGACTGGCTCTTGGTCATGGCGCTCTCGACCAGCAGCTTCTCGTCGATACGATTGGAATCGCGCAGCACGGGACCGGCGACCTCGATTTCGTCGGCGATCGCGAGTTGCGCAATGACATTGAGCGGAGCGTGATCGCAGGCTGCCATCACCTCGGAGAGCTGCACCCGTGCGGCGACCTCGATCTCGTCGGCGAGCCGGCCGATGACTTCGCCGAACGTGCTGATCTCGTCGTCGCTGTAGCGACCGGTGATCAGAATGTCGGTCGCATGCCACAACGCCTTGGTCCGGCTTTCGTCGGTGCCGCGTGCGATTGCGTCGTCCAGATCCTGCAGAAGTGTTGTCGCGCCGTTCATCCCGATGACCCCAGTTCTTGGCTGGCCATCCTGCTTGTGCCGGCAGGACGCCGAGTTCCTCTGGGAACAGAGGCTAGGGAACAAACGCGAGAATCCGGTAAAGTCGGCAGATCAGTTTTGCCGCGGAAAATTCGATAAAAAGCGAGAGAATGAGTTTACCGGTACGTCACGAGGAAGCTGCGCCCCCTCTCCCGCTTGCGGGAGAGGGTTGGGGTGAGGGTGTCTCTCCGGCGTCATGGCCGGGCTTGTCCCGGCCATCCACGTCTCACCGCCTGGGACGGAGAACGTGGATGCCCGGGACAAGCCCGGGCATGACGGACTATCGCCTACGGATTTGACGGCGTCAGCACCAGCGGCGGCTTTGGCTTGGGCTTTGCGGGCGGCGGGCCCGGGGCCGGCCTGACGTCGATCGGCGGAGGCAGCGGCGCGATCTGCGTGCTTGCAAGCGGCGGGCTTGGTGCCGCGGGAGCGGCCTGCGGCGCCTTTGGCGTCGGCGCAACCCTGATATCGGACTTGGGCTTCGGCGGCGGCGCACGGCGCGGATCGCGGCCGGGCATCGGCACATCCGTGAGCGACGGCTCCGGCGCCGGTTCGGGCGACACCAGCGTCGGCAACGCGGCGGTGGCCGGCGGCGGCTCGCCGCGCTCGATGGCGTCCAGCCGGCGCGTCTCGCGATCGATCGTGCGTACCGCGAGCCACGACGACAGCGGCCCAAGATCGACGGTGCGATTGAGCCTGTCGGGGGGACCGGCCGCGAACAGCTGGATTTCGGGCGGCGCGCCGGAGAGCCCGGTCATGATCGGCGTCAGGCTGGCACGGATGTCGGCCTGGTCGGCGGGGATGTCGTAACCGCCGGAGACGATGGCACGCGCGTTCTTCGCCTCTAGCGACGTTGCGCCGACGCGCAGGCGCCCGTCCCGGATCGTGAACGGGATCTGCGCCGAGGCCACTGCAATCGGACCCGCCGACAGCACGGGCTCGACCAGCTGCCGCAGCCGATTGTCGTCGGCAATTTGGCCGCCGTCGCTGGCGCGGATGGCGATTTCGAAGGCGCGTGGATTGAGGCCGGAGATTTCAGCGGATTCGAGCGTCACCGTACCGTTGCCGGCGAGCGCACCGGTGAGCGCCGCGACGCTACGGCCCTGGCTGGTCAGCGCCATCTGCGCCGAGGCTCGTCCCTTCGGCAGCGCGAGGTCGCGGTAGCGCAGCGCCGCCGCGTCGACATTGCCGAGCTCGATGCGCGCGTTGAGCGTCAGACCATTGGCGCCATTGCGCGCATCAAGGCTCGCCGACATCTCGCCGCCGCCGACGCCGCCCTTCATTGCGTCGAGCGCGAGCGACTGACCGTCGCTCCGGACCGTACCGCCGAAGGGGCGCAGCTCGATGCCGCCGGGCAACGTGCCGTGCAACGCCTGGAAGGCGACGCGGCCGCGCCAGCCGCCGAGAAGCCCGGCACTCAGCGGCGCATTGGCATCGTGTCCGGCCGCGCCGATGGCCATCGCGAGCGCGGGCACGAGGTCGAGCGTATCGAGGCCGACTTCGCCGTCGACGGTCTTCTCCTGATCGAGCGTCACCGCCAGATGACCGCGCAAATGCGAGCCGGCCAGGGTGCTCTCGAGATCGTTGAAGGTCAGGCGGTTGCCGGAGAGGCCGACGCGCGAGGACAGATTGACGCTCTGCACCGATTTATCGGCCGGGCTGGTCCCGAACAGCGGCCCCAGATTGGCGTTGCGCACGCGCAAATTTACGCTGCCTTTCGGCTCCGACAATTCGACGTTGCCTTGTGCGTCCGCATCCAGCCCGCCGCCGCTAAGCTTGGCATTCAATTGCAGCTGATGGCGCCACGCGCCGCTCAAGCGGCCTTCGAACTGCGAAGCGCCCTCGCCTGCGGCCACCACGCGATCGAGCCCGAGCAACGCCAGCAGTGCACTGGCTTGCGGTGTCGCGACTTTCGAGTCCAGCGTGAAGTCGCTGTTGCGCAAGCGGTCGACGTCGATGCCGTTGACGGCGGCCACCGGCGTCTGCGCAGCCAGCGTCGCGGTGGCCTTGAGCTGCGGCGCGTCGAGTTCGAGGACAGCGCGCGCGTCGTTGCGATCGGCGTGCTCGGCGTTCTTGTCGAGGCTGAGGTCGAGCTTCAGGCGGGTCGCAGCCGGCAGCGACGGGATGGCGTCGAAGCGCGCGCGCACCGATGGCGCAAACGGCTCGAGCAGTGCAGTGAGATCGCGCAGCGAATTGGCGGAGGATTTCAGCGCGAGCTTGCCCGTGGCCTTGGCGCGGTCGAAGCTGCCACTTGCTTCCGTGGTCACGCCACTGGCCTGGCCGAACCGCAACTGCTCCAGCGAGAGCGATGCGGGGCCGTAGCCGAGTTTCGCGGTGAACGGCCGCAGCTCCTGCCCGGCCGAGATCGCGCGGCCGATATCGAGCGACAGCTTCGCTTCCTCCGGCCATTCGCCCTGCGGTCCCGAAAGCGCGCGCACAAAACTTGCGGCCGCATCGAGGTCAAGGCGGTCGGCCTTGAGCTCCGCGTCGATCCGCGAGCCCTTGCTCGCGCCGGTCTGGACGAAAGCGATGCGGCCTTCGACCGCGCCGCCGTCGATCTCGGCCTTCAGCCTGTCGATGGCGAAATGGTTGGCGGCGATGGTCACGTCACCGGCAAGGCGCAGCGGCCGCGTGCTGCGGCGGTTGACCTCGCTGCGGCCCTGGAGCCAGGCCACTAGCGTATCGGGATCGGAGGAATCGACGCTGAGACGGCCGCTGAAGCTGTCGGCGCCGGGCGTCGCGCCGTTGAGCGAGAGCTGCGTCTGTCCCGGCGCGCGCAGCTCGAGCCGCTGGAAGGTCCAGGATCGTCCGTCGGTCGCAAGCTCGGCCGTGATGTTCTGGAGCGGCCGTGCGCCGAGCATGATCTGGTCGGAGTTGAACTCGATCTGTGCCGGGATCGGCGCCTGCGGGATTGCGGCGAGGCCTGCGCGGAGCGCCGGAAGGATGCGCTGCGGCTCGTCCTTGCCGGTCAGCTTGTCGGCATCGACCTGGCGCGCCGACAGCACCGCACGCAGCAGCGGCGAAGCCCCGAACCTGATATCGCCGACGCCGCCGAGCTTCAGCGCGGAGTCTTCGGACCCGAAGCTGGCGTCGACCTGCTCGAACTTGGCGCCGGCCGGATCAGCCTTGAGTTTCGTCGTGAGCTTCCAGGGCATCGGCCCCGCCTCGCCCGGCTTCTTCGGCGCCGGCACGGCGAACGTCAGCGCGCCCTCGAATTTCGGCAGGCGGTTGTCGAAGGCGAGCACGCCTTCGAGATCGGCGAGGATCGCGCGCTCGCCGGGATCGATGTTGAGGTGGAGGCGGGTGGCATTGCCGTCGGCGCTCGGGCCGGAGGAGACGCGGAACGGATAGCGCACGCCGCTGAGGGCAAAACTGCCGTCGCCCCGGACCGAGCCGGCCAGCGAGCGCACATCGCCGGAGAAAGCGATGTCGTTGAGCTCCAGTGTCGAATGGCTGGCGGCATCATGCAGGGCGATGCGACCGGTGAGATTCAGCCGCTCGATCGCCAGCGATGCCAGATTGAAGCTCCCGCTCGCGGTGGACGGCAGATCGACCCGCCCGCGCGCGTCGAGGCCGAGATCGACCGCCATGCCATTGACCGAAAGCTCGGTGGCGCGCCATTCGCCGCGCATCAGCGAGCTCAGGCTGAATTCGACATCGAGCTTGTCGGCGCGCAGGCGGCCGAGATCGTTGTTGCCGCCGAAGGTGACCGCGCGCAGCCGCAGCGTCGGCGCCGGCAACAGCCGCGCGTCGAGCTCGCCCGCCACCCGCACCGGCACGCCGATGATCCTGCCGGCCTCTGCTTCGAACTGGGGCCTGAACTGGTTCCAGTCGACGAAGTACGGTCCGATCAGAGCGGCCAGCAGCGCTAAGATAAAGGCAATCGCCAATCCGAGCAGCGTCGTCTGCACGGGTCTCCCCTCGGCCAAACCGGATGCGGGCCTTGCCTGAGCCGCAGGGCCTCAGACGTACCGGAACAGCCCCTTATATAGGGGGAAGTGTGGCGAAGTCACAGCGACTGTTGCGCGCGGAGGTTAACGCCGGCAGCCATCACCAGCTCGCAGGCAGCCGCTTCAGGCCGCGCAGCACGAAGGTCGGCCGCCATTCGGGGTTTTCGACGTCGTCGATGCGCAGGTCGGGCAGCCGACGCAACAGCGTGGCGATGGCGATCTCGGCCTCGAGGCGGGCCAATTGGGCCCCCAGGCAGAAATGGATGCCACCGCCGAACGACAGCGGCCTCACATTCTGGCGGGTGACGTCGAGCCGGTCGGGCCGGTCAGGATAGACCGCCGGGTCGCGGTTGGCCGAGCCCAGCAGGCAGAGCACGGTCTCGCCCTTGGGGATCTTGGCGCCGCCGAGATCGTCGATATCCTCCAGCGCGACCCGCCCGGTCATCTGCACCGAGGAATCGTAGCGCAGAAACTCCTCGATCGCGCCCACCATCAGGTCCGGCCGCGCCTTCAAAAGCGCGAGCTGGTCCGGATTGCGATGCAGCGCCAGCAGGCCGTTGCCGATCAGATTGACCGTGGTCTCGTGGCCGGCGCCGAACAACAGGATGATGTTGGCGGTCAGTTCCTCGTTGGTGAGCTTGTTGCCGTCTTCCTCGGCCTGCACCAGCTGGGTAATGAGATCGTCGCCGGGATTTTTGCGACGAAGCTCGAACAGCTGCTGGAAATACATCTGCGCCATCATGTTGCCGGCGTTGCCCTTGGCGATCTCCTCCGGCGACAGCGGCACGGGATCGAGCAGCCGTCCGCCATCGCGCGAGCTGTTATAGAAAGTCTCGCGATGGTCCTCGGGGATGCCGAGCATGTCGCAGATGATGGTGACAGGCAGGCGGAAGGCGAAGTCTTCGATCAGGTCCATGTGGCCGCGGTCGATCACGGCATCGATGGTCTGGTCGACGATCTCCTGGATGCGTGGCCGCATGTCCTCGACGCGGCGGGCGGTGAAGGCCTTCACGACGAGGCCGCGCAGGCGGGTGTGGTCAGGCGGATCGGCCTGCAGCATCCAGTGGCTCATGCTGCGGAAGACCGGCTCCTCCATGATCTTCTCGCTATAGCGGCGCTTGGAGCGCTCGACGAAATCCTTGCCAAAACGCTTGTCGCGCATCACGAGGCTGACATCGGCATGGCGGCTGGCGACGAACTGGCCGAACGGCGTCACGTGAATCGGGTAGATCGCGCGGAGCCGGTCATAATGCGGATAGGGATCGCGGATGAAGTCCGGCGACAGCGGGTTGAACAGCGGACCGCCGGTGCCCTGCACGTGCTCGTTCATGGTGACCTCATATCGGTTGCCGCATGAATCGCATACGCCGCAGCCCCTCTTGCGCAGCGTAACCATCCCGGAATTATCAACTCGATACATTGTTGTATCGAGTTGCATTTTGCCCTAAACTGCCCCGATGTCAAGGGTGAGAACCAGGCCGACCAGGGACGACACGCGCGACAGGCTGTTCGAGGCGGCGGCGCGCGTGTTCGAGCAGGACGGCATCGGCGGCGCCAGCATCGAGGCGATCGCGGCGGCGGCCGGATTTAGCCGCGGCGCGTTCTATTCCAACTTCAAGAGCAAGGACGAGCTGATTATCGCCATGCTCGAGGAGCATGTCGCGCAGTCGATCCGGCGCAACATGGACATCCTCGCGCAGCACGACAATCTCGACGACTTCATCGCGGCGCTGAAGGCGATGGATCGCACAAGGCAGGATCCGCTCGGCCGCTCGCCGCTGCTCCACATGGAGATGATCCTGTTTGTCGCCCGCGCCGAGAAGCGCCGACCGGAGCTTGCAAAGCGCCTGCGCGCGCGGCGCAAGCTGGTCGCCGACATCATCGAGGCAACGCTGAAGAGCAACGCGAAGGGCGACACGCTCAATCCCCCCTGGATGGCCTCCGTCGTGCTGGCATTGGAAGACGGCTTTCGCCTGCACCGCCTGATCGATCCGGAGACGACGCCGGCCGACAGTTTTCTGCGCGCGATCACGGATCTGCGGCGCAGGACGGGATTGTCGTTGAAGTAGCGTTTGTTTTCTTCAGATCGTCGCGCTTCGCTGTTCCCGCTCGGCATCGGCGCGCCGCGCCGCTGGAACCTCGTCGCAATTCTCGCGCGCATTTTCCACATCCTCATACCGATCCAAGGAACGTTTCTGCAGCTTGCCACTTTATCCCGTGCCTGTTTTGGCAATTTGATCATTCGAGGAGACAGCGATGAGGATTCTGAAATTGTCTGCGGCCGCAGCTGCGCTGCTGGCCGGTACCGCGCTCGCCGTGGCGCAGTCGAGTTCGACGGTCGGCACTGGCGGGTCGTCAGCCGGCGGTGGCACCAGCAACTCGACCGTAGGCACGGGCGGTTCATCGGCGGGTTCGGGCAGCGGATCGGGCTCGGCCTCGACGCTTGGCACCGGCGGCTCGTCGGCGGGCGGCGGCACCAGCAGTTCGTCGATCGGCACCGGCGGCTCCGCCGCAGGCTCCGGCAGCGGCTCAGGCTCGGCCTCGACGCTCGGCACCGGTGGTTCGTCGGCGGGTGGCGGCAAGAGTTCGTCCAGCGTCGGCACCGGCGGCTCTGCGGCAGGCTCCGGCTCCAACTCGGCATCGACAGTCGGCACGGGCGGCTCGTCGGCCGGCGGCGGCAAGAGCGGCTCGACCGTGGGAGCGGCCGGCTCCTCCGCGGGACATGCCAGCGACATGGGCATGGAAAAGGGCAAAGGCCACCACAAGGACGAGATGAAGAAGGACAAGGACTGACATCCGGCCGGCGGAGCGGCAGCAATGCCGCTCCTTCGTCCTTCCTGAGGAGGACTGGCATGAACAGACCAATCGTTGCGATCGCAGTTTTGACTTTGATGAGCAGCGCCGCTGCGGGGGAAACCATGCAGAAAACCGGCAAGACCGCGTCCGGCGAGACCTGCCGGGTCACGGTGGAAAAACATCCCGACGGCAGCATTACCGCGCTGGGGTCATCGGGTTCGGGCACCACCGGCTCGACCTCATCGAGCGGCTCGCTGTCGAGCTCTAGCTCGGCCGGCGGATCGTCGGTGCACGTCCAGGCCGGTGGCGGCAACGTGTCGAGTTCGTCCTCGACGGCCGGCGGCCCGGGTTCGACCAGCGCGAGCACCGTCACGGTCAACGGCTGCACCATCTCGACATCGTCGCCCTAGCAAAAGGATTTCACAGATGAGAATGTTGATCGCGACCTCGTCGGTCGCACTTCTGCTCGCCGCCGCCTCGCCGTTGTCGGCGCAAACCAGCATGACCGGCGGCACCGGGGGCTCGGCCGCGGCCGGCGGCACCTCGGCCAGCACGCTCGGCGCCGGCGGCACGTCGACGTCGGGCTCCGGACAGACCGGCTCGTCGATTGCAGCGGGCGGCAGCGCCGCGTCTGCCAACGGCAAGGCGCAGTCCGGCACCAGCATGAACAAGGGCAACGGTCCGGTGCTCAATTCCAATGCGCGCGCGCAGGCGCATGAGGGTGGTACGTTCAGCCGCTCCCACACCCGCACGAAAGTCAAGGCGGGCGAGGAGGTCGGGTCGACCACCAAGACCATGTCGCACGTGCCGGGCTCCAAGCCGACCATGTCGACGACATCGACCAACGTGCGCTGAACCATCCTCACGAGACTGCTGCCCGCAACCTGCGGGCAGTTTTTCTTTGTGAGCAGGTTTTTCGTTGGTGAACGGATCAACCGCCGCTCAGCGTGCGGCTGACGCGGGTCACGAGTGCATCCCACTGCCGCTTCTCGGCGGCCGGATAGTTGATCAGCACGCAATGCACGTAGCGGCGGCCAAAGTTGCAGCGGTCGTACCAGATCTTGCCGCCCCGGGTGCTGGAGACCACGAAGAAGCGCGGCGTGATGCGCTTGTAGGTGATGCCGGGCGGCGGATTCTTCCGCGCCAGGAAAGCGGCCGGTGAGCTGCCGTCATTGGGAACGGCCTGCACCGTCAAATCCGCACGGCCGTCGCTGGTCCGGTACTGCATGCCATAGCCGTCGGGCCGGCCGGCTTGCTCGGTGAAGATGGACGAAGGGATATCGACGCTGGTCCCGGTCTCGGGAATGCGATAGCCACTCCAGCTGTCCGCGCGGGCGGCCGCCGGAAAGGCACAGAGCATGACAAGGATGGTGGCGATCTTCTTCATCGTATGGACCGGCTTGTGCTGGTGGGCCGACAACGTGGGGAAACGCCGGACGTTCCTTTCCGCGATGTGAACGCGCGTTGCGCCCAAGCCGGATGATAGTCTCGAGCGCGCCCGCTAGCGAGCGCGTTTGCCCTTGTCCGTGGGCAAGGGGCAATTCGTACAAGCGCTGTCGTCGCACATGCGGCAGATCGTGAAGCGATCCATCTCGGAGGTATCCTGCCGAGCCAACAACTCATGGAGCAGCGTTTCAAGGCGCTTCGTTTCAGCCGGCGACAGTACATCCAGAAGCGACGCGACGGCCGAAATCCGCGAAGTCATCAAATCGTTGCGGGTTGCGGCGCCCTTCGCCGTCAGGTGCAAGGCAACCTCGCGGCCGTCCTGTCCGGGCCGACGTTCGACCAGCCGATCCGACACCAGACGGTCCACCAGCCGGACCGTTCCTGAATGCGACAGGCCAAGGATCCGCCGCAGCTTGTCGTTGGTCATGCCCTGGCCATAGCCGATGACGACCAGTGCCGCAGGGGTCTCGCCACCGCGGCCGATGACCTCGCGCGCGCCCTGCTCGATCCGATCCATGACGGCGAGCGAAAGCGCCCCCAGCAAATTTGCGATTCCAATTTCCATACACCGACAATATGTGCGGAGCGCACAAAAAACAACTTGACGATATGTGCGCTCCGCACATAATTTGGATCGCGGGGCTCGATCACATGGAGAATGACGATGAATACTCGGAGCGCGGCACGACAAGCGAATGCCCAAGCGGATACCAGGGGCACCGAACCCGCCTTGAAATACGTGCAGGCCAACGGCGTGCGCTTCGCCTATCTCGAACAGGGCGATGGCCCCCTGGTCATGTTCCTGCACGGCTTTCCCGACAATGCCTGGTCGTATCGAAAGCAGCTGCAGGTCTTCGCGGATGCCGGGTATCGTGCCGTCGCGCCGTTCCTGCGTGGCTATGCGCCGACCGAGATTCCGGCGGACGGCATTTTCGATCCGATCGCACTGGGCAAGGATCTCGAAGCCCTCATCGCGGCGCTGAGCGACGACGGACAGGCACGCGTCGTCGGCATGGATTGGGGCGGCACCTCGACCTTTCAGGCGCTGGCCACGGCGCCATCGGCAATCAAGGCCGCCGTGGTCATGAACACCGCGCACCCGATTACAATTTCGAGCATCAGACGGGATCCGGAGCTCGTTCGAGCCGTCTTCCACGTCTATTTTTTCCAGCTGCCCGGCGCCGAATCCGCGGTCAATACCGAGGGCCTCCCCTTTGTCGACTATCTCTGGAAGCTGTGGTCACCGACATTCAACAATGCCGAGCACATCCGTTCGATCAAGGAGACACTCAGCTCGCCCGGCACGATGGCCGCGGCGCTGAAATATTACGGAGGCCTGACCGATGCGGGGCTCACGGGCCGGCTGCCGATCAATGACATGCACACGCCGACGCTGACGATCTATGGCAGCAACGATCCGACAGCGAGGTACTCGGTCAAGGAGGAGCCGCTGTTCAAGGGGCCGCACAAGCGGATTGTCCTGCCCGATGTCGGGCACTTCCCGCACCTCGAGCGTGAGGAAGAAGTCACCGGCCTGATCATGGACTGGTTCAAGACGCACGCGCCTGACTGAACGCAGAGGGCGGTGGCCCACAACATCCTTCGATTTTCTAATCTGGAGTGCGCGCAATGGACGCCAAGACACAACATCAATATGCCGAGACCTTTCATGCCCTTCACAGGAAGGGCGATCCGCTCGTCCTGTTCAACGCCTGGGACGCCGCCACCGCCAAAGCCATCGCGAAGACCGCTCCGGCCATCGCGACCAGCAGCGGCGCGGTCGCCTCCGCACTTGGATACGCCGACGGAGAAAATGTCCCGTTCGACATGGTGACCGGCCTCGTATCGCGGATGACTGCGGCCGTGTCAGTTCCAGTCTCAATCGATCTGGAGGCAGGATATGGCGACACCCCGGAGGCCGCCGCCAGATCGGCGACCGAGATTTTGAAAGCCGGCGCCGTCGGCATCAATATCGAGGACGGGCTATCGGGGGGAAAGCGGCAACTGGTCAATCCCGAACTCCATGCCGCCAAGATCAAGGCCGTGCGCGACGCCGCGAAAGATCTTGGAGTTCAGCTGTTCATCAATGCGAGAACAGATCCGTTCCTGCTGAAATTCGGATCGCCGGACGAGTGCATGAACGAAGCGGCAAGGCGGGCGAAGGTCTATGCCGAGGCCGGCGCCGACGGAATTTTCGTCCCCGGCCTCACCGATCTCGCTCTCATTGAAAAGTTGGTTCAGCTCACGCCTCTGCCGGTCAACATCATGGTGACACAAGGCGTTCCCGCACTTCCGGATCTGGCTCGCGTCGGCGTTCGGCGGGTCAGCCTCGGGCCGTGGCCGATGATGGCCGCGATGCGGATGATCGGACAGGCCGCGGCCGCGGTCGCCGCGACCAAGCAGTACGGCACGTTCCTGCAACCGGATGCCTGAGCCCGGATATCACCAGCTCGACGCAGTGTTCTGCGCCGACCGCTTCACGCTTTTCCAATCCACCGGATGGATGTCGGGAACGGTCAGCGCAGTTCCTATGCGCTCCTGTCCATGGCCGCGATCAAGGATCCGATCTCGATTGTCGCGACATTGCAGTAGCTGTCGGAGACCGCGTAGGGGAAGATGATCTTGTCGTGGTGGCGCATCGCGCCGCAAGTGTAGACGACGTTTGGAACATATTCCTTCGCGTTCGGAAGGGTCCGGGCGCAATAGTGGCTCGCGCAGGCGGCCGAGCACCTTCGAAGGGTCGTTCTTGTCCAGCAGCGCGGCCCCGATCGAATATTTTCGCAAAGGTCCGACGCCGTGCGTCAGCAGCAGCCACCCGACGTCGAGCTCGATGGGTGATCCGCAATTGCCGATCTGCACGAATTCCCAGGGGTATCGCGGCTTCAGAATCGGCTGGCCGCCATCCCACGTCTGGAGATCGTCGGAAAAGATCAGATAGAGGTTCTCGTTATCCTGGCGCGCGATCATTGCATATCTGCCCCCGATCTTGCGCGGGAATAACGCCATGCCCTTGTTGCGCGCGGCACTGCCCTTCAGGGTCGATAGCCGGAACGATACAAAGTCGGACGTCTCGATCAGCTCCGACCGGATCGCCCGTCCGCTATAAGCGGTGTAGGTCGCGTAGTAGATCGTCTCGCCGGCGTTGCTGAAATGCACAAAGCGGGCGTCCTCGATCCCGTTCGACTGCGCTTCAGTGACCGGGAAAATCACCCGCTCGCTCAGATCCTGGCCGGCCGCAAATGTAACATCAATCTCGTCGCCGCCGGCGCCCGATGTCAGCTTGACGAGATCGGGGCTGGATGCAAGGCGCGCCGTCGGGTCGATGGTCACGGTCCCGTCTGCCGCAATAAGCCCCGAGCGAAATGTCAGGGACGACACGTGACCCTCGCCGACGGCACGAAGACTTAGGATGAAGCGAAGGCTGCCTTCCGGCGTTCCGGATTGATCGGGATGCGGCACGATACTCGGATTGAACAATGCCGAGGCCTCGAACGAATATTCGTTGAGAAAATAGGCGCCCGCGAGTTGGCGCTGCACCTGCGTGAATACAGCATGGTCGGCCAGCGCCTCTTCCATTTCCGCGGCGCGTGTCTCGAATATCTGCAACAGGTTGCGGTGACGGCCGAGGAAATTCTCCAGAACGTCGGCCAATTGCCGGTCAGCCGTCTCGGCATCGAGCGCGAGGACCCGTTCGACGATATGGTTGGCGCGGGTCTTGTCCGTCGGATTGAGGTCGCGCGGCTCTGTTGCCGGCTTGAAAGGCCGAACGATGACACGGGTCGGATCAGGCCGCAGCTGAAGGGCTTGACGTTTGAGGAAGGGAGATTGCGACAAGACGGCCTCGATGGGTTGAAGGAGGAAATCGTAATCCTGCTCCGTCAAGCGACGAGAGGAGCAGGCTTGGCCCGGCTTTCGCTCAGGCGGGCAATTTGCCGAATCTCGGAAAGCCCAAGCAAATAAGACACCACGGATTCCCCTCCCCGGTTCTCATTGGGACGATCGGGATGCAGGCCATCCCGGCAGCTTCCGGTCTCCAGATCGACCAGCGAGGCCGACAGGTCGTTGCTGCCCAGAAACCACGCGAAGACCCGCGCGGCTTCGGCTTTCCACTCGACATCGTGATCGGCCCGCCACGCGGCGAGGCATGCCGCGATGGTCGCCGCGGCCTCCAGCGGCTGCTGGTCGAAGGCTTGCGACGGCTGGCGTCGATCGCCAAACCCCGCCGTGCCGATCGGGCGGAATTGGCCTTTCGCTGAGGTTTGCCGCTTCACAAGCCAGCGCAACGACTCCAGCCCGATATTGACATAGCGCGATGTCTTGCTGGCAAGACCGGTTATGATCAGCGCCTGGGGCAAGCGCGCGTTATCATAGGCCAACCCGTCCTCGAACCAGACCCAATCGCCGGTTGCCACGGTGTCGAAGATCAAGATCAAGCGATCGGCAAGCACGGCACGCAGGCGGGTCGCCTGGACATCGCCCGGGACAGCCGAGCAGTAAGCATCGAGGCCCAGCAATACGAACGCCCACGCACGGGGCGAACGAAAATCTTCCACTGTCGCCATTGCTTCGGAAAACAAGGCCCCGGCCCATGAGCGCCGCGACGAGCTGGCGTCGGTCAACGCGCACACCCCCAAGGCCCAGAGCGTACGTCCGTGACTGTCCTCCGACCCCTTGTCCTCCAACCAGCAGCGGTTGAAGCCCATGAAATTGCGAAATCGTCGTGTATCCGGATTCCAGGCGTGCTGGACGAAAGCGGCAAATCGTGCCGTCAGCGCATCCGGCAGCCGCTCTTCACCCGGATTGTTGAGCGCACAGGCCACGAGCAGCGCCCGGGCGTTGTCGTCGACGCAATAGCCGTGGGCACGATCCGGCACGCTATGAACGGCATGCTGAAACAGTCCCGTGTCGTCGCACATCGACAGGAAATGGCCGAGCTGCATTTCCGGCGGGGCGCGGCTGTCGCGCAGCAGCGTGCCAGTATCCATACGCGCGATGGTCTTGAGCCGATGCCGGCGGCCGGCGTTCTCGAAGACCGACATATAGCGCTCGGCGGTTCTTTCCCATGTCATCGCGCGGCTGCTCGAATAGGCGCGCTTGCGCATCGCCTGCCGAAGCACGTCGTTGGTGAGCAACTTGGCGATTTCAATGCCGAGCGCTGCCGCGTCGCCAAAC
The DNA here is from genome assembly GCF_023073155.1 of Bradyrhizobium sp. 45. Classification (NCBI taxonomy): domain Bacteria; kingdom Pseudomonadati; phylum Pseudomonadota; class Alphaproteobacteria; order Hyphomicrobiales; family Nitrobacteraceae; genus Bradyrhizobium; species Bradyrhizobium sp. 45. The sequence goes on along the minus strand of NZ_JADPIX010000122.1, from coordinate 1,540,843 downwards.
GGAACCAGGATGCCGCGGCCCTCGGCCAATAGTTCACGGGCATGCCAATACGGGGTGGACACCACGGCTTTACCGAGGCCAAAACTGTAGGCCAGCGTGCCCGAGGTCATCTGGGCCTCACTGAGGTACGGCGTCACGTAGACGTCAGACATCGAGATGAAATCGAGCAGCGTTTTCTTGTCGACGAACTGATCGAGGAACACGACGTGATCCTCGACGCCAGCCTGGCGCGCGTGCGCCATCAGGGACTCACGATAAGCTTCGCCACGGTCGCGCACGAGGTTGGGATGCGTCGCACCGAGGACGACGTAAACGGCGTCGGGTCGGGTCTTCAGAATCGAAGGCATCGCATCGATCATGACTTCGATACCCTTGTTCGGCGACAGCAATCCGAAGGTCAGGATGACCGACTTGTTGCTGAATCCGAGCGCAGCCTTGGCCGCGTCGGGTTCGACGAACGCAAATTCCGGGATGCCATGCGGGATGATCTCGATCTTCTCGTCAGCCATGTGATAGACGGAGCGCAACAATTCCCGACCTTTTTCGGCCATCACGACGATCTTGGACGAGCACTCGACGATGCGCGTGATGACGTCGCGCTGAGCCTCTGTCGGCTCGGACAAGACCGTATGCAGGGTTGTCACGATCGGTATGGTCAGGCGCGACAGAAGCGCCATGATCTGGCCTCCGGCTTCGCCGCCGAAAATTCCGAATTCGTGTTGCAGCGAAACGGCCTCGAAGCCGCCGCTGTTCAGATAGGCAGCCGCACGGACATAATCATCTTGCCTGTCGTCGTCGATCTCCAGGCCCACGGTGGTAGGATAATCGTAGACCTGGCCGTGATCGGTCATCGCGACGATGACCGTCTCCAGATCACTCCGGGACGCCGCAACGGCGCTCTGCAAGTCAGTAGTGAAGGTCGCGATGCCGCAGCGGCGGGGAAGCGAATTGCCGATGAATGCGATACGATTTACGGCAGCCAATTTGGCGTCTCCGATTGTTTGAGCGTGGCGGTCTCGAAGGGAGACGGGACCAGGGTGCCGGGAAAGGCGTGCGGTGCGAGACTGGCGCTCGCGGCACTGCGCTCTGTTAGCGCAGCAGGGTTTATCTTCGGGCCGGGATAGGCCAGCAGCGCTTTCAAGCCGCTCGCACCGACCTCGATTTCCGCATGGTCGGCTTCCAGGAAGATCGCGTCCCCCGGCGCCAGCCTCGTCGAGCCGAGTTGGGCCTGGCCTTCTATCGCCAGCAGCCAGGTCTCTTTCGGTGCGTCGAGCATCCAAACGGAGCCAGGAGCAAGGTCCGTCTGCTCCAGCGCAAAATAGGAATTGACCGTGAGGACCGTTCGCGCGCCGCTCAGGCGTTCGGACGGCGATTGAATCTGGCGTGGGCCTGCCGTCGCCACCGCGACGGCATGGTCGATGTGCAGTTCGCGCGCTCGTCCATAGTCGAACAGCCGGAACGTGGCGTCGCTGTGCTGCTGGATTTCCACGAGCACGATGCCGGCGCCGATCGCGTGGATCGTTCCAGCAGGAATGAGAATGACGTCGCCTGGATGAACCGGCTGCCAATCCACGATATCGGCGATCGAGCCATCAGTACGCGCTCGGCACCCTCGGCGTTGCGCTGCGGCAGCAGGATCACGAACTCGTCGCCGCCGAGTCGCCCCAGCATGTCCTCGGGCCCGATCTGCTCGCGCAGGCGCTGCGCGAGCTGGATCAGGAGCTCGTCGCCGGCGGCATGACCGAGTGTGTCGTTGACGTCCTTGAAATGATCGACGTCGAGGAAGGCCAGCGCGACGTGGCTGCCGGTCGGGCAGGCATCGATGGCGGTGGTGATCAGGCGCCGCAATTGCGCGCGGTTCGGCAGGCCCGTGAGGATATCGTGATAGGCGAGCCGCGCGATCTCGGCGCGCGCTTCCTTGCGCTCGATCGCGAAAGCGCCGAGATTGACGCAGGCCTCGACGATGCGCCGATGCCAATTGCTCGGCGCGCGCGGCTCCCGGTAGTAGAAGGCGAACGTGGCGATGACCCGTCCGTCCTTGGCCTTGACCGGCGTCGACCAGCATGCGCGCAGGCCAATCGCGAGCGGCATCGCCTTGTACGGCCGCCAGCGCGGATCGGTCTCCAGATCCGTCGCCAGCACCGGCTCGCCGTAGAAGGCCGCGGTTCCGCACGAGCCGACATTGGGGCCGATGGCAACGCCGTCCAGTGCGCGGGAATAGTCCTCGGGCAGACTTGGGCCGCCGAGCGGATGGATCAGGCCCGCGGCATCGATATGAAGCAGCGAACAGACGACGTCGGGCGCGATCTGCTCGACACGGCGGCACAGCCGGTCGGCAATCTCGCCGATCGGAACCTCGTCGGCGAGCGCGCCCATGATGAGCTGCTGCAGCGAGCGCAGCTGCTTGGTCTCGGTGATATCCTCGAGCAGCGCGAAGATGTGCTTGACCTGGCCCTCCTGTCGCGGAAGGCATCGATGCGGGCGCAGACCCAGATCTCCTCGCCGTCCTTGTCATAGGCGAGCATCTCGACCTCGCCGCGGTGGCCACCCTCCATCAGGCGCTTGACGAGCTTCGCAACGGCCTTGCGATCGGTGTGGCGGCCGGCGAGCAGGCCCCTGGCACGGCGGCCCTCGGCTTCCTCGCTGGTGTAGCCGAACAGCGTCGTGAAGGCGGCATTGACGTAGACGATGCTCTGGTCGGTGTCGGTGATGAGCACCGCGCGGTTGGTCTGGTCGGAGACGGCGTGGAGAAGCCCGATCCTGGCGCGGCGTTCGGCATTCGCGGTGACGTCGCGCGCGAACACGATGCGATAGGTGATGCCTTCACTTGCAATGGATGAAAGCGAGATGGCCGCCCGGATGCGGCTGCCGTCGTTTCGCACGAGGCTGATCTCGTCACGGAATTCTGCAACCGGATCGGCCTGAAGGCATTTGAGGGTGAGAATTTCGGCGTCGTGACCGAGCACATCAGCGCGTGCGAGTTTCCAAATCCGCTCCGCACCGGCATTGAAATGCGTGATGCGATGCGCGCTGTCGACGATGACGATGCCCTCGTCGGCGCGTTCGAGCGCGGCCAACAGCACTTCCGGAGTTTCTGTCATGGCACAATCGGAGGCGGACATCGCTAGACCCGGAGGCATCGGGAAAATATGCAACCGACGCTAGCGCCACCATGGTGTCCAAGTCCTTTTTGCAGTCCCCTCGCACCGCGCCAAGACGCGACATGATTAACATTCCGCGAAAGAAACGAAGGTAATTGGGCGCGCACGGAACCTATTCGGCGCCGGTTTCCACCTGAAGCTTGCCGGCAACGGCGCGCACCTTGCGGGGCGCAGCTTGCCAGATCGAGAGCGCCGACAATCCGCTCACGATGATGGCGACGCCAAAGGCCAGCGTGTAGTCGCCGACCCGATCGTAAAGCAAGCCGGTGACCCAGGGACCGGCAGCGCCGCCGGCCAATGCCGCCAGCATGATCGTGCCGAAAATGCTGCCCTGGTGCTTGCCCTGAAAAATCTCGAACACCACTGCGCCCATGATCGAGGTCAGGCCGTAACCGAGCGCGCCTTGCGTGAACACCATGAGGTAGACCAGCCACAATGACGGCTGGAATTTCAGGGCCATCAGCGCCGCGAAAGAGATCGCAAAACCCGCGCAGCTGATCGCCCACACCCATTCCCGCCCGATCCGGTCGGAGACATGGCCGAGCAGGATCTGGCCGGGAATGCCGAGCAGGCTGACGATGCCGAGTGCCCACACCGCGACACCCGGGCTGAAGCCGATGTCGAGCAGGAATTTGGTCTGGTGCACCTGCACCGCGTACCAGATGTAGAGGCCGCAGAAATAGCCGAGCGCGATCCACCAGAACCGTGTCGTGGCGACCGCTTTCCGGAGTGTCCATTCGGTCCCGGCCCAGACGGGATCGACGACGTTGGAGGCGGGTTTTGCGGCGCCTGCGGCCGGGGCCGCATCGCCGTCAGGCCGAAGGCCGATATCCTCGGGACGTCGATGCAGGAACAGATTGATCGGCGCCAGCACGATCAGGATCATCAGGCCCATCGCCGTGCAGGCGGTGCGCCAGCCGGTCCCTTCGATCATGTGTTGCACCCATGGCAGCAGCGTGACCGAGCCGATGCCGACCCCGGCGAAGGCGATGCCGATGGCGAGGCCGCGCGTGCGGATAAACCAGTTCGGCAGGAACAACGACTGCCCGGAATAGCCGAGACACACCGAACCGGCGCCGACCATGACGCCGATGGTGACATAGAGATGCCATGGCTGGCTCGTGAGCGGCGCGAGCAGCAATCCGCCGCCCATCAGAACGACGCCGAGCTCCATCACCGCGCGCGGGCCGGCGCGGTCCATCAGCCGGCCGATCAGCGGGCTGACCATGCCCGACACCACGAAGCCGAAGGAGAAGGCGCCCGCGGTGACGCCGCGCTCCCAGCCGAATTCGGAGATGATGGGAGGGAAGAACAGCGAGAAGGCGGTGCGCGCGTTGACGCCGATGGCCATGGTGACGAAGGTCACCGCGACCACGACCCAGCCGTAGAAGAACGGAAGCCGCATTGTGTGTTTCATCCCTGGACGGTCCTTCCGACCATCCAGGACTGCCCGGGTCAAGCGCTTTTCGCGCATGCCTCATTGAGCGATCCTTGGGCGGCCGCCCTCAGGCCGCGTCGCGTTGCGACGATTTGGCGGGCGCGTCGAACAGGATCCGTTCGATCGGCTGCGGGCGGCCGAACAGATAGCCTTGCGCGAAATTGACGCCGAGCGCCTTCAGCCGCTCGTACTCCTCGCGGGTCTCGACGCCCTCGGCGGTGACCGACATGTCCAGCCCGCGCGCCAACGTCACGATCGAGGAGATGATGGCGGAGCTGCGCGGCTGATGCGTGAGGTTCCGGATGAACGATTTGTCGATCTTGATCTTGTCGAACGGGAAAGCGGTCAGATAGCTGAGCGACGAATAGCCGGTGCCGAAATCGTCGAGTGCGAGCGCGATGCCGATGCTCTTCAGCCGCTCCATGAAGGCGTGGTTCTCGACGCCACGCTCCAGCAGCACGGATTCCGTGATCTCGATCTCCAGCCGCTGCGGCGGCAATCCGGAATCGGCGAGCGCCGCGCTGATCATCTCGAACAGCTCGGCCTCCTTGAACTGGATCGGCGACAGGTTGACGGCGACCGCAAGATCGGACGGCCAGCCGGCCGCGTCCGCGCAGGCGCGCCGCAGCACAAACTCGCCGAGCGGCACGATCAGCCCGGTCTCCTCCGCAAGCGGGATGAACTGGTCCGGCGCAATCAAGCCGCGCGTCGGATGCCGCCAGCGCACCAACGCCTCGAAGCCGCGCCGCGTGCCGCTGAGGGCGTCGACGAACGGCTGGTAGTGCACCTCGAGCTGGCACCGCGCGATGGCGTCGCGCAGATCGCCTTCCAGCGTGCTGCGCGCCTCGAGCTCGGCCGACATCGCCTTGTCGTAGATGGTGAAGCAGTTGCGGCCCGACGATTTCGAGCGGTAGAGCGCCAGGTCCGCCTTCTTCAGCAGCTGCTCCTGATCGCTGCCATGATCGGGCGCGATCGCAATGCCGATGCTGGTACCGATCTCGACGCGGTGTCCGGGAAGAAGGAACGGCTCGGCCACGAGCTTGGCGATCCGCCCCGCCAGTTCGGTCGAGCAGACGCGCTGATCCTCGCAAGCTTCCTGGATGATGGCGAATTCGTCGCCGCCGAGCCGGGCCAGCACGTCGCTGGTGCGCAAAGCGGATTTCAGCCGCTGTGCGACCTGACGCAGCAGCGCATCGCCGGCACCGTGACCGAGCGAGTCGTTGACGTTCTTGAAGCGGTCGAGGTCGAGCATCAGGATCGAGAAGGTCGGACCGGCGTCCTTCAAACGGCCCTTGAGCTCGTCGAGCCGGGCCAGGAAGAAAGCGCGGTTCGGCAATCCGGTCAGGATGTCGGTCTGGGCGAGTTCGAGCACCCGCCGGTTCGCCAGTGACAGCCGCTGCGAATTGCGGGTTGCGAGCATGAGATAGGTCGAAAGCGACAGCGTCAGCAGCATGCCGACGATCAGCACCGCACCCGCGCGATCGTAAGTCGTCTCCAGCGGACCGCCGGCAGCCGGAACCGCCCGCACCTGCCAATCGGTGTCGCCGATCTTGAGATTGCCCGACCAGTGCAGGGCTAGCGCGACGTCCCGCATCGTCTGCGGCGCCGTCGCGGCCGACGAGTAATCCGGCAGCATTTGCTCCAGGCCGACGATCTGACCCGCGAACGGCGGATAGACGTTGACGCTGACCGCGGGGCTTGCCCCGGTGGTCACGCGAATGGACTGGATCAGCAGCGGCAGGTCGAAGACGCCGACGACGAAGCCGGCGAGATTGCGGCGCCGGTCCACGACCGCGTCGCGCGACGTTCCCTTGGCGTAGACGGGAATGGCGACGAGGACGTCGGGCAACCGGCCGCCCTCCTTCGGCTCGTAGAGGCGGGTGCGAATGGCCCCTATCCGGTCGGTGTCGCGCGCGCGCTCGAGGACCGCGCGGCGCTCCGGAACGGTCGCGTAGTCCATTCCGTAGACTGGAGACGTCTTCGGCTGGGTCGAGTAGAACACCGGAAAATATTCGTCGCTCTGCGGCGCGGTCGCGAACGCATCGCCCTGGAGCGACTTGATGCGATAGCCGGACACGCCGTCCGTGATCGCCGCGGCCTCGTATTCGGCGCGCTCCTTGCGGTTCACCCGCGGCACCCAGGAGATGCGCAGCATGCCGGGATGGCGCTCGAACAGGCGGGCGCTGAAGGTCTCGAATTCGCTGCGGGTGATCTCCTGATTGGTCGATTCGAACAGCGTGCGCAGCGCGACGAGCCTGGAGATGTACTCGCTCATGCCGTTCTGCATGACGATCACTTCGGTCTCGGCCGCGTTCTCGAACTCGATCTTGTTGACGCGGCCTTCCCATCGCGCCACGGCGGCTGCAGCCACGACCGAGAACAGAAGACCGACGCCGACTGCGACGAGCGCAGGGCGATAGAGCCCGAGCAGCGGCGCGGCACGCCACCATCCGGTCATACGCCCCCGATCCTGATCGTTCTGATCCCGACCGCCCATTCCAAAAACCGCCGTCCCCTGTCCCGCTCAACCGAACCTCTGGTTGAGCCGCCGGAGCCACTATCGGAACAGGACCGCGGTTAAGAACTGCACAATTTCGGAACCCGGCTTTTCCGCATTACCCGGTTTAATTAATGAAGTGCAGGATGATGCGGGCTCTGTCGAAGCAAGTTGCCGGTTTTCCCCGGAGTAGTACGGAGCCGTCGATACATCGCCGATTCATCCCGTGGCGATAGCTTTCACGAAGCTACTCACCGCACCCAGCAAGACTTTTCTGATGTATCGATCTCGATCTGCGACATGCATCGTCATGACCGTCGCCGTCCTGGCAGCAATCATGCTGCCGGCGAAAGCCGACGAGATCGGCGTCAGCGAGGATGCGATCCTGTTCGGCCAAGCCGCAGCGCTCGAGGGTCCCTCCTCCACACTCGGACAGCGCATGCGGCAGGGCATTGTCGCAGCCTTCACCGAGATCAACGCCAAAGGCGGCGTCCACGGCCGCAAGCTCCAGCTCATCAGCCGTGACGACGGCTACGACCCCGACCGCTCGCTGGCGCAGACGCTGCGGCTGATCGAGGACGAGAAGGTGTTCGCGCTGATCGGCGCGGTGGGCACGCCGACCGCGGTGGCGACGATACCGATCACCAGCGCCAGGAACGTGCCCTTCATCGGTCCCTTCAGCGGCGCTGAATTCTTGCGCGACTTCGAGCTTGCGAACGTGGTCAACATCCGTGCAAGCTATGGCGCCGAGGCCGAGGCGTGGGTCAAGCATCTCACCGAGGATCGCCATTTCACCCGCATCGCCATTTTCTACCAGGACGACTCGTTCGGGCGCGACGGTCTTTCCGGCGTGAAGCGCGCGCTTGCCAGGCGCGGCCTCGAGCTCGCCGCCGAAGGCACCTTCGAGCGCAACACCCGCGCCGTCGCGTCGGCCTGGCGCACGATCAAGCGCGTCGAACCCGAGGCGATCGTCATGGTCGGGACCTACGGTCCCTGCGCCGAGTTCATCAAGCTCGCGCACCGCAGCGGCGCCAATCCGACCTTCGTCAACATCTCCTTTGTCGGCGCCGTTGCGCTCGCCAAGGAGCTCGGCCCCGAGGGCGAAGGCGTCGTCGTCACGCAGGTCGTGCCGTTTCCCTGGGACCGCTCGCTTAAGCTGGTCGCCGACTACCAGGCGGCGCAGACGGCGTTCGACCCGGCGCTGACACCGAATTTCGTGGCGCTCGAAGGCTATATCGCCGGCCGTCTCGCGGCCGCGGCGCTGGAACAAGCCGGACCGCAACCGACGCGCGCGAGCCTGCTGCGCACCATCAACGATGTCGGCCGCTTCGACATCAGCGGCAGCACCATCACCGTCGGCATGCGCATGCTCGACGCGCCGCCGAAGGTGTTTTTGACGGTGATCCAGAAGGACGGGACGTTCAAAGCTGTGGACCGGCTATAGAGCAGATCACGGCCGCCGCGTCCAGCGGTCGGCGTTGACGGCGCCTTGCGGGATCTCGCCTTTGACGATCGCTTCGACCTGCCGCACGGTTTCCAGCGACTGATATTCGATCGCCTGCGGCGTCAGGCCGCCGACATGGGGCGTGGCGATGACGTTGGGAAGCTTCGCAAGCTCCGGGCTTGGCATCTGGTCGGGCGCGCGGCCCACATCCATCGCGGCACCCGCGATTCGATTTTCAAGCAACGCCTTCGCCAGCGCCGCTTCGTCGACCAGGTTGCCGCGGGAGAGATTGATGAAGACCGCATGCTTCTGCATCCGCGCCAGCGCCGCCTCGCCGATCAGATTTTCGGTCTGCTCGTTGGCGATGGCAAGGCAGACGACATAGTCGGACGCGGCGAGGAGCTCGTCGAGGCTGACCTGCCGGATGGCACCGTCGGTCACGGTCGCAAAGGGATCTGCGACCAGCACTTCCATGCGCATCACCTTGGCGATTTCCCCGAGATAGCGCCCGATGCTGCCATAGCCAATGATGCCGATCTTGCTGCCGGCGAGTTGACGGCCCATCCGCGCTTCCGGCTTGCGGCCGGCGTGATAATCGGCCGTCGCTCGCGATACGCCGCGGGAGAGATCGACCATGAAGCCAACCGCGAGCTCGGCAACGGCTTGCACGAAGCCAGGCCCGGCGCGGGTCACGAGCACGCCGGCGTTCGAGGCCGCCTCGACATCGACGTTGCGGATGTCGACGGCGCAGCGGACGAAGGCGCGCAGGCGCGGCAGTTGCGCAAAGATCTCGCCGCGTCCCTCGGTCATGCGATCGGCCACGATGATGTCGACATCTTGCGCAGCGCGCACGAGGCTGGCTGAGACCAGCGTCTCATCGCTCTCGTGCAGGATCACCTCGGCGGTCGCGCGCAAGCCGTTCAGGCTGCGATCGCCGTAGTAATTGCGGCGCATCTCCGGCGTGTGGGCCAGCAGGACTTTCACGGCGATACTCCCTCAATAGCCGAACGCGCGCGGCAATGCCGTGCTGAGCCATGGCACGAACGCGATCACGAGCAGGCAAAGGAACAACAGGCCGAGATAGCCCATGATCGGCTTCACCGTCTGCTCGATCGGCACATTGCCGATCAGGCAGGCGCCGTAAAGCCCGAGCCCGAGCGGCGGCGCGAACAGGCCGATGCCCATCGCGATCACAAGCACCACCCCGAAATGCAGGGGATCGATGCCGAGCTGCACGGCCACCGGCAGCAGCAGCGGCCCGAAGATGATCAGCGCGGCCGCCCCCTCCAGCACCGAGCCCATCACGATCAGCACGCCGATCGCGAGCAGGATGAACAGCCAGGTGCCGCTGGTCTTGGACAATCCCAGCATGAAATCGCCGACCGCATGCGGCACCTGCTGCAGGGTCAGCGTGAACGCCAGCGATTGCGCTGCGGCAACGATGAACAGCACGAGCCCCGCGCGCGTCGCTCCCTGGACGAAGCTGTGCGCAGCCGATGTGAAGCTGAGTTCGCGGAACACCACGCTGCCGACGACGAGTGCATAAGCCACGGCGAAGGCCGAGATTTCCGTGGCGGTGGCAAAGCCGCTCTTGAAGCCGAAGAAGATCATGAAGATCAGGCCGAACGAGGCGATCGCGCCGCTCCACAGGCCCGACACCGGCATCTGCGGCGCGATGACCTCGGCATCAGCTGGAGACTCAGTTGGAGTCTCAATTGGAGTCTTGCCGAAGATGATGGAGACGGCGATCAAGGCCAGCGCCATCAGCGCCGCGGGCAACAGCCCTGCGACGAACAGACCACCGATCGACAGGTTCGCGACGAAGCCCAGGATGATCAGGTTGATGCAGGGCGGAATAGTCTCCGCCATCACCGCGGAGGCTGCGAGCAGCGCCACGGCGCCGCCCGGATTCTGCTTGGAGCGGCGCGCGGCCGGAATCAGCACGGAGCCGACCGCGGCGACGTCGGCCATCTTCGAGCCGGAAATGCCGGAGAACAGCACCATCGAGGCCACCATCACGACGTTCAAACCGCCGCGCATGCGGCCGACCCCGCGCTGCAACAGCTCGATCAGCCGCACCGACATGCCGTTGGCTTCCATGAGGTAGCCGACGAGAATGAAGAACGGAATCGCGAGCAGCACGAAATTGTCGATGCCGCGCGCCATCTGCTGGGCGAAGATCACGCCGGGCAGCGCGCCCTCGACCCAGATGAAGATCAGCGCGGCCAGCGCCAGTGCAAAGCCGATCGGCAAGCCACCGACCAACGTCGCAAAGAAACCGATCAGCATCAGCGTGCCCGCCGACGGCACCGTGGCGGGCGACAGATAATCCCAGGCGAGATAAAGGCCGGTCACGACGGCAATCGCGACGAGGCCTCTGACGATGTCAGGGAGCGGCCTGGCGCAGAGCTGGTCGATCGCAAACACCGTCATGAACAGCGCGCCGGCGCCCATCGGGTAGAAGGTCAGCTCCAGCGGCAGGCCGGATCCGGTGGTCTGGCCCGCCGTCAGCGAGCCGAGCTTGATGGCGTTGTAGGCGACGTAGCCCGAAATCAGCACCACCAGCAGCGCGCTCGCGGCGTCGACCAGCGCGCGCAGCCGTACCGGAGCCAGATCGCGGAAGAAAGAGACGCCGACATTCTCGCCGCGCGCGAGCGCGCTCGCCGCGCCGAAGAAGGCCGATCCGACCATCAGTCCGCGCGCGACGTCGTCGGACCACTCCACCGGCGCGTTGAAGCAGAAGCGCAGCAGCACGGAACCGCAGACGACGACGAGATCCGTGGCCAGCAGGATGGCCGCGATCGCGTCGCTGAAGCGAAGCAGCAGGGCGATGCTCCCGTGGCGGCCGCCCGAGAGAGGTACGGCAGCTGTCATTGCCACGTCAGGCCTGCGTGGCGCGGATGATGTCGATCACCGCCTTGGATTCCGGCCGCGCCTTCATGAAGTTCTCGATCTGCGGCGCGACGCGCTTTTTGAACGCCTCGCGGTCGCATTCGGCCACCGTCACGCCCTTTTCGGTCAAGGCCGACAGCGCTTCCTTCTCGACGGCGAGCCCGTGGGTCCGCGTGTCGGCCGCAGCCTTCTTCGCGGCATCGAGAAATCCCTCGCGCAGCTTCGGATCCATGCGATTGTAGGTCGTGTCGCTGAAATAGATCGCGAGCGGCGAGAAATTGTGCTGCGTCAATGCATAGAATTTCGCCGTTTCGAAGAACTTGCTGGCCAGGATGGTCGGCGGGTCGTGCTCTAGCCCGTCCAGCACGCCGGCCTGCAATGCCGTGTAGATTTCGCCGAACGCCAGCGGCGTCGCGGCGGCTCCCATCAGGCGCAGGCATTCCGTGATGACGGGATTTGGCAGCGTGCGGATCTTGAGACCGGCGAGATCTTCCGGCGTCTTCACCGGCTTCCTCGCAAGTACGCTGCGTGAACCGAAATTATAGGCCCAGGCGATGATGCGGATGTTGCTGCCCTTGAGCAGCGCGTCCTCGATCGGCTTGGCCGCGCCAGCGTCGAACGCCTTGGTCTGCTGCGGAAAGCTCGAGAACAGAAAGCCGAGGTCGTAGGTGCCGACCAGCGGCACCAGATTCGCCGAGATCGAGGAGCCCGACACCATGAGGTCGATGACGCCGAGCTTCACTGAGTTGATGACGTCGATTTCCTGACCCAATTGGTTGTCGGGAAAGAACGCGACCTCGACCTGCTCACCGAGGCCGTTCGCCTTCAGGTTCTTCACCAGATTGTCGTAGTAGACCCGGCCGTTGGCGAATTTGGGATCGTTCGGCAGCGACGAGGAGCATTTCAGCTTCAGCGTCGCGGCTTCGGCGCGGCCGATGAGTGCGGGGGAAAGCACGAGGCCGGCAGCAAGTCCCGTCGACGACTTGATGAACGCGCGACGGTTCACGGGCACGATGGACATAATGCGGTTTCTCCCCAATTATTGTTTTTCGAGCAACGGTCGTTGCCGCAGCCCGTTGCGCGGACTGTATGGCCAAAGCGACGGCGCAGGCAAGGCTTGCGGCCGGCCGTTGCAAAGCGGCGTGTCGCGAGGATCAACGGCATCAGCGCGCGGCAAAACAGCCATGTTTTTGCGGGATTCTCGATCAGATCGGCATGGGGCCGATGCGCGAGAAGATGCTTTCGCGCAGCGTTGGGCATCGATCCAATTGGCGCATGGATCAATGCGCAATTCACATGGATGGCGCCAGAACGATGCCGCACCAGCTCTGGCAGACCTTCTGCCCCATTTTGCCGCAGCTCAACGTGATCCAGTGCACAGACAGACGCATGGCGGCCACCTAGAAAAGGTGACATCATCGCGCGCATTGCCGATGGAGGTGACACCATGCGCCGTCCAGTCTTTCGCAATTTGTTTCTTGCATCCGCTCTTCTCGCGCTCACGCAATTGACGATGCCGACGGGGGCCGCGGCCGAAGCGCGGCTCGCACTGGTGATCGGCCAATCGGCCTATCGCACCGTGCCGGAACTCCCCAACGCAGCCAACGACGCCAAGGGCATGACGGAGCTGCTCGGCAATGCCGGCTTCACCGTCACCACGGCATCCAATCTGGCGCAAAACGATATGCGTCAGGCGATCTCGGATTTCGCCGGCAAGGTCAGCGCCAGCGGCGCCGACACCGTCGCGCTGGTGTTCTATGCCGGCCACGGCCTCCAGATCGACGGCGAGAACTATCTCGTTCCCGTCGATCTCGACCCCAAGCGCGAAGCCGACATTCCGCTGCAGGGTGTGCGACTGAACGATTTGCTCAACACGCTCGGCGCACTGCCGACGCGGGCGCGCATCTTCATGCTCGATGCCTGCCGCAACAATCCCTTCCCTGCGCTCAGCGGCGCCGGACACGGGCTTGCGATCGTCGACACCAAGGCCGGCGCGCCGGGCTCCTTCATTTCCTATTCGACCTCGCCGGGCTCCGAAGCCGAGGATGGCTCCGGCATCGACAGCCCCTATACCACCGCGGCGCTGACCGTCGCCAAGCAGCCCAATCTGCCGATCGAGGAAGTGTTCAAGCGCATTCGCGTCGCCGTGGCGCAATCGACCGACGGACGCCAGATCCCCTGGGAAAGCTCGTCGCTGACGACTGACTTCAAGTTCTTCGGCGGCGACAGCAGCGGCAGTCAGACTGCGCTTCCTGGCGCATCCTCCATGGCACTTGCGAGCGGCACGCGCAGCCTCGAGGACTGGCGCAAGGATTTGCAGGGCAAGCCGGCCATGGTCGCCTATGAGATAGTGATCACCGACGACACCGTGCCGGCGTATCAGGCCTATATCGAGTTGTACGCTCAGGATACCCGTACGCCGCGGCTGCGCACGATTGTGGAGCGCCGGCGCCAGATGCTGGCGTGGGAGCGCGCCACCGCGATCAACACCCGCGCCTCGTTCGAGGCGTATCTGGCGAACTGGGACAACAGCGATCTGGCCGCGACCGCACGCCGGCTGCTGCTCCGCGTGCAGAACCGCAACTACGTCTTGCCTGCCGCGGTCGCGGCCGCTCCTGCCCCGGTCGCCGTCGCGATGGCCCCGACCTGCCCGTGCTCGACGCCCACACCACCGGCTTCGCCGATCAACCCGACGATCGCGCCTGTGATCAAGAAGCGCGTCGACGACACACCGCCGAAGCGCAAGGTGGTCGACACGCCGCCCAGGCCGCGCCGGCCGCCGCCTGATGAGGTGATCTACGAGCGCGCGCCGCCACCGGATCGCGGCCCGCCGCCAGAAGCCTTAGGTGTCGGAATAGGCATCGGAATTGGCATGGGCATGGGCGGTCGAGGCGGCAACTACGGCGGCCCGGGACACGGCGATGGCTACCGCAGCCGTTACTGAGACCGCTCGCGCGGCAGCCGGACGCGGACACGGGTGCCGCCACCGGGACGATCCTCAATGGCGACCGTGCCGCCGTTGCTTTCGACAACTTGCCTCACGATTGTGAGTCCCAATCCTGCGCCGCCGCTCTCGCGGCTGCGCGAGGTCTCCAGCCGGTAGAATGGATCGAATACGCGGGTGCGTTCGTCAACCGGGATTCCCGGCCCGCGGTCCTCGACCAGGAGTTCGATCACATCGGTCTCGGCGTACAACGAGATGTCCGCGGCGCCACCATAGAGGATCGCGTTGTTGACGAGATTGGCAACGACCCGAGCCATGCCCGCAGCCGAGCCGCGGATGAGGAGAGCCGGATCTTCGCAGGTGAGCGTCAGCGCTGCGCAGGCGCCCTTGCGCGCTTCGTACTCGGTCCGCGCGACGCGGGCAAGATCGACGGTTTCCGCCGACGGGCCTGCGAACGAGGCGCGGACAAAGGCGAGCGCATCATCCATCAGCGATTGCATGTCGTCGAGATCGACGGTTGCCTTGTCCCGCTGCACGCTTTCGGGCAGCAGCTCGAGACGTAGCCGCAGCCGCGTGACATAAGTGCGCAGATCATGGCTGATCGCGCCGAGCACGAGGGTGCGGCTGCGCAGCAGTTCGGCGATGTTCGCCTGCATGGCGTTGACGGCGCGGATCAGCGCCCGGACGTCGGGAGCACCCCGCTCGCTGACCGGCATGGTCTCCATGGCAGCGCCGAAGCGCTCGATGGCGACGGTCAACTCGGACAGCGGCCTGGTCTCGTGGCGGACCGCGAGCAAGGCCGCCAAAGCGACGACGAAGCCGAGAATTCCGGCCAGCAGGCCGACAGGAATGCCGAGCAGGCGAAGGCTGAGCTCACCTGCGGTCTCGATCACCAGATAGCCGCCGCCAGCAAGTTCAATGACAGCTTGCAGGCGCGAGGTGACGAGATCACGCAAGCGGGCCACCTGTTGGCCGTCCCTGACGTTGACGAAGGACAGTGCGACCAGCCGCTCCGCTGGCACACCGCTCAGCGCGCGCAACCGTTGCTCCGCGCTGCCCAGGAAACGGCCATGCAACGGGTTGGGCGGCACGTCCTGACGCACGACCGGCTTAAATCGCGCCGTCGTGGCCGCGCGCAGCACCAGGTCGCGATCGTCGCGCGGGACCCTGTCGATCGCCTCCGCCAAGGCGGCGACCTGCGCGAGCAAAGCGGCAAATCCGGACGGCTCGCCGCGGCCGCGCTGCTCCACCAAATAGATGGCGACCGACAGCAACTGCACGAGAATGATGGCGCCGACGACGATAAGGCCGAGGCGGGCGGCGATGTGAAGCCTGCTCATTCCGCACAGGCTCCGTGCTCAGAGCGGGCGAACGTCAGCACTGAAGAGATAGCCGCCATTGCGCACGGTCCTGATCGAGAACGCAGCCTTGGGATCCGCGGCGACGAGCTTGCGGCGCAGCCGGCTAACCGACACGTCAATGACGCGGTCGAACGGATCCGCGGTCCGGCCGCGTGTCCAGTCGAGCAACTGGTCGCGGGACAGCACCCGCTTGGGCCGTTCGAGGAAACATGCCAGCAGATCAAACTCCGCTGCCGTCAACTCGACGACACGGTTCTGGTCGTTGGTCAGGCTGCGCCCGTCGAGATCGGCCACCAGCCTGCCGAAAGCAATTCGCCGCGGCGGCGGCATCTGCAGCGGGCCGTCCACACGCCGCAAGACGGCCTTGATGCGCGCCAGCAATTCCCGAGGATTGAAAGGCTTCGGCAGATAATCGTCGGCGCCGAGCTCCAGGCCGATGATGCGGTCGACATCGTCGGCCTTGGCCGTCAGCATCAGGATCGGCGTGCGGCTCTTGCTGCGCAGGCGCTGGCAGATCGACAGTCCGTCCTCGCCCGGCAGCATGATGTCAAGCACGATGAGATCCGGGCATGCCTGCATCAGCGCCCGGTCCATCGCCGCGCCGTTCTCGACGCAAACCGGCGCATAGCCCTCCCGCGTCAGCAGGTCCGCCAAGAGCGCGCGGATCTCGCGGTCGTCCTCCACGATCATGATCGTCCGAGTGTCCATCGCGGCCTCTATCGAGCAGCCCGCTGGCAGGAATGTGGCGACCCCGTCACTCGTTACAAAACGTTACACTTCCGGCCTCGCCGGCAATATCACGGCAAAAGATCGAGGCGAGATTGGCCCCATGCGGCGACCGGTCTCGTTCCGGCGCGTCCTCACAAACAGGAGTATCCGATGAAACCCATTCTGGCTTCGCTATCACTCGCAACGGTGCTGGCCCTCACGGGAGCCTCCGGTGCAAACGCCTGGGTTCGCAGCGGCGGCGTCACGACTTGGCGAGGTACCTACTACGGCAGCGCCAGCGGCGGATGCGCCGGCGGAACCTGCTCGCGTTCGGCTTCGGTGACGGGACCTTATGGCGGCACGATCGCACGCAGCGGCAGCATCACGCGCGTCGCTCCGCATGCATTCGACTACACGCGCACCACGACGGGTCCGAACGGCAACAGCGTGACGCGCAGCGGCACGGTCGGGACTCATCCCTATTACGGATACCGGTACTGACCCTCGCGCCGCACGACCGTGAATTCCGGCCGGGGTCAGAACACTGGCCGCGGACTGCCTTCCTCCAACTTGCAAGCATGGATATCTCGAATGCGACGATTGACGATCTTGGCGTCGGCCGCGGCAGCCGCACTGGCCGCAGGTTCGACCGCGCTAGCCTTCACCCCCAGCCCTCACCCCGGCATGTCCGACGGCCTCACCGAAGTCAGCGGCGGCTGCGGACCCGGCTGGCACCTGACGGCCAACCGCCTGTGCCGGCGGACCATCGTGCCCTACGCCCATCCACCCTATGCCTATGCGGCGCCTCCCTATCCTGGGGCCTGTTGGTGGACCAGCACGCCATTCGGCGTGCGGAGGGTCTGCGCATGGTGAGACCTGTACAGCTACGGGAGCTGCGACGCGCGATCGCGGCCATCATCGCCGCGTTGGTCGCGATATCGTCCGCGGGCGCCGCGTCCGCCCAGCAACCGCGACAGGAGATACGCCAAGCGTGCACCGCGGACATGCGCGCGCTGTGCTCCGGCATCATGCCGGGAGGCGGCCGCGTCAAGCAGTGCATGATCGAGCATTTCAACCAGCTGTCGGATGGCTGCAAGAGCGCGCTGAAGCAGGCGCAGGCGTCGAAGCCATAGGGCGTGCCTCGCGGGAGTGCGCGTGGGGCTCGCAGACGCGATAAGTGCCGCGAGCCCTGCGGTGTCGCACGATATACAGGCGAGGCCGGCAACCCCATGTTTGCCGACGACCGGCAGCTGTGGTCTGGTCGACCAACGGAACACTTCGGGGATTCGCTGCTGATGGCGCAGGACGCTCACACCGCAACATCATGGCCGCTGTTTCGCTCACTCGCGTCCTATTCGCTGCCGGGCGATTTGATGGCCGGCCTGACGCTCGCGGCAATCGCGATCCCAGAGCAGATGGCCACGGCGCGGCTCGGCGGCTTCGCGCCGCAGATCGGCTTCTTCGCCTTCATGGCGGGATCGCTCGGCTTTGCGATGCTCGGCGGAAACCGCTTCCTGTCCTGCGGCGCCGATTCCACGATCACGCCGATCTTCGCCGGCGGGCTGGCGGCGCTGGCCGCCGCCGGCTCGCCTGAGTATCAGGGCCTCGCGATCGCGCTGGCACTGATGGTCGGCGCAATGATGCTGGCCGGCGGCGCCTTCCGCCTCGGCGGCATCGCCAATCTCTTGTCCGTGCCCGTCATGGTCGGTTTCCTCGCCGGCATCTCCGTCCACATCATCGTGTCGCAATTACCGGGCGTGCTGGGCCTGGACTCGCCGAACGGGCCGACGCTCGATCGCATCGGTGTGCTCGCAAGCGAGCTCGGCCGCACCAATCCCTTCACGCTATGCATCGGCTTCGGTGTGCTGGCCGTGGTCTTCGTCGCCGAGAAGATCAGCGCAAAAATTCCGGGCGCGCTGATCGGGCTCGTCGCCGCGACCCTGGCCACGATCGCGCTCGGCCTCGAGAGCAAGGGCGTCAATGTCGTAGGCCTCGTGCCGGGGACGCTGCCGCGGCCGACCTTCCCCGAGCTTGCACCGGAGCAATGGGTCCGCCTCGTGCCGCTCGCCTTTGTCATCACGGTCGTGGTGATGGTGCAGACCGCGGCGACGACGCGCTCATTCCCGTCCGATCCCGACAAGCCGGCCGATGTCGATCGCGATTTTCTCGGCGCGGGCGTAGGCTGCGTACTGTCGGGCCTGTTCGGCGCGTTTCCGGTCAACGCCAGCCCGCCGCGGACGGGCATTGTCGCCGAGACCGGCGGACAATCGCAGCTCGCGGGTCTCGCCGCCGCTGCGATCGTGCTGGCGCTGCTCGCGTTTGGAACGGGATTGCTGCAGCACGTTCCAGACGCAGCCCTCGGCGGCATCCTGCTGTTCGTCGCGCTGCGCATCATCCGCGTGAAGCAGATCGTCACGATCTATCGCCAATCCCCCAGCGAATTCCTGCTGATCGCCGCCACCGCCGCGCTGATCATCGTGCTGCCGATCCAGCAAGGCGCGTTCCTCGGCATCGTGCTGTCGCTGCTGCACGGCATCTGGAGCACGACGCGCGCGCGGCTGGTCGAGTTCGAGCGCGTGCCGGGCACCACGATCTGGTGGCCGGCACATCCGCACATCGCCGGCGAGCGCATCGCCGGCGTCGCCGTGCTCGGGCTGCAGGCGCCGCTGTCCTTCCTCAACGCGCCCGGCTTTCGCAGCGACGTGATCAAGGTGCTCGGCACGATGCCGCCACAGCTGCTGGTGCTGGAGGCGAGCGGCATGGTCGAGATCGACTTCACCGCCGCGCAGATCCTGCTGGACGTGTTCAGGGCGTGCAGCGAACAGGGCGTCACCGTCGCGCTGGCCCGGCTGGAATCAGTGCGCGCGCAGGACGCGTTCGAGCGGTTTAGATTGTTCGACGCCCTGCCGAGAGAGCGTGTCTTCCACAGCGTCGACGAGGCCGTGCGGAAGTTGGCGCGATAACTGGGCTCACTGCGCCAATGGCGGGTGATCGCGCTGGATCGTTTCGCGGATCCAGCTGGCATGGATCGCGCGAAACAGGATTTGCGCCGTCTTGAGGTCGTTCGCCTTCATGCAGAGATCGACGATGCGACGGACTGCGTCGTCGCGCATCAGTCCATCCGAGATCTTCATCGCGATTTCCATCGCGACTTTCGCCGCGCGCTCGTAGCGCTCGCTGTCGCGCTTGTCGCTGCGCGCGCTACCTGCCGCGCTCGCCGCAGCGGCGTCACAGATCGCACGGATGCGCTCGGCGGCCTCGATGTCGCCGAGCGGCCGTTCGATCGCTTCGTCCCAGACGTCCTGACGCGTCTTGCGCGCGAACCACTGCATTGCCTGCTCCGTGGTGAGGGAGCGAGCATAAACGGCGGCCACGCCGCGCGCTACGCCTCCGGTACGATCTTCCCGGGATTGAAGATGTTCTGCGGATCGAGCGCCTTTTTCAGCGCCCGCATCGCGTCGATCGCCTCGGGGCCGAGCTCCGCCTTGAGGTATTTCTGCTTGCCCTGACCGATGCCGTGCTCGCCGGTGCAGGTGCCGTCCATCGCCTGCGCGCGCTCGACCAGCCGATGCATGAACTCCTCGCCGCGCGCCATCTCGTCGGCATCGTTGGTGTCGCAGACCAGCGAGCAGTGGAAATTGCCGTCGCCGACATGGCCGACGATCGGCGACAACAGGTTGAGGCGCTTGAGATCTTCCTCGGTCTCGCCGACGCATTCGGCAAGCCGCGAGATCGGCACGCAGACGTCGGTCGCGACCACCCCGATGCTGTCGCCGGGCCGCAGCGCTTTCACCGACCAATAGGCGTCGTGCCGCGCCTGCCACAGCTTTGTGCGATCCTCCGGCTTGGTGGTCCAGGAGAAGTCGCCGCCGCCGCAATCCCTGGCGATCTCGCCGAAGGCCTTGGACTGTTCGGCGACCTCGATCTCGCTGCCGTGGAATTCCATCAGCAGCAGCGGCGTTTCGGGCAGGGTCAACTTCGAATAGGCGTTGCAGGCCCGCACCTGCGCGGCGTTGAGCAGCTCGATGCGCGCCACGGGAATGCCGGTCTGGATCGCCAGGATCACGGCCTGACACGCCCCGTGCACGGTCTCGAACGACACCGCTCCGGCCGCGATCGTATCGGGGATGCCGCGCAGGCGGATGGTCAGCTCCGAGATGATGCCGAGCGTGCCCTCGGCGCCGACGAACAGATGCGTCAGGTCGTAGCCGGCGGATGATTTCTTCGCACGCGTGCCGGTCGTGATGATCTCGCCGTCGCCGCGGACCACTTTCAGCGCCAGCACACTGTCGCGCATGGTGCCGTAGCGCACCGCATTGGTGCCGGAAGCGCGGGTCGAGGCCATGCCACCGAGGGAAGCGTCCGCGCCGGGGTCGATCGGGAAGAACAGGCCCTGGTCGCGCAGATGCTCGTTGAGCGCCTTGCGGGTCACCCCGGGCTGGATCACGCAGTCGAGGTCCTCGGCATGCACCGCGAGCACCTTGTTCATGTCGCGCAGGTCGATGCAAATTCCGCCGGCGGGTGCGTTGACCTGGCCCTCGAGCGAGGTGCCGGTGCCGAAGGCGATGACAGGCACGCCGTTTTTCGCGCAGATCCGCACCACGTCCTGGATGTCGGCAGTCTCCTGCGCCATCACCACGCCGTTCGGCGGCTGGTTCACGATCCATGTGGTGGTATGGCCGTGCTGCTCGCGGACGGCTTGCGAGGTGATGAGGCGGTTGCCGAACCGCGCGGCAAGTTGCTCCAGCGCGCTCGCGAGGGCTTTCGGCGCCGGCCGCGGCGGATTATTGGTGATGGTCGTACCCACGGACGTTCCTCCCGACGAGACGAACCGTGGCAAAGGACATCTCACCGGTCAAGTCAAGCGACCGGACGCATAGCTGGGGAAGGACACATGCCGGAGACTGCTGCCACAACGATCGAGGGCGTGCCGTTCCGCTCGTCAATCATGCAGATCGAGCCGCAATGGATCGACTACAACGGCCACCTCAACATGGCCTATTACAACGTGATGTTCGACCGCGCGATCGACCAGATGTGGCTGACGCTCGGGATCGGACCGGGCTACATGAAGGAGCGCGGCGGCTCGACCTTCACCGCCGAATGCCACGTGCGGTATTTGCGCGAAATCCACCTCGACGATCTCGTGCAGGTCTCGGTCTGGCTGCTGGAAGCCGACGACAAGCGGCTGCACACCTTCCAGGAGCTGCGGCACGCGACCGAAGGATGGCTGTCCGCCACATCGGAAAACATGTCGCTTCACATCGACATGGGCTCACGAAAGGTGGCGGCTTTTCCCCCAGACATCCGTGAGCGCATCGCAGCGGTGGTCAAGGCCCACAGCGCCGTCCCGCGGCCCGAGGGCATCGGCCGGAACGTGGCGATGCCCTCGAAGCGGTAAGCGCGCTAAACCCTGTTACGACCCCGTGCCAGTCCGACAACGGCCGAGACCAGGAACAACACGACTGCGATGAAGAAGATGATCTTGGCGATTTCGATCGACGCGCCGGCGAGGCCGCCAAAGCCCAGGATACCGGCGATCAGGGCGATAACCAGAAACGTAACTACCCAGCTAAGCATGATCCGAACCTCTGTTTCGATGTCTGTCTGCGATCGGCGCGGCTGACGCGCCTCACTTGCAGAACCAATCGCCAACTCGGAACAATGGTTCCGGGCCGCTGAAGCCGGAAATTCGCCTGACCGACAGGAACAAATTGGCTTTCGGCGCACGTGGAAAACCCCTGTCCGCGGCCCCATATAGGGACCAATCCCTGTTAAGAAGGCTCCCCTTTCACCACCCCGCGGTGCCAACGTGGGGCAAATGATTCGCATGACCGAGCCGAGCAAGATCACGTCCCAGAGCGTCCCCGACCACCAGCCCGCAGCCGGCGGCATCGCCGCGCGTGCGCGCGCCTCGGTAGGCCCGCAATACCTGTCCGGGCTCAATCCGGAGCAGCGCGAGGCTGTGGAGACGCTGGACGGGCCGGTTCTGGTGCTGGCCGGCGCCGGCACCGGCAAGACCCGCGTGCTGACCACGCGCATCGCCCACATCCTGAGCCAGGGCCGCGCCCGCCCATCCGAAATCCTGTCGGTGACCTTCACCAACAAGGCCGCGCGCGAAATGAAACATCGGCTCGGTCAGATGCTCGGCCATGCCGTCGAAGGCATGCCGTGGCTCGGCACCTTCCACTCCATCGGCGGGCGCATCCTGCGCACCCACGCCGAGCTGGCGCAGCTCAAGTCGAACTTCACCGTGCTCGACGTCGACGATCAGGTCCGACTGCTCAAGCAGCTTCTGCAAGCCGACAATATCGACGACAAGCGCTGGCCGGCGCGCATGCTGGCCGGGCTGATCGACGGCTGGAAGAACCGCGGCCTGACGCCGTCGCAGGTGCCGTCGGGCGAAGCCGCCGTGTTCGCCAACGGCAAGGGCGGCAAGCTCTATGCGAGCTACCAGGAGCGGCTGAAGATCCTGAACGCCGCCGATTTCGGCGATCTGCTGCTCGAGGACATCCGCATCTTCCGCGAGCACCCGGATATCCTGCGGCAGTACCAGCAGCGCTTCAAATTCATCCTGGTCGATGAGTATCAAGACACCAACGTCGCTCAATATCTGTGGCTGCGGCTGCTGTCCCAAGCGCCGACTTCTTTTGCCTCTCCCCGCGTGCGGGGAGAGGTCGGATCGCCCGGCAGCGCAATTGCGCGCCCGAGCGATCCGGGTGAGGGGGACTCTCAGCAAGCTGAGCTCGTGGAGGCAGCCCCTCATCCTGACCTTCTCAGCGTGAGCGAAGCTCGTCGCGACCCCGCAAGCGGGGAGAAGGAGCAGACGCGCCACGTCAAAAACATCTGCTGCGTCGGCGACGACGACCAGTCGATCTATGGCTGGCGCGGCGCGGAGGTCGACAACATCCTGCGCTTCGACCATGATTTCCCCGGCGCCAAGGTCATCCGCCTCGAGCGCAACTACCGCTCGACGGGCCACATCCTCGCCGCCGCCTCGCACCTGATCGCCCACAACGAGGGCCGGCTCGGCAAGACGCTGCGCACCGAGGACCAGGACGGCGAGAAGGTCACGGTAACAGGCTCTTGGGATTCGGAAGAGGAAGCCCGCGGCATCGGCGAGGAGATCGAGCAGATCCAGCGCCAGGGCGACAAGCTCAACGAGATCGCGATTCTGGTGCGCGCCTCCTACCAGATGCGCGAGTTCGAGGACCGCTTCGTCACG
Organism: Bradyrhizobium sp. 45; assembly: GCF_023073155.1. Lineage (NCBI taxonomy): Bacteria > Pseudomonadati > Pseudomonadota > Alphaproteobacteria > Hyphomicrobiales > Nitrobacteraceae > Bradyrhizobium > Bradyrhizobium sp. 45. Next base: position 1,517,173 of record NZ_JADPIX010000122.1, on the reverse strand, counting down.
CTCGGCCTGCCCTATCGCGTCATCGGCGGCCCGCGCTTCTACGAGCGCGCCGAGATCCGCGATGCGCTGGCTTATCTCCGCGTCATCAATTCACCGGCCGACGATCTCGCCTTCGAGCGCATCGTCAACACGCCCAAGCGCGGCCTGGGCGATGCCACCGTGCAGATGCTGCACGATCACGCCCGCAAGCGCCGCATCCCGCTGTTCGAGGCGGCGCGCGCGGTGGTCGAGACCGATGAGCTGAAGCCGAAGGCGCGCGGCTCCTTGCGCGACGTCGTCGCCCAGTTCGACCGCTGGCGCGCCCAGCGCGAGGTCACCTCGCACACCGAGCTCGCCGAGATCGTGCTCGACGAGAGCGGCTACACCGAGATGTGGCAGAAGGACCGTTCGGCGGACGCCGCGGGTCGGCTCGAAAACCTCAAGGAGCTGGTGCGCTCGATGGAGGAGTTCGAGAACCTGCAAGGGTTTTTGGAGCACATCTCACTGGTGATGGACCGCGACAGCGGCGCCGACGAGGACGCGGTGTCGCTGATGACGCTGCATTCGGCCAAGGGGCTGGAATTCGACAACGTGTTCCTGCCCGGCTGGGAGGAAGGCCTGTTTCCGAGCCAGCGCACGTTGGACGAACAGGGCCGCGCCGGCCTCGAGGAAGAGCGCCGGCTCGGTCATGTCGGCCTGACCCGGGCCCGCCGCCGCGCCAAAATCTATTTTGCCACCAACCGCCGGATCCACGGCACCTGGTCGACCACGATCCCCTCGCGCTTTCTCGACGAACTGCCCGCGGCCAATGTCGAGATCACGGAATCCAAGGGCGGCTCGGCCTGGGGCGGCACCGGCGGCTACGGCGCCTCCCGCTTCGACGACATGGAAGCGTTCGGCTCCACCTATTCGACCCCGGGCTGGCAGCGCGCCCAGGCCAATCGCAATCGCGGCGGCGGTGGCGGCGGCAATGGCGGCCGCGGCAGTTTCGAGGAACAGGCCTCGTCGTTTTCGTCCCAGTCGTCCTCGCCCGATTTCGGCAGCTTCTCCTCGCGCCGCCGCGGGCCGCTGACGATCGAGGGCGAGCTGGTGGCCAAATCCACCGGCACGACCTCGGAATTCTCCCTCTCCGACCGCGTCTTCCACCAGAAATTCGGCTATGGCCGCGTCACCAAGATCGACGGCAACAAGCTCACCATCGCCTTCGACAAGGCGGGGGAGAAGAAGGTCGTGGACAGTTTTGTGCAGCGGGCGTGAGGCCTGCATGCCGCACTACATCGCCATCATCGAGGACGCCGGCCCGGACGAAGCCGTCGGCGTGTGGTTTCCGGACCTGCCCGGCTGCATTTCCGGCGGCGACGACGTCGATGAGGCCCTGGAGAATGCGCCCGAGGCACTCGCGTTCTATGCACAGGAACTGACCGCGGACGGCCGCCAGCTTCCCCCGCCGCGGACATTGGACGAGCTCAAGGCCGACCCTGATGTCGCCGACGAGCTCGGGAAGCACACGGTCGCCCTGATCGAATGGCCACCCCTCACTGAGGCCACGGAGTGAGGACTGTTCGCCGCACTGGTCGGACTCTCGACAGTTCAGGTCCGAACAGCCCTTGACCACCGTGAACTTCCCCGTATCAGATGCGGCCATGGTCCGGGGCTCCATCACACTGATCTTGCTGGCATTGGGTATGCCGTCGCTTGCGGCGGCGGAGACCATGAGCTTTGGCGATGCGATCGGGCTGCTGGCGAAAAGTTGCGGCGCGGAAATCGTCGCCAATTGCCGCGGCGTCAACCCGGATTCGACCCGCCTGAAGGAGTGCCTCTCGCGCAACCGCGACGTGCTCTCGCAGCAGTGCCAGAGCGATTATCTCGGTGCCTTCGACGCCATCCAGAAGCGCGTCGCAGCCCGTGTCACCGTGGCGAACGTCTGCCAGCGCGAGATCGTCAAGGTCTGCGGCGGCTCGACCAAGGAGACCAGCAAGGCGGTCCCCTGCCTGGTCTCGACGCCCAAGGGCATCAGCAACAATTGCCTGAAGGCCGTTGACGACGCGGGGTATCGGTGATGCCAGCGACGAGGCTTTCCACCGCCGGAATATGCATCGCGCTCGGCCTCGCTTTGCTCGCGGGCACAGCGGAAGCGCAGACGGCGCCGCCAACCCGCGACGACATCGTCGGCAAGCTCAACCATTTCGAACAAGCCGCCGAGATCGATCTCCCCGCGCTGAAGCTGCAGGTGATGGAGCGGGCCAAGGCCAGGATCAAGAACGATCCCGGTCCGGTGAACCGGCCGCTGATCGCGCCTGATCTGGTCAATCTGCCGACCTTCACTGCGCAGATCCAGTTCGACGCCGACACGCCGATCATCCAGCCGGCGTCCTACCAGACCGTCGGCCGCCTCGCCGATGCGCTGGTCCATGCCTCGCTGCTGCCCTACACGTTCCTGATCGTCGGCCATGTCGAATCCAACGCGAAGACGCGCGAGGCCAACGCGATCCTGAGCCAGCGCCGGGCGGACGCGATACGCGACGTGCTGGTGAACACGTTCAAGATCTCGACCAAGCGGCTGCATCCGATCGGCCTCGGCGAGGAGCAGTTTCTCGACCGGGCCAGGCCGACCTCAGCCGCCAACGCCCAGTTGCAAATCCTGACCTACGCCAAGGTACCGGAGGAAGCGCCTGCGCATCCGGCTGCGACACCTGCGCCTGCAGCGAAAAAGCCCGCCAAGAAGCGCTGAGCGGACGCGCCACGGCGTCTGACGCAACCCTTTGAAGTCACGTTTCTTTTGTGACCTGTCTCACAGCGCAACAGCGCGGTTTCGCGCGACAATTACGCCGGTTTGTGCACCGCCCTATCAGGTGCTATAGGCTTTTTTCGCCCTGCCCGACCCCATGCTGCACGAGACCGAGATGGCCAGTTATTTTCAACGTCAGCTGGCCGACTACGTCGAATATCATCGCGATCCCTGGAACTGCGCGATGCACGTGGTCGGCATCCTCCTGCTCTTCACCGGCGCCGTGCTGCCGCTGACGCTGGTCCATTTCCCGGTGTTCGGGATCGAGGTCAGCCTGGCCATGGTTCTTGCCCTGCCGGTGCTGGCCTACTGGCTGATGCTGGACGCCGGGATCGGGCTCGGCATCCTCGCCTCGATGATCGTGCTGCTTTCGGTCGCAACCGCGATTGGCAATCAGGTCTCGATCGTCATGATGTGGTCGATTTTTGTGGTGCTGATCGGGCTCGGCGTCGCGTCGCAAATCGTCGGTCACAAGGTTTTCGAGGAGCGGCAGCCGTCGATGGTCGACCACCCCACGCATTTTCTGCTTGGACCGATGTTTGTCATGGCAAAATTATTCATTGCATTGGGCTTCCGTCGCGACCTTGCCGCGATTCTGGCGCCTGCTCCGACCAATTCCCTTTCAACCCGATAGTTCTAGACGCGAAACAGCAAACCTACTGCATGGCTCTCGTACTGGTTACCGGTGGCAGCGGCTTCATCGGACATCATCTTGTAGAAGCGCTCCGCGCCCGTGGGCAGCGGGTGCGTGTTCTCGACGTCCGTGCGCCTGCCGCGCCGTATGCCGACGTTGAATATGCCCAAGGCTCGGTGCTCGACGGTGCCGCGGTCGATGCCGCGATTGCTGGGGTCGATCAGGTCTATCACCTCGCGGGCCTGCCCGGCATGTGGGTCGCCGACAAGCAGGCCTTTCACGACGTCAATTGCCGCGGCACCGAGATCGTGCTCGCGGCCGCGATGAAGCGCGGGGTCTCGCGCTTTCTGCACTGCTCGACGGAATCGATCCTATTCCCCTATTCCGACCTCAACGGTGTTCCCGCCGAAGAGGCGCTGCAGCCGGCCGATGCGATGCCGGGCGCCTACACGCGGTCGAAATCGCTGGCCGAGCATTGCGCCGCGAAGGCCGCAGCTGAAGGTTTTCCGCTGGTGATCGGCACCCCGACCATGCCGATCGGTGCTGCCGACCACAATCTGACGCCGCCGACTGCGATGCTGTGGTACTTCCTGCAGAAGAAAGTGCAGCCGCATCTCGACTTCCCGGTCAATCTCGTCGACGTTCGCGACGTTGCCATGGGCCTCGTGCTGACCATGGAACGCGGGCGTAACGGCCAGCGCTACATCCTCGGCGGCGACTGCGTCAGGCTCGGCCAGATTCTGCGGATGATGTCCGCGATGAGCGGCCGCCGGCAATTCCCGGTCGTCGTTCCCGGCAAGATGGCCGAGCTGTCCGGCATCATGCTTGAATATCTCTCTGACCGCATCACGCGCAGGCCGCCCAACGGCACCGCCGAGGGCGTGCGCATTGCGCTCGCCGCGAGCGACCTCTCGATCAGCAAGGCGCGCACCGAACTCGGCTACGCGCCGCGCCCGATCGAGCCGGTCCTGCGCGAAACCATCACCCATCTTCTCGCCCGCGGCGGCGCGCTTGCCTCCGGCGCCATCGAGCATCACGCGCTCTCCTCGCGCGCCAGCTGAGCTGCCGCCCAACCCAAAGAACCTTTCCGCATGTCCTTCGATTTCAGCAAGCTTCTCTCTGTCGCCTGGGGTGGTTGGACCACGACTTGGCCGACGCAACTGCTCGCCCTGATCTGGCTCGCCTGGCTCGCAAGCTGGGTCGGCGCCTCGTTCTGGCAGGGCCGCACCCAGAAGCAGGTAATGACGCTGGAGTCCGGCCGCTATCGCATCCCGATCCTGGTCGGCGGCATCCTGTTCACGCCATGGACCGCGGAAGTGCTCGGCGAGAAGCCGCTCTGGGTGTTCAGCAATACAGCTGTCTACGTGGTGGCGCTGATCGTGCTGGCCGGGATCTCCTTCACCTGGTGGGGACGGCTGCATCTCGGACAATTCTGGTCCAACACCATCACCCACAAGCAAGACCACCGCGTCATCGACACCGGCCCGTACGGCATCGTACGCCATCCGATCTACACCGGCCTGATCCTCGGCATGCTGGTGACGGGCATCGCGGTCGGCACGGTGACCGCGATGCTCGGCGCGATCCTGATCTCGCTCGGCATGTGGCAGAAGGGCCGGATGGAAGAAGTGTTCCTGTCCAAGGAGCTCGGCGAAGACGCCTACGGCGCCTATTGCCGCCGCGTGCCGATGATCATCCCGTTCCTGTCGCCGCGCTGAGAGCGGCGGACGCGCCCCACATTCGCTGTCGTCCCGGCCTTCGCCGGACGACAGCGAGAGGAACTGCCTTCCCTCCAGCCCGTTAGCCTCTCGATACCTGCCACTGACCGCAGAGCATCGAGCCATGTCCGACGCCTACGATTATTTTCGCGAGCACGCGATCGCCGCCGTCCGCAAGGCGCGGGCGCTGCCGCCGGGGCGGCCGAAGCAGAAGCAGCGCACCGTGGCGCGTGTCTATCATCTCCTGTCCAGGGAGGCCGCGCTCGCGCCGAACATCCATCATCTGGATGATTTTCGCGCGGCGCGCCGGGCAGAGCGGCAGATCGGCCACTGATCTCCGGGCCCCGCTTGCCGGCATTCGTCCCATGCAAATTCGAACGGCTGCCATTCCACGGGAATAGAGCCCCGCGGCCCATCGCACAGGTTGACGTCTGCCCCGCCAGCCCGTTGGATGCGCCCGCAAACAGGGGCTTCTCATGACGTTTTCCAGCATCTTTGCGCAGTTCGTTGCGCTTCTCGGCGGCATCGCGCTGCAATGGCGGAAGCTGTCAGGCACCGTGCCTGCGCCGGCCTGGGGCCAGTCGCCCGCGATTCCCGAAGCAAAACCGCAAGGCGCCATTCCGACACTGAAGATGCCGACGGCGCGGGGCTGGAGCGAAGGACAGAAGCCGACGGTCGCACCCGGGCTCAAGGTCAATGCGTTCGCGACCGGCCTCGACCATCCGCGCTGGATCGAGGTGCTGCCCAATGGCGACGTGCTGATCGCGGAGGCGACGCAGATCGCGGGGGCGCCGCGGTCCGTGTTTCACTACGCAATGCAAGCGACGATGCGGCGCGCCGCCGCGCTCGGCGTCAGCGCCAACCGCATCACGCTGCTGCGCGACAAGGATGGCGACGGCGTCGCGGAGTATCGCGGCGCGTTCATGGAAAACCTCAGCCAGCCGTTCGGCATGGCGCTGGTCGGCGACACCTTCTATGTCGGCAACACCGACGGCGTGATGGCCTTCCCGTACGTGGCGAATGCCGATCGCATCACCGCGCCGGGCAAGCGCCTCACCACTTTCAAGCCGAGCGGCCACTGGACCCGCAGCCTGCTCGCAAGCCCCGACGGCAAGAAACTCTATGCCGGCGTCGGCTCGCTCAGCAACATCGGCGAGATGGGCATGGAGGTCGAGGAAGGCCGCGCCGCGGTCTACGAGCTCGACCTCGTCGCCGGTACGCACCGCATCTTCGCCGCCGGCCTGCGCAACCCGGTTGGTCTCGCCTGGGAGCCGACGACCGGTGTGCTCTGGACCGTCGTCAACGAGCGCGACGGCCTCGGCGACGAAACGCCGCCGGACTATCTGACCTCGGTGCGCGACGGCGGTTTCTACGGCTGGCCCTATTGCTACTGGGGCAAGACGGTGGATGACCGCGTGCCGCAGGATCCGGCGATGGTCGCCAAGGCACTCACGCCTGACTACGCGCTCGGCGGCCACACCGCCTCGCTCGGCCTGTGCTGGATGCCCGCGGGCACGCTGCCGGGCTTCCCCGACGGCATGGCGATCGGCCAGCACGGCTCGTGGAATCGCAGCACGCTGTCCGGCTACAAGCTGGTGTTCATCCCGTTCGAGAACGGAAAGCCTTCGGGTCCAGCACGCGACATCCTGTCCGGCTTCCTCGCGCCGGACGAGAAAGAATCCTACGGCCGTCCGGTCGGCGTCGTGATCGGTCCCGACAAGAAATCGCTGCTGATGGCCGACGACGTCGGCAACGTGATCTGGCGCGTGACGGGCGCTTGAAGGTTATGTGCCAACGCTAAGCGTGGTGCGCTGCTTGCGGAGCAGCGCGATCACCGACAGTGCCGTGATCAACCCGGTCTTGGGATTCTCGGAGGGGACGTTCTCGATTGACATCGAGAAGCGCGCGGAATCCGACTCGACCTCGATGCGATGAACATTGCGCGTCACGGTCGGGTCGGCCCAGATTTGCACCTGGGTGCGATCCGGCCCGACGCCCGCGAGCGACAGCGCGACCGCGACGTTGAGATTGGCCGGAAAGCCTTTCGCTGCCTCTCGCGCGGTCCCCTCGAACAGCTTGAGCGGCTCGCGCAGATTGTCGATATCGATGTTGTTCTGGACGATGAACGGCGCGCCCTTCAAGCCGTCGATCGGCTTGCGCGTCACCATCTTCACCGAGTGAATTGTGCCGATCGCGGCGGCGTTGACGGCGTCGAGCCCGATCAGCGCGCCGGTCGGCACGAGGATGCGGCCGCCATTGGCCCGGGCGAGATCGACGAGATCAAAATTGTCGAGCAGCCCACCGACGCTGACAACGACCGCGGCCCTGCCGCGTTTCACCGCGGGCTCGACGATCGCGCGGAGTTGGCTGCTCGGCGCGCACTCCACCACGATATCGGCGGCGTCGCCGAGCTGGTCGAGCGGCAGTAGGGATGGCGGACGACGCAGGCTGCCGAGCAATTTCTGATGCTTTGCAGGATCGCGCACCGCCACGGCGGAGAGCGTCAATCCCTCGATGCCCTGATCGAGCGCGGCGGCGATCTTGGTGCCGATCGAGCCGAGCCCCGCGACGGCAACCCGCAATTCGTTCGAAGCTGTCCGTTCAGCCATCGCATCACCCCTCTCGCCAAGTCGATGTCATAGCGCCTCAGGCGTCGCGCGCATAGCTGCGCAGGCGCGTCTCGAGCACGGAGAGCATTGCGTCGCGGGCGGGGTCGCGCGAGCCGCGCAGCCATGCGGCAGCGAGCGGCAGCCGGCCGACGGGCCCGATCTGCTTTGGCCGCAGCGGCACGAAGCGCACGCCTGACACCGCCATCCGCATGGTCCAGCGCGGCACGATCGCGACCCCGAGCCTGGTTGCGACGAGATTGATGATGGTCTGCTTCTCGTCGGCGACCTGCACGACGCGCGGCGTGAGGCCTGCCTGCTCGAATAGTCTTATCGTGAGGTCGTGGCTGTGCGGCCGCGAGCGACGATCCGGCACCAGCATCGCCTCCTCGGCGATCTCCGCCGGCGTGATCGACTTGCGTTTGGCCAGCGCGTGGCGCTGCGGGAAGGCCACGATGGCTGTTTCCTGCAGCAGATCGCGGAATTCGAGCCGCTTGTCCCGCTGAGCCGGTGGACGCACGAAGGCAAGATCGAGCGCGCCGGTCAGGATCTTTGGCAGCAGCCGGACGGTCTTCTCTTCCAGGAGCTGCACTGCGATATCGGGATGCTTTGCGCGAAAATCGCGCAGCAGCGCCGGTAACAGCCCCGCCGCGGCACTGTCGATGGCGCCGACCCGGAGTTTTCGAGCAGCCCCCGCGCGCGCGCGATTGCGCAGGTTGGTCTCGACCGCCTCGACGCGGGCGAGGATGGCACGGGCATCACGCAGCAGCGTCACGCCATCTTCCGTCAGCGACACCGCACGCGTCGTCCGCGCGAACAGCCGCGTGCCCAGATCCTGCTCCAGCAGCCTGATCTGGCGGCCGAGTGCGGAGGGCAGCATCTGGAGATGCTGCGCTGCGCGGCCGAAATGCAGCTGCTCGGCCGCCGCCACGAAGCATCGCAACTGATGCAATTCCATCTCGCTGTCCTCTGATCCCGTGACGGGATTATATCATTTTTTTGTATAAACCAGCGCCGATTGAGTCCCTGCCCCTCCCCGCCTAGGTTCGCTCGTGTCACGCAACCCCACCGACATCTGGACGGAGCCCTTCATGCGCACCCATTCGATTGCAGCGATCCCCGCGGACGGCATCGGCCCCGAGGTCATCTCCGCCGGCGTCCGCGTGCTGGAGGCGCTGGCCAACCGCAGCGGTGACCTCGCCTTCAACATCAAGACCTTCGACTGGGGTTCGGACTATTACAAGAAGCACGGCGTGATGATGCCGGCCGACGGTCTCGCGGAGCTCAAGAAATTCGACGCGATCTATTTCGGCGCGGTCGGTGCGCCCGACGTGCCCGATCACATCACGCTGTGGGGCCTGCGGCTGCCGATCTGCCAGGGCTTTGACCAATACGCCAATGTGCGGCCGACCAAGATCTTGCCGGGCGTCGCCTCGCCGCTGCGCAATGTCGGCGTCGGCGACCTCGACTGGGTGATCGTGCGCGAGAATTCCGAGGGCGAATATGCCGGCATGGGCGGCCGCGCCCACAGGGGTCTCCCCGAAGAGGTCGGCACCGAGGTCGCGGTGTTCACCCGCGTCGGCGTGACGCGGATCATGCGCTATGCATTCGAGCTGGCGCGGTCGCGCCCGCGCAAGTTCCTGACCGTGGTGACCAAGTCGAACGCGCAGCGCCATGGCATGGTGATGTGGGACGAGATCGCAGCCGAAGTCGCGGCCGAATTCCCCGATGTGACCTGGGACAAGATGCTGGTCGACGCCATGACGGTGCGCATGACGCTGCATCCGAAGAGCCTCGACACCATTGTCGCGACCAATTTGCACGCCGACGTCCTCTCCGACCTCGCCGGGGCGCTGGCGGGCAGCCTCGGCGTCGCGCCAACCGCCAATATCGACCCGCAGCGCCGCTTCCCCTCGATGTTCGAGCCGATCCACGGCTCGGCCTTCGACATCACCGGCAAGGGCATCGCCAATCCGGTCGCGACGTTCTGGACCGGCGCACAGATGCTGGAGCATCTGGGCGAGAAGGACGCGGCGGTGCGGTTGATGGCCGCGGTGGAGCGCGTCTGCGCGGCCGGCGTGCTGACGCCCGATGTCGGCGGCAAGGCGAGGACGAAGGACGTGACCGATGCCGTGATCGAAGCGATCCACGGATCGAACGTGTAATCCGAGCTACGTCAGCGGGAGGCGCCAGGGTTTCCGAAAAATTTTGAGCCCCCCTCTTGAAACCAAAACGGGCTTTTTTTATTTTTCCGCTGCCGCCGAGAGGTGGCGTTCCCGACGCCTGGTGGGTCGGGAAGCTGAGACGGGCACCGGTCGTGTCCGGTGTCGTTCGTATCCATTTTGCTCCTTGGAGGATCTGGCTATGCGCGCTTACGACTTCTCTCCCTTGTGGCGTTCGACCGTTGGTTTCGACCGCCTTTTCGACCTCGTTGAAACGGCACAGCGTGCCGGCGAGGACAACTATCCTCCCTACAACATCGAACGTCTCGGCGAGGATCGCTACCAGATTTCGCTTGCGATTGCGGGCTTCTCACCCAACGAGGTCGCGGTGACGGCCGAGCAGAACGCGGTGACCGTCGAGGGAAACAAGCCGGACAGAACTGAACGCGAGTATCTCTACCGGGGCATTTCCGCGCGGCCGTTCAAGCGGCAGTTTAACCTGGCCGAATATGTTCAGGTGCACAGCGCCTCGTTCGAAAACGGCCTGCTCAAGATCGAACTGGTCCGGGAAATCCCTGAAGCCATGAAGCCGCGGCGGATTGCGATCAATGCCGCGCCGTCCGGCAACGTGCATCAACTCGAGGGCAAAGCCGCCTGAATTCGGTCTGTCGGAGGCCCGGTGATCCCGCCCGATCGTCGGGCGGGATGGGCCATGGCCTTCGATCGCGTACCCGAATGCAAGTCAGAGGTTTTAGAGAAAGGAGGAGGACCTCTCATGCTCGATCATGCCGACAACATCATCGATCTGAACGCGATATTGCACCCTGGCTCCGTCTATGATCATCCCCGCGACGTCATAGCCGATCCAACTTTGTCGATCGGCGAGAAGCGCGCGATCCTAGCGTCCTGGGCTTCGGACGCAGCCAGTGTCGCCTCGAGCCCGACATTGCGGGAGCTGCCCGGCTCGGACAAAGCCGTCACCATCGACGAAATTCTGGAAGCGCTCGCGAGCCTCGACCACCATCCGAAGGGCCCTCCGGGCGGCAAGCCGGTCCGCACGCGATCCGTCGAACGAACCGGCCTCGCAGCCTAGGCAACGACAGCTCAACGGGGATTGCGATGATGCTTGATGAAGAGCTGGCCTTGTTGCGCGGCCACCGCAGCAACATCAGCCGCTATCAGCGGTTGCTCAAGACCGAGCTGACCGAGTTCGAACGGCGGTTCATCGAGAGACGTGTGTCCGAGGAGCGCTCGGCGATCGAGAAGCTCGCCGTCTCCGCCTTTCCGCTCACCTTTCAGGCTCCGAGCCGGGCGATGGGGAACGCCACCACGCGCCTGACGGCAAGCCGGCACGGGTGATCGACATGCCCGAACACCTCCCGACATTCGAAGTGTTCCTGAAGAAGTGCGGTCGAAGGACATGGCGATGGCGTGTCTGCACGACGGAAGGACGCCTGGTCATGCACGGCTTCGAAAATGGCCGACCCGCTGCCAAATATGCGGCTGACAGGGCCTTGTTTATGATGCTTCTCGCCGCGCCCTATCGCCCGGCGGGCCGGGCTTCCGCCACGGCTCGCTCCTCCTTGGCGACACCCGCATCAAGATGGCTGCCGCGGCACAAGATGCGTGAATGACAGGTGCCGCGAGGGATGGTGCCTGCATCAGCCCATCCCGACCATCTCCGTTGCTGACTGCTTACCGCCGTCCCGGCGGCGGGTTCGCCATAGCGGCTGTCGGCTCCGGCGGCGTCAGGTGGCGTGGAACGATGATGGACTGGCCGGGGGTGAGCGTCGCGTTCTCCGGCAGCGAGTTGCTCTGCGCCAGCGACCACAGCGGCACGCGATTGGCTGCCGCGATGCTCTCCATGGTGTCGCCGCGGCGCACCGGTAGCCGCACGCCACTGTCCCACAATTCGACGAGCGTATTCGCCGGCACGAGATAACGCAGCGGCACGGCATCCACCTGCGTCTGGGGCGGAATGCGCGGCAACTGCGTGACCATGTCGACGATCTGACGGTGGATGTCGTCGGACTTCTCGATGTTGATGTGGCTGACCCGCGCGTTCTCCTTCAGGTCATAGCTCGCATAGTGACCGCGATAGCCCGGCACCGCGACCACGTTGCCGCCGCCAAGCACGCTGTCGGAGAGATAGATGTTGATGAAGCGCTCGACATTGAGCGGCACGTCGCCGGTCGCATGCGCGGGATCGATGGTGATGACGAGGCTGATCGGGATGTTCTCCTTGGCCGCCATCTCGGAGATGACGATCGAGCAAAGCCCGCCCATCGAATGCCCCATCAGCACGATCGGCGCCGGCGCTTCCTTGTAGCTGGAGATCGCACGATCGCCGATCCATCGGCAGATGGTGAATTCATAGACGTTGGCCGAAAAGCCGGCCTGCGTCAGCTTCTCTTCGAGCCGGTCCATGCCGGTGGAGAAGAACGGCCCCATGGCGCCACGGAACAGGTAGATCTTCGGCGGCGGCAATGGCTCGAACGGTGGGGGCGGCGGCGCGGCGGGTGCGGCCGCGGCGGGCTTCGTCTTGGCAGGTGAGGCAGCGGTCGTCCCGGTGCTCAAGGCGAGCAGCGCAACGGCTGCCAGCGCGAGAAGTCGCCTCAAATCGATCATCAGTCCAGCAGTCCCACTCCGGGAGGCTGCAGCCTCCCCCAAAGGCGCTTAGTGACGGTCGATTGGGCGGAATTTGGGGCACGGAACCGGGGCTCGATCCGCGCTCATTCCAGCATCTCGCCCCCCAATCACTGCATGCTCTTGAGCCTGCTGCGGTGTGCGGCCTGTTTCGCGCGGTTGCCGCAGACCGCCATGATGCACCATCGTCGCGCGCGTCTGCGCGTGTGGTCAGCGAACAGCATGGTGCAGTTGTGCCCCTCGCACGCCTTGACGTTCGAAAAATCCTCGTCGCAAACGAACTTCGCCATGGCCTCGCCAACCGGCAGCAATAGCGCCTCCGGCGATCGCCAGCGCCGCCTCATTCGCAATGCCAGAGCGCCGCCATCGGCATGGCCCGGCTCGATCCGGCTGAACGCTTCGTCGCGCTCCAGCAGGCTGTTCAACGGATCGAGTTCGCGCAATGCATCCGTCGTGAGCGGTCGGCCTGCATGCTTGCGCACGAAGCCCCTGAACCATTCGCGCAAGGCGCGCGCCTGATCCGCAACCTTGTCCAGCTCGTCCGGCGTGGCGCGCGCCGTCAGCGCGTGCAGATCATCCGCGGGCACCAGCTTCGCCTGCGCCAGCCAGTCGATCAGGCCATGACCATCATCGATCCAGTCGACCGGCGTATCGAGCGGCGTCGCCACCGAGTTGAGGAAGTCGAGGCCGAGAGAGTCGGCGATGAACATGGCGGGCGGGCGGTCCATGAGCGGTCCTTGGCCGGTCGGGAGCATGGACTCAGATAACCTGATAGAACGGCGTTGACAAGTTACGGTAAGGAGACGTAACCTCTTAGTAGGCAATTTAGTGGTTACTAAGATGGAGAATGTCATGGCCGCAATCGCGTACCGCACCGCGGATGTCGAGGGCTTCAAGGTGTTCTATCGCGAGGCCGGTCGTGTCGGAGCGCCAAAACTCCTGCTGCTGCACGGCTTCCCCAGCGCAGGCCACATGTTTCGTGACCTCATTCCGCTGCTGGCGGACAGGTTTCATATCGTGGCGCCCGACCTTCCCGGCTTCGGCCAATCCGACATGCCTTCGCGCGAAAGCTTCCGTTACACGTTCGACAATTTCGCGCGCGTGATCGAACGCTTCACCGAAATGATCGGCTTCGACCGTTTCGCGGTCTACGTTTTCGATTACGGCGCGCCGACTGGTTTCCGGCTTGCGCTCAGTCACCCCGAGCGGATCACGGCAATCATCTCACAGAACGGCAACGCCTACGAGGAAGGGCTCAGCGACGACTGGACTCCGCTCAAGACCTATTGGCAGGATCCGTCGCCGGCCAATCGCGACGCGCTACGCGCGCTCCTCACGCCGGAAGCGACGCGCTGGCAGTACACGCATGGCGTCCCCGATCCGATGACCGTGTCACCGGACGGCCAGAACCTCGACAATTTCTACCTTGCGCGCCCGGGCTCGGACGACGTGCAGCTCGACCTGTTCGGCGACTACAAGAGCAACGTCGCGCTCTATCCGGCCTTCCAGGACTATTTCTGCAAGCACACGCCGCCGTTCCTCGCGGTCTGGGGCAAGAACGACCCATTCTTTATTCCGCCCGGCGCCGAAGCGTTCAAGCGCGATAATCCGAACGCCGTGGTGCAGTTCTTTGACACCGGTCATTTCGCGCTGGAGACGCACGCGAAGGAAATCGCGGACAGCATTCGTACCTTCCTGACGTAACGGGGGCTGTCCTCCGCGAAAGTTACGCCGCCAGGCTCTGCTGAGCGCGGAATGCGCTGATCGCCATATGGACGAGATGCAGCTTGCCTTTGACCGCCGGCGATATGTCGAAGGGATATGCATCGCTCATCCCGAGCGAGCGGTTGAGTTCGTTGATGCTGCGAGCAAGCGGCATCCACAGTGCCAGGAGTGCCTCGAAGTCGCTCTCGAGATAGGGATCCGTCAGGGTCTGCCGGGCGCGCTCGTCCAGCGCCAACGGCAAACCTGCGAGCGAGTCGAGCGTCGACACGATATGCAGGAAATGCGCGAACGTTTCCGCCCAATCCTCCCAGGGGTGGGACGTGGCGTACTCGCTGATGAAGCCGCTTCGGTCGTATGAACGATCGGCGCGGCTGTAATAGGAGTTGATCGCGGCCTGATAGTCCTGCGCCTGGTCACCGAAGATCAGCTTGAACGGGGCCTGGAATGTCGTGCCGTCGACGAGCAGGTCCCAATAGAAGTGACCGATCTCGTGCCGGAAATGCCCGAGCAGCGTGCGGTACGGCTCCCGGAACGCCACGCGGCGAGATTCTCGTTCGACATCGTCGGCCTCCGCAAGGTTGAGCGTGATCAGGCCCGAGAGATGCCCCGTCACGATCGGACCGACCTCGTCCGAAAGAATGTCGAAAGCCAATTCTGCGCCGTTGCGCGATGCGAGCGGAAGCTTGAGGCGACTGAGATCATAGAGAAGACGGCGCTTGGCTTCCTCCATAAGGCGCCAGAGCATGATGTTTCTGGTGCTGCCGAGGTTTGGAATTGTGCGCGTGAGGCGGCACGAGCCGCAATACCAGTCCGCGCCCTCGACACACCAGTTGCAGCCGATGATCTCGCGGTTACGGCAAGATTGATGGGATGCAAGCCTAGTCATCTCGATGCGCGAGGAGTCGAACGCCAGCTCAGTGCTGCAATTCGCGCACGCGATGTGCTCGAACGAGACAGGATGGCGGCATGACGGGCACTGAAAGATCTTCACGTGGACTGGCCCCAGACAGACGGCACACCGGAAGGCCGGCCTGTCAATTCGAGGAACTCTTGCACTTCGAGGAACTCTTGCGACCGTCGCTGTTGCCGGCGAGCAACGCACGCTGCGTCCGCAGCGCGTGCTGTCTTAACAAGCCGGCTCGCGTCGCGCTCAACTGGCTCGATTGAGGCTGCGGCTTTTTCTCAAGGACATTTTCGGAAACAGGCCGACCGGCCCACGTCCGCTCGGGCTGAACCGCCATGGGGCCGACGTTTCGTCCGCTTGTCATGCTGTAACAACACCAGATCGTACGCCGAGTTCCCTTCCTCGACCGGCGGGTGATCGAGCTTGGCTTGTGCAGATACGACAATGCCGCCGTCGGCGTGACGGCGGCATTGTCAATTCACCTGCTTGCGGCGAACGGCTTAATTCCGGGGAGCCGTTGCCGCCGCCGAGCGCGCCGACCTGGGCGCGCCGGGTTCGGCAACCGGAGCCGGTGCGCGCGATCGCATGATTGCGGCGTCGATCTCGGCAATCACGCGGCGCTGGATCGCTTCGTTCTTGTCGATCGAGATGTGGCCGACGCCGGAGCCGCGGACGTCGACATTGTCGAGCTTGCCGCGAAAACCGTCCGCGCGCTTCACCGGCTCGCCGGGGCCGTCGCCGATATAGATGTTGATGTAGCGCTCCGCGCCGGTCGACAGCTTGGTCTTGAACACGGAGTCGAGCCCGATCGCGAGTTTCACGGGCACGCCGAGACGGTTGAGCTTGGCGATCATGTCTGGCAGCGCAGTCGCGCCGGAGGAGTGCCCGACCAGTACGATGGTCTTGAGCCGGCCGGCCTTGTAGGCGGTCGCGGCCTCATCCGCGAGCGAGGACCAGGACACGAAATTCGCCACGGTCACCGGGATGCCCTGCGCCTGGAGCCGGGCGCCGATCGTGTCGAGCCCGAGCGAGAAGATGTTGAGCACGCCGCGGAGCAGGTAGACATGCGTGGTCGCGACGGCAGCCTGGCTTGGCGCCGCCGTGGCGGTGGTCGGGCTGATGGCAACAGCTGACAGCAGGAGCAGGCCCATCGCCCAGGCACGGAGGGCGGACAACTGGCTGACGCCAGCGGTGTGACGGCCGTTCGGTCTCATCGATCTTTTCCCTGGGAATATGCTTCGGCCGGAATCGTAGCCATGGCCTGCTCGCAGACGCAACAAAGAGCCGCGTGAACGACGATCTTAGCATCAAGCCGTGACCATCGCGCAACACTTGCCCGAAACCTGCCACGGAAGGAGCTGTTTCGAGGCCATTTTTCTCCCGCTAATTGCAGCCGCGCAAGGGCCTTCCTATGTCAGGGCTCCGCTGACCCGCCCCTCCCGGTAGGTTCCAGCCTCCCCTCCCCAGCCTTAGCCCCTCAGACTTGCGGCCATCATGTCCTCCATCATTTCCGTCGCCAATTTGTCGAAGACCTATGGGTCCGGCTTCAAGGCGCTCAAGAACGTCAATCTTGACATCACGCGCGGCGAAATCTTCGCCTTGCTCGGCCCCAACGGCGCCGGCAAGACCACGCTGATCTCGATCATCTGCGGCATTGCCAATCCGAGCGAAGGCAAGGTCCTCGTCGGCGGCGAGAACATCCAGACCTCCTATCGCAAGGCGCGCTCGCTGATCGGGCTGGTGCCGCAGGAATTGCACACCGATGCCTTCGAGAGCGTGTGGGCGACCGTGAGCTTCTCCCGCGGGCTGTTCGGCAAGCCGAAGAACCCCGATCATATCGAGAAGGTGCTGAAAGACCTCTCGCTGTGGGACAAGAAGGACAGCAAGATCATCACGCTCTCCGGCGGCATGAAGCGTCGCGTGATGATCGCCAAAGCGCTGTCGCACGAGCCGCAGATCCTGTTCCTGGACGAGCCGACCGCCGGGGTCGACGTCGAACTGCGCAAGGGCATGTGGGAGGTGGTGCGCACGCTCCAGCAATCCGGCGTCACCATCATCCTGACCACGCATTACATCGAGGAAGCCGAGGAGATGGCCGACCGCATCGGCGTCATCAACAAGGGCGAGATCGTGCTGATCGAGGACAAGGCCACCTTGATGCAGAAGCTCGGCAAGAAGCGGCTGACGCTGCATCTGCAAGGCAAGCTCGATGCGCTGCCGGAGAGCCTCAGGCATTACGAGCTCGACCTCTGCGACGGCGGCGCGACGCTGGTCTACGACTACGACACCAAGGGCGAGCGCACCGGCATCACCAGCCTGCTCGGCGATCTCCGTACAGCCGGCATCCGCTTCAACGATCTCGACACGACGCAATCGTCGCTCGAGGACATCTTCGTCGATCTCGTGAGGGCGTCATGAACTACCGCGCTGTCCGCGCCATCTACCTGTTCGAAATGGCGCGCACCTGGCGCACGCTGCTGCAAAGCATCGTCTCGCCGGTGGTCTCGACCTCGCTGTATTTCGTGGTGTTCGGCGCCGCGATCGGCTCGCGCATCAGCCAGGTCGAGGGCGTCAGCTACGGCACCTTCATCGTGCCGGGCCTGATCATGCTCTCGGTGCTGACGCAGAGCATCGCCAACGCCTCGTTCGGCATCTACTTCCCGAAATTCACCGGCACGATCTACGAGATCCTGTCGGCGCCGATCTCCTATTTCGAGATCGTGCTCGGCTATGTCGGCGCGGCCGCGACCAAATCGATCATCCTCGGCCTGATCATCCTCGCCACGGCTGGCCTGTTCGTGCCGCTGCACATCCATCATCCGGTCTGGATGCTGGCCTTCCTTGTGCTGACGGCGGTGACGTTCAGCCTGTTCGGCTTCATCATCGGCATCTGGGCCGACGGATTCGAAAAGCTGCAGATGATCCCGATGCTGGTGGTGACGCCGTTGACCTTCCTCGGCGGCAGCTTCTATTCCATCGACATGCTGCCGCCCGCCTGGCGCACGGTGGCGCTGCTCAATCCGGTCGTCTATCTGATCTCCGGCTTCCGCTGGAGCTTCTACGAGATCGCGGACGTCAGCATGGCCGTCAGCATCGGCATGACAACGGCGTTCCTGGTGATCTGCCTGGTCGTGATCTGGTGGATTTTCCGCACGGGATATCGGTTGAAGAACTGATCCGGCCGTCATTCCGGGGGGCACGCGCGCGCCCCGGAATCGCAAGCTCTACCGATAGCAGTGGAAGCGGTTGTATCCGTCGTAATAGCCGCGACACCGACGGTGGCCGCGATGGGGAATGCCGAACACCCCCTCGACCGCGCCGACGGCACTGCCGACACCGGCGCCGACCGCGCCCCCAACCACGCCGCCGACGGGGCCGGCGATCCGGTTGCCTTCGTAAGAACCTTCCTGGGCGCCCCGAACGATGCCTTGGGCATGGCCAGGCTGGGGGACGCAGGACAGCGCGGCCAGAACGGCGGCGCCAGCGAAGAGCACACGGAAAGGCAGACCAGCCGGCCGAGAAGCGGCGGCGACGCAGACTTTGTTCATCTTCATTCCCAAAGGTAAAACCGGCCGCGGAAGCGGCCGGTCGAGGCAGCGATCGTCAACGCCGATGCGGCCAAATGGTTGCGCCCCGGATGGTTGCACCATTGTGATGAATTGTCGGCGTTGTGAACGCATCTCCCGCTCGCGAAAATGTCAGCGCTGCCGCTCGCTTTGCGGCACAAAGCGGCCTTGCTTACGCCGGGCGTCCCGTTAACGATGGCAATAAGGTTTGCTTTGCAGGCCGCTGGAACGAAAGCGCGATTGCAGGCATAATGCACGCCGGGGGACGGAGAGCCGCGGCGCCTAGTATGAACAGGCCGGAGGCCACGAGTCAGATGCGTTCGTTTTTTATTGCTTTCACCTCCCTGATGCTTTTGAGCGCGGGCGCCGCGCAGGCCAAGGTCGACATCACCGTCGACAAGGACAATCAGCAGATGACCGTCGCCGTCGACGGCGTCGCGCGCTACCACTGGCCGGTGTCGACAGGCATCCCCTCGCGGGAGACGCCGAACGGCGCGTTCCGCGCCTTCCGCATGGAAGAGGATCACTATTCCAAGGAATTCGACGACGCGCCGATGCCGCACGCGATCTTCTTCACCAAGGTCGGGCACGCCATCCACGGCACCGACTCGGTCGGCCGGCTCGGCACGCCCGCCTCGCATGGCTGCGTGCGGCTGTCGCGCCAGAATGCCACCACGCTCTACGCGCTGGTGCAGCAGCAGGGCGTGCTCAACACCACGGTAACGCTGACCGGCTCGGCGCAGGTGGCGCTCGCCCGCAATCCGCGTGGCCGCAATCCCACGGCAGTGGCCCGCGCGCCGCAGCCCGCCGAAGAGCAGTACGCCACATCAGGCGATCCCGTGAACCTGACGCCTCAGGCCGCACCTGCCCGCCGCTACATGCCGCAAGACGACAACTACATCTATCCGGCCGACGGCAGCGACACCGGCGCGCGCTACCCCGCGCCGCGCGGCAGCCGCCCGCTCTATGACGCACAGGTCTATCAGCCGCAGCCGCAGCAATACTACAATCAGGGCTACGGCCAGCAGGGCACCTACTATCAGCCGCAGCCCCGGCAGGTTTACCAACCGCGTGGCTATTACTACCAGAACTGACCTATCTGGACGCGGCGTTGCCGCGCCAGCGAATCAGAAAGCCGCTGCCGCGACGGGCGCTTGCCGCAATCGACCGCAGGAAATAACGCCAGCCTTGTGCACGGATTGGGCACCGGCCGACGCAAGGAAGCAACAGTCCACAACCTTCAACGCAGCGGCGTTCCGACCAAATTGACAACCAGGGGGTCGCCCCTATTGTCGTTCCCATTGTTTCTGGGACATGACATGACACGCGAGCAGATTTCGGATTTCTGCGTTACCGCCCTGGCAAATATCCTGCGAATTTCGAGCGACCGCGTCGATATCGGCACGAAATTCAGCCGCCTCGGCCTCGATTCGGCGATGCTGGTCTACCTGATGATGGAACTCGAGGAGAAGCTCGACCTCGAGCTGTCGACGGACGACTTCTACGACCATCCGACCGTTGAGGCGTTGTCGCGGTTTCTCGCCGACAAGCGCGCAATCCGCCCCGCCGCCTGAGGGCGGTTGAAGTCGGCGCAACCCATGGAAACCTTCCGCTCGCTCGTGGCATTGCTGGCCCGGCGTGCGGCGGAGCAGGCCGACGACCGCGCCTATGTCTTCGTCTCCGATCGCGGGACGGAGGACGCTGTCCTCAGCTTTCGACAGCTGCACGATGCCGCGGGCGCGCTCGCGTCGCGACTGACCGTGGCCGCGCGTCCCGGCGATCGCGCCATCCTGGTGTTTCCGCCCGGCATCGAATTCATGGTGGCGTTCTTCGGCTGTCTGATGGCCGGCATCATCGCCGTGCCGATGATGATGCCGCGGCGAAACGGAGCGCGCGATGCCAGCGCCGCGATCCTCGCCAATTGCACGCCGGCGGTGGCGCTGACCAATTCGGCCGTCGCGCTCCGCGGTGATTTGCGGGCACGCTTCGCGCATGAGCACATTCGCTGGATCGAGGTCGATCTCGCCGCGGCCGAAGGTGAGACAATCGAACTACCCGAGCCGGCGCCGGACGACATCGCCTTCCTGCAATACACCTCCGGCTCGACGTCCGCGCCCAAAGGCGTAATGGTGAGCCACGCCAATCTGCTCGCCAATCTCGAGATGATCCGGCTCGCGCTCGGCAACAGCCGGCAATCGACTTACGTCAATTGGGTGCCGCTCTATCACGACATGGGGCTGATCCTGAACGCGCTGCAAGCGCTCTATGTCGGCGCGACCTGCGTACTGATGGCGCCGAACGCGTTCATGCAGCGGCCGCTCGGCTGGCTGCGCGCGATCGCGCGTTATCGCGCGGAAGTGGCATGCAGCCCGAACTTCGGCTTCGATTTCTGCGTCAGCCGCTATCGCGCCGACCAGATGGAAGGCATCGAGCTGTCCTCGCTCAGGATCGCACTGAACGGCGCAGAACCGGTGCATGCGGAAACCATCGAGCGGTTCATCCAGACATTTGCGCCCCACGGCTTCGATCCGCGCGCAATGTATCCCGCCTACGGAATGGCGGAAGCGACGCTCCTGATTTCCGGCGGACGCCGTGGCGGCGGTCATGTCACACGCAGCGTGAGCCGCACGGCGCTGCAGGCGCATGCGGCGCAGGCGCCTTCCGACGCCGAAGATACACAGGTCGCCGTCGGCTGCGGGCGCCCGCTCACCGGCGAACGGATCGCCATCGTGGACGCGGACAACCGCACGCGGCTGCCCGCGGACCGCGTCGGTGAGATATGGGTGAGTGGGGCCAATATTGCCCGCGCCTATTGGCGCAACGACGAGGCGACGCGCGAGGGGCTCAATGCGCAGATTGCCGGCGAAGACGGAGCGTGGCTGCGCACCGGCGACCTCGGCTTCATCGACGTCACAGGCGAATTGTTCGTCACGGGACGGATCAAGGACCTCATCATCATCCGTGGCATCAACCATTATCCGCAGGACGTGGAGCGCACGGTGCAATCGCTCAATGGAGCTTTGCGCGAAAACTGCGGCGCGGCGTTCTCGGTGCCGGACGAGACCGGCGAAGAAATGCTCGTCATCGTCCAGGAAATCGAGCGCACCGCGCGCCACTCGATCGACACCGAAGCGATCAAGGGCCGAATTCGCGAGGCCGTCGCCGACAACCACGAACTCTCCGCGCGTCACATCGCGCTGATCCGGCCCGGCACGCTGCCGAAGACCACCAGCGGCAAGATCCAGCGCAAGCTGGCACGCAAGCTCTGGCTCGATGGCGGGTTCGAACAGCTCGGCTGAGACGATTCAGAAATCGATCTTCGCGCTCTCCCCATCGCGCAGGCTCGCATCGATCCCCTGCTCGATCTTGCGCGCGAGAATTGGGCGATAATGGATGAAGTCGGCAAAATTGGCGCGGTCGCGCGTGAGATCGTTGTCGACGCGATAGCTGATGAAATTGCTGCGCGGTCGGCCCGCGACCACTTTCTTCAGCGCGGCATCGCAGGCGCTGCGCTCCAAGGCGGCTTCCGTACCGGGCTTCGGCACGGTGGTCGCCAAGGTCGGCGGCACGATGATGACGACGGGCACATCGGCCGGCAATGCCCTGACGATATCTGCCAGCGCAGCGATCTCGGGAAATGTCGCCCGCATCTCGGCAGACGAGGCCGGCGCCGGATCCCTGGGCCAGCCGACTTCTTTGAATTGGCCCGGCGGCCAGATGTCCTCGTAGCTGACAAAGCCGTCGGGGTTCATCCTTGGTCGCCGGCCAAGGCCGATGCTGATGCGTTGAAAGGCGTGCTCGATGGCCTGCCAGGAGATCAGGCGTGCAGCGTAAGTGACGACGGTTCTGTCATAGAGCCAGTCGGGGAATGGGACGCCGCCCTCCTCCTTCGCCCGTGCATGCGTGCACCAGCCAGGGTCAGTCACGATCACCAGTGCGCCGACCTCCCGGTGATTCCGCAGGAAGAAGTCCAGCACCGCGAGTTCCTGGCGGGGGAACGCACCGGTCATGTAGAGCTGCACGAATCGCAGGCCGGTTGCGCGCGACAATTCCGCCGGCTCGATCATCTGCGCCGTCGAATTACCCAGGATCGCGGCATTGAAATCCGGATCCCGCGCGCGGCTCGCGGCCGTGATTTTGGTCAGACGATTATCGACGCCGTCGATGCCAAGCAGGCCGAGCTTGCCGCTGTCATAGGGATCGACCGCCACCATCAGTGCGAGCACCAGCAGCGCAGCCCCGATCAGCGTGCCCAGACACGCCAGCAAGCTCCGGCCCCAGCCGGGATCGGTCTCAGAACTTGAAGTAGACGAACTCATGGAGATCCCGACCACCCATGTGAAGCAGCAATGCGAATAGCCCAAGACCGAGCAGACCCGCGAGCCACGGATTGGGACGGCGCGTGAGCACCGCCACGATGTCCTGGCTCGCCGGCAGCAGGAAGGCGAACAGCGGCGCTGCGATTAGCGGCCACAAATGCTTTCCGCGCTCGAGCGGGAGCCGCGAAGCCAGTCCGGCGAAGACATGCCAGGCCGCCTCCACCGATCCTGCACGAAAGATCACGCCGGTCGCGAGCACGAACAGCACGGTAAGCGCCCAGCCGAGCCATGACGGGAACTCCGGGCCATAGCGACGCCACAGCGTGCAGGCGACCAGCGCAAGCCCGTGCAGCACGCCCCACAGCACGAAGGTCCAGCTCGCGCCGTGCCAGAGGCCACACAGCGCCATCGTGATCATCATCGCGCCGAAAAACTGCACCGGCAGCCAGCGCCGCGGCAGCAGGCGCAGATTGACCAGCGGATAAAACACGTAATCGCGCAGGAACAGCATCAGGGTGATGTGCCAGCGCTGCCAGAAATCCTGGATGTTGGTCGAGCGCAGCGGCGCATCGAAATTGTACGGCAGCTGCACGCCGAACAGCAGGCCGAGGCCGATCGCGACGTCGGAATAGCCGGAGAAATCGAACAGGATCTGGAAGGAGAAGCAGAAGGCGAGCCAGGCGTCACCGCCCGCGAGCGGCCCGTTCGCGGCCTGCGCGTAGATGGGATCGAGCAGATGCGCGAGGCCGTCGGCGATCACGATTTTCTCGAACAGGCCGATCGCGATGAAGCAGGTGGCGATGCAGAACTGACGCTGCCAGCCCGGAACGTAGACCTGCCTGCCGAACTGATGCATCACCTCCGACCAGCGCGCCAGGGGGCCGGCGATCGCCTGCGGGAAGAAGGCGATGTAGAGCGCATAGCGGTCGAACGCATAGAGCGGCGCCCTGCCGCGCTTCAGGTCGACCAGATACATGATGTGATGGAAGGTGAAGAAGGAGATGCCGAGCGGCAGCCCGACGTCGAGCACCGGCAGCGTCGTACCGAGCACGAGACCCAGATTAGCGAGAACGAAGTTGGCGTATTTGAACAGGGCCAGCACCGCGAGATCGAGCCCGATCACCAGCGTCAGCAGCGCCGGCCATTTCACGCGCCCATAGGCAACCGAGGCGAGCCAGTTGATCGCGATCGAGCCGATCAGGAGCAGGATGAAGGACGGGCTGCCCCAGGCATAGAAGGCGAGCGACAGCGCGACCTGCACGCCGATACGCAAGCCCGGATAGGGATCGGCCAAGCGATAGATCAGCAGCGCCGCGGGCAGGAAGACCAGGAGAAAGGGATAGTCGTTGAACAGCATCGGTTCACAGCCGCGCCATCGCCGGCGTGAGCCGGCGGATGATGCTCAGCCCGTTTCGAGGTCGGGCGCAGCGTCACCCGGCTGCCGCAGCATGCGTCGCGCAATCTTCTCCTCGCTCGGCACCTTGACGTCCCAGGCCAGTCCCAGCGCTTCCAGCGCCCGGATGAAGACAAAGCCCGGATCGAACTCGAACCAGCGCAAGCCGAAGGCCGCGGAATAGGGAAAGGCGTGGTGGTTGTTGTGCCAGCCCTCGCCCCAGGCAAGCCAGGCCACCACGCCGAGATTGCGGCTGTTGTCGTCGCGGGTGACGAACGGCTGCGCGCCAAAGCTGTGCATGACGGAGTTGATGGCCGACATGGTCTGCTCGACCACGAACATGCGCACCACGCCGCCCCAGAGCAAGCCGGTCAGTGCGCCCCACGGGCTCATGGTGGCGAGGCCGCCGATCGCGGCCGGCAGCACCAGGCCGAGACCGACCCAACTGTAATAGTAGCTGTTGACGGCAACCAGCCTGCGATCCGCCATCAGGTCCGGGACATAGTGCGCAACATTGGGATAATCGTGCGCGATCATCCAGGTCAAATGCGCGTGCAGGAAGCCGCGCAGGCGGCCGAATGCGCCCTCGCCGTGCAGCCGCGGCGAATGCAGATCGCCGTCGTGATCGGACAATTCGTGGTGCCGGCGGTGCATTGCCGCCCAGGACAGCATGGGGCCGCGGCCGGCCATCGATCCCATCACGACCAGGATCGCACTCATCGCCGTGGAGGTCGCGAAGGCGCGGTGGGTGAAGAGCCGGTGATAGCCGACGGTAAGGCCGAGGCCGGTGACCAGCCAGAAGCCGACGGACAGGCCAAGCTCCATCGCGCCGATCGGGCGGTAGAACAGAAGGACCAGCGCCAGCAGCGTGCCGACGAAGGGCAAAACGTCGAAGATCATGAAATGCCGGCGCTGCATCCGGCGAAAATGCCGGCTGCGGATAATTCGATGATCGCGTTGCTGCTGCACGGGCGGGATTCCAGGGCACCGACTATGAGTACATACCCCCGCGGCGGGCGCAACCCAAGCCACCGCCCAAGGTTTCAACAGCCAGGAAAGCCTATACAATAGGACGGACGCGCCAAACGCGTTGAAATATCGCCCCTTTCCCCTTGCCCCATGAGCCACCATGCCGTCACGTGCTGCGACGATCTTGACCGTACTGTCACTTCTCATTGCGGGACCGGCCATGGGATTCGATTCGGCATTTGATTCGGCTTTCGACCTCGAGGCCCATCGCGGCGGGCGGGCACTGCTGCCGGAAAACACGCTTCCGGCCTTCGCCAACGCGCTGTCGATCGGCGTGGACACGCTGGAGCTCGATGTCGGCATCACCGCCGACGGCGAAGTCGTCGTCTCGCATGAGCGCGGGCTCAATCCTGATATCACGCGGGATGCGAGCGGCGCCTACGTCACGCCTCCCGGCACGCCCTTCGTGAAACTGCGGCTCGCCGACGTCAGGACCTATGACGTCGGCCAGATCCGGCCAGACAGCCCTTACGCGAAGCAATTCCCCGACCAGCGCGCCATGCCCGGGACCCGTATTCCGACCTTGAGCGAGCTGTTCGCGCTGGTGCGCAAATCCGGCAATACGCGCGTGCGCTTCAACATCGAGACCAAGATCGATCCGAACCATCCGGACGAGACGCTCGATCCGCAATCTTTCGTCACCAAACTGCTCGGCGTGATCGAAGCCGAGAAATTCTCCGACCGCGTCATGATCCAGTCGTTCGACTGGCGGACCCTGCTGCTCGTCCAGCAGCGGGCACCAAAGATGCCGACGGTGTACCTGACGCTCCAGCGCGGCTCGGGCCAGACGGTGGCGCTGGACAAGGCGACCAATTGGACGGCGGGCTTCAGCCCGGCCGATCACGGCGGGTCGCTGCCGCGGACCATCAAGGCGGCGGGCGGCGCGGTCTGGTCACCCTATTTCGGCGATGTGACCGCGGCACTGATCGCCGAGGCCCATGCGCTCGGGCTGCATGTCGTGGTCTGGACGGTCAACAAACCCGAAGACATGGCGCGCATGATCGAGATCGGCGTCGACGGGATCATCTCCGACAGGCCCGATTTGTTGCGGCAGGTCGCTGGCGAGAAGGCAATCGCGTTGCCCGCGGGGACGCCGGTGGAGCCGTAGAAGCGGGCCCTACTCCCCGTCCCGCAAGCGCCGGTACAGCGCGCCCAAAATGTTGGAGTAATCGTCGGTCCAGACCCGCACCCGGTCGTCGGCTTCGGTCTGCTCCCATGTTTTCGACGATGCGAGCCTGCCGACGTCGGCATCCTCGCGGGCGGAGATGACGACGTCGGTCGAGAAGATGTAGTCACCATCGCGCCCGGAATCCTCGTTGTAGACCCAGCTCTTGAGATCGTTGGCATCGGCGATACCGACCACGACCGTCTCGAGATCGAGGTGGCGGTTGGAGACGTGCATCACCACGGCGCCGTGCGGAGCGAGCTTGTCCTTGTAGATCTTCATCGCCTCTTCGGTCGCAAGATGGATCGGGATCGCATCCGACGAATAGGCATCGACGATGATGAGATCATAGGCACCGTCCGGCTCCTTCGCGAAGGTGAGGCGGGCATCGCCGATCACCGGCTTCAGGCCCGGCATGCAGCTCGAGATGTAGCGGAAATTCTTCGGATCGCTTGCCGCGTCGACCATGGACTGATCGATCTCGAAGAATGTCCAGCTCTCGCCGGGCTCGGCGGCGCAGGCGAGCGTGCCCGATCCGACGCCGATCGCCGCGACCTTCAGCGGCGCGCCCTTGCGCTCGCGCATCGCGGTCACGGCCTGACCGATGCCGCCGTCCTTGTGATAGTAGGTGATCGGCTCCGGCCGGCCGGTGACCGGCGTGCCGTCATTGTTGAGGAAGCGCTCGGCGCCGTGAATCGTGGTGCCGTGCATCAGCACGTGGAAATAGCCGCCGGGCGTCACCACGATCTTGTGCACGCCGAAGAAGCTGCGCACCGTGGTGACGCGGCCTTCGTCCGCCGGATAAACCCGGATCAACGCCAGCGCGAGCGCGACGGTGGCGAATATCTTCCAGCGGCCGGCGTTGACCGCCAGCGCCAGCAGCGCGGCGAGCACGCCGACGCCGCCGGCCATCCAGACCCGGTGATCCTCGAACCAGGTCGATAGCCCGCCCGTCGTGGTGGACGGCACAACGAGCACGACGGCGAGCGCGGCAAGCGCCAGCCAGTACCATTTGACGATGCCCGCCAGCCGCTCGTTCGCGGGCGGCCGGCACAGCGCGGCAAGCGCAACCAGGATCGGATATTCGGCGATCCAGGAGAATGTGAACGGCGCAAGGAGCCCTGCGAACAGGCCGCCGACCATGCCGCCGAACGATAGCGCGACATAGAATCCGGTGAGATATTTGGCGGCCGGCCGGGTTCGCGCCAATTCGCCGTGGCAGGCCATCGCGATGACGAAGAAGCACAATTGATGACCGCCGAGCGTCAGCAGCAGGTTCTGTTCGCCGCCGAACGCCAGCAGGAAAACGACGCCCGCGATCGCGACCGGCTGGAGCATCAGCATCCATTTGTGCGGCAGTAACGGCCGCGACTGGAACACCACCACCCAGGTCAGGAGATACAGCGACAGCGGCAGCACCCACAGCAGCGGCGCTGCCGCAACATCGGTCGAGATGTGCGCGGTGACGGCGATGAGCAGGCCGGACGGCACTCCGGCGAGGAATATCCAGCGCAGCCGCGTCATGAGACCGGGCGCCGGCGCATTCAAATCCTCGGTTCGCGCATCGACCATGGCCAGTTTCGGCGAGCGCAACAGCAGCACGCCGCAGGCGGCGATCAGGACGATCAGAATGCCGTAACCGCCGGTCCAGAGCCGGTTCTGCGTGTGCAGCGTGAACATCGGCTCCAGCAGGAACGGATAGGACAGCAGGGCGAGGAAGCTGCCGATGTTGGAGGACGCATAGAGGAAATAGGGATCGTGTCCGGCAGGATGCCCGGTGCGGACGAACCAGGCCTGCAGCAACGGATTGTTGGCGGCAAGCGCGAAGAACGGCAGCCCGATCGAGATCACGAACAGACCGAGCAGCCAGATCGCGTAGCCCGAAGCGGGCGGATCGCCATAGGCCGAGGCGATGCCGAGCGGCAACGTGACGAACGCCGTGATCAGCAGCAGGAGATGCACCACCACCGGAACGATGCGGTTCCTCACCTGCATCAACAAATGCGCATAGGCGTAGCCCGCCAGCAGCAGCGACTGGAAGAACACCATCGCCACCGACCACACCGCCGGCGAGCCGCCGAGCCGCGGCAGGACCATTTTCGTGAACAGCGGCTGCACCGAGAACAGCAACAGCGCGCTGACGAAGATCGCGGCGGTGTAGACCGTCAGCAGCAGCCGGTTGCGTGACGAGGACGGCTGCTCCGTGGCGGCGGGTTGCACGATCGAATCCATGGAAGCTCCAGCCCCGGCGGGCGCCGGGCGCGCGCAATGGAGCACAAGGCGCCTGAACGGGCAATAAAGGGTCTCGTGATGTTGCAGCGGGGAATGCTTGATATACAGATGTCCCGAGCCCGGTCGTTCAGACCATCCCGGAATGGGCGTGGAACAGCTGACCCCTTCATGATCGAAACCGACGTCATCATCATCGGCGCTGGCCATAACGGCCTCACCTGCGCGGCCTATCTCGCGATGGCCGGCTTGCGCGTGCGCGTGGTCGAGCGCCGCAAGGTGGTCGGCGGGGCCGCGGTCACGGAGGAATTTCATCCCGGCTTCCGCAATTCGGTCGCGGCCTACACCGTGAGCCTGCTCAATCCGCTGGTGATCCGTGACTTGAAGCTGGCCGAACAGGGCCTGCGCATCGTCGAACGGCGCGCGCAGAATTTTCTGCCCGCCCCCGACGGCAGCTATCTTCTCACCGGCGAGGGGCGGACGCAGGCGTCCGTCGCCCGGCTGAGCCCGCATGACGCAAATGCACTCGACGGGTTTTCGCGCGAACTGGAAGATATCGCCGACGTGCTTCGGCAATTCGTGCTGCGCGCGCCGCCAAACCTGCTCGATGGTTTCGGCACGGCCTCGATCCGCGAAGCCGTGAACGCATTCCAGAGCGCCAACATCCTGCGCGGGCTGTCGCTGGAGCAGAGCCGCAGCCTGCTCGATCTCTTCACCCGCTCGGCCGGCGAGATGCTGGACGAACGTTTCGAGCATGATCTGGTCAAGGCGCTGTTCGGCTTCGATGCCATCGTCGGCAATTATGCCAGCCCCTACGCCGCGGGCTCGGCCTATGTGATGCTGCATCACGCCTTCGGCGAGGTGAACGGCAAGAAGGGCGTCTGGGGTCACGCCATCGGCGGCATGGGTGCGATCACGCAGGCCATGGCGCGCGCCGCACGCGACCGCGGCGTTGTGATCGACACCGATGCAGGCGTGCGCGAGGTCATCGTCGAGCGCGATCGCGCGGTCGGCGTGGCGCTGGAGAACGGTACGACCATCCGCGCGAAATATGTCGCAGCCAACGTCAATCCGAAACTGCTCTACACGCGGCTGGTCGCCGCCGATGCGCTTCCCCAAGACTTCCTCGCCCGCATCCGGCACTGGAAGAACGGCTCCGGCACCTTCCGCATGAACGTGGCGCTGGACCGCCTGCCCTCCTTCACGGCGCTGCCGGGCGACGGCGATCATCTCACCTCCGGCATTATCCTGGCCCCTGATCTCGGCTACATGGACCGCGCCTTTTTCGATGCCCGCGCGCACGGCTGGAGCCGGGAGCCGGTCGTGGAAATGCTGATCCCCTCGACGCTCGACGACACGCTCGCGCCCGCAGGACACCACGTCGCAAGCCTGTTCTGCCAGCACGTCGCGCCGGAGCTTCCCGATGGGAAGTCGTGGGACGACCATCGCGACGAGGTTGCCGACCTCATGATCGCGACGGTGGACAAATACGCGCCGGGTTTTGCGACAAGCGTGCTCGGCCGCCAGATCCTGTCACCGCTCGACCTCGAACGGCAGTTCGGCCTGCTCGGCGGCGACATCTTCCACGGCGCGCTGACGCTGAACCAGCTGTTTTCGGCGCGGCCGATGCTGGGCCACGCCGATTATCGCGGGCCCGTGAAGGGCCTCTATCATTGCGGCTCCGGCGCCCACCCCGGCGGCGGCGTCACCGGCGCGCCTGGCCACAACGCCGCCCAGGCAATCCTGAGGGATCACCGGTCGTTGTTCGGAAGCCGTGGATAAGCCTGTGGATGGGCTGTGGACAGACTGTTGGCAAAGCTGTGAAAGGGCGGTGGGTTATGCCCCTTCAAAGCCTGCTACAAATCGGTGGAAAATCCGGGAATGAGCGGCGGGATAATCCGTGGACAAAGTCCGGACAAACCAGCGGGTAGCCTGTGGGCATTCTGTGAAAACCTCTCCCCAAAACGACTTCGCCCGCCAGGGGGCAATTCCCCCGGCGGGCGCGGCTCGAAAGCAGTCGTATGGAGAATTGCCCCGCCGGGAATGGGAGGCGGAAATTACTTTAAGGAGCTGCTAATCGAAGTGAACTTGTCGTTCATGGTGGTGCCCAGTCCGTTCACGACGGTGATGATCGCCAGCGCGATGCCGGCTGCGATCAGGCCGTACTCGATTGCGGTTGCACCTGAATCGTCGGTCCAGAATTTCAAAATCATGCGCTTCAAGTCTCGCCTCCTTTTCCATTTCAAGCTGTGTGGGTTGCCCAACACCCGCAAATCTACGTGGCACAACCTGCGGTCGGGTTAACCTCATAAATGCAAGTTATTAGAAAAATCGGGAACAAAAGTTCCAAAAATTGAACCGGACGGAACCCTGAGATGCAGCCTGCCCCCACCCATCGCGCCAATTTTTCGATCGGCAGCGAGATCGCCGCAAGGCGCATTGTCGACGTCCTCACCGAAATGTTCTTCGAGGATGATGCGGCGGTCGCCGCCTTCGAGCAGCCGAACGGACAGTGGGACGTCGCGCTGCATTTCGCCCACGCGCCGGACCGGGCGTGGCTGCGCGAACTCGTTGCAACATCAGCAGGAAATGAGATCGCGGACACGCTGGCCTTCGACACCGTCGAAGCCAGGGACTGGGTCAAGTCGAGCCTGGAAGATCTCGTCCCGGTGCCGGCCGGGCGCTTCGTCGTCCACGGCAGCCATGACCGCGACCGCGTGGCCCCGAACAAGCTCGCCATCGAGATCGAGGCGGCTCTCGCCTTCGGCACTGGCCATCACGGCACCACACGCGGCTGTTTACTCCTGCTTGACCATGTCCTGAAACGCACCCGGCCGGACCGCGTGCTCGACCTCGGTACCGGGACCGGCGTGCTCGGGATAGCGGCGGCGAAAGCGCTGCATCGCGCGGTGCTGGCCTCCGACATCGACCCGGCCTCGGTCAAGGTGGCAGCCGAGAACGCCGTGTTGAACGAGGTCGGTCACCATGTGCGAGTGATCCGCGCCATCGGCTTCGCGGCGGCTGATTTCGGCAGACGCGGCCCGTTCGACCTGGTGCTGGCCAACATCCTTGCCAATCCGTTACGGCAATTGGCGGGCCCGATGACGCGCCACCTCGCCCCTGGCGGGCGCGTCATCCTCTCCGGCCTTTTGACGCCCCAGGTCCCCGCCGTGATCGCCGCCTACCGCGCGCGCGGCCTCGTGCCTCTGAAGCACATGCGAATCCAGGGATGGAGCAGCCTGTTGCTGCGGAAGATGGGGTGAGTACGGCTGCTGCCGTAGATGCCGCTACTTTGCCGTCTCTTCGTCCCGGCGCATCGCGCGCTCGGCCTGCGAGGCGCGCCTCGCGCGGCGTTCGGCGAAACGGTCGATCATCTGGCTGATCAGGCCGCGCGGTTTCTTCGGTGTTGCCGCAGCCGGGGCGCGGCGCACCGGCGGCGTAATCTTTTCAAACGTGAACGCTGGCATCGAGTGTCCCCTCGTCGTTGAGATGAACAACTTGCTCGAATTTCCCTGTCATCTGGACGAAGCGCAACTGCCGCATCCTGTACTCCACTCAATTCGAATGGAACTTGTTCAAGCACAGTCCATGCCAGATGCGACCTCAAATGCGTCTACATTGCGGACTGATCCGCATGATCCTAAAGTGATCCACCATGTTCGAAGCGCATTTCCAGACATTCGAGGAGCCCGAGGCCGGCGTCGCATTGACAGCCCGGCTGGCCGCGCTCCGTGAAGAACTCGCCCGCCGCAAGCTGACCGGTTTCGTGATTCCACGCGCCGATCAGCAGCAGAATGAGTACGTGCCGCCGTCCGAAGAACGTCTCGCCTGGCTGACCGGTTTTACGGGCTCGGCGGGACTGGCGGTGGTGCTGACGCACGAGGCCGCGGTCTTCGTCGACGGCCGCTACACGATCCAGGCGGCCAAGCAGGTCGATTCAAGGGCCTGGGCCGTGGAATCTCTGATCGATCCCCCGCCGGAAAGCTGGATGTCGGCACACCTGAAGGCCGGCGACCGCCTAGGATTTGATCCGTGGCTGCACACTTTTGCAGCAGCCGAGCGTTTGGCCGCCGCCTGCACCAAGGCCGGTGCCGAACTGGTCGCCGTCGACAGCAATCCGGTCGATGCGATCTGGCAAGACCGGCCACAGCCGCCGATTGCGCCGGTCACGGTGCACGGAATGCAACATGCCGGCGTGACTGAAGCCGAGAAGCTGACGCAGATCAGGAGCGAGATCGGCAAGCTCGGCGTCGATGCGTTGGTGCTGTCCGACAGCCATGCCGTGGCCTGGACCTTCAACATCCGCGGCGCCGACGTCGCGCATACGCCGCTGCCGCTGTCCTATGCGCTGGTGCCGAAGGACGGCCGTCCCACCATCTTCATCGATCACCGCAAGCTCTCAAATCTGACCCGCGACCATCTCGAGCAGTCCGCCGACGTGCGCGAGCCCGATGCGATGGCGCCGACGCTGATGGCGCTCGCCAAGAGCGGCGGATCGATCGCGCTCGACAATGCGACCGCGGCCGACGCCCTCAGCCGGCTGATCACGGGCGCCGGCGGCAAGCCGGTGCGCGGCAGCGATCCGATCGCGCTGCTCAAGGCGGTCAAGAACACGACCGAGATCAAGGGCACGCAATCGGCGCACCGGCGCGACGCCGTGGCGCTGGCACGCTTCCTCGCCTTTATCGACCGCGAGGCGGCAAGCGGCAAGCTCACCGAGATCGACGCGGTCGAGGCGCTGGAGACATTCCGCCGCGACACCGGCGCGCTCAAAGATGTGTCGTTCCCGACCATATCGGGCACCGGCCCGAATGGCGCGATCGTGCACTACCGCGTCACCCGCAAGAGCAACCGGCGGATCGTCCCCGGCGATCTGCTGCTG
The DNA here is from genome assembly GCF_023073155.1 of Bradyrhizobium sp. 45. NCBI lineage: Bacteria > Pseudomonadati > Pseudomonadota > Alphaproteobacteria > Hyphomicrobiales > Nitrobacteraceae > Bradyrhizobium > Bradyrhizobium sp. 45. The sequence continues at coordinate 1,483,428 of NZ_JADPIX010000122.1, read as the reverse complement.
ATCGATTCAGGTGCACAATACGAAGACGGCACCACCGACGTCACCCGCACCATGGCCGTGGGCGAGCCGACCGACGAGATGCGCGACCGCTTCACGCGTGTGCTGCGCGGCCACATCGCGATTGCGCGGGCGATCTTTCCCGACGGCGCCACCGGCGCGCAGCTCGACACACTCGCACGGCAATATCTCTGGGCCGCCGGCGTCGATTTCGAGCATGGCACCGGCCACGGCGTCGGCAGCTATCTGAGCGTGCATGAGGGGCCGGCGCGAATCTCGAAGCTCGGCACTACGCCGCTGAAGCGCGGCATGATCCTGTCCAACGAGCCCGGCTACTACAAGACAGACGGTTTCGGCATCCGCATCGAGAACCTCGAACTGGTGGTCGAAGCCGATATCAAGGGCGCGGAAAAATCGATGAACGCGTTCGAGACGCTGACCCTGGCGCCGATCGACCGCCGGCTGATCGATGTCGGCATGCTCAGCAAGGACGAGCTCGACTGGCTCAACGCCTACCACGCGCGCGTCAGGGCCGAGGTGCGGCCGGCGCTGGACGAGACGACCAAGGCCTGGCTGGACCAGGCCACGGCGGAGTTGAAGGCGTAAGCGCGTCGTCGCAAAGCCGCATGGCTCCACGCGCTTTGCGCAAGGCTGCTTCTCCACCACAGCTGTCATGCCCCGCGACCCGGCTACGCCAAGGCTTCGCCGGGGTGAGGTCTAGGGGCGCCGAAGCTTTAGCGAAGGCGGCAGGCGGGGAATCCAGCATTCCAGAGACAGGAAACGCATGCGAAGAAGCCGCGGCGTACTGGATCGCCCGGTCAAGCCGGCGATGACACCGACTTTTTGACGCGAGCAACGCGCCCAAGCGGCGCTATGGCGCCCTCATCATAACCGTCCCGGAATCCGTATAGCCGCATTCCGAAACGCCGATATGCGTCTTGCGCGAGCGCGCTACAGTCCGATTCGAATTTCTACGAGACGGACACGCATGCACGGCATGATCAGCAAGCCGCCGGACACGGCGAAGAACCTCGCGACCTCGCGCGTGGTGTTGCTGCTGCTCGTCGTCATGACCGGCATCGCGCCGATCTCGCTTTACATGCTGGTTCCGGCGCTGCCGGTGCTGGCGACGACCTTTGGCAGCGACATCTCGGTCGCGCAGATGACGGTGTCGCTGTACATGGTCGGCATCGCGCTGTCGCAACTCATCATGGGCCCGCTGTCGGACCGTTTCGGGCGGCGACCGGTGCTGCTCGGAGGACTGGCGCTGATGGTGGTCGCCAGCGCCGCCTGCATCTTCGCGGAAACCCTGCCGCAGCTGATCGCCGCGCGCTTTTTCCAGGCGTTGGGCGGCGCCGCGGGCATGGTGGTGAGCCGCGCCATCATCCGCGACATCTACGAGCGCGACCGCGTCGCCTCGATGATCAGCCTCGTGGTCGCGGCGCTGATGATCGGGCAGATGGTCTCTCCGCTCAGCGGCGGCCTGATCGAGACAGCGTTCGGCTGGCGCGCGATCTTCTACGCCATCACCGTCGCCGCGATCATTGTCGCCGTCGGCATCGCATTCGCGCTGCCCGAGACGCGCCGAGATCGCGCCGCCGGCAGCGGCTTTCGCGGCGATGTCGGCATCCTGATCCGCAACCGCGCCTTCGTCGGCTACGTGATGTGCCAGGTGCTGGCCTCGCAGATCATCTTCACCTTCGCCGGCGGCGGCCCCTATATCGTGGTGACGCAGATGGGCAGGACCAGCGCCGAATACGGCGCGTGGTTCGCGACGACGGGTTTTGCCTATCTCGTCGGCAATCTGCTCTGCGTGCGCTTCGCGCCCAGGCACTCGCTGGAGAAGTTGATCTGGTTCGGCCTCGCGCTTCAGCTTTGCGGCAGCCTGTTGAACCTGCTCTGGAGCTTCACCGGCTGGAACGAGGCGCCCGCCTGGCTGTTCGGCACGCAGATGATCGTGATGGTCGGCAATGCCTTCGTGATGGCGAACTCGGCCGCCGGCGCGATCAGCATCCGTCCCGAGGCCGCCGGCACCGCATCAGGTGCGATGGGCTTTCTCCAGCAAGGCATCGGCGCGCTGATGTCGCAATTCGGCGCCTATCTCGGCGGCCATTCCGCGACCACGCTGCCGCTCACCGCCGCGGTACTGGCGATCTCCCTGCTCTGCGCCTGCACGATGATCTTCGTCGTCCCCCGCCGCGAGGTCATGATGAGCGAGACGCTGATCGAGCAGGCGGAAGAGGAAGAGAGCGGGATGATGTGATCGGGCGCGGTGAGGCCTTCTTCCTTCTCCCCTTGTGGGAGAAGGTGGCGCGCGTAGCGCGCCGGATGAGGGGTCTCTCTCCGCGCGGGTCCCCTCTCAAAGCTTGAACTCGAGAATAGAACCCCTCATCCGGCGCTACGCGCCACCTTCTCCCACAAGGGGAGAAGGGAAGAGTCACTCCCCGATCAGCTGCAGCCACTCGTCCTCGGTCAGCACCTTGACGCCATGCTTGTTGGCCTCCGCGAGCTTCGAACCTGCGCCGGGGCCTGCGACGACGAGATCGGTTTTCTTGGACACCGAGCCGGACACTTTTGCGCCTAACCGCTCAGCGGTGGCCTTGGCCTCGTCGCGCGTCATCTTCTCCAGCGAGCCCGTGAACACCACGGTCTTGCCGGCGACGGCGGAGTTGCTCTTCGGCTTCTCCGCGTCGATGATCTCGACCTCCCTGGTGAGCCGCTCGACGATGCCGCGATTGTGGCTCTCGCCGAAATAATCGGCGATGCTCTTGATCACGGTCTCGCCGATCTGGTCGAGCGCGTCCATCTCGGCCATCGCCTCCTCGTCGCCCTTGGCGACCTTCAGGCTGGCATCGTGGAAGGCGTCCCAGGAGCCGTAGCCGCGGGCCAGCGCCAGCGCCGTGGTCTCGCCGATATGGCGCATGCCGAGCGCGTAGATAAAACGCTCCAGCGCGATCTTGCGACGGCTCTCGATCGCGCCGAACAGATTGCGCACCGAGGTTGCGCCGTAACCCTCGATGTCCTCCAGCTTGAGCTTTGCGTTGCGCTTTTCCAGCGTGAAGATGTCGGCTGGCTCCTTCACAAAACCTTCGTCGAAGAAGTACTGGAGCTGCTTCTCGCCAAGACCGTCGATGTCGAAGGCGCGCCGCGACACGAACAGCTTCAGATGCTCGATCTTCTGATAGGGGCAGGCGAACTCGCCGGTGCAGCGAGCGCGTGAGCCCTCTTCGCCCGCCGCCGTCTCCTCGCGCGTGACATCGGTGTGCAACGGGCACGGGCACTTCTTCGGAAACTGGAATTCCCTGGCAGCCTTCGGCCGCTTGTCGAGGACGACGTCGACCACCTGCGGGATGACGTCGCCGGCGCGCTGGATCACGACGGTGTCGCCGATCCTGATGTCGCGGCCCTCGCGCAGCACTTCGCCCTTGTTGCCGATGCCCTTGATGTAGTCCTCGTTGTGCAGCGTGACGTTCTGCACGATCACGCCGCCGACGCCGACCGGTTCGAGCTTGCCCACCGGCGTGAACGAGCCGGTGCGGCCGACCTGGATCTCGATGTCGCGCAGCACCGTCGTGGCGCGCTCGGCCGGGAATTTGTGCGCGATGCCCCAGCGCGGCGTGCGCGAGACGAAGCCGAGCCGTTCCTGCCAATCGATGCGGTCAACCTTGTAGACGACGCCGTCGATGTCGTAGTCGAGTTTTGCGCGCTGTTCCTCGATCGCACGATGAAACGCCAGCAGTTCCTCGACGGAGTGACAGAGCTTGGTCAGCGGGTTAGTCCTGAAGCCGCAGCGCTCGAACCAGCCGATCATGCCGCTCTGCGTGCCCTCTGGCATCGCGCTCATCTCGCCCCAGGCATAGGCGAAGAAGCCGAGGGGGCGCGAGGCGGTGATGGTCGGATCCTTCTGCCGGAGCGAGCCCGCGGCCGAGTTGCGTGGATTGGCGAAGATGGTGCTGCCTTCCGCCTTCTGCCGCTCGTTGAGCGCCAGAAACGCCTTCTTGGTCATGTAGACCTCGCCGCGCACCTCGCAGATGTCGGGGACGTTGCGGCCCTTCAGCCTCTTCGGCACGTCTTCGAGCGTGCGGATGTTGGCGGTGACGTCCTCGCCGACCGCGCCGTCGCCGCGAGTCGCCGCGGTGACGAGTTCACCGCCCTCGTAGCGCAGCGACATCGAGAGGCCGTCGATCTTCGGCTCGGCGGAAAAATCGATCTTGTCGTCGTCGAGCTTCAGGAAGCGCACGATGCGGCCGACGAAGTCGCGCAGATCCTCTTCCGCAAAGGCGTTGTCGAGCGACAACATGGGGACGGCATGCCGCACCTTCTTGAAGCGGCCTGATGGTGCAGCACCGACTTTCTGCGACGGAGAGTCCGCGCTGACGAATTCCGGAAAGCGCTTTTCGATCGCGTTGAAGCGCTGGCGTAGCGCGTCATACTCGGCGTCGGTGACGGTGGGCGCGTCGTCCTGGTAGTAGCGTTCGTTATGCCCCTCGATCTCGAGCGCGAGCCGCATGTGCTCGACCTTGGCCTGCGCCTTGGTGAGGTCGGCGACTTCGCGAAGCGGTGTTGGTTTCGATTTTGCTGCTCTGGCCATGGTGCTTGGATACGATGGAGCGGGCAGGAGGGTAAAGGCGGTTACAGTTTCGTACCCCGGACTCAACGTTTAGGGCCCTGCGGTTGCGCGCGTCCGGGACACGAAATCAAGCCGTCGCCGCCTTGAGCAGACGGTCCGCGGCAGCCCTCGCCTCGGCGGTGATCTCGGCACCGGCGAGCATCCGCGCGATCTCCTCGCGGCGGTGGTCGGCGGCAAGCGCATTGACGCGGGTCGCAACGCGCTTGCCCTTGTCCAGTGCGTCCTTTGAGATCAGCAAATGCTGGTCGGCACGGGCGGCGACCTGCGGGGCGTGGGTGACGGCCATCACCTGGACCTTGCCGGCGAGCCGCGCCAGCCGTCCGCCGATGGCGTCCGCGACCGCGCCGCCGACACCGGTGTCGATCTCGTCGAAGACCAAGGTCGGCGCCGAACCGCGGTCGGACAGCACGACCTTCAGCGCCAGCAGGAAACGCGACAGCTCGCCGCCGGAGGCGACCTTCATCAGCGGCCCCGGCTTGGTGCCCGGGTTGGTCTGCACCCAGAACTCGACGCGGTCGAACCCTTGCGGGCCCGGAGCTGCCTCGTCGGTCTCGACCTGGGTCATGAACTTTGCGCGCTCGAGCTTGAGCGGCGCGAGCTCGGCATTGACGGCCTTGTTGAGCTTCTCCGCCGATTTCTGCCGCGCCATCGACAGCTTCTTCGCAGCCGCCGCATAGCGCGCATCGGCCTCGATCGCGGCCTGCTCCAGCTTCTTCAGCCGTGAGGCGCCGGCATCGATCAGAACGACATCGGCGGCGTATCTTGCGGCCAGCGCGGCGAGCCCGTCGACCGGCGTCGAATATTTGCGCGAGGCGGCGCGCAACGCGAACAGGCGCTCCTCGATGCGTTCGAGCTCCGAGGGATCAAAATCGGTTGCGGCAAGCGCCGCCTGAAGATGCTGGTCGGCTTCCTCCAGCGCGTTGATGGCGATGTCGATCGCCCTCACCGCGGGTTCGACCAGCGCCGGCGAGTTGACGCCGCGACGCTCCAGCCGCCGCACGGCGGCCGACAGCGAGGCGACCGGCGAATGGTGGCCGCCGACCGCCTCCTGCGCCTCGCGCAGGTCGGAGGCGATCTTCTCGCCCTGCATCATCGTGGTCCGACGGGAGGCCAGCGAGGTCTCCTCGCCGTCCTTGGGCGCGAGCTGCTTCAATTCGTCGGAGGCGTGGCGGAGGTAATCGGCTTCGCGCGCGGCGCGCTCCATGCCGGCGCGATGCTCCTCCAGCGCGGTGTTGGCGGTGCGGCGTGCGTCCCAGAGCGCCTCGACCGCCGAGACGTCCTTTTCGAGACCGGCGAAGGCGTCGAGCAGGCGGCGGTGGGTGGCGGCATCGACCAGCGCGCGCTCGTCGTGCTGGCCGTGGATCTCGACCAGGGCAGCCCCGACCGCCTTCAGCGTCTGCACGCTGATCGCCTGGTCGTTGATGAAGGCGCGGGTGCGGCCGTCGGCGAGCTGGACCCGGCGGAGAATCATCTCGCCGGTATCGTCCAGCCCGTTCTCCGCGAGGATTTTGGCCGCGGGATGGTTTTTTGGGATATCGAATACGGCAGTGACCTGCCCCTGCTCCGCCCCATGCCGCACGAGGCCGGCATCGCCGCGGCCGCCGAGCGCCAACGCAAAGGCATCGAGCAGGATGGATTTGCCCGCACCGGTCTCGCCGGTCAAAACCGCGAGGCCCGGTGCGAATTCGATATCGAGCCGTTCGATCAGGACGATGTCACGGATCGACAGACGCGCCAGCATGGAATTCTATTTCCTAGCCGAGACCCATTTTCTTGAAGGTCTTGCTAATCCAGGACCCCTGATTCTCGCTCGGTTCGAGACCGCCTGATTTTACAAGATTATAGGCGTCCTTGTACCAGCGACTATCAGGAAAATTGTGCCCGAGCACGGCGGCGGCCGTCTGGGCCTCGCCAACGATGCCGATCGCCATATAGGCCTCGGTCAGGCGGTACAGCGCCTCCTCGACATGGCGGGTGGTCTGGTACTGCGTCACCACGGCCTTGTACCGGTTGATCGCCGCCGTGTAGTCGCGCTTCTGCGCGTAATAGCGGCCGACGTTCATTTCCTTGCCGGCGAGCTGGTCGCGCGCACCTTCGATCTTGGCCTTGGCCGAGGTCGCATATTCGGAGGTCGGATATTTGCGCACCACCTCTTCCAGCGAGGCGATCGCCTTCTCGGTGCGGGTCTGGTCGCGGCTGATGTCCGGAATCTGGTCGTAATGCGAGGCGGCGATCAGATATTGCGCGTAGGCCGCATCCGGGCTGCCGGGATGCAGCGTGACGTAGCGGGTGGCCGCGCCGATACAATTGTCATAATCCCCGCCCTGGTAGGACGCGTAGGCCGACATCAGCAATGATTTGCGGGCCCAGTCGGAATAAGGATGCTGGCGGTCGACCTCTTCGAACTTCTTGTTCGCCGCCTTCATGTCCTTCTTCTCGTTCATGAGGTACAGGCCCTCATTGTAGATCTTGTCGGCGGGCTCCTCGACGAAGGTGTCGTCCTTGGCGGTGAACTTGTCCCAAAGCGCGCCGGTGCCGCAGCCGGCCAGCGGCAGCGCGAGCACGAAGAGGGCGACAACCTGAAGCAGCCCACGGGCTCGAGACGAGACTTCTCGAGACGGGACTTGAAGATATCCGCGCGTCATACGCTGTGCCGACATGAGTATTGCCCTGACGCCCTGTGGTGCGGTGTCCGCCAGCCCATGAACCCCGTCCTGGGCGCGAAATATAGCCGTGGTGCCTGCCGTGCGACCACGCCGGTGTAACCGAAAAACGATCTTCAACCAACCGGATAGGCAGGCATTCCGCCCGGATTAAGGCGAGGCGCCGCAATCCTAGCCGATCATCGTTACCAGGAGTTTCCCGGGGAAAGCCGCCGCCAAACGCCCGCGGCGACGGGTCTCTTCAGGACGCGTCTCTCGTCTAGGAAACGTCCGCTGCAGGAAACGTCTCTCTTCAGGAAACGTCCGGCCCGTAGACCGCGGCGATCCGGCCACCGACGATGCCGCGACCGGTTTCGGCCACCGGACGCGTGGTGCGGCGGGCTGCCTCGCCCTCGACCACCCGCCAAGCGGTGCGGTCGGCGAGCAGCGCGGTCAGAACGGCGTGGTTGAGCTTGTGGCCGCCACGTACCGAGCGGTAGGCGCCGAGCAGCGGCAGACCCGCCAGCGCGAGGTCGCCGATCACGTCCAGCACCTTGTGGCGGGCGCATTCGTCGGCGTAGCGCAGGCCCTCGGTGTTGAGCAGCCGCTCCTCGTCGAACACGACGGTGTTGTCGAATGAGGCACCGAGCGCGTAGCCGGCGCTCCAGAGCCGCGCGACGTCGCACATCAGACCGAAAGTCCGGGCCCGGCCGACTTCGCGGCGGAAACGCTCCGGGTTGAGGTCGAAGGCATAGCTCTGCTGGCCGATGACAGGATTGGTGAAGTCGATCTCGACCTCGGCGCGGAACCCGTCGGCATAGGGCCTGATCTCACCGAAGGAGTCGCCGATCTTGACCGAGATCGGCTTCAAAACCTGGATGAAGCGGCGCTGCGCCGGCTGGGTCACGATGCCGGCCTGGTCGATCGCCGCAACGAAGGCTGCCGCGCTGCCGTCCATGATCGGCACTTCCGGCCCATCGATCTCGATGATGGCGTTGTCGACGCCCATTCCCCGCAGCGCAGCAAGGACATGCTCGGCGGTGGAAACCAGCGGACCGTTGCGATCACCGAGGACGGTGGCGAAATCCGTCGCGATCACCTGCTCGGCGGTGGCCTGAACTTCGCGGTCGCTTCCCTCGAGCCCGGTGCGGATAAAAACAAATCCCGCGTCGACAGGCGCGGGTCCAAGCGCGAGCGTGACAGGAAGACCGGAATGAACGCCGACGCCTGCCACACTGGCTTGCGCACGAAGCGTTGTTTGCCGGCTAAATTTCATCAGGAACCGCCCCACTACGACCATCGCGACTTATACTGAACCCGACTGCGGCCTAGACCGCTGTTCCGAATCCGTATCCCCAAGTCACGGCAAACCATAGTCACTGCCCCAAACAGCGCCAACTCACGCTTTTTTACCGATTGTTACCCCAAACCCGCCGTATTCGCGCCAAGGCTTAACCAAATTGGACCGGAGTTCGGGACCGTTTTCGGTAGTTTTACTGAACCATCGAATACGTAATTAATGATTTAAAATCAGTTGCTTGGCCACGCAATCCGGATATGCACGGGGCAAAAGAAAAGGTCCCGGCAAGCTTCCCCCCGGGACCTTTTTTCGTCTGCCTTATTGTAACAATCCTCAGGTCGCCTGCCGCCGCAGGAAGGCCGGGATATCAAGATGGTCATCTCCCTGTGGCGCCGGGGCAACAGGCGCGGGACGGCCGTGCATGTCCAGGCCCTGCGGCGCGGGACGACGGGCATACTCAGACACCGGCTCGGTAGAAGCGATTTGCTGCGCCACGGTCTTCTGGGGGCGGCGATCGGGCAGTGGCGGCATCGCGGGACCGGCGGTGCGGGCCGCGATCGGCGCCTCGGTCTCCTCGTCACGACGGCCGAGGCCGACATTGGCGAGGCGCTGCAGCAGCGACAGCCGGGTCTTTTGCGGGGTCTCCTCCTCGACCTCGCCGCGGGCCTGGCGAAGCTCGGCCTGGGCGGGCATCGGAAGTTCCTCGATCCGCGGCATCCGCGGTGTGCGGACCGGTGCACGCTCGGCCTGCGGAGGGATGAAGGTTTCCGGCGTCATCGGCTCTTGCATGGCCATCGGCGCCTGCTCGGGCTCGGGGAACAGCGTGGGCTTCTGCGCGATCGGGCGCACGGTAACGTCGCCATAGGTCTGCATCGGCGCGGGAGCCTGCGGAACGTCCGCAACGGCGGCGGCGATGGCGGCAAGCGCAGCGCGCTCGACGTTCGGACGCGGAGCCGTGGGAGCGGCGGCAAATTGGCCCGTTCCTGTGGCCGGGGTCTGTCCTTCGAACTTCTGGGCGCGCTCGGCCATGCGCTGATTGTCAGCGCGCAGCCGCGCGGTCAGATCGGCAAGACGGCTCTCGGCAGCCGCGGCGGGAGCGGCGGGAGCCTGCTGCGCCTGCGGAGCAGGATTCGCCACGGGAGCGCTGGTGGCCTGGCTGTTGCGCGCGATCGCGGCCTGTTCGATGCCGGTGGCGACGACCGAGACGCGGATCAGGCCATCGAGGGCCTCGTCGAAGGTGGCGCCGACGATGATGTTGGCGTCCTGGTCGACTTCCTCGCGGATGCGGGTCGCAGCTTCGTCGACCTCGAACAGGGTGAGATCCTTGCCGCCGGTGATGGAGATCAGGAGGCCCTTGGCGCCCTTCATCGAGCTATCGTCGATCAGCGGGTTGGCGATCGCGGCTTCGGCGGCGGTCAGCGCGCGCTTGTCGCCGGAGGCTTCGCCCGTGCCCATCATCGCCTTGCCCATCTCGCGCATGACGGCGCGGACGTCGGCGAAGTCGAGATTGATCAGGCCTTCCTTGACCATCAGGTCGGTGATGCAGGCAACGCCCGAATAGAGCACCTGGTCGGCCATCGCGAAGGCGTCGGCGAAGGTGGTCTTCTCGTTCGCGACCCGGAACAGGTTCTGGTTCGGGATGATCAGCAGCGTATCAACGACCTTGTGCAGCTCATTGATGCCCGCTTCCGCGGTGCGCATGCGGCGGCCGCCCTCGAAGTGGAAGGGCTTGGTCACGACGCCGACGGTGAGGATGCCCATCTCGCGCGCGATCTTGGCGATCACGGGAGCTGCGCCGGTGCCGGTGCCGCCGCCCATGCCGGCGGTGACGAACACCATGTTGGCGCCCGAGAGATGGTCACGGAGTTCGTCCATGACTTCTTCGGCCGCGGCCGCGCCGACCACCGGCTGCGAACCTGCGCCCAACCCTTGCGTGGCCGCCGTGCCCATCTGCACGATGCGCTGCGCCTTCGACATCGTCAGCGCCTGCGCGTCGGTGTTGGCGACCACGAAGTCGACGCCCTGGAGGCCCGCCGTGATCATGTTGTTGACGGCGTTACCACCGGCGCCGCCGACGCCGAACACGGTGATGCGGGGCTTCAGTTCGTGAATATCAGGAACATTGATGCTGATGGTCATGTTTGCCTCTCGATCACGCGCGCGTGGGTTCGCCCCGGCCGGCGGCCGCGGGAGTTGGTGAAAATCGAATATTGCGGGAAGGAGTCATCAGAAGCCCTCGCGTAGCCATCGTCCGACCTTTCCGAAATACCCGCCGGTCCCCGTCCTGACCTGCTGCCGCGTATGCCGCGGTTCGACATGTTCGTGGTGAACATATTGCGGGTAGACGAGCAGTCCGGCCGGCACCGCGAAGGCGGCGTTCTTCGCCTCGTTGGGCAGCCGGCCGAAACCGAGCGGACGTCCGACCCGCACGGGCCGGCCGAGAATCTGCGTTCCGAGCTCAACGAGACCCGTGAGCTGCGAGGCCCCGCCCGAGAGCACGACGCGGCCGTTCGGCTCCGAGGCGAAGGGCGAGTCCTTCAGCTTGTCCCGAACCATTTCGAAGACTTCCTCGGCACGATGCTTGACGATGTTGGCGATGGTAGCGCGGGAGACGATCTGCGGCAGATCCTGCTCGTCACCGGCTGTCGGTACAGACATCAGCTCACGCGAGTCCGATCCGCCGGTGATGACGGTCCCGTATAACGTCTTGATTCGCTCGGCATCGGCAATGGTCGCGGAGAGTCCGCGCGCCAGATCCATCGTGATGTGTTGCCCGCCGACCGCAAAACCCGCGGCATGCACGAAGTGGCCGCCGGAAAAGACCGCGATCGTGGTGGTGCCCGCGCCCATTTCGACCACGGCGGCGCCGAGATCGGCCTCGTCGTCGGTCAGCACCGACAGGCCTGCCACATAGGGGCTTGCCGCCATTGCTTCGACGTTGATGTGGCAGCGTTCGACCGCCAGCATCAGGTTCCGCGCCACCGTGGCGTCGCAGGTGACGACATTCATGTCGATGCCGAACTGATGCGCAACCATGCCGCGGGGGTCGCGGATACCTTTGACGCCGTCAAGCGTGTAGCCGACCGGCAGCGCGTGCAGCACGGTGCGGCCTTCGCCGGTGGCGTGGCGCATGCCGGTGGAGGTGACGCGGCTGACATCGGCCGGTGTCACGGCGCCGCCGCGGATGTCGGCCGCAGCTTCGACCAGCTGACCGGAGAGCCGGCCGCCGGAGACCGACAGCAGCACGGACTCGACCCGCACCTTGGCCATTTTCTCTGCAAGCCCGACGGCCTGTCGCACCGCCTGCTCGCATTCGCCGAGATCGATCACGGCGCCGGCCTTCATGCCGCGCGACTGAATCTGGCTGTAGCCGATCAGCTCCACCGCATGGGTCCGGTCGCGCAGGGCTTCGCTCGGCGCCGACGGCTTCAGCCGCGCGATCATGCAGGCGATCTTGCTGGTGCCGATGTCGAGGCAGGCGACGAGGCCGCCGCGCTTGTGCGGCATCGGGCGTGTCTTCGGTGTCTGGGTGCGATCAAGACCGGTCATGCAGCGTCCCCGGCCTTTTTCTTCTTCTTGTCCTTGAACAAATCGTCGCGCGCCTTGGCGGCGTCCTCGGACAGCTGCACGACGAGCCGATCGGGCAGGCGCAGGTCGACGGCGACGATGTCGCGGGAGAACAGCCTGTCCTCCTTGTCGAGCCTGGACAGCATCGCAAGCGCGTTGCCGACGTCCTGTTCGGGCAGGCGGATGTCGAGGCCGTCCTTGAGCCTCAGGTTCCAGCGCCGCTCACCGACGAAGATCGCGGCCTTGGTAATGGAATTGACCTGCGGATAGCGCGCCAGCAAAGCGAGGAAATCGCGGGCCTGCGTCTCGGCGCCCTTGCCGACCACGAGCGGCAGCGACAGGAAGCGGCGCGAGACGTAGGGTTCGAGCACGGCGCCGTCATCGGCGATGACGGAGAGCCGGCCGGCCTCCTGCCACAGCGCGAACGCCTTGCGCTCGGTGAGCTCGATCATGAGCTGGCCCGGATAGAGCTTCAGCACGGTCGCATCCGCGATCCAGGGATTGGCCTTGAGCTTGTCGCGCACGGCGTCGGCGTCGAGAAACAGCAGCGAGGATCGGCCGCTGACGCCGCCGATCGCGAGGATCTCGTCCTGGCTGAGCTGCTTGCGACCGTTGATCACGACGGAGGTGATGCGGAAGCCGGCGGAATTGGCCAGCGCGTTGCGGGTGTCGTTGACCGCCGTGATGAAATCCTGGAGATGGCCGCCCTTGACGATACCGAAGCCGCAGCTTCCGATCAGGAGCAGCACCGTCATGCTGATCCCGACCCGGCGCGGCAGATAGCGCTCGACCAGCGCGACCAACCGCGGCGGCGGCTCGCGCTCGACGATGGCTTTGGCCCTGGTCTTTTCCTTGGCGGCAGCACGGGCGCCGAGAACTCTTTCCTGACGCTTGTCCTGCACCCACTCGCGCAGAAGCACGACCGCTCCGATAGCGGCCGCCTTCAGGTCAGCTTGGGGCCTCAGCGATCTGAAAAGCGACCGAGTGAGGCTTCCTGCTCCATCCATTGCACGAGCTCGTCAACAGTTTGCCCGCGACATCGCGCGGGTCCTGGCGAACATGACGTCTCGGACTTGCCGGGCCGGGTGCTGGTCTTCAGCAGAAGAAAACCTCTCCCCTTCAGAGCGTTCGCTGGGGGTGACAACACCCGCAACGGTCCACGCGCCGGCAGCCAAAGCGTCATATGCGCCGCCAGCGTTAACCTTCGGACGTCCTGGTAAACAAAAGGTAAAGTTCGTTAACGACGTGAGCTTTTTGCCCAGGCCTGTGAGGCATTTATGCCGCAATATCCGGCATTTTACCGGTTTTGGGTTCCAAAACCGGCCGTTTCGCCAGTTCGGCCGTTAACCAGTCCTAATTATTTTCGCACACCGGCCACAGCGAGCTCGATCAGGCCGCGCAGGAAGTCGACGAACTCGATGCTCTCGGCCTTCAGCGCCTTGGGGTAGAGCGAGGACTTGGTCAGGCCGGGCAGCGTGTTGGTTTCGAGATAGACCAGCCCCTTGTCCGAGACGATGAAGTCCGAACGGGAATAGCCGGTACACGACATCGCCCGGTGCGCCAGCATCGCCTGGTGCTTCAGCGCGGCGGTGATTTCGGGTGCGAAACGGCCGGGACAGATCTCTTGGGTCGACTTCAAAAGATATTTCGCCGCGTAGTCGAAACTGCCCTCGCCCGGAATGATCTCGATCGGCGGCAGCGAGATGATCGAGCCGTCCGGCCGCTCCAGCACGCCGCAGGTCGCCTCGACGCCGGAGATGTAGGGCTCGATCACGTACTCTTCGTGCTTGGCCGCATTGCGAACGGCGACGAGATCCTGCTTGGCGTTGACGAAGATCAGGCCGTAGCTCGAGCCATCCCTGGCGGGCTTTGCGATCAGCCGGCCGTATTCGGCGAAGGCCTCGTCGATCTGGTCCAGCGCAATGTTGGCCGGCGGCGTCACGCCGCCGAGCGCGGCGAAATGCTTGGCCGCGATCTTGTCGAACGCGAGATGCGAGGAGGCCGAGCCCGATCCGGTGAACGGCACGCCGCGCGCTTCGCACATCACCTGCAATTCGCCGTTCTCGGCACGCCCGCCATGCAGGCCGAGCACCAGCACGCGGTCCTCCGCCCTGGCCTGGTCGAGCGCCTGCTCCAACGGAATGCCCGACGTGCCCGGCTTGAACTCGTCCTCGAACGGGCGGGCATGTTCGAGCAGCTGTTTGGACTGCACGACATGCACCTTGTCCTCGACGTCCCACCACCAGAGATCGGCCTCGGGCAGCGCCTGATGCAGCGCCTGGGCTGAGGCGACGGAAACCAGACGTTCGCGGTTGGAGCCGCCGAAGAGGATGGTGATGCGCATGTTCTCTCGTCGCTTGTCCAAATTAGCCGGGAATTCCGATCCGCTTGATTTCCCAGTGTAGCTCAATTCCGGAATTTGCCTTCACCCGTTCACGTACGGTCTCGCCCAGCGTCTCGATATCGTGCGCGGTGGCATTGCCCGTGTTGATCAGGAAATTGCAGTGCATCTCGGAGACTTCTGCACCGCCGACGCGCAAACCGCGGCAGCCGGCGGCATCGACCAGCTTCCAGGCGGAATGGCCGGGCGGATTCTTGAAGGTCGAGCCGCCGGTCTTTTCGCGGATCGGCTGCGCGGTCTCGCGATGGGTTTGCACTTCCGCCATGCGCGCGCGGATCGCCTCGGCATCCCTGAGCTCGCCGCAGAACCGCGCGGAGGTGAAGATGATGGAGGCATCGACGCCGCTGTTGCGGTAGACAAACTTCATGTCGGCATTGGAGAAGATGTGCTTCGTGCCGTCGCGCCCGACGCCACGCGCCTCGATCAACACGTCCTTGGTCTCGCCGCCATTGGCGCCCGCATTCATGCGCAGCGCGCCGCCGATCGTGCCGGGAATGCCGAAGTAAAATTCGAGCCCGCCGATATTGGCCGACGCGGCGACTTCCGCCACGCGCTTGTCGAGCGCGGCTGCGCTCGCGGTGACGACATCGCCGCTCGCGCTCGCCTCGCCAAAGGCGCGCGGCGCAAGCCGGATCACCACGCCCGCCATGCCGCCGTCGCGCACGATCAGGTTGGAGCCGACGCCGACGACATAGACGGGAATGTCGCTTGCGAGATGCGCGAGGAAATAAGAGAGATCGTCCTCATCCGTCGGCGTGAACAGCACCTGCGCGGGACCTCCGACGCGAAACCAGGTGAGCTCGGCGAGCGACTGGTTCGCCAGCAGCCGGCCGCGAAGATCGGGCATCACGGCTTTGAGGTCGGGTGTGATGTCGGGGAAGCTCACTGCGCTACCCCAGCGCCTTCAATTCGCCGGGCAAGGCATACGCCCATTGCGTGATGTTGCCGGCGCCCAGACACACGACGAGATCGCCGGACTTCGCCACGCCCTTGACGATGCCAGCGAGATCGGACGCCGCGGGCAGCGGGATCACCTCGCGGTGGCCGTGGGCGCGCAGGCCCGCGGCGAAATGGTCGCGATCGATGCCTTCGATCGGCGTCTCGCCCGCAGCATAGACCTCCGCGACGATCACCGCATCCGCATCGTTGAAGCAGGTGCAGAATTCCTCGAACAGCGACTGCAGGCGGGTGTAGCGATGCGGCTGCACCACCGCGACGATCTTACCGTTGGTGGATTCCCGCGCCGCCTTCAGCACCGCCGCGATCTCGACCGGATGATGGCCGTAGTCGTCGATGACGGTGACGCCGTTCCACTCGCCGGTCTTGGTGAAGCGGCGCTTGACGCCGCCGAAGCCGGCGATCGCCTTGCGGATCGCCTCGTCCGACACGCCGAGCTCGCGCGCGACCGCAATCGCGGCGGTCGCGTTGGAGGCATTGTGGCGCCCCGGCATCGGCAGCATGAGATCGGAGATCTCGTGCACGGCGCCCGTCTTGCGATCGCGGAAGGCAACCTTGAACTTCGATCCGCCGCCCGCCGGGGTCAGGTCGACGAAGCGCACATCGGCCTGCGGATTCTCACCATAGGTGATGATGCGTCGATCCTCGATCTTGCCGACAAGGGTTTGCACCACGGGATGATCGATGCACATCACGGCGAAGCCATAGAACGGCAGGTTCTCGACGAAATGGCGGAAGGCGTCCTGCACCGCCTCGAAGGTCTTGAAGTGATCGAGATGCTCGGGATCGACATTGGTGACGATCGCGACCTCGGTCGGCAGCTTCAGGAACGTGCCGTCGCTCTCGTCCGCTTCGACCACCATCCAGTCACCCGCACCGAGACGCGCATTGGAGCCGTAGGCATTGATGATGCCGCCGTTGATCACGGTGGGATCGAGGCCGCCGGCGTCGAGCAGCGTCGCGACCATCGTGGTCGTGGTGGTCTTGCCGTGGGTGCCGGCGATGGCGACGCAGCTCTTCAGCCGCATGAGCTCGGCCAGCATCTCGGCGCGGCGCACCACGGGGATGCGCCGTTCGCGCGCCGCCGTCAGTTCCGGATTGTCGCGCTTGATCGCGGTAGAAACCACGACGACCTCGGCCCCGTCGACGTTCTCCGCCTTGTGGCCGACCGAGACCCTCGCACCGTTCTTGCGCAGGCGGTCGAGATTGTAATTGTCGGAGGCGTCCGAACCCTGCACGGAATAGCCGAGATTGAGCAGCACCTCGGCGATTCCGCTCATGCCTATCCCGCCGATCCCGACGAAGTGGATAGGTCCGATCTCGCGCGGCAGTCTCATGGTGTATCCCGCAGTTCCCTTCGTCATGCCCGGGCTCGTCCCGGGCATCCACGAATCCTTACCACTTCTTGCAAGACGTGGATGGCCGGGACAAGCCCGGCCATGACGGCAAAAGTAGGAATTCCGGCCGATTTCGCGTCAGATTCCCGCGATTTTGGCCACCAGATCGGCCAGCCGCTCCGCTGCGTCGAGCCGGCCGGCGCCGCGGGCGGCCTGCGCCATGGCGGCAAGACGCGCGGGCTCGGCGGCGAAGGCGGAGATCTCGGCGGCGAGGCGATCGGAGGAAAACTCGGTCTGCGGAATGCGGATCGCACCGTCGACCTTGGCCAGCACGCCGGCATTGGCGAACTGGTCCTGGTCGATCGCGCCCGGCAGCGGCACCAGGATCGAGGGCCGCCCGATCGCGGCAAGTTCCGCCACGGTGCCGGCGCCTGAGCGCGACACCACCAGATGGTTGGAGGCCAGCCGTGCCGGAAGATCGGTGAAAAACGGCGCGAGCTCGGCCTTGATCTTCAGTCTGTCGTAGACCGCACGCACGCGCGCCATATCCTCGTCGCGCACCTGCTGGGTGAGGACGAGCCGGCTCCACAGCGCAGGCTCGAGGCGCTCGATCGCGCCCGGCACGATGTCGGCCATGATGCGCGCGCCCTGGCTGCCGCCGACGACGAGCAGGCGCAGCGGACCGTTCACTTCAGGCGCAGCATATGGCACGCCAGCTGCGGCGAGGATCGCCGGACGCATCGGCGTGCCGACCGTCGTGGTCTTGCCTGATAGCGCCGGATCGCGATCGAGCACGCCGGGCAACGACGTCGCGATGGCTTGGACGCGGCTCGACAGGAACCGGTTGGCGCGGCCGAGCACCGCATTGGCGTCATGGATGATGCCGGGCACGCCGGCGAATTTTGCGGCGACCAGCGGCGGCAGCGTCGGATAGCCGCCGAAGCCGACGACGGCGACCGGCTTCAGTCGCTTGATCAGGCTGTAGGCGGACAGCGTGCCGGCCGCGAGCGTCAGGCCGGCATAGGCGAGCTGCAGCGGATTGCGTCCGCGCGCAGTCTCGCTCGAGACGACGTCGATCATGTCCTTGGTGAACAGTCCGCTGTAGCGCAGCGCGCGCTCGTCCGTGACGAGGCGGACGCGGAAGCCGCGCCGGATCAGCTCGACGCCGAGCGCCTCGGCCGGAAACAGATGGCCGCCGGTGCCGCCCGCGGCGAGAAGAATCAGGGGGGAGGTGTCCATGGTGGCGAGTTTTACAAGGACTCTTTCGTCATTGCGAGCGCAGCGAAGCAATCCAGACTGCCACCGCGGAGAGATTCTGGATTGCTTCGCTTCGCTCGCAATGACGAAAAACTATGCGTAGCTGCGCATCGCCTCGGCGTGGCCGCTCGCCTCGACTTCGGTGCGCGGGCGCAGCCGCGTCAGCGCGAGCATCATGCCGACACCATAGGCCAGCGACACGATCGAGGAGCCACCATAGGAGATGAAGGGCAGCGTCATGCCCTTGGCGGGGATGAGCTGGAGATTGACCGACATGTTGATGGCGGCCTGCACGCCGAACAGGATCGCCAAGCCCGAGGCCGCGAAGCGCGAGAACATGTCCTCGTTGGCATAGGCGCGCGACAGCGTCCGGATGACGACGAAAGCAAACAGTGCCAGCATCGCGAGGCACAGGATGATGCCGAACTCTTCGGCGGCAACCGCGAACACGAAATCGGTGTGGCTGTCGGGCAGGCTGCGCTTGGCGATGCCCTCGCCCGGTCCGAGGCCGAACCAGCCGCCATTGTAGAAGGCCTCCATGGCGGTATCGACCTGGAAGGTGTCGCCCGAGGCCGGATTCATGAAGCGCTTGATGCGGCCGGCGACGTGGGGCACAAAAAGATAGGCGCTGAACAGTCCGGCGGCGCCGAGGCCGGCGAGCCCGAACACCCAGATCATCCGCATGCCCGCGATGAAGAACAGCGAGCCCCACACCATCAGGATCAGCATGGTCTGGCCGAAGTCGGGCTCCATCACCAGCAGCGAGACCAGCATCAAGAGCAGCACCAGCGCCATCGAGGTCGCCGGCATTTCTGGCCGCCTAGTGGATTCCGCGAACAGCCAGGCGGCCATGACGACGAACGACGGTTTTGCGATCTCGGAGGCCTGGATATTGAGGCCGAGTAGCGTGATCCAGCGCCGCGAGCCCTTTACTTCGGGGCCGATCGCGAGCGTCAGCACGATCAGGACGATGCTGACCGCAAAGATGATCAGCGCCGAGCGACGGATCGCCCGCGGCGACAGGAAGGACACCCCGAGCAGCACGATGCAGGACGGCACCAGGAATAGCACGTGCCGGCTGAAGAAGTGGAAGGGATCGAGCCCGATGCGGGTCGCAACCGGCGGGCTCGCCGCCAGCGACAGGATCACGCCGGTCAGCATCAGCGCCAGGATGGCACCCATCAGCGGCTTGTCGACGGTCCACCACCACTCGGAAAAGGGGGTGCGTTCTTCACGGGAGAGCATGGCGGCCGCTTTCGGACAGAGGTCGGTCCATTGGTCGCCGAGGTTGGTTACCGGGGGGTTAAGGAAACGGGGATGATTGGAGATGAAGGCGAGCGCTTACCTCAAATGCCCGTCATGCCCCGCGAAAGCGGGGCATCCAGTATTCCAGAGACGTCGAGGGTTCATAACCACAGCCGCGGCGTACTGGATCACCCGGTCAAGCCGGGCGACGACAGCGGAGCAACAACCAGCAGCGTCCCTACACCACCGGCTTCATGCCCGGCAGCGCCTGCACCAGCTCGCGGAACCTGGTGCCGCGAATTTCGAAGTTGCGATACTGGTCGAAGGAGGCGCAGGCGGGCGACAGCAGGACGACCGCGTCAGCGATGCCTGACGCCTCCGCATCGCATGCGGCTTGCTCGACGGCGACGTCGAGGGTCTGGCTGATCTCGTGCGGCACCTTCGTGCCGAGCGTGCCCGAAAATTCCTGCGCGGCCTCGCCGATCAGATAGGCTTTTCGGATGCGCGGGAAGTAGCCGGTGAGGCCGGTGATTCCGCCGGCCTTCGGCTTGCCGCCCGCGATCCAGAAGATGTCCGAAAAGGACGACAGCGCATGCGCGGTGGCGTCGGCATTGGTGCCCTTGGAATCGTTGACGAACAGCACGTTGCCGCGGCGGCCGACCTGCTCCATGCGATGCGCAAGGCCGGGGAAGCTGCGCAGGCCGTTCTGCAAGACGTCGAGGCCGATGCCCATCGCGAGCGCGGCGGCTGCCGCGCACGCCGCGTTCTGCGCATTGTGCAAGCCGCGCAGAGAACCGATGCCGCCGAGCGCCGCGATTTCACTGCGCGCGCCGCCCGAATTGCGCACGATATGGCCGTGCTCGACATGGATGCCGCTGGCCAGCGGATTCTTGACGGAGATCCGCACCACGTTCTTGCCGGCGCGATCGAGCCGGTCGGCGATATCGCGGCAAAAGCCGTCGTCGACGCCGACGATCGCGGTGCCGCCGGCCTGCACACCGGCAACGAGTCGCTCCTTCACCGCGGCGTAATGCGCGATGGTGCCGTGGCGATCGATGTGGTCTTCGCTGACATTGAGCAGAATGCCGACGGAGGGATCGAGTGAAGGCGTGAGGTCGATCTGATAGGACGACATCTCGATGACGTGGACGCGGCCCATGCCCGGCGGCTCCAGCGACAGGATTGCGGTGCCGATATTTCCGCCCATCTGGGTGTCATAGCCGGCGACCTTGGTGAGATGCGCGATCAAAGCCGTCGTCGTCGATTTGCCATTGGTGCCGGTGATGGCGACGAACGGCGCATCCGGCGCGTGCCGGCGCCTTTCGCGGCAGAACAGCTCGATGTCGCCGATCACCTCGATAGCGGCCTCGCGCGCCTTCAGCACGCTCCAATGCGGGACTGGGTGGGTCATCGGCACACCGGGCGCGAGCACCAGCGCGGCGAAATTCGCCCATGAGACGTTGCGCAAATCAGCCGTGATGAAGCCCGCTTGCGCGGCCTTGGCGACATTCTCGGCGCTGTCGTCGGCGGCGATCACCTCGGCGCCGCCCGCTTTCAACGCGTGACAGGAGGCGAGTCCCGAGCCGCCGAGGCCGAACACCGCGACCGTCTTGCCGGCAAAGGACGTGACGGGGATCATCGATCGTTCACCGCAGCTTCAGCGTGGATAGGCCAGCGAGCGCCAGCATCACCGAGATGATCCAGAACCGGATCACGATCTGGGGCTCGGTCCAGCCGAGTTGCTCGAAATGGTGATGGATCGGCGCCATCCGGAAGATGCGTTTTCCCGTCATCTTGAACGACACCACCTGCACGATGACGGAGACTGCCTCCAGCACGAACAGGCCGCCGATCACCGCGAGCACGATCTCGTGCTTCACCGCCACTGCGATCGCGCCCAGCATGCCGCCGAGCGCGAGCGAGCCGGTGTCGCCCATGAAGATCGAGGCCGGCGGCGCGTTGAACCAGAGGAAGCCCAGGCCCGCACCCAGCAGCGCGCCGCAGAGCACGGCGAGCTCGCCGGTGCCGGCGACATATTTGATCTGGAGATAATCGGCGAACACCGCGTTGCCGGCGAGATAGGCGATCATGGCAAAGCTCGCAGTCGCGATCATCACCGGCACGATGGCAAGGCCGTCGAGACCGTCGGTCAGGTTCACCGCGTTGCCGGCGCCAACGATGACGAAGGCGCCGAACACGACGAAGAACCAGCCGAAATGCAGCACGGTGTCCTTCAGGAAAGGAATCGTCAGCGCGGTCGACGCGGGATCGCGGTTCAGCCGCACCAGCGCGTAGCAGGCCACCAGCGCGATCGCCGCCTCGATCAGCAGGCGAAGCTTGCTGCCGAACCCGGTCGTGGTCTGCTTCGTCACCTTGAGATAATCGTCATAGAAGCCGACGAAGCCGAAGCCAAGCGTCACCGCCAGCACGATCCAGACGTAAGGGTTGAGCGGATTGGCCCACAGCACCGTGCCGACCGTGAGACCGGACAAGATCATCAGCCCGCCCATGGTGGGCGTGCCTTTCTTGGCGAGATGCGATTGCGGACCATCGGCCCGGATCGGCTGGCCCTTGCCTTGCCGGATGCGCAGATGGTCGATGATCCAGGGTCCGAACAGGAATACGAACAGCGCGCCGGTGACGACGGCGCCGCCGGTGCGGAAGGTGATGTAGCGGAAGACGTTCAGGAAGGTGCGAACGGCACCGAAGCCCGGAAATGTGTTGGAGAGCTCGATCAGCCAGTAAAACATTCAGACGGTCCTATGGCGCCTTTGCACGCGCCTTGATCTTGGCCTTGTCAACCTGCCTCACGCGCATTCGCTGGTCTTCATCATCGGGTCGGGCGACCTCTAAAGAAAACGAACGGCTTCGCGCCGGAAAGGGGGGATTCGGGAACAGCGCCTTCCAAGCAGTTTACGCCCTTGCCTGCAAGGCGGCCACTAGGCCCGGCACAAACTTGTTGACCCAGAACATCTTCTTGCTGCCCTTGACAACCACGACATCGCCTGCCCTCAGCAGATTTGCGACCTCCCCCGGCTTCAGCGTGACGGGGTCGTCGTGCCAACCGAGACCCTTGCCGGCTGGAAGCACCTCGAACAGGTGACGCATCAGGGGTCCGACGCAATAGACGCCGTCGATGCCGTCGAGATGCCTGGCGAGGTCGATGTGATAGGTTGGTGCGCCGTCGCCCAGCTCCAGCATGTCGCCGAGCACGGCAATGCGGCGGCCACCGGTCGTGTTGCGCGCCTGCAAGCTTTGCAGCGCGGCAGCCACGCTGGCCGGATTACCGTTGAAGCTGTCGTCGATCACGGTGACGCCACCGGCCGCCTGCTCGACGCCACGGCCGCTCATGATACCGACCCGGTCGAGCTTGATCGCAAGCGTCGCCGCATCGAGGTTGGTCGCACGGATCGATGCGAGCGCGGCCAGCGCATTCTGAACGCGATGCGGCGCGCCCGGCGTCAGGCTGAACGCGATCTCCTTCTTGCCGAGCGCGGCCACGACCTGCCAGCTGTCGCCGTGCGGCGCGTGCGCGACTTCATGCACCTCGGCTTTCTCGCCGAAGCGTATGACCTTGCCCTTCCAGTCCGGCGCCTTGATCCCGGCGGGCAGCACCAGCACGCCTTCCGCGGGCAGGCCGAGTGCAATCGACACCTTCTCGCGACGGATGGCTTCGAGCGAGCCGAGCTTCTCCAGATGCACCGGCTGGACGTTGACGACGAGCGCCACCGTCGGCCGCGTCAGTTCGCTAAGCCGCGCGATTTCGCCCGCCTGGTTCATGCCCATCTCGACGACCCAGAGACTGGCATCGGGGCGCGCATTGCACAGCGTCAGCGGCACGCCCCAGAAATTATTGAAGCTCGACGGGCTGGCATAGGCATTAGGATAGGCCGCGAGGAATTCCTTGGTGCTGGTTTTGCCCGCGCTGCCGGTGAGCCCGATCACCGGCCCGTTGAAGCGCGCGCGTGCCGCGCGCGCAAGGCCCCAGAGGCCGTCGATCAGCGTGTCCTTGACGACGATCTGGGGAATGCGGATGCCCGCGATCTCGTGCGGCACGATCATCGCGACCGCGCCCGAGGCTTCCGCCTTGTCCGCGAACTCCCAGCCGTCACGCGCGCTGGCGAAGGCCGAAATGAAGCCGCCGCTTGGCGTGCCGCTCAGCGCGACGAACAGGCTGCCCGGCTTCGCCAGCCGGCTGTCCTGGGTGACGAAGTCGATCGGCGTGTCCGGGAACGATCCGGCGGCGCCCAGCGCGCGCGCCACTTCGGCCACCGTCCATATGGGAGCGCTCATGCAATCCTCGACGCTAATGCGGCGGCGACCGCCTCGTGATCACTGAAGGGCAAAACCTCTCCGCCGACGATCTGCCCGGTCTCGTGGCCCTTGCCGGCGATGAGCAGCGCATCGCCATCTTCCAATTCGGCGATCGCGGTGCGGATCGCCGCGGCCCGGTCGCCGATTTCGCGGGCGCCCTTGGCGGCGGCGAGAATTTCGGCGCGGATCGATTCCGGCTTCTCGCTGCGCGGATTGTCGTCGGTGATGATGACACCGTCGGCGTTGCCGGCGGCGATCTCGCCCATGATCGGACGCTTGCCGGCATCGCGGTCGCCGCCGGCGCCGAACACGACGACCAGCCTGCGCCTGGCGTAGGGACGCAGCGCCTGCAGCGCCTTCGCCAGCGCATCGGGCTTGTGCGCATAGTCGACGAAGATCGGCGCACCGTTGCGCTCGCCGACGCGCTCCAACCGACCTTTGGCGCCTTCGAGATGTTCGAGGCTCGCGAACACGTCCGCGGCGTCGCCGCCGGTGCCGATGGCGAGGCCAGCTGACACCAGCGCATTCTCGATCTGGAACTCGCCGACCAGCGGCAGCCGGATCGTATACCGCTTGCCGCGATGTTCGAGCGCGAGCACTTGCGAAAATCCTTCGACCTCCGCACCGGCGAGACGAATGCCCTCGCCCGCCCCGTCGCCGTTGCGACCGACTGCCATCACGCGCAAGCCGCGCGAATTCGCAGCACTGATCGCCTCCGCCGAGCAATCATGATCGGCGGAGATCACGGCCGCGCCCCCCGGCGGGACAAGTTCGCGGAACAGCCTGAGCTTGGCCGCGAGGTAATGCGCGACGGTCGGATGGTAATCCATATGGTCGCGCGAGAGATTGGTGAAGCCGCCGGCGGACACGCGCACGCCGTCGAGGCGATATTGGTCGAGCCCGTGAGAAGAGGCCTCGAAGGCGAGATGCGTGACGCCCTCGCGTGCGATCTCGTCGAGCTGCCGGTGCAGTGCGATCGGATCGGGCGTCGTCAGCGAGCCGTAGACGGTACGCTTCGGGGAAACGAGCCCGATGGTTCCGATGCTGGCGGAGGCGTGCCCGAGCCGCTCCCAGATCTGCCGGGTGAATGCGGCGACCGAGGTCTTGCCGCTGGTGCCGGTCACCGCCGCAATTGTCGCGGGCTGCGCGGGAAAAAATTTTGCCGCGGCCAGCGCCAGCGCGCGGCGCGGATTCGCGACTGTGATGAACGGCACCTTGCAGCCATCAGGGGCATGGTCGCCGACGACCGCCACCGCGCCGGCGGCAATCGCGGCATCGATGAAGCGCGCACCGTCGGTCTTGCTGCCCGCAAGTGCGAAGAAGAGATCGCCGGGCTTGACCGCGCGGCTGTCGAGGGCGCCGCCGGTCACGTCGAGCGCCGCGACCGCGGGCTCGATTGCGGCATCATTGCCCTGAACGTCCTGATCGAGGAGGTCGCGCAGCTTCATGGTCTTCCAGTCGACATGCCGGACCGGATTGCCGAATCTGCAGGGAAATCCCGACTCAGCAGCGGCAACGGCCCACCCGGTTGATTACTGGGTTGTCCTGGATGCTGCAAGAATAAGGCGCTCGGACGGCGGCAGGTCGAACCGCGGTTCGACGCCCAATAGCGGCGCGATCCGCTCGATCACCTTGCCGCCGGTCGGCACCGCGTTCCAGCCCGAGGTGATGAAACCTTTCGTTTCGGGAATCGCCTGGGGCTCGTCCAGCATGATCAGGATCTGATATTTCGGATCGTCGCAGGGCATGATCGCGGTGAAGGAGTTGAGCACGCGCTTCTTGGCATAGCGGCCGTTGATGACCTTCTCCGACGTGCCGGTCTTGCCGCCAACATAGTAACCCTTGACGTCGGCGGTCTTGGCGGTGCCGATTTCGGCATTGAGCCGCATCAGGAACCGCATCTTGTCGCTGGTCTCCGTCCTGATGACGCGCTTGGCCATCGCCGCCGCTTCGGACTCGCTGCGCTTCATGAAGGTCGGCGGAATCAAATAGCCGCCGTTCACCAGCGCGTTGATGCCCATCACCGCCTGCAGCGGCGCCACCGACATGCCCTGGCCGAAAGCGATGGTGACCGTGTTCAGCTCGCCCCAGCGGCGCGGAATCAGCGGAGCCGCGCTTTCCGGCAGTTCGGTGCGCAGCCGCGTCAACTGGCCCATCTTGCCGAGGAATGCCTTGTGGGCCTCGACGCCCTGGCCGAGCGCGATCCGCGCCGCGCCGATGTTGGACGAGAAGGTGAACACTTCCTTGGTGTTGATGAAGCGTCCGAGCGGATGGCTGTCGTGGATGGTGAACTTGCCGTAGTGCAGGTTTCCGCGTGCATCCCACGATGTGTTCAGATTGATCTTGCCGGAATCGAGCGCCATCGCCAGCGTGAACGCCTTGAAGGTCGAGCCCATCTCGTAAACGCCGGTGGTCAGGCGATTGATGCGGTCGGGATCGTGCGCTTCCTTCGGATTGTTGGGATCGAAGTCCGGAAGGGAGACCATCGCCACGATCTCGCCGGTCTTGACGTTGGAGACGATGCCGGAGGCAGCCTTGGTGTGGTATTTCTCCTTGGCCTTCAGCAGCTCGTCACGCAGTGCGTGCTCGACCCGCAGATCCACCGATAGCTCGATCGGCTTTTGCAGCCGGTCGGTGGCAAAGCCCGCGCGGTGGAGATCGGCGAGCCCCTGATTGTCGAGCCACTTCTCCATGCCGGCGATGCCCTGGTTGTCGATGTTGACGAGACCAATGAGGTGGGCGACCTCGTTGCCGGTCGGATAGACGCGCTTGTTCTCGCGCAGGAAACCGATGCCGGGAATGCCGAGCTTGTGGATGTCCTGCTGCTGCTTCGCCGTAATCTCGCGCTTGAGCCAGACGAAGCCCTTGCGCGTCTTCAGGCGCTCGCGCACCTCGGCCTCGTCGAGGTCGGGCACCGTGGCGGTCAGAAGTTCGATTGCCTCGTCCTTGTCGATGATGCGGCGCGGCTCGCCGAACAGGCTCGAGGCCTTGACGTCGGTCGCGAGAATCGCGCCGTTGCGGTCGACGATGTCGGGCCGCGCGGTCGCGACCACCTCCTGCGCCGCGGCGCGGCGTGCGCCATGGGCGTCGGCGCCGATCGCGAACATCACGAGCCGGCCGCCGATCAGGGCGTAGACCGCGCCGAAGGCGAGCATCGCCAGGCCGACGCGCGCCCGCGCCTTGGCCGCGCGATCGACGTTGCGCCCGTACAGCAGGCTGCGGATCAGCCGCTGCCGCCAGGGCTCAGCGGGCTTTTCTGCAGGTTTGGCCGGGGTCACAGCACTCATGGCTTGTCCTCGGGCTGAGGCACGGAGCCCGTCACATTATCGGGATCGCTGGCGGCTTCGATGGTGTTGAGCATGGCGCCGATCGGATCCGGCTCGCCCGGCCTGAACATCCGCAGCGGACGCTCGGGCAAATTCTTCAGTGAATCATATTGCGTGCCGTTGACCGGCTTGAGCTGCAGATGCCGGTCGGACAGGCCTTGCAGGCGCAGGGGCGCATCGAGCTTGGCCCATTCGGAGCGCAGCGCCGCGATCGCATCGCGCTGCTCGCGGATCTCCGCATGCAGCCGCAGCACCTTTTCGGTGCGCGCCGTGGAGTCCATCTTGATCCTATAGACATAGGCTGCCGCGAAGATCAGCGCGCCGATGACGAGGAGGTGGATGAAGCGCATGCGCTAGCCACCCCTCATGACGTCGGAGAGTTTTGGCCATGACGATTGCTCGCGATCATCATGCGCAGGCGCCGAGGTGCGCTCGCCGGCGCGCAGTTTTGCCGACCGCGCGCGCGGGTTATGCGCGACCTCGTCTTCGCCCGCGATCACCGGCCGCCGCGTCAGCAGCTGGAAGCTCGGCACCGCCTGCGACACTTCCGGCAAATGGCGTGAGCCGCCACCCGTCTTGCTGCGCAGGCTAAGGAAATTCTTGACGATGCGGTCTTCCAGCGAATGGAACGAGACGACAACGAGGCGACCACCGGGCTTGAGCACGCGCTCGGCAGCGATGAGCGCGCTCTGGAGTTCCTCGAGCTCTTCGTTGACGAAGATGCGCAGGGCCTGGAACGTCCGCGTCGCCGGGTGAATATCGCCGGGCTTGGACCGAACCACCCTGCCGACGAGCTCGGCGAGCGCGCGCGTGGTCGTGAACGGCGTCTCCTGACGGTCCGCGACGATAGCGCGGGCGATCCGGCGCGACTGCCGCTCTTCGCCGAGAAGATAAATGATGTCGGCGAGATCGCCTTCCGAGGCGCGCGCCACGACATCGGCCGCAGTCGGGCCTGCCTGCCCCATCCGCATGTCGAGCGGACCATCGAGGCGGAACGAGAAGCCGCGGCCGGCCTGGTCGAGCTGCATCGAGGATACCCCGACGTCCATCACGACGCCGTCGACGCCATCGATGCCTTGAGCCGCGCAGACCTCGGCGAGGTTGGAGAAACGATCTTCAACGAGGGTCAGCCTGCCCGCCGAGCATGCGACGAGCTCGGCGCCGCCCTCGATCGCAGTACGGTCGCGATCAATGGCAATCACCTGAGTTCCCGGCACGTCGAGGATCGCGCGGCTGTAGCCGCCGGCACCAAAGGTCGCGTCGATATAAAGGCCGCCTTCGCGCGGGGCGAGGTGGTCGATGGCCTCGCGGCCAAGAACGGGGATGTGCGGAGCCGAGCTCATGCGCCAGGCCTGCCGATCGCCCCGCCGGACTCCCAAGTGAGATCGGGGACGAACAAGCTCATAACGCCTCGAATGATTCCGCGTCGCGGCGGTTCCACGACCCAACCCCCGTCCGATATGGTTACCGTGCCCGGTCGTCCCGGGCCACCAACCCAGTATTCCCCTTGGAATTTGTCGGGCAGCCATGGGATTTCGAGCCAAAATACGCTTTGGCCGCCTCCGGACGCGGGTCGGCTCTTCATCTCTCAGTAACGGCCCTTAGCGTTAAGAAAGCGTTGATCGGCTCGCGACAAGTCGAAAAGCTGACGCGGCGGTGATGCTTCATCCACACACATGCGCCAAAATGCATCCGTTAACCTCGTCGCGCGGTTGCGCACGGTGGAGGGTAAAGGAATAGTAAAGAAAAGGGCTTGGCCCACTCTCTGTCTGTCTCGAGCTATTTATGTCGTCCGGTTCGTCCACGCCGTCTGGATCTGATTCGAAGCGTCAACGCGTTCTGCCGGTTCCCAAAGCGGCCGCGAACATGCGGACGTTCGAGCCGGATTCCTCGATCGTCTCCGACATCATCCCCTCACCGAACCATGGCGACCGCAACAAGGGCCGCCAACCCGATATGATTGTGCTGCACTACACCGGCATGCCCGACGTCGAAGGTGCGCTGGCGCGGCTCTGCTCCGCGGGCACAGAGGTATCGGCACATTATGTCGTGCTGGAAGACGGCCGCATCGTGCAATGCGTGCCGGAGGCCAGGCGCGCCTGGCATGCCGGCGTCTCGTCCTGGTCCGGCGAGGACGACATCAATTCCTGCTCGATCGGGATCGAGATCGTCAATCGCGGCCACGATTGGGGCTATCCGGAGTTTCCGCTGCGCCAGATCGCCGCCGTGATCGCGCTGTGCCGCGGCATCATGCTCCGCCGCAAGGTGCCCGCGCACCGGGTGCTCGGCCATTCCGACGTGGCGCCGGCGCGCAAGAAAGATCCCGGCGAAAAATTTCCGTGGCATTCGCTGGCCAATTCCGGCGTCGGACACTGGGTCACGCCCGCGCCGGTGGTGCGCGGCGAAAGCCTGATGCTCGGCACCATCAGCGATGAGGTGCTGAGCCTGCAGCAAGCGCTCGCCAGATACGGCTACGGCGTTCCCCTCACCGGCAAATACGACGCCGCGACCATGGAAGTCGTCACCGCGTTCCAGCGCCATTTCCGCCCGGCGCGACTGGATGGGGTCGCGGATCACTCGACGCTCTCGACCTTGCAGGCGCTGTTGGGGAGTCTCCCTCAGGAGACAACGACCATCGTGACGAAGTAGCTGACGTCTTCGAGAACGTGACCTCTTGCTCCGTCATGCCCGGGCTTGTCCCGGGCATCCACGTCTTTGTCGCGCCGGAAGAACGTGGATGGCCGGGACAAGCCCCGCCATGACGGAAACTCAGTTCATCTCCCTCATCCTTCGCGCATAAAGCCGTCGCAGCGGCTCTAACTGCGTCGCCTCCGTCGCAGCGCGATAGGCCTCGCGCGCCTCCTCCTTCCGGCCAAGCCGCCGCAACAAATCCGCCCGCACCGCTGGCAGCAGCTCATAGCCATGAAGCGCGCCGCGTGCGGCGGTCGCATCCACGAGATCGAGCGCGCGCGCGGGCCCATCGACCATCGACACCGCCGCCGCGTGGTTGAGTTCGATCACCGGCGACGGATTGATCCGCAGCAGCACTTCATAGAGCCCGGCAATCTGCGGCCAGTCTGTCTGCTCGTAGCTCGGCGCACGCGCATGCAGCGCAGCGATCGCGGCTTGTACTGCATACGGCTGCGGCCGGCCGGGCACGCGCAGTGCGTCGTCCACCAGGCGCAGACCCTCCTCGATCTGTGCATGGTCCCACTGCGAACGATCCTGCTCTTCCAGCAGCACGATGTCGCCGGCGGCGGTCTGGCGCCCTGCGCGGCGCGCATCGTGCAGCAGCATCAGCGCCAGCAGGCCCTTGATCCCGGCTCGATCGGGTAGCAGCCGGTCGAGCAAGCGGCCAAGCCGGATCGCCTCGGCGGCAAGATCGGGTCGCATCAAATCCGCACCGGACGTCGCCACGTAGCCTTCGGTGAAGACGAGATAGATCACGGCAAGCACACCATCGAGCCGCGGCACCAGCGTGTCGCGCTCGGGGACCTCATAGGGAATGCCGGCGAGCCTGATCTTCTGCTTGGCGCGGACGAGACGCTGCGCCATCGCCTCCTCGCTGACGAGGAAGGCGCGCGCGACCTGCGCCGTGGAGAGCCCGCAGACGGTGCGCAGTGTCAGCGCGACCTGGACTTCGGGCGCGAACGCAGGATGGCAGCAGGTGAAGATCAGCCGCAGCATGTCGTCGTCGAGCATTGCCGGCGGCTCGGCGGGCGCCTGCGCGTTCAGCTCGAGCTCGTGCACGAGCGCCTGCTCCTTGCCGCGGAAAACGGCCTGGCGCCTGATACGGTCGATCGCCTTGTGCCTGGCGACATTGACCAGCCAGGCACGCGGATTGTCGGGGACCTCGCACGCCGGCCAGCGCGCCAGTGCCACCGCAAAGGCGTCCTGGAGCGCGTCCTCGGCGAGATCGAAATCGCCGACGAGGCGGATCAGCGTGGCCAGCGCCCGCCCCGCCTCGTCGCGGAAGATCTTGTCGATCTCGGACAGCGTCATGCGCCGATGCGCGACGGCGCCGTCACTTGTCGTAGACCCAGATCGGCCGCACCTCGATCGAGCCGATACGCGCCGACGGAATCCGCGACGCGATCTCGATCGCAGCATCGAGATCCTTGGCCTCCACCAGGTAATAGCCGCCGAGCTGCTCGCGTGTTTCGGCAAACGGGCCGTCGGTCGTCAGCGTCTTGCCGTCGCGCACGCGGACGGTCGTTGCAGTCGTGGTCGGCTGCAAACGGTCGCCGGCCTTGAAATTGCCGCTCTGGATGATGCCTTGCGTGAAGGTCTGATATTCCGCCGTCATCTGCTGGCCGGCCGCCGGACGCATATTCGCGTACTCGGCTTCGTTCTGGTAGATCATCAGCAAATACTGCATCGCTTAACTCCTGCTGCACGGCTGGATCGCCGACATCCAGTCGAACGGGACACGCGCCCAACGACATCTTCAGGATAAATTATTTCGGGCGAACCGTGCATGGCGATATCGGCTTGCGGAACCGACACAAATGCTTCATGCGTAAGCCGTCAGTCGGCCGGACGGCCGCTCCGGCAAGTGCCGAAAGGCCGCCGGGGAGGAAAGTCCGGGCTCCCTTGACATACGGTGCCGGATAACGTCCGGCGGGGGCGACCCCAGGGAAAGTGCCACAGAGAACGAACCGCCCGCCGTCGCCCCTTCGGGGCTTTGGCGCGGCAAGCCCTCGGGCCTGCCGTGCCGTAGCAGCGCAAGCTGCGTAGGCAGGTAAGGGTGAAAAGGTGCGGTAAGAGCGCACCGCGGCTGCGGCAACGGAGCCGGCATGGTAAACCCCACCGGGAGCAAAACCGAATAGGGACGGCATAGCGGAGTGTTCGCGAAAGCGATAACGCCGCGGGGCGATGTCAGGCCCGCCGTCCGGGTAGGTTGCTCGAGGCCATGTGCAAACATGGTCCCAGAGGAATGGCCGTCACGTATCGTTCGCGCAAGCGGACGGTGCCCTACAGAACCCGGCTTAGAGGCCGGCTGATATCTTCAACGAGGGGTTCGATGCTGACTGCATCGGGCCCCTCACCATTTGGGGGCTTGCTATCCGACGATCTCTTGCAACACACCCATCAGCGCCTCCGGCGCTGTCACATTCGGCGCATGGCTCGCATCGAGTTCGAAAGTGCGCCAGCCATCCTCGGTCTTGGTGCGCTTCGCGAACTGCCCGAACACGTCGCCCGGCGGAATGCGCGTGCAATAGATGTAGCTGCGCGGCATCGCCGGCTCGCCATGTTCGAGTTTCAGCTTCGTCTCGAAACATTTGATCGGCATGTTGATCCGGCGGGCGTTGAGCCAGTCGAGATCGGCCGGCGGCGTGTCCGGCGGCGGCGGGTTCGGCGGGATGCGGTAGCCGTCGCCTGAGCTTGCAGCCTTGCGCATCGGCTCGCGCCCGCCCTCGTGGAGATCGAACAGCGATTGGCCGTCACGCGGCACGAAGGCGTCGAGATAGATCAATTGCGTCACCCGCTCGCGCGCGCGATCGGCGACACCGGTGGCGACCATGCCGCCATAGCTGTGGCCGAGGAGCACGATGTCCTCGAGATCCTCGAACCTGATGACGTTGAGAATGTCCTGGATGTGCGTGTCGAGATCGATCGCGGGACTGGCCAGATGCGCGCGCTCGCCGAGCCCGGTATAGGTCGGCGCAATGAGGCGATGGCCGGCCTTTGCCGTCAACGGATGCATCTTCTTCCAGGCCCACCCGCCGGACCACGCGCCGTGACAAAGCAGGAAGGTTTTTGAGCGTGCGGCCATCGGCGTTTCCATCGTTCTTGTTTGTACGATGGAGTGTAGCGGCCGGTCCCGCGATGTAAACGCTACGGCCCCTTAAGCCGCGCGCGCGTTCACCTTCACGAGGACGGCTGCAGGCCGACCAGCTTCGCGCCGCAGCTTGCCCGCCTCAAAACCATGCATGCCGATCTGCCATTGCAGCCCGACGATGGCACCCTTGGTCGGCTGCAACAGCGCGAGCGAAGCGAACAACGTCACCGGCAGCCACACCACCAGTTGCAGCCAGACGGCCGGCGCATAGGCGGTTTCGACCGCGAGGATTGCCGGCACCACGAGATGGCCGACGACGACCATCACGAGATAGGCCGGGAAATCGTCGGCGCGCTGGTGGAACAGCTCCTCGCCGCAATGGTCGCAGGTATCTGCCACCTTCAGGAAACGGCCGAACGCATGGCCTTCGCCGCAGTTCGGGCACTTGCCGCGAAATCCGCGCCACATCGCCTTTGCCAGAGAGACTGAACCGGTTGCCATGACCCCACCTCTTCCTTTTCTAGGATCCATACAATAATATCTTGTATCCATACATTCAAAGGATATGGGCCTTCATTGCATGGATTGGACCCCTACAATTTCGGAGCTGAGCGGGCCGCGCTATCAGCGCATCGTCGAAGCCATGGAGGCCGACATCGCCGCCGGCCGGCTGGTGCGCGGCCAGCAATTGCCGACGCAGCGGGCGCTGGCAAAGGCGCTCGGCATCGACCTCACCACGGTGACACGCGCCTACACCGAGGCGCGGCGCCGCGGCATCATGGAGGCCCGGGTCGGCCAGGGCTCGTTCGTGTCGGAGACCAGCGCGCGCCGCGTGGTCGATCTGCCGCATCCCGTCGCGATCGACCTCTCGATGAACGTGCCGCCGCAACCTCTCGAAGCGCAGCTCGACGAGCGCATCATCGCCGGGATGGAAGCCATCCGCGCGCAATCGGGCCTGACCGCGCATCTCAACTACCAGCCGCCCGGCGGCAGCGCACACGAGCGCGAGGTCGCGGCGCGATGGATGCGCCCCCGCGTGCCGCATGCGCATGCCGACAGGCTCGTGATCTTTCCCGGCGCACAGACGATCCTGTTCAACCTGCTCGCCCACGTCGCCCGGCCCGGCGACATCGTGCTGACGGAAGCCCTCACCTTCCCCGGCATCAGGGCCGCCGCCGCGCGCCTCGGCGTCAGACTCGTCGGCGTCGCGATGGATGACGGCGGCATCCTGCCAGAGGCGCTGGCAAAGGCTTGCCGCACGCATAGACCGAAAGCGGTCTATCTCATTCCGACGCTGCACAATCCGACCACCGCGACGCTTCTCCCCGAGCGCCGCAGCGCCATCGCCAAGATCATCAACGATGCCGATACGATTCTGATCGAGGACGATGCCTACGGGCTGCTCGATCGCTCGGCATCGCCGATCGCCAATCTCATTCCGGATCAGACATATCTCGCGACCACGCTGTCAAAATGTATGGCGCCCGCACTACGGGTCGCCTATCTGGTGACGCCCGACGGCAGCTCGCAGCGGGAGATGCGTAGCTCTTTGCAGGCGACGGTGCAGATGCCGGCGCCGCTGATGGTCGCGCTGGTGACGCATTGGATCGAGACCGGGATCGCCGACCGCATCATCACCGCCATCAGAAGCGAGGCGATCGGCCGCCAGCAGCTCGCGCAACGGGCGCTCAAGGGATTTGAGTTCCAGGCCAAGCCCGCCGCGCATCATCTGTGGCTGCGGCTGCCGGAGGACCGTCCCGATGTCGCGGCGCATCTGCTGCGGAATGGACTGGCAGTCGTCGCCGGCGAGGCCTTCACCGTCGACGGGACCGCACCACACGCGGCACGCGTCTCGCTAGGCGCGGCGCGCAACCGGGCGGAATTGACGGAGGCGCTGCGCATCCTCATGAGCGCGCTGCACAGGCCCGCCGACACCCGGCAGATCGTCTAGCAAATACCTATCGATGCTGCCGGCGATGGTGGGAGCGCACGACCGGCGCAACAGCCGATGGATAAGCTTGCGATGCGTAGGCATCGCTCGGCTGGCCGAGAGCCCCGCGCGCGGCGGGCGTGAGCTGGCCGCCATTCAGAACGTCGCGGTCGGGATGGGCAGCCTGATAGGCCGCAGGCTCGGAAAACTGGGCCTGCGCCATGGTCGGCATCAAGGCCGCCGCCGACACTAGTGCGGCCGCGACGGCAATCTTCGTGCGGGTCATCGTCCTTCTCCATATCTCATTCGGGAGACTGGCCGATCGAACCGCATGATGGCGTCGAGCGGGCCCCCAGTTTGAAGTACGAGCGTCATGTAGGCCTGTCTTTCGCGAACGCCCGCTGCTGGGGATCACGCTTGCGTGCGGTTTTGAAATTGACCTGCATGGCCGCAGCTGTGCTATGCGAGCGATGGCGATCAACAGTTCGGGATCGTCAAGATAACAGGGACAATCTGTTGGAAATACTCACCTACGGGCTGCTGCTGCTCGGCGCACTGGCCGGGGGCTTCGTCTCGGGCCTTGCCGGTTTCGGCACGGCGCTGATGGCGCTCGGCATCTGGCTCTACGTGCTGCCGCCCTCTCTCGCGGTGCCCCTGGTGCTGATCTGCTCGGTGATCGCGCAGAGCTCGACGCTGCCGTCGATGTGGAAGAGTTTTGATCTCTCGCTGGTCTGGCCGTTCCTGATTGGAGGACTGATCGGCGTGCCGCTGGGCACCATGCTGGTCGCCTCCGCCGATCCAAAAGTGTTCAAGCTGAGCGTCGGCGTGCTGATCCTTGTTTTTTCGACGGCTCTCTATCTGAACAAGCGGCCGCTCGCCGTCACGTTCGGCGGCCGCATTGCCGACGGCGCGATCGGTTTTGCCGGCGGCATCTTGGGTGGCCTTGCCGGACTGTCGGGGCCACTTCCGATCCTGTGGGCAAACATCCGAGGCTGGAACAAGCACGAGCGGCGCGGCATCTTCCAGCTCTTCAATTTCACCGTGCTCGGCGCCGCCTTGGTGTTGCAGACCGCCTCGGGCCTCGTCGCGTTCAAGGTGGTCTGGCTCGCAGTGATCGCATTTCCGGGCACGCTGATCGGCGCATGGGCCGGCGCGCGCGTCTATCATGCGCTGAGCGACAAGCATTTCGGCGATGTCGTGCTCGGTCTGTTGTTCCTGTCGGGCCTCGGCCTGGTCTGGAACAGTTTGGGCACGCACTGACTCCGTATTGTCTTCGCGGCGAGCGCCATGCCGCCGGCAATGCCGACGCCAAGCACGTAGATCCAGCCCTCGGCGAAATCGAACAGATGCGAGTTGAGCAGCGAGGACAGCATGTTCTGCACCACGACCAGAAGGCCGACCCAGCAGGCCAGCCCCTCTCCGCGAAACAGCGAGAGGTGCGCGAACCAGAGCGCATAGAGGATCACGACGCCCGACGCGCCCCACTGCACGGCGACATTGAGCGTCTGGTTGTGCGGATCACCGACGATTTCCGCTCGAACCCCGCTCTCGCCGACAGCCGCGCGCGCGAACAGGCCGCGGATCGCCCCGGTGCCGTGACCGAGCAGCGGCGCGTCCGCGGTGAACGCCAGCGATTTGCGCCAAAACTCCAGTCGTGACCCCATGCCGCTGACATCATTGCCGGCGATGCTGACCTCATAGTCTCCGTTGAATTTGGCGACTGTTGCGCGCAGACGCGGCGAGGCGGTCCACAGCAGCACGGCCAACAGCCCCATCGCGCCGACGGCGAAGAGTGCGGTGCGGCGGCGCAAATGCAAAAGCGCGAAGACCACGATCAGGATCGGCAGCGTCACCAGCGCTGTCCGCGAGACCACGACGAACATCATGTTGGCGAGGAATCCGATCGCGAGCGCCACGAACAGCGCCGCGACGCGGTAGCGGCCTCGTCGCAGCAGCGACACGATCGGGTAGACCAGCGCGATCGCACAGAGCGCGAACTCCTGGCTCTGGTCGATATAATTGCGCACCGCGATCCCGCTTTCGACCTTGTAGGGCCCGCGCGACAGATAGAGTTTCAGCGACAATGCGGGATCGACGGCGACGGCGAAGGAATAGAGCATCAGTGCCGTGCAGGATACCAGGAACGCGGAAAACACCCAGCCGCCAAACGGCCAACGCTCGAACTGGTAGATCAGAAGCGGAATTACCAGCAGCTTCGCCGCCGGGCCGATCGCATGGATTCGGTCCGGCCACGGCGCATCCGACCAGAGCGTGCCGATGGCGGCGAGTAGGACCAGCGCAATCGGCAGCAGGCAGATTGCCCGAAGCAGCGAACGCGGAAATTCGCGAAGGTCGAGGAACGCGAACGCGATCAGCCAGGGAATGAGCGCGAAAATGAGCCCGGTCGTGGTCCACGGCAACAGCAACGCGATCAGCGCGACGGAGCGGGCTGGCGTGCGATAGCGTGCCGCCCAGATCGCGGCGAGCCAGGAATTGGGCCGCTGCTCGTTCAACACCTCGGTCATTTGGCCCCTGCAGCCGATCCCCACGGCGCGGCAAGTTTGCCGGAGCCGTGGGGCGGGGACAAGCGATCGCTACGCTGGCGCGCGTACAGGAGACGCCACGCGCTTGGGCGCAGCCGGCTCCGGGGACTTCTCATGCCGGAGCGTGGCAAGGCGCTTCCTGAATTCACGCCGTAGCAGCCACAAGCTCAGGGCCGCCTGCAGCGTGGTTGTCGCGATCGACAGGTACCAGACGTGCTCGATCCGGAAGCCCGGCCGCGTCGACAGCCAGATCGCCGGCAGCGAATAGGTGAGCACGCGCGTTGCCGAACTCCACAGCACCGGCTTGGTATTGCCGAGGCCCTGGAACATGCTCGAGCAGGTGAAGATCACGCCCTGCGCCACCATGTTGAGCGAGATGATCCGCAGGAACAGGAACGCGATCTCCATGGTTTCCCGGTCGTTCGAGAACCCCGAGAGCAGGAGCTGCGGCTTCAACTGCGCGAGGCACATGAAGCCTATCATCACGACACTGGTGATCAGCGCCGCCTTGACGAAGGTTTCGCGCACGCGCTCGCCTTTTCCGGCGCCCATGTTCTGGCCGGCGATTGGCCCAGCGGCGAGCGCAACTGCAAGCGCCGGCATCTGGATCAGGCCCAGGACCCGTTGTCCGATCCCGAAACCGGCCTGCGCCGCCGC
Organism: Bradyrhizobium sp. 45; assembly: GCF_023073155.1. Classification (NCBI taxonomy): domain Bacteria; kingdom Pseudomonadati; phylum Pseudomonadota; class Alphaproteobacteria; order Hyphomicrobiales; family Nitrobacteraceae; genus Bradyrhizobium; species Bradyrhizobium sp. 45. The sequence goes on along the minus strand of NZ_JADPIX010000122.1, from coordinate 1,445,543 downwards.
ACCGAAATCGCGCAGCACGAAATAGACCACCGCCATGAGGATGAACATCATCGCGAACTCGCCGCCGGCAGGCAGGCCGACATTGAGGATGCGCCTCAGATGCTGCGCCTGCGGACGCCACTGCGCCGGATTGAAGGCGACATAGCGTTCGACCTTACGAAAATGCGCAAGCAGCGTCACGACGCCGATCAACACCGCGATCGAGCTCGCCAGCCCCGCACCGGCAACGCCGAGCGCATGGCCCGTGCCCAAGCCCGCGATCAGAACCGGCGCCAGCGCGATGTTGATGGCCACCGCAAGCGCCTGCACCAGCATCGTGGGACGCACGATGCCGGTAGCGCGCAGCGCGGATCCCATCACCTGGCTCGCGAATTGCAACGCGAGCGCCGGCATGAACCACAGCAGATACGTGGCCCCCGCCTCGATCGTGGCTTCGTCCGCGGCGATCGCATGCATGTAGGCGCGCGACAGCGCCGCGCCTGCGACCAGGGTCAACAGTCCGAACAGCACCGACAGCACGATCGCCTGATTGAAGATCAAATTGGCATCCGGCCGATCCTTGCGTCCCACGGCATGCGCGATCAACGACACCGCGCCGACGCCGAGCACCTGCATCAGCGCGTTGATGAGAAAGCCGGCATTGCCGGCCGCCGCCACGCCCGCGACCGCGGCATCGCCCAAGCGCGAGACGAAGTACAGATCGACCAGCTGGCAAAGCATGATCGTGACCATACCGACCATGATCGGCGGTGCCATGCCCAGAATGTGCTTCGCGACGGAGCCGTTGGTCAGGTCTTTCATTTCACCCATCCTTGACCGATTCCTTGGCGACGCGGCCGACATTGGTCCGCCGGCCGCGCGCCACTCATTCCGCTGCTGCGATCTGTCCGAGCTCCACCACCTGGCGCTCGAACAGGCCGCGATAGATGCCGCCGGGCCTGGCCGCGAGCTTGGCATGCGTGCCTTGCTCGACGATCTCGCCGCGGTCGAACACCAGGATGCGATCGAGGCTCTTCACCGTCGAGAGCCGGTGCGCGATCACGATCGAGGTGCGGCCTCGCATCAGCCGCTCCATCGCCTGCTGGATCAGCGCCTCGGATTCCGAATCGAGGCTCGAGGTCGCTTCGTCCAGGATCAGCACCGGCGCGTCCGCCAGGAAGGCGCGCGCCAGCGCCACGCGCTGCCGCTCGCCGCCGGAGAGCTTGACGCCGCGTTCACCGACCAGCGTGCCGTAGCCCTTGGGCAGGCGCAGGATGAAGTCATGCGCGTTGGCCAGCCGTGCCGCCTGCTCGATCGCCTCCAGGCTGGCGCCGGGCCGGCCATAGGCGATGTTCTCGGCGAGCGAGCGGTGGAACAGGATCGGGTCCTGCTGCACGACCGCGATCTGGCTGCGCAGCGAATGCTGCGTGGCCTTGGCGATGTCTTGCCCATCGATCAGAACGCGGCCGCCGGTGACGTCGTAGAGCCGCTGCACCAGCTTGACGAAGGTGGTCTTGCCGGAGCCGGAGCGGCCGACGAGACCGACGCGTTCGCCGGCGCGGATCGTGACCGACAGTCCATCATAGAGCGGCGCATGATGGCCGCCATAATGGAACGTGACGTCGTCGAACACGAGCTCGCCGCGCTCGATCGCAATCGGCCGCGCGTCCGTCGCATCCGTAATCCCGATCGGCTCGTCGTGGATCGCCACCAGCTCCTCCATGTCATTGACCGAGCGCTGCAGGTTGTTGATGTGCATTCCGACGTCGCGCAAATAGGCATGGATGACGTAGTAGCTCGTCAGCACATAGGTGACGTCGCCGGGCGAGGCTCGCCCCGACATCCACAGCAGCACGGCGCCGCCGATCACGGAGGCACGCAGGGCCAGCAGCACCGAGAGCTGCGCCAGATTGGTGTAGTTGTAGCGCAGCCAGGTCCGCCGCACGCGCACGCGCCAGCGGTTGACGACACGGGCAAGCCGCGCATCCTCGCGCGCTTCCGCGCCGAACGATTTCACCACCGCGTTGCAGGTCAACGCATCCGCCAGCGTGCCGCCGACCTTGGTGTCCCAGGCATTGGAGATGCGCGCGGCCGGCGCGATGTAGCGCGTCGAGAACAGCACCGTCATCGTGACATAGGCCAGCGCGCCCAGCGCGATCACCGCGCCAAGCGAGGCCCAGTGCAGGCCGAGCAGGATCATCGACCCGATCAGCACCAGCAGCGACGGCGCCAGCGCCATCAAGATGGTGTCGTTCAACAGGTCGAGCGCCCACATGCCGCGGGTGACCTTGCGCACCGTGGATCCCGCAAAGGAGTTGGCGTGCCAGTCGGTCGAGAACCGTTGCACGCGCATGAAGGCTTCCTGCGCGACCTCGGACATGATCTTCAGCGAGAACGGCACGATGGCCTGGAGGCCGGTCAGCCGCAGCACCATGGAGGCTGCGCCCAGCGCCACGATACCGCCCAATGCCATCAGCGCCGCGTGCCGCGCGGCGGAATCGGATGGGCCGCGCGTCAGGGCGTCGACCAGATGTCCGGAGAAGACCGGCATGAACAGGTCGGCGATGGTCGCACCCAACAAGCCGCCGGCGACGATGAGGGTACGCCCCGGCTGCTTCAGCCAGTGCCGGAACACGAAGGGCAGCACCACGCGTATCGCCGCGGGCCTTTTTGACAGAGCGGTCATGGCATCATCCGGCCGCTTATGGCGCGGGCCGGCTCCATTGATGGACGCAGGCCGGCCGCGAGGGCCGAGACGGCGTCACTTAAAGTTGGTTTTGACTTGGGAAGCGGGGCGATCGGGACCAGGAGCCCAATCGAAGCTGGCGGAAGAGGCCTCTAGGAGGCCGAGCACATACCGAGCCAGAACATCATCGAGCGCGGGCGTGCGATCTGCGAATGCGACGAAATCATGCAAATCCTCCCGGTTCGATGGAATGAGGTGCGCTTTATAGATGTGTCAGTGGTGATTTGCAACGGGGCTCGCGCGAGATCACGCACGAGTGTTGCAAATTAGTGCGCGTCGCCGCTGGCGCCGAACGGCGAGGCCGGCCTCTTCAACAGTGTGACGAGCAGGGTGAGGCCGAGATAGAACAGCGTCAGGATGAAGAAAGCATCGCCGAAGCCCATCACCACGGCCTGGCGATGCACGAGCTGGCTGAGCTGCTTCATCGCCATCAGCGTGGAATCGCCAAGCCCCTGAAACTTCTGCATGAACATGGTCAGGGTTTCGGTCGCGGTCGCGTTGCCCCAGGTCACACGCTCCTGCAGGCGCGTAATGTGCAGATCGGTGCGGTCATTGAGCACGGTGTTGATGACGGCGAGACCTACGGCACCGCCGAGATTGCGCATCAGGTTGAAGAGGCCCGAGGCGTTCTTCACCCGGTCGGGCGCCAGCGTGCCGAGCGCGATGTTGTTGGTCGGCACCATCGCGAACATCATGCCGATGCCGCGCAGGATCTGCGGAATCAGCAACTCATAGAAATCGTAGTCGCGCGTGATCCAGGTCATCTGGTAGGAGCCGAGCGCGAACACGACGAGCCCGAACGCGATCATGTAGCGCATGTCGTACTTCGCCATGAGACGCCCGACCACCGGCGCGATCAGGAACATGGTGATGCCCGAGACGAACATGGTCTCGCCGATCATCAGTGCGCTGTAGCCACGCACTTCGGCGAGGTAGCGCGGATAGATGTAGGTCAGGCCGTAGAGGCCGATGCCGATGCAGAACTGAAGGACGCAGCCGATCGCGAAATTGCGGTTGGAAAAGGTGCGTAGATTGACGATCGGCTCGGCCGCCGTGAAGACGCGCCAGAAGAAGGCGATCGCCGAGATGCCGCAGATCCAGGCGCAGATCGCGACCGAGGGGTCCTGCATCCATTCATATTGCGGGCCTTCCTCCAGCACGTATTCCAGCGTGCCGAGGAAGCCGGCCATGAACAGCAGCCCCCACCAGTCGAAACGGTCGAGCAACTCGAAATGCGGCTCGTCGAAATCGACCAGCGCCAGCACGCCGATGGTGATGCCGATGCCAGGCACGATGTTGATGAAGAACAGCCAGTTCCAGGACATCAGGTCGGTGATGTAGCCGCCGACAGTTGGCCCGATGGTCGGAGCCAGCGTTGCGACGAGCCCGATGATGGGACCGACGATGTGGAATTTGGTGCGTGGGAAAACGGTGTAGGCCGAGGCGAACACCGTCGGGATCATGCCGGCGCCGAGAAAACCTTGCAGCGCGCGCCAGAGGATCATCTCCTCGATGGTGGTGGCGAAGCCGCAGAGCAGGCTCGATGCCGTAAAGCCTGCCGCCGAGATTGCGAACAACAGCCGCGTGCCGAAGGCGCGCGACAAGAATCCCGACAGCGGGATCGCGATCACTTCGGCGATCAGATAGGCGGTCTGGACCCAGGAGACCTCGCTAGAGCTTGCCGACAGGCCGGCCTGGATTTCACTCAGGGACGCCGAGACGATCTGGATGTCCAGGATCGACATGAACATCCCGAACACCATGATGATGAAAGCGAACAGCCGCTTCGGCGCGATGCGCTCCGAAGCGGGGTCCGCCATCATGGCAGGTGAAGCGGTCGTGGCGTTCGCCATGGTCTGACCTCGCGGCGCAGGCGCGCTACTGCGGATGGATCATGGTGGCGTCGTCGAGATCGACCTCGCTGTCGGCGTCGGCCGCGCCCTTGTTGGTGTCGACCGTTGCAGTGACCGACATGCCGGCGCGGAGCAGGTTTTGCTTCGCGACCGACTTCGGCACGCGGATGCGGACCGGCACGCGCTGCACGATCTTGGTGAAGTTGCCGGTGGCATTGTCAGGCGGCAGCAGCGTGAACACCGAGCCCGCGCCCGCTGCGATGCTGTCGACGACACCGGAGAACTTGCGCATGCCGTAGGCATCGACCTTGATCGTCACAGGCTGGCCGGGGCGGATGCGCTTGAGCTGGGTCTCCTTGAAATTGGCGTCGATATAGACGTTATCGAGCGGCACGACGTTGCCGAGCCGCTGGCCAACCGCGACGAAATCGCCGGCACTGACGAGGCGGTTCGAGAACGTGCCGTCGACCGGCGCGCGCACCGCGGTGAAGGCGAGATCGCGCTCGGCCTTGGCCAGCGTGGTCTTGAGCTCGGCGAGTTGCGCCTGCGCTTCGGCCTGCTGCGCCTTGGCGACGTCGACATTGCTGAGCGCGACGTCGTAGGCGGCCTGCGCAGCCTTGACCGCGGCGGCGCCCTGGTCGCGTCCGGCTTCGGAGCTCTCGAAGGTGGCGCGCGAGGCAAAACCCTTGTTGCTCAGCGCCTGCTGGCGCTCATAATCGAGGTCGGCGCGCTTGAGGCCGGCTTCGGCGGAGACGAGTTGCGCCCTGGCCTGCGCGACCTGGCTGTCGAGCGCCGCGACCTGGCGGCCGATGCGATCGATGGTGGCCTGCTGGGTCGCGATCCTGGTCGCGGCGGCGTCGACGGCGATCTTGTAGTCGCCGTCGTCGACGCGGAAGACGATGTCGCCGGCGCGCACCGTCGTGTTGTCGCCGGCGAGGATCGAGGAGACGTGGCCAGCAACGCGCGCGCCCAGCATGGTGTTGTTGGCGCGGACATAGGCGTCGTCGGTCGCGACGTAGAAGCGGCCGACCAGCGTGTAATAGCCGGCATAGCTCGCGGCCGCGAGCGCCAGCACGAGCCCTACTCCCATCATCACGAATTTGCGCTTGCCGGACTTCGGCGCGCCGGCGGCGGGCGCGTCTGGGGCTGCGGCCGGCTTGTCGGTCACGGGCTTCTCCGGCGCCTCGCTGGGACGGCGCTTGGTTTCCTCGGCCACATGAGAGCGCAACTGCTCGGCGAGAGCCACAGACGTCTCGGTGGCAGCGTCACCACCCGCGGGCGCCGGCGTCTCCACGGCGTCCGGGCGAAGGACGCGCGCAGCCTGGTCTCTCACTACGGCCATGGAGGCCTCCCCAAAAAAGCGCGATGAGGGACAACCCGCCCTACGGCCGGTTCCCTCTCACCCATCCCAAATATCATTGACCGAACGGTTCGGTCAATATAGATAATACCCGAACGGACCCTACCGGCCCGAATCCTTTATTTCGGTTTCATCACCCTGGACCGATGCAAAAACTTTCCGAGACCCTGAACCAATGATTGTACCCGGCCGCGAACATCTCCACGTCGTCCAGGAGGAGGACAGCTCCAAACGCCGCCAGATCCTGGACGGGGCCCGCAAGGTGTTCATGGATCTCGGGTTTGACGGTGCCAGCATGGGCGAGATCGCCCGCGCTGCGCAGGTCTCCAAGGGCACGCTTTACGTCTACTTCGCCGACAAATGCGCGCTGTTCGAAGCCATCCTCGAGCAGGAGGCGCTCCAGCACGGGCAGGTCGCGTTCAATTTCGATCCGGCACGCGATGTTGAAACCACGCTGAAGGATTTCGGCCGGGCCTACAACCGTCTGCTGTGCCGGCCCGGCGGCGGATCGGCGATCCGCACCGTGATGGCGATCGCCGAGCGCATGCCCGATCTCGGCCGCCGCTACTATGCGCGGGTGCTGGACAAGTCGATCAACCGCCTCTCCGACTATCTCAAAGCCCACGCCGCCGCCGGCGATCTCGATATCGACGATTGCGATCTGGCGGCGTCGCAGTTCATGGAACTGTGCAAGGCCTCGCTGTTCCTGCCCTTCGTCTTCCAGGCCGCGCCCGCACCGTCGGAAGAGCGCATGAGCGAAGTCGTCGACAGCGCGACGCGGATGTTCCTGGCAGCGTATCGGGCGAAGTAGCGGCAAGGCGGGCCTGCGTTGCAGGCCGCTCCGGCGGCATTATATTCGGGCTCATGTCCCGTGATCTCCGCCCGCCCGTCGATATCCTCCATTACGAGATTGTCCAGGAACAGGCCTCCGCGCTCGGACGGATGGGCCGCACGCTCGAACAGGCGCTGGCGCGCCTGCGCGAGTTCGACGCCGCCCATGCCCTCCCCGAGGTGCCGGCCGCGATGCAGCCGGCCCGACGCAAGCTGGTGATGGAAGCCGGCCACGCGCTCTGGATGTTGGTGGTGCAGCGTGAGGCATCCGGCTTGCGCGACAGCCGCCACATCATGCGGACCTACAATGTCCCGGCCGAGGTGCAGTGCTGCATGGGGCTGGTGCCGGCAGCGTCGAAGCCGGCCTGAAATGATTTCTACGGGGCGCTAGACAAGGCCGGCCGTTACCACGGCAACGATTGCGATGGCTGCGAGCGCCTAGAAAGAGGCCATGGTCGAATGGCCGCTTGGGCACAGATTCTGATGATGGCAATACGTTTCGATCGCCGAGGTAGCAACAGCTACGCCAAACCTTCATCGGGAATATTGAGAACTGCGCCGCATGCTTTGCAATGCACGGCATCGCTCTCATGCCGCTGCAGTCCGCAAGTTGGGCAAGGAAATCTGACCTTGTTCGGACTCAACAATGCGCGCGCAAGATTGAAGAACAGGGTTACGCCGAAAATCATGATCACGACGGTTATCAAACGACCTATTGTGCCTGGCAGGGTGATATCGCCAAAGCCAGTCGTCGTCAGCGCGGTCACAGTGAAATACAGGGCGTCAGCATAATTCCGAATCTGATCGTTGCGAAACTTCTGGGTCTCGTAAACTATCCCCGTCATGACAAATATGAAAACCGCAAGATTGGTGACGGCAAAGATGACCTCCTCGTTGCGACGGAAGAACGACGAATCCATGCGCAACCTGGCGAGCATCTGGTAGTCACGGAGCATTCCCAGCGTCCGCAAAATCCGCAGAAAGCCGCCAGCCTCGCCAGCGAGGGGCGCCAGGAATGAAACGATGGCGACCATGTCAGCCCATGTCGAGAGGCGGCCGAACTTTCGAAGCGGATGCCGGTGGGCGAGTAGCCGTGCTGAAAAATCGGCCAATATCATTGCGCCGAATAGCAGGTCGAAGGTTTCGATGATCTCACTGGGGTGCAGGAACGACGTTCCGATGATGAACAGTATGGTCACAACATCAAACGCGAGCAAAGCATAGCGGAAACCAACGGCGCTGGGCGTTGTACCCTCGTAGAGGCGACGGACGCGGCTTCTCAGGGAGGTGTGGTTCACAGCTGCCATGCTCGCAGTTTGCACAGATGATTGCAGCTGGGACAACCCTCGCACCCTGGGAGATCTAAGTCAGTGCGACGAGTTCGAGCTAGTTGACGCTTCCGTGACAGTCCGCAGCACCAGCGTCAGGTGGCTGTTACCGGGATGGATTGTCGTCGGCACAACCTCGATGCTATCGGCTCCAAGTTCGCCTGCTTTCTTCCACTGAAACGCAGCGCCGGATCTGCTGTAGACATTCACCCTTTTTGTTTCTCTTCCGCGCTTCTTCCATCCGAGCTTTTGGAGCGTTCTTCGAAGCGGTCAGCGCCCTTCGCTAAATCGTGTCCCGTCTTGCTCTCGTTTTTCGCTTCGTCCTTAGCAGCCGCCTCGCGCAGGCCTTCAGCGGCGCGTTCCCCAGCTTTTGATGATTTTCGTTCGTCATCCATGTGAAGCACCTTTCCTGATAAACAACACGCTTCTCCAGGACTAATCCGTGCCTGTCCCAGATTGGCCATAACAAACTTCAACCGGATCGCTTGGAGATTGTTCCAGTTCGGTTGAAGCTAGTGCGTTTGCTGGCCCAAAGCTGATGTCAGACGAGCCGCGCAGTCCCTGTGCGCTAAAGGACTATCGAAGATTACAAACAGCATGTGCGCTCCGGTCACAAGCGCCCATCATGCTCAAGGCGGAGACTTCCGTTGCGTCGGTAAGCTGACCTTATTGGTTCACGCCTAGTCCGCCACCTGCTTCCTCAACGCAGCGAGATCGTTGACGACCATCTTGGTCGGGCCGGTCCAGATGATGCCGTCGTTCTGGAGGCGGCTGAGGATCAGGCTGATCGATTGGCGCGTCGCGCCGATCATGCGCGCGAGATTGGCCTGCGTGATGCGACCGAGCGAGATCGGGCCGCTCTCGTCCTGGGCTGCGTTCTCGCACAGCTTGACCAGCAGCAGCACCAACCGTTCCGCCGCCTTCTGCCCGGCCAGCGTCTGCGCCAGCATCGAATAGGTCTCGCCCTTGAAGCCGAGGCACTCGATCAGCGCGACTGCGAACGGCGGCGACTGCGCGATCAACCGGCGGACCGCATCCTGGTCGAGATGCAGTGCTTCGACGCGCCCGAGCGCGCGGGCCGACCAGCTGTGGCGGTGATCGCCGAGGATATAGGGCGCGCCGACGAAGTCGTCGGCCTCCCAGGTCGACAGCATCAGTTCGCGCCCCTGCGTGCCGGCATGGGTGCTTTCGACGATCCCGTTCAGGATGATGTGGATGCCGTTTGCGGGCTCGCCCTCCCGCAGCAGATATTCGCGGTTCTGGTAGGTCGCGAGCCTGCCGGTTCGCATCACCAGCTCCAGATCGGGCTTGTCCAACGCCTTCAGCACATAACGTCCGGTCCCGGGCCGTGGCAGGTCGGCGCGCGGCTCAACTGGATCGGCCACCTCATGCGCATCGCTGCGCCCCACGATCGGTCTCCCTTCGAGTGACGGCTCGAAGGCTAGGAGGTCTCCGCTCGGATTGCAACGCGGCGCAGATGTTCTGGCTCGGCCGAAGCCCCCATGAAAGCGCAAGCCAGATCGGTGAGCAGGCGCTCCCGGCCGGCCGGCGCCAGGAACGTGATGCCATAGGGCACGCCGGCTGCGGTGACGGCGTTCGGAACGGCGATGGCGGCCAGCCCAAGCGGGTTGGCGTAGTTGGTGTAATAGCCGTTGTTGAAGTTGGCCGTCAGCGGATCGCGCGCGACGTCGTCGATGCTCAGCACGGTGCCGACCGTCGGCACGACCAGCGCATCATGAACTTGCCAGAAATCGCGCAGCGACCGCTGGACCTCCTTGACCTTGTAGAGCGCACGATAGGCGTCGGCCGCCGTGAACTTGCGGCTGCCGATGACGAGGTCGCGCACGATCTTCACGCCCGCCTCCGGGTTGGCGTCGAGGAATGCGCCGACCGACACGTCCCGCTCGGCGAGGAAAGGTCCGAAAAACATCAAATCGTTGACCGAGATGAACGGCGCGAAATCGACCAATGCGACCGACAGATCGAGCTGCCGCAGCTTGCGGAGTCCATCGCCGAACAGCGCCTCCGTTTCCGCATTGCCGAAGAACCTGAGCTGATCCGGACGCGGCGTTGCGATGTTGAGCGGCCGCGCCGGAGATGCCTGCTCCGTCCATCCGGCGGAATCCACCGGTGAAAAACAGTCCTCGACATCGCGCCGCGCCAACACGCGATAGATCTCGTGGCCATCGCGGGGATCGCACGTGTAGAGCGAGATGGTATCGAAACTACGGCACGCGTAGACCATGCCGCGCTGACTGAAGGCGCCGGGCGCCGGCTTGAAGCCGGTCACGCCACAATAGGACGCCGGCACCCTGCCCGATCCGCCGGTATCGGTGCCGAACGCAAAGGACGAGGTGCCCGTCGCGACCGATACCGCTGCGCCCGAGCTGGAGCCGCCGGGGATGTAGTCGGGGTTGTGCGGGTTGCGGGCGATGCCATAGGGCGAGCGCACGCCGACGAGGCCGGTCGCGAACTGATCCATATTGGTTTTGCCGAGATAGATCGCGCCGGCGGCGATGGCGTCGGCGACAACCGGGCTCGTGTCTTTCGCGGTGTAGGCGAATTCCGGGCAGGCCGAGGTGGTTTGCTCGTCGGCCACATCGATACAATCCTTGACCGAGAACACAAGGCCGTAGAGCGGCAGCTCGCCGATCTCGCCAATGCGGGCATCGAGCGCGCGGGCCTTCGCCATGACGCCTTGCGGATTTGCCGTCGAGATCCAGACGCCGCTCTGGTCGGCGTCATCGAGGCGCGACAACACGTGCGCGGCGACATCGGACGGCTTGAGCTCGCCGCTGCGATAGGCGGCGCGGAGGTGGCGAGGTGCGAGATTCATGTCGGTCACGTGCTTGCAGGAATTGACAATGTGCCGGCGAGGCAAGCCCGCCGGCACCGACCCTAGCGGCCGATCACCTTCTCCAGATAGGCGGGCTGGATGAAGGCTTCGAAGTCGGCGCGCGGCAGCAGCTTCGGCAGGCGCTCCTGCTTCACCAGGAAATCGGCGGTCGAGATCAGCGTGTCGACGAACTTGCCCTTTTTCGCGGATGTGCCGAGATACTCCTCCGTGAGCTGCGTGCTGCAGGGGATCATCCCGGTGCCCTTCATCATTCGCTGCGCGTCCTCGAGAGGCAGCGAAAGCTCTTCCGCGATCATTTCGGCAGTCTTCTCCGGGTTCTTCAGCCAGAAATCGATGCCTTCGCATTCGGCCTTGATGAATTTGTCGACGTAGGACGGATACTTCTCCGCGAACGCGTTCATGACGACGCCGATGTCCCAGGTCGGGTAGCCGCGCTTGGCCATCTCGCCCGAGGTGACGAGGATCTTGCCGCCGTTCTTCACGGCCTTGCCGAGATTCGGCTCCCAGAACCAGGCCGCGTCGATGTCGCCGCGAAGCCAGGCCGCCGCGATGTCCGCCGGCGCGAGGTCCAGAATCTTCATCGAGGCGGGATCGACACCCTCCTCCTTGAGCGCCTGGAGCAGGAGGTAGTGCGTCGTGGAGCCGAACGGCGCCGCCACCGTCTTGCCCTTGAGGTCCTTGAGCGAGGTGATGTTCTTGTCGGCGCGAACCACCATCGACTCGACGTAGTCAAGCATGTTGATCACCAGGATGCCCTTGATCGGCAGGGCGCGGGTCGCGCCGATCGCGGTCGGCGGGTTGCCAAGACCGCCGAAATCGACGTCGCTGCCGGCGATCGCGCGCAGCATGTCACCGCCGCCACCGATCTTGACGTATTTGATGTCGACGCCCGGCATCTCCTTGGCGAGCAGGCCAAGATGCTTGGTGACCAGCTGCGCATTGACCAGGTTCAGATAGCCGACGGTCACCTTCGCCGGCTTGTCCTCGGCGCGGACTGCGGCCGTGAGCGCCAACGTGGTAACCGCGAGCGTCGCAATCAGTCTCTTCATCATGGAGGTCTCCCCTACGATCAGAATTGGATTCAGGCCCACGGCATCAACAGTTTCGCGATGCCGCGCATAAAGAGGTCGAGCACGACGCCGGTGAGACCGAGGACGATCAGCCCCATGATCACGACGTCGGAGAGCAGGAATTTTGCCGCGTCCCAGATCATCCAGCCGATGCCGGCGGAGGCCGCGACGATTTCGGCGGCGACGAGAACGGTGTAGGTGAATCCAAGCGAGATGCGCATGCCGGCCAGAATCAGCGGTCCCGCCGCCGGCAAATAGACGTGAAACAGCAAATGGCGTCGGGTCGCGCCGAGCGACTGGGCGGCGCGCACATAGACCGGGTCCACGCTGGTGACGGCCTGGATCGTCGAGATGACGATGCCCGGCAAGCCGGCAAGAAACAGCAGCGACAGCTTCGAGCTCTCACCGATGCCGAGCCACATCACCAGCAGCGTATAAAGTCCGAGCGGCGGCAGTGGCCGGTAGAACTCGATCAGCGGATTGAGCAGCGCGCGCGCGTTGCGCGACACGCCCATGAGGACGCCGAGCGGGATGCCGATCAGGCAGGCCAGCGTGAAGGCCGTGAGGATGCGATAGAGGCTTGCGCCGAGATGCTGAAGCAGGGTCGCGCCCTGATATCCCTTCGTCATCGTCTTGACGAACGCGGCCCAGACCGCCTGCGGCTTCGGCAGGAACAGCTCGTTGGCCCAGCCCATCTCCGTGACGATGGCCCAGCCGGCCAGCAGCACGGCCACGGTCAGCGTCGAGAGCAGCACCGATCGCGAGACCTTCGGAAGCCGCAGCCGGAAGCTGCCGCGTCGGGTGCGATCCGGCGAGATTGGAATCGTCATGTGGGTCGCCTCGACGCTCATGTCCGCACTCCCAGGATCTGCATGATGGTCAGCGCGTAGATCCGCGTCGCCATCACCGACTTGGTGATCGAGATGTTCTCGTTGTCGACGGCCCAACCGTCTTCTCCGGGACCGAACGTCACCGCATTGATTCCGGCTTCGCGGAAGCGGATCGTGTCGTTGAAGGCATTCTTGCGGTTGACCCCGGGCTCGCGGCCCATCAGACGCCGGTAAACCGCGCGCAAGGAGCGGCAGGGCTCCTCCTCGACCGGCACCGGTTCGGTCGCGTTGACGAACAGCGAGCCCGGCACCTGGCGCACCTCGACCTTGACGTCGTTCACGCCCGCAAAAGTGTCCCGTCCGAGACGCTCGATGTCCGCAATCACGCTCGATAGCGTCATGCCCGGCACGATGCCGACCACGGCGAGCGTGATGGTGCAGGCATCCGGGGAGAACTGCATCTCGCCGGGCAGGCCGGACCGAATCCGCACCACGGCGCAGCAGGGCGGCGTATGCCCCATGAACTTGCTGTGGACATGGGTGAACGCCATGTCCTTCAACCTCGGCAACAGCTTTGCCGCTTCCATGATGGCGTTGACGCTGATGTCCGGTCGCCAGATGTGCGACTTGATGCCGTGAACGGTGAGCTCGATCAGGCAGTGGCCGGAATTGGCCACCGATAGGTTCATGCCCCAATCCTTGTTGACGTCGCCCCAGGCGGTCGGCTCGGCGGTGATCTCGTAGTCGGCGGTCAGGCCAACCTTGTTGAGCATGTAGATGGAGCCTTCGGTGCCGTTCCGCTCCTCATCGACGGTGTAGCAGCACATCAGGGTGCCATCGAACTTCACGCCCGCTTCGGTCAGGGCCTGCACTGCCAGCAACGATGCCGCGAGGTTTCCGCGCGTGTCGGACGTGCCGCGCGCATAGAGCAGATCGCCGTGGCGCGTCGCCTTGAACGGATCGAAATCCGTCATGTGCCATTTCTCGGGCTCGACGGCCGGATAGGTGTCGAGATGGTCGTTGAGAATGAGCGAGGGGGCGCCGTCCCGTCCCTTGAGCACGCCCAGCACGTTCGGCCGGTGCGGCTGCGCGCTGTGCTTGGTGACCTCCATGCCGAGCGCTTCGAGCTTGCCCGCGACCAGCATCGAGATCGCCTCTTCCTCGGCGGGCGGCAAATCGGGATCCAGCGGATTGCCGGAACGGGGCTGGCCGGTGCGGATCAGCTCGGATGCCAGTTCAAGCCAGCGCTCCTCCGTGATGCGCGACAGCACGCGCTGTTCGAGATCCGAATAAGGAGGGCTGACAGGCATCTGCATGACGGGATCCGCTGGCTCACGGCGCCGGCAGCGCCGCTTCGTGGCGGCCTCCTCATTGCAGCGACCGTGCCAACTGCGGGAAAAGCCCGTCGCGGCAGGATTGTATCGATGATTTCAATGGCTTAGGCGAGGTTTGCGCGTGCGCAAATTTTTGCGCCCGAGATGCGCTCTGCCAAAGACGCGGCGTCGACTGAACAGGCAGGGCTCAGCGCGAGGCGGGCCGGCCTGGGGTCGTAGCCCGCATGGAGCGCAGCGGGATGCGGGAACGCCGTCCCCGGAATGCGCTTAGCTCCATCCAGGCTACGGGTCGCACGCGCGCCTCAATCGTCGGCGTACTCGTCCTCTTCGTGCTTGCGCAGCGTGCTCTTGCGCGTACCCAGCGAGCCGGTGATGGTGGGATCGCGCCTGCTGGCGTAAGGGTTGCGCTGCTGCGCCCGCCCGGCGACCTCTTCGCCGGAGACGGCGGCGGGCTGGCAGATCAGCCGGCGGTTGGCGCGGCGCATCAGATCGACGTGGATGTGATCGTAATGATAGACGTTCGAGCCCGGCGCCAGCACCGTGGTGAAATGCACGCACGCGCCCGACTGCACGTCGCGCAGGAAGCCCTGCTCTTCCGGCATGCCGCGCCAGCCATCCTTCACGGTGACGCGGCGGCCGTCGGCGAGCACGAAGGCGGCGATGTCGAGCGCGTTGCCGAAGGCGTGCTCTGAAATATGGGCATGCGAATTGCCGTTCATGCCGCGGCAGGAATAGGCGGAGATCTGCTTGATCTCCGCGACGCGGGTGCCGAACCAGCGCATCGCCGAGGGCTGCACGGTATCGGCAAGCCAGCGGTCGAGCTCGGATACGATCGGACAGGCCAGCGTCGCAACCGGCTTGATCGCAACAGGGCCGACGGCGGTGACGGGATTGCCCTGTGCCGGACCAAGACGCGGCAGCGGTTGCTGCGCAGGCGCCTGCGAGTACGGCGCCGGCCGCGCCGGATAGCTCGGTGCATTCATGTAGCGCGACGCGCCCGCGGCATCGGTGCCCTCAGGCGGCAGATCGATCTCGTCTTCCTGCTGCGCCACACCGGGCGCATTCAGAGGCATTGGACCAGGGGAAGCGCCATAGCCGGAGGGCTGGCGCACCGCGGTCTCGGGATAGTTTGAGCGTTGTGGATAGGACGATGCCGGATAGTTCTGGCTCTGCGGGTAATTCGATCGGGGCTGCGTCACCGGCCAGCGCGGCTGGTTGCCGACGCTACCGGGCGGTCGCAATTCCTCGTCGGCAAAGCCGTAGCTGCTCGAGCCTTCGCCGAGGGCGGCGACTTTGAGCGGAAACTCCGCGCCGCACATGCCCGGCCCGGAAATCGGCTCGATACGGACGAGATCCGGCCCTTCTTTCACCGCGCCTGATTTCAGGCATGCGGCTTCGGCCTCGGCCCGCCACGGTTCACGTTCGGCCTGGAAGACGCCGCGTCCGCAACCCGCTAACGAAACAAGGACGATGGAGCCGACGAGATACAAACGAACTCCGCGCGTCATGCACGCACGTTCGGTGAATTTACTTAAAGACTCTTCAACGTGTTGATTTCAGTGTTCTTTAACCATGTCGGCCGGCGCCAGCAGGAGCGCTGCCGGTGACGAGCGACAGCAAGGCTGACTTTTTCGAAAAGAGACTCTCTGTTAACCGTGATCCTCTCGCGCAAGGCGGCGCGACAGCGGGAGCGACCTCATGACGTTCGCCGGGAGACTGAGCGTTATCACCGCGTACCTCGCCATGGCCTTTGTCGGTGCCATCGTGCTAGGCATGATCTAGCGGCTTCAGCCGGAGGTATCGAACGCTTCCCTTACGACCGCGCGCTCCACTGCCGCGACGTCGTGATCAGCTTCTCCGGCCGCTCTTCGGCTCGCGTCCAGTCGTTGCCGGAACACCAGAAATGGCCCAGTGCGCAGGCTTCGACGTGAAGCTTGCCGGAGCTCTTCAGCGTCATCCTCGCATAATAGGTACTGCCGCTGGAGCGGCTGTAGATGTTGCCGGTCCAGACGTCGTGCGTTTTCGGCTTCATGTTGACGAGCACGCTCTCGCCCCTGGTCGATGCTTCAGTCAGCGCGAAGCCGCACAGTGCAGGACCGCAGCGTTCGATGCGGACCGTGCCCTTGGCGCCTGCGCTCTCCCATTCGCCGAGCGGCAAATAGGAGAGTTCGTCGTCGCCGCGCTCAGGGCTCGTCACGGCCTGCTCGAGCTGCGGCCTTGGCGCGACGACGAGTGCCTCCATGCGCGGCGGATCGAGCGCGACGGTCTTCGGCGGATCCGTCTGCGGTAGCTCCACCCGTGGCGGATTGGAGCTTGGCGCCTGCGGCAGGACAATTGGCTGCGAGGTCGTTGAGGCAAGGACAGGAGCCGTCTGCGCCGTCGCAGGCGCGACCGCAATCGCTTGCGCTGGCCTGACCGGAGCCACGGGATAGAGCGGCTGCGGCGGCGGAAGCACCGGCGCAGGGGCTGGCGTCGTGTCGACGTCAGGCCGAAAGCTGCGATGGGAGGAAACCGAGACACAGGAAGCCGATCGGCAATTCCTGGGCGCCTCGACCTGAAATCGATGACCGGCAATCGAGAACGCGTAAGACCCGGCCTCGGCTGCGGGCGCAATCGCCAGCAGCGCGATCAATGTGCCAAGCGAAGTCACAAGCCGCGTCATCGGCGCCTCCCTCTGTGTGGCGACGACGTTACGCAAATGGAATCGCGACCGAATGTGCGCTGCGTCACCCAGCCGCGGCGAGCCGTTGTGACGTCTATCACAGAACGTCCGGCCAGCCCGGCGTAGGGTCGAACCACGCTTCATCCACCCGCGACTTCAGTCCCATCGGGACCACACATCTTCGGAGGTTGTCATGAACAAGCTCACCATCGCCGCCACCGCCCTCTTCCTCGCGTCCACCGCCGCCGCGCATGCCGGCAATGCGATCTCGTTCCAGATCGAAGGCCAGAACATCCGCATCGAGACGCCACGCAACTGCGCCTCGCTCAATTGCGTGACCATCATCGCGCCGGGCCTCTCGGACAAGCCGATCAAGCTGAACAACATCAACCTCAAGGGCCTTGGCTCCAAAGACGATGACGTCGACACCACGCCGGCTCCTGCCACGACCGCGCAGCCCGCGCCGGCTCCGGTGCAGCAGCATCCCGTGCAGCAGCCCCCGGTGCAGGCGACTGCGCCGGCAGCGCCCGCTATCGCAGCACCGAGCACGACGGTTGCCGCTGTTCCGTCCGTCGGTTACGACGCCACGACGCAGACCGCGCCCGTTGCGGCTCCCACTCCTGCGCCCGCGCCGGTCGCGGTTGCTCCGGCCCCGGTGCCCGCCGCGCCTGTCGCGGTTGCCAACACACCGATCGGCGTCTGGGCCACCGAAGAGAACAAGGGCAATGTCCGCGTCGAACAGTGCGGCGTCAATCTCTGCGGCTACGCCGCAAAGACCAACGAGCGCATCCTGATCAACATGAAGCCCGACGCCGCGAAGTGGAGCGGCCGTATCCACGATCCCGACTCCGGCCGCAATTACGACTCGACGATCGCGATGAAGGGCCCGAATGCAATGCGCGTGCAGGGCTGCGCCTTCGGCGGCATGTTCTGCGGCGGCCAGACCTGGAAGCGCGTGAGCTGACGCCGCAGGCGTCGTCTCCAACACATGCACATTCTTCGTCATGCCCGGGCTTGTCCCGCCTGCGCGGCCGAAGCCGCTTCGGCGAGGCGAAGGCCCGGGCATCCACGTTCTTAGTCCCGCGCTTCAAGGCGTGGATGGCCGGGGCAAGCCCGGCCATGACGGTGGAGAGGCTTGGCCGCAAGCTAGCATCGCGTACCGTTTGAACGTTCACCGCCTCCGTGCGATAGACATTCATCCGCCGTTCAGCTGTACGCGGCTGATATCGGTCGATCTCTCACCGGGATTCTTCGTGACTCTTACCGTGGCCTGGCGCCGCTTCATGTTCGCGCTTGTGCTGCTGGCGTCGCCGCCGGCCGGCGCGAGCGTTGCGTTCGGATTCGATGCGATCGAGCTTGCGCAGGCGCAGCCAGAAGCGCAGCCGTCGCCCGCCCCTTCGCCGACGCCATCGGCTTCACCCGCTCCCGCGACCGAGGCGCAGCCCGCTGCCGTCGAGCCGATCGGCAACGTTGCGACGGTGACGGGCATCGCGACCGTGATCCGCGACAAAAATTCCTATCCGCTGCGCGTGCGCGACGACATCTATCTCAACGACGTCGTGCAGACTTCGTCGAACTCATCGCTCGGCATCACCTTCGACGACGCGACCACGTTCAACCTCTCCGCCAGCACGAAGATCACCATCGACACTTACGTCTATGAGGACGGCGGCAAGCACAACGCAGGCATCTTCGACATCGGCAAGGGCACGGTCGCCTTCGTCGCGGCGGCGGTGGCAAAGACCGGCGACATGAAGATCACGACGCCGACGGCCACGCTCGGCATCCGCGGCACCACGGGCGTGGTCGAGGTGCCGGAAGGCGCGGCCGCGAACAAGACCAACAACGTCAACATCAAGCTCTATCCCGACGCCGATGGCCGGGTCGGACACATCGACGTCGACGACCGCACAAGTGGGACCCGGCTCGGCGCGCTGACGCAAGGCGCGAGCGGTTTTGCGATCCGGCCGGGCGCAGCCGCGGCCGGCGTCATGCGCTTTGCCGCGGTGCCGATCACGATTCCCGCACAGCAGATCGCGCGCGACCGCGGCTTCGTCAGCCAGGTGCATCTGGCGCAAACCACGGGCCGGCAGATCGTCACCGAGCAGCGCGACTTCCGCCGCGCCAATCCGACCGCGAGCCCGCGCATTCCGCGGCCGTTCCAGCCGCCGCAACAGCAACAATTGCGGCCGAACACGGCGCCAGGACAACAGCCGCAACAGCCGCAGCGGCAGGGCCAAGCGCCGGGCCAAGGTGGCGCCGTGCAGCCCGGTACGCCGCGCGTAGGTCAGGGTCAGCAGCAACAAGGCCAGAAACAAGGCGCGGGACGTCCGGCAGGCCCACCGCGCGCCGGTCAAGGCACGCAGCCTGACGGCACCCCGCAAACCCGGCCGCGACGCGGTGGACAGAGTCCGACGCAGCCCGGCGGAGTCGCGCCGCCGCAGCCGGGCGGAACGCAACAGCAGCCCGGTCCGCAGCCGCAACTGCCGCGCACCGGCATGCAACCCGGCCAGCCGCCCGCTGCTCAACAGCCGGGCCTGCAACGCCCGGGCGGATTCCAGCAGCGCCTCCCCGCCGCACAACGCCCCGCAGCGCCGCGACGGCCAGCGCCAGTTCCGAAGGAGAAGGAGCGGCGGTGACTTTCTTCCTTCTCCCCTTGTGGGAGAAGGTGGCGCGAAGCGCCGGATGAGGGGTTCTATCGGCGAAAACTCATCGACAGCTTCACGCGTGGAGAGAGACCCCTCACCCGCCTCGCCGCTTCGCGGCGAGCCACCCTCTCCCACAAGGGGCGAGGGTGCACCGTCAACGCGGGGCGAGGTGAAGAAAACTCACGCCTCTCCGCGTAGCCAGGCTTTCATCTTCTGCAACAGGCCGTGCCGCAACTCGCCCACCGAGGCTGCTTCAGCCGGTGTCAGTGTCTGCAAAGCCGCATCGACATCGTCGGTCGCCAGCGGTGGCGGCTCGGGCGCAGGCGAAGATGCAAGCCCCGCCGCCGCGAGCGCGATCGGGCCAACCTGGGTCAGGAACACGCGCTCATACTCGCGCGACAGGCGCGCGAGCGCGTCTTCCAGGGGCAGCCAGTCGACCGCCTTGATGTCGTTCATCAGCTTGCGGACGGGACCGCCCCCGGCCTCCATGCGCCAGAAATGCACGACCTTGGAGCGGCCACCTGACTGATAGACGAGCGTACCCAAAAATTCGTGGATGGCGACGTCGTGGCCGGTCTCTTCCCGCACTTCGCGATGCGCAGCTTGCTTCGGCGTCTCGCCGTCGTCGAGCTTGCCCTTGGGCAAAACCCATTCGTTGCGCTTGCGCTGGCGCACGACGGCAATCAGCGGCGACGCACCTCGCTGCAGCACAATACCACCCGCCGCCATGACCGGCGCCCGTGCCATCACCCAATCCGTCGTCGTAGAAACGTCCCCACCGACGATATAAGCGGCCGCCGCGGCGGATTGAAGGCTAGTTTTTTCTCAGCAACGCTTGACCTGCGCGAATGCGCGTGCCTTCGGCGATGCCGTCGCAGAAGGTGAAATCGCCGGGCGCGAGAATGATGATGGTCGAGCCGTGCTCGAACCAGCCGAGCTCCTCGCCCTTGCTCACGTTGACGTCGCAGGGAAAATTGACCGGCCCCCTGGCCTGCGCATTCAGCACCATGTCGAGGAAGTGCAGGCGGATGCTTGCCACCAGGATCGCGGCGACCGGCACCAGCGTCACGGCCTCGCCAGTTGATAGATGCGTGCGGATCACCGCGCGCTCGTTCTTGCAGAACAGGCGCTCGACGCGCTTCAGCGCGATCGGGTTGACGTTCCAGACATCGCCATGGATCAGCGTGACGCGCTCGATATGTGCGTCATAAGGCGCGTGGAAGCGGTGATACATGCTTGAGGTCAGCCGCAGCGTGACGAAGGACCCGTTGCGGTGCTGGTCGACCAGCACGGAATCGCCGAGCAAATCGAGCAGCGAGTACGGCGCGCCCTTGACCTGGAACAGCTCGGTATCGGCGATCCGGCCATGGGCGCCGACGATGCCGTCGGACGGACTCGCGACAATGGACGGGTCCGGATCAAAGGGCCGCAGGCCCGGCTTGAGCTCCCGGGTGAAGCAGTCGTGCAGGCTCCGGAAATGGGTTTTGCGTGCCTCCGACAGATCGAGGTCGGAGAACAGCTTCCACAGCGCGATGGAGCCGTCCCGCACCAGCGGGTTCTCGATCTTGGAGAACCAGCCCATGAACCGGGTCAACGCGGCGCGCGGGATGCGGTTGGTCAACAGGAAGTTGAGGTCTTCCTGCTGGGTGAAAGAGGCGATGAGGGCTTTGACTGTCATGAATCTGTCAGCTCGCAGTATTAGCGCTTGTTGTCATGGAAACGACACTCCCGATTCTTTCTTTGTCCGTGGCCGCCGCAGCGTCTGCTGCCGCCGCCTTCCCGAAGATCAAGGCGCGGATCGAATTGTCCCGCGCCAAGCACCGCTCGCTCGCCGGACACTCCAAGATGTCGCGCCGGGTGGCAAAGCTGCTTCCGTTCTACGAATTCGAAGGCGATGCCTACTTTGCCTGCGACGGCGCGCCGGCGAACATCGCAGGCCTGCGCAGGGACGGCTTCTTCCGCCTCGCAAGCCTTTACGCCGAGCGCTACCCCAAGGGCCGCGCGATGACGAAGGAAGCGGCGGAAAAGATCTCCGACCTGCACTTCACCGAGACCTACCGCGTGCCTTTCCAGTTCTCGCGTCTCGTTCGCGAGCATTTGGGCACCTCGACCTTCGTGGAGTCCTCGCGCGGCGTCACCGTCACGGATGTCGACGGCAACACCTCCTACGACCTCACGGGGTCCTACGGTGTCAACATCTTCGGCAACGACTTCTACAAGGAGTGCATCGAAGGCTCCGAGAAGCGGGCGCACGCGCTCGGACCGGTACTCGGACCCTACCATCCCGTCATCCTCGAGAACGTGGCGCGGCTGTGCCAGATCTCGGGCCTCGACGAAGTGTCCTTCCATATGTCCGGCACCGAGGCCGTGATGCAGGCAGTGCGGCTCGCGCGCTACCACACCAGGCGCACGCATCTGGTCCGTTTCGCCGGCGCCTATCACGGCTGGTGGGGCGACGTGCAGCCCGGCGTCGGCAATCCGATTCCCGCGCACGAGACTTACACCCTCGCCGAGATGTCGGAGAAGACGCTGCACGTGCTGCGCACGCGCAAGGACATCGCCTGCGTGCTGGTCAATCCACTGCAGGGCCTGCATCCGAACGGCAACGCGCCCGGCGATTCCTCGCTGGTCGATTCCTCCCGGGGCGGTAATTTCGACCGCGCGGCCTACACCGAATGGCTCAAGCAGCTGCGCGAGGTCTGCACTGAGCGCGACATCGTGCTGATCTTCGACGAGGTCTTCGTCGGCTTCCGTCTCGCTGCCGGCGGCGCCCAGGAATACTTTGGCGTCAAGGCCGACATGGTGACCTACGGCAAGAGCCTCGCCGGCGGCCTGCCGGTCGGCGTGGTCTGCGGCAAACGCGAGCTGATGCGCCGCTTCCGCGACGACCGCCCCGCCGACGTCTGCTTCGCCCGCGGCACCTTCAACTCGCACCCCTACGTCATGACGGCGATGGACGAGTTTCTGAGCCGGCTCGCCAGCCCGAATTTCCGCGCCGTCTATGACGGACTGGACGAGACCTGGAACGGCCGCGCGCAAAAGCTCAACCAAATGATGAGCGATGCCGACCTGCCGGTGCGGTTCGCAAACTTCTCGTCGATCTGGACGGTGAAATACACCACGCCGTCCCGCTACAACTGGATGCTGCAATATTACCTGCGCGCTGAAGGCCTGTCCTTGAGCTGGGTCGGCACCGGCAGGCTGATCTTCAGCCTGAACTACACCGACGCCGATTTCACCGAGGTCGCCGAGCGTTTCGTCCGCGCGGCCGAGAAGATGAAGGCCGACGGCTTCTGGTGGCACGATGGCGTCCTCACCAACAAGACCATCAAGCGGCAGATCCTGAAAGAGATGCTGGCCAAGCGCTTCGGGCGCTGAGGCTGGTTCCTCCAACGGCGTCATGGCCGGGCACAGCCGTCCGAAGGACGGCGTCGCTTCCGCTCGCCTATGCCCGGCCAGCCACGCGTCTCCGCGCGAGACCTCCAAGACGTGGATGCCCGGGCCTTCGCCTCGCCGAAGCGGCTTCGGCCGCGCAGGCGGGACGAGCCCGGGCATGACGCAACCATCAGACATCGGAGGCCTTGGTGAGAACGGCGCGCTCAGGCGTGCTGCTCTTCGAGCGTGGGCTCACCGATGAGGCCCAGCGTGTGCTCGGGCTTGAGATGCAGGCCGGGATCCATCAGCTCGCCACGCATCAGCGCCAGCGGCGCGTTGCGGTAGAGCATCAAATCGTGGAAGGGGTCGGTCAGGATCTTCGTCATCCAGACGAGACCGGTCTCGACGTCGCGGATGAAGAACAGGTGCACCGTGCGGAACATGAGACCGCCGCCGCCGACGACGAGCCAGATCTTGGCCACTTGCCGCATGAAGTCGGTCGCGCCCGCCCAAGGCGTGAACAGTCCGAACAGAGTCGGATCGACCAACAGCACCACCGGCGACAGCGCCCAGATCGACATCAGCACCACCTTGCGCCGAAGGTTGTAGCCGACCTTGATCTCTTCCTTGTGCTCGTGCGTCGCCTGGTTGATCTGGTCGTAGCCATGCGGCTCGAAGAAGAAGTGGCCGGCCTGGCGCGAGGTCATCGAGACCAGCCAGCCCACCAGCGCGGAGACCATGGGGTCGACGAACAGCCAGACATAGGCGAACAGGAAGCTCAGCGCGCTGACAAAGTGCAGGCTCTGATTGATGCGGCTGTGGTGATAGTAGCGATGGTCGTCCCAGCGCTGGATCCGCAGCTGCTCGAGATAGTTCTTGATCATGCTCTCCCCCAAATGCTTTCGGGTTCAGGATTTACAGGGATTCGATGTAGGCCGTGTGACATCATCATTTTGTCATGTGACGATGCGCAGCGGCGCGATGACGCACGGGTTACGTGAGCTTGGATCAAGCCGCCTTGGCGACGTCGATCTTGCGGAATCGCACCAGCGAGAAATGACCGAGCGGCGGGATCAGGCGGCGCTCGGCGAGCTCGATGCCGTCGGCACCGGCCAGCCATTTGGCATAACGCGACCAGGCGAACTCGGCGGTGCGGAAACCGAGCGGACGTACCACCGGCTGCAGCTTCTGCTCGATGAAGCGGCGCATGCCGGTATCGGCGCTGACGCGGGTGAGGATGATCAGCTCCCCGCCCGGGCGCAGCACGCGGGCGAATTCGTCAAGCGCAACTTCCGGATTCGGCACGGCGGTGACGACGTATTGCGCCATCACGACGTCGAAGGAGTTGTCGGGGAATTCGAGCTTCTCGGCATCCATCACCGCGAGGCCTTCGACGTTCTCTAGGCCGCCCTCGACGACGCGCTGGCGCGCCTTGTCGAGCATCGCCTCCGAGATGTCGGTGCCGAAGATGCGCAGATGCGGCGCGTAGAGCGGCAGCGAGATGCCGGTGCCGACGCCGACCTCGAGCACCCGGCCGCCGATCTTGTTGGTGGCCGCGATCGCGGCCTGCCGGCCTTTTGCGAACACGCCTCCGAACACGAGGTCGTAGACCGGTGCCCAACGATCATAGGCCTGCTCGACCGTGCCACGGGTGAGGTCGAGCTGCTGGGTGCCGTCAAGGTTCATGATCTTAGCCATCGATGAGGTTCTCGCTGTGGTCGAACGGGATCAGCCGCGCACCGGCCGCCGCGCCATGCGAGGCGAGGCGCGCAAGACGCGGCTGGGCTGAAGTGAAGTGAGGTTGCCGACGAATTGGCGCGCGCTGTTTTCCCAGGAGCGCTCCAGCGCGAAGTTGCGGCAGGTCTCGCGCGACATGGTCAGTGCGCGCAGGCACGCTTCGCGCAAATCGTGGTCGATCGCGCCGATCGGATGATCTGCGATGACGTCCTTCGGTCCCGTCACCGGAAACGCCGCAACCGGCGTGCCGCAGGCGAGCGCTTCGAGCTGCACCACGCCGAACGTGTCGGTCAGGCTCGGAAACACGAACACGTCAGCGGCGGCGAGGTGCGCGGTGAGGTCAGCGCCCTTCTTCTCGCCGAGGAAGACCACGTCGGGAAATTTCTTTTCAAGGCCGGCCTTCTGCGGACCGTCGCCGATGACGACCTTGGTGCCGGGCAGGTCGAGCGAGAGGAAAGCCTCGAGGTTCTTCTCCACCGCCACGCGGCCCATCGTCATGAAGATCGGCCCGGGCAGATCGAGCTTGGCTGGAGAGTCCGGATGAAACAGCTCGGTGTTCACGCCGCGGGTCCAGAAGCCGAGCCGCTTGAAACCGCGCTCGGACAGCTCCTGCCGCAGCGAGGGCGTCGCGACCATCGTCATGGCGGCGGCATCGTGGAAGTGGCGCAGCACGGCGTAGCCGACGCTCGCGGGGATGCCGGTTCGCACCGAGACGTATTCGGGAAAGCGCGTGGTGTAGGAGGTGGTGAAGGCGAGCCGGTTGCGACGGCAATAAGCCCGCGCCGCCCAGCCGATCGGCCCTTCGGTCGCGATGTGCAGCGCCTCCGGCGCCGCCCTCTCGATCCGCCGCCCAATCTCCCTGCCGCTCGGCAGCGCAATGCGCAGCCCCGGATAGGTCGGCAACGGCCATGACCGAAAGCGGTCCGGCGTCAGGAAGTCGATCTCGACATCCAATGCCTTGGCCGCGCCAGCCAGCGAGGTCAGCGTCCGCACCACACCGTTGACCTGCGGATGCCAGGCGTCAGTCGCGATTAATACCCGCATGGGGAAATCCCGAGATTTTTATGATTCTCGGCTTAGGACCATCAACCACGGATATTTCAGGCGTGTGACGTCATGGAAGTGTCGGCCCGCTGTTTTGTTCGTTAACGGGTCCGCGCAGCCACGAAACCGTCATGAAACAATCCTTTCCGCCATGAAACCGTTTTCGGTTTTCCGCGCAAACGTCCCGAAACTTCTTGCCGTTAGTGATCTAGGCAACAGAGCACCGCAACGGTGCCGGGTGACCAAGAAACACCGCGCAAACAGGGGCGACCGATGATCAATCTGGAGACGTTGAAGACTTATTCGCGCGCCGTTGCGTTTGGCGCAGTGGCTGTCACCGCGATCGCGTTCGCCGGCCCGGCCAAGGCCGCGCCTGTGCAGCTCTTCCCCTTCTTCCAGCCGCTGCCGCCGATCGCAGCGCCGCAGCCGTACCAGCCTTATCAAGCGACGCCCTATCGGGCCGCGCCGTCCGAGGAGCAGGACGCGGTCGAAACGCCGGCCCGCTTCCGCCGCCAGACCGTCTCCTATGCGACGCGTGAGGCGCCGGGCACCATCATCATCGATACGCCCAACACCTATCTCTATCTCGTGCTCGGCAATGGCCAGGCGATGCGCTACGGCATCGGCGTCGGCCGCGACGGTTTCACCTGGTCCGGCACCCAGTCGGTGACCAAGAAGGCGGAGTGGCCGGATTGGACCCCGCCGCCGGAGATGATCGCCCGCCAACCCTATCTGCCGCGCCACATGGCCGGCGGTCCCGGCAATCCGCTCGGCGCCCGCGCCATGTATCTCGGCGGCACCATCTACCGCATCCACGGCACCAACGCACCCGACACCATCGGCAAGCACGTCTCCTCCGGCTGCATCCGCCTGACCAATGACGATGTCGCGGACCTGTACTCCCGCGTCAACGTCGGCACCAAGGTGATCGTGCTGCCGATGACGGAGCGCCGCGCAGAACTCGGAGCCGCAACGCGGTAAGCGACAGGACATTGTGACGCAAGCGGCCCCGGAACCCACCGGGGCCGTTTTCGTTGGCCCTCTGCATACCGATGCGCGCGCGTGCTGCGGCGCGATCCCCGATGGAGGCGCGAATGCAATCACGTCCGCAAACGCCGCAAGGCAAATGCCTGCGCGCGATCGCTGCCGCCGTGGCACTGCTGCTGACCGTGCCCACCTCGCGCGCACAGCAGCCGGGGAGCGACGATGCAGCCCAGCAAGCCTTCAACAATTCCTGCCGCACCTGCCACTCGGTGAAAGAGGGCGACAATCGTCTGGGCCCCAACCTCAACAAAATCGTCGGACGCAAGGCCGGCGCGCTGCCGAACTACAACTATTCTTCGTCGATGAAGGAAGCCGGCTTCGTCTGGGACCAGGACAAACTCACCCGCTTCATGCTCAAGCCGGACGAGGTCGTCTCCGGCAACAAGATGCAGCCCTATGGCGGCGTCTCGGCGGAGGAAGCGGGCAAGATCGTTGCCTATTTGCAGGCGGCTTCGCAGTAGGGCCACCGGCCCCGCCGATCTGCGATCAGCCTCAGCCACGCCGCCGAATGAAACGCGCTCATCAGCAGATACATCGGCACCATCCCGCCGAGCATCGCCCCATGTCCGGAGCCACACAGCATGTCCGCCGGGCCATCAAGCATGGCCGTCAGTACGGCCATGATCGCGAAGGTCGGCGTCGCCGCCAGCCCCAACCATCTGGCGAGGTGGCGCGCAGCCACCACACCGTTGCGGCTCGCGCCGGCCATTGCGCTGACGGGACTAGTCACGTCCTTCAGCCGCCTCCTCGCGAAAAGCCTTCTCGCCCGCGGTCGAGATCTCGACCCATCTCTTGTCGGGCGCCGCACCTTCGGTGTAGCTGTCGTGCCAGTTCCACCATTTGTAGGTCGGCGTCTGCGGATAGCCTTTCGGCGAATCCTCCCAGACCTCCTGCCGTCCCAGCGGCGTGATGTCGAGGTAATTCCAGGTGCCGCCCATCTGCTCGTCGCCCCGGCTCTTGACGAAATAGGTGCGGAAGATCCGGTCGCCGTCGCGGAAGAACACGTTGGTCCCGTGCCACTCGTCGACGCCGAAATCCGCATCGAAACTGTCGGTGACGGTGACCCATGGCATGGTCCAGCCCATCCGCTGCTTCAGCCTGCTGATATCGGCCTGCGGTGCGCGCGAGGCGAACACCAGCGTGGTGTCGCGGGCATTGAGGTGCGCGACATGCGCGACCTGGTCGGCCACCATGGAGCAGCCGCGGCAGGCATGATCCGGCCAGCCGAACACGCCCGGCTCGAAGAACGCACGGTAGACGATCAGCTGCCGCCGGCCCTGGAACAGGTCGTGCAGACTGACCTTGCCGCCCGGCCCCTCGAACGCATAGGTTTTGGTCACTTCCATCCACGGCATGCGCCGGCGCTCGGCCGCCAGGGCATCGCGGGCACGGGTATGCGCCTTTTCCTTCACGAGCACTTGCTGACGGGCGGCCTCCCAGTCCTGCGGCGACACCACCGGCGGTGTTTGCATGGCGGCTTGTCCGTTATTTCCTGCGTTGTCAGCTGATGTCATCATGGCTCTCCAACTTTTCCCGGGCGGCCGTTCCGTATCTCGCTATGCAAGATGCGGAACCGCTCGCCCCTCGCCGCACATTGTCGGCCGTCAACGATCTCTCGCACCGGACGGTTGCGTGGTGGGAGTAACAAGTGTGGCGGGATTTGAATGGAGTCGCTGATCACGGCCGCGGCGCGCGCGCTCCAAGCCGGCGATCCGCTCGGCGCGCTGAACCGCGTTGCGCTGCGCAACGATGCACCTTCGCTGGCGCTGCGCGGCATCGCGATGGCGCAACTCGGCGATCTCGCCAAGGCGAAGACGCTGCTGCGCAGCGCCGCACGTGCCTTCGGCCCGAGAGAGGCGGTCGCGCGGGCAAGATGCGTCGTCGCGGAGGCCGAGATCGCACTCGTCTCGCGCGACCTGAATTGGCCGGCCAACACGCTCGTGGCCGCGCGGGCGACGCTCGCAAGCCACGGTGACCTCGCCAACGCGGCCCATGCGGGTCACATCGAGGCGCGCCGACTTCTCCTTCTCGGGCGCCTTGACGAGGCCGAACGCACGCTGGCCGACATCAAGTCCACGCCGCTGCCCCGGCTGCGCAGGTCGGCCGCGAACTCGTGATTGCCGGCATCGCGATCCGGCGGCTCAGAACGAAAGACGCGCGCGCGGCGCTCGGGCGCGCGGCGAGCGCAGCACGACAGGCCGGCATTCCCGCGCTTGCGGCCGAGGTCGAAGGCACGAGCCGCG
Source organism: Bradyrhizobium sp. 45 (assembly GCF_023073155.1). Lineage (NCBI taxonomy): Bacteria > Pseudomonadati > Pseudomonadota > Alphaproteobacteria > Hyphomicrobiales > Nitrobacteraceae > Bradyrhizobium > Bradyrhizobium sp. 45. The sequence continues at coordinate 1,416,602 of NZ_JADPIX010000122.1, read as the reverse complement.
TGCTCGACACGCCCGCAGCGCGCTTGATCACGCGCGGGCACGAACGGCCGCTACTGCTCGAGGAGGTCGAGGACCTCGTGACATCGGAGGCGCTCGTGGTGGACACGTTCCATCACGCGGTTCGCAGGCGAGGCATCCTCGTGCCGCTCGGAACGCGGCCGGTGCTGTTCGCACTCGCGCGCATCCTGGCGCAGGCCTGGCCGGCCGATGTCTCGCGGGAAGGGTTGATCACGGGAGCGTTTCAGGCAAGGCACGTCGATGAATCGCATCGCGCCCGGCTGCGCGTCGAAATCGGGCGGCTCCGCACCAAGCTCAAGCCTCTGGCCGACGTCAGCGCGACCAGGCAAGGTTTTGCGCTGACGCCGCGCAACACGCGGCAGGTTCTCGTCCTCGCACGGCCCGTCGAGGAGAAGCACGCCAATGTGCTCGCCTTCCTCTCTGATGGCGAGCCCTGGTCGAGTTCGGCGCTCGCGCTGGCGCTGGGAACGAGCGCGCGCACCGTGCAACGGGCCCTCGAAGAGCTGGCGCGATCGAACAAGGTGCAGTCCTTCGGACACGGACGGGCGCGGCGCTGGATGACGCCGCCCGTGCCGGGTTTCCCGACAGGCTTGTTACTCCCCGGACCGCTCATGAAGACGTAAAGTGGGATTCACACCGCAGGGACCGAGCAGATGAAACGTTCAGCCGCCGAGATCGTCAGGGAATACGGGCCCTATGCAGGCGTCGAAGCCGTGCACGGCGTCACCTATGACGGCAGCCTTATGTGGTTCGCATCCGGCGACAGATTGAACGCGGTCGACCCGGCCGATGGCAAGATCACCCGCTCCATCGATGTCGCCGCGCATGCGGGAACGGCGTTCGACGGCCGCCACCTGTTCCAGATCGCCGAGGACCGCATCCAGAAGATCGACGCTGTGACCGGCAAGGTGCTCGCCACCATCCCGGCACCCGGCGGCGGCGGCGATTCCGGACTGGCCTGGGCCGAGGGCTCGCTCTGGGTCGGACAGTATCGGGAGCGCAAGATCCATCAGGTCGATCCCCAGACGGGAAAAATTCTCCGCACCATCGAAAGCAAGCGCTTCGTCACCGGCGTGACCTGGGTCGACGGCGAGCTCTGGCACGGCACCTGGGAAGGCGAGGACAGCGACATCAGGCGGATCGACCCCGAGACGGGCAAGGTGCTGGAGCAGCTCGACCTGCCCGCCGGGACGATGGTGTCAGGATTGGAGTCCGATGGCGGCGACCGTTTCTTCTGCGGTGGCGGAGATCGCGGCAATGTGAGGGCGGTGCGCCGTCCGAAGCGCGGCTAGGTACGCGAGGACGAATGCGCGGCAACGGTGCGTTCGCGGCCGTTAATATGTTTGCCCCAATTCCACCCCATCGGTGGGCTCTAGCGCCCTCCTTGCCTGCCCTGTAGACTTCTGCCCCGGGGCGGCCTGGGGGATTGATGCGACTGACGCTGAACTTGAAAACTGTCCTGATCGCCGTCGCGGTGCTCGCGGCGTCGTTTTTCATCAGCCTGAAGGCGATGGACTGGCTGTCGCCGCGGGCGACGAATTCCGCGCCGCCGGTCGCGCAATTGCCGCTGCTGCCGCCGGTCTCGAAGAGCTCGATCGTGGTGGCGCCGGTCGCCATCGCGCTGTCGGCGATCCGCGAGCAGGCCGAGAAGGCCGCTCCGCGCAATTTCGCCGGCAAGGCCGAGAACCCGATCTCGCAAATCCTGGAGAACGCCGACATCGGCTGGTCGGCGGTACGCGGACCGATGGCGACTGCCGGCGACAAGGACGTGCTGACGATCTCGACGCCGCTCACGGGCAAGCTGAACGTGACGGGCTCGCTGTCGTCGAAAGCCACCGGCGCGCTCGGCGAGGCGCTCGGCAGCGTGCTCGGCGGCAATGCCGCGAAACAGATCGGCGCGGTCAACATCAAGAATTTGAACGCCAGCGCCGAGATCAAGGGCAACGTCGTCGTTACCTCGCGGCCGAAGCTCGCCGCCAACTGGCATCTCGAGCCCAATCTCGGCGCCCAGGTCAATCTTGGCGATACCAACCTCAACATTTCGGGCGCCAAGGTCAACGTGCCTGCCCAGGTGAAGCCGCTGATCGACAAGACCGTCGGCGAACAGATCAACGCCGTCTCCGAACGCATGCGCAACGATCCGACCTTGCGGGACAACGCGAAGCTGCAATGGGCCAAGGCCTGCCGCTCGATCCCGCTGCAAGGCTCGGGGTCTTCCGCCGCGCTGCCGCCGCTTTGGCTCGAGATGAAGCCGACCCGCGCCATCGCGGCACAGCCGCGCGTCGACGCACAGAACGTGACGCTGCTGCTTGGCCTCGAGCTCGAGACGCGCGTGATCTCGACGCCGACCAAGCCCGACTGCCCGTTCCCCGACAAGATCTCGATCGTGCCGCCGACCGGCACCGGTGTGAACATTGGCGTGCCGATCGACGTGCCCTTCACCGAGATCAACAAGCTCATCGCGGCGCAGATGGTCGGCCACACCTATCCCGAGGACGGCTCCGGCCCGGTCGATGTCACCGTCAAGAGCGTCAACGTGATCCCGTCGGGCGAGCGCCTCCTGATCTCGCTGCTGGTGCGCGCCAAGGAGAAGAAGAGCTGGCTTGGTCTCGGCGCCGAAGCGACCGTGCACATCTGGGGCCGGCCGATGCTCGACCAGGCGCAGCAGACGCTGCGGCTCGCCGACATCCAGCTCGCCGTGGAATCCGAGGCGGCCTTCGGCCTGCTGGGTGCCGCGGCGCGCGCGGTGGTGCCGCAGATGCAGCAGGCGCTGGTGCAGAAAGCGACGGTCGATCTGAAGCCGATTGCCGCCAACGCACGCGAGAAGATCGCCGCCGCGATCGCCGACTATCAGAAGAACGAGGATGGCATCAAGGTCGAAGCGAAGATCGACAGCCTGAGCCTCGCCGACATCGCCTTCGACTCCAAGACGCTGCGCGTGATCGCGGAAGCCGGGGGCTCGCTGAATGTATCCGTGACGAAGCTGTCGGGGATGTAGCGCGCCCCTTTTCCCGACGGGTCCGTGCGCGCAGTCGCTTGCGCCGCTGGCAATCTGGTCGGACGATGCTAAGCTGTTCCTCGCACCCCGGGGACGGGGTGCTGACAGCACTGTGGCTGACAACGCGAGGACGACATGGAAGCCGGCATGGTTACGCCTGCGCCGGCGCTGGTGCGCTTTTCCGGCATTCAGAAGACCTATGATGGCGAGCACCTCGTGGTGAAAAACCTCGATCTCGACATCAGGAAGGGCGAGTTCGTCACCCTGCTTGGTCCGTCGGGCTCGGGCAAGACGACCACCCTGATGATGCTGGCGGGTTTCGAGGTTCCGACCCATGGCGAGATCTTCCTCGCGGACCGACCGATCAAGAACGTGCCGGCACACAAGCGCGACATCGGCATGGTGTTCCAGAATTATGCCCTGTTTCCGCACCTGACGATTGCGGAGAATATCGCCTTCCCGCTCTCCGTTCGCAACACGAACAAGGCCGAAGCGCAGGATCGTGTCAAAGCGGCATTGCGCATGATCAAGATGGAAACTCTGGCGCAGCGGCGGCCCGGGCAGCTGTCCGGCGGTCAACAGCAGCGCGTGGCGCTGGCCCGCGCGCTGGTTTTCAATCCGCAACTCGTGCTGATGGACGAGCCGCTGGGCGCCCTAGACAAGCGCCTGCGGGAGCAGATGCAACTGGAGATCAAGCAGCTGCACGAGACCATGGGCATCACCGTCGTCTATGTCACCCACGATCAAAGTGAAGCGCTCACCATGTCGGACCGCATCGCCGTGTTCAACGATGGCATCGTGCAGCAGATCGACAGGCCCGACGCGCTGTATGAGCATCCGGTGAACAGCTTCGTCGCCCATTTCATCGGCGAGAACAACGTGCTGTCCGGCACCGTCGAGACGGTCGAGAAACAATATTGCCGCGTTGTGCTGGCGGGCGGCGGCGCCGTGACCGCACGAGCGGTCAACGTATCAGGCGCGGGCGCATCGACCTCGCTGTCGGTGCGGCCGGAGCGGATCGCCATCATCCCGGATGGCATCTCCAGCGACGAACCGAACCGACTGCCGGCCAAGGTGCAGAACACCATCTACCTCGGCGACCACGCGCTGGCCGTGCTCGACGTCGCCGACAACAAGGAGTTCATGGTCAAGCTTCAGCCGGGGACACATGACAGCCTGAGAGCTGGCAGCCTTACAGCTGGCAGCCTGAGACCTGGCGATGACGTGTTCATCACCTTCCGCCCGGAGGACTGCCTGGCCCTCGATCCCGTCTGATCCGACCATGCAGCATCGCTCCAAGGTGGGCGGACCTGGACCAACCAAGCTCAACGCAAGTCACGTGAAGAAGAAGGAACAAAGACCATGCTGAAGCGCAAGATTATTCTGGGTTTGGCCGCGGCATTCACCGCCAGCGCGACGCTGGCCACGGTCGCGCAGGCGCGTGACCTCACCGTTGTGTCGTGGGGCGGCGCCTATCAGGATGCCCAGAAGAAGGTCTATTTCGAGCCGTTCAAGAAAGCGACCGGTGTTCCCTTGAATGACGAGTCCTGGGACGGCGGCGTCGGCGTGTTGCGCGCCAAGGTGCAGGGTGGTGCCGCCACCTGGGACGTCGTCCAGGTCGAGAGCGACGAGCTGGCGGTTGGCTGCGAGGAAGGCCTGTTCGAAAAGCTCGACTATTCGAAGATCGGCGGCGAGGCCGCCTATATCCCACCGTCGGTCAATCCTTGCGGCGTCGGCGCCATCCTCTACGATTTCGTTCTCGGCTACGACAAGGACAAGCTCAAGGAGGCCCCGAAGGGCTGGGCCGACTTCTTCGACACCAAGAAGATCCCGGGCAAGCGTGCCCTGCGTCAGGGGCCGAAGACCACGCTGGAGATCGCCCTCATGGCCGACGGCGTCGCGCCAAAGGACGTCTACAAGGTGCTGGCGACCGACGAGGGCGTCGAGCGCGCGTTCAAGAAGCTGGACACCATCAAGGGCGACATCGTCTGGTGGAAGGCCGGCGCTCAGCCGCCGCAATTGCTCGCCTCCGGCGAGGTGGCAATGACCTCGGTCTACAATGGCCGCATCGACACCGCGAACAAGAACGAGAAGAAGAATTTTGGCATGGTCTGGGACGGAGCGCTCTTCACCCTCGACACTTGGGTGATCCTGAAAGGCAGCCCGAACAAGGACGCGGCCTACAAGTTCCTGGACTTCGTCGGCAAGGCTGAGAACCAGTCGAAACTGTCGGAGAACATTGCTTATGGCACCTCGAACAAGGACGCAGCCGCCCTGCTCGCGCCTGCTGTTCTGAAGGACCTGCCGACAGCGCCTGACAACATCAAGAATGCGGTGGAGATCAATGTTGCCTTTTGGCTCGAGAACATCGACCGCCTGACCGAGCGCTTCAACAAATGGGCCGCGAAATAGCGTCCCCACAAAGCTCGACCCAAGGTTAGACCAATGACGGATGCGCTCTTGACCGGCGCCCATGGCCCGACCGAGGTGCCGCTCAAGCGCCGATTGCGGCGGGCGGAGCGAGCACGCCAGGTCAAAGCATTGGCGCTGGTTCTGCCGCTTCTCGTCTTCCTGCTCTTCACCTTCGCTGGGCCCATCGCCGGCATGCTGTGGCGTGCCGTCGATGACCGCGAGGTGCGTCTGGTTCTGCCTCAGACCATCGCGGCTCTCGCCAGTTGGGACGGCAGGGATCTGCCGGACGAAAAGGCCTACGCGGCGCTGGCGGGCGACATCATGGCGGCGCGCGATTCCGGCACCATTGCGATTGCGGCCAAGCGGCTCAACTACGCACTGAACGGCTTCCGCACGATCCTGACCAGCACCGCACGCAATCTGAAGACTGCGCCCGAGCCCGGCACGGCGAGGGAGACGCTGGGCAAGATCAACCCGGCCTGGCGCGAACGCGCCACCTGGACCACGATCAAGGACGCCAGTGGCCCCGTGACCGGCTTCTATCTTTTGTCGGCGCTCGATCTGACGCGGAACGTGGACGGCGCGATTGTCGCAGCTCCGCCCGATCAGGCCATCTACCGCGACGTTTTCGTCCGCACCTTCCTCATCAGCCTCAGTGTCACGGTGCTGTGCCTGATCCTTGGCTTCCCGGTCGCCTACCTGCTGGCGGCGCTGCCGCCCGGCCGGTCGAATTTGCTGATGATCTTCGTCCTGCTGCCGTTCTGGACGTCGCTTCTGGTCCGCACCTGCGCCTGGATCGTTCTGTTGCAGGGCAAAGGCGTCGTGAACGACAGCCTGCTCTGGCTTGGCATCATCGACGAGCCATTGCGCCTGATCTACAACCGCTTTGGTGTCTGCGTGGCCATGACCCACGTTCTCCTGCCGTTCATGATCCTGCCGCTGTACAGCAGCATGAAGGCGATCTCGCCTGCTTACATGCGTGCCGCCGCCTCGCTCGGCGCGCCGCCGCTCACCGCCTTCCTGCGGATCTACCTGCCTCAGACGCTGCCCGGCATCGGCGCGGGAAGCCTGCTCGTCTTCATCCTGGCGCTCGGCTATTACATCACGCCAGCACTCGTCGGGGGCGCCGCCGATCAGATGATCAGCTACTTCATCGCGCTCTACACGACCGAGACGGCCAATTGGGGCCTTGCTTCGGCACTGGGTGCGGTGCTGCTGCTCGCCACTATTCTGCTCGCGCTCGTCTACGGAAAGCTGGTGCAGGGACAGCAGGTCACGGGAGGGATGAAGAATTGAGCGACAATTCCTCCATCCGCACGCCGAGCCAGCGCATTGCGTGGACCGCGACCATCGTGATCTCCACGCTGGTGTTCATCTTCCTGATTGCGCCGATCCTTGCGATCATGCCGCTGTCGTTCAGCTCGGGCTCGTACCTCACCTATCCGCTGCCGGGCCTCTCGCTGCGCTGGTACGACGACTTCATCAATTCGCCGCGCTGGATGAATTCGCTGAAGAACAGCATGATCATCGGTGTCGCCTCGACCCTGCTGTCGATGGTGCTCGGCACGCTGGCGGCGTTAGGGCTGGCGCAGTGGAAGAGCCGGTTCAAGCCGCTCGTGCTGGCCTTCGTGCTGTCGCCGGTCGTCGTGCCCGGGGTCATCACCGCGGTCGGTCTCTATTTCTTCTTCGCGCCGATCGGATTGACCGGCAGCTATCTCGGCTTGATCCTGGCCCACACCGCGCTGGCGACGCCCTTCGTCGTCATCACGGTCGGCGCGACGCTGCAGAGCTTCGACACCAATCTGGCCCGCGCTGCCGCCTCGCTCGGTGCCTCGCCGCTTGACGCCTTCCGCCGCGTGATCCTGCCGCTGATCCTGCCCGGCGTGGCATCGGGGGCCCTGTTCGCCTTCGCGACCAGCTTCGATGAGGTGGTGATCGTGCTGTTCATGGCAGGTCCCGAGCAGCGCACCCTGCCGCGCGAGATGTTCAGCGGCATCCGCGAGAACATCAGCCCGACCATCACGGCGGCAGCGGTGATCCTGACGACGGTCTCGGTCATCCTGCTCGCCACCCTGGAAGGCCTGCGCCGGCGCAACGAACGGCTCAAGGGCAGCAGCGCGTGAGCTTCTTCCTTCTCCCGGGGAGAGGGTGAAAACACTGCCGCGCCCTGCTTATTTCTCAACCCTCCTCGCGCATTCTCGGGCTTTGCTCCGGGGACAGATTGTCGTTAGAACGGTCCCCGCAACAAAACCCAAACAACAACGCTGAGGGAGAAACAAAATGCAAAAGCTCATCGCCGCGATCGCGGCCGGTCTCGCGCTCGCCGCCACGTCAGGCGCCGCCCAGGCGCAGATTTCCGACGACGTCGTCAAGATCGGCGTGCTCACGGACATGTCGAGCCTCTATGCGGACGCGACCGGCAAGGGCTCGCTCGCCGCCGTGGAGATGGCGGTCGCCGATTACGGTGCCAAAGTCGCGGGCAAGCCCGTGCAGGTGGTCTCCGCCGATCACCAGAACAAGCCCGACGTCGGCGTCAACATCGCCCGCAACTGGTACGACAACGACAAGGTCGACGCGATCTTCGACGTGCCGACCTCGTCGGTGGCGCTGCCGATCTCGGCGTTGACGCGCGAGAAGAACAAGATCCACATCAATTCCGGCGGCGGCTCATCCGATATCACGGGCGTCGCCTGCTCGCCCAACACGGTGCACTGGACCTACGACACCTATGCGCTGTCGAACGTCGCCGGCAAGGCGATGGTCAAGCGCGGCGAGGACACCTGGTTCTTCGTCACCGCCGACTACGCCTTCGGCATGGCGCTGCAGCGCGACGCCGCCAACGTCGTCAAGGAGAGCGGCGGCAAGGTGCTCGGCGAGGTCCGCCATCCGCTCAACTCGTCGGACTTCTCCTCCTTCCTGCTCCAGGCCCAGGCCTCCAAGGCCAAGGTGGTCGCACTGGCCAATGCCGGCGGCGACACCACCAATGCGCTGAAACAGGCGGCCGAGTTCGGCCTGACGGAGGGCGGCCAGAAGATGATCGCCTTGCTCATGGAGATCACCGACGTTCATTCGCTCGGCATCAAGTCGACGCAAGGCCTGATCATCACCGACGCGTTCTACTGGGACACCAACGAGGAGACGCGCGCCTTCTCCAAGCGCTTCAACGAGAAGGTCGGTCACATGCCGACCATGATCCAGGCGGGGCTCTATTCCGCGACCATGCATTACCTGAAGGCGATCGACGCCATCAAGACCGACGAGGCACCGAAGGTGATGGAGCAGATGCGCAAGACACCGGTCAACGACTTCTTCGCCAAGAACGGCAAGATCCGCATCGACGGCCGCATGGTCCACGACATGTATCTGTTCGAGGTCAAGAAGCCCGAGGACTCCAAGGGCGAGTGGGACCTCTACAAGCTGATCGCCACCGTGCCCGGCGACGAGGCCTTCCGTCCGCTCGACAAGGGCGGCTGCCCGCTGGTGACGCACTGAAGTTCTTCTCCCTCTTCCCGCTTGCGGGGAGAGGTTGGGAAGAGCACGACAGCGCGCCCGGCAAAAACCGGGCGCGCTTCGTTTAGCCGTTCAGAGCCGCGTTACTCCGAGTATTTGAACTCGGGCATGTTCTTCAGCTCGTCCTTGCTCGCATTGAACACGGCGTGGTCCGGATACCATTTCGACGCGGACGTGGCCGTCGTTGTCGTCGCGGGCTTGTTGTCGGTGCCGGTCGCGGCACCCGTCGTGGTAGTCGCCGCGGGCCGGTTGGCTGCGCTGTTCGGGTTGTTCCCGGCAGCGCCGGTGTAGGCAACCGCCTCGTTGACGAATTTCAGCTTCTCAAAGGGCACCGCAACCAGATGCTCGCCCAGGCCGAGGAAGCCGCCGACGCCGATCACAGCGATCTTGATGTTACCGCTCTTGTCCATCAGCAGATCGTTGATCGAGCCGATGTTCTCATTGGCGTCGTTATAGACCTTGATGCCGTCCATCTTGGACGTACGCCACTGTCCCGACGCGGTCGTGGTGGTCGTCGTCGCCGCGGCAGCCGGCGCCTTGTCGGTGGTGGCGGTCGGATTTTGCGCGAACGCAACGGTTGCGAGCAGTGCGGTACCGGCAAGACCGGCCGCGATCGATTTCATCAACATATTGTCCTCTCCTTCAGCAGAAAACTTGTGCGGAGAAAACAGCTCGGATCAGTCCCAGTTCCGCGCGTGCTGCAATTTCGTCGCGTGCTGCGCGAGCATCTGGGCTGCGTTCAATTGTTCCTAAGTCACTCAGGAACATTTCGCAGCGCACGATTTCGTGGATAAATTCATGCGGCGCGCGCGATCGCGATCGCCCACGGCGGCGAGCTGTCGCTGCACGACCCGGAGCCGCATGGGCCGATCGTGCGGATGCAATTGCCGGTACGGCAGCAGCCGCAGCTTGCGGCTTAAGCCATGATCCGGACCCGAAGGGTCGCGCCAGCGCAAAGTGTGCAGCGGTTTTCCGAAAAGATCAGGCCCGAAGACTAAACCTCAGGCCGCAAGCGGCGGGTGCGCGACGGCTCCCTCATCAAAAATCGCAACCGCCTCGAAGCGATAATTGCAAGCACGGCATGTCCAAAGATAGGAGATGCGTCCGTCGCCCGCCTCGATCCAATCAGGTTGGGGGATCGGCGCGCCGCATTGCGCACAGGGATTTTGCCTGGGAATGTCGCCGATGTGTGCCTTCACCACGTTTGCTTTTGTCATGGCACCTCTCCCGATTTGCGCCGCTCTCTTACTCGCTTTCGGGCCCGCACGCGAATAGACAGGCCCGCTGTCGCGAATGACGGCTTCGTCTGCATGACAAGCCCTACGCCGGCCTTGCGTCCGAATGACGGCTCTGCGCTGCAAAAACGTAATCGGAGGCGTTTCGCCACATCATCGCCGCGTTCGCGGGGCCTAACGCGAGCGGGCGCAGGTGAGCGGTGCCGAGGAACATTTGATGAAAATTTTACATGTCGCCGCGCTGCTCGCGGCCGGACTGACGTTGCCACAGGCCGCATTCGCGGGCCAAGCGGAGTACGCCGAGATGGTCGCGGCCCATGCCCGCGCCAACGGCGTGCCGGAGGCGCTGGTGCATCGCGTCATCATGCGCGAAAGCCGCTATCAGCCCGGCCTGGTCGGCCATGGCGGCACCATCGGGCTGATGCAGATCAAGCTCGCGACCGCGCGCGGGGTCGGCTACACCGGCGACGCCGCCGGCCTGCGCGATCCCAATACCAACCTCACCTATGCCGTGAAATATCTCGCCGGCGCCTATCACGCCGCCAATGGCGATCACGCCCGCGCCGTGCGTTATTTCGCCGGCGGCTATTACTACGCCGCAAAGCGGCAGCGGCAGGAGGCCGTGCAGGTCGCCAATACGAGCGAGGCCAATATGGGCGCCCCTTGGCTCGAGCCGAACGGCAATCCGCAGCCGATATTCGGCGCCGCGCCGCACAGGAAGCTCGCCCAGCGCGTCCGCAACGCCCGGGCGCAGGCGCCCAGGTAAGCGCGGTTCCCGCCCAAGCGCGTTGACCACCCTGCCCTGCTGGCATACATTAGAGCCGTTCCGAGGGGTGCTCCGAGGAGGAGCTGAGATACCGCTAAATGGGCAAATCCGCCCAGGACCGCGGTGACCCTTTGAACCTGATCCGGGTCATGCCGGCGAAGGGACAGGGATGTTGCAGACGACCAAGCGACCGGATTCCCCGGTATCCATCATCGGCGCAGGCATCGCAGGCGCCTGGCAGGCCTTGCTGTTCGCGCAGGCCGGCCACGCCGTCACCTTGCACGAGCGCGGTGACGCCGACATGACCGATGCCACCAGCCATTGGGCCGGCGGCATGCTCGCGCCCTATTGCGAGGCGGAAGTTTCCGAACCGATCATCTCCAGGCTCGGCCTGCGCTCGCTCGACATCTGGCGGCGCGAGCTGCCCGACACGCCCTTCAACGGCTCGCTGGTCGTCGCCCACCCGCGCGAGCGCAGCGACTTCGAGCGTTTTGCCCGGATGACCGAGGGCCATCGCCGGCTCGATGCCGCCGGCCTTGCCGAGCTCGAGCCCTCGCTCGAAGGCCGCTTCCGCGACGCGCTGTTCTTTCCGACCGAGGGCCATGTCGAGCCGCGCCGCGTGCTCCCGAAACTGCACGAGCGCATCCGCGCCGCCGGCGGCACCATCAAGTTCGAAAGCGACGTCGCCGCGGCCGAACTCGCAAAACTTGATCCTGAAGGCATCGTGATCGACTGCCGCGGCCTTGCTGCGCGCGACGAGCAGCCCGGCTTGCGCGGCGTCAAGGGCGAGATGATCCTGATCGAGACCAGCGAGGTGCAGCTTGCGCGGCCGGTGCGGCTGATCCATCCGCGCTGGCCGCTCTATGTGATCCCGCGCGAGGACAATCTGTTCATGCTCGGCGCGACCTCGATCGAGGCCGAGGACACCGGCGTCAGCGTCCGCTCGGCGCTGGAGCTGTTGGGCGCGGCCTATGCCGTGCATCCCGCCTTCGGCGAGGCCCGCATCGTCGAATTCGGCTCCGGCCTGCGCCCCGCTTTTCCCGACAATCTGCCGCGCATCGGCATTCGCGGCAACACGATCAGCGTGAACGGCCTCTACCGTCACGGCTTCCTGATCGCCCCGGCGCTGGCCGAGCTGACGCTTGGCTTTGTCGAGCGCGGCCAGATCGACAATGAGGTGATGCAATGCGCGTGATCGTGAACGGCGAGCAGCGCGAGGTGAATTCGGCCAGCGTCGACGCGCTGCTCAGCGAGCTCGACTACGAGGGCACCCATTTCGCGATCGCGCTCAACTACGACGTCGTGCCGAAGAGCCGCTGGGCCGAGACGGCGCTGAAGCCCGGCGACGAGATCGAGATCATCACGCCGCGGCAGGGAGGGTGATGATGATGGCGCGCTCGCCGAACACTCAGCTGTCATCGCCCGGCTTGACCGGGCGATCCAGTACGCCGCGGCGTCTCGGTTCTAACCGCACCGCCTCTGGAATACTGGATCCCCGCCCCCCGTGCGCAATTTGCGCACTAGGCGGGGATGACAGTGTCATTTGGAGAGACACCCCATGGTGACCTTCTACGGCAAAACCTTCCCCTCCCGCCTCCTGATCGGCAGCGCGCTCTATCCCTCGCCTGCGATCATGCAGTCGGCGATCCGCGCCTCGGGCTCGAACATCGTCACGGTGTCGCTGCGGCGCGAATCCGCCGGCGGCAAGACCGGCGATGCGTTCTGGAATCTGATCCGCGAGCTCGACGTCACGGTGCTGCCGAACACCGCCGGCTGCCGCAGCGTGCGCGAGGCGGTGACGACGGCCAAGCTCGCGCGCGAATTGTTCGGCACATCCTGGATCAAGCTCGAAGTCATCGCCGACAACGACACGCTGCAGCCCGACGTGGTCGGCCTGGTCGAAGCCGCGACCATCCTGATCAAGGACGGTTTTGAGGTGTTCCCCTATTGCACCGAGGATCTCTCGATCGCGAACCGCCTGGTCGATGCCGGCTGCAAGGTGGTGATGCCGTGGGCGGCGCCGATCGGCAGCGCAAAAGGCATCACCAACCGTGACGCGCTCAAGCTGATGCGCGAGCGGCTGCCCGATATCACGCTGGTGGTCGACGCCGGCATCGGCGCGCCGTCGCATGCGGCCGCGGCGCTCGAACTCGGCTACGACGCCGTGCTGCTCAACACCGCCATCGCCAAGGCCGCCGATCCCGTCGCGATGGCCAACGCCTTCCGCCTCGGCGTCGAGGCCGGCCGCACCGCTTTTGAGGCCGGGCTGATGAACGCCCGCGATTTCGCCTCCCCTTCCACCCCTGTCGTTGGGACACCGTTCTGGCATGCCGTATCCTGATCGCTTTTATCCCGTCGTCGACAGCCTCGCCTGGGTCGAGCGCCTGACCAAGCTCGGCGTCGGCACCATCCAGCTGCGCGCAAAGGACCTCGACGACTCGCAATCGCTGCAGATGGTCACCGACGCGCTGGCGATCACCGCGGGCACGCAAGCCAAGCTCGTCGTCAACGACTATTGGCGCGCGGCGATCGTCGCCGGCGCAAAATATCTGCATCTCGGCCAGGAGGACCTTGCCGACGCCGACCTCGCTGCCATCCGCGAGGCCGGCTTGTCGCTCGGCGTCTCCACCCACGACGATGCGGAGCTGGACACCGCGCTTGCCGCCGAGCCCGACTATGTCGCGCTGGGCCCGATCTTCTTCACCACGCTCAAATCGATGCGTTTCGAACCGCAGGGCATTCCGAAGATCACGGAATGGAAGAAGCGCGTAGGCCACATCCCGCTGGTCGCGATCGGCGGCATCAAGTTCGAGCACGCCGCGGAGATCTTTGCCGCGGGCGCGGATTCCATCGCCGTCGTCAGCGACGTCACCCAGAATGCCGACCCGGATGCGCGGGTGCGGCAATGGCTCGGCCTGTCCGCGGAGGCGGCGTGATGCGCCTCACTCTCTCACCCCGCACGCCACTGTCATCGCCCGGCTCGACCGGGCGATCCAGTACGCCGCGGCTTCTCGGCTTGAGCCGCACCGTCTCGGAGTACTGGATCCCCGCTCCCGTGCGCAATTGCGCACTAGGCGGGGATGACAGCCGAATTTGCCTCTCGCATAGCGACATCAACGAATTAAACCGGAGGATCCCATGAACATCCGCTCCAATCCCGACAAGACCGTCCCCGCCGTCACCACCGGCCCGCTGCCCTCGTCGCGAAAAATCTTCGCCTCGCCCGATGCCGCGCCCGACCTGCGCGTGCCGCTGCGCGAGATCATCCTGTCCGAAGGCGCCGGCGAACCGAACCTGCCGGTGTACGACACCTCCGGCCCCTACACCGACCCTAGCGTGACCATCGACGTCAACGCCGGTCTGGCGCGCGGCCGCAAGGCCTGGGTGCTGGAGCGCGGCGGCGTCGAGGAATATCAGGGCCGGCAGATCAAGCCGGAGGACAATGGCAGCGTCTCCACCGACAAGGCCGCGCGCGCCTTCTCGGCCTATCACCAGCCGCTGCGCGGCCGCGACGGCCACAAGATTACGCAGCTCGAATTCGCCCGTGCCGGCATCATCACCAAGGAGATGATCTACGTCGCGGCACGCGAAAATCTCGGCCGCAAGGAGCAGCTCGAGCGTGCGGAAGCAGCCCTTGCCGACGGCGAAAGCTTTGGCGCGGAAGTGCCCGCCTTCATCACCCCGGAGTTCGTCCGCAGCGAGATCGCGCGGGGACGTGCCATCATCCCCTGCAACATCAACCACGCCGAACTCGAGCCAATGATCATCGGCCGCAACTTCCTGACCAAGATCAACGCCAATATCGGCAACTCGGCGGTGACGTCATCGGTCGAGGAAGAGGTTGAGAAGATGGTGTGGGCGATCCGCTGGGGCGCCGATACCGTGATGGACCTCTCGACCGGGCGCAACATCCACACCACCCGCGAATGGATTTTGCGCAACGCGCCGGTGCCGATCGGCACCGTTCCGATCTATCAGGCGCTGGAGAAGTGCGACGGCGATCCGGTCAAGCTGACCTGGGAGCTCTACAAGGACACGCTGATCGAGCAGTGCGAGCAGGGCGTCGACTATTTCACCATCCACGCCGGCGTGCGCCTGCAATACATCCACCTCACCGCCAACCGCGTCACCGGCATCGTGTCGCGCGGCGGCTCGATCATGGCCAAGTGGTGCCTGGCGCATCACAAGGAAAGCTTCCTCTACACCCATTTCGACGAGATCTGCGATCTCATGCGCAAGTATGACGTCTCGTTCTCGCTCGGCGACGGCCTGCGTCCGGGCTCGATCGCCGATGCCAACGATCGCGCGCAATTCGCCGAATTGGAGACGCTCGGAGAACTCACCAAGATCGCGTGGGACAAGGGCTGCCAGGTCATGATCGAAGGCCCCGGCCACGTGCCGATGCACAAGATCAAGATCAACATGGACAAGCAGCTCAAGGAATGCGGCGAAGCGCCGTTCTACACCCTCGGGCCCCTGACCACCGACATCGCGCCGGGCTACGACCACATCACCTCGGGCATCGGCGCCGCCATGATCGGCTGGTTCGGCTGCGCCATGCTCTGCTACGTCACGCCGAAGGAGCATCTCGGCCTGCCCGATCGCAACGACGTCAAGGTCGGCGTCATCACCTACAAGATCGCCGCCCACGCCTCCGATCTCGCCAAGGGTCACCCGGCAGCCCAGCTGCGCGACGACGCGCTCTCCCGCGCCCGTTTCGACTTCCGCTGGAGCGACCAGTTCAACCTCGGCCTCGACCCCGAGACCGCCAAGAACTTCCACGACGAGACCCTGCCGAAGGAAGCCCACAAGGTCGCGCATTTCTGCTCGATGTGCGGCCCAAAATTCTGCTCGATGAAGATCACGCAGGACGTCCGCGACTACGCCGCGACGCTGAACGACCCGAACGGCGTGGGCATGTCGATGAGCGGCACCGCCGAGGACGGCATGGCTAAGATGAGCGCGAAGTTCAAGGAGATGGGCGAGAACTTGTATCTGGATGCGGAGAAGGTGAAGGAGAGCAATCGGGTGTTGTGAGCGGGCCCGTGCGAACTTTGGGGGCGACGATCGTCGCCCCCAAAGTTGGAAACGCAATGCGAACGGCCCATGCGGTCTGAAATACTACCAGGACTACCACCGTACGGACCTCCGGCCATCTCTTTGACCGGACACGGTGAGCGCGAATTTCGGGAAGGTTTGGTTGTCCGCTTCTATCCCAAGGGTTCCGATCCATGGATCGGCAATTTCGTGGGAGGCATCTTCGATTGCACCACTGTGCTCGATCATCCCAACGGAAGGGACGTGATCGTTGTCGCGTGTGGCGATACTTGCATTATCGATCCGGAACACCACGCCATTCGAGATCGCATTGCAAGTGACACCGGACAAGTGATTGCGGTACCGGCTCTTGGACTGGTGGTTTTCCAAGGGTTGGTCGATTTTAGCGCGGTTCGGTCAGATGACCTGTGATGGATTAGTCCGCGGATTTCGTGGGATAGCTTCCGCAGTATCAATGTCCACGAAACCAAACTTACCGGCGAAGCATGGTCTGCAATTGGAGACTCTTGGGTATCATTCAGCCTCGATCTTTTGACAGACCACTGCACCGACGGAGTTTATGAGTTAGATGCGGCTCGGGCGGTGCGTGTGACGCGCAAATCGGACTAGCGCGGGCAAGCGTAGCCCGGATGAGCGCAGCGACATCCGGGTCTTTGCCGCCCCGCATATCACTCCGTTCATG
Source organism: Bradyrhizobium sp. 45 (assembly GCF_023073155.1). NCBI lineage: Bacteria > Pseudomonadati > Pseudomonadota > Alphaproteobacteria > Hyphomicrobiales > Nitrobacteraceae > Bradyrhizobium > Bradyrhizobium sp. 45. The sequence goes on along the minus strand of NZ_JADPIX010000122.1, from coordinate 1,399,923 downwards.
CGGGCTACAGCCGCGGATAATTGACGTGCCGGATACATCCCCTCACCGCCTCCCCGACCAGCTCCTTCCCAACCTCCGTCTCGTCTTCGTCGGCACCGCCGCCTCGACGCGGTCGGCCGAGCTCGGGCACTATTACGCCCATCCCGGAAACCGCTTCTGGCGCGCGATTCATGAGGCCGGGATCACGCCGCGGCGCTATCAGCCGGGCCAGTTCGCAAGCTTGCTCGATCTCGGGATCGGCTTCACCGATCTTTCCAAATCGGGCGCCGGGATGGATCACCAGATCGCGGCGGAGACGATCGACGTGCCGGGGTTCAGGGCCAAGATCGAAAAGTATCAGCCAAGGACAATTGCGTTCACGAGCAAGAAGGCGGCGAGCTTGTTTTATGGCAGGCCGTCAAGCGGGATTGCGCTGGGGCGGCAGCTGCGGGATGAGAGTCTGCCCGAGATGTCCGTGCTGCCCTCGCCGTCCGGCGCGGCGTCCGGGCATTGGACGCTGGAGCCGTGGCGCGAGCTTGCGGCGTGGATCGCTGCAACGGAATAGTCGAGAGTGTCCCCGCTTTGGCCTGCTCGCGTGTCCCGGGCAAGCGAAGCGCAGACCCGGGACCCAGAAGCTCCGGCACGGATGCGGCATGGGCCCCGGCTCTGCAGCGCACCACGCCGCGAAGAGCGGCGCGATGCGCTGCGTCCGGGGCACGGGCACCTGCCTCACCCAGCATACGCCCTATCCAAATCCGCAATCACGATCTTTCTCATCTGCATCATCGCCTGCATGACGCGGTTCGCCTTGCTGCGGTCGGGGTCGCCGAGGTAGCGGCCGAGCGCTGATGGGATCACCTGCCAGGACAGCCCGAACCTGTCCTTGAGCCAGCCGCAGCGGGATTCTTCGCCGCCGTCGGCGGTGAGCCTGTCCCAGAAATAATCGACTTCCGCTTGCGTCTCCACGCTGATGAAGAACGACACCGCTTCGTTGAACTTGTATTGCGGGCCCCCGTTGAGCGCGTTGAAGCGCTGGCCTTCGAGCTCGAACACCGCCATGAAGTCGCTGACGGTCTCAACCTTGGCGTTGGGAAACACCGATTTGTAGAAGGCGACGGCCGCCGGCACGTTGTTGTCGAACCAGAGAAACGGCGTGATGGAGGTCATGAACGGATATCCTTTCGCCTCGGGCGGGCGCGCGGCGGCGCGCCGATGTTCCAAGGACGTGGCAGGTAGGGACGTTCCGACAGCGGCGGCGGGATTTTCTTGTAGCCCGGATGAGCGACAGCGACATCCGGGGCCGGCAGCTGCCCCGCATATCGCTATCGCTCATGCGGCCTACGGGGTCCACGAAAACGCATTAACCTGTCGGAATCCACTCATTCCATTCGTCCTCCGAACGCAAAACGCGATCAACCCCGGAGCCCCTCCCGATGCCCCCCACCATCACCGCCTTCGAAAGCTCGCCCGACCGCGGCAAGGGGCAAGCCCGCGACATGCGGGTGCGCTGGGCGCTCGAAGAGGTCGGCCAGCCTTACGACGTGCGTCTGGTTTCGTTCCAAGCGATGAAAGAACCCGCGCATCTCGCCCTGCATCCATTCGGGCAGATTCCGACCTACGAGCACGGCGATCTCGCCCTGTTCGAGTCCGGCGCGATCGTGCTCCATATCGCCGAGCGTCACGCCGGGCTGCTGCCGACGGAGCCGCACGCCCGGGCCCGCGCGATCGCCTGGATGTTTGCTGCGCTGAGCACGCTGGAGCCGCCGATCGTCGAGCTCGGGATGGCCATGCTGTTCGAGCGCGACAAGAGCTGGTACGCGGAGCGGCTGCCCATGCTGCAGGATCGCGTCCATGTCAGGCTCGGCGAATTGGCCCGTCGCCTCGGCGATGCCGACTGGCTCGACGGCGCGTTCAGCGCCGGCGACCTCATGATGGTGACAGTGCTGCGCAGGTTGAACGCATCAGGCATGCTGGACGAATATCCAGATATCGCCGTCTATGTGGCTCGCGGCGAAGCGCGGCCCGCGTTCAGGCGGGCGTTCGATGCGCAATTGGCGGTGTTCACCGGGGCACGCTTGGCGCCCTAAAGATCGAAATTGGTCGGCAGCATCACCACGTCGCGGATGGTCATGCCGCGCGGCCGCGTCAGCATGAACATCACGACCTCAGCCACGTCGCCGGCCTCCAGCAGGCTTCCCGAGTCCCTGGCTTCCTTCAGCTTCTCCGGCGGCCAGTCCGCGAGCAAGGCGCTGACGACCGGACCGGGCGAAATCGAGCCGACGCGGATGCCGTGCTTGAAGACCTGGCGCCGCACCGTCTGGACGAAGCAGTTCACCGCCCATTTGGACGACGCATAGACCGGCTCCCATGGCGTGGGAAAATGCGCCGCCAGCGAGCTCGTGACGATGATGTCGCCGGTCCCGCGCGCGATCATGTGCGGCAGCACGTCGTGTACGTTCTTCATCACGACGTTGACATTCAGGTTCAGCATCCGGTCGATCGCCATGGTGTCGGCATCGACCAGATCGCCACCGACATACGTCCCGGCATTCGCATGCAGGATATCGAGCTGGCCGGCCTGCTCCAGAACGCGCGGCAGCACCGTTGCACAGTCTTTTGGGTCCAGCAGATCGATGAGCAGCGGGATCACCGCGTCGCCGTGCTTGTCGCGGAGCGCCTTCAGCGCGGCCTCATCGCGGTCGACCATCACCACGCGCGCGCCGGCGGCCAGCATCGCCTCGGTGCTGGCCAATCCGATGCCCGACGCAGCCCCGGTCACGGCCGCCACCTTGCCGTCCAACTCTCTCGCCATGGGATCCCCATCTTGCCGAGGTCACTGGGATCGTGAGTATAGCGACCCCGGCCGGAATTGTCGGGAAGAGATGGTGGGCGCGGCGCTTGCGCCCCATTTCCCCCTACGACATCGGCCTTACCGCAGCGTGATCGCAAGCCCGCTCAGATCCGCATTCGCCATCAGGCCGACCTGCGTGCCGGACAGCTCGAGCACGGCGCCCTTCTGGTTGGTCAGCACGATCGCACGCGCGCCGCGGCCCACTGCGATGCCCGCACCGGCGGCGCCATAGACGCCGGCGATGTCGGAGGGCCGGTTGATGTTGGAGACGCGGCCGCGCAGCACGGTCTTGGAGCCGCCGAAGACGAGGCCGTAGTCGAGCCCGCCGGTCGAGAGCGAATAGGCGCGGCCGCGGAAGTTCAGCACGCCCGAGCCGCCGGAGCCGCCGATGATCCAGCCCGCCTTGTAGATCGTCAGCACCACGGTGCCGCCGTCGGCCAGAGCCGAGGTCGAGAGGCCGGCAAGCGCGGCAATGCCGACCAGCGCGGCGCGGAGGGTGGATGCGAACTTCATGGGAGTCTCCGGGGGCTATTCTTCAAGGAGGGAAACGAATCGAACGAGCGGAATCTATCCGATGGATCGGGGCGGCAACATGATGGGATGGGCGCGAGTCGCGGTCTGTAGCAACACACCCAACTGTCATCGCCCGGTTCAACCGGGCGATCCAGTATTCCAGAGAGAGCGATAGTGAACCGAAACCGCGGCGTACTGGATGCCCCGGTCGAGCCGGGGCATGACGGCGGAGTTTGGCGCGACAAGACGCTCACCCGCCATCATGCCATTCTGCCCCTGTTTTGCCCGACGGAGCAACGATTATTTTGTTTTTCCCGAAGTGAAAAAGAAAGCTCAATGATTCCTGCTAGATGCCTACTGTGCATGGGGTTGTTTTCGCGTTTTTTGTTGGAGGCGCCCCGAGCTGCCGCTACGCTTGCGCTTCCAGCCCTCCATCCGAGGTGATCCCATGCCGATCCAGCATTTCGCGCCCCCGCCGCACGTCAAGGCGCCGCCGCTGTCCTTTGCCACGCGCGCAGGCGATCTCCTGTTCGTCTCCGGCATTCCCGGCTTCGACGCGAACGGCGCGCTGCCCGACGGCTTCGAGGCGCAGTTCGCCAATGTCGCCATCAACATCAAGCGCGTGCTGGCGGAGGCCGGCGCCGAGATCCGCGATCTCGTCAAGGTCAACGTGCTGCTGACCCGCGCCTCCGACGTCGCCGCCATGAACGCGCTCTATGCCGGCGCCTTCGGCCCGCCGCCCTACCCTGCCCGCACCACCTGCGTGATCCACGCACTGCCCGATCCGAAGATGCTGATCGAGATCGAGGCGGTGGCGTCGCTGGCCAAGAGTTAGACGTGTGATCGTCAGGCGATAGTCAAGGGATAAGGGTCGTCCGAACAGCCGACCAACGGCTGACATATCCGTGAACGGTCGCCGCCCCGCTTGCCAGCCACGCAGATTTGCCGCACCAGTTTTCTCTCACGTTCCCATCAGGAGATATTTCATGCGTCGCGTTCTCGCCCTTTGTGCCGTTGCCGGCATCGCCACCTCCGTGTTCGCCGTGCCGGCCTCTGCGGCAGTCGGCTATTACGTGATCCGCTGGGACAACACCGGCATTTGCCAGGTCTGGAACGAGGACCTCAAGTACAAGCCGTTCCAGTGGGGCGTGTCGACCTACAAGGTCGTCAGCAAGCCGCTCCCGACCTTCACGGCCGCCTCGGAGCTCCAGATCAAGCTGCGCGCGGAGCGCCGCTGCACGCTCTAGGCGTGAGGCGACAGACCGGATTTCAAAGGGCGGATCGCGCAAGCGGACCGCCCTTTTCTTTTGGACGGACCACCGGTTTTTCGGCCGACGTCACGCATTTTCCGCGCACACGCTTTGAACCTGGCCGGTTGGCGGACCCACTCACATCTTGTCCGGGGCGCACCAGCGTCCGACTCCAAGTCTGACGTCCGTAGCCCGGATGAGCGAAGCGATATTCGGGAATTCCCGGTCAGCCTCCCTGGGCTCGCTCACCGAAAGCAATCCCACTTTCGCCGGCATCGCCCGCCCAGTCTTCCGAGAGCAATCCCGCCCGCGCATATCGGTGAAAGGACGAATGCGGCCAATCACAAACGCGCTGGACGTAGCGATGCTTGACGGGGTTGAAGTGAATGTAATCCACGTGGCGGGCGAAATCATCTTCGTCGCGAACCGTGTGCTCCCAGTAGCGTCGTTGCCACAGAGCCAATTCTCCATTGGAGTGGCGGGCTACGTCGATACCCGCATGCAGTAGTGCGCTGCTGAAATGCCCCTCGATCCTTCGCCAACGTCCCGCGAAATCGGCGTCATGCGGCGGGAGGCTCATGACGACATGCAAATGGTCCGGAAGGATCACGATCGCATCGACCTCGAACGGGCGCTCCCTGCGAGCGGCCCGGAAGGCATCACGCAGGGCGCCAACGTTTTCAATCAAAATGGTCGATCTGCGGTCGAAGAGCGCTACAGTGAAAAAGTAGGTGCCGCCGGGAAGAAAATTTCTGCGATACAAAACCATGGGCTAGACCCGTCCCGGATGTCGCTTCGCTCATCCGGGCTACAGGATAGCACATGAGCCCTCACGCGTCCTTGTACGCGCCGGGATGGATCAGGAGGTCGCGCGCGGCGGCGAGGTCGATGAACGCTTCCGCGCTGCCGCCCTGGTCGGGGTGCATGCCCTTGGCGGCGCGGCGATACGCCTGATTGATGTCCTCGCAGGTGAGCTGCACCGCGAGCGGCAGGCCGAGCACCTTGCGGGCACGATCCTCGCTGGACAATTTTTTCGGCGCAGCATTGCGGCGCCCGAAGCGCGGCGCGGTCAGGTCGTGAACGACATCGAGCACCACGCCGAGACGGCGCCGTGCCGCCAGCGTGACGCTGTGATCGTCATTGTCCACGGCCTGGCGCAGCACAGGAAGCGCCTGCTCGGCGGCCTGACGCAGCATGGTATCGGTGCTCATCCGCGCGATCTCGGCCACCAGCCGTCCGGCCTCGGCCCAATCGGCGCCGTCCACCGACCGCAGGCGTTCGAGTGCGAGTTTCCAGGATTCGAGCCGTTCCATCATGCGCGCAACGTTTAGCAATCAAGATCAGTATGCCAAGGGCGCCGTTTCCGACCCCTTAATTTCGAGTTAGCCTTTCATGAAACTTCGAAAAGAAATCGGGAGGAAATTGTCATGGCATTGCTCGCAAATCATATCGCCGTCATCACGGGCGCCGGTTCGGGCATCGGCCGGGCCATCGCGGCCGGCTACGCCCGCGAGGGCGCGCAGGTGGTGCTGCTCGACGTCAACGCCGACACGGTCGCGGAAGCCGCCGAGGGGATCCGCAAGTCCGGCGGCAAGGCCGAGAGCTTTGCACTCGACGTCACCAGACGCGACGACTGCTTCGCGCTCGCCAGGCAAGTCGCCGACAAGGTCGGGCAGGTCTCGATCCTCGTCAACAATGCCGGCATCACCCGCCGCAACGCCTTCACCGCCGATACCGAGACGGTGGCGAAGGATTGGAATGACATCATCTCGCTCAACCTCAACGGCGTCTTCAACATGACGCAGGCGTTCCTCGCGCCCTTGCGAGCAGCCAAGGGCCGCATCGTCAATATCGGATCGATCCAGTCCTTCGTGCATCTGCGCACGCCGAGCTCGGCGGCCTACACCACCTCGAAACACGGCGTGCTCGGCTTCACCAAGGCGCTCGCGGTCGAGCTCGGCAAGGAGGGCGTGCGCGTCAATGCAATCGGGCCGGGCTTCATCGAGACTAACATCAACGCCAATGTGCGTGCGACCAATCCGGCGCTGGTGCAGGCTTTCGTCGATCACACCCCGCTGGCGCGCACCGGCAAGCCCGAGGACATCGTGGGTCCCGCGATCTTCCTTGCGTCGGACATGTCGGCCTACGTCACGGGAACGATCGTGATGGTGGATGGCGGATACCGGACGGTGTGAGCGGGAGGGATGCCTGCTTTGCGGGGTATGCTCGCAGGAATATGCAATCCGTGCCAATCGCGGCGGCGCGGCGGCATTCCCAAGGTCAATTCGTGCGATCGCCCGCTGTTAACCTTTCGTTAACCAAACCCGCCCACCGTAGATCTACGGCTTGGGGGTCGTTTGTTCTCGATCCGCTTCCAAAGACGGAAGCGGGCGTTGATCGGGGAGTGTGTCGATGACCACTGTTCATGTCGCTGCGTCCGAACCGGGCGCGTATGTCCTTTCACCGAACCAGATCGTTCCGCTGCTGATCGGCGCGACCGTCGACGAGGTCGAGCGTGAGCTCGTGCTGCAGACGCTCGCCCGCTGCGACGGCAATCGCACGCGCGCCTCACGCGTGCTCGGCCTCTCGGTGCGCACGTTGCGCAACAAGATCAGGCTCTATGCCGCCTCCGGCATAGAGGTGCCGGCCTATCACGACTAGCGCGCGATGTGCCGCCGATTGGTGTTGATCATGCCCAGGCGCGAGCCCGGGCGGAATTGCCGCTGTCGTCAAACGCCGCTAATTAGCTTGCTTCTGGTCGAGGGAGCAGCGGCGTGGCAGACGAACAAAAACGGCAGGGACCTCAGGGACCGCGCGGACGGCAGGGCGAACCGGGGCGGCCGGGACCGCAGGGTCATCCGGGCAAGCGCGGGCCGGATGGCGCGCGTGGCAAGCCAGGACCTCAGGGCAAGCCGGGGCCGATCGGGAAGCCCGGACCGCTGGGCAAGCCTGGCCCGCAAGGCAAGCAGGGCGAAGCGGGACCGCGCGGGGCGCCGGGGACACAGGGACCTGTCGGGCCGCAAGGGCCGGCGGGGCCGCAAGGCCCGCGTGGTGAAGCCGGACCTCCGGGCCAACTTCCGTCGATCGAACAGGTGCTGCCGTGGCTCGATCAGCTGCTCGACGCCTGGGACGAACGCCGCCGCCAGCGCGAGCATGAGGCTGCCGAGCGCGAGGCGCTGGAAGCCGCGGTGCAGGAGACCGACGACGCGCCCCTCGATGACGAAGACGAGGACAGCGAAGGCGATCACAGGAAGAAGAAGAAAAAGAAGAAGCACGGCCACAAGGACTGACGGACGAATCTATTTCGTCCCATTCTCGCGTCGCGGCAGCATGCCCATGCGCTCGAACTGCCAGCGCATGGCGCGGTACCAGAGATAGCCGACCGCTGCGCCGCACAAGGCCAGGATCACGACGTTCGCGCTCGAGAACGAGCCGCTCCACCACGTCATCCACGCGGTCCACAGCAACGTGAAAACGATGGCACCTGCTTTCAGCGGAAGAAGGGGGCGGCTCATGGTCGTGCTCCGGGGTGTCAAAAGCCCGGCGAACATCATCGCGCGCTGAGACCGTTGTCACCGTGAGGCAGGTCACGGAACGGACCTTCGAGCCGCCTAACCGAACCGCAGCCGCGAACGTTCCTTGGCCTTTTCCGCTTCGACCTCACGATCACGCGCCGGCGCATGGGTGTGCAGCGACGTCAGGAGTTTTCGCGCAGCCTCCGAGACCTCCGCCACCGCACGATCGAAGGCCGCCTCGTTGGCCTGCGACGGCTTGTTGAAGCCAGACAGTTTTCGAACGAACTGGAGCGCGCTGGCGTGGATCTCATCCTCGGTCGCCTCCGGCTCGAAGTTGAACAGCGTCTTGATGTTGCGGCACATGCAGTCTCTCCTGACCTTTCCCTCAAGGACGACCGGCGAAAACGAAATCCTACATCCTTCCGGACAGTTCTGCTAAGTTCCGCCGCAACGCGGCCGCCGACCAGAGCCGCACGGGGGAAATCGACATGAAAGCTTCTTGCGCGGCGCTGTCAGCCATCCTGTTGTCCGTCTCGTTGGCGGCCATCTCGACATCCGCATGGGCGGCCGATTATCCGACGCCGAAGCAGGGCGCCTGGATCGCCAGGGATTTCAAGTTCCACACCGGCGAGACCATGCCGGAGCTGAAGCTGCACTACACAACCGTGGGTGAGCCGAGCGGCCAGCCGGTCCTGGTGCTGCATGGCACCGGCGGCTCGGGCGCGAGCATGCTGTCATCAGCCTTTGCCGGCGAGCTGTTCGGCGCGGGGCAGCCACTCGATGCCTCCAAATATTACATCATCATCCCCGATAATATCGGTCATGGCAAATCGTCAAAACCGTCCGACGGGATGAAGACGAGCTTCCCGAAATACGACTACAACGACATGGTCGAGGCCCAGTATCGCCTGGTGACGGAAGGGCTCGGGGTCAAGCATCTGCGGCTCGTCATCGGCAATTCGATGGGCGGCATGCACACCTGGTTGTGGGGCGAGAAATATCCGAAGGCGATGGACGCGCTGATCCCGATGGCCTCGCAGCCGACCGAGATGGCATCCCGAAACTGGATGCTGCGGCGGATCATGCTCGACACCATCCGCAGCGACCCCGACTACAACGGCGGGAATTACACCAGCCAGCCGCGCATGATGAAATACGCCATCACCGCCTACGGCATCGCGAGCATCGGTGGAACGCTGGCCTATCAATCGCAGGCGCCGACGGCGGCGAAGGCCGACAAGATCGTCGACGAGCGGCTGGCCATGCCGATCACGGCAGATGCCAACGACTTCGTCTACCAGTGGGAGTCTTCGCATGACTACAATGCCGGCGAGAAGCTGGAGGCCATCGAAGCGCCGCTGCTGCTGATCAATTCAGCCGACGACGAACGCAACCCGCCTGAGACCGGCATCACGGACGCTGCGATGACGCGGGTGAAGAACAGCAAACTGTATCTCATCCCGGCAAGCACCGAGACGCGCGGCCACGGCACCACCGGAAACGCCAAATTCTACAGCGAGCAGGTCCAGCAATTTCTGCAAGCCGCGCCGCAGCAAACGATCGAATCTGCGCGCCGCTGATTTTGCATCGCATCAACGGCCGTCTAGCCCGCATATTATTTGAGCATGCATTACGCTGACGGCTCGGGCTTAATTGCGTCGATGTCCGAATCGACGCGCGGGATAATCGCGCGCCAACGGCACGACACGCGATGAGGAGGATCGCATGCACAGGCTCGCACTGTGCGTTTGGCTGGCCGCACTGACGGGCGCCGCGTTCGCGTTCGACAACGGGCAATATGATCACGTCCCGCCCGACATCCGCGCCTGGTTCAAGAGCGTGATCGCACCGAACGGCGTGCCCTGCTGTGACGTCTCCGACGGCCATCGCACGGAGTACGACGTGCGCAGCGGTGCCTATTGGGTGCCGATCGAGGGACAATGGATGGAGGTGCCCGAGCGCGCCATCATCCGCGACCGCGGCAATCCGGTCGGCCAGGCCGTGGTGTGGTACGTCCGTCACCGCGGCGCCATCATCATCAGTTGCTTCGTGCCGGCGGATGCGGTGTAGCGCGATAGCGCCTCGACGCGGCGCGTGCTAGCTCGGCCGATAGCTCCTGTGAACGACTGAACGCGAGCTCGCGCTCTATCCGCCTTGCGTGTGGGCGGCAAGCATCAAGCAGGTCCTGGAGGGCCATCGACCTTCCACCCATCCCCAACAGCTGGCTCTATCACGGGCCGCGGCTGGCGCTGCAGCCAGTCCTGATCTGGTGGGCTCTGAACTGCGCTGGCGTGATCGACTGGACGCGGCGGCGTGACAAAGGGGGATAGCGATCGGGCCGAGAGATGATATTCTCGGGGCATTCCACCAGGGAGACCTTCGTGACTGATCTTTGCGCCGAAGACCTCGCCACCATCTATGCCCAGCCGAGCCCGCGCGTGATCGCGAAAGCGCGCCCCGCAATCGACACGCATGCGAAGAAATTCATCGAGATGTCGCCGTTCTGCGTGCTCGCGACATCGGGAGCGGACGGCAGCGTCGATGCCTCACCACGCGGCGGCGGCGTTGGCTTCGTCCACGTCGCCGGCCCCAACCAGCTGCTGATGCCTGATCGCTCCGGCAACAACCGGATCGACAGTTTTCGAAATGTCGTCGAGGGCTCGGGCTTCGTGCATCTGTTGTTCTTCGTCCCCGGCATCGACGAGACGCTGCGCGTCGGCGGCCGCGGCTCGCTGTCCGCCGATCCGGACCTGCTCGCCTCGATGGTGGAGTTTGGCAAGTCGCCGCGCGCGGTGCTGAACGTCGCCGTCAGCGAAGTCTATTTCCACTGCGGCAAGGCACTGATGCGCTCGAAGCTTTGGTCGTCCGAGAAGGTGCCGCGCTCGGTGATGCCGAGCATCGTCGAGGTGGTCCACGAGCAGACCGGCCTTGGTGAGCCGCAGAGTCAGGAGATCGTGGAAGAGCTCTACAAGACGCAGTTGTAGCTGGCGTCCAGGCTGTCGTCCCGGCCTGGTGCGCAATCGCGCATCAGGCCGATACGGAGTTGTGCCATCGCTAACGCGCCGAACTAATGCCCGTCCCCCTCGAGCCCGCCAACGTGCTTCTGGGTGTAGAGTTCGAGGCCGATGCGGCCGATCAGGTCGAGCTGGGTCTCGAGGAAGTCGATGTGGTGCTCCTCGTCGCTCATCAGCTTCTCGAACAGATCACGCGTCACGTAGTCCTTGACGCTGTGGCAGTAGGTCGCCGCTTCCTGATAGAGCGCCCGCGCGCTCATCTCGGCGGCGAGATCGCACTCGATGATCTCCTTGACGTTCTGGCCGATGCGCAAGGGATCGAGCACCTGCATGTTCGGGAAGCCGTCGAAGAACAGGATTCGCTCGGTGAGCTTATCGGCGTGCTCCATCTCCTCGATGGACTCCTTGCGCCAGACCTTGGACATGTCCCGCAGGCCCCAATTGTCGAGGAAGCGGTAGTGCAGCCAATACTGGTTGATCGCAGTCAGCTCGTGACGCAGTGCCTTGTTGAGATAGTCGATAACTTTTGCGTCGCCCTGCATGGTTCACTCCAGCTCTTGCAGTCCAAATCGGCCGTAAACCGAATTTAGAACGCTTCTAAATGAGTTTGAAGACTGGAGCAACCGGCTACGGGGACGCAGCCGGGGAAAAGCTCAGCCAGGGTTGCGGAGCATTTCAGCAGGCCGCGAGGGCGAACTCGGCCGGCTGGGCCGTCTCGTCGTTCGCCGCCACAGTGTGGTTGTGCGGGCAGCCGGAGCAGCAGGACGTGGCACAGGTGCCAAGCGCTTCGTCGATAATGGTCTTGATCGTCCGAGCGCAGCGGCCGCATTCGGCGCTACAGCCGAGACACCCATAGACCTGCTTGGCATGGCGCACAGCGTCGTCGGACTCGGCGACGGCGGCGCGGATGTCGTCATCGCTCAGCACGTTACAGGAACAAACGATCATGGAAGCGGCAGGCCCTTTGGTGATGCGCCATCATCGATATTTAAGGGGCCGGCCGGATGCAAAAGGAAAAAGCGGAATTTGAAGCTATTCCAAACTAGCCCGGAAACAGCCTAGAACGGCTCTAAAATAGGGCCTTGCACTGGATCAAGATTGCGGCGGACCTAGTCGCCCCCACCGCCTCCACCATCGCCGCCGCCCCCGCAATCTCCGCCACTACTGCCGCTATCGCTGCTGGAACAGCTGCCGCCGTCGGTCGCGCAGCCGGAACTATCGCTGGAAAACCAACTCCCAAACGAGAAGCCGTCGCTCGTGCCGGTGGCGGTGTCGCCGCCGCCATTGACGCTGGCCCCGGCGCGGGAGCCGCGCTGGCCGCGGTTCTGGAGATGGGTAATCCAGCCGTAGCCGATCGCGAAGACGATCCCGGCAGCGATCAATGCATTTATCATCGCGTTACCCATCGTCGCCCTCCCCTGGCTGGGCTGCGGTCCCTACCGATTGGTCGCCCCGGCAAAGGTGCCGTTCATTGATCATTCAAACGAAGTATGGAACTTTACCCTCAAAGAGTTCCCGCGTGTTTGCTCGAAAGGTCAGCCAATGAAGAAGTCGCTCCTGGCAATTGCTGCCGTCGCCGCTGTGGCCCTTAGCGCCATTACACCAGCCCAGGCGCAACGCGGCGTCGCCGCGGGTGTGGCAGCCGGAATCATCGGCGGCGCCATTGTCGGTGGGGCGCTGGCCTCTCCGTATTATTACGGGCCAGGCCCTGGCCCGGGCTACGCATATGGTCCCGGATATGGCGCCGGCTACTATCCGCCGCGCTACTATGCGCCGGGCCCGGGCTACGTCGCGGACGACTATTACGGCAACGGCTGCGTCTGGCAGAAGCAGCGCTTCTGGGACGGTTATGCCTGGCGCGTCCGCCGCGCCAGAGTCTGTGGCTGAAGTCGCCCCAAGCCGGCTCATTCCAGATGCGCCGTCCATTTAGGGGCCTGAAAAAGACCGCTTTTTCTCGTCACAGCTCCGTGTGCGTTTACCGCGGATTGACCATTTGCGCGCTTCCTAGCTGCAAGGCCAATTCCATCAGAGTCTGCGTGAACCTTTGAACCCCGGGCGCTCCTAACAAGGAGCATCCATCTCTCAGGAGAGCCAAGAGTATGAAGAAGACTTTAGTTGCCGCCCTCACGGTTGCGACGATCGCCGGTTCGCTGGTGACCGCCACGCCGTCCGCCCAGGCCCATGACGGGGTCGGCGTCGGCATCGCAGCCGGCCTGATCGGCGGCGCGATCGTCGGCGGCGCCATCGCATCGAGCCGTCCCGCCTATGGTGGACCGGTTTATGTGGCCGAGCCCGGCCCGCCGCCCCCGCCCTGCTACTGGCAGCGCCAGCGCTACTGGGATGGCTACGGCTGGACCGTCCGCCCGGTTCGCGTTTGCTACTGATCTGACCGCATGGCGTTCATGAGCGCCGCGATCGAAGCCCGGCCGAGCACCTCGGCCGGGCTTTTTTTCTTTTAGCCAGCCCTGCGCCTATCGCGCCGCCTGGATCGAGCGCAGCACCTCTTCGCTCGGCCAGCAATCGACCTTGAGGCCTGCCGACTTCTGGTAGGCGCCGAGCGCAGCGCGCGTCTGCATGCCCGCCTTGCCGTCGATCTTGTCCTTGTAGAGCCCGACGCGCGTGAGCCCCCGCTGCATCGCCTCGACGTCCTTGGTCCGCAATTGCTTCGAGGCAGACCATGGGGTCGCGAACGGTTGCGGGCTCGTCATGCGGTCGGCGAGATGTCCGACGAACAGCACGTAGAGGTCGGAAAAATTGTATTCCTTGATCACGAAGTAGTTCTTCGTGGTCAGGAAGGACGGGCCGTAGATGCCTTCAGGCTGCAGCAGGGAGGCCGGCTGTGCCTGCTCGGCGGCAGTGAGCTTTTGTCCACGCACCGGTACAAAGCCTTCGCGCAGCCATTGGCCGATCGGCTTCGTCACCTCGGGCACGCCGGCGGTGCAATCGACTTTGGCCGGTGCCTGCACCTCGTAGGCCCAGCGTACACCGCTCTGCCAGCCCTTGTTGACGAGCTGCTGCGCGGCGGAGGCCAGCGCATCCGGCACCGAGTGCCAGATGTCGATGCGGCCGTCGCGGTCGAAATCGACGCCATGCTTGTAATATTCGGACGGCAGGAATTGCGTGAGCCCGGTCGCACCGGCCCAGGACGAGCGCATGTCCTTGCGTGTCACTACGCCGTCACCGAGAATTTTCAGCGAGAGGATGAACTCGTTGCGATAGCTGTCCTTGCGGCGGCCGACATAGGCCTGCGTCGCCAGCACGCGGACGAGATCGTAAGGCAGCGTATAGCGGCCATAGTCGGTCTCGCGGCCCCAGATCGCCAGCATCACGGTAGCAGGCACGCCGGAGTTTTTCTCGATCTCGGTCAGCGCGGGGCGATATTTTTGCAGCAACCGCTGCCCCTCGCCCGCAAGCCGCGCGATCGAGGCTTCCCTGACATAGTCGGCCGGCACCTGCACGAACTCGGCCTGTGACGGCGCCCCCGTTGCGGGACGCCCCGGCAGGATCAGATCCGGCAGCTTGTAGTCCGGCTCGAGCCCGCGCGTCTCTCGCTCGAACGTCGCGCGCGACACGCCGGCGGCCTCCGCCTCCGGCCACAGCGAGGCGATGAACTGCGCGAAGGCGGCGTCGGCAGCGCCCGCGGGCGACAGGCCGCAGGTGATAGCGATCACCGCAGCTATCAGCACCCGCCGCATCATTTTGAGATCACCGCGTCAGCTTCTTGTACTTCACGCGGTGCGGGATGATGCTGTCCTGGCCGAGCCGGCGCATCTTGTCCTTCTCGTAGTCCTGGAAGTTGCCCTCGAACCATTCGACATGGCTGTCGCCTTCGAAGGCCAGGATGTGGGTCGCGATGCGGTCGAGGAACCAGCGATCATGGCTGATGATGACGGCGCAGCCGGCGAAATCCTCCAGCGCCTCTTCGAGCGCACGCAGGGTGTCGACGTCGAGGTCGTTGGTCGGCTCGTCGAGCAGCAGAACGTTGGCGCCGGATTTCAGCATTTTCGCAAGGTGCACGCGGTTGCGTTCACCGCCGGAGAGCGCGCCGACTTTCTTCTGCTGGTCGGCGCCCTTGAAGTTGAACGACGAACAATAGCCGCGTGAATTGACTTCCCTCTTGCCGAGCAGGATCAGCTCGTTGCCGCCGGAGATCTCCTCCCACACGTTCTTGCTGCCATCGAGCGCGTCGCGCGACTGGTCGACGTAACCAAGATGAACGCTCTCGCCGATCGTGATGGTGCCCTTGTCCGGCTCCTCCTGCTTGGTGATCATCCTGAACAGCGTGGTCTTGCCGGCGCCGTTGGCGCCGATCACGCCGACGATACCGCCGGGCGGCAGCTTGAAAGTGAGATCGTCGATCAGCATGCGATCGCCGAAACCTTTGCTGAGCCCTTCGAAGTCGACCACGTTCTGACCGAGTCGCTCGGCCACCGGAATCGTGATTTGCGCGGTCTGTGTCTGCTTTTCGCTCGCCTGTTTCAGCAGTTCGTCATAGCGCTGATAGCGCGCCTTGGACTTGGCCTGGCGGGCTTTCGGCGAGGACGCGATCCATTCCTGCTCTCGGGCCAGCGTCTTCTGATGCGCAGCGTCCTCGCGGCCCTCCTGCTCGAGCCGCTTCTGCTTCTGCTGCAGCCAGGACGAGTAATTGCCCTCGTAGGGAATGCCCTTGCCGCGATCGAGCTCGAGAATCCAGCTCGTGACGTTGTCGAGGAAGTAGCGGTCATGGGTGACGATCAGGATCGCGCCGGGATAGTTGCGCAGATGGCCTTCCAGCCACGACACCGACTCCGCGTCGAGATGGTTGGTCGGTTCGTCCAGCAGCAGAAGCTCGGGCTGGTCGAGCAGCAGCTTGCAGAGCGCGACGCGGCGGCGCTCACCGCCGGAGAGTTTCGACACGTCGGCATCGTCGGGCGGACAGCGCAGCGCGTCCATGGCCTGGTCGACCTTGCTGTCGAGATCCCAGAGGCCCTGGGCCTCGATCTCGTCCTGCAGCTTGGTCATCTCGTCGGCGGTCTCCTCGGAGTAGTTCATCGCCAGCTCGTTGTAGCGATCGAGGATGGCCTTCTGCTTGGCGACGCCCAGCATGACGTTCTCGCGCACGCTCAATGCCGGATCGAGATGCGGCTCCTGCTCGAGATAGCCGACGCGGGCGCCCTGGGCGACCCAGGCCTCGCCGTTGTACTCCTTGTCGAGGCCGGCCATGATTTTGAGCAGCGTCGACTTGCCCGAGCCATTGACACCGAGCACGCCGATCTTGGCGTCCGGGTAGAAGCTCAGATGGATGTTATCGAGCACCTTCCGGGTCGGGTAGCTCTTGGTCAGGCCCTGCATGAAATAGATGAACTGGCGCGCCATCGGTCCCGAAAACCTTCGATTTGAGGAAATTTGCTTGCCGCCGATGTAGCGATCCCGCCCCGAAAGGGCAATGTTTTCCCTCCGTTCACCACGGATGAATACGGGACGGACACCATCCCGCCGCCGATCCGGACAATTGAAACCATCTTTTAATAAATCAGGCCAAAGCTCGGTTTCGCGCGGAAACAGCGCCACCCGCTCAGAATGAAGGGGAGCACAGCGAGACAGCGTCATGGCCATGATCGAGACCAACTCCCTTCCCGTTCCGGCGGAAGCCGGCAGCGCCTCCGCATTTGCCTCGGAGATCAAGGGCTTCTGGAAGCGCTTCTTTGCCACCGCTTTCAACCCCTACCGGCCCGAACTGCATTACATGCGCGGCCCCGGCCCGGCCTGGCGCGCCAAGCACGGCATGAATGCGCCGTTCCGGCTCAAGCCCCGCGACCTCTGAGCCTTTATCACCTGTCGGATTTTTGAAGACGCGAACGGCTTGCGCACGGTCCTGATTGCGCGCAACCATGGCCTGGTTCCACCTCTCGCCATGGAAGAACGCTGATGACGCGGCTGCGCTGTGCAATTCTCGACGACTATTTCAACCTCGCCCTCGACGTCGCCGATTGGCAAAGCCTGTCCGACCGCATCGACGTCACCGTGTTCAGCCATCCCTTCGCCTCCGAGCAGGCCGCGGCGAGCGCGCTGGCTGATTTCGAGATCGTCTGCGCGATGCGCGAGCGCACCGCGTTCCCCAAGAGCCTGTTCGAAAGCCTGCCGAAGCTGAAGCTCCTGCTGACGTCAGGCATGCGCAACGCCTCGATCGACATGGAGGCCGCCAAGGCGCGGGGCGTCACGATCGGCGGCACGCAATATTCGCGCGATCCGACCGCGCCCCTCACCATGGGCCTGATCCTGGAACTGACCCGCGGCATCGGCCGCGAGAACGCGCGCATGCATGCGGGCGAGCCCTGGCAGGCCTTTGCCGGCGTCGAGATCGAGGGATTGACGCTCGGCGTCGTCGGGCTCGGCAAGCTCGGCAGCAAGATGGCTGATATCGCGAAGGCGTTCGGCATGAACGTGATCGCCTGGAGCCCGAACCTGACCCCGGAGAAGTGCAAGGATGCCGGCGTCGGCTACGCCACCAAGGAGGAGCTGTTCGCCAAGGCCGACATCGTCAGCATCCATGTGGTGCTGAGCGAGCGCTCGCGCGGGCTGGTCGGGGCTTCCGATCTCGCGCGGATGAAACCGACGGCCTTCCTCGTCAACACCGCGCGCGGGCCGATCGTGGACGAGCAGGCGCTGCTCGAGGCGTTGCAGCAGAAGAGGATTGCAGGCGCCGGCATCGACGTATTCTCGGTCGAGCCGCTGCCGACGGACCATTCCTTCCGCAAGCTCGACAACCTCGTGCTGACGCCGCACCTCGGCTACGCCACCGAGGACGGCTTGCGCATCCATTACGGCCAGATGGTCGAGGCGATCGACGCCTTCACCAAGGGCAGTGAGCTGCCGCGCAAGCTGGCGTGATGCCTCAGGCCGCCGAGCGCTGGCTGGTGGGCTGCCGTGCCGCATCGGCAAAGCCGTCGCGCCAGGAGGCATGCGCCGGCAGCCAACCGAGCTCGCGCTTGGCCTTGCCGTTGGAGGCTCCACGCACCTCCGTCATCATCGCAACCATATGCTCGCCCGCAAGCAGGCGCCCGAGCCAGGCGGGGATGTGACGCGGCGGCTTGGCACCGAGGAGTTCGGCCAGCGCGGGCAACCAATCCTTCACCGGCGCCGGATGATCGTCGACGATATTGTAGATGCTGCCGGTGCGTCCGCGTTCAAGCGCGGCGAGCGTGGCAGAGGCTGCATCTTCGGTGTGAATGAACGACCACGTGCCGCCGCCGTCACCGATTACCGGCACACGCCGGTGGCGCAGCTGGTCGATCATCGCCGGCGAGAGCGTGCCGGTGCCGGGTCCATAGAAGAATCCATAGCGTAGCACGATGCCCTCCGGCTTCGTCGAAGCGGTGACGATTCGCTCCAGATAGCGGATTGCCTCAAGCGTGCGTCGCAGCTCTCGCGGTGGATTCGAGTCGAGTTCATCGGTCTCGGTCTTGACCGTTCCCCCGGCGCGACTGAAGGTCCAGCCGCAGAAGCTTTGCGCGATGAAGCGCTTGGCGCCGGCCTCGCGCGCGGCGTTGAGCAGAATGTCGGTTCCGCGGGTGCGGAGCTCGTTGGTTCGCTTGAAAGCCCGATCGAAATGCCGGAGGTCCGTGGCGGCCGCGAGATCTGTCATCTGGTGGATGACGGCGTTGGGCTTTGCCGCAATCACCGCAGCGCGCATGCTGTCGGCATCGAGGCCGTCGGCAACGACCGTCTCCGCACCCAATCGCCGCACAAGGTCTGTTTTTGCCGCACTCCGTGTCGTGCCGATCACCGAATGACCCGCGGCGACCAGCGCCTGAACAAGATACTGACCGACCGCGCCGGTCGCGCCCGCAACAAAGATGCGCATCCTGTGCTCCTCAATTCGTTGCAATCCTCCCGGACGTAATCGAGGTGCGGAGCCGTTCAAGTATGCGCAAGTGAGACTTGCACGCATGCGTCAAATGATGACGGCGCGTGACCGAAGGCCACGCGCCGTCATCAGATCAATTCTTGCGAAGCCGATTCAGCGCACGGTGACGGGCGCGGGCAGCGGCGGCACCACTGTCAGCTGGGTGCCTCCGACCGGGCCGGCCTGCGCGGCCATTGGTGCGGGGCCGGCAGTGCCGGGCATGGGCGCGGCGGATGCGGTCGCCGTTCCCGGCGGCGGACCACCCG
Source organism: Bradyrhizobium sp. 45 (assembly GCF_023073155.1). Taxonomy (NCBI): domain Bacteria; kingdom Pseudomonadati; phylum Pseudomonadota; class Alphaproteobacteria; order Hyphomicrobiales; family Nitrobacteraceae; genus Bradyrhizobium; species Bradyrhizobium sp. 45. Next base: position 1,380,650 of record NZ_JADPIX010000122.1, on the reverse strand, counting down.
GCATCACGACCACGCGGGTGCCGACCTTGACGCGATCGAACAAGTCGGAGACGTCCTCGTTCAGCATGCCGATGCAGCCGGACGACACGAACTTGCCGATGGTCGAGGGCTGGTTGGTGCCGTGGATGCGGTAGACGGTCGAGCCGAGATACATCGCACGGGCGCCGAGCGGATTGCCGGGACCGCCGGCCATGAAACGCGGCAGATAGGGCTGGCGCTCGATCATCTCGGTCGGCGGATGCCAATCCGGCCACTCGGCCTTGCGAGTGATCTTCTGCACGCCGGTCCAGGTGAAGCCGTCGCGGCCGACGCGGACGCCGTAGCGGATCGCACGGCCATTGCCCAGCACGTAATAGAGATAGGTGTTCGGGGTATCGACGATGAGTGTTCCGGCCGGCTCCTTGGTCGCCAGCGAGACCTCCTGGCGGCGCAGGTTCTGCGGCAGCTGCGCCGGAGCAGCGTCAGGCTGCTCCTCGGGCGGCAGCGACGCGATCACCATCGGCCGGCCGTCGGCACCAACGGGCGGCTGCCCGGCCTGGACCGTTCCGGTCGCGGCGGGACCACCGACCGCCTCGGGCGGACGCAGGCCGTCACTGCCGGGCGCCTGAGTCGGACGATCGGCGTAGATCACCGCGGGCGGGCCGGCAGGGCGGCCGTAGCGCGGGTCGTCGGGCGACGTCACGGGACCCTGCGGTGGCGCGGCCGAGTAGACGGGGGCACCTGCGGGACGGCCATAACGGGGATCATCGGGCGACATCACCGGACCCTGCGGCGGCGCGGCGGAATACACCGGGGGAGCGCCGGGCGGACGGCCGTAACGCGGATCCGGACCGGGCGGCGGCAGCGCTGCCTGCGGCATCGCGTCATCTTCATCGTCGAGCGCGTCGAAACTCGGCGCGCGGTCGCCGGGCCGATATTCGGCCGGCGGCCCGCCATAGCTCGGCGCCTGCTGGACCGGATAGCTCTGGGCCTGTGCGAGCGAGGTTCCCGCCGCAGCGACTGTTGCGGCAGCGCATATCGTCAGAAAATGTTTGATCATCATCGCTCTTGTATAGTCCCCGGGCCCCGTCCGGACCGTTAACGGCCAGATGACGGAAGATAGCGGCACATTCAAGACATTACAGGCGGATTTGTGCCTGATTTGCCGATTTGTGATCCGCAAGACTACCGTTGCCTCCTTGCATCATGGGGCGAAAATCAGCCCACGCCCGAGATCGCCGGAGTCGCCGGCTCCGTTTTTTACGGAACGGCGCGGAATCGTTGCGGTATGTTCGAATCAGCCTGATTCGCCTCCGCTTTGAGCTTCGATCCCCGCGTGGCGAACGCGGCAAGCAGTACCGTCACCGCGTTCAGATGGCTCATGGGCCCTGGCCACTTCACCGCCGGGGCGGAAATTCGCAATCCCTCGATGCTTCCCGGCTTTCGCTTCCTGTTTGCCGCGATCCTGCTGTCAGCCTCCATCCTGGTATTCGGCCTGGGCGCCGCCGCGCTGCTGCGGGCGAGCCACGAGCAGTATGTCAGCAACCCCTCCTGGCGGAACGGCCCGCAGGAGCAGGTGTTTGCACAAGCTCCCGAGCCGGCCCAGCCGGTGCTCGCGGTCCTCCGCGCCGAGCCGGAAGCGGCCACCGATCCGACGCCGTCGCTGCGCGATCAAGTCCCGACCATCGCACTGCCGATGAGCGAGCCCGAACAAGTGGTCGCGCTGACGACTGAGACCGACGGTCAGCCGCAGGTCGTTGCCCCTCCGGCTGACGTCCCGGCCGAACCGGCCAATGCGAAGACCAAGGCCGAGACGACGACGGACGCCGCGGTGCAGGCCTCAAGCAACACGCTTACTCCGGCCGACGCCAGCGCATCCATCGCCGAGGCCAAGCCCGTTTCGATCGCTCTCGCGAGCAAACCAACACCTGCCGCCCCCAGCGGAGCCTCGGCTTCGTCCAGGTTCGACATGGCGAGCGCGAAGTTCGCCGCATTGAACGACCCGGCGACCACGGCCTGGGAGGGTCCGCCGGCGAAGGCCAAGGCCGGCTCTAAGGCCGACAGCAGGTCGCCGGAGAGCAAGGCGACCAAGCCGCGGGCGCATCGCGTCAAGAAGCGCCGCCGCATTGTCTGGCGCGCGCCGCCGCCGGTTCAGCAACTCGATCCGTTCGGACAACCGCAACCCACGCTCGCCGCAACGACGACCGCGCGCGCACGTCAGTAGGGTTACGCCGGCCCGGTTGCGATCGGCGGTCCCTTTTCCTGGCCCCATTCCGACCATGAGCCATCGTAGAGCGCGGTGTCGGTGATGCCGAGGCGATAGAGCGCCAATGTCAGCACGCCGGCGGAGACCCCGGAGCCGCAGCTCGTCACGATCGGCGCATCGAGCCTGACGCCGGCGTTGGTAAAGGCAGCGCGGAGATCATCAAGCGGCTTCATCGTGCCGGTCGCGGCGTCGAACAGGAGATTGTAGGGCACGTTGCGCGCGCCCGGGATATGGCCGGAGCGGATGCCTGCGCGCGGCTCCGGCGCCCGGCCCTCGAACCGGTCGGCGGCGCGCGCGTCGATCACCTGCTCGGCACGGCTTTCGACGTTGGCGATCAATTGCTGCATGCTGCGCACGCGTTTTGAATCGTAGCTGGCCGTGAACGTCGCAGGCTTCGGCTTCGCCTCGCCACTCTCGACCGGACGCCCCTCGGCGCGCCACTTCTTCAGGCCGCCATTGAGGATGCGCACATTGCCGTGCCCGAAAGCCAGGAACATCCACCACGCGCGGGGAGCAGCGACCCAGCCGCCGGCATCATAGATCACGACGGTGTCGGCATTGGAGATGCCGAGATGACCGACGTCGCGGCCGAACTGCTCGGCACTCGGATACATGTGCGGCAGCGGGTTGGAATGGTCCGAGATCGCATCGACGTCGAAGAACACCGCGCCCGGCAGATGCGCGGCGAGATAATCGTCCTTCGGCAATGGCAGCACACCCGGCAGCTTGAAGCTGGCGTCGAGCACCTTGACGTTGGCGTCATTGATGTGGGCGGCGAGCCATTCGGTAGAGATGAGGGGATCGGTGGGCATGCGAGATCTTTCTATTATTCCGGGCGAGCGCAACGTGAGCGAGGTTGAAGCAGTGCGCATCCAACTCCGCTGTCATCGCCCGGCCAGTGCGCAATTGCGCACTAGGACCGGGCGATCCAGTATTCCAGAGGCGATTGTAATTGAGCCGAGAGGCCGCGGCGTACTGGATTCCCCGCTTTCGCGGGGAATGACGCCGGAGATTGGAGCGGCAGCGCAGCACCCTCACCCCTTCTTCTTCGGCTCCCACTGTTGGGTCGGCCCGCCGGCGTCGCGCCAGGCGGCGTAGCCGCCCGCGATGTGGGCGACGGGCTTGAGGCCCATGTCCTGCGCAGTCTTGGCGGCGAGCGCAGAGCGCAAGCCGCCGGCGCAATGGAAGACGAACTTCTTGTCCTCCTGGAACACCGGCTTGGCATAAGGGCTCTGCGGATCGATCCAGAATTCGAGCATGCCGCGGGTGCAGGCGAACGCGCCGGGGATGCGGCCGTCGCGCTCGATCTCGCGGGGATCGCGGATGTCGACGATGACGACGTCGCCGTTCTTGGAGATCTCGATGGCGTCTTTGGCGGTGAGCGTCTCGATCTCGGCATTGGCCTCGTCGATCAGCGCCTTGATGCCACGGGTGATGGTCTGGGGCACGTGGTTCTCCCTCTTGTAGTCATTCCCGGCGCGGAGCGCGAGCTAGTGCGTTAATTCCTTCATCGCACCTTCAAGTCCCTCGATCGTGATCGGATACATGCGGTTGGCGAAAATGCGTTTGATGATGGTGGTGGATTCCGAATAGTCCCAGTGCTTCTGTTGCACGGGGTTCAGCCACACCGAATGCGGATAGGTACGGATGATGCGGTCGAGCCAGACCGAGCCGGGCTCCTCGTTGACGTGCTCGACCGAGCCGCCGGGCACCATGATCTCGTAGGGCGACATCGAGGCGTCGCCGACGAACACGATCTTGTAATCGTGCGGGTATTTGTGCAGCACGTCCCAGGTCGGGGTGCGGTCGGTAAAGCGCCGCTTGTTCTGCTTCCACACGCCTTCATAGAGGCAATTGTGGAAGTAGAAATACTCCATGTGCTTGAACTCGCTCTTCGCCGCCGAGAACAACTCCTCGACCTGCTCGATATGCGCGTCCATCGAGCCGCCGATGTCGAAGAACACTAGCAGCTTCACCGCGTTGCGGCGCTCGGGCCGCATGTGCACGTCGAGATAGCCGTGATTGGCGGTCTCGCGGATGGTGGTGTCGAGATCGAGTTCATCCGGCGCGCCGGTGCGCGCGAATTTGCGCAGGCGGCGCAATGCCACCTTGATGTTGCGGATGCCGAGCTCGACATTGCCGTCCAGATCCTTGAACTCGCGCTTGTCCCACACCTTGACGGCGCGGTTGTTGCGGTTCTTGTCCTGGCCGATGCGAATGCCTTCGGGATTGTAACCATGAGCGCCGAACGGCGAGGTGCCGGCGGTGCCGATCCACTTCGAGCCGCCCTGATGACGGCCCTTCTGCTCCTCGAGACGCTTCTTCAGGGTCTCCATGAGCTTGTCCCAGCCCATGGCCTCGATCTGCTTCTTCTCTTCGTCGGTCAGGTATTTCTCGGCGAGCTTCTTCAGCCACTCCTCGGGGATCTCGGCCCCCTCCATGGCGTCGAGCAGGCTTTCCAGCCCCTTGAAGACGGTGCCGAAGACGCGGTCGAACTTGTCGAGGTTGCGCTCGTCCTTCACCAGGGAGGTGCGCGAGAGATAGTAGAAATTCTCGACCGAGTAGTCCGCGAGGTCGGCGTCGAGCGCCTCCATCAGCGTGAGGTATTCGCGCAGCGTCACGGGGACCTGCGCATCGCGCAGAGAAGTGAAGAATTGCAGGAACATGGGTGACAGATTGCCCTTTGGATTGTCGGCGTCAAGGGGCGCCTCGGAGACCCCACCCGACGAGCTCTGGGCAGGATTGTCCGCCAGGCGGGATTGGCGGAGCGATTGTGCTCGTCATCCTTTCGCTGATAAAACGGGTCTGAAAGCCTGACCGAACCAGGAACGGCCGCCACGCGCGGCCGTTCCGTTTGTTGGACCAGGGCCATGAAACTGGCAATTCCTGGGACGACGACCAACAAGGACGCGCGATGAAATTTACCGGCACCAAGGACTATGTTGCGACCGACGATCTCAAGGTCGCGGTCAATGCCTCGATCGTGCTGGAGCGCCCGCTGCTCATCAAGGGCGAGCCCGGCACCGGCAAGACGGTGCTGGCGGAGGAAGTGGCGAAGGCGCTGAACGCCCCGCTTCTGACCTGGCACATCAAGTCCACCACCAAGGCACAGCAAGGCCTCTATGAATACGACGCGGTATCGCGCCTTCGCGACAGCCAGCTTGGCGATGCCCGCGTGTCCGACATCAAGAACTACATCAAGCGCGGCAAGCTGTGGGATGCCTTCACCGCCGAGCAGCGCCCGGTGCTGCTGATCGACGAGATCGACAAGGCCGACATCGAATTCCCAAATGATCTCCTGCTTGAGCTCGACCGCATGGAATTCCACGTCTACGAGACCGGCGAGACGATCAAGGCCAAGCAGCGCCCGATCATGATGATCACCTCCAACAACGAGAAGGAGCTGCCGGACGCGTTCCTGCGCCGCTGCTTCTTCCACTACATCAAGTTCCCCGATGCCGACACCATGACCCGGATCGTCGACGTCCACTTCCCCGGCATCAAGAAGCGGCTGGTCGAGGAAGCCCTGCGCATCTTCTTCGAGGTCCGCGAAGTGCCCGGGTTGAAGAAGAAGCCCTCCACCTCAGAGCTTCTGGACTGGCTCAAACTGCTGCTCAACGAAGACATGAGCGTCGAGCAGTTGCGCGAGCGCGACCCGCGCAAGCTGATCCCACCACTGCACGGTGCGCTGCTCAAGAACGAGCAGGACGTGCATCTGTTCGAGCGATTGGCGTTCCTGAGCCGGAGGGAAGTGTAGGTTCGAGCGCACTCCGCTGCCGCCCCACCTTCCGGTGTCATTCCCCGCGAAGGCGGGGAATCCAGTACGCCGCGGCTTCTCGAATCAATCATAACCGCCTCTGGAATACTGGATCGCCAGGTCAAACCGGGCGATGACACCGAGAGTGTGGCGCACTCTCTCCACCTCGTCATTGCGAGCGCAGCGAAGCAATCCAGGCTGCCTCCGCGGAAAGATCCTGGATTGCATCGCTGCGCTCGCGATGACGGAGCAAGGGTGAGCATCGCCCTCTCCAACTCGCGCTTCAAATCGCGAGGGGCGACCAAGGTCGCGTGAGATGGGCCTCCGGCTCTGCAGCGCACAGCTGCACCGGACGATGCTTCGCATCGCCGGGGAAGCGCAGCGCTGCGTCCGGAGCACGAGACCTTGCTACGCCACCGCCGCATCCGGCACGCGCGCGGCTTCCATCGGCTTCTTGCCGCGGATCAAGTCCGAGGCGCGGTCGGCGATCATCATGGTTGAGGCATTGAGGTTCGCCGAGATCATGCGCGGCATCACGGAGGCATCGATGACGCGGAGACCTTGCAACCCGTGAACGCGGAGCTGATCGTCGACCACCGCCCAGGTGGAATCCGCCGGGCCCATGCGGCAGGTGCAGCCGGGGTGGAAGGTGGTGGTGCCGCGCTCGGTGGCGGCCGCCAAAAACTCGTCGTCGGTATTGACGTTGGGTCCGGGGAAATCCTCGTAGGCGTAATAGGGCGACAGCGGCGCGCTCTTCAAAAGCCTGCGCGCGAGCTTCATGCCGCCGACGATGACCCGGCGGTCGAGCTCGGCGTCAAGATAGTTGGTCTGGATGATCGGCGGCGCAAACGGATCTGCCGAGCGGATGCGGACATAGCCGCGGCTCTCGGGGCGCTGCTGCCAGGACGCCACCGTCATGCCGGGCTCGTCCTCGAGCTGGCCCTGCACGCCTTCCTTGTAGCTCGCCGGTGTGAAGGTGAGCTGGAGGTCGGAGCTCTCCGCACTCTCGCCGGAGTGCCAGAAGCAGTAGACCATGGTCGGCGACAGCGACAGCAGGCCTTTGCGCGCGGTCGCCCATTTCATCGCCTCGACCCAGAGACGCCAGCCGCGGCGGAGCTCGTTGATGGTCCTGATGTCCTTGACGCGCGCGACCGTGCGCGGGGCGTAGTGATCTTGCAGGCCTTCGCCGACCGGAAGCGCGTGACGCACGGCGATGCCGTGGGCCTGCAACAGATCCGGTGAGCCGATGCCGGACAACTGGAGCAGCTGCGGCGAATTATAGGTGCCGCCGGAGAGGATCACTTCCTTGTTGGCGCGGACCTCGACCGGCGTGCCGCCATGACCGCCCTTCATGTAGCGCACGCCGACGGCGCGCTTGCCCTCGAAGATGATCTCGGTCGCATGCGCGTGGGTGCGGACATGCACGTTCGGCCGCTTCATCGCGGGCTTGAGGAAAGCGGTGGCGCCGGAGACGCGCAAGCCCTTGTCGATGGTGCGCTGGCAATAGGAGACGCCTTCCTGGGTCTTGCCGTTGTAGTCGGGGTTGCGCGGAATGCCGAGGCTCACCGCGCCTTCCATGAAGGCTTCGCAAAGCGGATCGCGCCAGTTCATGGTGGTGACGGTGAGATTGCCTTCGCGGCCGCGATAAATGTCCTCGCCCTCGCCGACCCGCTTCTCCAGCCGCCGGAAGTAGGGCAGCACGTCGGCATAGCCCCAGCCGCGATTGCCCATCTGCGCCCAGGTGTCGAAATCCATGCGCTGGCCGCGGTTGTAGATGTGGCCGTTGATCGAGGACGAACCGCCGAGCGTCTTGCCGCGCGGCGCGTAGATGCTGCGGCCGCCGGTCCAGGGTCCGACCTCCTGCTGGTAGGCCCAGTTGATGCTCTTCATGTGGAAGGTCTTGATGAAGCCGGCCGGCAGATGGATGTAGGGATGCCAGTCGCTCGGGCCGGCCTCGAGCACGCAAACGCTGGTCGCAGGGTTTTCGCTCAGCCGGCTGGTGAGCACGCAACCGGCGGAGCCCGCGCCGACGATCACATAATCAAATCTGTCCATGGTGCCTCGGCCGCCTCTAGCGCGGCTTGTCGTTGAGTTGATAATTCAAATGCGTTCGCACCGTAGGCCATTCGGCCGCGGTGATGCTGTAGACCACGGTGTCGCGTAGCGTGCCGTTCGGCGCGACCTGGTGGCTGCGCAGGATGCCGTCCTGCTTGGCGCCCAGGCGCTCGATGGCGCGGCGGCTCTGGTGATTGAAGAAGTGGGTGCGGAATTCCACCGCGATGCAGTCCAGGGTTTCGAAGGCGTGGGTGAGCAGCAGCAATTTGCACTGCGTGTTGAGCGGGCCGCGTTGCGCGCTCTTACCATACCAGGTCGAGCCGATCTCGACGCGGCGGTTGGCCGCATCGATGTTCATGTAGGTCGTCATGCCCACGATCTTGCCGCTGCCATCGAATACGGTGAAGGGGAGCATCGAGCCGGCGGCCTGAAGACCGAGCCGGCGGTCGATTTCCTTGCCCATGTTGTCCGGCGTCGGGATTGCGGTGTACCAGATGGTGGAGAGCTCACCATCCTTCACGGCCTCGCTCAGCCCCTCGCGGTGCTGATGCGACAGCGGCTCCAGAGCGGCATGCTGTCCGCGCAGGGTGATGGGATCAGGCCAGGGCATTTGAAACTCTCTCCTTTGTCATTGCGAGGAGCGAAGCGACGAAGCAATCCAGACTGTCACCGCGGACGCATTCCTGGATTGCTTCGCTTCGGTTGCAATGATGGTCACTAGCACCGTTTACTTGTTAAGGAAATTCAACGGCAAACCGCTGCGCGGCCAGTCCATGGCGATCAGCTCGCCCTTGCCGGAGAGGGTGATGTAGGCGGTCTTCAGCTCGGGGCCGCCGAAGGCGATGTTGGTGGTGACGCGGTCGCCGGTCGGGATCTGCTCGACCAGCGTGCCATCGGGCGCGATCACCGAGATGCAGCCGGAGACGAGGGTGGCGACGCAGACATTGCCGTTGGCTTCGACCGCCAGCGAATCGAACATCTGGTAGCCGCCGAGGCCGCAGATCGGTTTGCCCCGCTCGCCGCGATAGATCGCGTCGCGCGGCTTGAGCGTGCCGGGCGCGGAGAGCTCGTAGGCCCAGAGCCGGCCCGTCGGCGTCTCCGCGATGTAGACGGTGGTCTCGTCCGGCGAGAGGCCGATGCCGTTCGCCGGCAACACGCCGTGGACGACCTCGACGATCTCCTTCATGCCGGGCTTGAGATAGTACATGCCGCCGACGTCCATCTCGCGCGCGCGGCGCTTGCCGAGATCGGAGAACCAGAGGCCGCCCTGCTTGTCGAACACCAGATCGTTCGGCCCGCGCAGATCGTGCTCGGCGCATCTGGTCACGACGGTTTCGATCTGGCCGGATTGCAGATCGACGCGCTGGATCGAGCCGCCGAGATAGCCGTCGGGCTGCGGACCCGGCATGATCATGTTGCGGGTCGGGATCCAGGAGAAGCCGCCATTGTTGCAGATGTAGATCTTGCCGTCGGGGCCGAGGGCTGCGCCGTTCGGGCCGCCCGGAATCTTCGCGACGACCTCCTTGCGCCCGTCGGGATGGATTCGGGTCAGGCGCTGGCCGCGGATTTCCACCAGCACGACCGAGCCGTCCGGCATCACGACCGGCCCTTCGGGAAATTCGAGGTCGGTGGCGAGAACGCGGACGTTGGACATGTGGGGACCCTCCCGGCTGCTTGTTATGACTTGCGCGGGATGTCCGGCACGGGCCCCACACGCAAGATTGCCTGCGGTTATGACAAAGTCACCGGGGCTTGCCAAGCAAGCCGGATGGTATGCCAGCGTTGCGCGCTAATCTCGCACGGGTATCCAAATCTCCAGGCCGCCATTGCCGGTGGCGGGATCGAATTTCTCGTCGTAGCGCTCGAAGTTCGGCGCATCGGCAGCCTTCAGGCCGGAGGCCGGCAGCCACTGATTCCAGATCGCGTTGACGGTGCGCCTGATCGAGGCGACGTGGTCGGTGTGGGTGAACACCGCATAGCGCTGCTCGGGGATGCGGATACGGCCGAAGGGGCGCGGCAGTTCGGAGAAATCGGCGACCTCGACGCCGGCAATGTAGTCGAAATTGCCGGCATCGTCGCCGTTGCAGCAGACGCCATAGGCGACCGGTCCAACGCGCGCGGGAATGTCGGCGACCTCCTGGTGGAAGCGCTGCCACAGTCCAGGAATGGCCGCGCCGTTGTCGCAGGAGATGCGCTCGCTGATGCCTGCGACGAGGAAGGCCTTTGTGGTTTCGAAGCGCGGGTTGGCGAGTTTGTCCGAGATGGTTGAATCCATGAGGATCGGCTCCTGAAGCTTGAGATGGCCGGTGCATTGCGCGGCGCGCACCGCTTCGGGCGTGGTGCCGAACTGGTCGCGGAACGCGCGGGTGAATGCTTCGTGCGAGCCGTAATCGGCCTCCAGCGCCAGCGACAGGATGTCCGGCGCGCCATTCGCAAGACTGCGCGCCGCTTCGCTCAGCCGCCGCGCGCGCACGTACCGCATCACCGGCAGGCCGGTGGCTACGGCAAACGCGCGCACGATGTGGAACCGCGACACGCCCGATATCGCAGCGATCTCGTCGAGCGTCATCGGCTCGGCCAGATGGCTCTCGACATACCAGAGCGCGCGCTGGGCTGGGTTCATGGCGTTTCTCGTTCGAAGCGCGACCATGATGCACGGAAGTCCGCGGGTTTCGCTTGATCGGCGTTGCGGTCCCGCAGGAGGATAACGCCGGAACAGCCACTGGCAACGTCCGGGCGTTCATGGCTACACTCGGGACGTCCTTGAAACCGCTCACAAGAAAGCAGGAGGAACCGCGTCATGAAAATCACCGATGTGCGGGCGCACCATATCCGCATCCCCTATGACGCTGGTGTCGCGAGCTTCCGTCAGGGCGCCTCCGCCATCACCGCCCTCGACATGGTGATCCTCGAGGTCACCACCGACGCCGGGCTCACCGGCTGGGGCGATGCCTTCGCCTATGTCTGCCCCCGCACCACGCGCAGTGCCGTCGAGGAAATGATCGCACCACAAGCCCATGGGCTGCAGGTTCCCGATGCCGCCGGCATCCCCGCGGTGATGGACCAGATCCAGCGCAATCTGCATCTGTTCGGCCGTTACGGCATCACCATGTTCGCGATCTCCGGGCTCGACATCGCGCTGTGGGACCTCGCCGCCAAGATCGAGGGCGTGCCGCTGAACCGCCTGCTCGGCGACACCAGGCGCTCGGCCATTCCGGCCTATGCGAGCCTGTTGCGGATCGGTTCGCCCGACAACATCGCCGCCGAATGCAAGAAGGCGCTCGCACTCGGCTATGGCGCCATCAAGCTGCACGAGACCACGGCGCCGGCGGTGTTTGCCGCGCGCGCGGCGATCGGGCCCGGCATTCCGCTGATGGTGGACATGAACTGCCCGCTGTCAGGCGAGCAGGCGGTCGCGTTCGCCAGGACATGCGGGGACGCGCAGCCGATGTTCCTGGAAGAGCCGGTCTGGCCGCCGGAGGATTTTGCGGCGCTCGCCGAGGTCCGCAGCAAGGGCGGGCTCGGCGTCGCCGCCGGCGAGAACGCCTGCACGGAATATCAATTCCGCCAGATGATGGAGGCGGGCGCGGTCAGCCACGCCCAGCCGTCGGTGATCAAGGTCGGCGGCATCACGGAATTTCTGAAGGTTGCGGCGCTCGCGGATCGGCAAGACGTCAAGATCGTTCCGCACTCCCCGTATTTCGGCCCCGGCCTGCTGGCGACCTTGCATCTCCTGGCGGGGCGCGACGACGGGTTGGTCGAGATGTTTTACCTGAAGCGCGAGGCCTGCCTCTGGGGCGGCCGCGCCGATGTCGATGCCACCGGCCATGTCGCGGTGCCGACCGGACCTGGGCTCGGCTATGAGCCCGCCCGCAGCGTCATGGAGCGATATCGCGTCGCCTGAGCGCGGCGCCTATTTCGCCGCATCCTTCGGCGGCGGCGCATCCTGTTTCTTCTTCACATCCTCCGCGGTCTTCGCCTGCGCGGCCTGGAGATCGCCGAGCATCTTCTGCAAGCCGGCCACGGTCGTCTTCAACGCATCGATCTGGCGAGCCGCGGCGTCCAGCTTCTGCTGGTGATCGAGGTTGAACTTGGTGATCGTCTTCTGGAGGAAGTCGACGTTGCTCTGGAGGCAGCTGGTGCGGCGCTCCATGGTCTTCTCGACGGTGCAGATCTCGATACCGGGCACGTCCTGCGCGCGGACCGGCACAATCGCCAGCGTAGCGAGCAGCAACATCGCGAAACAAACGACGGCGCTTCGAAGCAGCATACAGGTTCCTTGTCAAATCAATCACGGCAATGTGCGCTTTTTGCACGCAGCCTGTCGAGGCTACCACACTCGCACCGCATTCTCGCGTTGAGCTTGCGGCTGTTCCCTCGCACGGGGAGCGATGATCTGCACGCGGAGGAAATGGGCACTCTTTCCGCGGCTTTGTTTAAGGGAGTTTTTTGATGGCAACGCGCGACAGACGACTGGCGGAATTCGACGGCGCCGGAGAACCGCCGCCCGGCCTTGCAGTCGAAGTGCTGTGCGAGGACCACAGCGGAACGTATCAGCTGCCGTTCGCCTGCCGCTATATCGAGGGACGCTGGCAGAACCACGCGGCCGGCGTCGCAGTTGAAGCAACCGTCATCGGCTGGCGCGTCCCGCGCATGAAGCATTCGGGCGTGGCCTGAGCACTGATTTCTGTCTCAAAATGCAACGGGGCCGCGTCCCGGCTTTAACCTTCGGAACGCGGCCCGAACGAATCACGTCCGAATCAGCCGTAGCGCCCCGTACGCGCCTGTTCACGGCTAGATGTCGCAACCGGCCAGCGCGCGCATACAATATCTGCACAGCGCGTGAGCGGGCTCAGCCCACCACGGGCGTCAAACGTTAACGCCTTCAATGACATGACCGCGGGGTGCGGCGGTTGGATGCTCGCTCCCAAAACAGGCAGATGGCACCCGGCCTGCCTAATATTCGACCTCGAGCTCCTCGATCTCGGCCGGCTCATCCCGTGCCGCCGCGATCCATTCCTTCATCTCCGGCATGGCGATGATGGTATCGGCATAGGCTTGCAGCTGTGGCTCGAGCTTGACGTTATAGGTCACGAAGCGCGTCACCACCGGGGCGTACATCGCGTCAGCCATGGTGCGGGTCTCGCCGAACAGGAAGGGGCCGCCCGATTTGTCCAGGCAGTCGCGCCAGATCGCCCAGACGCGATCGATGTCGGCCTGCGCGCGCGACCAGATCTTGAAGCCGGGGAAGTGCCCCTTCAGATTGACCGGCAGCGAGGCGCGCAAGGTGGTGAAGCCGGAATGGATTTCGCCGCAGATCGAGCGGCAATGCGCGCGCTGAACGCGATCCGCGGGCAGCAGCCCGGCATCCGGCATCGCCTCGTTGAGATATTCGGCGATCGCCAGCGTATCCCAGACGATCGCGCCGTCGTGCCGCAGGCACGGCACCAGGATCGACGACGACAATAGCAGGATTTCGGCACGCGCCGACGCGTCGTCCGGCGCGGTGACGATCTCATCGAAATCGAGCCCGGAAAATTTCGTCAGCAGCCAGCCACGCAGCGACCAGGACGAATAGTTCTTGCTGCTGATGGTCAGTGTCGCCTTCGCCATATGGCCTTCCCTCACGCCTAAGACTTGCACCCGCCTGGACTGCGGGAGTGCGCACCGCCTGTGCTTCCCGCCAAAAGAGCAGCAAGCGACGTGCCAATCTTGAGGACGGCCCATCTCCGGTTTGGCTCCGATATTGCATAGCAGCACGGGGACAGGTGGGCGTTTCAGTATGATGTCGATGTATTATCAGGCCTTTCAGAACCATATGGACCTGACGGCGCCGTGGCGGTCGGGGGCTTCGTCCGCACTCAAATTCCTCAATCTGGTGCCGCAGGGCTTATCGGATCAGGTCGTCGGCCGGCTGTCGGCCGCGCTGGAGTTGATCTCCCGCTCCACCCTCACCTATCACCGCCCCGCCTACGGCATCGACAGCGTCATGGTCGGCAATCGCGAGGTCGCCGTAACCGAGGAGATCGCTTACGCGACCCCGTTCGGCTCGCTGCTGCGTTTCAAGAAGGAAGGCGTGGGCGAGCAGCCGCGCATGCTCCTGGTGGCGCCGATGTCCGGCCATTTTTCGACGCTGCTGCGCGGCACCGTGAAGACGCTGCTGCAGGATCACGACGTCTACATCACCGACTGGCACAATCCACGCGACATTCCCCGCAGCGAGGGCCGTTTCGGGCTCGACGACTACACCGAGCATCTCATCGACTTCCTCGGCCAATTAGGCCCCCGCCCGCATATGGTCGCGATCTGCCAGCCCTCGGTCTCCGCACTCGCGGCCGCCGCGATCATGTGCGAGGGCAACCATCCTTCGCGGCCGGCGACGCTGACGCTGATGGCCGGCCCGATCGACACGCGCATCCAGCCGACGAGGGTCAACGAATTCGCCAAGAGCAGGCCAATCGACTGGTTCGAGCAGAACCTGATCAACTACGTGCCGATGCAGTGCCGCGGTGCCCTGCGGAAAGTCTATCCCGGCTTCGTGCAGCTCACCGCCTTCGTCTCGATGAATCTCGAGCGCCATATCAAGCAGCACATCGATCTCGCCGATCACATCGCCAAGGGCGAGAAGGAGAAGGCGGCCAGCATCAAGACCTTCTACGACGAATATTTCGCCGTGATGGACCTGCCCGCGGAATTCTACATCGAGACCGTGCGAGACGTGTTCCAGGAGCATCTTCTGCCCCAGGGCAAGCTGATGCATCGGGGACGTCCGGTGAACACCAAGGCCGTCAGCCGCATGGGGCTGATGACGGTCGAGGGCGAGAAGGACGACATCTGCTCGATCGGCCAGACGCTGGCCGCGCAAGACCTCTGCACCGGCGTACGCGCCTACCGCCGCGTCCACCACATGCAGGCCGGCGTCGGCCATTACGGCGTGTTCTCGGGCAAACGCTGGAACAACGAGATCTACCCGCTCTTGCGGGATTTCGTGCACGTGAATTCGTAACCCGTCAGCCCCTGGCCCGTACGTCACGTGCGAACCTCAACGCGCAATTGCAGTGAGGCGACCGGAGATGGGTCAGGATCGAGACGTCTCTCCTGACCAAACGGCTAGCTAAACAAACCGCACGTGCCTAATGCACTTGCTTGAGCAGCTCTCTGGCTTCAACGACTTCGGGAAGATTGCGCTCCGCATCGAATTCAGCGAGCACGGGAGCGAGCACCTCGGATACCGCGCCCGCTCCGCCATTTGTCTTATGCAGGCGTGCAAGTCCAATGGCGCTGCGCAGCTCGAAAGTCTTCACCCGTTGGTGCCGTGCGATTTCAAGCGCTCGGCTTAGCGCAGTTTCGGCCCTGGCTAGGTCCGAAGGATCATGACGCAACAAAAGCTCCCCGTAGACGCGATGCAGCTCGGCATCAAGCCAATGCTGACCGGATTGCCCCGCCCATGCGATCAATCCGCTCAAGATTTCCAGCCCGTTTTCGAGTTGGCCCGACTCTGCATCCGCCATGGCGACATGCATCCCCCAAAACGGCTCACAGAGGTAGCAGTCATTCTCGTGCAGCAAGGTCCAGCCGCGACGCATTTCCGTTAGCCCGGCCATTCCGTCGCCAGCGCGCCACTTGGCCAGGCCATTCAGGTAAGTGCCGGCGGCCACATACAGCGGCATCGTGTGGTCGCGAGCGAGACCAAGCGCCAGGATCGTCTCTGTTTGCTGCAACATGCCCCCGCATAGTCCGTCGAACACAGCTCGATGAACAAGCGCATTGGCCTGAGAAAGCGCCCGTTTTTCTCCGGAAGCCCTTATCGCTTCCGCGGCGAGGCGGCGTGCGCGGGCGATCCTGCCAAGGGGCCAAAGCACCAGGGCAAGAAACCTCATGATCACGAATGGGAGATCCAGCGCCGAGCCCCTGAACGTCGCGGGATCCGGCTCGTCACCATAGATCTCTAGTGCCTTCTCAAGATGTAATCTCGCGTTCAAGTAGTCGCCCCCGAACCAGCAGGTAACCCCGCCCGTCCAATGTGCAACGACGGCGGCCACCGGTGAGGCCGGTCGCCGGTCAGCGGCGTTCACGATGGCATCCACCAGCGCCTGCATCGGCGCGAGTTCGCCGTGTGTCAGGCAGGCATTGAAGAGACCCGAATGGACCGGCGCAAGTTCAACCGGATCATTGATGTCGGCTGCGAACTGTCGGGCGCGCGTCCATGCGGCGACCGTTTCGGGAGCGCTGTGCCCGAGGCTGCCCCGTAATGCACGGCCATATGCGATTTGAAGATGTAGCCTACCCATCATCCGGTCGTGCTCATCGGGCAGGTCATCGGCGATGGCAATCGCCTTGCCGAGATGTGCAATCGCCTCGGAATAAGCGGAGCGTTTCAGCGCCTGCAGGCCCGCCTTGCGCCACCATTCGAGGGCGACCTCGTTCAGCCCCGCCTCAGTGAAGTGGTGTGCCAGAACTTCCGGCTCAGTCTCGGCGACGACTGGAAACTTCTCGCGCAGGACATCGCCGATGCGCTTGTGAAGCACCTGCCGTTTGCTCTTGAGCAGGCTCTCGTAGGCCGCTTCCTGAACGAGGGCGTGCTTGAAACTATAGTTTGCTTCGGGCGGAGCCCCGCGACGCACCAGCAGTTCGGCCTCTTCGAGTTGCGCTAGCGCAGCGCTCAGCGTCAGATCATCGCGTCCCGCCACATATCTCAGCAGCGCGTATGAAAAGTCGCGACCGATGGCGGCGCCTATCTGCGCTAACTCCTTGACGGGGGCCAGCCGGTCAAGCCGCGCCATCAGCGAATCCTGCAGCGTCGCGGGAATAGCGAGCGGCGGGAGCGGATTATCGAGACGATAGCGCCCGGCATCTTCGAGGAGTAGCCCGGACTCCAGCACCATCTTGGTCAATTCCTCGACGAATAGTGGGATGCCATCCGTCCTATCGATGATCTGCTTCATCATCTCGCGTGGCAGCTGGCGACCAACGGCCACCTGTTCGACCAGCGCGCGCGAGTCCCGCCGATCGAGTCGGTCGAGCCGCAACAGACTGACGTTGGCAAGGCCCGACCAGGAGGGCTCGAACTCTGGCCGGGATGTCATGAGCACGAGTATCGGCAGTCCTCTGATACGATCGACCGCGAGATCGAACAGTTCAAGTGTCGTGGCATCGGCCCAATGCATATCCTCGCAGATAATCAGCAGGGGTTGCTCTCGCGCCAACCCCTCAAGCTGATCCAGAAGGGCGGCAAATGTCTGTCGCCGCTGCTGCGCCGGGCTCAAAGCCAGCGGCGGACAATGGTCGCCGGTGGGAATCGAAAGGAGAGCCGCAATGAGCGGTGTCGCTTGGGCGACCTGCTGTGTTCCAAGCGACAGCATTGCCTCGAGCTTGTCGAGCTTTTGCCCAGGCGTGTCGTGCGACCGGATGCCGGCGGCGCGCTCGAGCTGCGCGACAAAGGGATGGAGCACACTGTTGGTATGGTAGGGCGAACACTGATATCGCACCCGGCGGTGCGCCCCCAACGAGGGGCTTTCGGACAGGGTTGCGACAATGCGCGACTTGCCGATGCCCGCTTCGCCAGAAATCAATACCATCTGGCCCTGCCCCTGCCATGCCAGCCGCTGGCGCGAGAGAGTGAACTCGATCTCGTCCCTGCGGCCGACAAAACCGATCGAGCGTACCGCGCGGACCGCCTCGAAGCGACTCTCGGATGCGATCGCCCCCTCCACCGCCCAGACTGCGATTGGTTCGGCTATCCCCTTGACCTCACGGCGGCCGAGATTGCGAAACGTGAAGAGATCACCAAGCAGCCGGCGCGTCGACGAAGCAACGACGACCGCGCCCGGTTCCGCCAGGCTCTGGAGCCGAGCGGCGAGGTTTGGTGTGTCGCCGACGGTTGCCTGCTCCTCTGATGCATCTCCACTGATGAGGTCACCGACCACCACAAGCCCTGTCGCAATTGCGATGCGCAGTTCAACCCGTTCGTCGGCGCCCGTTTTGAGCTGCCCAATTGCGGAGATAGTGTCGAGGGCAGCTCGTACTGCGCGCTCCGCATCATCCTCATGCGCGCGAGGATAGCCGAAATAGACGAGTATTCCGTCGCCAACGAACCTGGCTATCCTGCCGTCATAAGCGGCAATGACGCTCGCGCAGGCGGCGCGGTAGGCCCGGATCACTTCCCACATATCCTCGGGATCGAGACGCGCCGAGAGCGCGGTCGAGCCGACCAGATCGCAAAACATAACGGTGAGGTGGCGCCGCTCGGCGTCCTGAGGAGGGGTCGGCGATGCGATCAACGCGGCTGGATCGAGGTCGGCAATAGCACGCAGCATTTTGCGGCGATGGCCTAGCAGGACTCCGAGCTTTTCAAAGTCCTCGTCCATCAGTTCGGGGAGGACGCCCACGTCGATTCCATTCTGGGCAAAACGCTCTGCGTATTGCCCAAGCCCCAGTTTCTCGAGCCACTCCGCAATCTGCATTGGCTCCACCGATCGTGTGGTTGGCGGTTAGCAGGATTTTGGACCACGGCGCGGGGACGATATCCCAACACCGCCATGATGGCACGTCTTGTTTGTTGTGCGATAATTTAGGTTACTCAGTACCGACACGGCTTCCAAGCCGGGTCGCCGCCCGATGCGAACGACTGCGCTACCAAAAATCGTCTTCCCGCAGCGTTGGACGACAGAGGTTGCGATGAGTGGTCACTACTCACTCCGGACCTGAAATCGAATCCAACACTGCGGCTTGTGCACTCGTCATGACGCCAAGCAGACGTTCTTGCGTGAGGACAATTCCTTCATTGCTTGTCCATGCGCGCTTCGTAGTTGCGAGCCATCATGCCCGCCGCAACTTGGAGCGAGGAACCAACCACCCAACAGCCGGCAACAAAGGTTATCAGGCCATTGGCTGGGTTTTGATCAAGGACAAGGATGCTGACGGACAGAGTTGCGGCAATCGCGGCGCCGAACGTTCCAGCCGCACTCATGATCTCAGCCGGCTCGGAACCATTCCACTCTTCCGAGTTGCTCGAGATCGACTTCCGCGCGACACTGCGAGACAAATCAATTCCGACATAATAGCTGAGAGCTCCATAGAGCATCGTTATCAGCACGATCCAGCCGCTTTCAAACAGTCCGCCTTTCTCACGCAACAGGGTCGCACCCACATAGAGGCCACAGGAGGCCCCAACGGCTGCGAGCCCAATTCTTTCAAGAAGATGGGCCGACCTGATCAGACCGGAACGAGCGATCCGAAGATTGCCGGAGCCCCTCGTTAGGGAAAATGCGCTGGAAACTGCATCACTAATTTTCATTGGGGGTCTCCTTCTTAGGTAAGTAGCGGCCTACCGGCCGAC
Source organism: Bradyrhizobium sp. 45 (assembly GCF_023073155.1). NCBI lineage: Bacteria > Pseudomonadati > Pseudomonadota > Alphaproteobacteria > Hyphomicrobiales > Nitrobacteraceae > Bradyrhizobium > Bradyrhizobium sp. 45. The sequence continues at coordinate 1,361,255 of NZ_JADPIX010000122.1, read as the reverse complement.
CCCGAATAGAGGCAGCCTCGTGGACGCGTTTTGCGATTGCCTTGATTCCAATTTCTGAAAAATCTGTGCTGAGTGATGGGGCTGGCTTGCTCGTGAGCAAGACGAGAGCCAATCCAAAGCTGCGAGCACGCGGCTACGCAGGCATTGCATCTCACCCGTGTCGGTCAGTTAGGTCCGGGTGCGGCAATTTCTTGCGGGAGTGATAGCTCGAAAGAGAGTGATGAAATATGAGACGGTTCACATAACGCGGTTCCCCGTCGCTCTATCCGATCACAATTTCCGGAGGACAAGTCTGCATCGTCGCGAGACCCGGGAGCACGGGAGCTGAATCAGTAAACAAGTTGTCCCGCGTCTCGCCGACATCAGATCTATCCCCTCATACCGTGTTTCGTGCACGTGAATTCCTGAAGCGCGAGCAAGCAATCAGCAGGATCGGACAAGGCAGCGCGGCTTTAGGAAAGACGCCGGCGCTCCGCCAGCCCTAACACACGGACATGCCGCTTTTGCCGGAGGCCAAGCCATGTCCGAACTTCCCACCCCCGCTGCAACACCCGCCGCGGTCGTCGATGCATTGAAGGCGGTCGCAGGCAATCCGCCGAAGGTGCGCGCGAGCTTCGCCAAGGGTCGATGTGTGCGCGGGACCTATGCCCCGTCCGACCGCGCGGCAGAGATTACGCGATCGCTGAGCTTCACAAAACCGTCGCGCGTGCTGGCGCGCTTCTCCGTCGGCGGCGGCAATCCCGGGGTGACCGACACCAACAACCTCGTGCTGCGCGGCTTCAGCTTCAGGCTGGGCGACGACGCCCATCGCTCGGACATCCTGACGGAAACCGCTCCGGTGCATTTTGCACGGACGCTCGACCAGATGCTCGCCTTCCTCGAGGCGCGCATTCCGGGTGCGGACGGCAAGCCTGACATCGAGAAGGTCCGGGCCTTTTCGGCAGCCAATCCTGAAACACTGAACCAGGCGAATTACGTCGCGGCACGCCGGCTGCCCGGCAGCTTTGCCGGCACGACCTATTGGGGCGTGCACTCCTTTCCCGCGACGAACGCGAAGGATGAGACCCGCTTCATCAAGTTCAAGGTCTCGCCGGTCGGCGGCGACGTCACCTTGAGCGAGGACGAAGCGAGGGCGAAGTCGGCCGATTTCCTGCATGACGATCTCGCGCGGAGGATCGTAGCCGGCGACGTCCGATTCAACGTGATGGCCTTGCTCGACCGTCCCGGCGATCCCACTATGGACGTGACCCTGCGATGGCCGGACGAGGACAACCGTGAGCAGGTGCGGCTGGGGACGATCGTCATCACCAGCCTCGAAGCCAACGCGGCCTGCGACGGCTCCATCTTCAATCCAGCCAATCTTGCCGACGGCATCGGCCATCCGCCGGACGAGATTTTTGCGGCGCGCCGCACGGCCTACACGATCTCGCTGGCGAAGCGTCGGTAACTTCAAGTCTTGTCCCGTCCACCATCCGTTTCTCGGCGCCATGCGCCCGGACTGACGCCGACGATGGACGAGAACACCCGCGTGAAATGGCTCTGATTGGCAAATCCGGCCGAGATGGCAATCTCGGATAACGGCAGGTCGCGGACTGTCATCAGTTGCTTGGCCGCCTTGACGCGCTGTTGGAGCAGCCATTGATGCGGCGGCAGGCCGGTGGAGATCCGGAATGCGCGTGAGAAGTGGCTGACTGACAGGCCAAGCTCGGTCGCGATCAGCTGCAGCGCGATCTTGCCCGAGAGATCGGAATCGAGCCGGTCACACGCACGCTTCACCTGCCATGGCGCGAGACCGCCGCGGCTCGGTTCCGCGGCCGGCTTCAGCCCACCATAGGTCTGGGCGACATGGGCGGTGAGCGCGAGCATCATGTGATCGACGAAAAGCTGGTTGGTCTCGTCGGGCCGACACAGTCCTTGCCGCAACGAGGCACCGACATGTCGAACGACCTCGTCGTCATGACCGACACCGGGCTCGTAGCTGAGCTCGCCTACGCGCGGCCCGCCCGGTTGCCTGGCAACGCTGTTGAGCGCCGAGCGCGGCAAATAGAAGAAGAGCGAGTGAAACGGCTTGTCGATCACATAGCGCGGGTCACGCTTGAGGTCGTACAGATAAGTCGCACCTGCGCGAACATCCGCCTTGGTGACACAGCGGCCCTCCTCCCAGCATTCGCAATCCGGATAGTCGCGGAGTTTCAGGCTGAGGAGATAGGCATCTTCCGCAGCCAGCGATCCGGAAATATCCGGTGTCGGATCGTCGTTGCGGACTTCGGTGACCGCGAGCTCGGCGCTGTGCAGCGAACGCGTGATCAGGACCGGTGCTTGCTTGGAGCGAAGGCCCTGCCCGAGCCTCTGCCCGTAGACGCCTGCTTGTGTCATTCTAGTAAATCCATCCGTAAAGGCACGTCTTCGCCGGCCTTCCCGAGATCCGCGCATTATCGGAGATCGCCGGCCGACGGTCCAGCTGCAGCGCATAACACGAAGCTGGCGCGGCCAGCCGTCGCACCGGGCCGTGCCGCGATGATTTCATTGTGATTTCAGCGTGATGTCACCGGCCTGGCGTCGCGAAGGACACCACCGTTGACCTGCCCGGCAGATCGCGGGGCGACTTCATCGTGCATTTTGGAAATAATTTGCGGCCTGCGCACGTCAGTTGGACCATTCCTCGCCCCAGAGCTGGACGACATGGCCCGGCGACACCTCACGAAATTGACGCACGGGCGGCTGGTAATCGGGCGCGCGCACCGGGCTTCTGATCTCGTCATTCGTGGCCTCGCGCCTGGTGCCGCGGCGCGCTGGATCGGGCACTGGCACGGCCGCCATCAGCTTCTTCGTATAGGGATGCTGCGGATTTCCGAACAGGGCCGCGCGTGGACCGGTTTCGACGATCTCGCCGAGATACATCACCGCGACGCGATGGCTCATGCGCTCGACCACCGCGATATCGTGGGAAATGAAGAGATAGGCAAGTCCCATGCTGGCCTGAAGGTCCAGCATCAGATTGACGACCTGCGCCTTGACCGAAACGTCGAGCGCCGAGACCGCTTCGTCCGCGACGATCAGCTTCGGTCCGAGCGCGAGCGCGCGGGCAATGCAGATGCGCTGGCGCTGGCCACCGGAGAATTCGTGCGGAAAGCGCGCGGCCATGTCGGCGGTGAGACCAACGCGGACAAGCAGGTCGGCGACCTTCTCCCGTGCCTGCGACGCCGTGACGAGCCCGTTGGCGAGCAATGGGGCCGCAATCGCCGTTCCCACCGACATGCGCGGGTTGAGGCTCGCGAACGGATCCTGGAACACGATCTGCATCTGCTTGCGAAAGTCACGCAAGGTGCGGGCATTCATCGCCAGCACATCCTGCCCGTCCACCAGAACGGTGCCGCTGTCCGGCTCCGTCAGCTTGAGAATGGAGCGGCCCGTCGTCGACTTGCCGCAGCCGGATTCGCCGACCAGCGCCAGCGTCTCCCCGGCGCGCAAGGTGAAGGAGATGTTCTCGACCGCATGGACGCGGCCCGAGACCTTGCCGAACAGGCCCGAGCGGATTGGAAAGCGCGTCGTGAGGTTGGAGACCTCGAGCAGCGGTCGCTCGGCAATCGAGACCGTATCGGGCGTCTCCGCCGGCTCGTCAGAGGTCCCCGTCACCTTGTCGACGGTCGGAAAACGCATCGGCCGCGTCCGCCCGTCCATCGAGCCGAGGCGTGGCACGGCCGCGAGCAGCGAGCGGGTATAAGGATGCGAGGGTGAAGCAAAGATGCGCGCGGTCGCATCGGTTTCCACTGCCTGGCCGCCATACATCACCACGGTGCGGTCCGCGATCTCGGCCACCACCCCCATGTCGTGGGTGATGAAGAGGATCGACATCTCCTCTTCCTGCTGAAGCTCCTTCAGAAGCTCCAGGATCTGGGCCTGGATCGTGACGTCGAGCGCGGTGGTCGGCTCGTCTGCGATCAGCAGCCTCGGCTTGCAGGCCAGCGCCATCGCGATCATTACGCGCTGGCGCATGCCGCCGGAGAAGCGATGCGGATGCTCGTGGAAGCGCGATTTCGCCGCAGGTATCCGCACGCGGTCGAGCAGGCATATGGTCTCGACCTCCGCCGCCGCGCGCGACAGGCCGCGGTGCTGGATCAGTGCTTCCGCAATCTGGAAGCCGATGGTCAGCACCGGATTGAGGCTCGTCATTGGCTCCTGGAAGATCATGGCGATTTCGTTGCCACGAACATCCTTCATGCTCGCTTCGGGCAGCGTCAGCAGGTCGCGACCGGCAAGCCGGACGCTGCCTTCGACGCGGCCGTTCTCCTTCGGAATGAGCCGCATGATCGAGAGCGCAGTGACGCTCTTGCCCGAACCGGACTCGCCGACGATCGCCACGGTTTCCCGCGAGGCAATATCGAACGACACGTCGCAGACGACGGGAATCCATCGCCGCTCACGCAGGAAGGACGTCGTCAGGCCGGAAACCGACAGCACCGGCGACTGCGCGTTGGCAGCGATTTGATCAGCTCCGCTTGCGCCCATGCTCATGCCAGTGTCCTAATAGCCGCGACTACGATCGACACGCCCCGGCAATTCTTCACCGCGGCGGTGGCGCGCAATCACATCCAGCACGAAATCGACCGCCGTATCCGGCGTCGTCATGCTGGCATTGTGCGGCGTGACCAGGATGCGCGGATGGCTCCAGAAAGGGTGACCCGCAGACAGCGGCTCCGGCTCGGCGACATCGAGGACAGCACCCGACAACGCGCCGCTGTCGAGCGCCGCGAGAAAGTCGGCTTCGACCAGATGCGGGCCACGCCCGACGTTGACGAGCGACGCGCCGCGCGGCAGGCGCGCGAACAAGTCCGCATTGAGGATGCCGCGGGTCTCATCCGTCAGAGGCAACAGGCAGACGAGAATGTCGGTCTGCGCAAGGAAATCCGGCAACGTCCCCATGCCCGTATAACAGGTGACGCCGTCGATCTCGCGCATCGATCGGTTCCAGCCGAGTAGTGGAAAGTCGAAAGCCGTGAGGCGTTCGAGCACGGCCTGGCCGAGTTGGCCGAGACCCATCACGCCGACGCGCCGCCGCTTCGCCGGCGTGATCCGGATCTCGCGCCAGACCTGCGCCTTCTGCTGGGCGATGAAGTGCAGGAGATCGCGATGCAGGGCGAGCACCGCCATGGTGACGTATTCGACCATGGTCTCGGCGATGCCAGGCTCCAGCATGCGAACGAGCGGAATGTGCGCTGGAAGTTTTTTCGCGTCGAACTGATCGACACCCGCACCGACCGAGAAGACCAGCTCGAGATTTGGGAAAGTCGTCGCGATGTCGTCGGGCGGCACCCACGCCACGAGATAGCGGATGTCGGCGGGATCGCCGATGTCGGGCCAGAGCCGGAATGGCACATCGGGCGCGCGCTCGGCGAAGAAGCCCGCCCATTCAGCGCCCCGAACCATGTTGGCCTTGTAGAGAACCGTCATGCCGCCAAAACTCTCAGAACGGGCTGACCGGCGCGAGCCGGCGGCCGTCGATCAGGCGCTTGTGGCTGTAGGCCGCGGGATCGACCAGCGGCGTCGCGCCCGTCACGATGTCCGCCGCGAGCTTGCCGGCCGCAGGACCGATGCCAAAGCCGTGGCCGGAGAAGCCGGTGGCAAGGAAGAAGCCAGGCATGGCATCGACCGGCGAGATGACCGGAATGGTATCCGGCGTGCAGTCGATCGTCCCGCCCCAGGCTTCCGCGATCTCGATGTCCTTCAATTCAGGGTTCGACTTGATCAGCGAAGCCAGCGCGGCATTGACCAGCGACATGTCAGGCGCGGGATCGCGCACCCGCTCGGTCTCGAATGGCGACGGCTTGTCCAAGCTCCAGTTCGTGCCGCGCATGAGCTGGTCGAAGAAGGATTTGCCGAACGACAGTTTCAACCCATTCTTGCGATGCAGATAGGTCGGCCAGAAAGTTCGCGCGTACCGGAACAGATCAGGCGACAGTTCGACCGTGCCGCGGTTGCGTAGCGCCAGGGTAAAGCCGCCGTCGAGGCGGCGGCGGATGCAATAGAAATCGGTGCCGAGCGCACCGGAGGTGATCTCCGGCCCCGGCGTGGTCCGGCACGCGGTCGCATTGACGAGGCCGATCGGCAGCTCGATGCCGTGGCGACGGCAGAATAGCGACGACCAGGCGCCGCCGGACAGCAGCACCGATTGCGTGCGAACGGTGCCCTTCTCGGTGACGACGGCGCTCACCCGTCCACCTTGCGTCTCCAACCCACGCGCGGCGCAGCCCTGATGAATCGTGACGCCGTGCTTTCGCGCGGCGGTCGCAAGCGCCGGCACGGCCATTGAGGGCTCGGCGCGCCCGTCGCTCGGCGTGTGCAATCCGCCAACCCATGTCTCGGCATTGCCGGGCAGGCGCTCGGCGACCTCCGCCGGCGTCAGCACGGTCGAGTGAACCTGCATCTCGCGCGCCGTTGCGGCCCATCGCTCCCAGCTGGCGAGCTCGTCCTTGCTCTTGGTCAGGAACAGCACGCCGGTACGGCGGAAGCCGGCATCGACGCCGGCATCGTTTTGCATGTCTTCCCACAGCCGCAGCGCCTCGCGGGCCAGCGGGATCTCCTCACGCGCGCGGCCCTGCTGGCGGCACCAGCCCCAATTGCGGCTCGACTGCTCGCCGCCGACATGGCCCTTCTCGACCAAGGCGACGGAGAGGCCCTTCTTTGCGAGATGATAGGCCGCGGAGACGCCAATGACGCCGCCGCCGATGACGACGACATCCACCTGCGCTGGCAGGCGCTCGTCACTGTTTATGCGGGTGAGCGGCGGGGACATGGGAAACTCCAGATATTCAGTTCGATCGAGACAGCTCGGCTCGTCGCTAGTTTGCAGATCATGGGATGTTCATCCGCGGATCGAGCGCGTCGCGCAGGCCGTCGCCGAGGAAGTTGAAGCTCGTCACCGCAAGCGTGATGGCGAGGCCCGGTGCAATCGCGAGCCAGGGCGCGCTGGTGAGATAGATCTGCGCGTTATTGAGCATGTTGCCGAGGCTCGCGGCCGGCGGTTGGATGCCGTAACCGAGATAGCTGAGATAGGATTCGAGCAGAATGGCCTTGGCCACGTTCAGCGTCGCCGCCACCACGATCGGCGCGATCGCATTGGGTACGAGCTCGCGGAACATGATCCGCAGATTCGACGAGCCGAACGCGAGTGCAGCAACCGCAAACTCGCGCTCCCGCAGCGAGCGCACCTGGGCCTCGACGACGCGGGCCACCCACATCCAGGCGGTTGCCGCGATCAGCACGGTGGTGGTGATGAAGCCGGGCTCGATGAGCGCCGCGAGCGCAAGCAGCAGGAAGATGGTCGGAAAGCAGAGCATGGCATCGACGAGCCGCATCAGCACCGCGCCGACCACGCCGCCATAGAAGCCGGCGAAGGCCCCGACGACGATGCCCACCGCCATCGCCATCACCATCGCGACGAAGCCGATCGACAGCGAGACGCGCGCGCCCATCATCAGCCGCGCCAGCACGTCGCGGCCGAGTTCGTCGGTGCCGAGGATGTGCGCGCCCGACAGCGGCGGTGCGAACCGCTTCATGATATCGATGTAGGTGTCGTCGAACGGCAGGAGGTACGGGCCGAATGCCGAACCGAGAACAAGGACGAGAATGATCACCGCGCCTGCAAGTGCAAGCCGGTGCCGACGAAATCGCCGCCACGCGGCCTGGCCGGGTGCGGGTTGAGCGCTGGACAAGTCTACGGTCGTCATCCCTAGCCCACCCGGATGCGCGGATCGACGACCGCATAGAGGATGTCGGCCAGCAGCGACCCGATCAGCACCATGATCGCCGAGAACATCAGAATGCCCATCACCACGGGATAGTCGCGATATCCGATGGAATCGAGGAACAGCCGGCCCATGCCGGGCCAGGTGAACACGGTTTCAGCGACCAGCGCACCACCGAGCAGCGTCGGAAACTGAAGGCCGCCCATCGTGATCATCGGCAGCAGCGCGTTACGCAAGGCGTGAACCGTAAGGATTCGCCATTCCGGCATGCCCTTGGCGCGCGCGGTGCGAATGTAGTCCTGGTTGATGACTTCGAGCATCGAGGAGCGCATGAAGCGGCCCCACATCGCGGTCTCCACCAGCGCCAGCACCAGCGCCGGCGCAATGAGATGATGGAGCAGATCGAGCAGGGAGCCATCGCCGACGGTCTGCCGGTTGCCGGCCGGCAGCCAGCCGAGCTTCACCGAGAACACATAGATGGTGACGAGGCCGAACCAGAAGGTCGGGATCGACAATGCGATCATGGCGCCGACGGTTGCGAGCGAATCGAACAGCGAATAGCGGCGCAGCGCACCGAGCACGCCAATCCAGCAGCCGAGCAGCACCGCGATGATGGTCGCAGTCGCCATCAGTTCCAGCGTGGCGCCGAGATGCGACGAGATCACCGCCAGCACCGCCTCGCCGTCACGATGCGAGCGGCCCCAATCGCCCCTCAGCATCCGGCCGAACCAATCGAGATACTGGATCGGCAGCGAACGATCGAGGCCGAGTTGCCGCGTGACGCGGTCGAGATCCTCCTGCGTCATCTGCGCGGACGCCGCGAATTGCGAGAGCGGACCGCCGGGCGCCAGATGCAGGATGGCGAAGCCGATCGCGGACACGATCACCAGCAGCATGATCGCCTGCGCCAGGCGATTGGCGACGTAACGGGCCATCTCAGGCGATCTCGCGCGCCTGAACCATCAGGCCCAATACCATTCGCGAATGTTCCAGCAGTTGATCGACATGTTGATGTTGGGACGGAAGCCTTGCAGCCCTTCCTTCACACCTTCGGCGATGAAGCCCTGGAACAGCGGCAGGATCGCGAGGTCGTCGCGGATGAGCTTTTGCAGAGCGCCATAGGTCGTCTTGCGCTGCGCCAGATCGAACTGCTTGGCACCTTCGGCGAGAAGCCGATCCGCCTCCGGGTTGCGATACTGATAGGTGTTGTAGCCGCGGCCACCTTTGGCAGGAATGGCGCCGGAGCCGAAGCGGGGCGTCACGTCGGGGTCGCTGCCGAGCATGAAATTCACTCCCACGATCACCGAATTGAATTTCGATTGCTGCCAGAAGTCGCCCCAGATCACGGCGGCCGGCATGTTGTTGACGCGCATCGCGGCACCGATCGCGCGCCAGTCCTGGATCAGCAGCTGCTGGGTCTGCTCACGCACCGCATTGCCCGACGTCGTTGAATTGGTGAATTCGAGCTTGACGCCGCCTTTCTCGCGCACGCCGCCGGCGCCGCGGACCCAACCGGCCGCATCGAGCAGCGTGTTGGCCTTGGCCGGATCGTATTTGTGCTGCGGCAGTCCCTGCTGGAACGACCAGGCCTGTTGCGGCACGAAGCTTTCGGTCTGCGTCGGCAAGCCGTAGTTCAGCGCGTCGATGATCGCCTGCTTGTTGATCGCGAGATACAGCGCCTCGCGCACCGTGCGGTCCGCCAACGCGCCGAACTCCAGATTGGGCGCGATGTGCTCCACCGACGACGTGGATGAGACGAAGATCTTGCGGCCCTTCAGCGTCTTCGCTTCCTGCACGAAGTTCGGCAGAATGCCTTGCAGGCCGGTGTAATCGACCTGGCCGGTGCGGAACTGGGTGTAGAGCACGGTCAGGTCTGGAATGTATTTGAACACCACGCGCTCAACGTAGGGTCCCTTGGCGTGATAGCCGGTATGGGCATTCAACTGAATGTGGTCGCCCGGCACGCGCTCGCCCCAGCGGAACGGTCCGGTGCCGACAGGCGCATTGTGGAACGGCGAGGCGTTCGGATCGGTCACCTTCTCCAGGATGTGCTTGGGCACGATGAAGGTCAGCGATCCCAGGATCGACATATAGGGCGAATAGGGAGCTTCCATGCGCCAGTGAATCTCGTCGGGCGCGACGATCTTGATGTCCTTGACGAGACTATGGCCGACGCGGCTGCGCGCGCGAAAATCGGGGTTGTTGATCAGCTCAAGCGAGAACTTCACGTCCTCGGCCGTGAACGGCGTGCCGTCGTGCCATTTCACGTCGCTGCGGAGCTTGATCTTCCAGGTCAGGCCGTCGGCCGAGAGGCCGCCATTCTCGACCGTCGGGACTTCGCGGGCGAGGTCGGGAACGAACTTGCCGTCGGGATCGATGAACCAGAGCGGCGAGAACACCTGCCACCAGATGCCCTGATCGACTTCGATGCCCGGCATCAGGGGATGAAAGACCGTCGGCTCCTGCGACAGCGCCGCGATCACCTGTCCGCGCGGCTTGTCCGGCGGATTGGTCGGGCGTTCTGTCTGCGCAAATGCGTTGCCCGATAGCGTCCATCCCGCCGCGGCGCCGGCCCCGAGCTGAAAGATCTGACGGCGATTCGGATTGCCGAGATGCAGTGCCCCAACGCCGAACTTCCCGGTGTCGTCCGCCATGACCACTCTCCGTTGTCGCACGCGGCACCGTCTCCCGGGCCCCGAGACCCCGGCAAAGGGACAGGAATGGGCTTTAGTGCTTCTAAATTTTCTGTCAAAAGTTCATCACGACTAAATACAGCTGTCAATCATATTGCTAGGATGCGCGACCTTTTCACTCCGACTGAAGCTCCGGAACGTCATTGTCCGGGCTGAGATGATGCATGGGAGAGCGACATGGATGGTCGCGGCGAGATCAACGATCCGAAGGATGCCCCGCCGACCGAAGCCGACGATGCCGTCGACCAGCGCCTCGGCGAGACCGTGCGGCTGCTGCGGCAGCGCGCGGGCCTGTCGATCCAGGACGTCGCCAAGAAGACCGGCCTCTCCAACGGCATGATCAGCCAGCTCGAACGCGCGCGCGCCATGCCGTCGATACGCACGCTGCGCCTGCTCAGCATCGCGCTCGACGTTCCCATCTCCTATTTCTTCGAGACCACCGATCCCGCCGACGTGCAGCGCTATATCGTGCGCAAGAACGGCCGGCGCCTGCTGCGGCTCACCGCCAGCGGCGTCGTCAAGGAAGCGCTGACGCCGGCAGACAAAGGCCAGCTCGAATTCTACGAGCTCACGCTCAATCCCGGCGCCTCGTCCGGCACCGACTTCCTGCAGCACACCGGCGAGAAGGCGGGCTACATCCTCTCAGGCAGCCTGCGGCTGTGGCTCGACAACCAGGCCCATCTGCTCGACGCCGGCGACAGCTTTCGCTTTCCGAGCATCGTGCCGCACATGTTCGACAACCCGACCCAGCAGACGGCCCGCGTGATCTGGGTGACGACGCTGCGCCAGACCGATTCGCCGGCAGGTTGAAAGCGCCGCCAGCCCGGCACCACCGCAAATTGCCCCTCGACGCTGCCGCGCGGAATCTGTAGCTCACATCTGTAGCTCACGTGGAGCCGGTCATTGACAGGGCGGACACGAGGGTCTGCCACTGACGCGTTGGTGTGAGACCATGAAACTCAGGCGGCTTCTGACACTCGCGATGGCCGCGCAGGTCATCGTGACCGCGGCGGCTCTCCTCGTCTCCTATGCCGCGACCGGAACCGGGTTCGGCATTGCCCAGATCGTCGCCATGCTCGCAAGCGGCGCCATTGCGGTCCTGCTCGCTCGTCTGTGCACGCGCGCGATCGAAACGGCGCAGGAAAAACGGGCCGCCGCGCTACTGACCGAGCAGGCGCGGGCCAGCGCACAGATGACGCAAGCGGTCATCAAGACCGCGCTCGATGCCTTCGTTCAGACCGACCAGAACGGCATCGTGCTGGAATGGAGCCTTCAGGCCGAGGCCCTGACGGGATGGACGCACAAGGAGGCGCTCGGCACGGACGTCGTCAATCTCCTCATCGCCGAGCCGCTGCGCGACGGCTTCAGGCAACGCATGATGCGGCTGCTGCCGGAATTGTCGGATACGCCGATCGGCATCCGGTTCGAAGCGACCCTGCTGCACCGGGACGGCGACGAGATCCTGATCGAGGCCTCCAGCACGGCGCTCCACATCGGGGGGCGCACCCTCATCAACAATTTCGTCAAGGATGTCACCCAGAAGCGCGCCGCCGAGGAGCAGCTGATCCAGGCCCAGAAGATGGAGGCGATCGGTCAGCTCACCGGCGGCATTGCGCACGAATTCAACAACATGCTCACCGTGATCACGGGCACGATCGAGATCCTCGCCGACGCCGTGAAGGATAATCCGCCGCTCGCGACCATCACCAAGCTGATCAGCGACGCCGCCGATCGCGGCGCCGCGCTGACGTCGAGCCTGTTGTCCTTTGCCCGCAAGCAGGCGCTCAAGCCGGCCGAGAGCGACATCAACGAGCTGCTCGAAGAGCTCGCAAAGCTGCTGCTGGCAACCTTCGACAAGAAGATCGAGATCGTGACCCGGCTCGACGGCAACATTTGGCTCGCCCTCGTCGATCGCGGCCAATTGAGCTCGGCGCTTCTCAACCTCGCGATCAACGCCCGCGACGCGATGCTGGACGGCGGCAGACTGACGTTGACGACGCGCAACGTCGTGTTCGGCGTCCGCGAGGCCGTGGCGGTCGGGGCCGGCTATGCCGGCGACTATGTCGAGATCGAGATAGGCGATACCGGCACTGGCATTCCGCCGGCCATTCTGGAGCGGATCTTCGATCCCTTCTTCTCGACCAAGGACATCGGGAAGGGCACCGGGCTCGGGCTCAGCATGGTGTTCGGATTCATCAAGCAGTCCGGTGGCGGAATCAAGGTCGCTTCCGAAGAAGGACGCGGCACGACTTTCACGATCTATCTGCCGAAGGCGGAGGCGAGCACGCTTCGCCCCACCGGCTATGACGAGCGCAAGGTCGTGGGCGGGACGGAAACCATTCTTTGTGTCGAGGACGACCGCGACGTCCGCCAGTACGTCACGGTTCAGCTCGAAAGCCTCGGCTACAAGGTCATCTCGGCCGCCAATGCAGCCGAGGCACTGGCCATCGCGGCCGAAGGCACGCCCTTCGACCTGCTTTTCACCGACATCGTGATGGCCGGCAGCTTGAACGGACGAGAGCTCGCCGACGAGATGGTGGCATCGCGCCCCTCGCTGCGGGTGCTCTTCACGTCGGGCTATGCCTACGACGCCCCGCATGCGCAGGGGCGCGCCACCAAGGGCGCACCGCTTCTGACAAAGCCCTACCGCAAGGCCGAGCTCGCGCGCATGCTGCGCCGCTCTCTCGACACCGCTGTCGACGACGCGGGCGATCCGATCCCGACGCCCTATTCCGTGCAGGCCGATCTCGAAGGCTTTCTGCGCAGGCAGGCGGCTGAACGCGATGGCGCGACAAGGTCGCGGAAGACCTAGGCCATCCGCTGCGAATTCCAACGCGGGTGGCATGGTTGAATGGTCAATCAACGACAAGCTAAAAGACTGCGACGATCAGTATTGCTGGGGCGATGTTACTCAGGCGACGACGTTCAAATGATGCCGCGTCTTCGCGCCGCGCGCTCCCCAACCGACATCGGGAAGCCGCCGGCGCATCAGCTCATCTTCCGCCGCAGCGTCGCTGACGGCGTCTCGCCGAATTTTTCGCGATAGGCGCCGGCCATGCGGCCGAGATGGGTGAAGCCGAGATCGAAGGCGATCTCGGTGATCGAAGTGTCCAGCTCGGCTTGCGTGAGCCGGGTGTGGAGATTGGCGAGGCGCATGTCGAGCAGCATCTGCGAGATCGACACGCCGAAATGACGGCGGAAACCGAGCTGTAGCGCGCGGATGCCGATCCCGGACTCACAGGCGAGGTGCGCAACGTCGAGCGGCTCGCAGGCATTCGCCGCGAGGCAGTCCCGCGCAGTGTGCAGCGCGCGCGGCAGACGCTCGCCCTGGCCCGAGAACGTTCTGATCGCGTCGGACAGGCCGTGCCGCTGGCCGTCGAGGAGGTAATGAAGCAGCGCCTCGCGCCAGCCCGCGGTCGCGACCGGTGAAAGCCTGCCGGACGGTCCGAGACCTTCGGCGAGCATCATCAGCTCGACGAGCTTCGCCGCGAGGCCGCGCGCGGCCGGCACGTTCAGGTCGAGCGTAGGGTCGAACTCGACCGCGCCGGTCGCCCTGCCCGACAATGCCGCTGCGCGCTGCTCGACCATGCGGCGGTCGAGCAGCAGGATCGCTTGCGCCGACTCGGTCCAGATCATCCGGGTCGGGATGGTCGGCGACAACAGCGACGCCGTCCGTTCCGGCGCTGTGTCGAGTTCGCGGGTACCTGCGCGGATACGGGCCGTGCCGGCGAGCGGGATCTGCACCAGGAAGAAGCGGTCGAGGCAGCCGGGATCGATGGTGACGGATCCGCCATAGGCGACATAGTTGATGGAAAAGCCGTCGAAGGCGGCACAATTGTGCCTGGCCGAGAAGCCCGACCTCCGCATCGGCGTCAGATCATGCGGGCAGAAGATGCGCCCGACCTGCTCGGCCGCCTCGTCGGCGTCGTCGGTGGTGACGCGGGCGAAAGCCGCGAGCCTTTCGGCCGCGGATCGAGGCGTGCTCATTTCCAGCTCGGCTGCGGACATCGCCGACCACGCTTGGCATCACGGAATATTTTAAACCTATAATAGTTCCCCGTCCCCGGAAAGAGCCCTGTCGCAAAAACGTCGTGCCGCACGGCACAGGACGTGTCCGGATTCGTTTAGCGGATAGACAGCAGCCCGCGCCTGACCGAAGCTCCACCCTCGTCGGGATCCACGATGGAGGCGAGCCATGACTGCACTCGAGAAGGGCATTACCGCGAACGGCACGGGCTATGGCGGCAAGACCTGGAATATTCTGGGCCAGGTCTATTTTCCCAAGGCCGTCACCGATTCCACCTTTGCCTTCGAGACCAACAGCGAGCCGGGCCAGTTCGTGCCAGTGCACATCCATCCGACCCAGGACGAATTCATCCTGGTGCAGGAGGGCACGCTCGACCTCAAGCTCGACGGCAAATGGGTCAAGGCCAACGCCGGCGATCTCGTGCGCCTGCCGCGCGGCATCCCGCACGGCTATTTCAACAAGTCCGACAAGCCGGCCCGCGCGCTGTTCTGGGTCTCGCCGATGCAGAAGCTGGAGGCGCTGTTCAACCAGTTCCACAATCTGGCCGACCCCGCCGAGGTCGTGCGCATCTCGGCCCTGCACGAGGTCGACTTCCTGCCGCCTGAAGCCAACGACTAGGCGGCCGCCCGACTCCCATTTCTGTTTCGTCGCAGGTCCAGCGGCGGCGCAGCGCGGCCGAACGCGGCCTGCTGTGCCCAGAACATTCGAGCTCGCGAGCAATCCCATGGTCAACCCAAAGCATGTCTGCGTGATCGGCGCCGGCGTCTCCGGCCTTGCCGCCGCAAAGGCGTTCTCGACCCGCGGTCACCGGGTCACCATCATTGAACGCAGCGCCGATCTCGGCGGCGTCTGGGAGCCGGCGCGCTCCTATCCGGAGGTGCAGACCCAGAGCCCGAAGGAGCTCTACCGCTACACCGACCGCGCCATGCCCGAAGCCTATCCGGAATGGCCGACCGGATCGCAAGTCCACGCCTACCTCGCCGACTACGCACGAATTTTTGGCCTCGACCGTATGCTGCGTTTCAACACCAGCGTGTCGGGCATGGCGCGACGCGCCGACGGCAGACCAGGCTGGACGCTCGCGCTCTCGGACAAGAGCGGCGCCAGCACAGCTGAGGATTTCGACTTCGTCGCGGTCTGCACCGGACAGTTCAACGAGCCGCGGGAGCTGCACTGCCCAGGCGAAGACGGCTTTCTAGCACAGGGCGGGCAGATCCTGCATTCATCGAAATACAACGATCCTCAAGTGGTGAAAGGACGGCGCGTCGTCGTGCTCGGCGGATCGAAATCGGCAACCGACATCGCGGTGAACGCCGTGAAAGCGGGCGCGCGTGAGGTGACGATCGTGATGCGCGAGCCGGTCTGGCGCATTCCTTATTTCATCGGCGGTCTCGTGAACTTCAAGCGCATCCTCTACATCCGTGCGCAGGAGGAGATGTTTCCGGGCTGGGGCATCGGCGCGATGTCGCGCCTTGCGCATCGCATCGCAGCACCGTTCGTCTGGGCAAACTGGCGCGGGCTGGAAAGCCTGTTGAAGGCGCAGCTCAAGCTGAAGCAATGCAACATGGTGCCGAAGGAGCGGATCGAGGACGGAGTCAACTGCTCGGTGCCGATCGCAACACCCGGCTTCCATCCGATGGTAGCCGACGGCCGCATCAAGGCCGTGTTCGGCAGCTTCGATCATTACGACGGTGACACCATCGTGATGAGCGGCGGCGAGCGCGTGGCGGCCGATGTCGCGGTGCTCGCGATCGGCTACAAGCTCGGCGTGCCATTCCTGCCCGCCGCGTACCAGGCAAAACTGGTCGATGCGGATGGGCAGTACCGGCTCTATCGCCTGATCGCCAATCCCGACCTGCCGGAGCTCGGTTTCGTCGGTTTCAACTCCTCGTTCTGCACCGTGCTCTGCGCCGACCTCGCCGCCAACTGGCTGGTCCGTTACGCCGACGGACAGCTCGCACGCCAGCCGACCGCGCAACAGATGCGCGACAACATCGAGATGATGCTGCACTTCAAGCGGGTCGAACGGCCGGCTGCGGGCGTCTATGGCGGCCTCTGCGTCGCGCCCTATCACTACCGTCACTTCGACGAGCTGATGGCCGACATCGGCGCCAAGGAGCAGAAGCGCGGCGGGCTCGCGGGCCACTTCCGGCCGCCGGACGCGGACGCCTATGCGCGGTTTCTCGCCTCCGCGCCGGATTACCAAGCGGCGTGAGGCCGCGAATTCGGGCCGAGTGGGATTTGCCGCTCGCCAGCCCTCGCCTCCGATGCTTACGATCCCCTTGGCCATCGAATCGACAGGCCCAGGGAACCGGCCATGAGAGCACGACATCGCGCCGCCGCAGTCATAACGGCGCTTGGGCTGATCCTTGCGACCTTCGTCCCGAGCCTGGCGCAAACGCTCACGGCCAGGCAATCGGAGGCGGTTGCGACCTACGAGCGTGCGCTCGGCGATTTCAAAGCGATTCTCTCCGAGCGGCGCCGCCAGATCGACGCCAAACAGCCGCTGCCGAACCTGCCGGGCCAGGCGCTCTATCTGGCACGCGTCGCCGTGATCAGTGCTTACAAGGATCTCACCGACGTCATGCCGTCGCGGACCGGCAGGCCCAACAAGTTCGAGATCCCGCCGGCCTATTTCGATGCCGACATCGAACCGCTGGTGGACGAATACTCAAAGCTGTTCGAGATCATGGAAGCGCCGCCGGCCGGCGCGCAGAACTCGGCGACACCGTTCAAGGACGTGGTGGATCTCGCGGTCGCGATCGCACGCGCCAAGGGGTTGGCGCCTGACCACGCCGAAGCCGCGGGCCGGATCAGTCTGGGGCTGTTCTTCGCCGAGACCAACGGCAAGCAGAACGTCCGCAACGGGCGCTCGAACACCTATATGGGCAGCTTCCAGACCGGCCCGTCCGAGGACCGCAACGGCCATAGGAAATGGGACGCCATCAAGGGCGAGATCGCGGCCGCCGATCCCGGGTTGAGCGCGCGCGACGACAAGGAGGAGGCGCGGGCCCGCGGCACCGATCATCGCTTCAATCACTGGACCAACGTGCGCGACGGCCTGATGAACGCGCATGCGGATATTTTCCGGGAGATCCCAGGAATCGTGAAGACGCTGCCCGACCCGATCGACCAAATGAAGCTGTTCGAGCTGATCCAGATCGTTCCCACGCCGACGCGGGCGGCGCTCAGGTCCGGCGATCTCCTGAACTACAGGGTGTCCAGTCCGACGATCATGAAGCACCTGCGCAACAACAGCATCTTCGCATTCGGACAGGCCGACCGGGCGCGCACCTCGGCAAGCTTCCGGGAAATCCTTGGCGCGATGTGGCTGTTCAAGCGGAAGTTCGAGAAGGCGATGGCGAAATACGCGGAGATCAAGCCACGCTGAGGGGCCTCGCCGCGTGGCACGCGACTGAGAGGCTAGCTCCCGCCTTGTAGCCGTCCGTCGGCGTCTTCAAAGGCAAACGCTCGCCACCTGGTCATTGCGTCCTGCGCCCGGTGCATTTAGCTTCTCCGGACAAGAACAAATCTCGGGGGGACATATGACAGCCGCTCTTCGCAAGCGCACGCGCCGTGCCGCATGTGCTTTGATCTCAACATCCCTGGCGGGCCTCGCCAATTTCGCCGCGCACGCCGAGATCGTCGTCACGGCCAATGACGGCAAGATGGTGCTCGAGAACGGCAGCGCCCTGGTGCGCAAGCAACCACTGCCGGACACGGTGAGCGTCATCGACTTCACCGACGGTGCCTTGAAACTTCTAGGCGAGGTGCCCGCCCCGGCCAGCGTCGTCGGACCGCCGCCGAGCGTGGCAATTGCGCCGGATGGCGCGTTCGCCCTCGTTACCGGCGCGATGAAGCTCGATCCCGCGGATCCGACCAAGACGGTGCCCGACGACAAGCTTTCGGTCATCGACCTGAAATCCACGCCGCCCAAAGTACTGGCGACCTTGCAAGCCGGCGCGGGCGCTGCCGGCGTTTCGATCAACCGCGCGGGCACGCTGGCGCTGGTTGCGAACCGCAGCGAAGGAACGGTCTCGGTCTTCACCATCAGCGGGGGCACGCTTGCGCCCGTCGGCAAGATCTAGCTCGGCGACGCCAAATCAGGCCCCAGCCACGCGGTCTTTTCCCATGACGGCGCGACCGCGCTGGTCACGCGCGACGGAGACAGCAAGATCTCGCTTCTGACTGTGGACGGGAGCAAGGTCGAGTACGCCAAGCGCGATCTCTCCGCGGGCATCCGCCCCTACGACATCGATGTCACCGGCAGCGCCGCCGCCATCGTCGGCAATGTCGGCGCCAGCAGCGGCGACAACGACTCGATCAGCCTGATCGACATGACGGCGAAACCGATCCGCGTCGTCACGACAGTCACCGTCGGGCAGACGCCGGAAGCCGTGAAGATGTCCCCGGACGGCAACTACGTGGCCGTGACCGTCATGAACGGTTCGAACAAGCCGTCGGCGTCGCCGTTCTTCAACGATTTCGGCCTGCTCAAGGTCTACAAGATTTCGGGCACTGACCTTACGCCGGTGACGGAAGCGAAGATCGGCCATTGGTGCCAGGGCATGGTGTGGTCCAAGGAGTCCAAATATGTCGTGGCCCAGTGCATGGTCGAAAACGAGCTGATCGCCTTCTCGTTCGATGGCAAGGCGCTGAACAAGACATCCACGCTCAAGATGCAAGTGAGCCCCGCGGGCATCCGCACCGCGGAGCCGTAGGGCCGGAGCGCGGCGCAGTCATCCTGCGCCGCCGTCCTATTCGGTGCGGATCGGCGCGTCCTTCAGGCCATTGCTGTCGTAGGCCTTGCGCAAGGTGCCATTCGTCACCGCCTCGTTCATGAATTTGGTGACGAAGGTCAGCGCTTGGGGGTGGCCGAGCGGTACAGCGACCGCCGTGACGGTCTTCTTGAAGGTCTCGTCGAGCACGCGCGTGCCCGGGATCTTCTGCGCCATCTTGTTGAGCTGGTCGCGCGACAGCGCAAACGCATCGATCTGGCCGCTGCTGAGGAGGCCGAAGATCTCGTCATAGGTCTGATAGCCCGTGACCTTCGCATTCTTCAGATGCGCGGCCGCGCCGCGCATCGTGGTCGTGGCGTTCACGGCCGCGACCTTGATGCCCCCCTGATCGAGCGTGGCGAAATTGGTGACGTTCGAGCCTGATTTGACGATGTAGGTGGCGTCCGCGACCTCGTAGATCGGGCCGAACATCATCCTGCTCTCGCGCTCAGGATCTTTGGGCAACCAGGTGACGTCCCAGTTGCCGTTCGATGCCGCGTCAGTGATCTGCCCTGAATTCTGGTACACGACATATTCAACGGGCACGCCGAGTTGCCCGGCCATCTCCCTGCCGAGATCGACCGGCACGCCGGCATAGCCGTCTCCGGTCTTGGTGGACCAGAACGCGCCGCCAGCCAGGCTGATCGCAATCGCGACCCGCAGCTTGCCGGTCGGTGCGATCTCGTCCTTAAGTCCATCGCCTAGCGCGGGCATGACGACCGCCGCTGCGAGAATGAGGCCGGCAAGGACCGACTTAAGGACCGACGTGGGCATGTCATGATCTCCCGACCTTTTCTTCTTGTATTCTTCTCTTGTTCGTCCCGACCGCTTCGCGCGCCGTCGCTCGGCCTGTGACATAGTTCTGGTCGATCGGGTGCGCGATAAAAAGCGGTTTGTGATGGCAAAACTGCCAAAGGCCACAGCGCGGTCCGCAGCGCAAGGCCGACGACTGCCATGGCTATGGTGTTCCACGTCCGGGCATTTGTTGGTAGCCTCCCGCCTCGATAGACAGCAACCGGGGGCCACCGAATGACCTGCGCGAATCCCGCATCTCCCGCACGGCGCAACGAAGCGTGGAGACATGTCGGGCAGGCACTGGCCGCCGCGATGGCCGTGGCCGCGCTCGCCGGCTGCGAGGACAAGAACAGTTTCGTCGCTCCGCCGCCGCCCAAGGTGGACGTCGCCGCGCCGGTGCAGCGCCCGGTGACGCGGTATGTCGAGGCCACCGGCAACACCGCGCCGTTCAAGAATGTCGATCTCGTCGCGCGCGTGCAGGGATTCCTGCAATCGATCGACTACCAGGACGGCGCCTTCGTCAAGCAGGGCACCCAGCTGTTCACGATCGAGCCCGAGACCTACAAGCTCAAGCTCGACCAGGCGCGGGCGGCCGAGGCCGGCGCGCAGGCCTCAGTCCGGCAGGCGGAAGCCGACTACAAACGGCAGGCTGAGCTGGTGCAGCGCCAGGCCGTCTCGCAGGCCACGCTCGACACCTCGACATCGACGCGCGATAACGCGCAGGCCAATCTCCAGCAGGCCGAGGCCAACACCAAGCTCGCCCAGGTCAACTACGGCTACACCAACGTGACCGCGCCTTTCGACGGCATCGTCAGCGCTCACATGGTCTCGGTCGGCGAACTCGTCGGCGTCTCCTCTCCAACTCAACTCGCGTCCATCGTCGCGATGGACCCGATCTATGTGAATTTCACCGTCAACGAGCAGGACGTGCTGCGCATCCGTGCCGAGGCCGCCCGCCGCGGGCTCACCGCCGCAGACATGAAGCAATTTCCGATTCAAGTCGGTTTGCAGACCGAGGCCGGTTATCCGCATGAGGGCAAGCTTGACTATGTCGCCCCGACCCTCACCCAGTCGACGGGCACGCTCGCAGTGCGGGGCCTTGTCCCCAACGACAAGCGGGTGCTGCTGCCCGGCTATTTCGTCCGCGTTCGCGTGCCCTTCACTCAGGAGAAGGACGCCCTGCTCGTGCCCGACACCGCGCTCGGCAGCGATCAGGGCGGCCGCTATCTCCTCGTCGTCAATGGCGACAACGTTGTCGAGCAGCGCAAGGTGCAGATCGGTCCCGTGGACAACGGTTTGCGCGTGATCGAAAGCGGCTTGAAGCCGGATGATCGCGTGGTGATCGCAGGGCTGCTGCGGGTGATTCCGGGCCAGAAGATCGAGCCGCAGGTGACGAAGATCGAGCAGCCGCAGGCGTCTGCCAAGTAAGTAGGAGCGCCTGCCATGATCTCAAAGTTCTTCATCGAGCGGCCGGTCCTCTCGAACGTCATCGCGCTGCTGATGATCCTGATCGGCGGCGTCGCGCTGTTCAACCTCGCGATCGCGCAATATCCCGACGTGGTGCCGCCGACAGTGCAGGTCACCACACGCTATCCCGGCGCCAGCGCCAAGACCGTGATCGACACAGTTGCCTTGCCGATCGAACAACAGGTCAACGGCGTCGAGGACATGCTCTACATGCAGTCCTACAGCGGCTCCGACGGCACCTATACGCTGACCGTGACCTTCAAGATCGGCACCGACCTGAACTTCGCGCAAGTGCTGGTGCAGAACCGCGTCTCCAGCGCGCTGTCGCAATTGCCCCAGTCGGTGCAGAACCAGGGCGTCACCGTACAGAAGCGGTCGACGTCGATCCTGCTGTTCGTGACGCTGACCTCGCCCGACAAGACGTTCGACAGCCTTTATTTGAGCAACTACGCCACCATCAACCTCCGCGACGAACTCTCGCGCCTGCCCGGCGTCGGCAACGTCACCGTGTTCGGCGCCGGCCAGTATTCGATGCGGGTGTGGCTCGATCCGAACAAGCTGCAGGTCCGGGGCCTGGTGCCGCAGGACGTCATCCAGGCGATCCAGCAGCAGAGCCAGCAGGTCTCCGCCGGCCAGGTCGGCGCACCGCCGACGCCGCCGGGTCAGGCGTTCCAGTACACCCTCAACGTCAACGGCAGGCTCGACGATACCACCGAGTTCGAGAACATCATTGTCAAATCAGGCACCAGCGGCGACGTCACGCGGGTGCGCGACGTCGGCTGGGTCGAATTGGGCGCGCAGACCTACAGCCAGATCTTCTCGCTCAACAAGCAGCCTGCCACCGGCATCGGCGTGTTCCAGTCACCCGGCGCCAACGCACTCCAGGTCGAGCAGGCTGTCGAGAAGAAGATGGCGCAGCTCGCCAAGGCCTTCCCGCAGGGCATGAAGTACGACACGCCGTTCGACACCACCAAATTCGTGCAGGCCTCGGTGCACGAGGTCTACATGACGCTGATCGAGGCCGGCCTGCTGGTGCTGGTCGTGATCCTGGTGTTCCTGCAGGACTGGCGCGCGATGCTGGTGCCGGCGACCACTGTGCCGGTGACCATCATCGGCGCCTTCGCCGCCATGGCCGCGCTCGGCTTCACCATCAACATGTCGACGCTGTTCGCGATCGTGCTAGCGATCGGCATCGTCGTCGACGATGCCATCGTCGTGGTGGAAGGCGCGGCCCACAACATCGAGCAGGGCATGAACGGCCATGACGCCGCGATCAAGGCGATGGACCAGCTGTTCGCGCCGATCGTCGGCATCACGCTGGTGTTGATCTCGGTGTTTTTGCCAGCGTCGTTCCTCGCCGGGCTCACCGGCCGCATCTATTCGCAATTTGCGCTGGTGATCGCGGCGACCGCGCTTCTGTCCGCCATCAACGCGGCGACGCTGAAGCCGACGCAATGCGCTCTCTGGCTGCGGCCGACGGTGCCGCCGGAGCAGCGCAACTTCTTCTATCGCGGCTTCAACGCGGTCTACAACCGCGTCGAGCGCGGCTACATCCGACTGATCGGCGTGCTGTGCAGGAACAGCACGATCTCGGTCGCGATCGCGCTGGTGCTGATCGGGATCGGCGGCTACGGGCTGTCCCGGGTACCGACCGGCTTCCTGCCGATCGAGGACCAGGGCTACCTGATCGCCGCCGTGCAACTGCCTGACGGTGCCGCGCTGGAACGGACCCAGAAGGTGCTCGACAGAGCGAGCGAGCTGATCAAGGACACGCCCGGAGTCCAGCAAGTCATCACCATCGCCGGCATCTCCGCGCTGGACAACAGCGCCAGCCTTGCCAATGCCGGCGTCGCCTACATTATCCTGAAAGATTGGGACGCGCGCAAAGGACCGGGCGAGGATCTGCGCTCACTGGTCTACGGGCTGAACGACAAGCTCGCGGCCATCATGGAAGCGCGCACGCTGGTGCTGCCGCCGCCGCCGATCCAGGGCATCGGCAACGCGGCCGGCTTCTCGATGCAGGTCGAGCTGCGCGACGGCAACAGCGATTTCGCCAAGCTCCAGGCCATCACGGGCGCGATGGTCAGCAATGGCCAGAGCCAGAGCGCGCTGCAGCGCGTCCAATCCTCGTTCCGCTCCTCGGTGCCGCAATTCAACGTCGAGATCGACCGCATCAAGACCCAGACGCTGCACGTGACGACGGACCAGGTGTTCGCGGCGCTCTCGACCTATCTCGGCTCGTCCTATGTCAACCAGTTCAACAAGTTCGGCCGCGTGTTCCAGGTCTACACCCAGGCCGATCCCGCCTTCCGCGTCACCGAGCGCGACATCGCCAACATGATGGTGCGCAACTCGAACGGCGACATGATCCCGATCGGCACGGTTGCCACGATCACGCCCGCCACCGGCCCGTCGCTGATCAGCCTCTACAATCTCTATCCATCGTCGACCGTGATCGGCCTGCCGGCGCAGGGCTACTCCTCTGGCCAGTCGCTGAAGCTGATGGAGGAGATCGCGGACAAGACGCTGCCGCCGGGCACCGGCTTCGAATGGACCGCGATGTCCTATCAGGAGAAGGCCGTCTCCAACCAGATCTACTGGGTGTTCGGGCTCGCCATGCTGCTGGTCTATCTCGTGCTCGCCGGCCAGTACGAGAGCTGGTACGCGCCGATCTCGGTAATCCTGGCGGTGCCGCTGTCGTTGCTCGGCCCCATGCTGATCCTCAACGCACTGAAGATCGACAACAACCTCTATTGCCAGATCGGCCTGATCCTGCTGATCGCGCTGTCGGCCAAGAACGCCATCCTGATCGTCGAGGTCGGGCTCGAGCTGCACGGCCGCGATGGCAAGCCGGTGCTGGAATCCGCGGTCGAAGCTGCGCGCGCCCGCTTCCGCCCGATCCTGATGACGTCGTTCGCCTTCATCCTCGGCGTGGTGCCGCTGGTGATCGCGACCGGCGCCGGTGCCAGCGCGCGCAAGTCGATCGGCATCACGGTGTTCTCGGGCATGCTGGCCTCGACCTGCCTCGCGGTGCTGTTCGTGCCGGCGTTCTTCGTGGTGGTGCAGCGCTTCGAGAACTGGCGTGCGTCGAAGAAAACGCCGAAGGCGGTGGCAGTGGCCGAAGTGAAATCCTAGGCTTTCTCCGTGGACGTCGGCCGCGCCTCCCCGCTCGAGACCAGGAGCACCGACACCTTCGCTTGCCTGAGCACGGCGTCGGCGACGCCGCCGAAGGAGAGATGATCGGCCTGGATGCGATCGACCCCCATCACCACGAGATCGACGGCGGTGGTCTCGATCTCGCGCAGGATCGCCGCTTCAGGCGCCCGGTTCGCGCGCAAGGTCGTGGTGATGTCGACCTCGTAACGGGCGGCGAGATCGCTGGCGTCCTTCAGGATGCCGGCCTCCTGGTTCAGACCACGCGAGGCGCCGCGCTGCGCGCCCTTGTCGCGCGTCGTCGCGACATAGATCACCCGGAGCGAGCCTGATCCCGCCTGCGCCAGCGCGACCGCGACCTCGGCGCCGCGCTTGGAGACGCCGCTGCCGGAGACCGGAACGAGGATGTTGAGCGCCTCGGGCGTCGGCTGCTTCAGGTGCTTGCCCTTGGCCGCCACGACCGCGAGCGGTCCCTCGAACTTCGCTGCGATGTCCTCGATCCTCCGATCGAAGCGATCCTTGGCGGCAGCAACCTTGTCGACGCCGATGACCAGAAGATCGAAGCCCTTGCGCGCTTCGTCGGCGATGGACTCGCCGAGCTCCGCACGCCTTGCCCGGGTGACGACGTCGACGCTGCCGACATCGCCATCGCCATGGGCCGATACGATCTCGGCGGCCTTCTTCACCACGGTTTCCGCGCTTTCCTCTTCATCGCGGCCCTTCTCCTGATCCTTGGCGCGCTTGCCGATGTGCAGCACGGTGATTGGCAAGCCGCGCATGCCGGCGATCAGGCCGGCGATGTGGGCAGCGAAGGTGGCGTTCACGCTCTCGTCCACGGCGAGCAAGGGGCGTTCGAGATTGCCGACGAAGCCGCGCTTCTCGAATTCTTCCCGCTCCAGGCGCTCTTGCTCGTCCTTGTTCATCGGCAGCTTTGCCAGCGCGGCGCGCAGCATCGGCGGCATCGCCATCGTGGTCACGATCGCCATGGTCACAATCATCGTGAACAGGTTCTGGCTGAGCACGCCGATCGAAAGACCGATGGTGGCGATGATCACCTCGGTCGAGCCGCGCGCGTTCATCCCGCTTGCGAGGGCCAGCGACTCCCTTGTGTTCAGCCCGCCCACGGTTCCGCCGACGAAGGCGCCGCCGAACTTGCCGACGCTGGCGATCACGACCAGCAGGCCGGTGAGCATCAGCAGATGGGGATCGCGCAGCACCGTGAGGTCGGCGCTCAGGCCGGCCAAACCGAAGAACACCGGCATGAAGAAGCTCGAGATCAGCCCGCGCAGCCGCTCGTCGATCTGCCGCGTCAGGATCGGGGACTCCCCGACCAGAATGCCGGCGACGAAGGCACCGAGCACGGTGTGGACGCCGATCAGATGCGTGACCAGCGCCATCGCGCACATCAGCAGCAGGATCACCGTGATGACCGGGGCGGTGCTGACGAGATTGTCGTTGGCCCATCGAATGAGCTGGAACACGATGCGGCGGCCGATGGTGAAGCTAATCGCGAGGAAGGCCAGCGTGCCCAGCACAGCTTTCGCCACCGAGGCGATATCCAGCGCGCCGTGCGAAGCGAGGCTGAAGATGACGGCGATGATGATCCAGCCGATGGTGTCGTCGATGACGGCGGTGGCGACGATGATCTGGCCGACATTGCGGCGCATGAAGTTCATCTCGCGCACAACCACCGCGACGATCTTCACCGAGGAGATTGACAGCGCCGTGCCCATGAACAGCGACGCAACCAGGCGGGCTTGCGGATTCGGCAACAGCGCATCTGGCAGGAATTCGCCGAGCGCAAAACCGCAGGCAAAGGGCACGAGGATGCCGGCAATCGAGATCGCGATCGCGGCCTTGCCGACCTTCCTGACCAGCTTGAGGTCGGTCTCCATGCCGGTCAGCAGCAACAGCAGCAGGATGCCGAACTGCGCGATGCCGTCGATCATCGCTTTCTGCTCGGGCGTTTTGGGGAAGATTGCCTGCTGTGCGTCAGGCCAGACCCAACCGAACAGCGAGGGACCGAGCAGGATGCCGGCGAGCAATTCGCCGATCACCGAGGGCTGGCCGAGGCGCTGCATGATCTCGCCGAGACCGCGGCCGACCGCGATCAACAGCACGATCTGGGCCACCAGCAGGAATTCCGAGGGACCGGCCGATTTGCCGCCCTCGGCGCTGGCCGCAACGGTGGTGAGGACAAGCGCCGCGGGGACAAGGCCGACCGGTCGGAGCAGGCTCCACTGCATGCAGGAATTTTACCCCTTCATCTGCCCCGGCGAGGTGCCGGGATGACGGGGATAGAACCCGCGGCAGGCAACAGGAGTTCCTTGACTTCGCGGCGGGTAAGGGGCCTCAACAAAAAAACGCGAAAACAACCCCATGCACAGTAGAGATGAGGTTGAAAAGACTGGAGAAAATTTCGTCTTTGCCGAAATCTAATTTCGCTTTGCCGAAAATGCTTGCCCCGTCGGGCAAAACACTGGCATGATGGCATCATCGGCAGACTACGCGAGCCGCCGCCACTCCCACGTCATTGCGGGCGCGGCGACTTGACAGCCGAACCTTTAGCGAAGGCGGAAGCAATCCAGAATCCGTCCGCCGAAAGATTCTGGATTGCTTCGTCGCTACGCTCCTCGCAATGACGGGATTGAAACGGGCGCGCGCCTCACGCCGATCCCTCACACCGCCTGCGGTGTCCTGATCTCGCGCGGGAGAATGATCGCGGCTGCGATCGCGAGCAGGCAGAGTGCGGCGAAGGCATGCAGCATGGTGACGAAGCCGCCCTGCTCGTAGAGCCAGGCGACCAGGCCGACCGAGGCGCCGGCCGCGGTGAAGCCGATGAAATAGCGCACGGCATAGGCGCGCGAGCGCCATTCCTCGCTGGTGTATTTGCCGACCATGGCGTCGTTGACCGTGACCTGTCCGAACGCGCCCATGACGATGCCGATCGAGACCAGGATCAGCGGCAGATTGGACAGGCTCGCGGCGAGATACAGGAACGGCGCCAGCATGAAGGACAGCGGCAGCGCCACTGTCTTCAGCGAATAGCGGTCGAGCAGCCGGCCGATCGTATACTGCGTCATCGCGCCGAACACGTAGACGCAGGCCGCGATGACGCCGAGCAGCGCCGGGCTTTTGGTGAGATCGGCAAGCCGCTCCGCGAACAGCTTTGGCAGCGCCACGGTGACGGCGTTGAACGTCGTGGAGATCGCGATCACCACGATCAGCAGCGACAGGATCACGCGCCACATGTCCTGCTTGGCGACCCGCGCCTGCGCTGCCGCCTGCTTCGAGCCCTTGCGGTCCTCGTGAACGACCATCGTCGCGAACGCGATGCCGATCAGGATGGTGACGATGCCGGGGACGATGAAGGCGAAGCGCCAGCCGAGATACTGGCCGATCACGCCGGTGACCAGCGCCGACGAAGCGACGCCGAGATTGCCCCAGACGCCGTTGATGCCCATCTCGCGGCCGAGCCTGTCAGCGTAGGAGACGATCATGGCAGTGCCGACGGGATGATAGATCGAGGCAAAAATGCCGATCGCGAACAGCGCCGCGCCGAGTTGGGCCGGGGTCTGCACGAAGCCAACCGAGATCATGGAGGCGCCGATGCCGACGAAGAAGATCAGCATCATGTGGCGACGGCTCCAGCGGTCGCCGAGCCAGCCGGTGAGCAGCGAGCCCGCGCCGAAGGCGACGAAGCCCGGCGTCGCGTAAGGCAGGAGTTCCGAATAGGCCATGCCGAGCGCCGGTCCCATGATGATCACCGCGGCGGCGAAAATCAGCATCGCGTAATGGTCGATGAAATGGCCCGCGTTGACGAAACTGATCACCCGGCTGGGGCTGTTCATGGGAATCCTCTCCTGCTCCGAAATGAGTTATATGTCTTGGGCATGACGGGATGCTGCCAATGACTGTCGTCGAGACGCCAATCCTCCGGGCGGTCCGGAGCAATCATCGCTCGCCCGCGGGCGTGCATCTGGTCGCACGCGACTATCCCAAGGGCATGCGGATCGATCCGCATATGCACCGCGAGGCACAGCTGATCTATGCCGCCAGGGGCACCATGCAGGTGACGACGCCCGGAGGGCGCTGGCTGGTGCCGCCGGACCGCGCGGTCTGGGTCCCCGCCGGGCTCCAGCACGCCATCGATCTGCTCGCCGACATCGAGATGCGGACGCTGTATTTCGACTTGGCCTGGCTGAAGCGCGCGCAGCGCCATGAGGGACTGACCAAGGAATTCGTGGTGCGGGTGTCGCCGCTGCTGAACCAGGCGATCCTCGCGCTGTTCGACGCGCAAAATACCGAGGAGCGGACCGATCTGCTGGTTCGGCTAGTGATGCTGGAACTGGTCCGGGCCGAGGATTCCGCGACCTTCGTGCCGCTGCCACACGAGCCGCGCTGCCGGCGCGCGGCCATGATCGTGCTCGACGATCCCACCGGCCTGCACGACATCGACGCGCTGGCGCGCGAGGTCGGAACCTCCGCGCGCACACTGTCGCGGCTGTTTTCGACAGAGACGCAGCTGAGCTTCAAGAGCTGGTGCCAGCGTGCGAGGATTGCGGCGGCGATCCAGCGGCTGTCCACCGATGCCAATGTGTCCGTGAAGCAGCTCGCGACCCAGCTCGGCTATGCCAGCGTACCGGCGTTTTCGGCCGCGTTCCGTCAGGTGACGGGACGGACGCCGACGGAGTTTGCCACACACTCGGTGTCATCGCCCGGCTTGACCGGGCGATCCAGTACTCCGAGACGGCGCGGCTAGAAGCGAAAAGCTGCGGCGTACTGGATGCCCCGGTCAAGCCGGGGCATGACAACTCACTTGGGGCGCATAGCCCCGCTAAACTTGCCAAAATCCCCCGCTTGATTGTGATCGGATTCCGCCCAAATCCCGTGTAAGATTCCCGCACCGCACAAACCCGACACGAAAGCCCCGATGGCCAACGCCTTCTTCTCCGACTTACTTACTACCATCTCCGAGCGCGGCCGCACGCTGCTTCGCCGCGGGGATTCTGCCGACACCAAGCCGGACGCCGATGGGCTGATCGAGCTCTGTGGCGCGCTGCTGTCGGGCCGGGGTGAAGCTTCCGGCACCGCCATGGCGCGTGAGGTGCTCGACATCTACCAGGACCTGGATGCGGCGGGACGTCGCGCCTTTTTCGAAGCCCTGGTGCGCGATTTCGGCCCGGATCGGGAACGCCTGTCCAAGGCGATCGAGACATGGCGCGCCAAGCCGGCCGACGAGGATGCCAGCGCCCTGCACTTCGCCTCCGAGCCGCGCCGGCAGGAGCTGATCCGCCGCCTCAACCGCGCACCCGGCGGCACCGGCGATCTCGTCAAGATGCGCGCCGACCTGCTCGACATGATGAACAGGCACGCCGATCTCGCCGCACTCGATCGCGACGTTTCGCATCTTCTCTCGTCATGGTTCAACAGGGGGTTTCTCGTGCTGCGCAGGATCGACTGGTCGACCCCGGCCAACATCCTCGAAAAGATCATCCGTTATGAGGCCGTGCACGAGATCAGCGACTGGGACGATCTGCGCCGCCGCATCGATCCGGTCGACCGCCGCTGCTACGCCTTCTTCCATCCCGCGATGGTGGACGAGCCCCTGATCTTCGTCGAGGTCGCGTTGACCGAGACGATCCCCGGCGCGATCGCGCCGCTGCTCGCGGTCGATCGCCCATCCGTCCCGATCGAGCGCGCCCGTACCGCCGTGTTCTACTCGATCTCCAACACCCAGCGCGGTCTGGGCGGCATCTCCTTCGGCAGCTTCCTGATCAAGCAGGTGGTGGAGGAGCTGCGCCGCGAATTGCCCAAGCTCGACAATTTCGTGACGCTGTCGCCGGTGCCGGGCTTCATGCCATGGGTGAAGCAGGACAAGGATTTGCCGCTGTCGGACGAGGACCGCGAGATCCTGAAGCGCCTCGACGATCCCAAATGGTTCGAGAACCCCGAGACAACGACACTGCTACGTGGCGTGATCGAACCGCTCGCGGCGCACTATTTCCTGAAGGCGCGCACACCCAAAGGCAAGCTGATCGACTCCGTCGCGCGCTTCCATCTCGGCAATGGCGCCCGCCTCGAGCGCATCAATTGGTTAGGCGATCTCTCGCCGAAGGGCGTGCGCGAGTCCGCCGGCGTGATGGTCAACTACCTCTACCGCCTCGACGACATCGAGAAGAACCACGAAGCCTACGCCAATGACGGCGAAGTCGTGGCCTCGAGCGCGGTGAAGAAGCTCTTGAAGGGCGAAGGGCGGCGGCTGTTGGATATGCGACTGTCGTAAGGGACGACCTCGGCTGATTGCGTTGGTTCGTCCACAATCTCGGTGTCATCGCCCGGCTTGACCGGGCGATCCAGTATTCCAGAGGCCTCCGTTGAAGCGCTCGCTCTCGCCACATTCGCCACGGCGTACTGGATGCCCCGGTCAAGCCGGGGCATGACAGCGGAAAGCATGGCGTGGCCGTCGCGCCCCCTACTCCGCCAGCGCCTTCATCTCCTTGTAGAGATCCGACTTGCCTTCGAAGCCGATGCCTGACAGCTCCGGCATGGTGATGTGGCCGTTCTCGACGCGGACGCCGTCGGGGAAGCCACCATAGGGCTGGAACAGGTCGGGGTAGCTCTCGTTGCCGCCAAGGCCTAAGCCGGCTGCGATGTTGAGCGACATCTGGTGGCCGCCGTGGGGGATGCAGCGGCTCGGCGACCAGCCATGAGTTTTCAGCACCTCCAGCGTGCGCTGGTATTCGCACAGGCCGTAGGACAGCGCGCAATCGAATTGCAGCCAGTCGCGGTCGGGGCGCATGCCGCCGTAGCGAATCAAATTGCGGGCATCCTGGTGGCTGAACAGGTTTTCGCCTGTTGCCATCGGGCCCGGATAGAATTCGGCGAGGGCTGCCTGCAGCGCGTAATCCAGGGGATCGCCGACTTCTTCGTACCAGAACAAGGGATAATCCCGCAGCATCTTGGCATAGGCGATGCCGGTCTCGAGATCGAAGCGGCCGTTGGCGTCGACGGCGAGCTGCGCGTCCTTGCCGATTTCCTTCAGCACCGCTTCGATGCGGGTGCGGTCGTCCTCGATATCAGCACCGCCGATCTTCATCTTCACGACGTTGTAGCCGCGATCGAGATAGCCTCGCATCTCGCCGCGCAGCATCGAGAGGTCCTTGCCGGGATAGTAGTAGCCGCCGGCAGCGTAGACGAACACGCGCGGATTGGCTTTGACGCCGTGACGCTCAGCCAGCAGGCGAAACAGCGGCTGGCCCGCAATCTTCGCGACCGCATCCCACACCGCCATGTCGATGGTGCCGACCGCGACCGAGCGCTCGCCGTGACCGCCCGGCTTCTCGTTGGTCATCATCGCGGCCCAGACCTTGTCGGGGTCGAGATTGTCGCCGGCCGCGTTCAGCAGCGATTTCGGATCGGCCTCCAGGATGCGCGAGGCAAAACGCTCGCGGATCAGGCCGCCCTGCCCGTAGCGGCCGTTGGAGTTGAAGCCGTAGCCGACGACGCGCTTGCCGTCGCGAACGACGTCGGTGACGACGGCCACGAGGCTCGTCGTCATCTTGGTGAAATCGATATAGGCGTTGCGGATCGGCGAAGAGATCGGCTTCGTGATCTCGCGGACGTCGACGATGCGGACGGACATGGGGTTTGGCTTTCTGCGGGCTCCCTCCTCTCGTCATGGCCGGGCTTGTCCCGGCCATCCACGTCTTAGCCGCTCGAAGAACGTGGATGCCCGGGACAAGCCCGGGCATGACGGCGTGCCCCAAGCACGCTTCGCATTCCAAAACTACTTCTTATCCCTGAAATACGGCTCGACCGGGCCGTGCACCTTGATGGTCAGCGGGTTGCCGTGGCGGTCCTTGGCGTTGCCTGCGGTGACGCGGACCCAGCCTTCGCTGATGCAGTATTCCTCGACATTGGTCTTCTCGACACCCTTGAAGCGGATGCCGACGTCGCGCGCCAGGATGTCCGCATTGTAAAAGGGGCTGTTCGGATCGACCGAGAGGCGGTCCGGAAATTCGTCGCTCATGATTGTCTCGCTCATAACAGGGTCTCGATTTGCTGCCGCAATCCTTCGGGCCGCGCGGTCGGCGCATAGCGCGAAACCACCTTGCCGGCGCGGTCCACCAGGAATTTCGTGAAATTCCATTTGATGGAGGCGCCCAGCAGGCCGGATTGCTGGCGTTTCAGGTACTCATACAACGGATGGGCATTGCTGCCGTTGACGTCGATCTTCTCGAACAGGGGAAAGGTGACGTCGTAATTGGTCGAGCAGAACGCCTGGATCTCGCTCGCCTGCCCTGGCTCCTGCGCACCGAACTGGTTGCAGGGAAAGCCGAGCACCGAGAAGCCGCGCGGGGACAGGTCGCGATGCAGATCCTCCAGCCCGCGATATTGCGGCGTGAAGCCGCATTTGCTCGCGGTGTTGACGATCAGCAGCACCTGCCCCTCGAAGCTGCGCATCGGCACTTTTTCGCCGAGAAGCGAGTTGGCCTTGAAGTCGTAGATCGCGGACATCGCTAACCTACGGGATCGATCGGCGACGGCGGCACGCCGCCCGCCTCGATCGCCTCGCCTGCGAGCAGGCAGAGATCCTCGCGATAGCGGCCCGACACGATGTGCACGCCGACCGGCGCCTTGCGGACGAGGCCCGTGGAGACCACGAGGCCCGGCAGGCCCATGAAGGGAATGGCGATCTGCGGCAACTGCGCTTCCCAGACGCGTTTGAAGGAAGAGTCGTCCTTGCGGTCGAGATGATCGGGGAACGGCAGTTCGCCGGAGACCGGCGTCAGCAGCACGGCATAGGTCTCGAAGAACAGCATCCAGTCGCGGGTCAGCGTGGCGCGGCGGGTCAATGCCTTGGCGTAATT
The DNA here is from genome assembly GCF_023073155.1 of Bradyrhizobium sp. 45. Lineage (NCBI taxonomy): Bacteria > Pseudomonadati > Pseudomonadota > Alphaproteobacteria > Hyphomicrobiales > Nitrobacteraceae > Bradyrhizobium > Bradyrhizobium sp. 45. The sequence continues at coordinate 1,327,724 of NZ_JADPIX010000122.1, read as the reverse complement.
GGCCTGGTCCATCGGCGTGACCCTGGCACGGTTGCCACGCAGGCACGCCAGCGCGCCGGGATCGCCTTCACGCTCGGCCATCTCGAGCTGCGCCTCATAGCCGTCGCCGAGCCAGAGCTTGATCTGCCACTCGACCGCTTCGCGCATCGGCGGGGTGTTCTCGATTGTCTCGACGGTCCAGCCGGCCCGTTCGAGCCGCTTGCCGGCGTCGATGACGGCGGCCTTCACCTCGGGCGCGCTGGCCAGGCCGTCCGGGTCGAGACAGAGCGCGGCGCGCTTCGGCCGCGCGGGGCCTTCCAGCGGCACCGGCACAAACCAGGGATCGCGGATGTCGCGGGCCGACATGGCCGCGAGCGAAATCCTGATGTCGTTGACGGTGCGCGCCAGCGGCCCCGACACCGCCATGATCTGCGGCCCGATCGGGCGCTCCGGCAGGGCCGGATTGAAGGCCGGGATGCGGCCCAAGGTCGGGCGCAAGCCATGCACGCCGCAGGCATAGGCGGGATAGCGGATCGAGCCGGCAATGTCGGTGCCATGGGCGATATGGCCGATGCCGGCCGCGACCGCCGAGCCCGCGCCGCCGGACGAGCCGCCCGGCGTCAGCGAGGCGTCGCGGGGGTTCTTGGTGTCGCCGTGGACCAGGTTGGTGGTGAACCAGCGATAGGAAAAGGCCGGGCAATTGGTGCGCCCAAGCAGAACGGCGCCGGCTTTGCGGAAATTGGCGACCACCGGATTGTCCTCGCGCGCGATCAGGTCGCGCTGGAGTTTGAGGCCGTTGGTGGTGGCAAAGCCCTCCTGGTCGACATTGGCCTTGATGGTGACGGGCACTCCGGCCAGCACGCCGGGGTCCTCGCCCCTGGCGATGGCGGCATCGACGGCGTCGGCCTGCTTGAGCACGTCCTCGGGCCGGTGGTCGATCACGGCGTTGAGGCTCGGATTGACCGCGTCGAGCCGGCCGAGGCCGGCCTGCGCGGCCTCCCTGGCGGAGACCTTTTTGGTTTTGACGAGATCGGCGAGGTCGGCCGCCGACAGGCGCCAGAGATCTTGCATGACTTGCTCCGTGTAACCGGCGTCTTTTAGCCCCGGGAACGCGGCAAAGCCATGCGGATTTCGCAGGGATTCCTCCGCCATTGCGACGGTGGCGAGAGCAAGCCTTAATGCCGGGTGGCGGACTGGTCCGGAATGTCCAGGAGTGCCTCGGTGAAGGGGAATTCGAGCACGATCTCGCCTTCCCGGTCGGTGACCTCGATGACGGCCTCAAGCAGGGCCGGCTGGGTGCCTTCCGATCTCAGCACCTCCAGAATCATCTGGCGGGCAACCTCCCAGGCGCGATCGGGATTGCGCAAATCCTCTCCCTCAGGATCCACGATCAGTTCGTCGCCGATACGGGTGTTGAAGAAATATCTGGGCATCACGAAGTTCCAGTTGGGTCGCCTGTACCGGATTGAAAGCTGCACTGCACTCACAACCGCTTTATCAGGAGAGGGTTCGCGACCGAATGCGCCGGGCGCAAGGCAGCATCACCAGCAAGTATCGTTCCGGCAGCATTTTTTGCGCCGCAACATGGCTTTCTCGGGAAAATTTCACTGGCGAACTTTTCCACCCGCACTAACTTAAGGATTGGGCGGATACGTCCGAATTCTCGAAAATGGAGAGCCGAAAATGGCCTGGAAAGCCCCGAAGATCGTCGAAGTGCCCTGTGGCATGGAAATCAACATGTATGTGAGCGCCACCCGCAAGTAAGCGGTTGGTGAGTTCGCGTTCTGCGCAGGTGGATCTTTCGGTCACGATGCATGTCCGGAAGACAGGATTTGTGTTTGCGTGAGGTCCACCTCGCGACATTGCCTCCAGGAGACGGATCATGCTTCGCGTCGTCGTCCTGGGCGCCGCAGCCGGCGGCGGAGTGCCGCAATGGAATTGCGGCTGCGAGGGCTGCCGGACGGCCCGTGATAACGGCCAAGAGCTGCAACGGACCCAAGCCTCGGTCGCCTTCAGCGGCGACGGCGAGCACTGGTTCTTGATCAACGCCTCCCCCGACCTCCGCCAGCAATTGAATGCGACGCCACAGCTGCATCCGAAGGCAGGCGCGCTGCGCCATACGCCGATCGCAGGCGTGATCCTGACCAACAGCGAGGTGGACGCAGTGGCCGGCCTGCTGTCGATGCGCGAGGGTTCGCCCTTCACGGTCTATGCGCACGAGAAGGTGCTGGCGATCCTGAAGGCGAACAGCATCTTCAATGTGCTGAACGAGAAAAACGTGCAGCGCCTGCCGGTCGACATCAATGAGCCGTTCGAGCCGCGGCTGCCGGACGGGGCGCGCTCAGGACTTGAGGTGCTGCCCTTCGCGGTCTCGGGCAAATCGGCCTGGTACCTGGAAGGCAAGACGCATCCGGGCGGCGACAGCGGCGAAGGCGATACGCTGGGGCTGAAGATCACCGACAAAGCAACCGGCAAATGCTTCTACTTCATCGCCGCCTGCGCCGAGGTCACCGACGCGCTCAAGGCCGAGATCGACGGCGCTGCGCTGGTGTTCTTCGACGGCACGGTGTGGCAGGACGACGAGATGATCAAGGCCGGGCTTAGCCACAAGACCGGCAAAAGCATGGGCCACGTCGCGATGTCCGGCGACCACGGCGCCATCGCGCGGCTCGCCGACCTCACACTCGACAGGAAGATATTTCTGCATATCAATAATTCGAATCCGGCGCTGCTGCCCGCTTCCCCGGAGCGCAAGGCCGCTGAAGCGGCGGGCTGGCAGATACCCGCGGACGGAACGGAGATCGTGCTGTGAATGCCGCGTCACTGACTGGAATGACCGCGCTCTCGATCGGCAAGGACATCAGGCTCACTAGCGCCGAGGAGCTGGAGGCGGCGCTGCGTCACATCGGTGCGACGCGCTATCACAGCCTGCATCCGTTCCATAGACTGCTGCATGGCGGCAAGCTCAACAAGGGCCAGGTGCAGGCCTGGGCGCTGAACCGCTACTATTACCAGAGCACCATCCCGATCAAGGACGCGGTGGTGATCTCGCGCTTCCGCGACCGCGCCACGCGGCTGGAATGGCGCCACCGCATCGAGGATCATGACGGCGACATCGGCTCCGAAGGCGGTATCGAGCGCTGGCTGAAGCTGACCGAAGGCCTCGGGTTGGACACAGCTTACGTGGAATCGACCGAAGGCATCCTGCCGGCGACGCGCTTTGCGGTGGAAGCCTATGTGCACTATTGCCGCGAGAAGTCGCCGCTGGAGGCGATCGCGTCCTCGCTCACCGAATTGTTCGCGCCGAACCTGCACGAAGAGCGCATCTCCGGGATGCTGGAGCACTACGACTTCGTCAATCCTGATATCATGAGCTACTTCAACCGCCGGTTGGCGCAGGCGCCGCGCGACGCCGGGTTTGCGCTCGACTATGTCAAGGCGCATGCCACCACGCCCGAGCAACGCGCGTCCGTCTGCAATGCGCTGATCTTCAAGACCAACGTGCTATGGGTGCAGCTCGACGCACTCCAGCACGCCTATGTCGAGGGCCACATTCCGCCGGGCGCGTTCGTGCCCCAAGAACACCAAAAGGCGAGCTAAGGAACGAGCGATGGCCGAGCCGCGTCACATCAGCGTCAGCGAGACCAGCCGGCCGGTTCTGCCGCGGCACGCCAAGCTGAAATATGACGAGACGCGAAAAGTCTGGGTGATCCTGGCGCCCGAACGCGTGCTGGCGCCGGACGAGATCGCGGTCGAGGTCTTGCAGCTCTGCGACGGCGAGCGCAATGTCGGCGAAATGTCCGACCAACTCGCGGCAAAATACGCCGCGCCGCGCGAGGCGATCCTGGCCGACGTCATTGTCATGCTGCAGGATCTCGCCGACAAGGGCTTTCTCACGGAGGCCCGGGAGAAGACGTCATGAGCGATGTGCTCGGCAATCCCACCATCCCGCCCGACGCCAGCGACAGCCTCGCGGTGCTGGAGAAGAGCCGCTCGACGGCAGAGACATTCGGCATTCCGCTCGCCGTGCTGCTCGAGATCACCCATCGCTGCCCGCTGCAATGTCCCTACTGCTCCAACCCGGTCGAGCTCGACCGCTCGGGCAAGGAGCTGACCACCGAGGAATGGAAGAAGGTATTGAGCGAGCTCGCCGAGATCGGCGTGCTGCAGGTGCATTTCTCCGGCGGCGAGCCGACGGCGCGCAAAGACCTGGTCGAACTGGTCAAGCATGCGAGCGACGTCGGGCTCTACACCAACCTCATCACCTCGGCGGTGCTGCTGACGCGCGAGCGGCTGAGCGAACTTGCCGATGCCGGGCTCTGCCACGTCCAGATCAGTTTTCAGGGCGTTGAAGAAGCCCTCGCCGACCGCGTCGGCGGCTACAAAAACGGGCACCGCAAGAAGCTCGAAGTCGCAAAATGGACGCGCGAGCTCGATTTGCCGCTCACCGTGAATGCGGTGATGCATCGGCAAAACCTGCACCAGCTGTCTGATATCATCCAGATGTCGGTGGACCTCGACGCCGACCGGCTCGAGGTCGCCAATGTCCAATATTACGGCTGGGCGCTAAAGAACCGCGCCGCGCTGATGCCGACGGTGGCGCAGCTCGACGAGTGCACCCGCATCGTCGAGGAGGCGCGCGAGCGGCTGAAGGGCCGGCTCACGATCGACTATGTCGTGCCCGATTATTACGCGCTGCGGCCGAAGAAGTGCATGGGCGGCTGGGGTCGGCAGTTCTTCAACATTTCGCCGGCCGGCAAGGTGCTGCCCTGCCACGCCGCCGAGAGCATCACCGGGCTCGACTTCGAATCCGTGCGCTCCAACCATTCGATCGCCTGGATCTGGCAGAACTCGGACGCCTTCAACCGCTACCGCGGCACCGGCTGGATGAAGGAGCCGTGCAAGAGTTGCGAATTCCGGGAGATCGATTTCGGCGGCTGCCGCTGCCAGGCCTTTGCGCTGACCGGCGACGCCGCCAACACCGATCCCGCCTGCGCGCTGTCGCCGCTGCACGAGACCATCTTCAAGCAGGCCGAGCGCGAGGCTGAGGGCGAAACCAACCGCTTCCTCTATCGCAATTTCGCCGGCGGCACCCTGGAATCCGAGAATGGTGCCTGACGCCGACGCGGCCAGCTCAGTCAAGCGCGCCGATCCCTTTGCACCGCTGACCTCCGAAATGCTCGACGTCGGCGACGGCCACGAACTCTATGTCGAGAGCGTCGGCCGCACCGACGGCATCCCCGCGGTCTATCTGCATGGCGGCCCCGGCAGCGGCTGCCAGCCCGACCACCGCCGCCTGTTTGATCCCGACCGTTTCCATGCCGTGCTGTTCGACCAGCGCGGCTGCGGTCGCAGCCGGCCGAAGGGATCGCGCCAGCACAACACCATACAGCATCTGATCGCGGACATGGAAAAGATCCGCGAGAAATTCGGCGTCGCGCGCTGGATGGTGGTCGGCGGCTCCTGGGGCGCGACGCTGGCGCTGGCTTATGCGCAGGCGCATCCCGAGCGCGTCTCCGGAATTGCGCTGCGCGCGACCTTTCTCGGCACGCGTGCTGAAGTCGAGATCGCCTTCACCTCGCGCCTGTCGCAATTCTACCCCGCGCTCTACGACGATTTTCTGAGCGTGCTGCCGGTCGAGGAGCGCGCGCAACCGGTGGAAGCCTACTATCGCCGCATCCTCGATCCCGATCCGGCGGTGCATGGCCCGGCCTCGCGCGCCTGGCACGATACCGAACGCGCCTTGTCGGAGCACAAGGCGGCAAAGACACGGCTGGATCTGGCGTCGCTGAACGTGTGGCGCACATTGCCGGCGACGCCGTTCATGGAGGCGCATTATTTCGTCCAAGACAGCTTCATGACGGAGAACGAGTTGTTGCGGAACGCCGGCAAGCTCGACGGCATTCCCGGCATCATCGTCCAGGGCCGCTACGATCTGTTGTGCCCTCCCGAGACATCGCAGGCGCTCGCGAAAGTGTGGCCGGGTTCCGAGATTCGCATCGTGGAAGAAGCCGGCCATTCGCTCTATGATACCGGCGTGCGGGACGCGGTCATGAAGTCGATCGCAGATATCGCTTCGAAGATTTCGCGATAGCGGGACAAGAAAATGCCACTCGCCGGGAAGGGCATGTTGCTCACGTCGATGAATATCGACGTTCCAAATGAACCCGATTTCAACCGCTGGTACGATCGCGAGCATCTGGAAGAGCGCGTTGCGATCGAGGGCTTTCTCGAAGCGCGGCGCTATGTCGCGCACGCCGCCAATCCCAAATATCTCTCGCTGTATTCAACCGCGACGCTCGACGTGCTCGACAGTCCCGCCTACCGGGCGAGGCTCGCCAATCAGACCGAATGGTCGCGGCGGAGCATGGCGCATTTCAAGGACATGCTCCGCGTGGTCGCCCGCATCACGATCAGCAACGGTACCGGACGCGGCGCGGCGCTCGGCCTCGTGCGGCTGCGGCCGACGCCGGACAATGCAGTCGCGTGGCGTGACGCACTGCAAGAACGGCTGGCGCCGGAAAAACACGACGGCATCATCTCCATGCATCTGCTCGAAAGCGAGCCGGAACTATCAGGCGCGACCGCGGATATTCCGGCGGTGCGCAACGAAGGCGCGCGCGACTGGTTCGTGCTGATCGACGGCACGCATGTCGGCGCGGTCTCGTCCGTGATCGCCGAGCGCTTCACCGGCCCTGCCGCCTCGCCATTCCCGCTTCCCGTGTCGGTCGGCTCCTACTGCCTGATGTGGGACCTCGCGAAGAGCGACATCGCGCGCAACTAAGCCATCGGACGCATCGCAACATGCTGCACCGCCACATACTGCGCACGGCCGTTAATGCTGTGCGCGCGTAGCTCCCATGAAAGAGGGGAAGCGCGAAATTTGCCGTTGTACTTCGGAGCGGTTCTAATAAGCTAACCTAATGACGTCATTCAGAAACCAGATCGCCGCGCGTTAGCGTTCGCAAGCTCAAGAAAAGGCCGCGGGGTCTTTGAGCCTGCGCGGACAGGGTAGGAATGAAACCGACCGATATTGCGGCCCCCGACTACTTTCACAAAGTGGTCGATTGCCAATGGGCCTGTCCTGCGCACACTCCCGTTCCCGAATACATCCGACTGATCGCCCAAGGCCGCTACAGCGACGCCTATATGATCAATTGGAAATCGAACGTGTTTCCCGGAATTCTGGGACGGACCTGCGATCGTCCATGCGAGCCGGCGTGCCGCCGCGGACGCGTCGAGGAGACGCCGGTCGCGATCTGCCGCCTGAAGCGCGTCGCCGCCGACTTCAAGGACGACATCACGCAGCGCTTGCCGCGCCCCTCGGCCAAGAACGGCAAGCGCGTTGCCTTCGTGGGGGGTGGTCCCGCTTCGCTGACGGTCGCCCGCGATCTCGCGCCGCTCGGCTATCACTGCACCGTGTTCGACGCCGATGCCCAAGCCGGCGGCATGATGCGCTCGCAGATCCCGAAATTCCGCCTGCCGGATTCGGTCATCGACGAGGAGACCGGCTACATCCTGGGTCTCGGCGTCGACTTCAAGGGCGGCCATCGCATCGAGAGCATGAAGGCGCTGCTCGCGGAGAAGTACGACGCAATCTTCGTCGGCTCCGGCGCACCGCGCGGCCGCGAGCTCGACATCCCCGGACGCAAGGAAGCAGCCGCCAACGTCCATATCGGCATCGACTGGCTGTCCTCGGTCTCGTTCGGTCATACCGACAAGATCGGCAAGCGCGTCATCGTGCTCGGCGGCGGCAACACCGCGATGGATTGCTGCCGCACTGCGCGTCGCCTCGGCGGCGAAGAGGTGAAGGTCGTCGTACGCTCCGGCTTCGAGGAAATGAAGGCCTCGCCCTGGGAGAAGGAAGATGCGCTCCACGAGGACATCCCGATCCTCAACTTCCTCGTGCCCACAGCCTTCGTCCACGACAACGGCAAGCTCATCGGCATCACTTTCCAGAAGGTGAAGGCCGAATATGACGCCAAGGGCCGCCGCAACCTCGTGCCCTCGGGCGAGCCGGACCAGACCATCGAATGCGACGACGTGCTGGTCGCGGTCGGCCAGGAGAACGCCTTCCCCTGGATCGAGCAGGACTGCGGCATCGAGTTCGATAAATGGCACATGCCCAAGGTCGATCCGCAAACCTTCGTCTCGACCAACCCGAAGGTGTTCTTCGGCGGCGACGCCGCGTTCGGGCCGAAAAACATCATCTGGGCGGTGGCGCAGGGCCATGACGCCGCGCTGTCGATCCACAAAATGCTCTCGGGCGAGGACATCACCGAGCGGCCATTGCCCGACGTGTACATCTCCTCGCAGAAGATGGGCATCCACGAATGGAGCTATGACAACGACATCTCCAACGACAAGCGCTACAAGGTGCCGCATCGCGACAAGGTGATCGCGCTGAAGGACATCCGCACCGAGGTCGAGCTCGGCTATGACGTCAAGCTGGCGCTGGGCGAAGCTCATCGCTGCCTGAACTGCGACGTCCAGACCGTGTTCTCGACCTCGCTCTGCATCGAGTGCGATGCCTGCGTCGACATCTGTCCGATGGATTGCATCACCTTCACGGACAACGGCGAGGAAGGCGATCTCCGTCAGCGCCTGAAAGCACCCTCGCTGCATCCGGACCAGGATCTCTATGTTTCCAGCGACCTCAAGACCGGGCGGGTGATGGTGAAGGACGAGGATGTCTGCCTGCATTGCGGGCTGTGCGCCGAGCGCTGCCCCACCGGCGCCTGGGACATGCAGAAATATTTGATCGAGATGACTCACGCAGGTTCAGCATGTCCGACAAAAAGCCGATCAGCAGCGTAAACGACTTCGTCGTCCGCTTCGCCAACGTCAACGGATCCGGCTCGGCCAGCGCCAACGAGATGTTTGCGCGCGCGATCCTGCGCCACGGCGTTCCGGTGAGCCCCCGTAACATCTTCCCCTCCAACATCCAGGGCCTGCCGACCTGGTACGAGGTGCGGGTGACCGAAGACGGCCATCTCGGCGCCCGCGGCGGCGTCGACATGATGGTCGCCATGAACCCGCAGACCTGGGACAAGGACGTCGCCGGCATCGAGCCCGGCGGCTATCTGTTCTATGATTCCACCAAGCCGATGCCGTCGACCAAATTCCGCGACGACATCACCGTGATCGGCGTCCCCCTGACCGCGATCACCAACTCGACCTATACCGATCCGCGCCAGCGCCAGCTGTTCAAGAACATCATCTATCTCGGGGCGCTCTCGGCGCTGCTCGACATGGATCCGAAGCTGATCGAGCAGCTGATCGGCGAGCAGTACAAGGGCAAGGAGAAGCTGCTCTCGTCCAACGTCCACGCGCTGCATCTCGGCCGCGACTGGGCACTGCAAAACCTGAAATGCCCGACCGGGCTGCGGGTGAAGAAGTCCGACAAGGTCGGCGACCGCATCTTCATCGAAGGCAACAGCGCCGCCGCGCTCGGCGCCGTCTATGGCGGCGCCACGGTGTGCGCGTGGTATCCGATCACGCCGTCTTCGTCCGTGGCCGAGGCCTTCACCGCGCACTGCAAGAAGTACCGGCACGACCCGGAAACCGGCAAGGCGAAATACGCCATCGTGCAGGGCGAGGACGAGCTCGCCTCGATCGGAATCGTGATCGGCGCCTCCTGGAACGGCGCGCGCGCCTTCACCGCGACCTCCGGCCCCGGCATCTCGCTGATGACCGAGTTCATCGGCCTGTCATATTTCGCCGAAATCCCGGCCGTGATCATGAACATCCAGCGCGCCGGTCCCTCGACCGGCATGCCGACCCGTACCCAGCAATGCGACATCATCGCCTGCGCCTATGCTTCACATGGCGACACCAAGCATGTGCTGCTGTTCCCGGAGGATCCCGCCGAAGCGTTCGAGTTCGCGGCCGCGGCTTTCGATCTCGCCGAGCGGCTCCAGACCACCATCTTCCTGATGCTCGACCTCGACATCGGCATGAACCACCGGCTCTGCCGTCCGCTGAAATGGGACGACGCCAAGCAATATGACCGCGGCAAGGTGATGACCGCGGAGATGCTGGACGAAGGCCGCGATTTCGGCCGCTATCTCGACGTCGACGGCGACGGCATCCCCTACCGAACCTATCCCGGCACGCATCCGACCAAGGGCTCCTATTTTACCCGTGGCACGTCGCGTGACCGCTATGCGCGTTACTCCGAAGAAGGCTCGGTCTACGCCGACAACATGCAGCGCCTGATGCGCAAGTTCGAGACCGCGCAGGATCTGGTGCCGCGGCCGCTCCAGGCCAATGCGGAACGGCCAACCAAATACGGCGTGATCTATTTCGGCTCGACCACGCCGGCGATGGACGAGGCGATCGGATTGCTTGAAGCGCGCGGGCATCAGCTCGACCGCCTGCGCATCCGCGCCTTCCCGTTCCACTCCAGCGTGGCGAGCTTCCTCGCCGAGCACGATTTCGTCTATGTAGTCGAGCAGAATCGCGACAGCCAGCTGCGCCAGCTCATCGTCAACGAAAACGGCATCGACCCGGTGCGGCTGGTGCCGATCGTGCATTACGACGGCTCGCCGATCACCGCCCGCTTCATCGCAAAAGCCATTGGCGACCACCAGGATCACATCAAGGTGACCCCGCTCCGCAAGGCCGTGTCATGACCTACATTGCAAAGCCGAAATTCCACCATCCCGGGCTGAAGAAGAACGAGCTCGGCTACACCCATCGCGATTACGAGGGCAAGATCTCGACGCTGTGCGCCGGCTGTGGCCATGACTCGATCACGGCCTCCATCATCGAGGCCTGCTATGAGCTTTCGATCGAGCCGCACCGGGTCGCCAAGATTTCGGGTATCGGCTGCTCGTCGAAGACGCCGGACTATTTTCTCGGCAATTCGCACGGCTTCAACTCCGTGCACGGCCGCATGCCCAGCGTCCTGACCGGCGCCAATCTCGCCAATCGCGACCTGATCTATCTCGGCGTCTCCGGCGACGGCGATTCCGCCTCGATCGGCTTCGGCCAGTTCGCGCATTCGATCCGGCGCGGCGTCAACATGACCTATATCGTCGAGAACAACGGCGTCTACGGTTTGACCAAGGGCCAGTTCTCGGCGACCGCCGACCGCGGCTCGAAGTCCAAGAAGGGCGTCACCAACACCGACAACGCCATCGACCTCGTCGCGATCGCGCTGCAGTTGGGGGCGACTTTCGTCGCGCGCTCGTTCTCCGGCGACAAGACCCAGCTCGTGCCGCTGATCGCGGCCGCGATCCGCCACAAGGGCGCGTCGTTCATCGACGTCATCAGCCCCTGCATCGCCTTCAACAACCATGCCGGCTCGACCAAGAGCTTCGACTATGTCCGCGAGCACAATGACGCGGTGAACCGGCTCGATGTGCTGGTCAGCCGCGATCCGATTGCGGTGGATTACGCACCCGGCACCGTGCAAATGGTCGAGCAGCATGACGGCAGCAGGATCGCGCTGCGCAAGATCGATGCCGACTACGATCCGCACGACCGGCTCGGCGCCCAAACCTTCCTGCAAAAGCACGCCGCCAAGGGACAGATCGTCACCGGCCTGCTCTATGTCGATCCCGACGCGGAAGACCTGCACGAGCATCTCAACACGGTCGAAACGCCGCTCAACACGCTGGAAGCCGACACGCTCTGCCCCGGCTCGGCGGCGCTGGACAAGTTCAACGCCAGCCTGCGGTGATTGCCTATCGTGCCGCGGCCGGCTGCCGGACGCGTATGGTGATCTTCTCCGACACGATGGGCGGCTCGAACGGATAGTGCTTGGCATCGCCCAGCACGAGTTGAAGCGTGTGCGTCCCGGGCGGAAGCTCGAGCAGCGTTTCGGTCTGCCCTGCCCCGAAATGCAGATGCGACTTGTCCTGCAGGATCGGCTCCTTGGGATCGATGGGGTCGTTGACGTCGATCAGCAGATGATGGTGACCGGCGTTCTGGTACTCGTCGCCGGCATGGGTCACTCCCATGTTGCGCAAGCCGAACCGGACCCAGAATCCGCCGCGCACCTTCTGCCCGTCACGCGGGGTGATGAAATAGAGCTTTGCGTCCTTGGGCGCTGCCTTGCCCTGCGAAAAGGCTGCCCCCGGAAGCAATGCGAGCGCCGCCGCCAGCGCGACGCAACGAAGGATCTGCATCAAACCAACTCCACCACTTAAGGACTGAGCGCCACGCGGAATCCGTGCGTGGGGTAACGAACATTGGTGTCGTAGCCATCGCGGTTGGACGGCCGCACATATCTCGAATCGTTCTTCCAGGAGCCCGAGCGCAGGACATGAGCGCTGCAGTCCCCGCTGCTCCATGCCGAGCCGTCGGTGGGCGCGCCCTGATAGGTCTTGTGCCAGCAGTCCTCGACCCACTGATCGACGCCGCCGCCCATGTCGTGGAGCCCGAACGGGTTCGGCTTGAAGCTGCCGACTTTCGCTGGCTGCTCGGCCGCGAGATCACCGCAATCCTTGCAACCGGCCATGCCCGGCTGCAGCTTGTCGCCCCACCAATATCTGGTCTGCGTTCCGCCCCGCGCGGCATATTCCCATTCGGCTTCGCTCGGAAGCCGATACGTCTTCTTCGTCGCCTTGGCGAGATAGGCCGCATATTGCTGCGCGTCGGTCCAGCTCACATTGCTGACCGGCGCATCGTCCTTGCCGATGGCGGTGAAGCTGCACGCCTTTGCAGCGGCGCACTCGTTCCATTCCTGCACGGTCACGGGATATTTGCTGATCGAGAACGGCTTCACCGTCACCTGATGGACGGGACGCTCGGTCGGGTCGTCGTTGCTTCCCATCGCAAAGCTGCCGCCGCGAATGGCGACCATCTCGGGTTCGCGGACGGGAATCGGCGATTGACTTACCGATTGACTCGTCGATTGATTTGGCGCCGGAGCGGGCGATGGAGATGATGAAGCCGACGAGGGAGAAGGCTGCGGCGTCTGCGGCGCCGCTTCGCGCGGCGGAGGCTGCGGGCTCGGCGATGCGGCAGGAGAGGCGGGAGTGACGGCGGCCTGCTCGCCTACCCTGCCCGGCGCCTGAGCCAGAAGATACCACAGCACGCCGGCGGCCATCACCGACAGCGTGATACCCAGGAGAAAGATCAGGGCATTCTCGCGCCGCCCCCGCGTCCTGCCGACCGCGTCTGCATCCGGCAGAACTTTATAAACGCGCACGGGATCGGTGATGTTCTTGACCTTGCGGTCCCCGAGCGACTCGTAACCGCACACGACCTTGTGCTTGATCTGCTCGTAGATCGCGCCGGAGATAAAGACCTGGCCTGGCTCGGCGATGCCCTCGATACGCGTGGCGATATTGACGCCGTCGCCGTAGACGTCGTCAGGCTCCACGATGACGTCACCGAGATTGACGCCAATCCGGTACTCGATCCGGGTGTTCTTCGGAAGCGAGGCGTTGCGGCCGATGAGATTCTGCTGGATGACGATGCTGCATCGGACGGCCTCGACCGGACTGTCGAAAATCGCGATGAAGCCATCGCCCGTCGTCTTCACCAGACTTCCGTTGTGCTCGACGATGCTGGGCTGGATGAGATCCCGCTCGATCCGCTTGACGCGGACGTGCGTGCCCTCTTCGTCGGCCTGCATCAGGCGGCTGTAGGAAGCGATGTCACCGACAATGATGGCCGCGAGGCGACGAGGCATAGGGCCGTGCGAAGGCGGCTCGTCATTCCCGGATCTGAAGTTGCGAATTTCGCCCATTGCGGGGACTCCACAAACTTGCAAAGGCAGACCCCAGCCTACGACTGCCAAAGGCGATCGTCTGTGAAGGCTATCACATCGATGGAATCGGGCAATGTCCGTGGAATCGCAGGCGCCGAGTTCCGAAAGGCGAAGGCGTCACGTCGAATGAACCTTCAGGACCCCACCGACGACTAATGCCCGGCGTGGAACTAATCACCTCGCTCCGCCCTGCGATGATGCTGTCAGCTGTGCGGACGTTGAACGCGTCGCACCGGGGCTGCGTCTACAGCGTACAGCTCAGCTGCTGCACGCGAGGCCATCATGAAGTCTTTTCTCGTTGCGGCCGTCTTCCTTGCCGCGCTCGGCGGCGCCGCTCACGCCGAGGAGGCCGACGATATCCGTGAGGCCATCAAGGCCGAAGCCGAAACCTTCAACGCGCGCATGTATGCCGGCGAACCCGGCAACAAGGCCTATGCCTGCTTCGTGCGCCGCTACGATGCCGAGCATCTGGCGCACCATCCGAAGCAGAAGGTCGCCTCGATGAAGCTGCTGATCTCGGCGGAGATGGACACCGAAGACAAGCAGTTCCACAACTCCTTCCGCCTCGGCTTCAGATATCGTCACCGCTCCGGCGATTTCGATTCCAGCGGCTCCTGTCATCACGCTGTGTTCACCAAGGACGGCACCGAAATCCGCCTCGGTTGCGGCGTCGACTGCGAGGGCGGCGGCATCGGCGTCGCGCTCTCGAAGGACGACAAATCGGCGATCGTGCGGCTGGCGCGGGTCAGGGTCTGGCAGAACAACAAGCCGGACGACGATGCCGAACTGTCACTGGTCGCCGGGGCCGACGACGGGATTTTCCGCCTAGATCGAACGGACAATAAGGAATGCGCCTCGCTCGTGACCGACCGCAAGGAACTCGCCGCGCTCCGCCACAAATGATATGTGTCCGGCACAATCGAGGGGAGATCGTCATGAACCGCCGGAACATCTTGTGGAGCGCCGTCTCAGGCCTGGGCGCGGCACTTGGCGCCTCCAGCGCGAAGGCCGCGACCGAGGCCGGCACGGGCAACAAGCTGAAGGTGGTCTATCACCTGAGCGATGCCGAGAAGGTCAACTTCGTCCTCGGCAACATCCAGAACCACATCGATGGCGTCGGCGGCCCCGACCATGTGACGATCGCGCTGGTGATCCACGGCCCGGCACTGAAGGCGTTTCACTCGGCGCAGGCCAACCCTGACATTAGCAAGCGCGTCGGCGATTTTTCCAAGGATGGCGTCGAGCTTGCCGCCTGCGGCAACACGATGAAGGCGCAGAACGTCACGCTCACGGATCTCCTGCCGGGCTTCGTCAGCGCGGAGAAGGGTGGCGTCGTCCGTTTGGCCGAGCTCCAGTCGCAGGGTTATCTCTATCTGCGGCCGTAGGAGCGCGCGCTCGACATCCCCCTTGACGTACCCATAACCCCAGGGTTATGAATATATCCATAACTTGCAGGTTATGGATTTTATGCCCGCCATCGCCCACGACCTTCTGTTCAGGACGCTCGCCGACCCCACTCGTCGGGCGATCTTCGAGCGATTGTGCCGCGAGGGCGAACAGACGGTCGGAGCCCTGACAGCACTGTCGGGCGTTTCCCAGCCCGCAGTCTCAAAACATCTCGGCGCGCTGAAGCAGGCTGGTCTGGTGCGCGACCGGCATCAAGGGCGGCAGACGCATTACAGCGCCCAGCCCGGCGCGCTCAATCCGCTGATCGACTGGACCAGCCAGATGACCGGATTCTGGCAGAACCGGCTCGATGCGCTCGACGATCTCCTGAAGAGGATGGACCAATGAACGAATCCCCCACCGAAACCCGATCTGTCGTCGTCGAGCGCGAATATGCCTTTCCGGCAGAGCGGATCTGGCGCGCGCTGACGCAGCCGCATCTGATCGAGGAATGGCTGATGAAGAACGACTTCAAGCCGACCGTGGGCCACCGCTTCAACCTTCGCGGCGAGTGGGGCGGCGTGTTGGACTGCGAGGTCCTCACCATCGAGCCGCAGAAGACGCTCGCCTACACCTGGAATTTCTCGCATGACGACGCGGCGTTCGATCTCAAGAGTGTCGTGACCTTCACGCTGACGCCGGCGGGCGCAGGCACGCATCTGCGCGTCGAGCAAGCGGGCTTCAGCCCGACGCAGAAGCAGGCTTTTGGCGGCGCGCATGCCGGCTGGAAGCAGTTTCTCGCCAAGCTGGACGAGCTGCTGGCAAGGGCAGACTAGCTCGGCCGCCGGCCTTCATTCAATCATCTCAAGAGGAGGTTTCATTGACCGGAAACATGTGGGTTCGACAGATCCATCGTTGGCTGTCGATCGCTTTCACGCTTGCCGTCATCGCCAACATCGTCGCCCTGACGCTGCAAGTCCAGGCGACGTGGATCGGCTTGCTCGCCTTCGTCCCATTGATCCCATTGCTTGCGACCGGACTCTACATGTTCGCGCTGCCATATCTCGGCCGCCGCCGCGGCGCCCGACAAGAGGCGTGAACATGAAGAAGGCCGTCACCGTGAAAAACAGCAGCGCGACGAAGGCGGATGGCGCTTCGCCATCCAGGATGATCGACGGCAGGATCAAGGAGCTCGGCGACTGGCGCGGCGACATGCTCGGACGAATCCGCGGCCTGATCAAGGAGGCCGATCCTGACGTCGTCGAGGAATGGAAATGGCGCGGCGTTCCGGTGTGGGAGCACGACGGCATCATCTGCACCGGCGAGACCTACAAGGCCGTGGTGAAGATGACGTTTGCCAAGGGCGCAGCGCTGGACGATCCAGCCGGCCTGTTCAACTCGAGCCTCGACGGCAACGTGCGGCGCGCGATCGATATTCGCGAAGGCGAGAAGATCAACGAGAAGGCGTTGAAGGCGCTGATCCGCGCAGCCGTGGCGCTGAATGCGTCCAAGAAGAAGCCGGCGAAACGTTCCGGATAGAACAGCCGTTGTGGAGCCACGAACGCTTTCCTTCTCCCCTTGTGGGAGAAGGTGGCGCGAAGCGCCGGATGAGGGGTCTCTATCGACACGGGAAACGTTGAGAGATACCCCTCACCGCAGTGAGCTTGTGTCTCCGAGCGTCGCCGCCCTCTCCCACAAGGGGCGAGGGCGCATCAACGCGCATCTCGCCGTATTGCTCCGCATAGTCAGCAGCGTCAGGCCACCGCCGAGATCGGGCGCGGGCTCACGACATATTCGCGCAGCACCTTGTCATTGGCGTCGACCTCGATCAGTGCGACGTCGTAGGTCCAGAGATCGGCCAGATGCTGGAGCACGCGCTTGGCGTCGGTCTCGTTGAGCTGCGCGCCCTTGATGACATGGTGATGCAGGATCAGCCGCCGGTCGCCGGAGAGATCGACGTCGACCACCTCAATATTCGCGTCGATGTAGCCGACATCGTGCTGCCGTGCCAGCTCGCGCCGAACGCGGCGGAAGCCCCGCTCGTCGTGAATGGCGTCGACCCGGATGCCGGCGCGTTCCTCGGGGTCATCATGCAGGTGGAACATGCGGAGGTGCCGCATCAGCTTCGGACTCAGGAACTGGGCGATGAAACTCTCGTCGCGGTAGTTGGCCCAGACGTCGCGCAGCACGCCCATCACGTCGTTCTTGCCGGCGATGTCCGGGAACCATTCGCGGTCCTCGTCTTCCGGCCTGGTGACGATGCGCTCGATGTCCTGCATCATGGCGAAGCCGAGCGCATAGGGATTAAAGCCGGAAAAGCGCTGGTCATCGAATTCGGGCTGGAACACGACATTGGTGTGCGACTGCAGGAATTCGAGGAAATTGCCGTCGCTGATGCGGCCCTGCTGATGCAGCTTGGTCATGATGCGATAGTGGACGTAGGTCGCCGTCCCCTCGTTCATCACCTTGGTCTGGCTCTGCGGATAGAAATATTGCGCGATGTGGCGGACGATGCGCAACAGCTCGCGCTGCCAGGGCGCCAGCCGCGGCGCGCTCTTCTCGAGGAAATACAGCAGGTTCTCCTGCGGCAGGCCGAGCAGCTTGCGGCGGCGTTCGATGCTGAGCGCGGACCGGGTCTTGCTCTTTCCCGCCGGCACGGTGCGCCAGAGGTCGTTGAAGACCTCCTCCTCGTGCTGGCGGCGGCGCCCTGCCCGCTTCTCTTCGGCGCGGAGGTCGAGCTTCTTCTTGCCGGGATAGCGGTCGATCCCATGCGACATCAACGCATGCGCGGCATCGAGGGTGCGCTCGACCTCCACGCGGCCGTAGCGATCCTCGCATTGCATGACGTAGTTCTTGGCGAAATCCAGATAGTCCAGGATGCCATCGGCGTCGGTCCACTGCTTGAACAGATAGTTGTTCTTGAAGAAGTGATTGTGGCCGAAGGCGGCGTGCGCGATCACCAGCGTCTGCATCGTCGCCGTGTTCTCTTCCATCAGGTAGGAGATGCAGGGCGAGGAGTTGATCACGATCTCATAGGCGAGGCCCATGAGGCCCTTGCGGTATGAGGCCTCGTGATACGCAAAGTGCTTTCCGAACGACCAGTGCTTGTAGAACAGCGGCATGCCGACCGACGAATAGGCGTCCAGCATCTGCTCCGCGGTGATGACTTCGATCTGGTTCGGATAGACGTCGAGCCCGAGATCTTTCGTCGCCACCTCCTCGCAGGCATCCGTGATGCGCTGCAAGGTGTGAAAATCCCAATCGGCGCCTTCGAACAAGCGTTCCGTCATGGAGCGGCTTTCTCCTGGGCAGTGTCGCGGCGCTGAAACAGTTCGTGGAACACCGGAAAAATTTCGCTGCGCTCGCTGACCTTGCGCATCGAGAGCGGTGCGCCGCTGTTGCGCAAGCGCTCGTAGAGGGTCCAGAGCGAGGAGTCGGACAGATCGAAGGCGCTGCCGCCGGACTCGCCGACCTCGAGATAGGCGAAGAACTGGCAGACCGGCAGGATTTTGTCGGTCAGCAGCATGCCCGCGAGCTCGCCGTCGGAATAGGAATTGTCGCCGTCGGAAGCTTGCGCAGCGTAGATATTCCAGTCCGACGGGCTGAAGCGTTCGCGCACGATCTCGTGCATGGCCTGCAGCGCGCTGGAGACCAGCGTGCCGCCGGAAGCCGGGCCATAGAAGAAGGTCTGCTCATCCACCTCCTCGGCGCGATCGGTGTGGCGGATGAAGACGATGTCGACATGCTTGTAGCGGCGCTTCAGAAATACGTAGAGCAGCATGTAGAAGCGCTTGGCGAGATCCTTCATGTGCTCGGACATCGAGCCCGACACGTCCATCAGGCAGAACATCACAGCCTGGGCAACGGGCTTTGGAACCGTCTCGAAGCGGCGGTAGCGGATGTCGAGCGGATCGATGAAGGGAATGCGCTTGGATTTCGCCTTCAGTTTTTCGAGCTGGGCTAGCAGCAGCAGACGCTCGTCCTCATCTGCGCAGGCAGCGATGGCGGATTCAAGCTCTTCGATCTCCTCCTTGCTGGGACGCTTGAGCGCGATACGGCGCGCCATTGCGCGCCGAACCGTCCGGCTCACCGAGATGTTGGATGGCGAGCCCGACGTGGTGTAGCCGGCGCGCTGGATGCCCTCGCTCTCGGTCTGCGCGATCTTGCGCTTGGCGAGATCAGGAAGTTCGAGGTCATCGAGGAAGAGATCGACGAATTCGTCGCGGCTGAGCACGAAGCGGAAGGCGTCCTCGCTGTCGCCTTCGCCCGGACCGGAATCCTTGGCACTGCCCTGGCCGGAGCGCTGGAGATAGTCGCCCTCGATGAACTTCTTGTTTCCGGGCAACACCATGTCGCGCGTTCCGCCGTCGCGGCGGAAACGCGGCTCGTGCATGCCGTCGAGCGGAATGGTGACCTCGCCACCCTCCAGGACGTCCTTGATGTCGCGTTCCTGCGAGGTCTTCTTGACGGCGCCCTGCACCAGGGATTTGGCCCGACGCAAGAACCGCTGCCGGTTCTCGAGACTCTTGCCGCCTGGATTCAGGCGCCTGTCAATAATGTGAATCGGCACTTTTCCATCCGCCTCAACCGGCCTGCTTCACGCGCATGTACCATTCGACGAGCCGGCGAACCTGACGCTCGGTGTAGCCGCGCTCCACCATGCGTGCGACGAACTCGCCATGCTTCTTCTCCGTCTCGCCGTCCTTCTTCGACCCGAAGGAGATGACCGGAAGCAGGTCCTCAACCTGGGAGAATATCCGCTTTTCGATCACATCGCGAATCTTCTCGTAGGAGATCCAGGTCGGATTCTTGCCGCCGTTCTGGGCGCGCGACCGTAACGAGAATTTGACCACCTCGTTGCGGAAATCCTTCGGGTTGGCGATGCCCGCCGGCTTCTCGATTTTGGTCAGCTCCTGGTTCAAAAGCTCACGATCCAGCAGCTGGCCGGTGTCGGCGTCCTTGAAATCCTGGTCCTCGATCCAGGCATCGGCGTAGTCGACGTAGCGGTCGAACAGGTTCTGGCCGTAATCCGAGTAGGATTCGAGATAAGCCTTCTGGATCTCGTTGCCGATGAACTCGGCATAACGCGGCGCAAGGTCGGCCTTGATGAATTCGAGGTAGCGCTTCTCGACTTCCTCGGGCAGTTGCTCGCGCTTGATCGATTGCTCCAGCGCGTACATCAGATGCACGGCGTCGGCGGCGACTTCCTGCGGATCGTGGTTGAAGGTCGCAGCCAGGATCTTGAAGGCAAAGCGGGTGGAAACACCGTCCATGCCCTCGTCGACGCCGGCGGCATCGCGATATTCCTGGACGCTGCGCGCCTTCGGATCGGTCTCCTTCAGGCTCTCGCCGTCGTAGACCCTCATCTTGGCGTAGATCGTGGAATTTTCGTGCTTGCGCAGGCGCGACATCACCGAGAACCGCGCCAGCGTTTCCAGCGTCGCGGGCGCGCAAGGCGCGGCCGCGAGCTCGGAGCCCTGGATCAGCTTCTCGTAGATCTTCTGCTCCTCCGTGATCCGCAAGCAGTACGGCACCTTGATCACGCAGATGCGGTCGATGAAGGCCTCGTTGTTCTTGTTGGCCTTGAAGCTCGACCACTCGGCTTCATTGGAGTGCGCAAGGATGACGCCGGTGAAGGGGATCGCGCCGATATTCTCGGTGCCGATATAGTTTCCTTCCTGCGTCGCGGTGAGCAGCGGGTGCAGCATTTTGATCGGCGCCTTGAACATCTCGACGAACTCGAGCACGCCCTGGTTGGCGCGGTTGAGGCCGCCGGAATAGCTGTAGGCGTCGGGATCGTTCTGCGCGTAGGTTTCGAGCTTGCGGATGTCGACCTTGCCGACCAGCGAGGAAATGTCCTGGTTGTTCTCGTCACCCGGCTCGGTCTTCGCGATCCCGATCTGGCGCAGCCGCGACGGCTGGATCTTTGCAACCCGGAACTGGGAAATGTCGCCGCCGAAGGCTTCCAGCCGCTTGTAGCACCACGGGCTCATCAGGCCGGTGAGACGGCGGCGCGGAATGCCGTATTTCTCTTCCAGCATTGGGCCGAGCTGATCCGGATCGAACAGGCTGAGCGGGCTTTCGAACACGGGCGAGAGCTCGTCGCCGGCCTTGAGCACGTAGATCGGATGCACCTCCATCAGCGACTTGAGCCGCTCGGCGAGCGAGGATTTGCCGCCGCCGACCGGACCGAGCAGATACAGGATCTGCTTGCGCTCTTCGAGGCCCTGCGCCGCGTGACGGAAGAAACCGACGATGCGCTCGATGGTTTCTTCCATGCCGTAGAAGCCGGCGAAGGCCGGATAGGTGCGGATCGTGCGGTTCAAAAAAATACGGCCAAGGCGTGGGTCCTTGGCCGTGTCAATCGTCTGGGGCTCACCGATCGCTGCTAGCAGTCGTTCGGCCGCGTTTGCGTATTTCATGGGATCGCTTCGACACGATTCCAGATACTCCGCCATCGACATGTCGTGTTGGCTTCTCGCCTCGAACGACTTAGCGAAAGCGTTGAATAGAGAATCGTTGTACATGATCCCTCTCCGCGTGAGTTCCGCTACACAATTGAACGAAAGCAGCGACCGGACCGTTCCTTAGCGCCACTCTCGAATCAGCGTGAGCACATGACGATCATTCGACACCCGGGCGCCTTCTCGGCGCAACGCACAACGTAGGCACAGGGTGAGTTACGAACAGGCACCTGCCTGATATTTGAGCGAATCTTTGTCTATATTGGCTCATTTCCAGAAAATGTCACTCGCTCGCAACATCCGGGCATTACCGGGGATGCGTTCATCCGGCGCCGCATCATAGCCGTCTGCGAACGGCGATCTTATGACGCTTGTGCGGCGAAGCCTTGCGTGGCGCGTTCATCTTCCTGCTGCAATGCGGTGCGTGGACCGCCGGCGGCGTGACAGTCGCGGCAAACGCGCAGCAGTGTATCAAAATCGGTCGCCAGGCCCTCCGACCGGATGACGATGCGATCGTCCGTCACACCGCGGGCCAAGCCGCGGATGCTGCAGAGCTGCCTCTGCAAGGCCGGCGTCGGCGTCAGCACGATCACCTTGCGCCCGCGGCGTTCTTCAGCCGAAATCTCCGCGATCGAGTCCCACAGCAGAAATTCATTGCCGATGCGAAGGTCGCGAATGCCATAGGGGGTGACGATCACCACCGATGCCCGCTCGGCGGGGAGCATCCAGATCAGCCGGCCGGTCATCGCGGCGAACGCCACCACGCCGGCATAGCCGACCGTCGTGTCGTAATCGCCAAAAGCGTTCCACCAGCCCAAGGCGAGCGTTGCGCTGAGCAGCGTCATGGCGAAACCCGCAACGATCAGCAACCGCAGTTGGGTCGTACATGGACCGATTTCGAGATCGTGGGACGCATCGACGCATCCGGTCGACGTGACCGACTGGGGGCTGTCTGTGACAGCGAGCGCCAGACGGTCATGATGTGCTTGCATGCTTTCCCCCAGCATGGCCATTCGCGACCGAGCCACGATGCATCAGGCGGACCGGAATCCGCTGATGAGTACTCCACGCAGCCGCTGGCGGCGAGGCGAGGCAGCTGGCGTTACACAACAAGGGCCTAGCCGATTCCTCACGGCCAACGACCTTTTACGCAACTCGGCTCCCTCTACGCGGATCGCCATGATCGCGACGGAGTTACACTGGAGGATATGACGCCCATACCCTTGATTGGTTCCCTCAAGGAAGCATGTAAGCTAGAGGATAGCGCGTCAGGACCGGCGCGGAAACCCCTCGCCCGCAGGCTTGGAGATAAATTAGCATCATGAATCCCGTCAAAGAACTGGAAAAGCACGGACAAGCCGTCTGGCTGGACTTCCTGGCCCGCGGCTTCATCGCCAAGGGCGACCTGAAGCGGCTGATCGATACCGACGGCGTCAAGGGCGTCACCTCCAACCCCTCGATCTTCGAGAAAGCGATTGGCAGCTCGGACGAGTACGACGCGCCGATCGGCAAGGCGTTGAAGCGCGGCGATCAGTCGGTCGCCGACCTGTTCGAGGCCGTCGCGGTCGAGGACATCCAGAACGCCGCCGACGTGCTGCGTCCGGTCTATGACCGCCTCAAGGGCGGCGACGGCTATGTCAGCCTGGAAGTCTCGCCCTATCTGGCGATGGACACCGCCGGCACGGTCACCGAGGCGCGGCGGCTCTGGAAGGACGTCAACCGCAAGAACCTGATGGTGAAGGTGCCGGCGACGCCGGAGGGCCTGCCGGCGATCGAGACCCTGATCGGCGACGGCATCAGCATCAACATCACGCTGCTGTTCTCCAGGGACGTCTATCTGCAGGTTGCCGAGGCCTATATCGCCGGCCTGGAGAAATACGTCGCAGGCGGCGGCGACCCCTTGCACGTGGCGAGCGTGGCGAGCTTTTTCGTCAGCCGTATCGACTCGGTGGTCGACAAACAGCTCGACGAGAAGATCGCCCGCGCCAACGACCCGAGTGAGAAGGAACGGCTCGCCGCGCTGAAGGGCAAGGTCGCGATCGCCAATGCGAAGGTCGCCTACCAGGATTACAAGCGCCTGTTCTCAGGTCCGCGCTGGGACAAGCTCGCGGCCAAGGGCGCCAAGCCGCAGCGCATGCTGTGGGCCTCGACCGGCACCAAGAACAAGGACTACAGCGACGTCCTCTATGTCGAGGAATTGATCGGTCCCGACACCATCAACACCGTGCCGCCGGCGACACTGGATGCGTTCCGCGACCACGGCACGCCGCGGGACAGCCTGGAAGAGAATGTCGACGACGCCAGGCGCGTGCTGGAAGAACTGGAGCGCTCCGGCGTCTCGCTCGATGCTATCACCGAGGAACTCGTCAAGGACGGCGTCAAGCAGTTCGCCGACGCCGCCGACAAGCTCTATGGCGCTGTCGCCCACAAGCGCGCCACCGTGCTCGGGCCTGCGATCGACCGCCAGCTGCTCTCGCTCGGCGACGGCCTCGGCAAGGCCGTAGCCAAGAGCACCGAGGAATGGCGCGCGTCGGCAAAGATCCGCAGGCTGTGGCAACGGGACAAATCGGTCTGGACCGGCACCGACGAGGACAAATGGCTCGGCTGGCTCGACAGCGCCGCCAAGGCCGACGTCGCCGATTATGAGGATTATGCCAGCCGCGTGAAAGGCCAGAAATTCTCCGACGCCGTCGTGCTCGGCATGGGCGGGTCAAGCCTCGGGCCGGAGGTGCTGGCCGAGACCTTCGGCAAGAAGCCCGGGTTCCCGAAGCTGCACGTGCTGGATTCCACCGATCCGGCGCAGGTGCGGGCAATGGAGGCCAGGATCGACATCGCCAACACCGTGTTCATCGTCTCCAGCAAGTCCGGCGGCACCACCGAACCGAATGCGATGAAGGATTATTTCCACGAGCGCGTCGCGCAGGCGGTCGGACCGAAGGTCAAGACCGGCCGTCGCTTCATTGCGGTCACTGATCCCGGATCGTCGCTGGAGACGGCGGCGAAGACGCTAAGCTATGCGCGCATCTTCCACGGCGAGCCCTCCATCGGCGGACGCTACTCGGTGCTCTCGCCGTTCGGCCTGGTGCCGGCGGCAACCGCGGGCGTCGATATCAAGACCTTCATCAAGCACGCGCTTGCGATGGCCCGCTCCTGCGGACCGGACGTGCCGCCGGCCGAGAACCCCGGCGTGCAGCTCGGCCTTGCCATGGGCCATGCAGCGCTCGAAGGCCGCGACAAGGTGACGATCCTGTCGTCGAAGAAGATTGCCGATTTCGGCGCCTGGGCCGAGCAGCTCATCGCGGAATCGACCGGCAAGGACGGCAAGGGCCTGATCCCGATCGACGGCGAGCCGCTGGGCGAGCCGGCGGTCTACGGCAATGACCGGCTCTTCATCGACATCCGTATCGAGGGCGAAGCGGACGCCGCCCATGACTCGCAGCTTGCTGCGATCGAAGCGGCCGGCCATCCCGTCGTGCGCATCGTGATGAAGTCGATCGACCATCTCGGCCAGGAGTTTTTCCGCTTCGAGATGGCAACGGCGGTCGCGGGCAGCATCCTCGGCATCAACCCGTTCGACCAGCCGGACGTGGAAGCGGCCAAGATCAAGACCCGAGAGCTCACCGCCTCGTTCGAAAAGACCGGCGCGCTGCCGGCCGAGCAGCCGGTGGTCAGCACCACCGAGGCCGATCTCTACACCGACGAGACCAATGCCGCAGCCCTGCGCGCCGCCGGCGCCAACGGCGACCTCACCTCGTGGCTGAAGGCGCATCTGTCGCGCTCCAACCATGGCGATTATGTCGCCCTGCTCGGCTACATCGCGCGCGACAAGGCGACGATCGACGCGCTCCAGACCATGCGGCTCGAGGTGCGCGAGAAACGACACGTTGCGACCTGCGCCGAGTTCGGCCCCCGCTTCCTGCACTCGACAGGACAGGCCTACAAGGGCGGCCCCGACACCGGTGTGTTCCTCCAGATCACCGCCGACGATGCCAGGGACCTGCCGGTGCCGGGCCAGAAGGCCAGCTTCGGCGTGATCAAGGCCGCGCAGGCACGCGGCGACTTCGACGTGCTTACCGAGCGCGGCCGGCGCGCGCTGCGGGTCCACTTGAAGGGCGGGCTCAAGAAGGGTCTCGCGACGCTCAATGCGGCGCTTAACGACGCACTGAACTAAGGGAATTCCTCAAATGCAACTCGGCATGATCGGCCTCGGCCGGATGGGCGGCAATATCGTTCGCCGCCTGATGCGCCAGGGACATTCGACCGTGGTCTATGACAAGGACGCCAAGGCCGTCGCGGGCCTTGCCGCAGACGGCGCGACAGGCTCGGCGACGCTCGAAGAGTTCATTGCGAAACTGGAGCGGCCGCGCACGGCTTGGGTGATGCTGCCGGCCGGCCACATCACCGAGACCACGATCGACACGATCGCGGCTGCGATGCAGGACGGCGACGTCATCATCGACGGCGGCAACACGTTCTGGCAGGACGACGTCCGCCGCGGCAAGGCGCTGAAGGAGCGCGGCATCCACTATGTCGACGTCGGCACCTCCGGCGGCGTCTGGGGCCTCGACCGCGGCTATTGCATGATGATCGGCGGCGAGAAACAGGTGGTCGATCGGCTCGATCCGATCTTCGCCGCGCTCGCGCCCGGCGCCGGCGACATTCCGCGCACGGAGGGACGTGAGGGGCGCGATCCCCGCATCGAGCAGGGCTACATCCATGCCGGCCCCGTCGGCGCCGGTCATTTCGTCAAGATGATCCACAACGGTATCGAATACGGCCTGATGCAGGCCTACGCCGAAGGTTTTGACATCCTCAAGAACGCCAACATCGAGGCCTTGCCGGCGGATCATCGTTACGATTTCGATCTCGCCGATATCGCCGAGGTGTGGCGGCGTGGCAGCGTGATCCCGTCCTGGCTGCTCGACCTTACCTCGACCGCGCTCGCGGATAGCCCTGCACTGGCGGAGTATTCGGGTTTCGTGGAGGATTCCGGCGAAGGACGCTGGACCGTGAACGCGGCGATCGACGAGGCCGTGCCGGCCGAAGTCCTGACCGCGGCGCTGTTCGCACGTTTCCGTTCCCGCAAGGAACACACTTTCGCCGAGAAAATTCTCTCAGCGATGCGAGCCGGTTTTGGCGGCCACAAGGAGCCGAAGCAGCCGACTGCTTCGAAGCCGAAATAGCAATTAGCAGAACGAAGGCCAATAGTTCGTGACAAAAGACCCGCAAGCCAAGCGCAAGCCGGAAAATTGCGCCTTCGTCATCTTTGGTGTCACCGGCGACCTCACCCATCGGCTGGTGATGCCATCGCTCTACAATCTGGCGGCCGAGCATCTGTTACCCGAAAAGTTCTGCGTGGTCGGCGTCGCCCGCCGGGGCCAGTCGGACAACGAGCTGCGCGACAGCCTATTGAAGGGCTTGCGCCAGTTCGCGACCCGGCCGGTGGACGACGACATTGCCAAGAAGCTGCTGGAATGCGTGACCTTCGTCGAAGCCGACGCAAAGGATCCGCCATCCTTTGATCGCCTGCGCGAGCATCTGGATTCCCTGGAATGCGCGCAGGATACCGGCGGCAACCGGCTGTTCTACCTCGCGACCCCGCCGGCTGCGTTCGCGCCGACCGCGCGCGAGCTCGGCCGCACCGGCATGATGAAGGAGAACGGGGCGTGGCGGCGCCTGGTGATCGAAAAGCCGTTCGGCACCGACCTCGCCTCGGCGCGCGCGCTGAATGGCGAGCTGCTGAAGATCATGGACGAGCACCAGATCTACCGGATCGATCACTATCTCGGCAAGGAGACGGTGCAGAACATCCTGGTGCTGCGCTTTGCCAACGGCATGTTCGAGCCGATCTGGAATCGCAACCATATCGACCACATCCAGATCACGGTGGAGGAAAAGCTCGGCGTCGGCCATCGCGGCGGCTTCTACGATGCCACCGGCGCGCTGCGCGACATGGTGCCGAACCACCTGTTCCAGCTGATGTCGCTAGTCGCGATGGAGCCGCCGGCGCGTTTCGACGCCCATTCGGTGCGCTCAGAGAAGGCCGAGATTCTGACCTCGATTCAGCGCCCGAGCGAAGAGGAAGCGCTGAAGAGCTCGGTGCGCGCCCAATATCTCGCAGGGCGCATCGGCGACGATGAGATCCCGGACTATCGCAAGACCGAGGATGTCAAACCCGGCAGCACTACCGAGACCTATGTCGCGCTGAAGCTGATGATCGACAATTGGCGCTGGGCCGGCGTGCCGTTCTATTTGCGGACCGGCAAGGCGCTCGGCCACAAGCGCACCGAGGTGGCGATCAAGTTCAAGCAGGCACCGTTGTCGATGTTCTCAGGCACCGCTGTCGATCGCCTCTCCCAAAACTTCCTCACGATCGGCATCGCACCCACCGAGACCATCGAGCTCCAGTTCAACGCCAAGATCCCGGGGCCGAGCGTCACCATCGACGGCGTCGAGATGAAGTTCCGCTATGGCGACTATTTCCGGGCCGATCCCTCGACCGGCTACGAGACGCTGATCTACGACTGCATGATCGGCGACAACATCCTGTTCCAGCGCGCCGACGGCATCGAAGCCGGATGGGAGGCGGTGCAGCCGTTCCTTGACGCCTGGAAGAACGCGGGCAGCAACGGCATCGAAACCTATCAAGCCGGCAGCGACGGCCCCGCCTGCGCCGATGAATTGCTCCGCCGCGACGGCCGAAGCTGGCGTAAGTTTTCGTGACGGCGGCGAGACAGCCGAAGCTGATCGTCGAGGCCGACGCCGAGGCTCTCGCGCGAGGCGCGGCCGAACGGGTGATGGCGCAAATCGCGGCCAATCCCGGGCGCATTGCGATCTGCCTGACCGGCGGCTCCAGCCCGAAGAGGCTCTACCAGCTGCTGGGCAGCGAGGCCTGGCGCGAAAAAATCCCGTGGGAGCGCGTGCACTGGTTCATCGGTGACGAGCGCTTCGTGCCCGAAAGCGATCCCCTCAACAACATGGCGGTCGCGCGCGCGACCTTTCTCGATCGCAACGCGCCCTCCGGCCATGTTCACCCGATCCCGACGACGGCTGACGACCCTGATCAGAGCGCCGAGGCCTATGCGCGCGAGCTGCAGTCTTTCTACGGCGCGGAAAGCCTGGATCCGGCACGGCCGCTGTTCGACATGGTCTTGATGGGCGCGGGGCCGGACGGCCACACGGCTTCGCTCTTCCCGGGCTACCCCGCGATCGAGGAGACGGGACGCTGGGTGGTCGGCGTCCCCAAGGCCAATGTTGCCCCCTTCGTGCCGCGGGTCTCGCTCACCCTGCCCGCACTGGCGTCCTGCCGCGAAATGCTGTTCGAGATAGCGGGGCACGACAAGCAGCCGATCTTGACGCGCCTGCTCAATGGCGAGACTCTGCCGGCTGTACGCGCGCGCTCGAATGGCGAGACCGTCTGGCTGGTCGACCGGGCCGCGCTTCCGGAGGGAATTCGTGGCCGGCGTTGAAGCACCTTGTGCATTGATCGTGATGGGCGTGTCGGGCTCGGGCAAGAGCACGGTTGCAAAAGCGCTCGGCGAGCGCCTCGGCTGGCGTTTCGAGGACGGCGACAGCTTTCATCCCGCCAGCAATGTCGAGAAGATGCGGGCCGGCCATCCCCTCACCGACGAGGACCGCTGGCCCTGGCTCAACGCCATTGCCGACGAGATCGCGAGGGTCTGTGACAAGGGCGAGCACGTCATCATCGCCTGCTCGGCGCTGAAGCATACTTATCGGGACGTGCTCCTGCGCGGACGCGACGACGTCCGCTTCATCTTCCTGAGGGGCACGAAGGAGCTGATCGCCGCACGCCTGGCGCAACGTAAGGGGCACTTCATGCCGCCCAGCCTGCTGACGAGCCAGTTCAACACGCTGGAGCCGCCGGAGGCTGGCGAGCACGTGATCACAGTCTCGATCGACGAATCCGTGGAAGCGATCGTAGACGGCGCGGTGCGGCAGTTGAAACTGGGCGGCGCGAAACGCTGAGGCCAAACACCCAAGAAACACCCAAGGGACCGTCATGACAAAAATCTCGCTCGTCGTCTCCGACGTCGACGGTACGCTGCTGACCAAGGACAAGACGCTGACCGACCGCGCGAGGTCCGCGGTTCAGCGTCTGCACCAGGCCGGCATCGGCTTCACGATTACGTCGAGCCGCCCCGCGATCGGCATGCGTTTCCTGATCGAACCGCTGGCGCTCTGGCTGCCGGTCGGCCCGTTCAACGGCTCCTCGATCGTCGACCCCGAGATGAATCCGGTCGAACAGCATCTCATCCCCGCCGCGGCGGCCGAGCGAAGCTTGCAAATTCTGCGGGACTTCGGCGCCGACATCTGGCTGTTCACCACCGACAAATGGCTGATCGACAAGCCTGATGGCCAATACGTGGCACATGAGCAGCACACCATCCGCTCCGACCCGACCATCGTGACGGATTTCTCGCCGTATCTCGCGAGCGCCTGCAAGATCGTCGGGGCCAGCGCCGATGCAGCCGGCCTCGAAGCTTGCGAGAAGGCGATGCAGAAGGCGCTCGGCAGCGAGGCGATGGCGGTGCGCTCGCAGACCTATTACCTCGACATCACCCCGCCCGGCTTCGACAAGGGCACATTCGTGCAAGCCATGGCCAAGCGCCTCGGCATTTCAACGGACGCGGTCGCCACCATCGGCGACATGCAGAACGACCTCGCGATGTTTCGCGTCAGCGGCGTTTCGATCGCAATGGGCAATGCGGCCGACAACGTCAAGGACCAGGCCACCCACGTCACCGCGACCAACGAGCACGACGGTTTTGCGGAAGCGATGGAGATGATTTTGAAGCGGAACGAGGTCGCCTAGGTCACTGCTTCGACCGCTGCATTGCAGGCTTCTTGCTGCCCTGCCTTGCGGCCGACAGGTTATGCGCGGTGTTGACCAGCGCGATATGAGTCAGCGCCTGCGGGAAATTGCCGGTCTGACGCCTGGCGCCTGAATCATATTCCTCGGCCAGCAGTCCCACATCATTCGCGACACCGACCACGCGATCGAACAAGGCTTGCGCCTTGTCGAGATCGCCCGCCAGTACATGGGCATCGGCCAGCCACAGGCTGCAGGCGAGGAAGGCGCCCTCGATCGGCTGCTTCTCCTCGGACACTTCGCGCGGATCGTGCCGCAGCACAAAGCCGTCAGGCATCATGTGCTTTTCCATCGCCGCGATGGTGCCGCGAATGCGCGGATCCGACGCTTCCAGGAAGCCAACGGACGGCAGCAGCAGCACGCTGGCATCGAGCAGCTTCGAGCCGTAGGACTCCACGAAGGCATTCTCCTCCGCGTCGAAGCCCCGGTTGCAGACGTCGCGATGAATGGCGTCGCGCAAGGTGCGCCAGTGCAGCAGCGGCGCCTTGAAGCCGAAGGTCTCGGCGCTCTTGATGCCGCGGTCGAAGGCGACCCAGGTCATCACCTTGGAGAAGACATAGTGCTTCGGCTGTCCGCGCCGCTCCCAGATGCCGTGATCGGGCTGGTCCCAGACTTCGGCGAGATGCTTGAGCACGGCGCATTCCAGCGCCCAGCTCTCGTCGTCGAGCTTGAGCTTGGCCATCCGCGATTGGTGGAAGGCGTCGATCAGTTCGCCGTAGACGTCGAGCTGGAGCTGCGCATGCGCGGCATTGCCGACGCGCACCGGCTGTGCGCCCTCGTAGCCATCGAGCCAACCGGCCTCCCATTCCAGCAGCCGCCGCTGGCCCCAGATGCCGTACATGATCTGCATGTTCGCCGGTGAGCCTGCCGCCGCACGCAACAGCCAATTGTGCCAGGCCGAGGCTTCCTCGGTGTAACCCGAGTTCATCAGCGCCAGCAGCGTGAAGGTGGCATCGCGCAGCCAGCAGAAGCGGTAGTCCCAATTCCTGGCGCCGCCGAGCTTCTCCGGCAACGAGGTGGTCGGCGCCGCGACGATGCCGCCGGTCGGAGCGAAGGTCAGCGCCTTGAGTGTGATCAGCGAGCGCACGATCAGGTCGCGATAGTCGCCATCGCGATTGCAGTGGCTGCACCAGTCCTGCCAGAATTTCTCGGTCTCCTTGAGTGCGACCTCCGGATCGATTGGCGCGGGCGGCTCGAGATGCGAGGGGCCGTAGGTCAGCACGAACGGCACGGTCTCGCCGGCCTTCACCTCGAAATCGGAAACCGTGGTCAGATCCTCGCCTCGGGTCTTGGCCGGTGTCCGCAGCACAGTCATGTCCTGCCCGGCGACCGCCAGCAGGGAATGATCGATCCGCCGCACCCAAGGGATGTCGACGCCGAAGCCGAAGCGGATGACGAGTTCCATCCGCATCTTCACCGTGCCGCTGACACCGCGGACCAGCCGCACGATGTCGGAGGCCTTGCCGCGCGGCGGCATGAAGTCGATCAGCGCAACGGTGCCGCCGTCAGTCTCAAAGCGCGTTTCGAGGACGAGGGTGTCGCCGAGATAGCGGCGCGACGTGGCGGTGACGCCCTCGTCCGGCGCGATCAGCCAGCGGCCGTTCTTGTGCGTGCCGAGGAGCGCTGCAAAACAGGCGTCGGAATCGAAGGCCGGCCAGCACAGCCAGTCGATCGAGCCGTTGCGGCCGACCAGCGCCGCGGTCTCGCAGTCGCCGATCAGCGCATAATCTTCAATCCTCTGAGACAATGTCGTGCGAGCCTCGAAAACGACGTCCGGAGACCCCGGCGATCAACGCCCGCCGGGTAACGAGCGTTCCCGTGTCGCGGCCTTCAAGGCTGCGACATCGACCTTCGAAACGATCTTGTCGAGCGTCACAGGCAGGCGCTGGCGCCAGTTCGGATGCTCGTCAATCGTACCGGGAATGTTGGGCTGGTCGATCACGCCGAGCAGATCCTCCAGCGACACCGCAAGCAGCCGCGACGGCGTGCGCGACAGGAAGGCGAGCACCGAATAGACATCATTGGCACGGATGCCGTTGGCACGCAGGATCTCGTCGAGCAGGCCGAGCGCATCCCAGCGGGCCTGATCGTTCTCGCCCGGATCGAGCCCGAGCGAGCGCTTCATCCTGAGATCGCTGAAAGAGCGCCAGCCGGCATAGGTCGACAGATCATGCGTGTTCAACGTCACCAGCGCGTTGGGCCGGTAGTGATCGACGGGCCGGAAGTGACCGGCATCGTCGCGCTCGAACATCATGACGAGGTAGGACCAGATGCCGAAATCCTGCATGGTCTCGCGAAAACCTTCCGGCACCGTGCCGAGGTCCTCGCCGATCACAATGCACTTATGGGCCGCGCTCTCCCGCGCCACGGTCGCCAGCAGCGCCTCGAACGGCATCTGCACATAGGCGCCGTTGTCGGGCTTGAAGCCGCGCGGCACCAGATAAAGCCGCTTCAAGCCGAGCACGTGATCGAGACGGATGGCTCCGGAATGGCGCATC
Organism: Bradyrhizobium sp. 45; assembly: GCF_023073155.1. Lineage (NCBI taxonomy): Bacteria > Pseudomonadati > Pseudomonadota > Alphaproteobacteria > Hyphomicrobiales > Nitrobacteraceae > Bradyrhizobium > Bradyrhizobium sp. 45. The sequence continues at coordinate 1,294,784 of NZ_JADPIX010000122.1, read as the reverse complement.
GAAGCCGCGAGCATATCGGCGAATGGCACGAAGGATTGCGCCTCCAGGCCGCCGGCATTGAAGCCGGCCAAGCCCCAATCCTGGCCAATGGTATTGAGCACGTCCGGCGGCGCGCCGACGGCGAGATGACGGGAGATCGCCCCCTGTTCGTTCCAAGCATCGAAGCCGTTCGACTGCACGCCGACGGCAACGTCAAGATAGAGCCCGACCCGCATGCCGAGCTGGCCGGCCAGCTCCTTGGCCGCATGCAACTGGCTATCGGCGGTCCATTGCACGAATTCGACGAACTCGACCTCGTGCTTGTCCGGGCCGTTGCGCAGCTCGGCGCATTTCGTCTCATCCGGCTGTTGCCATTCCTGCGGCCATTCCCACCACGGCGCCGCAAAGCGATGGCGTAGCACCTCGAAGCAGGCAAAACGGGACAACAGCGGCGCGCGAGCCGCCCGGAAGGCGTCGAACTGGTTGCGGCGGACGCCGCTCGCGGTTTTCACGAAGCTGTCGAAGGCGGCACGCAAGGCCAACCATTTCAAGGCCGCCATGTCCGGATAGGGCACACGATCACCGTCGCGGAGCCGCGCGGCGGTCGCGGCCGCATCGGGGACGAGGTCGGGGGAAAATTCCGGGATCGCCTCGACGTCGATATAGAGCGGATTGAGAAACAGCCGGCTGTTCGGCGAATAGGGGCTGCAATCGGCCGGATGGTCATCGAACAACACATGCAGGGGATTGAGCCCGACGCCGTCGGCGCCCAACTGCTTCGCGAGCCGGACCAGACCGGCGAGGTCGGTGAAATCGCCGATGCCCCAATTGCGGTCCGAGCGGACGCTGTAGAGCTGCACGGCAAGCAGCCAGCCCCGGTCGAAATCGCCGCCGAAGGCCCGCTCCGGCGCCACGATCATCGGCACCTCTTCCGTCACGCCTCCGGCATCCGTCAGCGTCAGCCGGTGATAGCCGAGCGGCAGGCCGGCCGGCCAGGCAATCACGGGCTCGCGCGTCTCACCTTGCGCGATCAAATTGCCGTTGCCGGTCATCTTCCATTTGAGCGGCGGCGCACCGATCGTCACCAATTCGGTGCGCGGATGGCCCAAGGCGCGTACCACCACAGGCCCGCTGACGAAGCGGTAAACCCGCTTTTCCGGCAAGGCGTCGAGGATGGATTTGAGGGCCACGGGATCGGTGACCCGCAGCTTTCCGAGGGCATCGACGAATTCGGATTGAACGCCCTTGATCCGGGCTTGAGCTAAAAGATCCATTCGGCACGCAGCTTGCAGGCCATTTTGTGGCCGGGGGCATCGATTTTAACGAGGTCGCGGAAGAAGTTAGTCAGGGTTAACTCGCGAGCCGCGCCTGCCGTTCCCCAGGGAACCAATGACACACAAGCGGCTTTCTATAGTGGTATCAAGCGTAGGTTCCCGGCAAGGGAAACGGGCTCCTGCTTTCTTGTCAATGGCATCACCGTGAACAAGACAATTCAAACTGTCGAGAGTGCCGCAGCCGGCAGCACTTTCCTCATCGAGGACGTCTATCCCCTGATCGACGGCGGGCGCTTCCCCGTGAAGCGGATCGCGCGCGAACCGGTCGAGGTCTGGGCCGACATCTACCGGGACGGCGACGCCGTGATCGGCGCAGCGCTGATCTGGCGACAGGAGCAGGACCGCGAATGGCAGAGCGAGCCGATGATCCCTCACGGCAATGACCGCTGGTCCGGCGCGTTCACACCCGTCGAGCCCGGCAAATATGTCTATGCGATCGAAGCCTGGACCGACGAATTCGCCACCTGGTCGCACGCGGTCGCGCGCAAGCAGCGCTCCGGTGCCGACGTCACGCTCGATGCGATCGAGGGCGCCGGCCTTTTGACCAAGGCGCATGGCGCGCAGCAGGACGCCGCCGCCGTCATCGTCAGGCGATGCGAGGACTATCTTCAGACCGGCGACGTTGCCCCGCTGCTGGCAACCGAGCTCGGCGCAGCCATGGCCGAGAGCCAGTTGCGGCCTGATCTCACGCGCTCGGCGCTATTCCCACTGTTCGTCGACCGCGACAAGGCACGCTTCGGCGCCTGGTATCAGATGATGCCGCGCAGCCAGAGCGTGGTGCCAGGACAGCATGGCACGCTTCGCGACTGCATCGCGCGCGTGCCCGACATCGCCGCGATGGGCTTTGACGTGCTGTACTTCACGCCGATCCATCCCATTGGCCGCACCCGGCGCAAGGGCCGCAACAACATGCCGGTGGCGGGCGACGGCGATCCCGGCTCGCCTTATGCGATCGGCGCCATCGAGGGCGGGCACGACGCGCTGCACCCCGAACTCGGCACGATCGAGGATTTTCGCGCGCTGGTCGCGACCTGCCTGGAATACGGCCTCGAACTCGCGCTCGACTTCGCCGTGCAATGCTCGCCGGACCACCCGTGGCTGACGCAGCATCCGGAATGGTTCAAATGGCGCCCGGATCGGTCGGTGCGGACGGCTGACGGGCCCTATTCCGATATCGTCATCCCCGATTTCGCGTCCGTCGACCGGGCTGGACTGTGGAACGCGTTTCGCGACGCCATGCTGTTCTGGATCGACCACGGCGTCACCATCTTCGCCATCGACAATCACGACACCGCGCCGCTCGCCTTCTGGGAGTGGCTGATCCGTGACATCCGCCGCCGGCATCCCGAGGTGATCCTGTTTTCCAAGACGTTCGCGCGCCCGAAGCTGATGAAGGGCCTCGCCAAGCTCGGCTTTGCGCAATCGTTCAGCTATTTCCCCTGGCGCACGGCGAAGTGGGAGCTGGAGCAATATCTCGGCGAGCTGACGCGCTATCCCGAACGTGACTTCTATCGGCCGAACCTGTTCGTGAATACGCCCGATCTTTTGCCCTATCATCTCCAGGGCGGCGAGACATGGGCGTTCAAATCGCGCGTCGCGCTGGCGGCGACGCTGTCCGGCAATTACGGCGTCTACAGCGGGTTCGAGCTGCTGGAGCACGACGCGATCCCCGGCCGCGAGGAATATCTCAACTCCGAGAAATACCAGATCAAGCAGCGCGACTGGAACAAGCCCGGCCACATCAAGGCCTACATCACGGAGATCAATCGCATCCGCAACGAGAATGCTGCGCTTCAGCAGACGGCGAACCTGCGCTTCCTCGGCATCGAAGACGGCGAGACGATCGCCTTCGTCAAGGAAGCGACCGACCCGGCCAACATCGTCGTGGCCGTGGTTGCGCTCTCGTGCCACGTGCGCGAATTCTGGTTGCCGCTCGGCGACGTCACGGTTGACGCCGGCGGGCAGCGACACCATGTGTCGGCACTCGAAAACCTCCTCACCGGCGAACAGGCCCGCATCGAATGGGGCGGGATCAGGTTGCGTATCGATCCCGAGCGCGATCCGGCGCTGCTGTTCCGCTGCCTGGCGTAAGGGCGCACGCCATGAACGTATTGTCTTCCGTCGACACCAAGAAAGCCGAGGCTGCCGAGATCGTGGACGAGCTCTGGTACAAGGACGCCATTATCTATCAGCTTCACGTCAAGGCGTTTGCCGATAGCAACAATGACGGCATCGGCGACTTCGCCGGGCTGACCGAGAAGCTGCCCTATCTCCAGGAGCTCGGCGTCACCGCGCTCTGGCTGCTGCCGTTCTATCCCTCGCCCGGCCGCGACGACGGCTACGACATCGCCGACTACGGTTCGGTCAATCCCGATTTCGGGACGATGAAGGATTTCAAGCGCTTCATCCAGGAGGCCCAGAAGCGAGGCTTGCGCGTCATCACCGAGCTCGTCGTCAACCACACCTCGGACCAGCACAATTGGTTCAAGCGTGCTCGCCGCAGCCCGGCAGGCTCGAGCGCCCGCAACTGGTATGTCTGGAGCGACACCGACCAGAAATACCAGGGCACCCGTATCATCTTCACCGACACGGAGAAGTCGAACTGGACCTGGGATCACGAGGCCGGCGCGTTCTACTGGCACCGCTTCTTCTCGCACCAGCCGGATCTCAATTTCGACAATCCGCGCGTCGTCAGCGCGCTGATCCAGGTGATGAAGCGCTGGCTGGATGCCGGCGTCGACGGCTTCCGTCTGGACGCCATTCCCTATCTCTGCGAGCGCGAAGGCACCTCGAACGAGAACCTCCCCGAGACGCATGCCATCATCAAGCGGCTCCGCCACGAGCTGGATTCCTACTCCAAGGGCAAGCTGCTGCTGGCCGAGGCCAATCAATGGCCGGAGGACGTGCAGGAATATTTCGGCCGCGGCGACGAGTGCCACATGGCCTACCACTTCCCGCTGATGCCGCGCATCTACATGGCGATCGCCCAGGAGGACCGTTTCCCGATCACCGACATCCTGCGCCAGACGCCGGATATTCCGGCGAGCTGCCAATGGGCGCTGTTCCTGCGCAACCATGACGAGCTGACGCTGGAGATGGTGACCGACGTCGAGCGCGACTATCTGTGGACCACCTACGCCAACGATCCGCGCGCCCGCATCAATGTCGGCATCCGCCGGCGCCTCGCGCCGCTGATGGACAACGACCGGCGCAAGATCGAGCTGATGAACTCGCTGCTGCTGTCCTTCCCCGGCACGCCGATCATCTACTACGGCGACGAGATCGGGATGGGCGACAACATCTATCTCGGCGACCGCAACGGCGTGCGCACGCCGATGCAGTGGAGCCCGGACCGCAACGGCGGCTTCTCGCGCTGCGACCCGGCCCGCCTCTACGCGCCGCTGATCATGGATCCGGTCTACGGCTATGAATCGGTGAACGTGGAGGCGCAGTCGCGCAGCCTGTCCTCGCTGCTCAGCGCGACCAAGCGTCTGATCTCGGTGCGCAAATCGACGCTCGCCTTCGGCCGCGGCACCATGACCTTCATCCGCCCGGCCAACCGCGCCGTGCTGGCCTATGTCCGGCAGTACCGCGACGAGGTGATCCTCTGCGTCGCCAATCTGTCGCGCGCGGCCCAGGCGACCGAGCTCGATCTGTCGCCCTGGAAGGACCGCATCCCGCAGGAGATGCTCGGCCGCACGCGTTTTCCGGCGATCGGCGAACTGCCCTACATGGTCACGCTGGGGCCCTATGGCTTCTACTGGTTCCAGCTCACCGAGCGCGACAAGTCCGAGCCGGTGACGCCGCGCGCAGTGCCCGAATTCGAGACGCTGGTGGTGCCGGTGAACTCGACCTGGGTGTCGCTGGCGCGCGAGCGCGGCGTGTTCGAGCACGAGGTGCTGCCGGGATTCCTGTCGCGCACGCGCTGGTATCCGGAGCACAATCCCAAGCACATCAAGCCGACGCTGACCTCGGCGGTGCCGTTCTGCGACATCGGCGACAACAGGCCCTGGATCGCGTTCTTCGAGGCGGCGCAGGGCGACGTCACCACGCGCTACGTGCTGCCGATGCAGATCGAATGGGTGCGCTTCGACCGCGAACGCTTCAATCCCAGGGCGCTCGCCGCCGTGCGTCAGGGGGCCCGCGAAGGGACGCTGCTGGACGTGGCAACCGAGCAGATCTTCATCGGCCTGTTCCTGCGCAATCTGTCGCAGAACCTGGTGGTGGAAGAAAACAATCTGCGGCTGGAGTTCAAGGCGACCAGCCGGTTTGCCGAGTACACCATCAAGGAGCCCGAACGCATCCGCACGATCGAGCAGTCGAACAGCACCGCGCTGGTCGACAACCAGTATGTCGCCAAGATCTATCGTCAGCTCGAAGCCGGCATCAATCCCGAGATCGAGATCGGCTCCTACCTCACCGAGATCGCCCGCTTTGCCAATACGCCGGCACTGCTCGGCAGCGTCGAGCTGGTCGAAGACGACCGTCGCAGCGCAGTCGGCGTGCTGCACGCCTATGTCGAGAACCAGGGCGACGGCTGGGGCGTCACCGCGGGCTATCTCGACCGCTATATCGACGAGCAACGGGTGCTGCCACCGGGCGAGATGCCCCGCGAGACCCAGGAGCAAGCGCCCTATCTGCACTTCATTACGCAGATCGGCCGACGGCTCGCCGAGCTGCATGTGGCTCTGGCCGCTGCAAAGCCCGGAGATCTCGCGCCGGAGCCCATTGGCTCCGCACACGTCAAGCGCTGGTCATCCGAGCTCGAGACACGGGCCGAGCGGGTTTTCGAGCGGCTGGCCGCCAGCACCGACCGCCTGCGGGAGGTGGACCGACCGCTGATCAATCAGCTCGCCGCGGAGCGCGCGACCCTGTCCGGCCGGCTCAACGCGCTCTTACCTTCCGAGCTCGGCGGGTTGAACATCCGTCATCATGGCGATTTCCGCCTCGGGCAAACTCTGATTGTGAAGGACGATATCTTCATCATCGACTTCGACGGAGATCCGCGTTTGCCGCTGGCCGACAAGCGGCGCAAGCTGCCTGCGGCGCGTGACGTTGCCGGCCTGATCCGCTCGATTGATCTTTCGGTTAACGCGGCGCTTCACCGCGCGCTCACGGGCGCCTCCGACGAACAGGGCCGTCTCACGGCAGCGCTCGACGAATGGCGCGAGCGCACCACCGCGACGTTCCTCACCGCCTACCGCGAAGCCATGACCGATCGGCGGCTGTGGCCGGAAGATCCGCAATCTGCGGCTGGCCTGTTAAGGTTTTTCCTGCTTGATCAAGCGTTCGAGGAAGTAGAGTACGAGCTGTCCCACCGGCCTGAGGGGCTCCATGCGCCGCTGTCCGGACTGCTTCGCATTCTGTCCAGTATCGAGAGCGAAGCCCATGCCTAAACTCCCTGCCGAGGCCTATGCGATCATCGAGGGTCGCCACTCCGATCCGTTCCACTATCTCGGGCTGCATCCCGAGGGCGACAAGAGCGTGGTGCGCGCGTTTCTTCCCGATGCTTCCAACGTCGAGGCGGTGGGCGAGCACGGCGAGGTGGCGAAGCTCGATCGCGTCCATGATGCCGGCCTGTTCATCGGAGCTCTGCCGAACGGCGCGAAGCACTACCAGCTCCGCGCGAAGTTCGGCGACAACGTCATCGAATTCGAGGACACCTATCGCTTTCCGCCGATCCTGACCGATTTCGACCTCTATCTGCTTGGCGAAGGCACCCACCAGCGCCTTTACGACAAGCTCGGCGCGCATCCGATGCGGCTCGAAGGCATCGATGGCATCGGCTTCGTGGTGCTGGCGCCCAACGCCCGGCGCGTCTCCGTGGTCGGCGATTTCAATTTTTGGGACGGACGGCGCCATCCGATGCGGGTGCGCGGCGCGGGTTATTGGGAATTGTTCATCCCGCACGCCAAGGCCGGCGACCACTACAAGTTCGAAATTATCGGACCGCATGGCCATCTGCTTCCGCTGAAGTCCGATCCGATGGCTTTTGCAAGCGAGGTGCGCCCGAAGACCGCTTCTATCGTGTTCGACGAAGCACATCTGCCCCGGCCGCGACCGGCGCCCGACGGCATCAACGCGTTGTCCGCGCCGATGTCGATCTACGAGGTCCATCTCGGCTCATGGCGGCGCAAGAACGGCAATGAATGGCTGACCTATCGCGAGCTGGCCGAGCAGCTGCCGGCCTACGCCCGCGACATGGGCTTCACCCATCTCGAATTCCTCCCCGTCAGCGAGCATCCTTTCGACGGCTCGTGGGGCTATCAGCCGACGGGGCTGTATGCGCCGACCAGCCGCTTCGGCACGCCGGAGGATTTTGCCGCGCTGGTCGATGCCTGCCACCGCGAGGGCATCGGCGTGCTGCTCGACTGGGTGCCCGGCCACTTCCCGGACGATCCGCACGGGCTCGGCAGCTTCGACGGCACAGCGCTGTACGAGCACGCCAATCCGCTCCAGGGCCGGCATCTCGATTGGGGCACGCTGATCTACAATTACGGCCGCACCGAAGTGACGAACTTCCTGGTCTCGAACGCGCTGTTCTGGCTCGAGCGCTACGCGATCGACGGACTGCGCGTCGATGCCGTCGCGTCCATGCTCTACCTCGACTACAGCCGTCCGCCCGGCGCGTGGATTCCGAACCAGCATGGCGGCCGGGAGAACATCGAGGCGATCGCGTTCCTGCGCCGCTTCAACACCGAGCTGTTCGCGCGTTTCCCGCAGGCGACCACGGCCGCCGAAGAGTCCACCGCCTGGCCGCAGGTCTCGCGCCCGGTCGAATTCGGAGGGCTCGGCTTCGGCTACAAGTGGAATATGGGCTGGATGCACGACACGCTGAACTACATCAGCAAGGACCCGATCCACCGCAAGCATCATCACGGCGACATCCTGTTCGGCCTGCACTACGCCTTCTCGGAGAACTTCGTCCTGCCGCTGTCGCACGACGAAGTCGTGCACGGCAAGCGCTCTATCCTCGGGCGCATGCCCGGCGACGAATGGCAGCGCTTCGCGAATTTGCGCGCCTATTACAGCTTCATGTTCGGCCATCCCGGCAAGAAGCTGCTGTTCATGGGCGCCGAGATCGCGCAAAGCCGAGAATGGAATCACGACCAATCGCTCGACTGGCACTTGCTCGAGTACAAGCCCCATTCAGGCATCCAGGCGTTGATCCGCGATCTCAACCGGCTCTATCGCGCGGTGCCCGCCCTGCACCAGATGGACTGCGAGCAGGCCGGCTTCGAATGGCTGATCACCGACGACGCCAACCGCAACGTGTTCGCCTGGCTGCGCAAGGGATTTGACGAGCACGCCCGGTGCATGGTGATCGTCAACTTCTCACCCAATGTCTATCGCAATTACCGCGTTCGCGCGCCGTTCGGTGGCAAGTGGAAGGAAGTGTTCAACTCGGACTCCGCTCATTACGGCGGCAGCAATGTCGGCAACATCGGCGAAGTCCACGCCGTCAATGGCGAGCTCCGCCTCACCATTCCGCCGCTCGCCGCGATCTTCCTCGTTCCGGAAAGCTGAACGATGCGCCTGACTGCTGGATCGCCCGCACGCCTCGGCGCAAGCTGGGACGGACGCGGCACCAATTTCGCGCTGTTCTCCGCCAACGCGCAGAAGGTCGAGCTGTGCCTGTTCGACATGCAGGGCCGCCGCGAACTCGAGCGCGTCGAGCTGCCGGAGCGCACCGAGGATGTCTGGCACGGCTATCTCAACGACGTCTCGCCCGGCCAGCTCTACGGCTACCGCGTGCATGGCCCCTACGAGCCGGAGCACGGCCACCGCTTCAATGCCAACAAGCTCGTGCTAGACCCCTATGCCAAGCGGCTTTCCGGGCGGCTGGTCTGGAGTGACGCGCATTTCGCCTATCGCACCGGAAGCCCGCGCGAAGACCTGTCGTTCGACCGGCGCGACAACGCGCGCGGCATGCCGAAGGCCGTCGTCGTCGACGAGACCTTCAACTGGGGCCGCCGCGAGATCCGGCCCAACATTCCCTGGGAAGATACCATCATCTACGAGGCCCACGTCAAGGGACTGACACAGAAGCGCGACGACGTGCCGCCGAATTTGCGCGGCACCTATGGCGGCCTGTCCTCGCCCGCGATGATCGAGCACCTGAAGAAGCTCGGCGTCACCACGGTAGAGCTTCTGCCGGTGCACAGCTTCGTCGACGACCGCATCTTGGTGGAGAAGAAGCTCGTCAACTACTGGGGCTATAACACCCTGTCCTTCTTCGCGCCCGAGCAGCGCTACGCCCAGGACAACGCTCTCGATTCCTTCCGCACCACGATCGCACGTCTGCACGATGCCGGCATCGAGGTGATGCTCGACGTCGTCTACAATCACACCGCCGAGGGCAATCATCTCGGTCCGACGCTGTGCTATCGCGGCATCGACAACGCCTCCTATTACTGGCTGAACCGCGAAAACCCGCGCTACTACGACGATTTTACCGGCTGCGGCTCGTCGGTGAACCTCACCCACCCGCGCGTGCTGCAGATGGTGATGGATTCACTGCGCTACTGGGTCGAGGTCTGCCACGTCGACGGCTTCCGTTTCGACCTCGCCACCACGCTGGCCCGCGGACCGAACGGTTATGATCGAGGCAGCTCGTTCCTGACCGCGATCCGCCAGGACCCGGTGCTGGCGAGCGTCAAGCTCGTCGCCGAACCCTGGGATCTCGGCCTTGGCGGCTATCAGGTGGGCGCATTTCCCTCGCAATGGTCGGAGTGGAACGACCGTTACCGCAGCGCCATGCGCCGCTACTGGAGCGGCGAAGGCAGCCTGACCGGCGATATCTCCAGCCGCATGACGGCGTCCTCCGACCTGTTCAACCACGACGGACGGCGGCCGCGCGCCAGCATCAACCACATCACCGTGCATGACGGCTTCACCCTGGCCGATCTCTTCAGCTACAACGAGAAGCATAACGAGGCCAATGGCGAGGACAATCGCGACGGCTCCAACGACAACCACAGCAACAATTGCGGTGTCGAGGGTCCGACCGACGATCCCCAAATCGTCAGCTTGCGCCGGCAGCTTCGCAAGAACGTACTGGCCTGCCTCATGCTGGCGCAGGGCATTCCGCTGATCCTCGCAGGCGACGAGGTCGGGAATTCGCAATCAGGCAACAACAACGCCTATTGCCAGGACAACGAGGTGGGCTGGGTCGGCTGGGACAATCTCGGCAAGGACGGCGACGACATGGTCGGTTTTGTCGCCGAACTCGCCGATATCCGCCGCCGGTTCTCGCAGCTTCGCAGCCATCGCTGGCTCGACGGCCGCCCCAAGGACGGCATCTCCTATGGCGCGCTGTGGCTGACGCCGGCCGGCGACGAAATGACGGAAAGCGACTGGAAATTCCCGGAAGGGCGGTTCCTCTCCTATGTGATGGGGCCGATGGAACCGGGCAGCGCCGCGATCTTTATCGTACTCAACGCAGCCCCCGAAGAGATCGCATTCAAATTGCCAAAAATGACTGAATACAAGAGCTGGCAGCAGATCCTGAACACGACCGACGCCAAGCTGAATACGATCGACTTCCAGCCCGGGAGCGACAGCAAGGCGCCGCCGCGCTCCGTGCTCGCTTTCGCGGGGGCGCTATGAGGCCATCCTTCGGGGCGAGGCCGACGAGGGACGGCGTATCGTTCCGGCTGTGGGCGCCTGCCGCGCGCCGTGTCGATCTCCTGCTCGACAGACGACACGCGATGCAGCGCCGGCAGGATGGCTGGTATGTCGCCGAGATTGCCAATCTGCCCGTCGGCAGCAACTACAAATTCAGGATCGATGACGAGATCGACGTGCCCGATCCGGCGTCTGCATTCCAACCCGACGACGTGTTCGGCCCGAGCGAGGTGATCGATCATGACGCCTTCGCCTGGCGCGCATCCGATTGGCGCGGCCGCCCGTGGGAAGAGACGGTGCTGATCGAGACGCATGTCGGCACCTTCACTGCGGAAGGCACCTATCGTGCCATGATCGACAAGCTCGATCATCTCGTCGCGACCGGCATCACCGCGATCGAACTGATGCCGCTGGCTGACTTCGCCGGTCGCCGCGGCTGGGGTTATGATGGCGTGCTGTGGTACGCGCCCGACAGCGCCTATGGTCATCCCGATGAATTGAAGACGCTGATCGACGAAGCCCATCTGCGCGGGCTGATGGTGTTCCTCGACGTCGTCTACAATCATTTCGGCCCCGAGGGAAATTACCTCGGCCGCTACGCGCCGGCCTTCTTCACCGACGCGCACACGCCATGGGGCAGTGCGATCGATTATCGCGTGCCGCAGGTTCGCGCTTTTGCCGTCGAGAACGCGCTGTCGTGGCTCAGCGACTATCGCTTCGACGGCCTGAGGCTCGATGCCGCCAATCACATCATGGCGATCCCCGGCGAGCAATCGATGCTGCAAGACCTTAGCGTCGCCGCGGGCGAGCTTGCCAAGGCGACGGAGCGCCATATCCATCTCGTGCTGGAGAACGGCGACAACCGCGCGAGCCTGCTCGACGCGGCGCAGGAGCCTCCGAACGGCAAATATCGCGGCCAGTGGAACGACGACTACCACCACGTCTGGCACGTGATGCTGACGGGCGAACTCGCCGGCTATTATGCGGACTATCAAACGCCGCGGCTCGATCTCGCACGCGCGCTCGCCTCCGGCTTCGTCTATCAGGGCGAGATCTCGGAATTCTGGGGCAAGAAGCCGCGGGGCGAGAACAGCGGCGAGCTGCCGCCGGCAACCTTCGTCAACTTCCTGCAGAACCACGACCAGATCGGCAACCGGCCGCTTGGCGACCGGCTCGAAAGCCTGGCATCGCCCGAGCAGATCGAAGCCGCACTCGCGGTGACCCTGCTCGCACCGATGGTGCCGATGCTGTTCCAGGGCGAGGAGTGGGGCTCCATCGCGCCCTTCCCGTTCTTCTGCGACTTCCAGGGCGGACTGGCTGATGCCGTCCGCAGGGGGCGCAGGCAGGAATACGCCTGGGCCTATGAAAAGTACGGCGACGAGGTGCCCGACCCGCTCGATCCGGCAACACTGCAATCGGCCGTGCTCGACTGGACCGACCACACGCCGGAGCAGGATGCGCGTCTCGCGCTGGTGCGGGAGCTGCTCGCACTCCGCCACAAGGAGATCGCGCCACGACTGAAAGGTGCGCGCTTCGGTGATGCCGCCGTGGCCGATAGCGGCCTGCTCACCGCACATTGGCACATGGGAGATGGCGCGACGTTGCGCCTCGTGGCCAATCTCTCCGACAAGGACATCGCGTGTTCCGACGGCGGTGTGGGGACCCTGATCTGGGGCGGCGCAACCGGCGACCGGCTTGCGCCCTGGTCGGTGGTCTGGCGCCTCGGAGGTTGAGATGCCTCCAGCCATTCCTCTCGCAACCTACCGGCTTCAGCTCACCGCGGATTTCGACTTCGACAAGGCCGCCGCGGTGGTGCCCTACCTGAAGGCGCTGGGAATCACGCATCTCTACACCTCGCCGGTGATGAAGGCCCGCAAGGGCTCGACGCACGGCTATGACACCGTCGACCACAGCCAGTTCAATCCGGAGCTCGGCGGCGAGGCCGGCTTCGCGCGGCTGAGCGAGGCGCTGACGCGACACGACCTCGGCCTCATCATCGACTTCGTACCGAACCATGTCGGCGTGCACTTCGCCGACAATCCCTGGTGGCTGGACGTGCTGGAATGGGGCCAGGCCTCGCCGCACGCCGTCTCCTTCGATATCGACTGGGATCAACTGGCCTTCCGCGCCCGCGGCGGCGTGCTGCTGCCGATCCTCGGAGCGTCCTATGGCGAAGCGCTCGAGAGCGGCGATATCGAGCTGCGCTACGATCCCAACGAAGGTAGTTTTTCCGCCTGGTATTTCGAACATCGATTGCCGATCGCGCCGGAGCGCTATGGCGAGGTGCTGCGGATGATCGTGAAGGACGCCGACGCCGCCGAGACCGAGACGGGCAAGCGCCTGCTGTCGCTCGCGGCGCGCTACACGGGACTGCGCCGCCCCAACCGCAAGGAAGCACCCGGCTTCAAGGCGGAGCTCAGGGAGATCGCAGGCAGCGCCGATATCATCGGGCGCGGCCTCGGCGCCTATCGCGCGGCCAAGGACCGTCCCGCGCAGACGCTGGCGCTGCATCATTTGCTGGAGCGCCAGCACTACAAGCTGGGGCACTGGCGGCTTGCCTCCAGCGACATCAACTATCGACGTTTCTTCGACGTCAACGGGCTCGCCGGCATGCGCGTCGAGGATCCCGGCACGTTCGCCGCCACGCACCGGCTGGTGAAGCAACTCATTGCCGACGGCAAACTGCAAGGCATCCGGCTCGATCATATCGACGGCCTGCGCGATCCCGCGCAATATTGCCAGCGGCTGCGCCGGCTGGTGCGCGACGCTCAGGGCACCACAAAGCCGTTCTATACGGTGATCGAGAAAATCCTGTGCGAGCACGAGCGCCTGCCGCATTTCGCCGGCGTCCAGGGCACCACCGGCTATGAGTGGATGAATGCCATCACTCACGTTCTGGTCGACGCCAAGGGGCTGGAGGCCATGGACGAGACCTGGCGACAGATCAGCAACCGGCCGCCGCGGCTCGCGCCTTACGTCAAGGATGCCAAACGGCGCGTGCTGGAGACGCTGCTGACCAGCGAATTCACGGTTCTGACGCGCCTGCTTGCGCGCATCGCCAACGGGCACTACTCGACCCGCGACTTTTCCGCTGACAGCCTGCGGCAGGCGCTCGAGCTCTATGTGCTGCATTTTCCGGTGTACCGCACCTATTTGACGACAAGCGCGCCAACGGCGAACGATCGTAAGCTGATCGACAACACCATCGAGCACGCTCGCCGGGAATGGTTCGCCGCGGACGAAGGCATTTTCGACTTCCTGCGCGACGCCCTCACCATGGACCTGCTCAAGCCTGGCCGTCCCCCGCACAGTGCCCCGCGGGTGCGCCGCTTTGCGCTGAAGGTGCAGCAATTCACCGGGCCGATGATGGCGAAGTCGTTGGAGGACACTGCTTTCTATCAATTTCACCGGCTGCTCGCCCTGAACGAAGTCGGCGGCGATCCCGCGAGCAAGGGCCTCACCATTCCCGCTTTCCACGAGACCATGCAGGCCCGCGCCAGGGAATGGCCGCAAGGGATGACGGCGACCGCCACGCACGACACCAAACGTGGCGAGGACGCCCGGGCGCGGATCGCTGCCTTAAGTGAAATTCCCGGCGAATGGACCAGCGCTGTGGCACGCTGGAAAGTCCTGAACGCACCGCACCTCGCGCTCGACGGCAATCTGCGCGCTCCGTCGGCCACGTTCGAATACATGCTCTACCAGACCCTGCTCGGCGCCTGGCCGCTCGTGGAGCCGGCCGATGCCGGTTTCGTCGCGCGTATCCAGGCCTATGCGCTCAAGGCCGCGCGCGAGGGCAAGGAGGAGACCAGCTGGCTCAACCCGCACGAGGCCTATGAGAACGGCGTCAAGAGCTTCATCGCGAAGATCCTCGATCCCGCGCAATCAGGCGAATTCCTGGAGGCGCTGAACACGCTGGCTCGCCGCGTCGCGCTGCTCGGCGCGCTGAACGCGCTGAGCCAGCTCACGCTCAAGGCGACACTGCCGGGCGTGCCCGACTTTTACCAGGGCACCGAATTCTGGGATCTGTCGCTGGTCGATCCCGACAACCGCCGCCCGGTGGATTTTTCCGCGCGACACGCGGCGCTGGGCACGCTGGACAACCCGGATTGGAATCATCTGATCAAGAGCTGGCCGGACGGTCAGCTCAAGCTGGCCTGGACGCGGCACCTGCTCAAGCTGCGCAACGAGCTGCCCGACGTCTTCGCGCGAGGTGACTACCAGCCGCTTCAGGTGCGGGGCGCACATGCCGACCATGTCGTAGCGTTTGCCCGCCGCCACGGCCGGGCTGCGGCGATCGTCGTGGTCGGGCGCCAGTTCGCACCTTTCACGCAAGCAGGCCGCGAATGGCCGGCGTTCGATGGGGCCGACGCCACTATTGACGTCACGGGCTATAATGTGCCGGGTTTCGCCGGCAACGATCTGCCGCTCGCGCAGGCGCTTCGCGGTTTTCCCGCTTCGGTCATCCCCGCGCGCCCAGCGGGCGCGGCGAAGCCGGTGCGACAGCGCACCCGCGCTTGAACGCTAGCTTTTCCCGTCCTTGCCCAACAGCAGCTGGCCGCGCTTGCGAATCGTGGCCTGCGCCATCTCCGCAAAGCGCTGCAATAGCCAGGGCAGCACCACCTGCACCTTGACATGGTCGTCGGCGACGTCGACCTGCCCCGTCGCGATCTGCCCGAGCGCGCGGATGCGGAAATTCATGCTGTCGCCGCTCCAGCTCTCCTCCTCGACCTGCATCACGGGAATGCTCGCCGCAGCACGGCCTAGCCCAGTCTTGAGCCGGCGCACCGCCTCCTCGCGGCCCAAGCGGTGGGGAATGGAGACGACAAGCGGTGCTGACATGGCTCTGCCCGGTTAGTGATTGAACCTCACATAGTCATGCCCGGCGGTACCACAAAGGTTCCATGCAAGTTGCGCGTGCACGGTGTTTCATTGGCGGAACTTTAGAACCTGCGGCAAGTTGCCCTCGCACCACGGGACAGGTTGCAAACGACCCTTCTAACGAAGGGCTGGAGGAGATTTCCGCATGTCTATCGGTACGATCATTCTGATCATTTTGGTCATCGCGCTGCTCGGCGGCTTCAGCGGCATCGGCGGCGGCCCGTTCTACGGCACCGGCTATTACGGCGGCGGCGGTCTCGGGCTCGTCATCGTGATCCTGCTGATCCTGCTCCTGCTGGGACGGATCTAGCCACCAAACGAAGATCTAGTAGGGTGGGCAAAGGCGGAATGCGCCGGGCCCACCTTTTTGCTCGGCTGAGAGAAGATGGTGGGCACGCTTCGCTTTACCCACCCTACTTCGTTTTCCCGGCGAGCTTCTTGATCGCCGCCTTGATCGACGCCGCTGCATCGTCATAACCATCCCACGCCTTCGATCGCGCCAGCAAGCCGGGCACCGTCCGCACCGTGTACCGCTTCGGATCGAGGTCGCTCTTCACCTGCGCCCACGTGACCGGCATCGACACAGTCGCACCATCTCGCGCACGCGGCGACAGCGGCGCCACCGCCGTCGACATCCGATCGTTGCGCAGATAGTCCAGGAAGATCTTTCCGTTGCGCAGCTTCTTCGACATGTTGAGCA
Source organism: Bradyrhizobium sp. 45 (assembly GCF_023073155.1). NCBI lineage: Bacteria > Pseudomonadati > Pseudomonadota > Alphaproteobacteria > Hyphomicrobiales > Nitrobacteraceae > Bradyrhizobium > Bradyrhizobium sp. 45. Next base: position 1,278,263 of record NZ_JADPIX010000122.1, on the reverse strand, counting down.
GATAGCGCTCGGGAGCGTCGTCCGCCATCCACTGGCAGACGCCTTGCGCGAAGGCCTTGGCCTCCTTCCAGCTCACCTGGTCGCGCGCGCCGTGACGCAGCGGGACCACGACGTGCAGACCTTTGCCGCCGGTGGTCTTGCAGAAGCTGTCCATGCCGATGTCGGTCAGCCGCTGCCGCATCTCCTTGGCGGCCTCGACGACCTCGGCGAAGACGACGTCGGGCGCGGGATCGAGATCGAACACCAGCCGGCCCGGGGTATCGTAGGCGTAGGGCGCGCAATTCCAGGGATGCAGCTCGACGCCGCCGATCTGCGCCACGGCCGCGAGCCCTTCGATGCGGTCGATCTGCAAATAGGGCTTGCGGTCGCCGGAGACCCGCGCGAGCTCCAGAAGGTTCGAGGTGCCCTGCATGGCGTGGCGCTGGAAGAAGCATTCGCCCTTGATGCCATCAGGGGCGCGGATCAGCGAGCACGGCCGGCCCTTGAGGTGCACGATCATCCATTCGCCGACGGCTTCGAGGTAGCGCGCGAGATCCAGCTTGGTAACGGGATCGCCATTGCCGTCGTCCGGCCACAGCGCCTTGTCCGGCTTCGAGAGCACGACACCCATCACTTCGGCAGTGCCGGCTTGCGCTGTTCGTGCACCGGTCTTCGCTTGCGCGCGCGGCTTCGCGCGCTGCTTCGTCGAGGGCTCGGCAAGCTCGGTATCGACCGGTGTCTCGGCCTCGACCTCCTCCGCCGGCTTGTCCTGCCGCAGACCCTTGAAGGCGGCCTGGCGGATATTGCCGTCGGCAGTGAAGCCGGCGAACTCGATCTCCGCCACGAGCTCCGGCTTCAGCCAGTGCACCTCGCGCGTCTTTTTCGGTGCGTTCTTGCCGCCGAAGGGGCTTTGCTTCGCCTCCATAGCCTTCAAGGACGGCATGATGCGCTTGACCTTGTCCGCGCCGAAGCCGGTGCCGACCATGCCGACGAAGGCGAGATGATCACCGCGGTGCACGCCGGCCATCAGCGAACGGAATTTGCCATTGGTGGTCTTGTAACCGCCGATCACGACCTCATGGCCGGCGCGGCATTTTGCTTTGGTCCAGCTTTCTGTCCGCCCCGAACGATAGGGCGCGTCCAGCTTCTTCGACACCACGCCCTCGAGCTCGAGCTTGCAGGCGGATTGCAGCACGGCGTCGCCGCCGCTTTCGAAATGCTCGACATAGCGAATCTGGCTCGATTTGCGCTTACGCGCTTCCAGCAGCTCCTTCAAGCGCGCCTTGCGCTCGCCGAGCGGCAGCCGGCGATAATCGAGGCCTTCCGCAAACAGCAGGTCGAACGCAAAGAAGATGAGCTCCTCGGTCTTGCCGTCCGACAGCGCCGCCTGGAGCGACGAAAAATTGGGTGCTCCATTGTGGTCGAGCGCGACGATCTCGCCGTCGACCATCATATCCGGCAGCGCGCCCGCCTCCTTCGCGATAGTTGCGAATTTTTCGGTCCAGTCGAGGCCTTTGCGCGTCTTCAACGTCGCCTTGCCGCCCTCGACCCGCAGCTGCACGCGGTAGCCGTCGAACTTGATCTCGTGGCACCAGCCGTCGCCGCTCGGCGGGCGCTCGACCGACGTACAGAGCTGCGGCGCCACGAAATCCGGCATCTCCGCCGCCTTGTTCGCGGTCGTCGCGGTCGTCGCTTTCTTCTTGACTGTTTTGCCGGTTTTCAACGCCGCGCGGGGCGCCGGCTTGACCGTGCGCTCTTTCGCCTCGTCCGCCCGGTTGGACTGCCAGACCGCGTCGGCCTTGGCCTTGGTGCCCTTCGCCAGCATGAACGGTTTTGGCGCACGGCCCTTGCCTTCGGCGATCTGATCCATCGCGCGGCCGGAGGCGACCGATTTGTCCTCCTCGAGAATGTCGTTGTCTGCGCCCTCGCGAACATATTCGTCGCGATGCTTGATCAGGAGCCAATTGGTCCGTTTGCCGCCGGTGCGGTCGTTGCGCATGCGCACCAGGACCCAGCTGCCGTGCAGCTTCTCGCCGTGCAGCGTGAACTTCAGATCGCCCTTCTTGAAACCGCGTTCGGGATCATCGGATTCCCAGGTGCCGCGATCCCACAGCATGACCGTGCCGCCGCCGTACTGGCCTTCCGGAATCGTGCCTTCGAAGTCGCCATAGTCGAGCGGATGGTCCTCGACCTCGACGGCCAGCCGCTTGTCGTGCGGATCGAGCGAGGGCCCTTTTGTCACCGCCCAGGACTTGAAGACGCCATCGAACTCGAGCCGCAGATCGTAGTGCAGCCGCGAAGCGTCATGCTTCTGAATCACGAAGCGGCGCTGCTTCGACGGCGCCACCGCGGTCTTGCCCGATGGCTCGGGCGTCTTCTCGAAATCACGTTTCTGTCGATACTTGGAGAGCTTTTGCAGCACGACTGGTCCCGGATTCTCTTTGGCGTGAAGCCTATCACGGCCCGCATCCCACCCGGAACCAAAACCCCGCGGGACGGTTGGGGTTCCAAAATGACTCGCAGACGCTGGAGAACGGAATGGCACCGCGCGCCTATTGGAAGGGAACGTTGAAGCTCTCGCTGGTCAGTTGCCCCGTTGTGCTTTATCCGGCGACCACCGCGGCCGAGAAGACGCGGTTTCACATGATCAACCGGGAGACCGGCAACCGGTTGAAGCAGCAGATGATCGACGCCGAGACCGGCGACGTCGTCGAGAGCGACCAGAAGGGGCGCGGCTACGAGCTGCGCAAGGGCAAATATGTCGAGATCGAGCCGGAGGAGCTCGAAGCGGTCCAGATCGAGAGCAACCACACCATCGACATCGAGAGCTTTGTGCCGAGCGACGAGATCGACCAGCGCTATCTCAACCACCCCTACTACATCGCGCCCGACGGCAAGGCCGCGGTCGATGCTTTTGCCGTGATCCGCGACGCCATGAAGGACCAGGATCGCGTCGCGCTCGCCAAGATCGTGCTCACCAATCGCGAGCACATCATCGCGATCGAGCCGCTCGGCAAGGGCCTGCTCGGCACCACGCTGCGCTTCCCCTACGAACTGCGCGACGAGGACCAGTTCTTCGACGACATCAAGAGCCCGAAGATCACCAAGGACATGCTTGAGCTCGCCGGCCATATCCTCCAGACCAAGACCTCCCATTTCGATCCCAGCAAGTTCAAGGACGACTACGAGACCGCGCTGAAGGCCCTGGTGAAGCGCAAGGCCAGCGGCAAGACAATCGAACTGCCGGAGCCCGAGGAGAAGCCGAGCAATGTGGTCAGCCTGATGGATGCGCTGAAGCAGAGCTTGAAGGGACGCGGCGGGAAGAAGACGGCGGCGAAGTCCCATGCGCGCCGGGCGTCGGGGCGAACGGGCGCCGCGAAGAAGACGCATCGGTCGACAGCGCGGCAGAGGAAGGCGGGTTAGCTCTCCACCGCGCACCTCACTCTCTTCCCTCAAGGTGAGGAGGCGCGAAGCGCCGTCTCGAACCATGCAGGCCTCGCTGCAACAGTCGGGACCTTCATCCTTCGAGACGCGCGTTCCGCGCTCCTCAGGATGAGGGATGCAGCGTCAATCCCCCGCCTTCAGCCGATAGCCGATCCCCGTCTCCGTCAGCACATGTTGCGGCCGTTCCGGATCCGCTTCGATCTTTTGCCGGAGCTGGCGGACATAGACGCGGAGATATTGCGCGTCGGTCAGCTCGTCCCATAACTCCCTCAGCAGGAAGCGGTGGGTGAGCACCTTGCCGGCGTGCTGCACCAGCACACGCAGGAGGTCATATTCCTTCGGCGACAGTTTGACGTCGCGCTCGCCGACCCTGACGACCCGGCGCACCAGATCGACCGAGAGATCGCCGGCACGAAACACCGGCCGTTCGCCCTGGATCTGAAGCTGGTGGCGCAGCGCGGCGCGCAGGCGCGCCAGCAGCTCGTCCATGCCGAACGGCTTCGTCAGGTAATCGTCGGCACCCAGATCCAGCGCCTGCACCTTGCCGGCCTCATCGCCACGGCTCGACAGCACCACGATCGGCACAGCTTCGTTGCGGGCGCGGATGGTACGCAACAGCTCATGGCCCTGGATGTCGGGCAGGCCGAGATCGAGGATGATCAGCGCGGGATCCTCGCTGAGCTTCTCCAGCGCGGTCTTGCCGTTCGACGCCTCCAGGATCTCATAGCCTTGCGTCGAGAGCCCCATCCGCAGCAATTTGCGGATCGGCGGCTCGTCGTCGATGACCAGCACTTTGATCGGGGCGGCGCTCATGCGGCGGTATCCAATGCACGGGTCCGGGCGGGAATGGGCAGACGGATGGTCAGAACCGCGCCGCTCCGGTCGCTGCGATTCGCCGCCGAGATCGTGCCACGCATCGCCTCGACGAAGCCGCGGGAGATGGCGAGCCCGAGCCCGGTGCCGGGACGGACATGGTCGCCCTTCTGCACGCGATAAAACTTGTCGAACACCCTCTCGAGCTCCTCAGACGGAATGCCGTCGCCCTCGTCGGCAATCTGGAGCACCACATGATCGCTGTCGCGCCGGCTGCGGATCGAGACCGTCGCGTGGGGCTGCGAGTATTTGGCGGCGTTGTCGAGCAGGTTGAACAGCACCTGCTCGAACAGCACCGCATCGAGCTGGAGCATAGGAAGGTCTGCGGCCAACTCCAGCTCCACCTTGTGGGCGGTGAGGATCTTGGCTGCCCGCCGGAGCGCGCTGCCGACGATCTCTCCGAGATCGTGCAACGCAGCGTTGGGCACGATGGCGCCGGATTCGAGCTTGGTCATGTCGAGCAGATTGGCGATGAAGCGGTTGAGCCGTTCGGATTCGTCGATGACCGTCGCGAGCAGGTCGCGATTCTCGGTGTCGGAGAGCGCGCTGGCGAGATCGCGCATGGTCGAGGCCGCACCCAGCACGGATGCGAGCGGCGTCTTCAGGTCGTGTGAAATCGAGGTCAACAATGCGGAACGCAGCCGCTCGGATTCGACGGAGCGCTTGACGCGATCGACGTCCTCGACCAGCAGCACGCGTTCGATCGCCAGCGCGCCCTGGTCGACCAGCGCGTCGAGCAGCCGGCGCTGGTCCGGCGTCAGCAAGGGACCGCTGCGGTCGTTGTCGATTCCGATGACCCCGATCGGGCCGCGCCCGGTGCGCATCGGCAGGAATAGCCGTTTTGCACCAGGCAGCGTGTCCGAGCCGCGGCCTGCAGGCCGGTCATTGCTCCAGGCCCAGTTGGCGGCCGCAAGGTCGGCCTGATCGAGATCGTCCTCGGGCGGATAGCCCGACTTCACCGTGAGCAGCCCTTCGTCCGGCAACAGCAGCACCACGCGGACTTTCAGCATCAGCGCGATCTGGTAGGCGGTCGCCCACAGCACGTCGTCGAGCGTGCCGGTGCCGGCGAGCTTGCGGCTGAAAGCATAGAGCTGCTCGGTGGTCCGGATGCGGCCGATCGCAGCATCAGCCTGGGTGCGGACCCGCCCCGCCACATTCGACACCACGAACGCAATCAGCATGAAGAAAAAGAACGCCGCGACATTGGTCGGATCGGTAATGGTGAAGGTATAGACCGGCGGCAGGATGAAGAAATTGTAGGCGAGGGACGCCGCGACACTCGCAAGCAACGACGGCCACAATCCGTAGCGCACGGCAACCGTCACCACGGCGGTCAGAAACATCAGGTCGACGTTCTCAATGCCGAAATACGGCTTGATCGCCACGGCGGCAGCGAGGCCAAGCGCGGTGATCCCGACCGCCTTCAGATAGGGCCGCCCATCGAACGGGTCCGATCGCGTTGCGGTCTGTACCGCCGTCTTCGGCGGCGGCTCGTTCGTGAATTCGTCGCCAGGGATGACATGCACGCTGATGTTACCGGCGCGGCGCACCAGATCGTGCACGACGGAGCCGCGCGTCATCTCGAACCAGAGCGAGCGCGTGGACTTTCCGATCACGATCTGGGTGACGTTGTTGCCCTGCGCGAAGTTGACCACGTCGTCGGCGAGGCGGCGGCCGACGCCCGGAATCGTCAGTGCCTCGCCGCCGAGCGATTCCGCGAGCCGCAGCGTATCGGCGAGCCGGTCGCGCTCCTCATCGGACATTTGCAGGGACCGCCGCGTCTCGATCGACACCGCGATAAACGGCGCGTGCAGCCGGTCGGCCAGCCGCTTGGTGTAACGCACGAGGCTGGCCGCGCGCGGATCTTCGCTGATGCAGACGAGGATGCGCTCGCCTGCGGCCCAGGGACCGGCGATCGCGTTCGCCTGCATGTGGCTGAGTAGCTGCTCGTCGACCCGTTCGGCCGTGCGCCGCAGCGCGAGTTCACGCAGCGCGGTCAGGTTGCCCGGCGAGAAATAATGCTCCAGCGCCCGCTCGGCCTGCCTGGGGACATAGACCTTGCCTTCCTTCAGGCGCTGGATCAGGTCGTCGGGCGTGAGGTCGATCAGCTCGATGGCGTCTGCGCGGTCGAACACCGAATCCGGCACGGTCTCGCGCACCCGCACATGGGTGATCTGCGCGACAACGTCGTTCAGGCTCTCGATGTGCTGGATATTGACGGCGGTGTAGACGTCGATGCCGTGGGACAGCAGCTCCTCGACATCGAGATGGCGTTTTGGATGGCGGCAAAGGGGAGCATTGGTGTGGGCGAGCTCGTCGACCAGCGCGATTTTCGGGCGGCGCGCGATCACGGCGTCGAGATCCATTTCTTCGACAATCTGGCCGCGGTAGTCGAGCTTCTTGCGCGGGATCACTTCCAGCCCACGCACCAGCGCCTCTGTCTCGGCCCGGCCATGGGTCTCGACGAAGCCGACCACGAGGTCGATGCCGGCCTTGCGCTTGGCGTGGGCGCTTTGCAGCATCTCGTAGGTCTTGCCGACGCCGGGAGCGGCGCCGACGAAGATTTTCAGCTTGCCGCTCACGCCCTCCTCCCGGCGCGCGGCCTCCAGCAGCGCCTCGGGCGAAGGACGTTGTTCGGGATCGCGGCGCTCTCGGACCATCAGATCAATATAATCATCCGCGCGGACCTAGCCTAGACTACTTCGTGGCACGATCGAGCGCGAGATTCAGAGTCAGCACGTTGACCCGGGGCTCGCCGATCAGGCCGAGCAGGCGGCCCTGGGTGTTGGAAGCCACCAGTTGCTTGACCTGATCCTCCGGCACGTTTCGCGCCTTCGCGACGCGCGGCACCTGGAATTGCGCCGCTTCCGGCGAGATATCCGGATCGAGGCCACTGGCTGAGGTCGTCACGAGGTCGACCGGCACGGCGGCATTCGGATTCTCGCCCCTGAGCTTGTCCACGTCTTCCTGCAGCCGGTCGGCCAGCGCCTTGCTGGTCGGGCCGAGATTTGAGCCACCCGAATTCGCGGCGTTGTAGGGCGCCGGTACCGTCTTGGTCGAATCGTTCGGATTCGGCGCCACCGTCGCCGAGGGACGGCCGTGGAAATATTTGTCGTCCTTGAACTCCTGCCCGATCAGGGCGGAGCCGACCACCTTGCCGTCGCGCTCGATCAGGCTGCCCTGCGCCTGCGCGGGGAAGATCGCGCCGGCAATAGCGGTCATCGCGAGCGGATAGGCTAAGCCAGTGATGGCGGTGAGCACCAGCAGCAGGACGATGGCGGGGCGGATTTCTCTGAGCATGTGTTTCTCCTATTTCTTTCGTCATTGCGAGGGGCGAAGCGACGAAGCAATCCAGTCTCTCAGCCGCGGCAAGAATTCTGGATTGCTTCGCTTCGCTCGCAATGACGGGGTTAGGCCAAATGCAAAGCGGTCACCACGAGGTCGATCGCCTTGATGCCGATGAAGGGAATGACGATTCCGCCGAGGCCGTAGATCAGCAGGTTGCGCCGGAGCAGTGCGCCGGCCCCGACCGCGCGATAGGCGGCGCCCTTCAGCGCCAGCGGGATCAGCGCGATGATAACAAGCGCGTTGAAGATGATCGCCGACAGGATGGCGCTCTGCGGGCTCGACAGATTCATGATGTTGAGCACATTGAGCTGGGGGTAGAACGCCAGGAACATCGCCGGGATTATCGCGAAATATTTCGCGACGTCGTTGGCGATCGAGAATGTAGTCAGCGCGCCGCGCGTCATCAGGAGCTGCTTGCCGATCTCGACCACCTCGATCAGCTTGGTCGGATTGGAGTCGAGGTCGACCATGTTGCCGGCCTCGCGAGCCGCCTGGGTGCCCGTGTTCATGGCGACACCGACATCTGCCTGCGCGAGCGCCGGCGCATCGTTGGTGCCGTCGCCGCACATCGCCACCAACTTACCCTTGGCCTGCTCGTCGCGGATCAGCTTGAGTTTGTCCTCGGGAGTTGCCTGCGCCAGGAAGTCGTCGACGCCGGCTTCCGCTGCAATCGCGGCCGCCGTCATGGGATTGTCGCCGGTAATCATGACGGTGCGGATGCCCATGCGTCGCAGCTCGGCAAAGCGCTCGCGGATACCGCCCTTGACGATGTCCTTGAGCTGGATGATGCCGAGCAGCTTGCCGTCCCGGGCGACCGCCAGCGGCGTGCCGCCGGCCTTCGATATGTCGTCGGCGATGGTCTGAATCTCGCGGCCGATGTCCGAGAGCCCGGCGGGCTGGATGGAACGAGCCGTGTTGCCGGAGGCGACCACCAGCGGCGCACCGCCACCGACATAGTTGAGGATCGCATCGACCGCGCCCTTGCGCACCGACGAGCCGCCGGCATCGACGCCGCTCATGCGGGTCAGCGCCGTGAACGGGATGAAGGTGGCTCCCAACTCGGCCATGTCGCGGCCACGGATACTGTATTTTTCCTTGGCCAGCACCACGATCGAACGGCCCTCCGGGGTCTCGTCGGCGAGCGAGGCGAGCTGGGCCGCGTCCGCGAGCTCCTGCTCGGTGACCCCGCGCACCGGGCGAAAGGAGGTCGCCTGGCGGTTGCCGAGCGTGATCGTTCCGGTCTTGTCGAGCAGTAGCGTGTCGACGTCTCCGGCGGCCTCGACCGCACGGCCGGACATCGCCAGCACGTTGAAGCGGACCAGACGGTCCATGCCGGCGATGCCGATCGCCGACAGCAGTGCGCCGATCGTGGTCGGGATCAGCGTCACGAACAGCGCGACCAGCACAACCACCGAGATCGAGCCGCCGGCATAGGCCGCGTAGCTCGGGATGGTGACGGTGGCGAACACGAAGATGATGGTGAGGCCCGCCAGCAGGATGTTGAGCGCGATCTCGTTCGGAGTCTTCGCCCGCTCGGCGCCCTCGACCAGCTTGATCATACGGTCGATGAAGGTCGAGCCCTGCGCTGCCGTGATCCGCACGCGAAACCAGTCGGACAGCACCTGGGTGCCGCCGGTCACCGCCGAACGGTCGCCACCGGATTCGCGGATCACGGGTGCGGACTCGCCGGTGATGGCGGCCTCGTTGACGGACGCGACGCCCTCGATCACCTCGCCATCGGAGGGAATGGTATCGCCGGCCTCGACCAGCACGATGTCGCCGACCTTGAGGCTGGTGCCGGGCACCAACTTGAAGGTGCGGTCAGAGCCGGTCAGTAGCTTGGCCTGGCTCTCGGTGCGGGTCTTGCGCAGCGATTCCGCCTGCGCCTTGCCGCGGCCTTCTGCTACCGCTTCGGCGAAGTTGGCAAACAGCACCGTAAACCAGAGCCAGACGATGATCTGGAAGGTGAAGCCGAGATTCTCACCGCCGGTGAGGAGATCGCGCAGGAAGATCACAGTGGTGAGCGCGGCCACGATCTCGACCACAAACATCACCGGATTCTTGATCATCAAGCGCGGATCGAGCTTGATGAAGGACGCGCGGATCGCAGGCACGACGATCTTGGGATCGAGCATCGCCGAGACGGACGCGCGTTTTTGCAGTTTCGTGGTATCCATGGAGGTCACTCCAAACAATCAGAAGGCGGTCGATCAGAACACTAGTCGTTCAGAACACCTGGCCGGCGTTCATCGCGAGATGCTCGACGATGGGGCCGAGGGCGAGGGCCGGGAAGAAGGTGAGGCCGCCGATGATCAGGATCACGCCGACGACGAGGCCGACGAACAGCCCGCCCGTGGTCGGGAGGGTGCCCGCGGACGGCGGGATCGATTTCTTGGCGGCCAGCGAACCCGCGATCGCCATCGCCGGGATGATCATGAAGAAGCGGCCGACGAACATCGCGCTTGCGAGCGTGAGATTGTAGAAGAAGGTGTTGCCGGTGAGGCCCGCGAAGGCCGAGCCGTTGTTGCCGGTCGCCGAGGTGAAGGCATAGAGCACCTCGGTGAAGCCATGCGGCCCGGCATTCGCCATCGAGGCGACCGCCGCCGGATAGACCACGCCGACCGCCGTCCATCCCAGATACATCAGCGGCAGCACCAGGATCGCGAGCATCGCCATCTTCACTTCGCGCGCCTCGATCTTCTTGCCGACATACTCCGGCGTGCGGCCGACCATCAGGCCTGCCACGAAGATCGCGAGCACGACGAACAGCAGCATGCCATAAAGGCCGGCGCCGACCCCGCCGACGATGATTTCGCCGAGCTGCATATTGATCAGGGGAATCATGCCGCCGAGCGCCGTGAAGCTGTCATGCATGGCGTTGACCGCGCCACAGGAGGCGGCCGTCGTGATCACCGCGAACAGGGAGGACGCGACGATGCCGAAGCGAACCTCCTTGCCTTCCATGTTGCCGCCGGTCAGGCCGAGCGCGTGCAGGGTCGAAGTACCGTTGGCTTCCGCCCAATAGGTGATGGCGACACCGGCGACGAACAGCACACCCATCACGGACAGGATCGCCCAGCCCTGGCGCTGGTTGCCGACCATGCGGCCGAACACGTTGGTCAGCGCCGCACCCAGAACGAAGATCGACAGCATCTGCACGAAGTTCGACAGCGCGGTTGGATTTTCGAACGGATGCGCCGCATTGGCGTTGAAGAAGCCGCCGCCATTGGTGCCGAGCATCTTGATCGCGACCTGGGAGGCGACCGGGCCGACCGCGATGGTTTGCTTGGCACCCTCGAGCGTGGTGGCCTCGACATAGTCACCGAGCGTCTGCGGGATGCCCTGCCAGACCAGGAACAGCGTATAGACAATACCGATTGGCAACAGCACATAGAGGCTGCAGCGGGTGACGTCGACCCAAAAATTTCCGACGGTGCGCGCCGACGCGCGCGAGAAGCCGCGGATCAGGGCGACCGCCAGCGCGATGCCGGTTGCCGCCGACAAGAAGTTCTGGTGCGTCAAGCCGAGCATCTGCACGAGATAGGACAGCGTGCTCTCTCCACCGTAATTCTGCCAGTTGGTGTTGGTGATGAAGGAGATCGCGGTGTTGAAGGAGAGATCCGCGGCGACAGCGCTTTGGCCGGCCGGATTGAACGGCAGGACGGCCTGCAACCGCATCACGCCGTAGATGATGAGGAAGCCGCCGACATGGAACAACAGCATGGCGACCGTATAGGTCAGCCAATGCTGCTCGCGCTTCTCGTCGACGCCGGAGAACCGGTAGATGCCGGCCTCGATCGGACGCAGCACCGGAGACAGGAAGGTCCGCTCGCCGTTGAACACGCGCGTCATGTACCAGCCGAGCGGTTTTGTGAGCGCGACGGTAATGACGCAAAAGAGAATGATCTGGAGCCAACCGATCATAGTCATGATATCAACCCTTCAGGCTTCGTGAGCACGGTCAGAACCGCTCGGGCCGCAGCAGCGCGTAAGTGAGGTAGAACAGGAGGCCGAGCGAAACGGCGCCGGCGAGCGAATAATCGAAGATCATGGCCGCTCCTTCAAAGCCGTTCGCAGGCGTAGGTGTAGCCAATCGCAAGGGCGAAGAAGCCGAAGCCCAGCGCCAGCATCAGAATGTCCATCATGGAGATACTCCTCGTTGCGCCATTGATTTGGACGCAACCGTTTCTCGGGAGACCCGGTCGGCGCGTGAAAGGAAATGCCAGTGCATTTCCACCGCGCCCACCGGGACCTTTGACCGTGCTGAAGTGCCACCCCAGGCATAGGTTTTCGAGACGAGGGCCGTGGCGAAGTTATAGGAATCTCATAAAAGGCCGAGGCTGGCCTGGTCGGACAACGCTCGCGAGGCACATCACATCGTCGTCCCGGCGAAGGCGGAGAATGGCGCGCGACCGCCCCCATCCCGCACTTATGAAATCCCTATATCTCCCGCCCCGCCCCCATCTCGTTTTCAAATGCCGTTTTGGCCATCTTGGAGAGGCCGGCCGACTGACCGACGCCACCTCCAGGAGGCCTGACATGACCACCGCCGCTCTCCGACACTACGATCCACCGTCACTTGGCAACCGCTTGCGCAATGCGCAGGTGATGACGCAACCGCTGATGCTCGAGATCATCGACAAGGCGTGTCGGCACTTCCCTTCAGCTCGGACAGATCGAGCCCACCGCGCGCGTCACGCGCCTGATCGAAGCAGAGGCCTGGGCCGATGCCGCGCACTGATGGAGCTGGAGCTGCCGCTCTGGCAAGTCCGCCGCATCGCCTATGACGAGGGTGAATGGCATTGCGCTCTCTCGCGCGAGCGCGAATTGCCGGACTGGCTCGACGCCGCGGTCGAGGCGCGCTACTCCGATCTCGCGCTCGCACTGCTGTCGGCTTTCATCGAGGTTCAGGCATTGGCCCTGGAAGTTTCGCGTCCGAGTGTTCCCACTGTTCGCCCCGCGCCTGACCCGCTCTACGAGCCGGTAGGCTGCGAAAATTTCGGCTAGTGGGCGCGGTCCTGACGCTCGTCATCACACTCGTGGCGCGCGGGCTCGGAGCATAAACCGTCACGCCCATCGACCGCGAATTGACCATGGCTGCCTACGGGGCGAGCAACCGGCTCCGCAGCGCGGTCGCGACGCCCGGCTGAGGGCACGTCTCCCACACCAAAAACACTCGGCCGATCTGGCGCAGTTTCACGGAACCGTGTAGATCGGTTTCATGAGCATCAGCAACGTCAACGTGGTCGCCCATCCCCTGGTCCAGCACAAGCTCTCCCTGATGCGGGAGAAGGACCGCTCGACCAAGAGCTTTCGCGAAATCCTGAACGAGATCGGGATGCTGCTCGGCTACGAGGTGACGCGCGACCTGCCGCTGGAGCTGGTCGAGATCGAGACGCCGATTGCGCCGATGCGGGCGCCCAAGATCGCCGGCAAGAAGCTCACGCTGGCGCCGATCCTGCGCGCCGGCGTCGGCTTCCTCGACGGCATGCTGGCGTTGATGCCCTCGGCGCGCATCGCTCATATCGGGCTCTACCGCGATCCTGATACGTTGCAGGCCGTGGAGTATTACTTCAAGGCGCCGCAGGACCTGTCGGATCGCACCGTGATCCTGATGGATCCGATGCTGGCGACCGGCAACTCGGCCTGCGCCGGCGCCTCGCTGCTGAAGGCGCGCGGCGCCCGCGACATCCGCTTCGTCTGCCTTCTGGCCGCGCCTGAAGGTATCGCGCAGTTCCAGAGCGAGCATCCGGACGTGCCGGTCTGGACCGCCGCGATCGACGAGCGGCTCAACGACCACGGCTACATCGTGCCGGGGTTGGGCGACGCCGGCGACCGGATGTTCGGCACCAAGTAGACAGGTTCGCGCGGTCGGGTTAGTCCGGTTGCCATGAGCGCCAATGAATTCTCGCTGCAATCGCTGATCCGGGCCGAGGCGGCCGCTGATCCCGCCTTCGTGTTCGACGGCACGCTGGTTTCGCGCGCCGAATTCTCGGAACAGATCGAGCAGACCGCCGCCTGGCTTGCCGCGCGCGGTATCGGCAAGGGCGACGTCGTCGCGGTCTGGCTGGTCAACCGGATCGAATGGATCGCACTGCTGTTCGCCGCCGCCCGGCGTGGGGCAATCGTCGCCGCCGTCAATACACGCTACCGCAGCGCGGAGGTCGCGCATCTCCTGAAGCTGTCCGGCGCCCGTGTGATGGTGATCGAAGCCGCGTTCCGCTCGATCGACTTTGCCGCTATTCTCGCCGACGTCGCCAAGGACGAGGTGCCCGCGCTGCGAGAACTCGCGGTGGTCGGCGCGGATGAGATTCCCGCCCAATGGCCATGCGTACGCTTCGACGCCTTCGACAAGCCTTATCCGCCGGCTACGCCGGAGGAGGAGGACGTCGGTCTGCCTCTGCTGCTCTACACGACGTCGGGCACCACCAAGGGACCGAAGCTTGTCGCGCATTCACAGCGAACATTGGCCACGCACGCCGCCGCCGTTGCCAAGGCGCTCAAACTCTCGCCGCAGCGCCATGCGCTGCTGGCGATGCTGCCGTTCTGCGGCACTTTTGGCATGACGAGCCTGCTCGGCTTCGTCGCAGCGGGCGCGGCCGTCCATGCGCTCGACGCCTTCGAGGCCGCGCCGGCGCTGAAGATTCTCCGCGAGTGCGGGATCACGCACGCCTTTGGTTCCGACGAGATGTTCCGCCGCATCCTCGCCCTCACCGACGCGCCGCATCCATTTCCGCATCTCGAGGCATGCGGCTTTGCCGCGTTCCAGCCCGGCTGGCGCGAGCTTGCGGCGGAGGCCGAAGCGCGCGGCATGCCGTTGCACGGCCTCTACGGTTCGAGCGAGGTGCAGGCGCTGTTCTCGATCGCACGCTCGAGTGATGGCTTCGCCGATCGCATCGAGGGCGGCGGCTGGCCGATGTCGCCGGAGGCCAAGGTCCGGGTGCGCGACACCGAGACCGGCGAACTCGCCCCTCGCGGCGTCTCCGGCGAGATCGAGATCCGTGCGCCGTCACTCTTTCTCGGCTACTACAACAATCCCGACGCGACGCGCGACGCCTTCACCGCGGACGGCTTCTTCCGCACCGGCGATATCGGCCAGCTGCGCGGCGACGGCTCCTTCGTCTACGAAACCCGCGCGGGCGACGCCATGCGGCTCGGCGGCTTCCTGGTTGCGCCCGGCGAGATCGAGGACGAACTCAAATCGTGCGCTGGCGTGGCCGACGCCCAGGTCGTCGCGGTCGATCTGAAGGGAAACGCACGCTGCGTTGCCTTCGTGATCCCCGCTCGGGAAACCCACCACGAGCCGCCGCGGCAGGACGCGCTGATCGCGCGCCTGCGCGAGCGGCTCGCCGGCTACAAGGTCCCGGCTCGGATCTACGTCGTGGAGGCCTTCCCCGTCACCGACAGCGCGAACGGCGTCAAGATCCAGCGCGCCCGGCTTCGGGCCATGGCGATGGACCGGATCGCGGCCGAATAGCTCTGCCGTAGCGCGTCACGGTGATCGGGCGCGAATATCGCGGCGCCCGGCAATGGTACGTGTTCGAGCTTAGTATGACTTGGCCAGTCCAAGCACCTTTTCCGCGATGAAGCTCAGCGCAAGCTGCGGGCTGACCGGCGCGATGCGCGGAATCAGAACTTCACGCAAGTAACGCTCGACGTGAAACTCCTTGGCATAGCCAAAACCGCCATGGGTCATCACCGCCTGCTCGCAGGCGTGATATCCGGCCTCACCCGCAATGTATTTCGCGGCATTGGCGGCGCCACCGCAAGGCATGCCCTTGTCGTATTGCCAGGCCGCCGACATCACCATCAACCAGGCCGCCTCGAGCTCGACCCAGTTTACAGCCAGCGGATGCTGAATGCCCTGGTTCTTGCCGATCGGCCGGTTGAACACCACGCGGGTCTTGGCGTATTCGGTCGCGCGCGACAGCGCGAGCTTGCCGAGGCCGACGGCTTCCGCGGCGATGAGAATGCGCTCGGGGTTCATGCCTTCGAGAATGTACTGGAAGCCTTTGCCCTCTTCGCCGATGCGATCCTCCATCGGGATTTCAAAGTCCTCGAAGAACAGCTCGTTGGAATCGACGACCTTGCGGCCCATCTTCTCGATCTCGTGGACCTTGATCCTGTTGCGGTCGAAGTCCGTATAGAACAGGCTCAGCCCATGCGTCGGCGAGCGCACGTCCTCCAGCGGCGTGGTGCGCGCCAGCAGCAGGATCTTGTGCGCGACCTGCGCGGTGGAGATCCACACCTTCTGGCCGTTGACGATATAGCGGTCGTTCTTGGCCACCGCTCGGGTCTTGAGCTGTGTGGTGTTGAGGCCGGTGTTGGGCTCGGTCACGGCAAAGCACGCCTTCTCGCGGCCCTCGACCATCGGCGGCAGCATGCGCTTGCGCTGTTCCTCGGTGCCGAACACGACCACGGGATTGAGACCGAACACGTTGATGTGCACCGCGGAGGCGCCGGACATGCCGGCGCCGGATTCCGCGATGGCGCGCATCATAATCGCGGCTTCGGTGATGCCGAGGCCGGAGCCGCCATATTCCTCCGGCACGCAGATGCCGAGCCAGCCGGCGTCCGCCATGGCCTTGTGAAAGTCGTGCGGGAAGCCGCCGTCGTGGTCCTTCTTCAGCCAATAGGCGTCGGGAAAGTCTTCGCAAACCTTTGCGACGGCGTCGCGAATGGCTTCCTGCTGAGCGGTGAGCGCGAAATCCATATTCTTGATCTCCTTCTTGGGAGAAGCGAACGCGCAATCTCCCCCTCGTCGCGTTCCCCACGCGAAGGCCGTGGCGGATTGGTGCGCCCGAACGTGCCTTCGCTTGCGTTCTTTAACTTGAAAAGCAGGGTACAGATACGTGAATTTCCCTATCAACTGTGTGTAGCATGCATAGGGTCATGCGGCGCGAGGATGCGAGCGCGCCGTTATTTCGCAGGGAGGAAACCGCGATGGCCGGACTTTATTTCGAGGAGTTTTCGGTGGGCCAGGAGTTCAGGCATCCCCTGACGCGGACCGTCACGGAGATGGACAACACCCTGTTCAGCCTGCTGACGCTCAATCCGCAGCCGCTGCACATCGACGCACATTTTTCGGCCCAGACCGAGTTCGGCCAGCGCATTTTCAACAGCCTTTACACCCTCGGCATCATGATCGGCATGACGGTCTATGATACGACCATGGGGACCACCGTTGCCAATCTCGGCATGACGGACGTCACTTTTCCGAAACCGGTCTTCCATGGCGATACGCTGCGGGCGACGACAAAGGTGCTTTCGTTGCGGGAATCCAAATCGCGCCCCAAGGCGGGCATCGTCGAGTTCGAGCACCACGCTCTCAACCAGAACGACGAGATCGTCGGCAAATGCCGCCGCATGGCGATGATGCACAAGAGGCCGGTCTGATGCGTTCGATGCTGTTCGTGCCGGGCGACTCCCCGCGCAAATTCGAGAAGGCCAGCGAAGGCAACGCCGACGCGCTGATCATCGATCTCGAAGATTCCGTCGTCACCGACAAGAAGCCGGAGGCGCGCGGGTTGACGCTGACGATGCTGAAGGGCCGCAACAAGCCCCACCAGCTCTATGTCCGCGTCAACGCGCTCGACACCGGCATGACGCTCGCCGACCTTGCCGCGGTGATTCCGGGCCAGCCCGACGGCATCGTGCTGCCGAAATCGCAGGGCGGCGACGACGTGCGACAGGTCGCGACCTGGCTGGAAGCTTTGGAAGCTGCGGCTGGTATCGCCATTGGCTCAACACGCATCGTCTGCGTCGCGACCGAAACCGCAGCTTCGATCTTCGGGCTCGGCAGCTACAAGGGCTGCTCTCCTCGCCTCGCGGGCCTGATGTGGGGCGCGGAAGATCTCTCGGCCTCGCTCGGCGCGACTGAGAAAGCGGCGGGCGGCGTGTTCCACAGCCCTTATCGTCTGGCCCGCGATCTCTGCCTGATGGCGGCCGCCGCGGCCGAGGTCGCGCCGATCGACACCGTCTATACCGACATCGACAATCTCACCGGACTCGAACAGGAAACGCGCGCGGCGCGGCGTGACGGTTTTTCGGCGAAAGCGCTGATCCATCCCAAGCACGTCGACGTGGTCAACGCGGCGTTCGAGCCGACCGAAGCCGAGCGCAATTGGGCCGAGAAGGTGATCGCGGCGTTCGCGAGCAATCCGAACTCCGGCACGCTGCGCCTCGACGGCCAGATGATCGACAAGCCGCATCTTCGCGCCGCAAAGAAGATCCTCGGCCAGAGTTAGATCAGGACGCCGCGCTGCGACAGATGGGATCGAAGCCACTCTCAGCGTCGTCGTGGCCGGGCTTGTCCCGGCCATCCAGGGCTTCCACGCAACCGGCACCCAAAACGTGGATGCCCGGGACAAGCCCGGGCATGACGAAGCGAAACGTCCGGCCCCTCACTTTCCGCAGGCGGGGAGAGGGGAGCGTTAGACGATCTTGATCGACATATCCGGCAAGCCGTCGAGCTTGCACAACAGCACGTCGCCCTTCACGACCGGGCCGACATTCTCCGGCGTGCCGGAATAGATGATGTCGCCGGCCTTCAGCTCGAACGCTTCCGACAGTTTTGCGATTTGCTCGGCCACGCTCCAGATCATCTTGCTGAGATCCGAGCTCTGCTTCACCGTCCCGTTGATCGCCAGCGAGATGGCGCCCTTGTCGAAATGCCCGGTCTTGCTGGCCGGGTGGATCGGGCCGATCACCGCGGCGTGGTCAAAGCTCTTGCCGATCTCCCACGGCTTCTTCTCCGCGGCCATCCCGTTCTGGAGATCGCGCCGGGTCATGTCGAGGCCGAGCGCGTAGCCATAGACGTGGTCGAGCGCCTTCTCGGCCGGGATGTTGCTGCCGCCGGATTTCAGCGCGGCGACCAGCTCGACCTCGTGGTGATAGTTCTTGGTCAGCGACGGATAGGGATGATCGGCGACTTCGCCCACGGCGACGTTCTGGATCGCGTCGGTGGGCTTCTGGAAGAAGAACGGCGGCTCGCGGTTCGGGTCCGAGCCGCGCTCGATCGCGTGCGCCGCGTAGTTGCGCCCGATGCAGTAGATGCGGCGGACCTGGAACACCTGAGTTTCGCCGACGATCGGGATGGTGACCATCGGCACTGGAAAGATCGGCTTCGGGCCGGCCTGCGCCGCGGCCGGCGCAACTTCCGCGATTGAGGCAGCACTTGCCGCCGCGGCAATTGCGAGCAGCTCCCGTCGCGTTGCTGATGTCTCTTTCATGGCTTGTGCTCCCTTTTTATGTTCGTTGGGCGCATAATGCGCGCCGAGCCGCCTGATAATCAATATTCAGTATGCCAGCAATGCTGGACCGGCACGTCGACTAATTTAGAACAGGCCGGCTGCAGCCGAGCCTTCCGAACCGGCTCCCTTTCACCCTAGCATGGAACTTGCATAAATTCTGGGCGACATGGACGCCGCATGAACCTCATCAGCCTCGATATCCGCATGCTCCGGTCGCTGATCTCCGTGGTCGAGACCGGCAGCATCACCGAGACCGCGCGGCGGCTGGGCCGCACTCAGCCGGCGATCACTCTGCAATTGCAGCGGCTGGAGGAGCTCACCGGCAAGCAATTGTTCGAGCATGTCGGGCGCCGGCTCACGCTGAGCGAGGACGGCACCACGGTTCTCACCTACGCCAAATCCATCCTGAGGTTGCATGACGAATTGATTTCGCAGCTGGCGTCACAGGAGATCGAGGGTCAGGTCGTGCTCGGCACGCCCGACCTCTATGCCGCCTTCATGCTGCCGCAGATCCTCAGCGTGTTCCGAAAATCATTCCCGCGCGTCCAGGTCGAGCTCAATTGCGCGCTCTCGACGCCGCTGGTGGGCCTCGTCAAGCGCGGCGATGTCGACATCGCGCTCGTCACCCGCATGAACGATTTTACGGGCGGCCAGGTGGTACGGCGCGAGCAACTGGTCTGGATGACCGGCGAGCAGTCCTCCGCGCACCAGGAACGGCCTATCCCGCTGGCGTTGCTGCCGCCCGGCAACATCTATCGCGACTACGCGATTGACACGCTGGAACGTGCGAATCTGCGCTGGCGCATCGCCTGCGTCAGCGAAAGCGTCGGCGGCCTCCAGGCGGCGGCCTTCGCCGGCATGGCCGTGACCGTACTCGGCCGCAGCGCGCTGGTGCCGGCGATGCGCGAGATCGGCCCGAACGAGGGCCTGCCGCCGCTGCCGAAGATCGAGCTGCTGCTTTACAAGTCGAGCGGCGCGACCTCGAAGGCGGCGACCGCCTTGCACGACTATCTCGCGCACTATCTGCGCCTCGACGAGGAGCTCAGCGGCCGCGGCGAGCCGATCGAGCTGGGATAAAGCCATCCGGACGTTCGCGCAGCGGTCGTCCCAAACTGCGTCCCGGGTCCACGATCGCAGACAAAGAGCGACCGGCTTGCTGCGGTGATATCCTCTTTGATTGGCCTAGCGAACGAGGCGGTTGCTTCCTGCATTGGCATTGCGCGGCTCGGTTGCTGGAGCCACTCGGACGAGGACCGTGAGCGGTGTGCCGTTGCGCAGCAGAGCGAGCTTCACCTCGTCGCCGACCCGCGCAAGACCAATGGTATTGCGCAGCTGCGCGGCGGTGCGGATCGGGCGGCCCTCCGCCGTGGTGACAATGTCGCCCTTGTGCAGGCCAGCCTTCTCGGCCGGCGAATCCGCGGCAACTTCGGCGATGAGCGCGCCTTCGGTGCGTCCCTTGTTGACGGACGGGTGGAGGTCCTTCAGCGAAATGCCGATGCGACCGCGCTCGACCCTGCCGGTGGCGATGATCTGCTCCATCACCTTGCGCGCCATGTTGACGGGAATGGCAAAGCCAATACCGACATTGCCGCCAGCGGGCGAGATGATGGCCGAATTTATGCCGACCAGTTCGCCCTGCAGGCTGACCAGCGCGCCGCCGGAATTGCCGGGATTGATAGCGGCGTCGGTCTGAATGAAGTCTTCATAACCCTGCTTGCCGAGGCCGGTTCGGCCTAGGGCGCTGACGAGGCCCGACGTCACCGTCTGGCCGAGGCCGAAGGGATTGCCGATCGCGAGCACGAAGTCCCCGACTTCCAGTGCGTCGCTGTCACCGAGGGGAAGCGCCTTCAGTCCGGTCGGATTCTGGATCTGGAGCACGGCGACGTCCGTCGGCGAGTCGCGGCCGACGACCTTTGCGGAAAACTGCCGGCCGTCCTTGGTCGTGATCTGGAGGGCGGAGGTGCCTTCGACCACGTGGTTGTTGGTCAGCACGTAGCCGCTCCGGGCATCGACGATCACGCCGGAGCCGGTCGCGCTGACTTCCTTCTCGATCTGCCTCGGAACGTCGAAGAATTCGCGGAACAGCGGGTCACGATAGAGCGGATTGTCCTCGCGTACCCGGCCGTGCACCGAGATGTTGACCACCGCCGGCGTCACCTGCCGAACCAGAGGCGCCAAAGTCGGCACCGAGCCGCCCGGCTTCAGATCGGGGATCTGGCCTGCGGCGGGATGTGACGCCGTCAGTATCAGCACCAGCAACGCAAGCGAGAACGAACGCATAGCAATCGTCTTCATGACCAGTCGCATCGTCTGAGATTGAAATCAGAGAGCCGCTTCACGTTTGTCTGGCGGCACGTCGAGCCAGCCTTGCAAGGCTAGAAATGGAATGGCCCAGGCCGCGGAGACCTGGCCGACCAGCACCAGAGCAAGAACGGCCTGCGTGAGCATCACGCGCCTCGCCGTTCTGCGGCGGCCCAAGGCCGCCGCAAGCGCATCGGGACGCCGCCGCCGCGCGGCGGGTCGTCGTCATTGTCGCCGTCGAGCCGGCGCAGGGCCGCGAGAATATCGGCGAGCCGAATCGTACGGTTCATGCCGGGAATTTCACGCAAAGCGGGACAGGATTCGACGGCGTACATGTCGGACGCCCATGACGACAGAATGATCCGCTTCTCCGGCGTGGAGAGCTCCTTTGCATTCAGGACATCCGCGGGCGAACCGTAGTGAACCGCGGGATGAAACAGCGGGTTGAGATTTCCGGAATTCGTATTCACGTTTGTCATCGGTTGGGCCTCCCCTGACGCTCCTTTCGAAGGGATGGATGTGCTGATGATCGAATGGCCGTTCTCTCATGCATGTGGGAGCGCGGCGCGCATATCTGAGCGCCGCGTTCCACCATTCCCCTCGATCGAGCGCTTAGGCTGCTTTCTTCTGCTCGATCTGAGTTGCAGGAGAGGCCGCGCCCGCGATCTGGATCCGGCGCGGCTTCATCGCTTCCGGAACCTCACGGACGAGGTCGATGATCAAGAGGCCGTCCTGGAAGGACGCCTGCTTCACCTGGACATAATCGGCCAGGTTGAACACGCGCCGGAACGGCCGTGCGGCGATACCCTGGTACAGATATTCGCCCGTCGCACCTTCGGGCTTCTTGCCCTCGACGGTCAGCGCATTCTGTTCGGCCGTCACCGTGATATCGTTGACGCCAAAGCCCGCCACAGCGAGGCTGATCCGGTAGTGATCTTCGCCGGAGCGTTCGATGTTATAGGGGCGATAGTTGTCTTCGCTCGCCTGGCGCAGCGCGCTGTCGACGAGACCCGCCAGATGATCGAAGCCGACGGTGGAGCGCCACAGGGGCGCGAAGTCAAACGTGGTCCTCATAACCAAGTCCTCCAAAGAGCAAGATGGATACGAAGGAGCGCAGGACAGGGTTTTAGACGGGTCCAAAGACACCGGCCCGGCGCCCGCTCCGGGCCCCTCGCGGGCACCCGGCACACCGCTCTCGCGGCGAAAATGACTTAGAAGAACGCAAGTCGACTTCAAGAGGGCCCCTCGAAAAATTTTTCGGGCGCAGAGGCCGACCGGCAGGACGCGGCCGGCCCGCTCCAGGCCGGGTTCGGCTCACGCCTTCGCGCGGGCACGATCCGGTTCGCGCAACGCCAGCTGCGGCCAGAACGCCGCCCATGGCTGGGCCGCTTCGAACGCAGCGGCGATGCGGAAGATCGTGGGCTCGTCGAGCCAGGGAGCGACGATCTGCAAGCCGATCGGCAGCCCATCGCGATCGAAGCCGCAGGGCAGCGTCGCGGCCGGAAGGCCGGCGAGATTGATCGGCCAGGTGAAGGGCGACCAGCCGAGATGCGGATCGACATTGCCGCCGTCGATCGTGTCGACGCCGAGGCGGCCGGCCTCGAACGCGGTCACCGCGACGGTCGGCGTCACCAGCGCATCGACGCGCTCGAACAGCTTCAGGAAGCTGCTGCGAGCCTGGGCGCGGCGATACCCTGCTTCGATATAGTCCGTGCCGCTGTAGCGCCTGCCGGCACTGATGACGTCAAGATAATCTGCTTCGGAGCTGGCGAGATCGGCCGTGGTCTTGCTCGAGACCGCGCCCGCCTGTTCGGTAAAGGCGATCGGCTTCAGCGTGTGCTCCAGGATCCCGGGATCGAGGCCCGGACCATCCATGGTGACCTGCGCGCCGCAGGCATCGAGAATGGCCAGCGCCTTGCCGAACGCCGCGCGCACATCGGGGCTGACCGCGGCGTAGCCGAGATCGACGCTGGCGCCGATGCGAATGCCGTTCAACGGCGCGGCCTTCGTATCGAACCGACGCGCCGCCACCGGCAGGCTCGCGGGATCGCGCAGATCGTAAGCAGCGATGATCTCCAGCGTCAGCGCGGCATCCGCGACCGTGCGCGTAATCGGCCCGGTATGCGCGAGCGAGCCCCAGGACGGTGGCGAGAAGCCGGGCGAACGGGGCACCAGGCCAAAGGTCGGCTTCAGGCCAAACACACCGCAGAAGGACGAGGGCACGCGGATCGAGCCGACCCCATCGGTTCCGATCGCGATCGGACCGCAGCCGGCGGCAACGCCCGCCGCCGCGCCGCCGCTCGATCCGCCACTGGTGCGACCCGGGTTCCAGGGATTGCGCGTGGTGCCGGTGACCGGGCTGTCCGCCGTCAACTTGTAACCGGACTCGCAGGTCGTGGTCTTGCAGGTGACGATCGCACCCGCTTCCTTCAGCGCTGAGACAACCGCCGCGTCGACATCGGGCACGAACGCCTTGTTCATCGGTGAGCCGCCATAGGCCGGCACGCCCGCGACAAAGACCAGGTCCTTGATCGTGACGGGGACACCGGCGAGCGCTCCCTTGGTCTCGCCGGCGCGCATCTCCCTGGTGAGACGGTCGGCCTCCGCCCTCGCCTGCCCGTACATCGGCGTCACCACCGCGTTGCAGGCCTCGTTCGTCGCCTCCAGTGCGGCAATGGTGTCGTCGACGACATCGCGCGGAGTGAACGCCTTGCGCCGGTAGCCGGCCAGGATCTCGGTTGCGGAAAGCGAGCCAAGGCCAGTCGGCACCGGCGGGAAGGCCGTTCGGCCGGAACCATCAGTCATCATCAACCCTAAAAGAGCTAGCTGAGCGCCGCGTCGACGGCGCGCTTGGCCATGACCGTGACGAGATGTGCACGGTAGTCGGCTTCGGCGTGGACATCGGAGGTGAGACCGTCGGTGTCGATCCTGATCGCCGCGATCGCGGACGGATCGAAATTTCGCGACAGTGCTTCTTCCATCGGGGGAACGCGGAATACGCCGGAGCCCGCGCCGGTCACGGCCACGCGAACACCATCGGCGAATTTCGCGACGAACACGCCGACCAGCGCATAGCGCGACGCCGGCGCCTTGAACTTGGCGTAGCCCGCCCTGAGCGGCACGGGAAAGCGGATCGCCGTGATGATCTCGCCAGGTTCAAGCGCGGTCTCGAACAGACCACGGAAGAACCCGTCGGCCGCGATCTCGCGCGTGCTGGTGACGATGGTCGCGCCCAATCCGAGCACACCTGCCGGATAATCGGCCGACGGATCGTTGTTCGCGACGGAGCCACCGATAGTGCCGCGGATGCGTACGGCGGGATCGCCGATCATCGAGGCCAGCGCGGCGAGACCCGGGATCTTCGTCTGCACCAGCTTCGAGGCTGCTACCATGCCATGTGGCGTCATTGCACCGATGGTGATGGTGCCGCCGTCGTTGGTGATGCCCTTCAGATCTCCGAGCCTCGACAGGTCGACTAGGGCTGGCGGACTGGCGAGCCGCTGCTTCAGCGTCGGGATCAGCGTCATGCCGCCGGCGAGGAGCTTGCTGTCTTCGATCGAGGTCAGCAGTTTGGCAGCGTCGGGAATCCGGTCCGGCTGGTGATAGGCAAACGGCTTCATTGTCATCCTCCCTATTCCGCAGCGACCGGCAGCGACGCGTTCTGCAGCAGGCGCCAGATCCGGTTCGGCGTTGCCGGCATGTCGACATGGGTGACGCCGAGATGCGACAGCGCATCGACCACCGCGTTGATGACGGCGGCCGGCGAACCGATGGTGCCGACCTCGCCGCAGCCCTTCACGCCCATCGGCGTGTGCGTACACAGCGTCGAATGGGTCGCGATGTTCATCATCGGCATGTGGTCGGCGCGCGGCATGCAATAGTCCATCAGCGAGCCCGATAGCAGCTGGCCCGAGCCCTCGTCATAGACCGCGTTCTCGTACAGCGCCTGACCGACGCCCTGCACGATGCCGCCGTGCAACTGGCCCTCCACGATCATCGGGTTGATGACAGTGCCGACGTCGTCCACCGCGGTGTAATTGACCAGCGTCACCGTGCCGGTCTCCGGGTCGATCTCGACCTCGGCAATGTGGCAGCCGCCGGGATAGGTGAAGTTGACGGGATCATAATAAGCCTGCTCTTCGAGCCCCGGCTCCAGCACTTCGAGCGGATAGTCGTGCGGCACGTAGGCGGCGCCCGCGATCTCCTCGAACGTCCTCATGCGGTCGGTGCCCGCGACCGAGAATTTTCCGGCCTCGAACTGGATATCCACTTCGGCCGCTTCAAGCAGATGCGCCGCGATCTTCTTGCCTTTCGCGACCACCTTGTCCGTCGCCTTCGACAGCGCCGCGCCGCCGACCACCAGCGATCGCGAGCCATAGGTACCCATGCCAAACTGCACGCGATCGGTATCGCCGAACACGATGTCGACATTGTCAAACGCGACGCCGAGCTTTTCCGAGACGATCTGCGCGAACGTCGTCTCGTGGCCCTGGCCGTGATTGTGCGTGCCGATCATGACCGTGACCTGGCCGGTCGGATGCACCCGCACGGTGGCACTCTCATAGAGCCCGCCACGCGCGCCCAATCGCCCCGCGAAGCGTGACGGCGCGAGGCCGCAGGCCTCGACATAGGTCGAGTAGCCGAGTCCACGGAATTTGCCCCTGCGCGCCGACTCCGCCTTGCGGATACCGAAGTTCTTGACGTCGGCCGCGACAAGAGCGCCGTCGAGACACCCCATCGGATCGCCGGAATCGTACTGCACCAGCACCGGCGTCTGATACGGGTAGGCCCCCTTCGGGATCATGTTGCGTCGGCGGATCTCGACGCGGTCGATGCCCATCTCGCTGGCTGCGACGTCGACGATGCGCTCCAGCACGAAGGTCGCCTCGGGTCGGCCCGCGCCGCGATACGCGTCGACCGGAACCGTGTTCGTGAACACCACCTTCACGTTGCAGTAGATCGCTGGCGTGGTGTAGACGCCGCCGAGCAGCGGTCCGTAGAGATTGGTCGGGATGTTCGGTCCGAAGGTCGAGAGATAGCCGCCCATATTGGCGAGCGTGTTGACACGGAAGGCCAGAAATTTTCCGGTCTCGTCCAGTGCGAGTTCGGCCTCGGTGACGTGATCGCGGCCGTGGCGATCGGAGACGTAGCCTTCCGACCGGCTCGCGACCCATTTGATCGGCCGCATCACGCGCTTGGCGGCCCAGGTAATCACGGCCTCTTCGCCGTAGTGGAACTGCTTGACGCCAAAGCCGCCGCCGACATCGGGCGCGACCACGCGTAGCTTGTGCTGCGGAATGTTCAGCACCAGCGCGCCCATCAGGAAGCGCACGACATGCGGGAACTGGCTGGTGGTCCAAAGCGTGAAGCGATCCGTGCCGGGCTCGTATTCGGCGATCGCCGCGCGCGGCTCCATCGGGTTGCCGATCAACCGGTTGTTGACGAGGCTGAGCTTTGCGACATGGGCCGCCTTCCGGAAGGCGGTCTCGACCGCGGCCTTGTCGCCGAGCTCCCAATCGCAACAGATGTTGTTCGGAACGTCGTCGAACAGTTGCGGCGCGCCGGGCCGCACGGCTTCGAGCACGCCGACCACCGAGGGCAGCACCTCGTAATCGACTGTCAGCAGCTCGGCTGCCGCGCCGGCCTGCGCCGGCGTCTCCGCGACGACGAAAGCCACCATGTCGCCGACGAAGCGCACCTTGCCCTGCGCCAGCATCGGGAACGGCGGCTCCTTCATCGGCACGCCCTTGGCATCCGAGATACCCCAGCCGCAGGGCAGCGAGCCCAGCTTGTCGGCGGCGGCATCCTCGCCGGTCAGCACCGCGATGACGCCGGGCGATGCCAGGGCCGCACTCTTGTCGATGCCGCGCAGGATCGCGTGTCCGTGCGGCGAGCGCACGAACACACCCGCCGTCATGCCCGGACGCTTGATGTCGGAGACGTAACTGCCGCGTCCGGTGAGGAAGCGCTGGTCCTCTTTCCGTTTAGGTGAAGCGCCGATCCCGATCACATGGCCCATGGTCACTCTCCCTTGGCCACGTTCATGGCGGCGGCGCCTGCCATGACCGAGATGACGATGTTCTGATAGCCGGTGCAGCGGCAGATATTGCCTTCGAGGCCGTGACGGACGTCGACCTCCGTCAGGTTCGGCTTCTCGGCCGCGAGCGCCACCGCCGTCATCAGCATGCCGGGTGTGCAAAAGCCGCATTGCAGACCGTGATGCTCGCGAAATGCCTCTTGCATCGGATGCAGCCGGTTCGAACCCGGCACACCTTGCAGGCCCTCGATGGTGAGCAGCGTCGCACCGTCGAGCGCGGGCGCAAGCAGCGTACAGCTCTTCACCGGCAGGCCGTCGAGGTGCACGACACAGGCGCCGCACTGGCTGGTGTCACAGCCGATATGGGTGCCGGTGAGGTTGAGCCGCTCGCGCAGCAGCTCGGCGACCAGCGTCGCCGGTTCGACATCCACAGTTGTCGGCCGTCCGTTGAGTGTGAAGGATATCTGCACGATCATACTCCTGTGCGCGACGGGTCTTTAGGCGAGTGGAAGCGCGCTGCCGGTGGCCCATGTGGCCATCACGACATCGCCGACGGTGAAGGGATCCGCGAAGAAAGTCTTTTCCGGCACGTAGGCCACGAACGCGTCGTCCGGCACGGTGTCGAGCATGACCTTGACGAAATAGCCCTGGTATTCGATCGCGAGCACGCGACTCGGCAGCGAGGTGGAGCAGCCCGGCGGCAGCGCCCTGCCCGGCCGGACCAGCGCGACATCGTCGCGGCGCACGGCGATGTCGATCTTGTGGCCGACGCTGACCGTGGACCGCGCCTGAAGCGGGACCTCGATGCCATCAGGCGCGGCCTGTGCGAGCGTAAAGGTCGAACCGTTGACCTTCTCGACCCGTCCCGACAGCACGTTCTGCCCGCCCATGAACTCGGCGACGTAACGATCATGCGGATGGGCGTAGACATCGCGTGCCGCGCCCGCCTGCTTGATTCTGCCTTGCTCCATCACCACCACGAGATCGGCGAGCGCGATCGCCTCGAGCTGGGTGTGGGTCACGTGGACGAAGGTGATGCCGAGCTCCTGCTGCATTCGCCTGAGCTCCTGACGCATCTGCACGCGGAGCTGTTCGTCGAGCGCGGACAGCGGCTCGTCGAGCAACAGGACCCTCGGCTCGGTGATCGCGGCACGCGCCAGCGCCACGCGCTGCTGCTGGCCGCCGGAGAGCTGCGCTGGAAGGCGGTCGGCGAATTGCGTCAGATGCACCTTCTCGATCATGGCATCGGCTGCGCGGAGGCGATCGGCCTTCGACATGCCGCGCACGCGGAGCGCAAAGGCGATGTTCTCGCGCACGGTGAGATGCGGGAACAACGCGTAGGACTGAAACATCATCGCGGTGCGCCGCTGCACCGGCGCGAGCCCGACGACGTTCTGGCCGCCGATCACGATCTCGCCGGCGGTCGGGTCCTCGTGGCCGGCGATCATGCGCAGTATCGTGGTCTTGCCGCAGCCGGAGGGGCCGATGAAGCAGCAATAGGCGCCGTCGGCGATCTTGAGGTTGACGCCGTCGACCACATTGCCGACTCCGTCAAAGCTCTTGCAGACGCCCGCCAGTTCGATATCGCCGCGATCGCTCTTCATTTCCCAGCTCAACCCTTTGTGCTGCTGCCGCGCTTCTTCTGGATCAGCACGATGCTGCCCAGGCTCGCGCCGATGACAATGAAGGAGACGATGGTAGTCACGGTGCCGAGCGCATAGAGCGAAGGCGAGGTGACGTTCAGCGTCATGCTCCAGATCTCCAGCGGCAGCGTGTTGAGCGAGCCCGCGGTCTGGAGGCTGCGGGCGAACTCGTCGTAGGAGAGCGTGAAGCCGAACAGCGCGACCGCCACCAGGCCGGGTGCCAGCACCGGGATCATCACCAGCCGGATCGACTGCCAACGGCTGGCGCCGAGGTCGTAGGCCGCCTCCTCCCAGACGTGGTTGAAGCGCGACATCACCGCGAACATCACGAGCACGCCGAACGGCAGCGTCCATGACAGTTGCGCGCCGAGCGCCGAGGTGTACCAGCTCGCATTGAGGCCGAGGGCCTGGAACAACAGACCGGTACCGAGGCCGAGCACGAGTCCCGGTGCGACCAGGCTGCCGATCATCATGTAGAACACGACGGTGTCGCCGCGAAAGCGCTTGCGAAAACCGAGCCCGGCCAGGAACGACACCACCACTGTGATGATAGTGACGATGATCGCGAGCTTGATCGAACGATCGAACGAGCCCTTGACGTCGCCGGTCCGCACTTGGGTGAAGAGATCGACGAACCAGTGCAGCGAAGTGCCCTTCATCGGGAACACGAGGCCGCCACGGATGTCCTGGAACGACAGGACGTAGATACAGAACATCGGGCCGTACAGCGCAATCACATAGAACGCGAACAGTGTCGCCAGAACATAGAACGTCCACGGCCGACCGCCCTTGCTCGGCGCAATCGCCTTTGTCACCGGCGCGATCGCCTTTGACACATCAGCCTTGGGCATGTCGGCGAGAACCGCACTCATCGCGTGATCTCCTGCCTGATGTCGACCGTGCGCAGGATCAGCGAGACGATCGCGACCAGCACCAGCGTCAGCAATACTGCGCTCGCCGCCGCGGTCGGATATTGCAGCACGCCGACATCCTCGTAGAAGGCGCTGACCACAGAGGCCGAGCCGCCGCCGGACATCACCTTGACCACGAAGAAATCGCCCATCACGATCGAGACGACGAAGATGGTGCCGAGGGCGATGCCGCTCTTGGACATCGGCACCACGATCAGCCGCATGATGTCGAAACGACTGGCGCCGGCATCGATCGCGGCCTCGATCAGCTTCTTGTCGATCCGTGCCATGGAATTGAAGATCGGCACGATCATGAAAATGGTGAGCTGATGGACATAGGCGATGACCACCGCAAGGTCGGAGAACAGCAGCACCTCAAGCGGCTGGCGGATCACACCGAGTCCCAGCAGCGCCTGGTTGATCAGGCCTTCCTTGCCGAGCAGCGGAATCCAGGAAATCATCCGGATGATGTTCGAGGTCCAGAACGGCACCGTGCAGAGCAGGAACAGGCCAATCGCCAGTAGTTGGTTGCGGACGTGGAAAACCAGGAAGTATGCGACGAAGAAGCCGATGATCAGCGTGAAGATCCAGGTCAGCAACGTGAACTTGATCGTCGCCAGATACAGCTTCAGCGTCAGCGCCGAATGCAGCACCTCGACATAGCTTGCGAGCGTGAAGCCCGGCGTCAGCCCGCCGAAGCCGTCGGTGGCGAAGAAGCTCGCGGCCAGCACGACCAGGATCGGCGCCACGAAGAACGGTACAAGCACCAGCACGAGCGGCGACACGTAGAGCCAGCCGGCGAGATTTGCGCGTGGTGGGGTTTGAGCTGGACTAAGACTTGGCTGCATGTCGGCAAACGCCTCGAAGTCGGTCATTTGGCACCGGCGCATCGCCGCGCCGGCGCTTCGTTCACGTCAGGGAAAGCAGGTTTCAGGCCACCTTGAAGTCGTTCCAGCGCTTGTTCATGTAGGCGGCTTCGTCCATCAGCGTGTTCCAGCAGGAGATGTTCTTGACGCGGTCGAGGAACGAGCCGCCGTCACGCTTGGTGCCGCTCTTCTCCATCGGCACGCCATAGGGGTCGTTGACCACCTCGGGCGCGGGCTGGCCCTCGTACCAGAACGCCCATTCGGCCGCCGTGAGGAATTTCTTCGCAGTCGAAGGGACCGGGCTGTAATAGCCGTAGCGCGCGACGAAACCGCCCTGCCAGCCCGACAGATACCAGTTGAGATATTCGTAGGCCGCGTCCAGCTTCCTGCCGGAGAGATGTTTCATCAGGCCCATGCCGTTGCACCAGCCGCGATAGCCTTCCTTTCCGTTCTTGATGTTGACCGGCGCGTAGACGCAGGGGATTTCCTTCACGCGTACCGCGGCAACCGCCGGCGACCACATCGACTGGATGACCACTTCGCCCGCCGCCATCAGCTGCACCGACTGGTCGAAGGTGGTCCAGGTCGCGCGGAACTGGCCCTGCTTCTTGAGCTCGATCAGCTTGTTGCAGGTGAAGTCGATCTCCTCCTTGGTCATGTTGCCTTTGTTTCCGTACTTGATCAGCCCGGCGCTTTCGAAGCAGAGCGCGGCGTCCATGATGCCGATTGCGGGCACGTCGAGGATCGCGGCCTTGCCTTTGAATTTCGGATCGATCAGATCCTTCCATTCCGTGACTTCATGGCCGACGAGGTCGGGGCGATAGCCGATGGAGTCGGCGTTGTAGACCTGCGGCAGGAAGGTCGCCCATTCGGTCACGCCGTCGCTCAAATCGGTCGAATCGGGCTTGGCGATATACATGGCCTCGTAGGGCGAGATGCCCTGGCGCGGGATCTTGTGACCGTCGATCTCGCCCTTGGTAAAGATCGGCAGGATGTTGTCGAACTCCTTGACCTTCTTGACCTCGATGCCCTGGATCACGCCGCGCTTGGCAGCGAGCTTGGCCTGCCAGCCCTCGAGATCGGCGATATCGACCGTATTTGGCTGGCTTATGAAGCGGTTGATGGCGGCGGAAGTGTCGAGGTTCTGCATCGTCACCTTGAAGCCGAGATCCTTGGCCGCCTGGTCGCCGATCGCCTTCACCACCGAATAGGACACGCCGACATGGCGCAGCTCGATGTCCTTGATCTCCTGCGCCCAGATGGTTGGGAATCCGCGGATCGCGTCCGATCCTGCAGCCGCGCCGGCCACCGCCGCGGCGCCCTTCAACAGCGTGCGCCTGCTCAGCTTTTTCGCAGACTTGTCGCTCGTCCCCGCCGGATTGGCAGTGGATGTCCCCTTGTCCCTGTCAAGCATGGCAACCCTCGTTGGCTACAATGAACGTGCGCACCGGTCGCCATTGACCGGCTGCGGATGTGATCAATTGCGAGGGAGGCTATGGGCGGGAGGTCGTGAAGTAAAATTGGAAGTAAAAATTCGCTGCATAAACGCGGCTAATGATTCGCCCCGCTGCACCGGCTTTTGGCAACGCGCATAAGATGAAGGCGGCCCTCAGGACCTGAGCGAGTCCCGCGCGGTCTCCGGCGCTATCAACGTTGCGATGATGGTGATGACCGACAGTGCGATGATATACACCGACACCGGCCGGTACGAGGCGGCCCATGCAAGCAGTGCCGTCGCAATCAGCGGCGAGAAGCCGCCACTGAGCGCGGCGGCAACGTTGGCTCCCAGCGATGCGCCGCTATAGCGCACCTGGGTACGGAACAGCTCCGGCATGAAGGCCGCCTTCGGCCCGAACAACAGCGCATGCGTCAGTGTCATCGTCACGACGAGCGCGAGCGTGATCAGCGCAGGCTCCCTGGTGTCGAGGAACCAGAACAACGGAAACGCCAGCGCCACCGAGAACACGCCGCCGGCGAGATACAGCGCTTTGCGGCCGAAGATGTCGGACAGCCAGCCTGCGAGGGGCAGCGTCGCGAGCTCGACGAGCGCGGCATAGACCACCGCGTTGAGGATCACCTGCCGCGGAAGGCCGAGCTGCGTCGTGGCATAGACCACGGTGAAAACAGTGAGGAGATAAGCGAGCCCGACTTCGGACACCGTGATGCCGATCGCCAGCAGGAAGCTGCGCCAGTCGCGGCGCAGGACTTCCAGCACCGGCTGCGCCAGCACCTCCTTGCGCTCGAGCACCTCCTTGAAGTGCGGCGTCTCCGCGAGTTTCAGCCGCACGATGAAGCCGACACCGACGAGCAGGATGCTGATCAGAAACGGCACGCGCCAGCCCCAGCTCAGGAAGTCCGCTTCGGGCAGCTGCGTCATCAGACCGAAAATGCCGGTGGACGCGGCGACGCCGACGGGGAAGCCGATCTGCACCAGACTGCCGTAAAAGCCGCGACGGTTGCCGGCGTGCTCGGCCACCATGACCACCGCGCCGCTCCACTCCCCACCGAGCCCGATGCCCTGGACGAAGCGCAAAATGACGAGGAAGATTGGCGCCCAGACGCCGATCTGGCTGTAGGTCGGCAGGCAACCGATCAGGAACGTGCCCAGTCCCATCGCGAACATGGTCGCGACCAGCATCTTCTTGCGGCCGAGCCGGTCGCCGTAATGCCCGATGATCGCACCGCCGATCGGCCGCGCGACAAAGCCGACCGCATAGGTCGAGAACGCCGCCAGCGTGCCGACCATGGGATCGAAACTCGGGAAGAACAGCTTGTTCAGGCACGAGCGCCGCCGCCGTGCCGTAGATCAGGAAGTCGTACCACTCGATCGCGGTGCCGAGCGCGGCTGCCCACACCACATGCGCCGTCGTCGATTTCTCCGCCGCAGTGGAGACTCCCGATGCTGCCGTCATTGCCATCCGCCCCAAGATTCCTGGGCGACATGATGGCCAATCGTTGTGGCGGTTGCAACTTGCGGGAGTGTTAGTTCTCCCAAGATCAGAATGCGAGATTTTCGCGCCACTGCCTCCTCACTGTCGTCCCGGCGAAGGCCGGGACCCATAATCACAGGGAGGAGTTTGGCAAAGACCGGCGCCCCGGTACTGCGACCGCCCGACTTCGAGAGATCACGCGGTATGGGTCCCGGCCTTCGCCAAGACGACGCGGAGCCTTTATTCTCCATTGACAAACTTATTTGCTAATATCTAACTTGCTGCCACAATAACCGGCCGCGCCAAGCGCGCCCATAAACGAGAGGGAACGACGATGAGAGGGTTTTTGGCCTGCGCCATGCTCGCGGCCATGACTTCGGCTGCCATGACCACCGTTGCGAACGCGCAAATCTCCGACGACGCCGTGCGGATCGGCGTGCTGACGGATCTGTCGAGCTGGGGCCGCGACAACAGCGGGCCGGGCTCCGTGGAGGCCGCGAAAATGGCCTTGGAGGAATTCGGGCCCACCGTGCTCGGCAAGCCGATCGAGATCATCAGCGCCGATCACCAGATGAAGACCGATGTTGGCGTGCAGATTGTGCGCGGCTGGTTCGACAACGGCAAGGTCGATGCCGTCGTCGACATCCCCAATTCCGGCATCGCGATCGCCGTCCACAATATGGTGCGCGAGCGCAACAAGATTGCGCTGCTCTCCGGGCCCGGCGCGAGTTCGCTGACCGACGAGCTTTGCAGCCCGAACACCGTGCACTTCACCTACGATACCTACGCGCTGTCGAAGGTGACGGCCTCCGCCGTGATCAAGGAAGGCGGAAAATCCTGGTACTTCATCACCGCCGACTACGCCTTCGGGCAGCAGCTCGAGAAGGATGCCACGCGCTTCATCAACGAGATGGGCGGCAAGGTTTTGGGCGGCGTGAAGCACCCCACCAATACGGCCGATTTCTCGTCCTTTGCACTCCAGGCGCAAAGCTCGAAATCGGACGTCGTCGCTTTCGCCAATGCGGGCCAGGACACCGACAATGCCATCAAGCAGTCCGGCGAGTTCGGCCTGGTGCAGGGTGGCCAGAAGCTGGTCGGCCTCCTGATGTTCGACACCGATGTCCACGCGATCGGCCTCAAATCCGCGCAGGGTACCTACATGACCACGGCCTCGTACTGGAACATGGACGAGGCGACCCGCGCATGGTCGCGGAAATTCTACGAGCGCACCAAGGTGATGCCGACCATGATTCAGACCGGCGTCTACGGCTCGGTGCTGCATTATCTCAAGGCCATCAAGGCCGCCGGCACCGATGATCCCGCCAAGGCGATGGCCAAGATGCGCGAGCTGCCGATCGAGGATACATTCGTTCATGGCGGACGCTTGCGCGAGGACGGCCGCGTCATTCGCGACATGTATCTCGCCAAGGTGAAAACACCCGAGCAGTCCAAGGAACCGTGGGATTATTTGGAGATCATCAAGACGGTGAAGGGCGAGGACGCCTTCCGCCCGGTCTCCGAGTCGAAATGTCCGTTGCTCAAGAAGTGAGGCCTGCATGACCGGCAACGAGCGCAACGAGACTTACGAGTGCGATGTGCTCGTGGCCGGATCGGGCTGCTCCGGCATGTCGGCCGCCATCACCGCGCGCTATCGCGGCCTCGACGTGCTGATCGTCGAGAAGGAGCCGCGCTTCGGAGGCACCACCGCCCGCTCCGGCGGCTGGCTCTGGATTCCCGGTACCTCGCTGGCCAAGGCCTACGGCATCGAGGAGACACCGGAGCAGGCGCGGACTTACCTGCGGCACGAAGCCGGCAACAACTTTGAAGCCGCGCGCGTCGATGCATTCCTGAGCGCCGGGCCCGAGGCGATCGATTTTTTCACCAGCAAGACGGCGCTCCGTTTCGACATGCCGCTGGTGTTCCCGGACTACCACGCCGAGGCGCCCGGCGGCGCCCAGGGTGGTCGTTCGATGGTGGCGCGCCCGTTCGACGGCCGCGAACTCGGCGACCAGATCAAGACCCTCGGCATGCCCCTGCCCGAGCTGACCGTATTCGGCATGATGCTCGGATCCGGCAAAGACATCGTCCATTTCATGCGCGCGACGAAGTCCCTAAGCTCGGCGGTCTATGTCGCAAAGCGCCTGTCGCGGCATCTGATGGACGTACTGCGCTATGGCCGCGGCATGACGCTGACCAACGGCAATGCGCTCGCCGGGCGCCTGGCAAAATCGGCCCAGGACCTGAAGATACCGATGTGGCTGTCCTCGCCGGTGCGCGAGCTCACTGTCGAGAACGGCACTGTCACGGGCGCCATTGTCGCCCGCGACGGACGCGACGTCCGCATTCGTGCGAGACAAGGCGTCGTGCTCGCCTGCGGCGGTTTCCCGCATGATGTCGAACGGCGCAAGAAGATGTTCCCGCACGCGCCGACCGGGAACGAGCATTTTTCGCCGGGACCGACCGGCAACACCGGCGATGGGCTGCGGCTCGCAGAACGCGCCGGCGGACATGTCGAGGACAGGCTGCCGAACGCGGCAGCCTGGGTCCCGGTCTCGGTCACCAAGCGCAAGGACGGCTCACACGGCGTGATGCCGCATTTCATCGACCGCGCCAAACCCGGTGTGATCGCGGTGATGCGTGACGGCAAGCGCTTTGCCAACGAGGGCAATTCCTATCACGACTTCGTCCAGGCCATGGTCAAGGCGGCGAAACCCGGCGAGGAGATCGCGGCGTACCTGGTCTGCGATCACCAGACCCTGCGCAAATACGGCCTCGGCTGCGTGCCGCCGTTCCCGATGCCGCTGGGTCATCACCTCAAGACGGGATATCTCATGCGCGGCGAGACACTGGAGGCACTCGCGGCAAAAGCGGGTATCGATGCCAGCGCGTTTACCGAGACCGTCAAGCAGTTCAATGCGACCGCACCACAGGGACACGACGCCGCCTTCGGCAAGGGCTCAAAGGCCTATAACCGCTACCAGGGCGATGCGCTGCACGGCCCGAACCCCTGCGTCGCGCCGATCGAGAACGGCCCGTTCTACGCCATCAAGATGGTGGTCGGCGATCTCGGCACCTATGCCGGCATCGTCACCGACGAGAACGCGCGGGCGCTCGATGCGGAGGGACGGGTGATTCCCGGGCTCTATGCCGCCGGCAACGACATGGCGAGCATCATGGGCGGCAATTATCCGGGCGCCGGCATCACGCTTGGGCCGGCGCTGACCTTCGGCTACATTGCCGGCCGTCATCTCGCCGACAGCGCCGCCAAGCGCAACGCGGCGTAAGCCACGCCAGGAGGCGCATGAAAAGAGAGAGCCGCGGCATCCAGTCGATCGAGGTCGGCGGAGAATTGCTCCGCGCGCTTGCAAGATGCGGCGAGCCGATGATGCTGCGCGATCTCGCGCGCGAGGCCGGCATGACGCCGGCCAAAGCGCATCCCTATCTCGCCAGCTTCTCCCGCATCGGCCTGATCGAGCAGGACGAGACCACCGGCCGTTACGAGATCGGCGCGCTGGCGCTGGAGCTCGGCCTGATCAGCCTGCGCCGACTATCCGGCGTACGCATCGCAGGACCGAAGATCGCGGCGCTCGCAAGTCAGATCGGGCATGCGGTCTCGCTCGCGGTGTGGGGGACGCACGGCCCGACCGTGGTGCAGCTCGAAGAACCCGGCCAGCCCGTTCACATCGTGATGCGCGCCGGCTCGGTGATGGCACTGCTGGAGACGGCCACGGGCCGCGCCTTTGCGGCCTTCCTGCCGGAGAAGACGATCAACGCCGCGCTCGAAAGCGGCCTCGATCGTCATGGCGTCGGCTATAATCCGAAGCGCGCCGTGAAAGGCGCGAAGGTCACTGAGATGCTCACAGAGGTCCGCAAGCACGGCCTCGCCCGCGCGCTCG
This sequence comes from Bradyrhizobium sp. 45, assembly GCF_023073155.1. Taxonomy (NCBI): domain Bacteria; kingdom Pseudomonadati; phylum Pseudomonadota; class Alphaproteobacteria; order Hyphomicrobiales; family Nitrobacteraceae; genus Bradyrhizobium; species Bradyrhizobium sp. 45. Next base: position 1,240,783 of record NZ_JADPIX010000122.1, on the reverse strand, counting down.
GCGACCCCCTGCCCGGCGTCAACGCATTCTCTGCGCCGGTGTTCGATCATTCCGGCCATGTCGCGCTGGTAATCACCGCGATGGGGCCGGAAGGCACTTTTGACGCGCGCTGGGACAGCCCGATCGCCCATGCGCTACGCGATTGCGCGGGCGGCATTTCGAAACGACTGGGTCACGGGATGACGGCTGCGGCGGAGTGATCTACTTCACCGGCACCGTGTAATTCAGAATCAACCGCCCACCATCTGGATAGATCGTCTGCCCCGTGATGTAGGACGCATCGTCACTCGCAAGAAACGCGACGACGGAGGCAACTTCGCTCGGCTCGCCGCCACGGCCGGCCGGCGTGCGTGACATCACGGTCTTGCGGGCATCTTCCGAGGTGTAGATGGACGATGCCACCATGTCGGTCAGAATCGTGCCCGGCCCGACCGCGACGACACGAATATTGTGCGGAGCGAGTGCGACGGCAGCGACCGAGGTGAGCTGCTTCATGCCGCCCTTGGACATGGCGTAGGTCGCAAGCGCCGGGATTGCCAGCAGTGCATTGACCGAGGACATGTTGATGATGACCCCGCCGCCGCCTTGCGCGATCATCTGCTTCGCCGCCGCCTGCACGCCGAAGAACGCGCCCTTCAGGTTGATGCCGATGATTTCATCGAATTCTTCTTCGGAGATCTCCAGGAGGTCCCGGTTGCGAGCGACGCCGGCATTGTTGACCATGATATCGAGCCGGCCGAACTCTTTTGCGGCAGTTGCGACCAGCTGGTCGACATCGGCACGCTTTGCGACATTGCCGACGACAGTGCGCAAGGCATCCGGTCGCGCGAGTTCGGCGGCCGTCGCGGCCAAGCCCTCGGCATCGACATCCGAGATGACGACCTTGACGCCGTCGTCCAGGAATCGCTTTGCGCAAGCCTTGCCGATACCGCGCGCCGCGCCGGTGATGGCGGCGACCTTGCCGGATAGTTTCATGGTCTCACTCCAGAGTAGCTGCTTCGACAGCAGACTGTCGCCGGGCGAGAAACCCGGCTCAGACCGACGCGAAGCTAAGATGAGCACGGAACCGGTTCTTGATAAAGACGGCATCGCGCGAGGGTAGCGAGCGCGGCGGATTTTCGGCCAGAACCTTGATGACAAAAAGGCGCGGGCCATCGGCCGGCTCGTCGAGCTGCGTCGCCAGACGTTCCACCTCCTCGAGCGTCCGCACGGTCCCGGTCGCGGCAAAGCCGCAGGCCACAGCGATCGCAGTGAGATCGACGCCGCGCCCGGTGTGGCTGGCCTGCATACCGGTCTCGCCAAAATGCTGGTTGTCGATCACGACGATGTCGAGATTGCGCGGGCGCGCGACGCCGATGGTGGCGATGCCGCCGAGGCCCATCAATTGCTCGCCATCCCCGGTCAAAGCGAGGACGCGCTTTCCCGGCTGGGCTTGCGCGAGGCCAAGCCCGATCAGCGCGGCGCCGCCCATGGCGCCCCAGAGATAGAAATTGCCGTCATGGTCGCCGACCGAATGAAGATCATAGGTCGGCGAGCCGAGGCCGGACACGACCAGCGTGTCCTTGCGATTCTTCAGGAGCGCGGCGACGGCGGCGCGGCGGTCGAGCTGAGCTTGCATTGGCATCACCACTTCTTCTTGCCGATCAGGCGTTGCCCGATCAGCACCGCGATCTGCTGATCGGAATCGTAGGCGAGCGCTGCGGCCGATTCCACGGTCTCGACCAGATCCTCCGCCGTCTCCGCGCGCATCACCTTCAAACCAATCGCTTCCAGCGAGGGCTGCGTCGCACGGCTCATCGGCACCTGCCAGGGATTGAACTCGGCCCATTCGCCGCGCATCGTCACCAGCATCAGCAGTGGAAATCGTCCGATCGCCGACAGCGACAGCATGTTGATGCAATTGCCGACCCCGCTCGACTGCATCAAGAGCACGCTACGCTGGCCGCCGAGCCAGGCGCCTGCGGCGATGGCGACGCCCTCCTCTTCCGTCGTCAGCACGTTGGTGGTGACGTCGCGGTCGGCGGAGAACAGGCGGATGAGCTGGCTGTGACCGGCATCGGGAACGTAGAACATCTGCCGCACGTCGGCGGCTTTCAGGATGCGGTAGAGCTCGGACGGCCAATCGTCTGCGCGCGTGTCGGGATTGGATTGAAGGCTGTGCACCGCTGGTCTCCGTGGATTTCGAGAGGCACTCTAGCGATGTTCAGGCGCCAAAGCTCTGACCGTCTGGCGCGATCAGGTATCGAGGGATTGTATAGCTGCCTCTTCCGCTGCCGGTGGGACAGCGCACGATGCGCATGGCTGCGCCCTCTCCCCTTGCGGGAGAGGACATCACCGCTGACAGATACAAACTCATTTGGGTGAGGGGTATCTCTCCGCGAACTCATCCGCATCCATATGCGCGGAGAGATATCCTCATCCGGCGCTTCGCGCCACCTTCTCCCGCACGGGAGAAGGAAGAGGAGTCATAGACAACTTCTCGACCTCTAGCCAAACTGGCGCGGCCGCAGCCCGGCATGAAACCAGGTGATCATGGAATAGATATCGTAGACGGGCAATCCGACCTCGGCCTGAAGCGCCGCTGCATAAGGCGGCATGTTGGTGCATTCCAGCACGATCGCGCCGACATCCGGGTTCCTGGCGATCAGCTCCTTGCCGGCCTCGACCACATCACGTTCGGCCTGCGCAATGTCCATGTCCTCCTTCTCGGCCTTGATCAAGACGCGGAAGAATTCCTTGCCGTGCTCGGTGCCGACCAGCGGCGTATCGAGCGGCACGCCGGCGCCTGCGAGATGGGCCGGCGTCAAGGTCGAACCGGATACCGTGACGAGGCCAACGCGCTTGCCCGGCGGCAAGGTCGCCTGCACCCACGGCACCTGCATCAGTGACGAGGTCGCAACGGGAACGCCGACCGCGGCCGCGATCTCCTTCTGGAACAGCGAGAGGAAGCCGCAATTGGTGGTGATGGCCTCGGCCCCGAGCCGCACCAGGTCCTTTGCCGCGTCGATGAAATCAGGCAGCAGACCGGCGGCGCCCTTCAATACCACCTTCTCGGGCGAAGCCCCGCTCACCACACGATAGAGCACGGGGAAGGGCCAGGTGGTGCCGTTGCCCATGTCGCCGGGAATGCGGGGAAAGCGCGCCTCCAGCATCAGGATGCCGAGCGGCGCTCCATAGATGGCCTTGCCGCCGCGGGCTATTCGGGGGGACGAGTTGGCTGGAGCGGTCATGATGCGATCTCAGAGAAAACGATCGGGCGAAAACGGTGCGAGCGGAATTTCCGGCGGCTTGCCGCTCAGAAGCTGGGCGACGAGACGACCGGTGCGGGCCGAGCCGACCAGGCCGATATGGCCGTGGCCGAAGGCATAGACGATGTCACGCGAGGCCCGCGCGTAACCGATGCAGGGACGTCCGTCCGGCATGCTCGGCCGATGGCCGAACCAGGTCTTGATACGCGAAGCCGGAATGTCCGTGGGCAGTTTCGGGAACATGCTGACGAGATGGTTGCGCAGGATCTCGGCGCGCTTCCAGTTCGGTGCGGCCTCGAGGCCGGCGATCTCGACCGTGCCGGCGGCGCGCAAACCCTTGTCGGTCCAGTTCACCACCATCTTCGCATCCGAGGCCATCATCGAGCTGCGCGGCCCCGATTCCGGATTCTCGATCATGACGTGATAGCCGCGCTCGGTCTCAAGCGGCAGCGGATCGCCGATGGACGCCGTGAGCCGCTTCGAATGCGCACCGGCGGCAATCACCGCGGCATCGCACGCAATCTCGCCGGTCTCGGTCAGGACAGCCACGAGCTTGTTGCCGGATAGCTTCAGCCCAATTGCCTTGGCCCGCACGAGCTTGGCGCCGCTTGCTAGGGCATGTTGCGCGAGCGCCGCGACATAGGCACCGGGATCGCGGCAGCGCCCGGCCTCCTCCACCACCACGCCAAAAGTGTAGCGCGGATGCAAATCCGGCTCGCGTTGACGCATCTCGTCGGACGAAAGCTCAAGCCATTCGACGCCGACGCGCTTGCGCACGCGCCAACCGAGATCGTTGTCGAAATTGCCGCGTGACGGGAAGACATGCATCACGCCGTTACGCTCGATCAATTCAGGGACGCCCGCCTCCTCCGCGAGCTTCCTGTGCAACTGCGGCGCGTCCTTCAGGAGGCCGCGTAGCGCGAAGGCCGTCGTCTCGACCCGCGCCTCGGTCCAGCCCGAGAGCAGATATTTGACCAGCCAGGGCAGCGCCTTCGGCAGATAAGACCAGCGGATCGCGAGCGGCCCGAGCGGGTCCACCAGATAACCCGGCACCTTCTTCCAGACACCGGGCTCGGCCGGCGGGATTACCGAATGCGAAGAGAGCCAGCCGGCATTGCCGTAGCTCGCCGCCTGTTCGCCACCGGGCTCGCCGGCGTCGATCAGCGTGACGCGATATCCCTCGCGCAGCGCCTCGATGGCGCTGATCACGCCGACCGCGCCGGCACCGATGATGGCGACGTGGCGGCCCTCCGACATCGCTTAAGCCTTCACCGCAGGGGCGAAGTCCTTGCCGACCGACATCGCGCGCGGATCGATGATGCAGTGGAGGATCGACGGCTTGCCCGAGGCGAGCGCACGCTCGAACGCCGGCGCGAACTCTTCGGTGCGCTCGACGCGCTCGCCATGGCCGCCGAACGCTTTTGCGTACATCGCAAAATCCGGGTTCTTGAGCTGGGTGCCGACCACGCGTCCCGGATAGTCGCGCTCCTGGTGCATGCGGATGGTGCCGTATTGCGCATTGTCGACGATGATGACGACGAGCGGCGCATCGTATTGCACGGCAGTCGCGAATTCCTGCCCGTTCATCAGGAAGCAGCCGTCGCCGGCGAACGCGATAACGGTGCGATCCGGATATTGCCGTTTCGCGAGCACCGCCGCCGGCACGCCATATCCCATCGAGCCCGAGGTCGGCGCGAGCTGGGCGGCAAAGCTGTGGAAGCGATGATGGCGATGGATCCAGCCGGCGTAGTTGCCGGCGCCGTTGCAGACGATCGCGTCCTTGGGCAGGCGATCGCGCAGCCAGGTCATGACCTGGCCGTACTGGAACGTGCCCGGCAGCTCGCGCGCCTTTTCGGTCCAGGCAAGATAGTCGGCATGCGCCTTGGCGGCCTCGCCCTTCCAGGCAACGGCGCCTGCCGGCTTCAGCGTCTCGACCGCGGCCGCGAAGGCGGCGGGCGTGGCCTGGATCGCGAGCTCAGGCTGATAGATGCGGCCGAGCTCTTCCGAGCCGGGATGAACGTGGATCAGCTTCTGCCGCGGGGTCGGAATGTCGAGCAGCGTGTAGGATGAGGACGGCATTTCCGACATGCGGCCGCCGATCAGCAAAATGACGTCGGCGTGGTCGAGGCGCGCCTTCAGGCTCGGGCTCGGCCCGATGCCGAGATCGCCGGCATAATGCGAGTGATCGGCGTCGATCAGCGAGGCCCGGCGGAAGGAGGTCGCGACCGGCAGGTCGAACCGCTCGGCAAAGCGCGCGATGCTCCGGGTCGCTTCATCCGTCCAGCGCGAGCCGCCAAGAATGACGAGCGGCGCCTTGGCGCTCGCAAGCATGGCGCCGACGCGCTCGATATCGGCAGGCGCCGGCCAGCTCACCGCCGGCTCGATGCGCATGGCGTCCGCAACGGCTGCGGTCTCGGTCAGCATGTTCTCGGGCAGCGAGATCACCACGGGACCGGGACGGCCCTGCATGGCGACGCGGAAAGCGCGCGCGACCAACTCCGGAATCCGGTCGGGACGATCGATCTCGACCGCCCATTTCGCCATGGTGCCGAACACCGCCTTGTAGTCGAGTTCCTGAAACGCCTCGCGCTCGCGCATGCCGGTGTCGACCTGACCGACGAACAGGATCATTGGCGTGGAATCCTGCATCGCGATGTGGACGCCGTGGCTCGCATTGGTGGCGCCGGGGCCGCGGGTGACGAAGCAGATGCCGGGACGCCCGGTGAGCTTGCCATAGGCTTCCGCCATCATCGCCGCACCGCCTTCGGCGCGGCAGATCATGACGTCGATCGGGCTGTCGTGCAGCGCGTCCAGCGCCGCCAGATAGCTCTCGCCCGGCACGCAGGTGACGCGCTCGACGCCCTGGGCGACGAGCTGATCGATCAGGATCTGGCCCCCGGTGCGGGCGTTGCGAATGGTCATGACGGCTCCCTCAAGGCTTTGGCGATGCGTTTCGCAGCTTCGCGAAATTTTGCTCGGAGCTGGCGTAGGACAGGCCGACAGGGCGCGCAAGATCGAAAGGCTCCTCGCACCCTGCGCAGGCGTCATGCCCGCCCCTGCTGGTTGCACTGCAGCCCATGTCGCAGCCGCTTGCCGGACGAGAGGTGGCGAGCTTCGACGCCTTCGTTGACGACCTGGCCGAACCAGATCGGTGCCCTATTCGACCGCGACCTCAGCGAGGCCGACGTGCCGGCAAACAGCAGGGCACAGATCGTGGAGATGATTTTGGCGTGGCTGGCGGCGAAAGCGTGAGACGGCGAGGTTCGTGCCAAGCATTCGGTGTCGTCCTGGCGAAGCCAGGACCTCCTGGCTTTCGCCAGGACGATGAACAAAAATCACCCGCCCTTTTTCTGCCGCGCGCTCGCCAGCAGTACCAGCACGAAGGAGGCCGCCGTCATCAGCGTCGAGATGGCAGCGATGGTCGGGTCGATCTCGTCGCGGAGGGCGGTGAACATGCGCTTGGTCAGCGGCTGATACTGGCCGCCGGAGATGAAAAGCGCGACGATGGTCTCGTCCATCGCCGAGATGAAGGCGAAGATGCCGCCTGCGACCACGCTGGACTTGATCTGCGGCAAGGTCACCGCGAAGAAGCTACGCAGGCGATTCATGCCGAGGCTGCGTGCGACCATCTCCTGCGCCGGATCGAAACTCTGCAAGCCCGCCAGCACCGAAATGATCACGTAAGGCAGCCCCAGCATCACATTGGCGAGCACCAGGCCCGGCAGCGTCGCGACCAAGCCGATTTTGGCATAGAGGAAGAAGATCCCCACCGCAGTGATGATGATCGGCACCACCAGCGGCAACAGCAGCATCATGTGGATCAGCCGCATGATCCGCAGCTTCGACTGGCTGATGGCATAGGCGGCGGAGACGCCGAGCGGCGTTGCGATAAGCACGGTAAGGAGCGCGACCGTCAGCGTTACCCGCGTCGCCTGCATCCAGGCCGCGTTGGAGAAATACTGCTGATACCAGCGCAGCGAGAACGACGGTGGCGGAAAGGTCAGAAAACGCGCGCTGGAGAAGGAGATCGGCGCGATGATCAGCACCGGCAGGATCAGGTAGATCAGCACCAGCGCGCTGATCACATAGAGGGCGATCCGGGCGGGTGACAATCGCGTCATTTCTGCCCCAATATGCGATCGAGCGAGATGAAGCGGCTGACGACGAAGAAGATCGCGAGCACGCTTAAGAGCAGCACGACGGCGACTGCGCTCGCCGCGCCGAACTGGTTGTATAGCTCGACATTGCGGCTCACCAGCATCGACACCATCACCGTGCGGCCGCCGCCGAGCAGTTCCGGCGTGATGTAAAAACCGAGGCAGAGCACGAACACCATGGTGCAGCCTGCCAGCACGCCCGGCAGAGACAGCGGCAGGAAGACGCGGACGAAGGTGAGCGACGGGCTCGCTCCCAGGCTGGCGCCGGCCTGCATGAGGTCGGACGGGATCTTCTGCATGGTGGCGTAGAGCGGCAGCACCATGAACGGCAAGAGGATGTGTACCGTCGCAACCACCGTGCCGAAGGTGTTGTGCACCAGCGCGAGCGGTTCGCTCGTCACCTCGAGATAACGCAAAAGCTGGTTGATCACACCGGTGCGCTGGAGCAGCGCCAGCCAGGCATAAGCGCGCACCAGCACACTGGTCCAGAACGGCAGCACGACCAGCGACAGGATGAGAATGCTCCATCCTTTCGGCACCGAGTTGGCGAGGTAGGCCACGGGATAGCCAAGCAGCAGCGCGATTCCCGTGACCACGAGGCTGATCTCGAAGGTCAGCGCAAAGCTGCGCCAGTAGATGTCTTCGGTGAAGACGCGGCGATAATTCTCCAGCGTGAAGCCGTCATGGTAGATCGACTGCCAGGCGAGCCAGCCGACCGGCAGCACGATCAGAGCCAAGATCACCAGCAGCGCCGGCGACACCAATGCCAGCATCAGGCCGTGTTCGCGACGCTGATGCTTTTGGGAGGGATCCGGCACGGATGTCATCGACGCGGCCTCGCTTCGCCTACTTCTGCATGAACGACGCCCAACGCTTCTCGGTGGCTTCGCCCGCCGGCGAGGACCACCAGGCGTAGGACATCAGGGCCTGCTTGGCCGCATTGGCCGGCTCGCTTGGCAATTGCGCGGCGCGCTCCGGCTTGATCACGCCGGTATCGAACGCCTTGGGATTGCCCGGGCCGTAATCGATATTGAGCGGCAGATTGGCCTGGTGCACGGGATCGACGGCCTCGTTGAGAAACTTGACGGCCGTCTCGAGATTCGGCGCGCCCTTGAGGATGCAGAGCGAGGTGCTTTGTAAAACGCCCTGGTTGTAGGTGAAGGCGACCTTGGCGCCTTCCTTCGCGACCGCACTGACACGGCCATTCCAGGCCATCTCCATGTCGACCTCGCCGTCGTTGAGCAGTTGCGCCGACTGTGCGCCGGAGGTCCACCACACCGTGATGTGCGGCTTGATCTCTTCCAGCTTCTTGAAGGCCCGGTCGACGTCGAGCGGATAGAGCTTGTCGGGCGCGACGCCGTCGGCCATCAGTGCCGCCTCGAGCGTCGCGAACGGGTGGTTGCGCAGTGCGCGGCGCCCGGGAAATTTCTGGACGTCCCAGAAATCGGCCCAGCTGTTCGGCGCGTCCTTCGGAAAGGTCTTCTGGCTGTAGGCCAGTACGCTGGAATAGAACTCGTAGGAAACCGAATAGGGGCTGCGATAGGACTCCGGCATCGCGGCGCCATTCGGGATCTTCGAGAAGTCGAGCTTCTCGATCAGCCCCTGCTCGCCCCCACGCAGGCAGTTGCCGGTCGGAGTATCCACGACGTCCCAGATCGGCTTGCCGCTGCCGACTTGCGTCTTGATCGCAGGCCAGGCGTCGGGAATCGAATCTTGGTTGATTGTGATGCCGAGCTTCTTTGCCGTGGGATCGAGGATCGCCACCGTCTGCGCCTGCTGATAGGCGCCGCCTTGCGAGACGAAGGTGATCTGTTCGGCAGCCCTGGCAGCCGTGCCGCTTATCGCGATCGCACCAACCAGCGTGTAGCCAAGTCCAAAAATCCGATTCGTATTCATCCTCGCCTCCTCCAGATAAATGTCACTGTCCGATCGCATCGAGAAACTGGTACCAGCCGGCGACCATGCGCACGGCGGGCTCGCGCAACGGATAGAACGGGATGGCTTTCAATCGCCTCGCGTCGAGCAGCCCGACCTCTGGCGTCTCGCCGCGCACAAAGGCGGCGAGATAGCGGCCCATCAGGCTCGACATCGCCACGCCCGCGCCGTTGTAGCCCATCGAGAACAGCGTGCGGTCGTCGAGCCGGCCGATATGCGGCACCGAGTCCAACGTCATCCCGACCAGGCCCGACCATTTGTAGGCGAGCGGGACGTCGGCAAGGTCGGGAAAGATTCCGACCATCGCCTTGCGCAACGCGTCGAAAGCGGTTTCCGAATCCTGCTTGCCGAAGGCGCCGCGGCCGCCAAAAATCACACGATTGTCGACCATGCGGAACCAACGCATCATGCGCTTGGTCTCGGTGTAGGTGCGCCCGGTCGGCATCAGGCTTCCCGCGAGGTTGCGCGGCAGCCTGTCGGTCGCGATGATGGCGCTGCGGAACGGGATCAGCGTGCGCTGCATGCTCGCGGTCGCGCCGGTGAGGTCGGAATAGCTGTTGGTGGCGATGATCGCCTGCTTTGCCCGCACTGCGCCTTGCGGCGTTTCAGCGGCGATGCCGCTGTTGTCGCGGCGGAGCCTTACGACCGGCGACTCCTGGAAAATCGGGATGCCGCGGCGCGCCACGCCATCGGCAAGGCCGCGCAGATAATTCAGCGGATGGATGCCGCCGGAGCCGGGATTGAGCACGCCGCCGACGAAGATGTCGGAGCCGGTCTCGTCGCGCACTTGCCCCTTGTCGAGGATGCGGACCTCCGCATCCCCCATCTCGCGCTTCATCCAGTTGGCCTCGTCGATCGCGGCCTTCAGGGTCGTCTCGTTGTGAGCGGCCTTGACCTGGCCGGTGCGCGTCAACGCGGCACTGGTGATGCCAAATTCGGAGACCAGCTCCTCGACGGTATCAGTGGATTCATGCGCGATCCCGTACATGCGCTGCGCCATGGCGCGGCCGTGCACGGCGTCGATCTCGCGGAACGAGAGGCGGAACTTTGCGGTGATCACGCCGCCATTGCGTCCACTCGCGCCCCAGCCCGGGCGGTTGGCCTCGAGTACGATCGGCGACAAACCGCTTTTGGCGATGTGGTGCGCAGCAGACAGGCCCGTGTAGCCCGCACCGATGATCACCACATCCGCCTGGTGCTCGCCTGACACGACCGGAAACTCGCGCGCCGGCTCGGCCGTGGCGGCCCACAGCGAGTTGGCCGACGGCAGCGCCTTCCAGTCCCGTGTCATGCCACCGCTCATGCCTTACGCAGCCGGCCCGATGGCCGCATCGGCAAGCGCCTTCAACGTCGGAAAATGGAAGTCCGGCTTGGTCAGCGTCTCCACGGCCGGTGTGCCTCCGAAACCGGCCATGCCCTGGCGGCGCTCGATCCAGCACACCTTGTAGCCGAGTTTCCGCGCAATCCCGATGTCGTGATACTGGCTCTGCGCGACGTGAAGGATATCGGACTGCTTGTAGCCGAAAGCGGACTGGCGGCCCTTGTTGTAGGCGAAAAACTCCGGATCGGGTTTCGCAACGCCAGTCTCGTCGGCGCAAACGGTATCGTCGAAGGGATTGCCGAGCGCGTGCGCGTAACAGGACAGCGCGACGCGGTCGGCATTGGTCATCGCGACCAGGCGGAATTTGGTTCTCAGGCGCTTCAGAGCCTCGACCGAGTCTGGGAACGGTCCCCAGCGCAGCACCGCGAGCTGGAACACGTCGCAGGAGGCGTCATCGGCCTGCAGCCCGAGTTCCTTGGCAAGATAGCGATAGACATGGAACATCACCTCGCTCGACCGCTCGTGGTGCTTGTCGCGACCGCGCTTGTAGGATTCGAAGATCTTGTCGTCGCTGAGCTCGGCCGGCGACTTGCCCGAGATCCGGCGCACCGCGGAGAGCACGCCGGTCTCGAAATCGATCAAGGTGCCGACGACGTCGAAGGTGAGAACCTTGAAATTGCTGAACGAGGCTGCTGACGACATTTTTGGCTTCTTCTCTCGGTTGGACAAGGCTTGGGTTCAGTCCCTCACCCTGGGCACGACGATGGTGTCCTCGGGGTGAAGGGTCACGGTAAGGCTGCCGCCCAGCGGCGGGATGCGGCTGTAGGCCTGGTGATAGCTCGCCTGGCGCAGGCTGAGCACGATGCCATCGGCGAGCGCCAGGAAGATGCGCAGGCTCTCGCCCTGATAGACGATGTCGGTGACCGTGCCGGTGAGCCGATTGCAGGCGGTGTCCGGCGCACCATCGTCGATCAGCAGTTTTTCGCTGTGCACGGCGAGCATCAGCGCGTCCCCGTCGGGAATGGCGCGGGCGCTGCGCAGAAGCACATTGCCGAGCGCAACGCCGGAGGCATCGACGCGTCGCACGGGAAGCATCGTGGCCTCGCCAATGAAACTCGCGACGAAGGAATCCGCGGGATGATCGTGCAGGCGCTCGGGCGCGTCGATCTGGATCAGCCTGCCGTCCTTCATCACGGCGACGCGGTCGCTCATGGTCAGCGCTTCGCGCTGATCGTGGGTGACGTAGATGATGGTGGCGCCGATGCGCTTGTGCAGCGCGCGCAGCTCGATCTGCATGGATTCGCGCAGTTGCTTGTCGAGCGCGGACAGCGGTTCGTCCATCAGGATCAGCCGCGGCTCGAAGATCATGGCGCGTGCGAGCGCCACGCGCTGGCGCTGGCCGCCGGAGAGTTGCGCGATACCGCGCTCTTCGTAGCCGGCAAGACCGACCATCGAAAGCGCCGCGCGCACCTTATCCGGCCAGGCCGCCTTCGGCAGCCGTCGCGCGCGCAAGGGAAAGGCAACATTCTCGCCGACGCTCATATGCGGGAACAGCGCGTAGTTCTGGAACACGACGCCGATGTCGCGCTTGTGCGGCGGCATCCAGGTGACGTCGCGGCCGCCGAACAGGATCGTTCCGCTCGATGGCAGGATGAAGCCGCCGAGGATGCCGAGCAATGTGGTCTTGCCGGACCCGGAGGGGCCCAGCAGCGAGACGAACTCGCCGGCGGCGACATTGAGGGACACGTCGTCGAGGGCACGAACGGCGCCATAGGCCTTGCTCGCGGATCTGATCTCGACGCTTTCCGCTCGTTTGTCCAACGATCGACCTCGCCATGTCCTGAGCCGGCGTGCTTCACTGCGCGCCATAAGCCTGCTTTATAGACAGGAATTTGAGCACTCCTGGTCGAAGCGTGCACCGCACCAACATCTTCGCTCGCAGGCCCTGTCTTTTGGCTATGACGCCAATGACACCAGACTTGGCAAAACTCGGCAATTGCCAAATTCTCACCTGGGTCATAACATGGTGTTATGCCCGAGCTGCGCCGGATGCTGCCCTCAAGTAACGCCCTGTTCGTCTTCGACGCAGCGGCGCGCAATGGCAGCTTCACGGCGGCGGCCGCCGAACTGAACGTCACCCAGCCTGCGGTGAGCCGGATGCTGGGTCAGTTCGAGGACCATCTCGGCGTTCGCCTATTCGACCGCAAGGCGGGACGCGCGGTGCTCACTGAGGAAGGCGAACTCTTGTATCGCCGCGTGCTCGAAGGCTTTCGCAGCATCGAAAGCGGGCTGGTCGAGATCGAGCGGCGCCGGAAGGGCACCGAGACGGTGACACTGTCGGTCTCCTCCGCCTTCACCACGCATTGGCTGATGCCGCGCATCGACAAGCTGCAGAAGCAATTTCCTCAGGTCGATTTGCGCTTTCAGCTGATCTCCGGCGCGCTGCGCGGACCAGTGGAGAATGTCGACCTCGGCATGCGCTTCCGCGATCGCGAGGAGCCGTCATCCGGTGGCACGCTGGTGATGAAGGAGGTCATGCTGCCGATGTGCAGCCCTGCCTATCTCGGCGAAACCGATCCCGCCGAAGGCAACACCATCATTCGGCTCGCCGAGACGCCGGGCGACTGGGCCGCGGATTACGCATCGCTTCTCACCGGGCGCCGCGGTGCGGCCAAGGCGCTGAGCTTCACGGACTATGCCGTCGTGATGCAGGCCGCCCTGCTCGGCCAGGGCATCGCGCTCGGTTGGCTGACGGTCGCCTCGCACTGGCTATTGACCGGCGCGCTGGTGCCCGCCTCCGACACGCTCACCACCACACGCCGCATCTGCGAATTCCTGCCACCGCGCAACCGGCCGATGCGTCCCATCGCCGCCGAGATCCGCGACTGGATCACCGCGCAGATGAAAAGCGAGATCGCCGCGATCGACCGGCTCTATCCGAAGCTCGGCGCGATGGCGGCTTGCTACTAGAGCGTTTTCGGGCGAAGTGGACCGGTTCACGTGAAGAAAACGCATCAAAACCGGAGTCTAGGCGGGTGTCAGCGCGGCACAGTAACGATCGGGCAGGTGATCGCCGATCCCTGCCGGCAGCAGCACCGTGAGCCTGCCGACGACATCCGTCCGCGTGTTCTCGGATACGCCGCTGAGGAGATTGCGGACCTGCTCACCAATTCCAGCATTCGCCATTGGCTCATCCGAACCAACATTCGTCGTGAGCTGGCTGGCGCTGAATTTGGCGCCGCGTGCACAGGCGAGATAACGGCCGACGTGATGAAAGCCAAGCCCGGGCGGAGGCACGGTCGGGACGATGTCGGTGCCGTGCACGAGACGATAGGTCGTCCTGCCGAACGTACCGTTGTAGAGGGCGACGAAATCGTCGCGGCCCACGCGCGGACAACCGTAAAGATAGATCTGCGCATCCGCGAGCTGGAGCTGCTCCCGCGCGAAGTCCGCCGTTGCCACCGCGATCGCGGCGCCGAGGCTGTGCCCAGTGATGAAGATCGGTGATTTGCGCGCCAGCGCTGCCGCCAGTGCGCTCTTCACGTCGTCCCACACGGCCGCCGCCGCATCGACGAACCCCTGGTGCACGGGCGCCTTCGGTCGGCCAAGCGTGAAATCGCTGACCCAGTTCAGGAGATGAAGCGGGTCGGTGCCGGCGAAGGCGACAATGGTTGCGTCACCCTTGCTCGCGATGATCCCGCGCGTGTCGGTCAGCGGCAGCGTCGAATGCGCCGGCTGGCTCAGCAACTTGACGCCGGACAGATCCCAGAAAGGAGAGACCCTGTTGATCGTGTCCGGCACATGGGTCTCGTAGGCGAGTTGCGACATCCACATCATCGCGCGAGCGATGTCGAGATCAAAGCCGGTTGATGTCTCGTTGAATTTTGCAAATGCCCGTCGGTCATATTGATCGGGAGGAAGTTCGACCAGAATGCTCACATCAAGCTCCTAAATGGCTTATTGCTGCAATACGTCGATCGAAAACGGAATGACGCTACCTTCGCATATGGCTGGAATTTTGACAATCTGTGCGCGTGCCCGGGACGTATTCTGCCTTTGCGCCTAAGGGGACAAGGTTGAGACGAGGCACCTCTCCCCCCGCGTCATTGCGAGCGTAGCGAAGCAATCCAGAGTCCTTCCGCGGAGGAATTCTGGTTTGGTTCGCTGCGCTCGCAATGACGGTATGGATAAAGTTTTGGCCTCTATCGATGCTCGATCGCGCGGATCGCGCCGCGGAGCTCGGCCAGGCCGCGGAGGCGGCCAATCGCGGTGTAGCCCGGATTGGTGCGCTTGGTGGCCGCGAGATCGTCGAGCATGCGATGGCCGTGGTCGGGCCGGAACACAATTTTCTGGCCGGGCGAACGCCGCGCGTTCTCCTTCAGCAGCGCCTTCAGCACCGCGACCATGTCGACGTCACCGTCGAGATGATCGGACTCGTAGAAGGACAGGCCATCCGCCTCGCGCTTGGTCGCGCGCAGATGCGCAAAGGCAATGCGCGGGCCGAAGCGTTCGGCCATCGCGGGAAGATTGTTCTCGGCGCGCACGCCAAGCGACCCCGTGCACAGGCAGATACCATTCGCCTTTGACGGCACCGCATCGAACAACGCCTGATAGTCATCGGCGCTGGACGCGACGCGCGGCAGACCGAACAGCGGGCGCGGCGGGTCGTCCGGATGCAGCGTCAATGAGACCCCGAGCTGCTCGGCGACGGGGGTGACGCGGCCCAAAAACTCGGCGAGATGCTGCCGCAGGATTTTTGGCGTGACGTCGCGATATGTTTCGAGCCGATCGCGGAATTGCGGGATGGTCAACGGCTCGGTGGTGGAGCCCGGCAGCGCGCTGGCGATGACCATGACGAGATATTCGATATCGGCCTGGCTCATCTGCTCGAACAGTTTTTTCGCGCGGGCCTGCTGCTCGGGCGAGTATTCCTGGACGGCGGCGGGACGCTTCAGGATGTGCAGCTCGAAGGCCGCGAAACGGTCTTGATCGAAGCGCATGGCGCGGGCGCCGTTCGGCAGCTCCCATTCGAGATCGGTGCGGCACCAATCCACGACGGGCATGAAGTTGTAGCAGATGATCTTGATGCCGGCCGCGGCAGCCGCCTCCAGGCTGGCGATCCATGTCTCGATCGAGCGCGTCGCTTTAGCCCCGAGACGCTTGACGTCGTCGGGGATCGGAATCGATTCCACCACCGACCAGGTCAGCCGCGAGCGCCCGGGTTGGCCGCTCTCGATGAAGTTCTTGCGCTCCTCGACCGCCTTGCGTGTCCAGGCTTCGCCGATCGGCACCTGATGCAGCGCCGAGACGATGTCGCTCGCCCCGGCCTGCCTGACATCGTCGAGCGAGACCGGATCGTCCGGCCCGTACCAGCGCCATCCCTCGAGCATCATAAGAATTCTCCCCGATCAGTTCGCGGTCAGCACGACCTTGACGCTCTGCGAGCGGTCGAGCGCCAGCCGCAGCGCGTCCGGCGCGGTGGACAGCGGCCGCTCGGCGGTGACCAGCGACAGCACGTCGACGCTGCCGTCCGCGATCAGCTCCACCGCCGTCATGAACTCAAGCCCGAAGCGGAACGAGCCGCGCAGGTCGATCTCCTTGGCCATCACCGCATTGGCCGGCACCGGAATCTGGCCACCCGGCAAATTGCCGATCTGCACCACAACGCCGCCGCGCCTGACGATACCGATCGCACTGGCAAGGCCTGCAGCCGTGCCCGAGACTTCGAAAGCGACATCGTAGGGGCGCGAGGTGGCCTGCGCCTTCAGGCCTTCCTCGCCGGCTGCGACATTCTCGACGTGAGAGGCGCCGAGCCGGGTCGCAAAGGCCAGCGGCGCCGGCGCGATGTCGGCCACCGTGATGTCGGTCATGCCGGCGCGGCGCGCGGCGAGCATGGTCAGAAGCCCGATCGGACCGGCGCCGAAGATGATGCCGCGCTTGCCATCGATGTTGCCGGCACGCGCGACGGCGTGCAGGCAGACCGCGAGCGGTTCGGCGAGCGCCGCGGCCTGATAGGACACATGATCGGGAATCTTCACGCACTGTGCCGGGATCGCGTCGAAATAGTTGGCAAAGCCGCCCTGCATGTGCGGTGTCTTCGAGGCCGAGCCCATGAAGTAGATATTTTCGCAGAGGTTCTGCCGGCCTTGGCGGCAGGCGCCGCAATGGCCGCACCAGCGCGACGGGTTGACGGCAACGCGGTCGCCGACCTTCAGATTTGCCGCGGAGCCCGCGATCTCCACGACCTCGCCGGAGATTTCATGGCCGAGCACCAGCGGCGATTTCACCACGAAATCGCCGGTCCGGGCATGGCGGAAATAATGCATGTCCGAGCCGCAGATGCCGCCGGCGCCGAAACGGAGGCGCACCATGCCTTCAGCGAGCTTGTCGAGCGGATGCTCGACCATGCGCAGATCTTCGGGGCCAAACAGGGTTGCGGCGAGAGCAGTTGAGGTCATTTGGAAAGTCCCATGTATTTCGGTAGCCACAGGGTCAATTCGGGGATGTAGGTGATCGCGATCAGCGCAACCATCAGCGGCACCAGCCACGGCAGGATCGCCACCGTCGTGCGCTCGACCGAGAGCTTTGCGACGCGCGCGAGCACGAACAACACCATGCCGAGCGGCGGATGCAGCAGACCGATCATCAGGTTCAGCGTCATGATCAGACCGAAATGGATCGGGTCGATGCCGAGCTTGAGCACGATCGGCAACAGGATCGGCACCAGAATGGTGATCGCCGCCGTGGTGTCGATGAAGCAGCCGACGAACAGGATCAGGACGTTGGCGAGCGCCAGGAACACCCATTTGTTGTGGGTGATGCTGAGCATCCAGTCCGACAGCATCTGGGCTGCCTGCGACACCGTCAGCAGCCAGGCGAAGATCGAGGCTGCCGTGACGATGAACAGCACCGAAGCCGTGGTCTCGATGGTGTCGAAAGTCGCTTTCGCGACCGTTTTCATCGTCATGGTGCGGTAGCGTACCAGGCCGAGGAACAGCGACCAGATCACGGCGGCGACCGCGGCTTCCGTTGGGGTGAACCAGCCGAGCGTCATGCCGCCGATCAGGATCACCGGCGCCATCAGCGCCATCACCGCGGAGAAGTCGAAGTACCAGTCGATCGCGAGCAGCGCGAACAGGCCGAGACCAACTGCCCAATTGGTGGAGAGACCGGCGACCGTCAGAAGCCAGACAGCCATCGGGAAGCTCAATACGACGAGGATCTCGAGCCCCGCCGATCCCAATTGCGGCCAGGAGAACGGCGTATCGCTGCCCCATTTGTTCTTGTGCGCGAAGTAGGTGACGGTGGCCATCATCAGGAGCGTCAGCACGACGCCTGGAATGACGCCCCCCAGAAACAGCGCGCCGATCGAGACGTTGGCCATCATGCCGTAGATCACGAAAGGCAGCGACGGCGGGATGATCGGCCCGAGCGTGGCGGAGGCCGCGGTGACGCCCACGGAGAATTCCGTGGAGTAGCCGTGGTCCTTCATCGCCTTGATCTCGATGGTACCGAGACCGGCGGCATCCGCGATCGCGGTGCCAGACATGCCGGAGAAGATCACCGAGCCAATGATATTGACGTGGCCGAGGCCGCCGCGCATCCAGCCGACCAGCGCGACGGCGAATTTATAGATGCGCCCGGTGACGCCCGCGATGTTCATCAGATTGCCGGCCAGGATGAAGAACGGCACGGCGAGCAACGGAAAGCTCTCGACACCGGCGATCATGCGCTGCGCCAGCGTGACGTCGGGCGTCACGCCGCTGACCAGGATGTAGAGCAGCGACGACGCCGCCATGGCGATGGCCACGGGAACGCCGAGCAGCATGAGGATGAGGAAGCCTCCAAGCAACAGCAACATGGAATTACCCTTCAAAGCCGTCGTAGGCGCCGGGACGTTCGAGGATCGAGTAGCCCTGCCGCAAATGTTGTATGGCCACTTGCACCGAGCGGACGAACATCAGCACGAAGCCCGCCAGCACGGCGTAATAGACGTAGTCCTTGGGAAGATTGATGGTGGTCATGGATTCGTCGCCGATGATCTGGATGTAGACCCAGACCAGCTTGATGGCGTAACCGAAGAAGACGATCCGGATCAGATCGATCACTGTCGACAATGCGCGCGCCACAAGGTGCGGAAGATAGCGATAGAGCAGGTCGACCTGGATGTGCCGCGACAGCCGCACGCACATCGAGGAGCCGATGAAGACCACGCCGATCAGGCAGTAGGTCGCGATCTCCTCGGTCCAGGCGTAGCTGTCGTTGAGGACGTAACGGGTGAAGAACTGGAGGAAGACGGCGAGCGCCATCACCCAGAAGATCGCCAGCGCGACCCAGTCCTCAAAAGCGTAGATGCCGAGATCGACCTTGGGCGTCGCCTCTTCCTCGAAGGTGTGGGCGATCTCGTCCGCGGTGATCTGCCGGTGCGTTTCGGCGGTGGACATGGGTGTGCTCCTCAAACTGATCACGTCGTTCCGGGATGGTGCGTCAGCACCAGACCCGGAACCTCGAGATTTTCAGGTGCGCAATTGCACACCGTAGTTCGGTCCAGCGGACCGCCCCGGGATGGCGACTACGTCATTACTTCACCGCCTGAATGCGTTCCCAGTCGGCCTTGCGGTAGCCGAAGGTCTCGAACGCGACGTTCTTCAGCACGGTGTCGCGGAACTCGCTCTTGTCGACCTCGGTGACGGTCAGGCCCTTCTCCTTGAAGAAGGCGACCAGCTTGGCCTCGTTCTGCTTGATCTCCGCGGTCGCCTTGGCGGCGGCCTCCTGCGCGACGTCGGTGAAGGTCTTCTTGTCCTCGTCGCTGAGCTTCTTCCAAAGCGCACCGGCCACCACCGTGTTGAGATGGTCGACGATGTGGCCGGTCAGCACGATGTGCTTCTGCACCTCGTAGAACTTCTTGGCCTCGATCGTGGTGAGCGGATTCTCCTGGGCTTCGACGGTACCGTTCTGGAGCGCCAGATAGACTTCGGCGAACGCGATCGGCGCGGTGTTGGCGCCGCAGGCGCGCGGCATGGCGAGATAGGCGGGCACATCGGGCACGCGCATCTTCAGACCCTTGAGGTCGGCACAGGTCTTGATCGGCTTGTTCGACGAGGTCTGGCGCACGCCGTAATAGGTCACCGCGACGATGTGGTGGCCGCTCTTGTCCTCATAACCCTTGGTGAGCTCCTTGAAGATGTCGCTCTTGGTGTAGGCGAGCAGATGATCGGCATCGCGGAAGGTGTAGGGATAATAGGTCACGCCGATCGGCGGAAAGCTCTTGGCCGCGAAGCTCGAGCCGGAGATGATGATGTCGACCGAACCGAGCGAAAGGCCCTGGTTGATGTCGGCCTCCTTGCCGAGCTGCGACGCTGGATAGACGTCGATCGCATAGCGCCCGTTGGTGCGCTTGCCGATCTCCTGCGCGGCCCAGACCGAAGCAGTGTGGAAGGGCTCCGAGGTCTCGTAGACATGGGCCCATTTGAGCTTGGTCTGCGCCATGCCGGCGCCAGCCGTAGCAATCATCGCCGCGGCCGAGACCGCCAGCACCATTGTCATCTTTTTCAACACTGACTTTTCCTCCATTTTTCAAGTCTGCTTCTTTTAAATCTGCTTCTTGTCCGCCCGCCCCCAAACGCGGGTGCGGGCCGCACGATCTCATCGCGGTCGCGCGCTGCTGCTCGCAGCTCGCTTCTTCTTCGGCGCACGTTCCGGTTTTGTCGGTTTTGCCGTCGATCGCGCCGCGCGCCCGGAGGACGGTCCTGCCGCGCTCTCGGCGCCGAAGTTCTGCGCAAAGCGCTCCTGGGATCTCGCGAGATGATCGCGCATGGCTTCGCGCGCGGCCCCGGGATCATGCGCCGCGATCGCGTCGCGCACCGCGCGATGCTCGTCGAGTGCAGTGCGCCACGTGCCCGGGCTCTCGAAATAATGCGCAAGCTGCGCGAAATAGGGATTGAGGCGCTGGTCGAACAACTCGCCGACCACGCGCACCAGAACGGCATTGCCGAGGCTTCCGGCGATCGCGACGTGGAAGGCGCGGTCGTGGACCATCGAGGCTTCGCCGGGGTGTTCTACATTCTCCATCGCGACAAGGGACGCATCGATGCGGGCAAGGTCGTCCTTCGTCGCCACGCGCGCGGCTTCTTCGGCGATGGCGCTTTCCAGGAACTCGCGGGCACGCAACAGCTCGAACGGGCCCTCGATGACGGAAGCAGGCGCGGTCGCCGCAACCGTCGCAGGCTCGATCACATAGATGCCGGAACCGACGCGGATACGAAGGCGGCCCTCGACTTCGAGCGCGATCAGGGCTTCGCGCACCGTCGGCCTGGATATCTTGAGCTGCTCGGCGAGTTCGCGCTCGGTCGGCAAGCGGCTGCCGACCGCGTACTCACCGCTGTCGATCAGGCTTCGCAATTGATCGGCGACTTGGCGATAAAGCCGTCTCGCCTCCACAGCTTCCAGCGGCACGCTGGTCCTCCCGAAAGGGTCATGCCGGCAGCTCTCGCTGCCCGCGGCCCGCCAATTTTGGAAAATTGGTCTTACCAATTGACCGCAAGCATTGACCGAGGACGGGCGCCATGTCAAGCAGCGGCCAAACAAGGGGAGAGACGACATGCGCCTCGGCCGCGCCAATCTCGACCGGCTGCCACCCGGCATCCGCCGCCCGGCCTACGACCGTTCGCGCGTCACCTCTGGCATCGTGCATCTCGGCCTTGGCGCGTTTCATCGCGCCCACCAGGCCGTCGTCATCGATGATTGCCTTGCGGCCGGCGCCACCTCGTGGGGCATCGTCGGTGCCAGCCTGCGCAGCCCGGACACACGCGACGCCCTCGCCCCGCAGGATCATCTCTATACGGTTGCCGTCCGTGCAGCCGAAGGCACCGAACACCGCATCATCGGTGCGCTGCTCGACAGCGTGGTCGCGCGCGAAAGCCCGGCACGATTGGTCGAGCGAATGGCCGATCCCGCCATTCGCATCGTCTCCCTCACCGTCACCGAGAAGGGCTATTGCCACACGCCCCAGACCGGCGATCTCGACGAACGGCATCCTGATGTCGTGCACGACCTCAACAATTTCGACGCGCCGCGCTCGGCTCCCGGCTTCATCGTCGCCGCGCTGGCGCGCCGGCGGGCGCTGGGCGCCCCGCCCTTCACCGTGCTGAGCTGCGACAACCTCGCCGCCAACGGCCACACCGTGCAGCGGATCGTGACGCAATTCGCCGCGCTGCGCTCGAAGGATCTCGGCAAGTGGATCGCGGATACGGTGGCCTTCCCCTCGACCATGGTCGACCGGATCGTGCCGGAGACGACGGATAGTGACCGCGATGCGGTTTCATCGGCGCTCGGTTTACGCGATGCATGGCCCGTCATGACCGAGCCCTTCACGCAATGGGTGGTCGAGGATCGCTTTACGGCCGGCCGGCCCGATCTTGCCGCCGCGGGCGTCGAACTGGTGAACGACGTCAAGCCGTTCGAGCTGATGAAGCTGCGGCTGCTCAACGCCAGCCATTCGGCGCTGGCCTATCTCGGCTATCTCGCAGGCTACGAGACCATTGCCGACACCATGCTGGATCCGCATTTCGCGCGCCTCGCCGCGCAGGTGATGGAAGAGGCCGCGGTGACATTGACGATGCCATCAGGCGCAGATCTGGCCGCCTATCGCGCCTCACTGCTCAAGCGCTTCGCCAATCCGGCACTGCATCACCGCACCTGGCAGATCGTGATGGACGGCTCGCAAAAGCTGCCGCAGCGCCTGCTCGGCGCGATCCAGGATCGTCTCGCCAGGAACCTGCCGATCGCGACGCATGCGCTCGCGGTGGCCGGCTGGATGCGCTACGTCAGCGGCCTTGACGAGAAGGGCCGCACCATCGACGTGCGCGATCCGCTCGCAGCCGAGTTCGCCGGCTTGGCGCGCGAGGCAGGTCCCGTCGCCGAACGATTGGCACCCGCGCTGCTCGGCGTCGGAAAAGTGTTCGGGCCCTTGGGCGCCGAGCCGCGCCTGCGCGAAGCCGTGACCGCTGCGCTCGGCCGGCTCTACAAGGATGGCGCGCGGCGTGCGGTGGAGATTCTGGTCTCGGCGTGACCACAAAACGGGCAGCGATGCTGCGTTGCGGTCCAGATCGACGGAAAGTCGACGGAAGTCTTGCTTGATTTTTGCCTGTCATTGCCCCACCCGAGAGGCATGGCAAAGGACAGCAAGGTGATCGCCGCGAACGCAGCGTTCTACGCCGCCTTTTCGACCGGCGATTTCGACGAAATGGAGCGGATGTGGGCGGACGATGACGCCATTTCCTGCATTCATCCCGGCTGGCCGGCCATCATCGGCCGGGCCACGGTGATCGGAAGCTGGCGCGACATCCTGCAGAGTCCGGAGCGGCCGCAGATCGTCTGCGCGGAACCGCAGGCCATCGTCGATGGCGACAGCGCGCGCGTGCTCTGCATCGAGATCGTCGACGGCACGGCATTGGCTGCGGCCAACCATTTTCGGCGCGTCGGCGACGACTGGCGCCTGGTGCACCACCAGTCCAGCCCGATCGCGCAGATTGTCGAGCAAGCTGAGGACGATAGAGCGAGCCACCGCGTCCATTAACGGGCGCCCGGCCCGCAGGCACATTCTACTGTGCATGGGGTTGTTTTTTCAGTTTTTTTGTTTTGCCGCCTCACCCGAGCCCCGACAGATCATCCAGCACGACCCGCGCCTGGCTAAAATCGTCGTCCCGGAAGAACATGCTTCTGGTGATGAGCACGGGAATGTTCGCCCGCGAAGCTGCGGTCAGGCCGTTAGCGGAATCCTCGATCGCGACGCAGTCGGACGCGTTGAGCTTCAGCCGCGCCAGGGTCTCGACATAGACATCCGGCGCAGGCTTTTTATGCCGCACGTCATCTCCGGCGACAATCGCATCAAAATCCGCGGCCCAGCACTTTCCCAGGGCGCGCGACAGCAGCGCGTCGATGTTGGCGTGCGACGTGGTCGTCGCGATCGCGAGCCGCTGGCGGCGCGCCTTGGCAGCGACGAGGAGATCCGTCACCCCGGGCCGTAAGGGGCAGCAGCCGGTTTGGACCAGTCCGGCATAATGCGCGGTCTTGATGCGGTGGAGTTCCGCGATGTCCACATCCGATAATGGCGCGGCGATCCTCAGCCTTTCATGGTGGGCGCGAATGCGTTCCTTGCCGCCCGTGACCCGCAGCAGGTCCTTGTAGACGGCCCGATCCCATTGCCAATCGAGACCGTGGCGGGCGAAGGCATGGTTGAAGGCCTGCCGATGCAGCTCTTCGGTCTCAGCCAAGGTGCCGTCGACGTCGAAGATCAGCGCGGCGGCGCGGCGGACTAGCTCAGCCGCGTCAGATAGCATGATGGCTGGCGCTTCTGCCTGCATGATCGATGCGTCCCTCCGGTGAGCGACCATCGCCTGCACAGGCGGGCGAGACAAATTGCAATATCTTTTGCCGGACCCAAAAATCTCTTATGAGCGGAGGCGCGCTGCGGCGCGAACGGGAACTCCGACCTGCAAGGAAGATGTATGCTGCTCTTTATCCTTGGCCTCGGCTACAGTGCGCGGCACTTCGTCCGCCTGTTCGGTGGCCGCTTCTCGCATATCGCCGGCACGGTGCGCGATCCCGCGCAGCGGGGCGCTCTCGCCGGCGTCGAGGTGCATGCTTTCTCCGGCAGCAGTCCGGCACGCGAGACGATCGAACGCATGAGGGACGCGGATGTCCTTCTCGTTTCGATCCCGCCCGGCAGTGCCGGCGATCCCGCAATCGCGGCCTTCTCCGGCCTGCTGGCGGCGGGCGGCGACCGCAAGATCGTCTATTTGTCCACGATCGGCGTATATGGTGATCACGCCGGCGGCTGGGTCGACGAGAGCACGCCGCCGAAGGCGGACCTCGACCGGACGCGCATGCGGGTCGCGGCGGAACAGGCATGGACCGACACGACCGGTGGCGACGCCGCGATCCTGCGGCTTGCGGGTATCTATGGCCCCGGCCGTAACGCGCTGGTGACGCTGCGCGCTCGAACGGCGCGGCGCATCATCAAGCCGGGACAGGTGTTCAACCGCATCCACGTCGACGACATCGCGAGCGCGATCATGGCTGCGATTCATCACCCGAGCGGCGGCACGTGGAACGTCTGCGACGACGAGCCGGCGCCGCCGCAGGAGGTGATCGCTTACGCGGCGAAGCTGATGAATGTTGCACCGCCGCCGGAAGAGCCGTTCGAGACCGCCGAGATGTCGGCGATGGCCCGCAGCTTCTATGCGAGCAGCGCCCGCGTCTCCAACGCGAAAATGAAGTGCGAGCTCGGCGTCACGCTTGCTTATCCGACCTACCGCCACGCCCTGGATGCGTTGTGGCAAGCGGGGGAAGGAGGATCATGATCAAGCGTCAGCTCAACACGCCATACTTCTTGAACCAGGCCTGGGCCTGCTTCCAGGCATCTTCTGCTGCGTCCTTGCGATAGCTGCCGCGGTAGTCGGCATGGAAGCCATGCGGCGCTTCCGGATAGATCTTGAACTCGGCCGTCTTCTTGTTCTGCTCCAAGGCTGTCTTGAGCTGCTCGACCTGGGCGACGGGAATGCCGGTATCGGCGCCGCCATAGAGGCCGAGCACCGGTGCCTTCATCTCGGGCGCGAGCTGCATCGGGCTCTTCGGCCACGGCCGATTGGCTGGATCGACCGGCGGACCGTAGAAGGCGACGCCGGCCTTGAGGCTGCCCCTGTGAGCGGCATATTCCCAGACGGTGCGTCCGCCGCGGCAGAAGCCGATGATGCCGAGCTTACCGGTGTCGCCGCCTTGCGATCCCGCCCACGCCACCGTCGCATCGAGATCGGACAGCAGCTCCGCGTCCGGCTTGGCATTGACGATCGGCAGCAGGTCCTTGATCTCGGTGACCTTGGTCAAATCGACGCCCTTGCGGAAATAATAGTCGGGCGCGATCGCGAAAGCGCCGAGCTTGCCGAGGCGCCGCGTCACATCCTTGATGTATTCGTGCAGGCCGAAAATCTCCATCGCCACGATGATCACCGGCGCTTTGGTGTTGCCGGCGGGGCGGGCAAAATACGCATGCATCTGCTCGGAGCCGACCTTGATCTTGGCGTCCCCGGTCTGGAGGCCGCGGGTGTCGGTCGTGATCGCCTCGGCGCGCACGGGCCCGGCCGCAAGCGTGTAGCCGGCGGCGACGGCCGCAGTCGCGCTCATGAATCCGCGGCGCGAGACCGGAGCGACCTTGGTCAGCCCGACGACGTCGGATGTCATGGTGGTATCGATACTCATGGGTTCATCCTTCCTGATGCGTGCGCCTGATCGTTCAGGCGACGCATTCGCCATAGTTGCCGGCAAACGCAAATCACCAGCCTGCGAACGCGCTGCTTTCAGGCCTTGTTTTCAGGTCTTGTTCTGATGCTGTTTCACTGGCGCAGTCTCGGGCATGAGGCTCATCGCGACTAGTCCGACGATCGCCGCGAGCAGCAGGTACCAGGCCGGCGCCAGCGGATTTTCGGTGACGTGGAGGAGCCAGGTGACCACGAGCTGCGCCGTACCGCCGAAGCTGGCGATCGCGACCGCGTAGACGGTCGCGAACACACCGCCGCGGATGTTCTGGGGCAGCGCCTCGGTGAAGGTCGCGTAGAACGCAGTGAACGGCAGCGAGCCGATGACGGACAGAACACCGAAACCAACCAGGAGCGACAACGCGCCGGAGGCATGGACGATCCAGAGGAAGGTCGGGTAGGTCAGCAGCAGCGTTGCGAGCTGCGGCCAGATCATCACCGGCTTGCGACCGAGACGATCTGCGAGCCAGCCCCCGACCAGCGCGCCGACAAACTGGATGCCGTTGCTGACCAGCGACACGGCGAAAGCCAGTGTCGACGACACATGCAGCGTGTTCTGCGCATAGGTCGTCATGTATTGGGTGACGTAGGTCGAGATCGTGCCGCTTGCCAGGATCATCAGCGCAAGTCCGATGACGCCAAGGTGCCGTCTCGCCTGCGAGAGATGACCAGTGTGCTCGACGGTGCGGGCACCGGCTTCGGCCTGCGGGATAGTCTCGGGCAGCGTCCGGCGCATCCAGAACCCGAACGGCAGGCACACCGCTCCGATCAGAAACGCCACCCGCCAGCCATAGGCGTCGAGCATCTCCGGCCCCATCGTCTTACTCAGGATGACGCCGACGAGCGCGCCTGCGGTCGCGGCGATCTCCTGGCTGGCCGGTTGCCAGGCCACCACCAGCGCGCGATGCTGGGGCGGGGCGATCTCGATCAGATAGGCGGTGGTCGGTCCAACCTCCCCGCCCAGAGCAAAGCCTTGCGCCATACGCGCCGCGATCACGATGACGGGCGCTGCAAGGCCGATCGATCGATAGGACGGCGTGAGCGCGATGGTCAGGATCGATAGCCCCATGAGCGCGAAGCTCAGCAGCATGGCAGGCCGCCGGCCGATCCGGTCGGAATAGATCCCAAGCACGATTCCGCCGATCGGCCGCGTCACGAAGCCGGCGCCGAAAGTCGCCAGCGACAGCATCAGGCTGCCGTACTCGCTTCCCGTCGGGAAGAAGGTATGGCCGATCTGGATGGCGAAGAAGCTGTAGGTGATGAAGTCGTAGAACTCGAGCATGTTGCCGACGGTGGCGGCCAATGCTGCGCGCTTGACGCTGAACGGCTTCACTTGCTCGATCATTTCCCGGGCTCGATCCTATTTCGATTTAACCGCCTAGCCGCATTGCAACGCAACATTCATTAACCGAAAACGGTGGTTCTCTCGCCCCCTTTTCCGCTGCCCGAGTTGCTGCCGATCCGTCCGCTCGCGCGATTCGAAGCGCATCGCGCAACAAATGGGCTTTGCGGTGGTCGCAGCGACACATCATGTTGCACGCACATCCCGCGCGAGCGGAATCTGCGCGTACACCGCGGTCATTTGAGTGAAATTTTCAGAAGAGTTGAGCCGGGGGATTTACTCGAACTTTGTTCGTGACGCTCTAGTTCCACGACTGGAAGGTTCCGCCTCTCTCAGGGAGCTTCATTATCAGCCACCCGGATTGCGCTGCCAAAAGCTGAATTGAGTAAAGATATTGAAATGTATTTGGCTCGCGAAGCGATCGAATTATTGGGGCAGACGGCCCGCATCCTGTGGTTCGAAGGCGCCAAGCATGGCCTGCGCGACCGCGAATGGATGGCGCTGCGTTTCCTCTCCCGTGCCAACCGGTTTTCCCGGACGCCCTCGGCGCTCGCCAGCTACGTTGGCACCACGCGCGCCACCGCCTCGTTCATCATCGGCGAGCTCGAGCGACTGGGCTACATCGAGCGCAAGCGCTCCGCCATGGACAAGCGCTCCGTGTTGCTGAGCGTGACGCAGCAGGGCAAGAAATTTCTCGTGCGCGACCCCATCAGCGTTCTGCTCGAGGCCATTGCCGTTCTCGACGACGAGGCCAAGACTCGCTTTCGCGACACACTCCGGCACGCGCTCGATCAGGCCGATGCGGCCGAACAGCGGCACCATACCGACGTCTGCAAGCGATGCATCTTCCTCCGCGAAGATCGC
This sequence comes from Bradyrhizobium sp. 45, assembly GCF_023073155.1. Taxonomy (NCBI): domain Bacteria; kingdom Pseudomonadati; phylum Pseudomonadota; class Alphaproteobacteria; order Hyphomicrobiales; family Nitrobacteraceae; genus Bradyrhizobium; species Bradyrhizobium sp. 45. The sequence continues at coordinate 1,212,602 of NZ_JADPIX010000122.1, read as the reverse complement.
ACCACCACGGACAGCAGGACGATCGCCGAGTTCAGCTGCCGCCTGTTTCGGGCGCCGATCGCGGAGGCGGAGGTCGATCTGCTATGCACCAGCTTCGAGCATCACCGCAAATAGAAGTGGCCCTCGATCAGGGCGTGGCCTTGCGTGACGAATAGATGACGCCCCCGCTGGACTCGACCACCAGACGTCCGTTCTCGTTTTTGATCTCCTCGATACGGCCAAGGCCGGGCACCTGCTGTCCCAACACCGCCTCGACGACGCCGTTCGGGCCTTGCAGGATCGCGATCCCCTCATAGGCCTGGCGGACCGACCAGCCCTTGACCGTCTTGCGCGGCGCCGAGATGCGCTCGGAAGGTGCTACCGATCCCGTGATCTCGGGCGTAGCGGCCGAGGCCATCATCGGCATTGGCTGTGTGGCGACGGGCGCCGGAGCCTGGGCCTGCACCTGGGCAAGCTTGTCGAGCTTCACCGTAGAGGACGAGCCCACCCGTTCGATGCGATCAAGATTTTCGCCAAACCGGCCAAAACGGTCATTGGTCGCCTTGCTCGATTGGTCGACCGCGGTGCGGAGGCCGTCGAGATTGTCGGACACGCCCGACACCTGCCTGCGCAGTTGCGCCACCGTCTCGCGCAGATTCCTGATCTCAGTGTTGGCCGCGACGTTGCTCTGGGCAGGCTGCATGGTGAGATAGGCGATCACTCCGGTGCAGGCGCAGACGACCAGGATCGCAGCGACCGCCAATGTCGCGAGCGGCACGACCCATGTCGGACGCGGAGGCGGCGGCTTGGCCACGATCACGGCCGGCTTGATCACGATGGGCGTAGGCTTGGAAATTGCCATCTTGTCGAGGCGCGCCTTGGCGCGAATACGCTTCAGACCCTCGAGCGCCTCTTTCGCCAGAGTTTCATCACTCGCTGCTGCCGACGCAGGCTTGGTGTTCGCAGGCTTGGTATTTGCAGCAGGCTTGGTATTTGCAAAATGCTTGGCATTTACAAAAGGCCTGGCCGTCGGCGCCGCATTGTCTCTGGCATCGCGCGTCTCCGCGGCCGGTTTCGCCGCTGCGGAAACATCGGCGTTCGCGTTGGGACGAGCTTGTCCATCGGACAACATGCGAGAATGCTCCGTTCGGTTCGATCTGTCGAACGGTGACATTATTTGCCGAAGCTTGCCTGAAACGTGCGCATCGAAAACTTCTCATCACGCGCGATGCGACGTCACATGAGTCAAACGCGTCACGCACGTGGCGAGAGTGCGACTCGAAAGACACACCCTCGCCAAGATTTCGCCAAGCTGGAGTCGCCTCGCCATACATGAGTCGAATTGTCGCACGTGGAAACGCGATGACGAGAGTCAATCCCGGGTTGAAAACCCATCAATGTGCATGAAGCGCAGCACCACCCGAAATAGCTGTAATCATACGGGGATGCGGAAGTTTAGAACCGCCAAGGTGCAAAACTAGTTCGAACTCCAAATCAACTGATGCGATTGAATATACAAAGAAACAACTCGAACCAAACCAACAGCATCAAGCACGTGTAGCAAACGCTTAGTTGCGCACGCTTGATCGGAAATCGGCAATTGTTACGGTCCTACTCAAGTGATTCTCGCCAGTTGGCGAGGGGATTGACACAGTACAGTAGCGTTCGGACGCATGAGCGACTTGGCGCAATTGTTCTAGGTCGCTTTCTCAATCCGCTCCGCGAGGTGATCCGCAAGACACCCGCCGAGCCTCACGCAGTAAGCGTTCAGTATCGAGTCGAAGTAGCAGGCCTGCGAGACGCAGGCACTGAATGCGTAGGGCTGCCCGCGAATATCGAAACCATAATAACGGTTCGCGGGAAGGAATATCGTCAAACAGCACAGTTGCCGAGCCGGGCATCACAACAACCAACCGGCCGTAACAAGTGCGAAACAGGGGCGAAAGACTGATGTATATTATCGTTGATGATCGCGAGAGCGTCACGAACAGCTATGTCGGAGGGCTCGTTCGCGAAGGTGTATCGTCGATCGGCTTCTCCTCCGGAGAATTCTGGGACTGGCTGCAATCTGCGAGTGAATCGGATCTGGCCGCGGTGGACGCCTTCCTCCTCGGGGATTGCGACACCCGAGGAAGCCTGCCGCGGGCGATGCGCAAGCGCTCCTCGGCGCCCATCATCGCCATGAGCGGCCAAAAGATGCTCAAGAACACGCTGGAGCTCTTCGAATCGGGCGTCGATGACGTCGTCCACATACCGATTCACCTCCGCGAGATCCTCGCCCGAACGGCCGCGATTGCGCGCCGCCGGGTCGGGGAACTGCCGAGGCCCTGCGAGACCAGGATCCAGGTCTTCTTCAACGGACGTGACCCCGAGATCGCTGGCCACGCCCTCACCCTGCCACGCCGCGAACTGCGCATTCTCGAATATATGGTCAGCAACCACGGCAAGTGGGTCACCAAGACGCAGATCTTCAACGCGGTCTACGGCATCTTCGAAGCGACGTTCGACGAGAGCGTGATCGAGAGCCACGTCAGCAAACTGCGCAAGAAGCTCCGCGACCGCCTCGGCTTCGATGCGATCGTGGCGCGGCGTTACGTCGGGTACCGCCTCGACATCCCGGCCGGCGAAACCATCGACGTGCCGATGCAGGAGCTCGACGAAGTCGGCATCTTGCTCAACAGGTCGCATGCCGCTCCGGCGGCGTATCCGGCCGGAAACTGATCGGCAGGGCGCTGCCACGCAACCGACAACGGCCTCGCGAACCACCTTCGCAGGGGCCGTTGTAGTTTCAGCGACATCAACGGCGAACAGAGGCGCGGCAGTACCGGCGCCGCGGCTCGCGTCTAAGTATGATTCTAGAGGCTCGCTTCTGATTCAATCAGAACCGGTAATGCCTAGGGCTTCTGCTGGAATTCTTCCTTCGACACGTAATTGAAGTCCTCGACAAGGACGTCCTGGACGACTTCGGCCTGCATTCGCTCGTTGACACGCTGCTTGATGGCCGTTGTGAGGATGGAGAGGTCGTAACGGGCGAGTTTTCTGAAATCCAGGCGGTCGTCGGCATAGATCCTGCGGAAGGCTTCATCGACGACGAACGGCTCGGGCGGCACGTTGAGCTGATGCATGGTCCGCGCCTCTACGGTGTAGACGAAGCGCGCGACGATGTAGCCCTGCACGTTGCCACTCTCGACCATTGGCACGCTCAGGGCCCGCGTCTTCTGGTACTGCAGCCCGTCGAGATATTCATCCTTTGCCGGCAGCAGACTGCCATTTTCCTTCCAATAGGCCACGGCATAGCTCGTTCCCGCGGTGAGGATGCATACCCAGAGCCCGGCTAGCACGAGTCTGATCATTTTCCGTCCTGTGCTGCGCGGCCGGTATAGGTGCCGTCCGATTCGGCGTCCTTGATGGCCTTGACGATGATGCTCGCAACCTCGCGCACCGCATCGTAATGCATTTCGAGGATGGAACGGTTTCGCTCGAGCTTCTCGCGCAGCCGCTGGACCTCCTCGGTGATCTCGACCTCGCCGCCGAGGTGCATTCGTGCCCGCATCAGACGGACGAATTCCAGCATGCTCCGGCTCTTCCGGGCGCTGAACTCGTCGAAGTCGATCTTCTTGCCGGTCGCGAGCGCGGCCGTCTCCTCTTCGACGATGCCTTCGAGCCGGCGGATCGCAGCCAGCAGGCCGCGTACCTCGTCCGATCTCGCCGCGTCCGCGCCGTCGTTCGCCACCTCGCCGCCGACATTCGGCAGCAGCACGGGCAACAGGGCATCCCCCGACACGGCCGCCGTCGTCATCGCCTCGCGGTCCACGACCGGCTGTTCCATCACCAGGGCCGCCGCGCCTTCTTGTGCCTGCATAGGAAATTCACCCTTCAACTTCTGTCATCCATTCCCGGATCGTCATCCGGCCTTGCCCGAAGCGTCCGGTCCCGCCGGATGCGCGGCAGCGAGCTGCTTGGCAATGCCAATGCCCTTGCCCTTTGCCAGCTGAGCACCGAGCTGCTCCGCCAGCATCGACTTCCAGACGCCGCCGGCCGTGCCTTTTCCAAAGACCTGCTCCGACTCCTTCGGCAGCATCGTCTCGACGAAGGTCTGGAGGATGAAGGCCTCGAACTTGCGGTACACCTCGCCGGATGCCGGCGCCTTGATCACCTGCACCGGCGCCCCGTTCACCGCACCCGACTGGGGTTCCGAGATCTTCGTCGCGAATTGATCGGCAGCAGCCGCCTTGGCCTTGCCGACCTCCGCGTCCATCGTGGCGGCGAAATCCGCGTCCGATGATTTCAGCGCGTCGAGCTTCGCGGTGGCCGCGCGCTGCGTCACGGGATCGGCGGCGTCGAGGACGTCGAGAACGAGGTCGGGTGTCGCTGTCACGATCATGTCTTGGTCCGATTGGCTAGCCGTGGCGGCCACTCGCGCACGGTGAGGCTTGTTCCCGTCATCTCCTCGAGCGATCGCTTCTCGGCGTCGCGAAGCTTGTCCGCGAGCGCCGCCTTCGCGACCTGCTCGAACTGCTTCACACGGCGGCTCTCCGTGCGAACCTGGTCGAGCTGCTGCGAGGCCTGGGCCTGAATCGCGCGAGCGCCGACGCTGGCTCTGGTCAGGCGCCGCGCGATCGATTCGCTCGATGATCCCGCCGGCGGCTTCCCCTCGTTGAGAGTTCCGACCAGCCATTCCTGCTCGTCCTGCAAGCTGCGCTCCTGCTGGCGGAGATGAGCGAGCTGCCACTCTGACAGCCGAAGCTGGAGCTTCAGGAGCGAGACCATCCGGCCGAGCTTGTCCGCGCGCGACGTCATGATTGATCACTCCGCCAGCCACGACGAGACGCCGAGCATGAATTGCGTCAGGAGTTCGTCGCTGGTGAGGTAGAGCAGCAGGAAGCCGCCGAACAGCACGAAGGGCACCGAGATGAAATAGACCGGAATCGCCGGCGTCAGCTTGTTGATTAGGCCGACCGCCAGGTTGACGACGACCGAATAGACGATGAAAGGGCTGGCGATCCGCAGCGTCAGCACGAACGCCTCCGACAGCCTGCCGACGAGCTGGCCGAGCGGCATGCTGCCGCCGAGCCGGTCGCCGGGATGCCAGACGGCGTAGGAGTTCATCAGTCCGCGCAGGACCTGCCAGTGCTGGTCGGTCATGAAGAACAGCGTGGTGACGGCCGTCATGATCAGCGGCACCAGGGCCGGCGCCGGATCGGTATCGCCGACCGGGGTCCCCGGGATGTTGCTCAGCCCGATTGCGCTCGCCATCACGGTGGCCATGGTCTGGAGTGCGAGGAAGAACACGCGACCGCCGAGCCCGATGACGCAGCCGACCACGAGCTCGGAGCAGATAAGGAGCGCGAGCGTCAGAGGCGCCGCGTTGTCCGTAAGGGGTTTCAGGACGGCGATCAGGATCGGCGTCAGCGCAAACGTCGTGACGAGCGCGACGAACAAGCGGACCTGGGCCGGAACGTTGACGCTGGAATAGCCGGGCACCAGCATCAGGCAGGCACCGATGCGGCAGAACACGATGAACGTCACCAGCACGCTATCGGTGAGGCCGCTGATCACGATATGGCTCCGAGGGCCCGGATCTCGGTGCTGCGCGCGACCTCGACATGCGACAGGATCGGCAGTGTCGGAAAGACCCGCTCCAGGATCATCCGGACGTAGGGACGCGCTTCCGGGGTCACCGCCAGCACCACGCTGGTGCCGTTCTCGGTGAACTTGCGGATCGCGGCGCTGGCTTCGGTCGCAAACTGCTCGATCAGGCGCGGATCGGCGTCGAATTCGACGACGTCGCCCTTGGCGTCGCGCTTCAGGCTCTGGTGAAACGCGAGATCCCAACGGTTGCCGAGACGCACGACGTTGAGTACGCCGTTGTCGGAGAGATCGCCGCAAATCTGCTGGGCAAGACGGGTACGCACGTGCTCGGCCACCTGCTCGGAGCGCCGCACATGGGGCGCGATCTCGGCGATGGCTTCGAGGATCAGATGGAGGTTGCGGATTGACACGCGCTCGGCCAGCAGGATCTTCAGGATCGCCAGCAGCCCCGAATACGATATCTGCGACGGGCAGAGATCCTCGACAAGGCGCTTGTATTCGGGATCGAGCCGGTCGAGCAGGCCGCGCATGTCCTTGTAGGACAGGAGCTGGGCGAGGTTGGCCCTGATCACTTCGCTCAGATGCGTGAGCAGCACCGACAGATTGTCGACCGGCTTGCAGCCCTGACGCTTGACCTCGTCGGTGAAAGCGTCCGTCACCCACAGCGCCTTCATGCCGAAGGCCGGCTCGATCACCTCTTCGCCGGGAACGTCGGGCTTGCCATCCTTGTCGACCAGCACCAGCACTTCGCCGAGCCTGAGCTCGCCCTGGGCGACGCGGGTGTCGTGGATCCGGATCTGGTATCCCTTGGGATCGATCGACAGATTGTCGGTGAGCTTGATCTCGGGAACCACGAAGCCGTACTGCTTGGCGAACTTCTTGCGGATCTTGGCCACGCGGTGCGCCAGCTCGGTGCGCGAGCCCAGCAGATGGACCGAGAGGTGGCCGCCGAGCGCCAGCTCGATCTCCGCGGTCTTAAGCGATTCCTTGACGGATTCCTTGGCATCGACCTGGGCGCGTTCGTCGGCGTTGCGCGCATCTTCCTTGCGCCTCAGGGCTGCCTGCCGCCTCGGCAACGAGTATCCGACGAAGGCCATGACGCCGCCGAGCAGCAGGAAGGGCGCCGTCGGCAGCCCCGGCATCAAGGCGAGCACGAACATCATCAGCGCGGCGGCCGACACCGCGCGCGGATAGCCGCCGAGCTGCCGCAACACCGCCTGCTCGGCCGAACCTCTGGTGCCGCCCTTCGAGACGAGCAGGCCCGCCGACAGCGACACGATCAGCGCGGGCATCTGCGTTACCAGGCCGTCGCCCACGGAGAGCTTGGTGTAGACGTCGGCGGCGCGTGCCAGCGTCAATCCATGATGCGTCACGCCGATGATGATACCGCCGAAAATGTTGATCGCGGTGATGATCAGGCCGGCGACGGCGTCGCCGCGGACGAATTTCGAGGCGCCGTCCATGGCGCCGAAGAACGCGCTCTCCTCTTCCAGCTCGCGGCGCCGGCGCTGGGCTTCCTTGTCGTCGATCAGGCCCGCGGACAGATCCGCGTCGATCGCCATCTGCTTGCCCGGGATCGCATCCAGGGTGAAGCGGGCGCCCACTTCGGCGATACGCGTTGCGCCCTTGGTGATCACGACGAAGTTCACCGTGACCAGAATCGCAAAGATGATCAGGCCGATGACGAAGTCACCACCCATGACGAACTTCGAGAAACCGGCAACGACATGGCCCGCGGCGTTTTCGCCCTCCCCGCCGCGCGACAGGATGAGACGGGTCGTTGCGACGTTGAGCGCAAGCCGCAGGATCGTCGCGATCAGGAGCACGGTCGGGAAGGCCGAGAAATCAAGCGGCCGCTGGATCCACAGTGCGACCATCAGGATCAGTGCCGAGAGCGCGATCGAGAACGCGAGGCCGAGATCGATCAGGATCGGCGGTATGGGCAGGAACAGGATCGTGAGCATGGCCACGATGCCGCCCGCGAAAACGGCGTCGGCGCCCAATCGTCGCGGGGTCGGCAGGCTAGCAGCTAACGTATCGGACATGGGTCACCGGCAGAGGATCCGGCCCGTAATCTGCCGTGCAAAGCTTACGCGGGGGTGGTGGCAGGGTGGCAGAGGTGGCCGGGACCGTCGGGTCAGAAGCCGCGCTCGATGTGCGAATAGACCATCTCAGTGAAGGTGGAGAGATGGGCTCCGATGAAGGAGCCGGAGACGGCAACGACCACGAGAATGACGATGATCTTCGGAACGAAAGTCAGCGTCACCTCCTGGATCTGGGTCAGGGCCTGGATCAGCGCGATGATGGTGCCGACCAGCATCGCGGCACCGACGGCAGGTCCGGAGGCGACGATAATGGTCCAGATCGCCGCCTGGACGATGTCGAGAGCGTCCCGTTCGTTCATGACTGGCTGATCGTGAGACCGGGGCCGATCGCGACCTTCGTGCCGTTCTCGAGTGTCGCGACCGAGCCGTCGCTGTTGATGGAGATCGAGGCGACCTTGCCGCTGAAGCTCGCTCCTGTCGCATCCGTGAAGCTGACGGTCTTTCCGATCAGCCCGTCGGCCTGCGACAGCGACTGCGAAGACAGCAGAGCGTCGAGCTTGGTGTTGGTCTGCATCGCCTGCTCGACCGACGAGAGCTGCGCAAACTGGCTCATGTATTGCGAGGTATCCATCGGATTGGTCGGATCCTGGTTCTTCATCTCTGCAATGAGGAGCCGAAGAAACGTGTTGTAGTCGACGCCGGTGCTCGACGTCGACGTCGTCGAGCTGGTCGAACTGGACGACTTGCTGGTGCTATCGGTCGCGCTGGTGACGTTCATGTATCTCTCCGCTGTCAGGCAGCCTCGAATGGGGAATCAATCGTGGCGCCGGCCAGGATGGCCTGCTCCACTGGAAACAGTGCCCGAATCCGCTTGAGCGCGTCGAAGTAACGGGTCGCCCCGACCAGGTCGTCGACCGCACCAAGCCCGACCAGCATCTCCTGGCTCTCGCACACCGCGAGCAGAGCGGCGTGATGCTGCCCGTAGAGAGCCGAAGCATCCCGGACATCGGTCGGATTCATCAGCATGAGCTGGACGATGAAATAGAGCTGCCGCAGCGCCGTGGTGGCGTCGGAGGCCTGCATGATCTGTCCTTCGAGCAGGAACATCACGTCATTGACGAGCTCGACGGAGACCTTGCGGTCCACGCGCAGCACAGCGCCGTTGATGTAGACCCGTTCGCCCGCACGCAAGGATATCTTCATTAAAGTGCGTCTCGGATCAGGCGGTTGATTTCGATGAGCTGGATCACGTCATTCGACTTTTCTTCGCGAAGGCGGTCGGCTTCCTTGACCACCCACAGCCCGATCGAGATGATGTCGGCGCGCAGCTTTTCCGGAAGCCCGTTTTCCGGATGCGCGAGATCCTCGATGAAGATCGTCCACAGCCGCCGCACATAGAGCAGGCTCTCGACCAGATCCTCCAGGCTGAAGCGGTCCTTCTGGATCCGCTCGAGCCGGTCGATGCCAAGGCTGAGCGCCTGCCGCTCGCGGCCCCGCGCCTCATAGCCGCTCTCGTCGACGACCGCTTCATAGGCTTCAAACGTCATCAGGACAACTCTGCGCAGGAGACCGAACAATAAGACAAGGATTACGAGCCTTACGAAGGAGCGGGACTTAGAGATAGTTGATGAGGCTGATCTTCTGGAGCTGCGAGGTGAGCGCAAGTGCCGTCTGGATCTGCGTCTGCAAGGTGTTGACCCTGACGGAGGCTTCCGTCGGATCGACCTTCTCTATACCCACGATCTGATTGTTCAGAATGTCCTGCTGCGTCTTGAGCTTGTCGGTTGCTGAGGTGATCCGCTGCTGGACCGTGCCGATGTCGCCGCCGAGGGTGGCAAGGTCAGTGATGGCGTTTCCGACAAGGCCGATGGCCTTGTCCACGACAACCTGGAACGTCGCTTGATCCAGGTTGGCGTTCCCGAGATCTGCCATCATGGTGTAGGCCTCGGCGAGCTTGCGGAAGCCTGTCTGATTGGCGCTGACGGAGGTATCCGCTATCTCGGTCGTGGAGATACGGCTTTGCATGACCTGGTCGGTGGCCGATGACCAATTGGTGTTCCAGGCCGGGCTCGCGAACTCGGCATCGAAGGTGGTGTCGAGGAAGGTCTGCATCTGGGCCGGGGTGATGCTGTTCACGCTGGGCGATGATTGCGAGAAGCCGAAGGTCGCAAGGAAGTCGGCGTCGACCTGGTTCTTGCTGGCTGAGCCCGCGGTGTAGGCCGTGATCGGCGTGTTCTGCGTGTTGATGCCCGAGAAGAGAGACGAGCCGTTATAGGAGACGTTGAGCGCGCCAATCAGATCCTGGAGGTTGGAGGACGCAGGCGGCAGGATGATCCGTCCGCCGCCGTCGGTGCTGCGCGCCGCGATCAGGTCCTTGAGGAAGTCCGTTGCGGTCGAACCAAGCTGGGTGATCCGGCTCTGCGTTATGTCCAGACGTCCCGAGACCAGCCCGTTGGTATCGACGAGCTGATCGGCGAAGCTCCAATCCGCCCGCAGGGTGACGTCGCCTCCCGTCGTAGCACCAAGCTCGAGGCCGACATCGGCGAAGCGGCCGGTGGTGGCTTCCTTCGAGGCCTTGGCCAGCGCGGCCTGATTGTTGGTGATCGAAGACCTCAACGACGAAGACAGCATCAAGGTCGAGATGTAGTTTGCGCTCATCATGACTTAATTTCCCACGGCAGCCAGCAGGCTCTGCAACATTTCGTCGACGGTCGAGATGATCTTCGACGAGGCCGAATAGGTGCGTTCGACCTGAAGCATCAACGACATCTCATCGTCCATGTTGACGCCGCTGACGTTCGACAGCGCCGCGGTGCTGCGGTCGAGCAGCGTTTTCTGGTAGGTGACATTGGAGTCGGCGGTCTTGCGCTGGTTTTCGATCCAGCTCGTCGACGACGACGCGAAGTCGATCAAGCTGCCGTTCGGCTTGCCTTGCGTGGTCGCATCGAACGGCTGCGACGCATCCATGGCGCCGATGAGCTGCTGCACCCGAGCCGAGTAACCGCCGTTGCCGGCGGTATTGTATTGGTATGCGACGTTGCCGCTGATCGGGCCATCGCGCAGCAGGTTGGGATTACCGCCTTGGGCGGGATCGACCGATGCAGCAACGGATATCGTACCAGCGAGGCCCACCAAGACGGTAGCGCTCGCCGGCATCGCCGGCGCGCCCGGATAGGTGAAGAGACCGGGGACGTCGGGCAGCGTCGGAACAGGCGACTGGTCACTTTCCTTGAAGGCGTCGACCAGGCCGCGCGCGATTTCGTCGAGCTGGCTCTGGTAAGTAACCGTATCATTGTCGCGCAGCTGCGCCAGGCCAGCAAGCTTGCCGGACTTGAGCGGCATCGCGGAATTGGCGCCGGTCACCGGAACGCCGTCGATATAGACCGCATTGCCGGTGGTGCCGGCCGTATAGGCGTTCGTCGGCGCAAAGCTCACCGTTCGCGCCGTCTTGTCGAACAGCACGACGCCGCTGTCGGTATAGAGCGCCGCGTCGCCGTTGGGACGGAGCGACATCGAGACCCCGACCTCCTGCGACAGCTGCGAGACGATGCTGTCGCGTTGGTCGAGGTAGTCGGTGATGTCATCGCCGGAGATCGTCCCCTTCACGATCGCGGTGTTCACGGTCTGGAACTGGGAGAGCAGCCGATTGATGTTTTGAACCGACGTATTCATGTCGGCATCCGCGCCCTCCCGGGCCGACTGCACGGTCTGGGTCGCCTGATTGAGCGCGGTCGCCATGTCCTTGGCGGACGTCACCGCGGCCTGTGCCAGCGTGGTGTTGTCCGGGGCGTTGGCATATTGCTGGAGCGCCTTCTTCAGCGCATTGAGCTGCGCCGTCGGCGACTGGTCGAGTTCCGGATCGTCCACCGTGGCAGATGCGATCTTCTGGAGACCGTCAAGGATCGCGCTCTGCTTGGCCGACGTCGAGGTTGCGGTCAGCACGTTGGTGTAGAGACCCGAGCTCGCGGCGCGCTGGATCGCCGCCACGTAGACGCCGGTTCCCGGAAGGTTGTCCAGCACGGCAATCTTGCGCGAATAGCCGGCGGAGCTGGCACCGGCGATGTTGCGCGAGATGACCGACGACTGGATGCCCGACGCCATCAACGAGGAGCGGGCGGATTCGAGAGCGGCGGTAAGGTTCATGATCTGCTCTTGCCGGGGACGAGCGCTGAAGAAATCAGCGCTTCAGGTTGACGACCACGTCCAGCAGATCGGCGCCGGTCTGGAACGATTTCGAGTTCGCGGTGAAGCCGCGCTGTGCCTCGATCATCGAGGTCAACTCGTCCGCGAGATCGACGTTGGAATCTTCCAGAGCACCCGACTGGATGGTGCCGAGCCCGCCCTGGCCGGCGAGGCCGACCTGCACGTTTCCGGATTCCAGGTTCGGTGAGTAGACGTTGCCGACTTCGGGCGTCAAATGGTCCGGGCTCGGGACGGTCGCGAGCGCGATCTGAAAGCTCGGCAGCGTGGTGCCATTCTTGAGGACGGCCGTGACCACGCCCTTGTCGTCGATGTTCACCTTGTCCACCGCGGACGGAGCGTTGCCATCCACGGTCGCCTTGAAGTCGAAGCTGGAGGCGACCTGGGTCATGGCCGAGAGGTCGATGTTGAAGGCAGCCGAACCACCGGGGATCGCCACCGTAAGCGATGTCGCACTCGGCGGCGGGCCCACCAGATCGAGCTTGCCTTTTCCGGTCGAGCTTACGTCAAACGTGAACGTGGTGCTGGGCCCACTTGATGGAAGCGCGGTCGCGCCGTTGTAGACCTGCATATCCCAGGTATTTGCCGCAGTCTTTTTGGCATAGACGTCGAGCGTCACGGCATTTCCGATATTGTCGTAAGTCACGATCGACGTCTTCGACGTATAGTTGGCGGGGCCGGCCGGTCCAGCAGAGAAGGTAGCGCTCGGATCCAGATTGGCGGCGACGGTCGCCTTGGTCGAAGCCGACGCCTGGAGCGCCATCTGGTTGACGTTGACGACCTGGAGGCCGCCGAACCCGTTGGCTGCGACGGTGGGAGTGGCACCGTTGGCAATGTTGTAGCCCATCAGCTGGAAGCCGGCCGCGTTAACTAGGTTACCCGTGCTGTCGGGCACGAACGCACCGGCGCGCGTCAGGAAGTTGGTGCCGTTCGGATCCTGCACGACGAAGAAGCCGTTGCCCTGGACCGCGAGATCCGTGGCCGAGGTCGTGAACTGGTAATTGCCGGCGTCGGAGATGGCGTAACGCACCGTGGTCTCGACCGCGCCGGAATCGTAATTGCCCGAGCCGCTCTTCAGGATCAGCGAGGAGAATTCGGTCGAAGCCCGCTTGTAACCGGTGGTGTTGACGTTCGCGATGTTGTCCGAAACGGTTGACAGCTTGTTGGACTGCGCGTTCATCCCGGAAACGCCGGTGCGCATAACACCATACAGGCTCATGAATTGGGCTCCTTTGGTAGGTTGCAGCTACAATGGAGACTGTTGCTTGCGCGGGGCTGATGATGGGGAACGATGCACAACTTGGCGTCGTCTCCTTAGGTCGTCTTGGGCTGACAGAACGAGCGCGCCTTGTCGGTCCACGCGCCGAAGCCGCTGGAGACGAGATGCGCGACGATGTGGCAGACGTAGCGCTTCTGCGCCGGCTGGTTGTTGGGGCCTGCATTGTAGCGGGCGACTGCCATGGTCCAGCTGCCCTCGCGCTGCTTGAGCTCCTTCAGGAAGCGTGCGGCGTAGTCGACATTCCCTGCGGGATCGAACATCGCCCGGACCGAGGCGAACTTGTCGCCGTGATAGTAATGGTTGATCTGCATGCAGCCGAGGTCGATCAGCTTGATCCCTTTGGCTCGCATGGCTTCGAAGTTGGCGATCGCGTCGTTCATGTCCCTGGCGAACACGGTCTGTCCTTCGGCGCCGAGCGCGTAAGGATAAAGTGCGCCGCGCCGCCCCGTCTCGGTCAGTCCGACCGCGTAGAGAATGCCGAGCGGAATTCCGTGCTGCTGGGACGCACGCGCCATCTCGCGCTCGCACGGGCGCGAATTGTCGGTCGCCGCGGCCGCGGCGCCGGCGTTACAGATAAACAGGGCCGCGACGAATCTGCGGCGCCACGTCCTGGTCATGACGCGTCTCCTGGTTGGACTGGCGCTCCTGTCGAGCCTGCTTCGCGCCGCCGTCCGCTTGTCCCGACGAATTACTCGTACCGTCAAACGTGCCTTGCGACTGCGACGAGGGCTGTTGCTGGCCCGAAAGCTGCGGCTGCGACTGGCCGGAGCCGCTCTGGAAACCATCCAGCGAGCCGTGCTGGACGGGCGCAATGTCGGCGACGTAGCCCGCGGACTGCATCAGGTCGCGGATCGAATCGCGCTGCTGGTCGAGCATCTGGCTCGTGTCCTTGCGCGCAGCGGCGAGGTGGACGGACACTTCGTTGCCGACCAGGCGAAGGCGCACGGTGACATTGCCGAGCGCGGGCGGCTCGAGATTGATGGTCAGGATCTTGAGCGGCTGATCCGGCGCATTGGCTTGGGACGCTGCAAGATCTGGAGCTGCGGACGCCGTCGATGCCGGAGCTTCCTTCAACTCGGCGACAACGGCGTTGGCAACCTGTTGCGGAGCGTTGAACTGCGCCGGCGGCAGATGGGTCTCTTGCTGGACCACGGTGACCTTGGTCGTCTCGGGCAATGCGTCCCGCGCCGACGCCTTGACAGCACGCTCGACATTGGCCGCGACGGCCTCGAAGCCGGGTGCCGTTGCCTTCGGCGATGGCTCACTGTCGTCCGTCGATGTCGCCTGGGCGCTGGTCGCCGCGTGCGAATCCGCGGCCTGCGAGCGGGCGGCGGTTGGAGCCACCGGAGGTGGGAGCTCGGCTGTCGCCTTCGCCATGCCCAAGGCCTGAACGTCGCGCTTCGTCGTGGAAGACCGCTCGTCGCGCCCGGACGCATCCTTCTTGTCGCCGGCCGGTGCTTGCATCTGCGGCATCACGACCGGCGGCCCGGCGACGATCTCCTGTCCGACGATCCCGGCAATACTCGATCGGCTCTGGACGTCGGCCTGCTCGATGTGATCGAGAGGTCCATGTTTCCCGGACGACTTATCGGTCTTTTTGTCGGAAGATTTCTCGGTGGACGTCTCGCTGGATCCCGGCTCCTCGACCGCCGCGGCACGGTCGTGCACCGTCTCGTCGCTCGCGTTGTCCTTCCCGCTCTGATGCGCCAGGCGCGTCCGCAGCGTTCCGGCTTTCACGGCCGTGGCGCTGCCCTCGTCGTTGAGCGCACGCTTCGCGAGATTCGAGACGGTGTGCAGAAGATCGTTGAAGGACGAGTCCGCCTGCGCTTTCGCCCCGGCGCTCTTCCCGGAGCGCGATGTGCCCCGCATGCTGAGGCTTTCGGCGAGACCCGAAAAGACCTGTCCGGAGGTTCCACTGAGCTTCATCATGGACGGCGATCCCTGGTGAGAAGTTCGAGCTCCCCGAGCTGCTTCCGCGCACGAACAAGCGTTGCGGTCGACGACGCGAGGTCGAGACGCGCCGGCGTGACCGGAGGCTTGTCGGCTGCGGCGGCGGATCCGCCAGCGAACGGCTTGCGAACGTCGAGTGCGAGCTGCACCGTTGCATTGAGAAAGGGAATGTCGCGCTCGGGCAGCTTCGACCGGTCGAGCGCCTTCAACTCGGCGAGACCGCCGTCATATTCGTCGGCGAGCGCCCGCGACACGCCGCGGAACAAATGCGCCCGCTCGCGCTCCGCCGAGGCATCGGCGCTGAGAGTCAGGGCACGCTCGCCGGCAAGCCGGGTGACGGCCAGCCCTCCGCGCACCATCGCGGTACGCGCGATCACGAGATAGAGCTTGAGGCGGCTCGCGCGGTCGATCTGCTCAAGCAAGGTGGTGATCCGCGCAAACCGGCGCTCGTCGAGCGCGAGGCCCGACTGCGTCAGGCCGGTCGCAAAGCGCTGCCAGAAGTCCCCGGCATAGACCGAGTTGTGGTAGTGCCGGATATAGGCCAGCGTCAGGAACTCGAACTTGTCGAAATCCTCGGCTTGCCCGACCAACAGGATCTCGCGCCGCAGCGCGGCCTCCTCCACCAATGTGCCCGGCAGGAGCAAGCGCGCATCATCCAGACGCTCGATTGCGAGCGATGCCTCGGCGCGTGCGAACAGTGCACCCTGGACCAGCGCGAGCTGTCCGCCCAGGCCCGACGGAACCGTCCGCGGCTTGACGTCCTTGAGCAGTTCGCGCGCTTCGTCCTGACGACCCTCGACATAGGCAAGCGCGCCATCGAACAGCCGTCCATCGACGTTCAGCTTGTCGCGCGGCAGCTTGCGGATGATTTGCGGCGCGCCGCCACTGAGCAGGTAGATCACGGCGGCCTGGCCGTTCTGCGGGTTGCTCCACAGGCCCGGATCGGCGGCGAGAAATTTTTCGCCGATCTGCCGGATCAATGCGCTGTGGCTGCCGTACGCCGCGCTATCGCCGTTGGCGATGCCGTCCTGCACGGCCTGCAACGCCCGAACGAGTTCATATGGCTCGCCCGATGCCGATGCCCCCGGTGCCGGCTCGGCGAATGCGCCTGCCGCCGTGAACGGCAACAGCAGCATCAGCAGCGCTGCGCGGAGAGGAGACCTGATCAAGGGCGCTTCTCCCGGACCATGATCTCGATCCGGCGATTCTGCGCGGCCGCCGCATCGTTCTGAAGCTTCGGCCGCCGATCGGCATAACCCTCGACATGCTCGATGCGCTGCGTATCGACGCCGGAGCGGACCAGCATGTAATAGGCCATCTGCGCACGGGCCGTCGACAGCCGCCAGTTGTCATAGGCCTCCGAACGGTACGGCCGATTGTCGGTGTGGCCGCGGACGATGATCACGCCGGGACGCTTTGCCAGCAGCGGGCCGATCTTGTCGATCACACGGATGAGTTCGGGCCGCGGCTCAGCCGAGCCGACCGCGAACATGCCGAAGTTCGCATCGTCGGTCAGGCTGATCAGCAGGCCCTCCTCAACCTGACGCACCTCGGCCACCGGTCCGGCGCCAGCCTTGACGTCCGACAGCGCGTCCGCGATCGCCGACTGAAGCTGTTTGACCGTTAGTTGCTGGGCCTGAACCGCGTCGCGCGGCCCGGATTCCTTGGTCGTGTCGTTGGGATGCGGCTGCGCGGCGACATTGGCTTGATTACCAGCCTGGGCGCCCGGCTGCGCGCTCCCTTCGCGTGAGGCCTGCGATGGCGCGAGCCCCGGCGGCAGCAGAGGCGACAGGCTTGCGGACGACGCATCGGCGCTCGGAGCCAGGCTTCCGCCGGCATCGTCCTGCCTGGCTCGGCGCGCCTGCGGCTCGGCCTGGCTTGAGCCGGAGGCAGTGTCGCGCGCGGACGCATTCGGCTTGGACTCGGGCTTGGGCTCGCCCTCGATGACGCGGTCGGCATCCTTGGCTGCCTGCGGCGCAAGCTTCCAATAGCCGGGATCGAACGGATCGCGGTAGGCGTCGCCTCCCTTGAGGCCATCCTCTTCGGCGGACGTCAGAGCGCCGGCGCGCCGCTGGCCCGAGGCCTGGTTCGCACTGCTGGCGATCTCGGCGAGCGTCGTATAGGGATCGCGGAACAGGACCTTCTCCTCGTAGAAGGGCGGCTTCTCGGCCGTCGGAGAGTCACCGCGACGTTCCTCGCTCGGTCCCCCCGGCTGGCGCCTGCCGTCCTGGCCGTCGAACGACGACGGCTCCTTCTTGGAGAGATCGTTGAGGCCCTTCGGGGCAGGTGCGTTCTCCGCGAGCTTGATCGGATTGAAATAGCTCGCGACTACCTGCTTTTGATCCTGGTTGAGCGCATTGATCAGCCACATCACGAGGAAGAACGCCATCATCGCGGTCATGAAGTCCGCATAGGCGATCTTCCAGACGCCGCCGTGCGGCTTCTCGTCGTCGAAGGCACTCCGCCGGCGGATGATGACGAGTTCTGGCTTGACCTCATTCATGACGGACTACCGGCGCGCCTCTTTCAGGCGCTCGCTCCAGGTCGTGATCTGCGTCTCGATTACGGTCTGGTCGGCCACGACGCGAACCTCAAAAGTATCGGCGGCCTCATACTCGAAACCCGTTCGCCTGGCCGTCCCGAGCTGCGTCTTCACCAAGTCGAGCAGTTCGCTTGGTCCGGTGACCTTGAACACCGGCACTGGCGAATTGCCGGTCAGCGCCGCAATCTGCTCGACCAGCGACCCGATCGCCTTGTCGCGGACAGCATCGGCGAGGAACGGCAGCAATATCCGCGCAACGGAGCTCGCGATCTTGGTCTCGATTTCGCGGCAAGCCGTCTCGAAGCCGCTGACAACCGCCACCGCCTGCTGGTCGGACCACTTGGCCCGCTCTTCGCCGAGCCGGATCGCGCTGCGAACTCTTTCCTCGGCGATCCTGGACTCGCCCTCCGCTACGCCGGCCGCATGGCCGCGCCGAAAGGCATCGTCCAGGAGACTGACCGCGGGGGCTTCCGCGTTCGGCGCCGGAGGCGGCGACTGAAGCTGCGGCTGCGAATGGGTCTCGGGTTGCGGCTGAGGCTCGCGCCGGGCTTCCTTCGGCCTCGTCAGCACATCCTGGATTTTGGCCGGCGGTGGAGGCGGAGGCGACTTGACCCGCCCGTTCGCATCGAACTGCGTCAGGAGCTTTCCGATTGCCGCGTTCATGCCGCCTCCTCGCGTCGCATCCAGTCTTTAAGGATCGCTGCCGCCTGCATCTGATCGAGACGGACGATCTGCTCCAACCGCTTCTGCGGCGTTCGTTGCATCTTGCCTTCGAGGTCTTCGACCAGGTTGAGCTCGGCCTCTTCGCTGTCCGCCAGCGTGAGGGCGCCGGCGGCTGCCTGGAGCTGGGCGGCTTCCGCCGCCTCGGTCTGCTCCTGCGCCGCGCGATGGGTCAAAATGCCGTTGACCGCAGGACGAAGTCCGAACCACACCAGCATCGAAGCGACGGCCAGGATCGTGACCGCGTTGATGACGCTGCCGAGCTGCTTGTTGATCATCTCGACGAAGCTGATCGGCGGCACCGGCGCCAGTTCGCGCGAGCCTTCGATGAAATCGACGGCCGTCACCTGGATCTGGTCGCCGCGCGCCTTGTCGAGGCCGCCGGCCGTGGCTGCGAGTTGGCTGATCTCGGCGAGCTTGCTGTCGACGATGGCCTGGTTGCTCTTGTCGCCCAGGTCGGCAATGAGCCGCCCGCGGTTCACCAGCACGGCAATGAACAGCTTCTTCACCGAATAGCCGTCGCTCACCGTCGTCGTGGTCTTGGACGAGACCTCGAAATTGGTGACGTCCTCGCGGCGGGTCTTGTCCTCGCTGGAATTCTTGGTGCCGCCGGCGTTCACCTGCTGGTCGGGAAGATTCTGCTGCACAGTGGTCGGCTGCGAACGGTCCGCGTTCTGTGACTTCTCGTTCTCGCGGACGTTCCGGACCGAACGTTCCGCGCGACTCTCCGGATCGTAGACGGTTTCGTTGATCTGCCGCTTGTCGGTGGAGAGCTGCGATGCAACGCTCACTTCGAAATTGTCGAGGCCCAGGTACGGCGTCAGCGCCTTGCGAATGTTCTCCTGCACCATTCCGCCGACCGTCTTCTGCAGGCTCGCCATCTTGGTCGGAGCGGCAGTGGCCTCGTCCTCTTCGGCAAGCAGCATCGAACCGTCGGCGTCCAGCACCGTGACCTTGTCGCGGCTCATGCCCGGAATGGCCGCCGCGACGAGATGACGGATCGACTGCGCCGTGCGCGCCTCGATGGCGCCGTCGGTGCGCAGCACGACCGATGCCGAAGGCGGCTGCTGCGTCGCGCGGAACGACCCCCGCACCGGCATCACGATATGCACCCGCGCCGCCTTCACGCCCTTCATCAACTGCACCGTGCGCGCGATTTCGCCTTCCAGCGCACGGAGCTTGGTGACCTCCTGCATGAACGAGGTCAGACCGAGCGACCCGATCTTGTCGAACAGCTCGTAGCCGGAATTGGCGCTGGTCGGCAGCCCCTTCTCGGCGAGCAGCATCCGCGCTTGCATGGTCTGGCTCGGACGCACCGAGACCGCGTCGCCGGCGGTGTTGACGTCGAAGGTGATGTTTTGCTCGCGCAGCGCTGCACCCATGCGCGTCACGTCTTCGCGGGAAAGGCCGGTATAGAGCGTTTCGAATTCAGGCCGGCTCAGATAATAGGCGCCGCCCACGACGGTGACGAGAACGGCGAAACCGATCAATCCCAAAGCCATCAGGCGTCGCGGCCCAAGCTCCAGCAGATTGTTGAGCAGTTGCTGTACCTGCGCACGACTGAGCAGCATGTGACCTCGTACCAATACGAACGTAGAGGACACTCTGCTGCCAACCTTGTCTGAAGGTTGCGCGAGACCACGAATGTGTCGGTTCGCAGGCGAGGCGTTGCAATTTTACCAGAGAGCGAGTGACGCAATCGCGCGCGTCGGCAACAGGCGGACGGCCGGTTGCATCGCGGTGCGATCGGCGACGGCATGTTGCCTGGGATGCGACGTCAGGAAATCGATGTTGGCACGTCGTGTGCCGAGATCCGCCGTTCATGGCGGAGACCGTGCTCCCTGGGGAGCACGGTCGTTTTCGAAGCCGCGGCTTAGCGGAACAGCGACAGGATGCTCTGGCTGTTCTGGTTGGCGATCGAGAGCGCCTGAACGCCGAGCTGCTGCTGGGTCTGGAGCGCCTGAAGGCGGGTCGATTCCGCGTTCATGTCGGCATCGACGAGCTGGCCGACACCGCGGTCCACGGAGTCCATCAGGGTCTTGACGAACTCCGTGTTGGTCGCGAGGCGGTTCTTGACGGCACCGAGATTGGCGGCGGCCGAGGCCACCGAGTTGATGCCGGCGGTGACCTGCGCGATGTAGCCGTCGAGCGTGGTCTGGTCAGCTGCCGAGTCGGTCAGCGCGGAGATGCTCATCGTGTCGATCGACGGGGAGGTCGAACCGGCCGTGTCCAGAATGCCGCCCTGCGCCGAGGTGTAGAGCGAGTAGTTAGCGGTGGTCACGGTGATGGAGCCGATGGTGGGCGTACCGCCGACACGCGAGTACGACGACACCAGGTTGAAGGTCGTCGGCGTGGTGGCGGTCGTGCTCAGCCAGTTGATGCCGTTGAAGGTCGCCGAGTTGGCCTTGAGCTTCATATCCTGCTGGATCTGGGTGATGTCAGCCTGGATCTTGGTGCGGTCGATACCGGCGGTCTTGGCTTCGACCAGCAGCGCCTGGAGCTTGGTCAGGCCGGAGTCCTTGTCGCCGATGACCGAGGTCAGAGCGGTATATTCGGTGTCGACGGTCGCGGCCGACAGACCGAGCGAGTCGGAGACCGCGGAAAGCGCGGCGTTGTCGGAGCGCATCGACGTCGCGATCGACCAATAGGCCGCGTTGTCCGAGGCCGTGGACACGCGCATACCGGTCGAGATCCGGTTCTGCGTCGTCGCGAGCTGCGAGCTGACGTTGCGAAGGGTCTGCAGCGCGGTCATTGCAGACGAGTTGGTGAGGAGGCTAGAACCCATTTTGATGTCCCTTTGGAGATTGGATTGAGTTTGGGACATACCGGACTTGCACCGGTACGGCAGGGCGGCGTCATGCCTTTGGGCTGCGCAGAAGCGTCAAGGCCCAACCTGTCGTAACGGCGACGATAGCCCGCGAAGCTTGTGCGAGGCTTGTGGCTCTGTGGCTTTGCCGCAACAAGGCGGCCGAAATTGCGGCGCGCGACGTCACGCCAAACAAAAGGGCCGCGCTTCGCAAGAAGCGCGGCCCTCTTCGGATGGTTCGAGGCTTAGCGGAACAGCGACAGGATGCTCTGGCTGCTGTTGTTGGCGATCGAGAGCGCCTGGACGCCGAGCTGCTGCTGGACCTGGAGGGCCGACAGCCGGGTGGACTCCTGGTTCATGTCGGCGTCGACGAGCTGGCCGATACCGCGATCCACGGAGTCCATCAGAGACTTCACGAAGTCCGTGTTGGTCGAGAGGCGGTTCTTGACAGCACCGAGGTTGGCGGCGGCCGAGGCCACCGAGTTGATGCCAGCGGTGACCTGCGCGATGTAGCCATCGAGCGTGGTCTGGTCAGCTGCCGAGTCGGTCAGTGCGGAGATGCTCATCGTGTCGATCGACGGAGCGGTCGAGCCGGCCGTGTCCAGAATGCCCCCCTGCGCCGAGGTGTAGAGCGAGTAGTTGGCGGTGGTCACGGTGATGGAGCCGATGGTGGGCGTGCCGCCGACACGCGAGTACGACGACACCAGGCTGAAGGTCGTTGGCGTGGTGGCGGTCGTGCTCAGCCAGTTGATGCCGTTGAAGGTCGCCGCATTGGCTGTCGCCTTCATCTGCTGCTGGATCTGGGTGACGTCGGCCTGGATCTTGCTGCGGTCGATACCGGCTGTCTTGGCTTCGACCAGCAGGGACTGGAGCTTGGTCAGGCCGGAGTCTTTGTCGCCGATGACTGTGGTCAAAGCGGTATATTCGGTGTCGACGGTCGCAGCCGACAGACCGAGCGAGTCGGAGACCGCCGAGAGCGCGGCGTTGTCGGCGCGCATCGAGGTCGCGATCGACCAGTAGGCAGCGTTGTCCGAAGCGGTCGAGACGCGCTGGCCGGTGGAGATGCGGGTCTGCGTGGTGGAGAGCTGCGAGCTCACAGACCGCAAGGTCTGGAGTGCGGTCATGGCGGTCGAGTTCGTAAGCAGGCTTGACATTGCGAATGTCCCTTTATGTACGCGTTACATTTTCACGAGGGGACATACCGGGCTTTCACCGGTACGGAGGGGCGGCATCATGCCTTTGGACTGATGTGGGTGGGGTCCAACCCGCCGTGACGCATTGCTAGCACGCCGAATCTTGCGCGCGGATTAAGATTGGCTTGAATTACGCCGTAAAATCAAATGGTTAACAGTACATTTTGCTAACCATAGTCCGGTACTTCTCGCTAACCATAACCATTCCTCTGGCGCTCGTTGCCATCACGAGAACGACCGCACCAGCCCTGAGGCGAGCAGGTTCCAGCCGTCGATCAGCACGAAGAACAGCATCTTGAATGGCAATGCGAGGATCGTCGGCGGCATCATCATCATCCCCATCGACATGGTCAGCGTCGCCACGATCATGTCGATGACGAGGAACGGCAGGATGATGAGAAACCCGATCTCGAAGGAACGCCTGAGCTCGGAAATCATGAAGGCCGGAATGATGACGCGCATGTCGACGCGCTTGTCGTCGAACTTCCTGCGGAAGCTCTCCGCGGCGAGCGATTCGAAGGTCTGCAGATCCTTGTCGCGAACATGGGCCAGCATGAATTCGCGGAACGGATCGGTGATCTTCAGATAGGCCTCTTCCTCCGAGATCTCGTTCTTCATCAGCGGCTGGATGCCGGTTTCCCAGGCGCGGTCGAAGGTCGGCGCCATCACGTAGAAGGTCATGAACAGCGCGAGGCTGATCAGCACCAGATTGGCCGGCGTGGTCTGAAGGCCGAGACCGGCGCGCAGGAATGACAGCGCCACCGCAAATCGCGTGAAGCTCGTCACCATGATGAGCAGTCCCGGCGCCACCGACAGCACCGTGATCACCGCCATCAGCTGGATGATCCGGCCGCTGGTCGAGCCGTTGCCCGGTGGCAGCAGCGAATTGAGGTCCGGAATCTGGGCCAGTGCCACTTCGGGCAGCACGACCAAGAGCAACGCAAGCAGCAGGACTCTCAGTTTCACTGAATCACCAACGTCTCAATGATCAATTCGCGGATCTTGCCCGAGGAGCGGATATTGGCGCGTTCGGTCAGGTCGTCGCGCAGATGCTGAAGCCCGCGCGATCCCTCGAACTGCGCCACCGTCGCCGAACGCAGATAGGTGACGATGTCTTCGCTGATATGGGCCGCCAGGATGCCGGCATCCTCGTCGCTCATGCTGTCGGTCACCATGGAGGCTTCGATGCGGGCCCAGTTGTTGGCCGGCGCGCCGAGATTGGTCACGATCGGGGACAGCTTCCTGAGCCGCGCGCTGCCGGCGTAGCTCGAGGCTAGAGGCGGCGGCGTGGCGGTTTTCTTCGCATCCGCGACGCGCTCGGCGGCCGCAAACAGATGCAGGCCGGCAAGCGCGCCCGCGCCGATCGCGATCAGGGTCAGCACCACGATGGCCACAATCAGGCGCATGACGTCCCCTGCCCTCGTGACGCGGCCCGACGGGAGCGCATCTCAGAACGGTGCCACGGCGTCATAGATCCGATGTCCCCATCCAGGCTGCTGCACGTCAGAGAGATTTCCCCGACCGCCATAGGCCACGCGCGCTTCGGCGATCTTCTCGTAGGAGATCGTGTTGGTTCGCGAGATATCGCGTGGACGCACGATGCCGCCGACGTTGAGCACGCGCATTTCCGTGTTGACCTTGAATTCCTGCGAGCCGCTGATCATCATATTGCCGTTCGGCAACACGTCGGTGACGATGGCTGCGATCGACAGCTTGATATCCTCGGTGCGGTCGATCTGGCCGTTGCCCTTGATCTGGGTGTTGGTGTTGAGGTTGGCGCTCGTCGAGCCCTTGTCCTGCCATCCCGCAACGTCCATCAGCCAGTCGAGTCCGAACTTGATTTGCGAATCGCGCGAGCGGCCGGTCTTGTTGTCGAGCTTGGCCTTGTCCTGCATCGAGATGATCACCGTCACGACGTCGCCGACGCGCCGGGCGCGGGGATCGCGGTAGAGGTCGGTGCCGTCGTCCCAGGTCGAGCGATAGCTGACGGGCGAGTGCATACGGGGGGTCACGGGAATCGGATCGGCCTGCGTCCTCAGGCCGCTCCCGACCGGCGACAGTCGCGGGCCAGTCAGGACCTCGGCCGGATCAGTGACGCATCCCGCAAGCGATAACAGCGACAGGATGAGGATCAGATTCTTCATCTATTTGGTCTTTCCGTCATCCACGCGACGCATCCCGCCGAGCAGATCGGCGAGGTGCGCCGCGCGGCCCGTCTCCATCTCGTTGAAGATTGCGCTCGAACTCCTCGGGCTGAGCTTTGCGAGCACGGCCGCAGCCGTCTCGTCCGCCATCCCGGCGATCTGGGTTGCGGCGGCATCCGGCTTCATGCGCGAGTAGATCTCGACCACACTCGCTTCGGCCTTCTTCAGGAACTCGTCGCGCAACGCCATCCACTTCTCATATTCCGCGCGCTTGGCCTCGACCTCGGCGATCCGCTCGCGAAGCTGGTTCTCGGCCTTCTCCAGCTCCTTGAGCTGCCAGGCCAGCCTTGCATCGGCGGCGGAGTCGGCGACATTGCTGCAGAACAGGGCGACTTCGTTGTCCGCGGTTGCAGCGGCCTGGGGCGGCACCGGCTTCGGCGGCGCCGTGACGCTGCCGGGCTTGGCCGGTCGCGCCGCGGCTGTGGGTGCCGACGCGGGCTTCTCGGAGGCCGAAACGGCACCCGTGATCACTGGTCCCGAATCTTCGGCTGCCCACGCTGTCGCCCGCATCGACGCATTGTCGCTCGGGATCGATGAGATTGGCTTCTGTGGGCCAGACGCACGGGCGCGCGCGAAGGACAGCAGGTTGAGCGGCTTCGACGGCTTGGCCTCATCCAGCGCCAGAACGGGCGAAGCGCTCGCGAGCGCGGAGGCTGCGACCAGGAGGAGGAGTTTGGCTTTATGATCCAGCTTCAACATCGGCCCGCGTGCGATTCTCGGTCGAGAGAGCATTGAGCGACCAAGCTTGCACGGCGCTTACGCGTCATTGCACGATGACATCCGCCTGGAGGGCGCCAGCCGTCTTGATCGCCTGGAGGATCGCGATGATGCCGGATGGTTTCAGGCCGATCTGGTTCAGGCCGCGCACCAGGCGCTGGAGATCGACGCCGCTCAGGATCGCCACCTGCGATCCGGCTTCGTTGGCCTCGACCACGGTCTGGGGCACGACCACCGTCTGCCCTTTCGAGAACGGCGCGGGTTGCGACACCACGGGAAGCTCGGTGACCCGGACCGTCAGATTGCCGTGCGTCACGGCAACGGTCGATATCCGCACGTCGCGTCCGATCACCACCGTGCCGGTACGCTCGTTGATCACCACCCGCGCCGGCGTGTCCGGCTCGACCGTCAGCTCGCCGATTTCGGCAAGGAAGCGGACCGGTCCGATGTGGCGCGGCTTCGACAGCACGATCGTGCGGTAGTCTCGCTCGAAGGCGATCTGGGCGCGGTAGCGTCCGCCCGCGTAGCGGTTGATGGCGTCGAGGATTCGCGTTGCGGTGACGAAGTCGGGGTTCTTGAGCTCCAGCACAAGATATTCCATTTCATAGAGACTACCCTGCACCTCGCGCTCGACCAGCGCGCCGTTCGGGATGCGACCCGCGGTCGGCGTACCCTGGCTGACGTTCTGGGCCTGGCCCCCGACGCTGTAGCCGGCGACCGTGACGGCGCCTTGCGCCACTGCATAGACCGCTCCGTCCGCCGCGCGCAGCGACGTCATCACCAGGGTGCCGCCGAGCAACGAGGTCGCATCGCCGAGCGATGACACCGTCACGTCCATGCGCTCGCCCGCACCGATCGAGGGCTGCAGGTCCGCGGTCACCATGACGGCCGCGACGTTGCGCGTGCGCAGCGTCGTCGGACGCGGCGGATTGTTGGTGCTGGTGGTCTCGTTCCTGACATTGATGCCCATGTTCTCGAGCATCGATTGCAGGGACTGCTCCGTGAACGGCGCATTGCGGAGCGTGTCGCCAGTCCCGTTCAGGCCGATCACGAGGCCGTAGCCGACGATCTGATTTTCGCGCAATCCCTTGATGTCCGCGATGTCCTTGATGCGGACGGCGGCCTGGGCGCTGGCGGCGGAAACGAGCAGGACGAGCGCAAGCAGGACTCTGGTCATGACCCGTCCACGACCTTGACGGTGCCGTCCGGCTGGACAACGCCCCTGATGATCACACCGGTATCGGTGTTTCGTATCGGGATGAGCGCGCCGGGCGCGCCGGACTGCATCGCTGCGCCGTAGGTCACGATCGACAGGCCGCTGTCTTCGACCACGACCTTGACCATGGCGCCGCGGGCGACCGTCCAGGGATCCTCCACCGAGTTGGTCGGGATCGGCTGGCCGGGCAGCAGCGCGCGGCGCGCCATGCGGCCGACCAGGACCTGGCGTCCTTCGATGAATATGGCGACGCCGAGCACGTTCGGCGCAAAGGCGCGCTCGGTGATCATGTCGTCCCGGATCAGTTCGCCGGCGCGGATCGAGACGGCCGGCACGGGGAGCCGCTTCTCCTCGGCCGCGGCGAGACGCGCCGAGACGAGAACCAGCAGCACGGCGGCCATCCCGCGCATGATCGAGCCCATCCTGTTCAACATGGATACACCGGAACTAGCGCATGCCCTTCGAGACCGTCTGGGCCATTTCATCCGAGGCCTGGATCACCTTGGCATTCATTTCGTAGGCGCGCTGGGCAGAGATCAACTCGGTGATTTCCTTGACGGGATCGACGTTCGAGGCTTCGAGATATTGCTGGTTGATCTTGCCGTAGCCGGAATCGCCGGGCAGCCCGACGACCGGCGTGCCGGACGCCGTGGTCTCGCGATAGAGATTGCTGCCCAGCGGTTCGAGCCCGGCCTCGTTGGCGAAATTGGCGAGATTGAGCTGCCCGATTTGCCTCGGGTTCACTTCCGTATCCAGCTTGGCGAACACCTGTCCGGTCTGGTTGACCGTGACCTGGACCGTTCCCTGCGGCACCGTGATTGCCGGATCCAGCAGATAGCCGTCGGTCGTGACGAGCTGACTATTGGCATTGGTGTTGAACGAACCCGCGCGGGTATACTGCACCTCGTTGTTCGGACCGAGCACCTGAAACCAGCCGCGGCCGTTGATCGCCATGTCGTAGGGATTGCCGGTCTGCGTGAGCGCGCCCTGGATATGCAGCTTGCGGATTGCCGCCGACTTGACCCCGAGGCCGAGATTGGCGCCTTCCGGAATCGGCGACGAGCCGCTGGTGTTCGCAACGCCCTGCATGCGGTCCATCTGGTAGAACAGATCGGTGAACTCGGCACGCGCCCGCTTGTACGAGGTCGAGTTGATGTTGGCGATGTTGTTGGCGATGACTTCGATGTTGGTCTGTTGGGCGTTCATGCCCGTGGCCGCGATGGCAAGCGATTTCACAGCGTCACTCCTTGATCAGATCGACATCCGAACGACTTCCTGGTAGGCCTGCACGACCTTGTCGCGAACTGCGACCGCCGTCTGCAAGGCCTGCTCGGCCGACATCAGCGCCTCGACGACGCGCCGCGTCGATTCCTTGCCCTGCATCGCCGAGACCGAGGCCGCCTCGCCCGCCTTCAGCGTCCCGATCGCGTCCGTCGTCACTTGTTTCATGACCGATTCGAATCCGACGTCGCCACCGGACTGAATCGCGGGCGTCGCCGCCGGCGAGATGGCCTGCGTCTCGGTCGCGCGGCTTGCCGCTTGCCCGGCCGAAATCGCCGTGGATGAAATCGCTTCAAGCATTGTCAGCTCCTCAGCAGGTCGATGGTCATGCCCAGCATCGACCTCACCTGTTTCACGACCTGCAGATTGGCTTCATAGGAGCGGTTGACTTCCCGCATGTCCGCCATCTCGATCATCATGTTGACGTTCGGCAGCTTGACGTAGCCGGCCTTGTCGGCGGCGGGATGCCCCGGCTCGTACTCCACGCGGTAAGGCGTGGTGTCGACCCCGATTTCCTTGACCTTCGCCAGCTGCGCGCCCGAGGCGCGGTCCATCGCGGCGTCGAAGGTGATCGTCTTGCGTTGATAGGGATCGGCGCCGGCTGAGCGCCCTGTCGACGTCGCGTTGGCGAGGTTCTCCGAGACGATGCGCATGCGCGTCGACTGCGCTTCGAGCCCGGAGCTCGCGACCGTCAACGAGGATTGCAATGAGTCCAGCATGTCAGTTCACCTCAGGTCTTCGCGCTCGACAGCAGCATGCGGTGAAACGACCGCACGATCGCCGAGTTCATCGAGTAATCGCGACTGACGTCGCTGCCCTTGATCATTTCCTGCTCGAGACTGACGGAGTTGCCGGAGTGAACCACATCCCAGCTGTCCTTCTTCGCAGTCGCCCGCGTGTCGCTCTCGGCTGGGGAGAGCTGCAGGTGCGACGGCGACGTGGTCGCCAGTCTCACCGGCATGCCGTCGAGCACCTTGTTGAAGGGTTCGACGTCGCGCGCCTTGAAGCCCGGCGTGTTGGCGTTGGCGACGTTGGTGGCGATCGTCGATTGGCGGAGCTCGAGGTATCGCGCCTGCGACGATGCGAGTTCGAAGAGATAGAGCGGTCCCACGGCAGCACCATTCTGGTTCAGACGGTGTAACCTTAGGGTCGCAAGCTTTCGTCAGGCTGATGGAAGGGACGCCGTCCTCGGAATTCTACTGGACCTTCTCGGACTGCGGCGTCTGCTTGGACTGCAGGAAGTAGATGATCTCGGCGACCGGCCGGAAGAACTCCGCCGGAATTACCTGGTCGACCTGAACCGCCTCGTAGAGCGCGCGCGCCAGCGCCTTGTTCTCGATCACCGGAATCCGGTTCTGCTCGGCGACTTCGCGGATCTTCAGCGCAATCACGTCCATGCCCTTCGCCACGACGATCGGCGCCGGATTTTCCTCGCGATTGTAGCGCAGCGCGATCGCGAAATGCGTCGGGTTCGCGATCACCAGCGTCGCGCGCGATGCGGAGGCGATCATGCGCTGGCGCGAGCGGTCGCGCGCCAGCGAGCGCAGGCGCGCCTTGATCAGCGGATCGCCTTCGGCCTGCTTGTGCTCGTCCTTGATCTCCTGCCGCGTCATGCGCAGCTCGCGCCGCCAGTGGAAGCGCGCCCAAGCCAGATCGACCGCGACCAGGACGATGGTCGCGATGCAGATCGCCGAGACGATTCGCATGGCGATGTTGAGAATCATCTCCGGCAGCGCGACCGGATCGGTGTACATCGCCTCGAACGCCTTCGCTTCCGACGAGCGCAGCACGAACGCGACGACGACGGTGACCGCGGCGAGCTTGAACAGCGACTTGGCGAACTCGACAAGGCCCTGCGATCCAAACAGCCGGCTCCAGCCGCCGAGCGGAGAGATTCGCGAAAGGTCCGGCGTGATGCGCTGGAGCACCAGGCTGGGAGCATTTTGCAACAGCGAGGCTGCGAGCCCGAACGCCGCCAGGGTGACGACGAGCGGCGTCAGGAATCGCAGTGCCTGAAGCCCGACCACGATGAGGAGATTCTGGGCGTCGGCCCCGGTGCTGAGAGGGAAGCCGTCGAGATCGTCGAGAAAGCCCGTCAGCATCGGCGTCAATTGCTGCACGCCCTGACCGATCAGGAACGCCTGGATCACCATCAGCGCGGCCATCGAGGCGAAGATGGAAGCCTCCCGAGAGACCGGGATTTTGCCCTGTTCGAGCGCATCGCGGACTTTCTTCTCGGTCGGCTCTTCTGTCTTGCTCTCCTGATCGGTTGTTTCTGCCATGCCCGTTCAGCGGTCAGCGAAAGACCAGCTCATCCTCCTGCTCGGGGTTGAGCTCGATTTCGCCCTTTTCCGCGAGGTCGAGCGCGAGGTCCGTGATCACGCGCCGCGCCTCCAGCACGTCGCGCTGGTTCGACGGTTCGCCAATGGCGAGTTCGTGCTCGACGACCCGGCGGACGCGCGAGGCGACCGAGGACAGGATCATCTCGCGGAAGTGCTTGTCGGTGCCCTTCAGCGCGATCACGATGCGATCGGTCGGCACCTGGTCGAAGATCATGGTGCGCGCCTTCGGCGTCAGGTTGGTGACGTCGTCGAAGGTGAAGAGCAGCTCCTTCAGCACTTCGGCCGACTTCGGCCGCTTCTCCGACAGACTCTTCAGCATGTCCTCGATGTGTCCGCGCTCCATCTTGTTGATGATGTCGGCGACCCGGGCATAGGTGTCCGCGCCGAGGTTGCGGGCGAAGTTCAGCGTCAAATCCTCATGCAGCGTCTTCTCGAGGACCCTCATGGCGTCGTCGACGATCGGCTTGAGACTGAGCACACGCCGCATCAGCTCGTTGCGCAGGCTCGACGGCAGCTGGCTCATGACCTTGGCGGCGCAGGACGGCTTGACCTTGGACAGGATGAGCGCCGCGGTCTGCGGATGCTCCTTGGAGAGGTAGCTTGCCAGCGAGTTTTCCGACACCGACGAGACGCGGTCCCACACGGACCGGCTCGAATTGCCGAGCAGGTCCGACATGATGGCCGACACCTGGTCGGCCGGAAGCACGTCGCCGAGCACGGCTTCCAGGCCACCGAGGGTGCCGAGGATGTTGGCGCCCATCGAGAATTGCTGGGCGAACTCCTCGACGATCGCTTCCAGTTCCTGCGCCGTGATCGGCCGCAGCTCGGCCGCAGCCTTTGTCACGGTGCGGATATCCTGCGGCTCGAACTGCGCGAGCACGCTGGCGGCCGCCTGCCGGCCCATGGCGAGCAGGAGTGCCGCGACCTTCTCCGTTCCGCCCAGCGTGGCGACGCCGCGCTGCTTGATGGGAGCCATGCCGACCTGTGCGGCCATGGTCAGGTATCACCCTGTCCCAACGGCCCGACAATTTCGGTGAGCGAGACGCCGAAGCGGGAATTGTCTTCTTCGACCACGACGACCTCGCCGCGGGCGACGACGCGACCGTTGACGACGACGTCGACGGGTTCGCCGACCCGGTGGTCGAGCGGAACCACCGCGCCACGGCCGAGCTTCATCAGGTTTGCCACCGGAATGGTTGCCGATCCCAGCACCACCTGCATGGTCACGGGAATGCGCAGGATCGCATCGACATTGGCGAACTTGCCGGTCTCCTCCGCAGTGCGCGCGGCGATCTCCGCCAGCCGCTCCAGCGGAGATGTCTCCGTATGCCCCTCGTCGGACGCCGATGCTGACTCATAGTCGAAGGATTGCGCCATTTGGTATCGCCTCTTGGTATTTCCGCTCCCGGAGCGCCGCGACGTTCCGATCGTATTTATTCCGCCGGCTTCGGCTTCAATGCTTGTTCACGTCGGCGCCGCCCGCGGTCGCCGCGGATGCGAGTCCGCTCCTCGCATCGAGCGCCGCGATCGCCTCGTGGGCCTGGTCGATCTTCGTGCTCAGCACGTTGGCGAGCCGCCCGAGATTTGCGGTGGAATCATGCGCCGCGGTGATGACCGTGTCGAACGCGCCCGCCGTCTCCTGGACGATGGTCGAGAACTCGCCCTGGTAGCTGCGCAACCGCGCCAGCTCGCGATGCATCCGGGTCACCCGCATGCTGGTGAAGGCGAGCGCGATCAGCAGCACGGCATCAACGAGATAGGATATCATCGACGAACTCCCGTTTCTGATCGACGGGATCTGCCACCTGCATGGCGTAATAGCCATCAAGCTGGCCGATCTGACACCAGAACAGCACCTGGTTGTTGCTCTCGAGCCGAGCCAGCGTGCGCGGCGTGGCTTCGAGCTCGAGCACCTGTCCCACCTGGAACTTCACGACGTCGCCCAGCGAAATCATCTTCTCGTCCAGCACGGCGCTCAGCGTCACCTCGGTGCGGTGAACCTCGGTCTCCATCTGCTCGCGCCAGCGCGGATCGGCCGCGCGGCCGTCGCTGACGACGACGGTCGCGAGCTTTTGCCTGAGCGGGTTGAGCGCGGAATGCGGGATGATGAGGAACATCTGACCGCCGCGGTAGAGCGCCTGCAGCATGATGTTCGCGCAGATCGACATGTTGCCGCTCCGCCCGATCGCCAGCGACGCCATGGCGGTCTCGACCCGCTCGACGCGGAAGGTGACGTTGGAGGTGCCGGCGAAAGCGGATTGCAGCGCCTTGGCGAACCGCTCGAACAGCGCCTGGACCAGGCGGATCTCGATGTTCGAGAAGCTGCGCTCGACGTCGAGCGGCGGTTCGGCGCCATCGGAGCCGAACATCGCTTCGACCATGGTGAACACGAAGTCGCGGTCGAGCATGATGATGATGCGGGAGTCCCACTGCTCGGCATAGAGCACCGCCGCAACCGCGTTGGCCTCGTAGTCCTTGATGATGTCGCCGACACGGTCGTTGGTGATGCCGTTGACCGAGAAATAGCATGGCGTTCCAGCCATCGGCTGCAGGCTGTCCGTGCACGATGCCGCCATGCGATCGAAGATCACATTGAGCATCGGCATGCGCTCGATCGAAATGCCGGCGGCGTCCAGCAGATAGTTCGGCAGCGGCTTGCGCTGATCGATTTCGAGGGCTTCCATCATGATGCGCGCGCAGCCTTCGGTTCAACCTCGGTCACGACAGCCTTGGGGCCCGCGATCGTCTCGTTCTCGACGACGTCGATCGAGGGCCGCTCGGGGCTCGCGATCATCTTGCGGCCGTGCTCGACGGCGATCTGCGGC
This sequence comes from Bradyrhizobium sp. 45, assembly GCF_023073155.1. Taxonomy (NCBI): domain Bacteria; kingdom Pseudomonadati; phylum Pseudomonadota; class Alphaproteobacteria; order Hyphomicrobiales; family Nitrobacteraceae; genus Bradyrhizobium; species Bradyrhizobium sp. 45. The sequence goes on along the minus strand of NZ_JADPIX010000122.1, from coordinate 1,179,711 downwards.
ATGGCGCCGTTCATGAACGCCAGCAGCGTCTGCTTGACGATGATGTAGGGCCGGCAGCGCTTCTCGCGCGTCATCTTCACCTTCATCGCGAAGGGCGAAATGATCCCGTAGGACAGGAAAATACCGGCAAAGGTGCCGACGAGGGCGGCCCCGATGAAGCCGCCCAGCAGCTTCGGGGACTGGTCAAGCGCGCCCATGGCCTTGATGACGCCGAGCACCGCGGCGACGATGCCGAGCGCAGGCAGCGCCTCCGAGACCACCACCAGCGCGTGGTAGGGCGCCAGCTTGCTCTTCACGATGGTGTGGATCTCCTCGTCCATCAGCGCTTCGATCTCGTGCGTTCGCGCGTTACCCATGATGATGAGGCGGACGTAGTCGCAGATGAACTGGAACAGCGACGGATCTCCGAGCACGCTCGGGTACGCCTTGAAGATCTCGGAGGACGCGGGATCGTCGATATGCGCCTCGACCTCGTTGCGGCCCTTGCCCCGCAGCTCCCGCATCAGCGCGTGCAGCGCACCGAGCAGATCGAGATAGTAGCGCTGACCTGGCACCGCTCCCGTCACCGCCTGCACGCAGGCAAGCCCGGTATCCGCGACCGTCTTCCAGGGATTGGCCATGATGAAGGTGCCGGCCGCGGTGCCCATGATGATCACGAACTCCCACGGCTGCATCAGCACGCCCAGATGCCCGCCCATGGCGGCAAATCCGCCCAGCAGTGCCGCTACCGTGATGACGATCCCCACGAAACTGCCCAACGCGCCGCTCCATCACCGATCCCATCGGGAATATCTAGTTGGCGAGCCTTGCGCGAGGCTGGCTTCCCCCTCGCCAGCCTCGCGCAAGCGATTCACGGCAGCTTGGGACGACGTCGCGAGAGCGGCCAGAGGGGCGCGTGTCATGCTATCCACCATCGCGGACTACACCAGACTGACCAAGGACATGGGCAAGTCGCTGACACAGGTCGCGACGCAGCCGGACGTCAGCCGTGACACCGATTATTTCCTCAGCCACATCGGCAACGTGAAGACCATCGACGACTTCCTGAAGGACTATCGTCTCTACTCCTACGCGATGAAGGCATATGGCCTCAGCGAGATGACCTATGCCAAGGCGTTCATGCGCAAGGTGCTGACCGAGGGTATCGCGGACAACAAGACCTTCGCCAACAAGCTGACCGATACCCGCTATCGGCAATTCGCGGCCGCCTTCAATTTCGCCGCCCTCGGCGACAAGGCGACCCAAACCGCCGCGGCCACGACCGGCACGGCGACCCAATACGTTACGCAGACGATGGAGGAGAAGGCCGGCGACCAGAACGAGGGCCTGCGGCTGGCGCTCTATTTCACGCGCAAGGCCTCCACGATCACCAATTCCTACCAGATCCTCGCGGACAAGGCGATGACGCAAGTGGTGCAGACGGCGCTCGGCCTGCCGTCGACGATCAGCTCGGCTGATATCGATGCCCAGGCCAAGATGATCACGAGCAAGATCAAGCTCACCGATTTCCAGGACCCGGCCAAGGTCGCCAAATTCGTGCAGCGCTTCGCGGCGATGTGGGATGCGACCCAGGCCCAGAGCGACAACTCGACCAACCCGGCGCTGGTCCTGATCGGCGGCGCCACGACGTCGATTGGCATGGATTCCAACGTGCTCACGACACTTCAGAACATCAAGTTCAACAGGTAAGTCATGCAATCGGCCCTCTATGTAGGATTGTCGGCGCAGGTCGCTCTCGAAAAACGCCTCCAGACGATCGCCAACAACGTCGCCAACGTCAACACGGCGGCGTTCCGCACCGACGTGGTGAAGTTCGAGACCGTGCTGTCCAAGGCGGGCGCGAACCCGGTCGCCTTCTCCTCGCCCGGCGACAACATCATCTCGCGCGAGATGGGCAGCATCACCGAGAGCGGCAACCCACTCGACGTCGCCGTGGTCGGACAGGGCTGGATCGCCTTCGCCGGTCCGAACGGAACGGTCTATACGCGCGACGGCCGACTCCAGATCGCCGCCAACGGCGACCTTCAGACCGTGTCCGGCTTCCCCGTCATCGATTCCGGCGGCGCGCAGATCACCCTCGATCCGAACGGCGGACCGGTCTCGATCGCGCGCAGCGGCGCGATCACCCAGGACAACAACGAGATCGGCACCATCGGCCTGTTCAACATTCCCGCCGACGCCAATCTCGACCGCTACGGCAATTCGGGCGTCACGCCCAACCGGCCTGCGACCGCGATCGCCGACTTCTCCCGCGACGGCTTCAAGCAGGGCTATGTCGAGGGCTCGGGCGCCAATCCGATGATGGAATTGACGAAGCTGATCGCGGCCTCGCGCGCCTTCGACGGCACCAATTCGATGATCGAGGGCACCGAGAGCTCGCTCCAGAACGCAATCCGGACGCTGGGCGAACCCGGCAAATAGACTGCGCCCGCGCGCAATGAGATTGGACGGTTTCCTTGAACGCTCTTCGGCAACTTGAGTGGGCGCTGCTGGAGCTTCAGCAGAGCACTCCCCTGGCAAGCGTCAGCGGCGCGATCTCCGAGATCGCGTCGACGCATTTCCGCGTCTCCGGCCTGTCGCGCTTCGTCAGGCTTGGCGAGCTGATCGGCGTCAACTCCGGCGGCAAGCCCCAGATCGGCGAGGTGGTGCGGATCGACAGCGAGGGCATCATCGCCAAGCCGTTCGACCGGCAGTTCGCCGGCGGCCTCGGCTCGGTCGCCTACCGGATGCCGCCCCTGTCCTTCGCGCCCGATCCGAGCTGGAAGGGCCGCGTCATCAACGCGCTCGGGGCGCCCCTGGACGGACAGGGCCCTCTCACCCCCGGGTCGCGTCCGGTCTCGGCCGAGGCGGAGGCGCCTTCGGCCATGAAGCGCGCGCGGGTCCACAAGCCGCTGCGCACCGGCGTACGCGTCATCGACCTGTTCGCCCCGATCTGTGCCGGCCAGCGTGTCGGCATCTTTGCCGGCTCCGGTGTCGGTAAATCGACGCTGCTTGCGATGCTCGCCCGCAGCCAGGGTTTTGACACGGTCGTGCTGGCCCTGGTCGGCGAGCGCGGCCGCGAGGTGCGCGAGTTCATCGAGGACGTGCTGGGCGCCGATCGTCACCGCGCCGTCACGATCGTGTCGACGGGAGACGAGAGCCCGATGATGCGGCGACTGGCGCCGAAGACGGCCATGGCGGTCGCCGAATATTTCCGAGACCGGGGCGAATCCGTCCTGCTCATGGTCGATTCGATCACCCGCTTCGCCCACGCCGCCCGTGAAGTGGCGCTCGCCGCCGGTGAGCCCGCGGTCGCGCGCGGCTACGCACCCACCGTCTTTACCGATCTGCCGCGCCTTCTGGAGCGCGCCGGGCCCGGCGAGGAGGGATCCGGGACGATCACCGGTATTTTCTCCGTGCTGGTGGATGGCGACGATCACAACGAGCCGATCGCCGATACCATCCGCAGCACACTCGATGGACACATCGTGCTCTCCAGGCACATCGCCGACCAGGCACGTTACCCGGCGGTGGACGTTCTGGGTTCGGTCTCCCGTCTCGCCCATAACGTCTGGGACCCCGAAGAGCGCGAATTGGTGAGCAAGCTGCGCGCCATGATCGCCAAATACGAGGACACGCGCGACCTTCGCCTGATGGGCGGATACCAGGCGGGACGTGATTCGGGGCTCGACCAGGCGGTCGACATGGTCCCGAGAATCTATGGCGCGATGCGGCAGGACGCTTCGGCTCCCCCAAGCGCCGATCCGTTCCGCGAGCTGCGGGACATGCTCAAGGGCGACTAGCAAGTCTCAGATTGAGTCGGCGCGCGAGGCGCCACGCGATCGCACCTTGCTCGTTGTTTTCGACAGGCGATTGCGCATGCCGCCACGCTTCCAGCGCATGCGCGGCCGTCTCCGGTTTCCGCCGCGATCGCCTACACCATTCGGGTGAGGCTGGCCGCGCCGAATGCGACCGACCGGCGAGTTCTCGACCCAGTTCGGACAACCGCCGCGTGTAATTCCTGTGAGTTCCCTCGGACAATTCTTGGCAGAACGCACAAGTTGTGGATGACATGCGGACGCACATCGTCGTCCTGCACAAGCTTCGATCAACTTGCATCAACGACAGCCAACGGGCCGTGCAATAAAACCGTCGCATAGTCGCGTGCATGTTGCTCGTGGGACAGCGTATTGCGTTCACCAACATGTGTCCCGAGGAGCGAGATTGTCTTGAACGTTACATTCGCCTGCGACGACATCCTGTCTGCGAGATGGTCTCTACTTGATTTTGTTGAGAAGGTCATTCATCGTTTCGTCGGAAGATAAGAAACGTCTGCGTATGACTTGAACCTTAGGGGCTTCGGTTGAACTACTCCGATCCATCGTCTGGTGGCGACGGCTATTCGGGCTCCCGTGCGACGACGCCGCGAATGGCATATCCACAGCAACACCGCCTCCCACGCCATAGCTTGCAGTGCTCATCAGTCCAGGTCGGGCGCCGGGCAGGCCGTGCCTTCACGCGAGAGAAGAGCACGGTGCATGTGTCGGACGTTGCCGGTGGTCCGGCTTCTCGCAAACGGCTCGTGCGCAACGGCGGAAGGCGGCTCCGGAGCGCCGCAGACGTGACTCCCGGGGCAAGGTAGGAATTCATGCCATTGGCAAGAGAAGCCGTGGAGCTGCTGGTTCAGGCAGCGAGGGCTTGGTATTTCGAAGGCGATCAGCATGGGTTGCGCGATCGGGAATGGATGGCGCTGCGCTTTCTCGGCCGCGCCAACAGGTTTTCGCGCACGCCCTCCGCGCTCGCCGGCTTCATCGGCGCCACCAGGGCGACTGCATCGCAGATCGTGAAGACGCTGGAGAGCAAGACCTTCCTGGTGCGAAAGCCGTCGCACGAAGACAAGCGTTCTGTCGTGCTGCACGTCACTGCGCAGGGCGAGAAGTGCCTGAGCCAGCACGATCCGGTCAATCACGTGCTGAACGCGGTCACGGCGCTCGGACCCGACGAGTGCGTCAGGCTGCGCGATTCGCTGCGCGAGATCCTCAATCATCTCGACGCGGCACATCAGCGGCTCGATGCCAGCGTCTGCCGGGACTGCATGTTTCTCGCCGAACGCGGGCCGGGTACCGGCAAGGGACGCGCAACGGCCGAATTCATGTGCCGGCTGTATCGCGCCCCGGTTTCGCTCGAGGAGACTGAACTGCTCTGCACCAGTTTCGAGCGCACCCGCGACCGTCCCAAGATCGAGGAGCATCTCGACCGCGCGCGTGTGGTGAACCAGGGGTGAGGCACGCGTAAATTTCCGCGCGGTGGCGATCTCTGAAAGGCGCACAGAGCCTCTCATGTTCCGGACAAGCTGCAACGCGCAAAGCGTGTCGAAGACGCGCGTAAACGCGCTTATGGCGCTGCTGCGCAGAACCGGGACCAGGGCGACACGGCGTAATGCGGCGAGATGGGCCCCGGCTCTGCAGCCGCACCGCAAAAGCGCTGCGCTGCGTCCAGGGCACGAGAACGGAGTGTGGCGCACATTCTCTCCACATCGTCATTGCGAGGGCAGCGACTTGTCCGCCGAAGCTTTAGCGAAGGCGGAAGCAATCCAGAGTCTCTCCGCGGTAAGACTCTGCTTCGCTGCGCTCGCAATGACGGAGGATGAGGCGGCGGCTTCGTCCTCCCAGCACCACTGTCATTCCCCGCGAAAGCGGGGAATCCAGTACGCCGCGGCTTCTCGGTTCAATCATAACTGTCTCGGAATACTGGATCGCCCGGTCAAGCCGGGCGATGACAGGGAGTGTGTAGCCGTAGACACGCCTTCGCGTCCTCGCGGCGTTTCGCCCGAGCTTTGCCTGGTCATTCCACCCTCAAAGCCAAGAGGGCGCAGGGAAGACCGGGTGCCGGCTGGCACCCGCGGTCCGCTGCGCGAAAATGTAGCGCAAGGGAAACCGCACAGCAGCATACAGGTGTAGCCAATCACTCGGCCTTCCCTGCGCGATGGTTGGACGGCTTATGCCGTGCTCTCCCGGGAGCCGAGTTCCTTTTGGCCTCCCTCGTCCCAACGAAAGTCGCCGGCACCGCGCCGGTTGACGCGACTGCCGCATCCGCAAGAGCTTGACCGTAGCAACGACGGCCAGGACCACACGGTTTTGCCGTACGCACGGCTCGCCATTTCGCCGCAGTTTTTCCAGCCCTGTCGACGGAGCCGGAAACTTACAGACGAGACGAAGCCTAGCAGCGCCGCTCGTCGGAACGAAGCCTTGGGCTCACGGAGAGCAATCCGCCCTGCCCTTGGCCTCTCGCACCCGAACGCTGCCGCGTCCACCGCAAGCCCGGCTCGCGAACATGACGACCACAAGATCGCCCCTCAAGGATGAGCCGGGATGGACGACACATACGCCATTTCCGAATTTCGGTAAAGCGGAATATTTTTATGAGAGCGGATTGACACGGGGGCGACACAGGCGCGGTCCCGTGGCCCGGATGAAGCGAAGAGTGATCCGGGAAGGTGCCGGACGCAGCGCGAGCAGCCCCCGGATCACGCTTGCACTCCATCCGGGCACCGGGGCTTCGCCGCCCTATATCATCTGCCTTGCGCAAAAAAACACCCGGCGGTTTCCCGCCGGGTGTTCGTTCATGTGTTTCGATAGATTTTACCAGTTGCGCTGAGCGCGGAGGATCATGGCGACCGAGTCCTGATCCTTCAGCTCGTAGGCCGCGGTCGGCTTGGCGGTCGCGACGCTCGGGGAGGCGCCAACCGTACCAGAATACTTCTGATCGAGATGGGTCCAGGACACGTCCGCCGAGAAGGTCAGGTTCTTGACCGGGGTCCACCGGGTGACGACACCTAGCTGGCCGATCGCGAAGTCCGGGTTGCAACCCGTCACACCTGCCAGGGCTCCGAACACACCGGCGCCGCCGCCGGCGCCGCAGATGGTGGTCTTGGCCAGCGTGCCGAACTGGGCCTGAGCGTAAGCACCGTACAGCGAGGAGTTCCAGTTGGGATCCCAGTTGTGGGTGTAAGCGCCACGGAAGCCCCAGGTCTTGACGGTTTCCTGCGAGCTACCGGTCACGTACACCGTGTCAGGAGCATTGGCGAAGCCAACGCTCTGGTAGGCAACACCCGAGCTACCGAACAGCGAGTAGCTGCTGCCCGACAGGTTCTGGAAGTTGTAGCGGGTCGCGCCGTCGGTGTAGACGCCCTGGATGTTGATCGTGTCACCCGCGCCGGTCGGGATGTTCTTGATCGACAAAGCGAGCTGAACAGCCCAACCCCATTTGTCGTCGGGATGGCCGGTGGCTTCGGTCGCGCCGTAATAGGCGACATGGTTGTCATGCGCAGCCACTGACGCCTGGAAGAGACCCCAGGCCTGATCGACACGCACCTGACCGACGAGGTTCGGCGAACGCGAGCCGCCGAGGGCGTTGGTGCCGTACGAACCGCCGATGATGCCACCTGCGGTCGCGCCGGTCATGTTGAGGTTGCCGGCCTGATAGTAGGCCGTCGCATCTTCAGCGGAGAACGATGCCGTGACGCCCTGGCCGAAGTCGGCGGTGTATGTGAACTGGGTGACGCCAGTAACGGTGCCGCTGCCGCCGACGAGGTTGTCGGTGATGTTGCCGGGATAGTTGGTCCAGGGCGCGTCGAACTGCGACACGGCCTTACCCATCGTGAAGCCGGCGAACTGGATGAAGGCGTAGTATACGCCGAGCGCACCGGCCGAGGTATTGCCGTCGGTGCCGTTGACGTTGCCGCTACCCGAACCGACGAGGCCTGTGCCCGCAGCGTTGAGACCGAGCGTACCGCTGTACTGGGTGCCACCCGTTGCCGAACCGGTGCCCGAATAGTTGCCGGTCGTCCAGGTAAAGACGCCGTCGAAGAACGTGCGGACCACGCCGTATTCGGTCGCGGTGCGGGTGTCGATGTTGAGGTCTTCACGAGCGCGGAAGGTGTAGTAGTTCATCAGGCGGTTGCGTGCACCGGCAACACCGCTCTGGTTCGGGTTGAAGTCCGAATTGGTATTGAGGTTCGCATCGGCACGCAGGTAACCACCGAGCTTGATGCAGGTGTCGGTGCCCGGGATGTAGTAGAAACCGGCGCCGTACAGCGAGCAGATCTTCACGTATTCGACCGCCTTGGCCTTCACGGGAAGATCGGCAGCGAACGCCCCGGAGGCGGCCATCAGGCCGGCAGCCGAGCCGAGAAAGAGTGTCTTCGTCAACTTCATTAGTAAACCTCCAGGTCGGTTCAGGGGGCTCGGGTCCTCGGTGGACGCCGCTTTACCCTCTCAATTTCCGTTCAATTCAGGCCCGCACCGAAGGTTCGGACTGAAACGACAGCGAGGTGCCCCCTCCGTCGCGGCTTCACATATAGTTTATAAAAACAATGGTCTCAATTTATTGCTTTGATGAATCGACACTTCGGGTCGCGATGTGGCTTGAGGGCAACAGCGGCGATATCACCCCGGAATATCATTGCATACAAGCCAGAAAAGCCCTCAGGGGGCATCCCGAGGGCTTCTTGGAGGTCTCGCATCGCTGTCCGTCGCGTCGGTCAAGAGCAGCGAAATAGAGTGCGATAATCGATAATGAAATTAATTGTTCTTTGCAAGTAATAATTGGGCCTACGATTTCTTCCGCGCGGTATCTCCCCTTTGGTCGGCGCGCGATTTTCGAGACGCTTCCAAGATATCCCATTAAGGATAGGCAAGGGATAAACGGGGAGGGAGCCACATGATCGAGAAGAAACTCGACAGGGCGATTACGGACTTCATCTGGAACGTCGTCGAAATTCATTCCCAGCTGGAGGACATCCACACCAGCTGGGCCGGACTGCTGGGCATTACCGAGCCGCAGTGGCTGATCCTGATGGCCATCACCGAACTGGACCAGGGGCGAGGTGTCGCGGGAATCGACATCGCGAACAAGCTGCGCGTCCACCCCGCCTTCGTCACCAACCAGACCAAGAGTCTCGAAAAGGGCGGCTTCCTGTCGCGACGGCCGGCCGCAGACGACGCACGCTACGTCCTGATGTCGCTGACGGCGAAAGCAACGACGGAGATTGAAAAACTGTCGAAGAGAAAGCTCGCCTTGAACTCGACCATGTTCAACGAGCTCGACGAGAAGACCTTGGCCGACCTGAATGCCGCGCTCGCAACGATTGCCAAGAATGCCCGGCTGGCCGCACGGTTGCTGGCCATCGACGCTTCCTGACTCCCTGACGTCAGGCGCGGAACGCGCGCCTCGATTCATCCCCAATCTCTCCTCGCCTTCCCAATCTTTTCTCGCCTTCCCAATCTCTTGGCGCCTTAGAGGTAGGTCACGGAATCCAGCTGGCGGGCAATTCCAAGTTTGCTGTCGAGCCATTCGAAAATGAAATCGTCCACCGCGATGAAATTCTCGACCTCGCCCAGAGGGTGCGGAATGCAGTTCGGCACGACGGTCGCGCAATCGGCTCCGGCCTGCCGATAGCCGGCTTGCAGTTCGAGAGCATCCTCCTCCCAAACCATTGAGCGGCTCCCGACGACCATCAGAAGCGGGCAAGGTATCCGACACAACGGCAGCAACGAACCCGTCGAGGGCCCGTCACGGACCGCCTGCTCGACGCCGATCATCCAGCGCAGCGATGCCCGGCGCATGACCGGCGTCGCAATGCCGCCGTCGCACACGGCGGCAGCCATTCTGCGATCCACGAGGGCAAGACGGGATGCGTGACTGGCGGCCGCCCCCTCGCCGTAGACCGCGATCTGCTGCGAATCGACGTCCGGACGAGCTTCCAGGTAATCCAGCCAGCATTGAAGAATATGCGCCGGCTTGAAGGGGCTAAAACCGGATGAATCGCCGGCATCAACGAACAGGAGTGACACGTTCCGTCGCCCTGAAGCCGGCAACAGCCTGCTCATCATCGAGCCGAGGGTGATGTCCTCGTCGCTGACGCAGATAACTGCGGGTGCGAAAGACCGATCGGGGAACGCCGGCAGAAAGTAGCCCGCAAGCGAGCCTTGATCAGAGCAGTCGATCTCCACACGCTCGATCGCCGAACCGGCGTCCTCCTCGAAGCCCCTCAGGCAGAGTCTGACCTTGTCTACGAGGTCGGTACCCCCGGGATCTCCGGGCCAAGACAGGTTCCTCGCGACTTCAAGGGCCGTCAGCGAGCACAGCCACGCTTCCCGCGCGATCTGAGCTGAACTGGTTACGCGTGCCGATTCGGCGAATATCCGGTACTCGCCTGAGATCCTCAACCACTCCGAAATCCACCGATGCCTGTGCGCCTCGCGCACGAGTTCCCCGACGGACAAGCTTTCAAAAAAATGAGACGCACGTTTTCGCAAGCACGCCAGGCTTCGACCGGCGCCGTCGCACGTGCCGTGAGGCCAATGATCATCTTCCATGTCCGTCCCCGAACGGCGCGTCGGCGGTTGCTTGGACTCGGCGCAGCGCTGTCAGCGCAACGCCCTGCATGTCTGCTCGATGCGATGTCACGCGTGCGTGATCGCGCTTGCGTCTGCCGTCCCGATGATCGTTCCGTTTTCCCTTCGCGGGCGGGGGCACTGGACCGGACGGACTACAGTCCGAACGAACCGGTCGCAAAACAAGTCGCACGCCGACTCCAACTCAATCGTCACGTCTCAGCTCCGTTGCTGATACACAGTTTAGGCCCCGCACCACTCTGCCATTCTTTGCTGTCCCGCGTTTGCAGTTTTTTGTTGCGGTGGACGACTAAAATTGGAGCTCATTTAACGAGGGAGAAGGCATCACCTGTGTCGGCTTCCATCATGATTCCTCATGACGCCGATCCGGCGCGCCACCAATCACGCCAGCGATAAAAATGCGGCGGGTTACCGCCTGATCGATGCCGACGGCCTTCGCCAAAGGACTTTCCGCTAGTCAATGTCGCAGGAAAACCGGCGCGACAAAATCCTCGAAGTCGCTCATCCGCACCCGGCGCGCGAGACGTGACGAGGTATGATCGCGTTCTGGGAGAGCCTGGGCGATCGAGATGTGCAACATTTCTTACTTCGGTAAGCCAGTTATTTGAGCAACTCAACGACCCTGCACAACCGCCGCCGGTTTGGCGTCGTCTTGCTTTCGGCGTCAAGCAACACGCCGGGCCGCCCGCTGATCCGCGCCTTGTATCCATTATCCCAGTTGCCATCCCCACGCACTTTGCCTTACATGCCCGCCAAACTCGCCCGCGGCTGACGGCCGGGGCCCAAAAATCACCAATTGTCAAAGGGACGAGACATGGCGCGTAACATCCTGATTCTCGGGGCTTCCTACGGCTCCCTGCTGGGCACGAAGCTGCTGATGGCGGGGCACAACGTGACCCTGGTCTGCCGCGCCAAGACCGCGGAGCTGATCAACCGCGAGGGGACCGAGGTGCGCATCAAGTTGCGTGACGAGGCGGTTCACCGCGCCATCTTCTCGCGCGACCTGCCCGGCAAGCTCGACGCCGTGACGCCGGCCAATGTGGACCTGTCCCGTTACGACATGGTCGGCCTTGCAATGCAGGAGCCGCAATACACCAACCACACGGTGCGCGTTCTCATGGTCAGGATCGCCGCGGCGAAGCTGCCGTGCCTCTCGATCATGAACATGCCGCCGCTGCCCTATTTGAAGCGGATCCCCTCGCTCGCAGACATGGATCTCGAGGAGGCCTACACCAATGCGCAGGTGTGGAGCGCTTCGAGCCGGGGCTGGTGACCCTGTGCTCGCCCGACCCGCAGGCATTCCGTCCGCCGGAAGAGGCTGCGAACGTGCTCCACGTCGGTCTGCCCACGAATTTCAAGGCATCCGTGTTCGCCGACGAGAAGCACAACAAGGTGCTGCGCGAGCTCGAAGCCGACATCGACGCGGTGACCCTCGACGGCCACGACGTGCCGGTGAAGCTGAAGGTGTTCGATTCTCTGTTCGTGCCGCTGGCGAAATGGTCGATGCTGCTGACCGGCAACTACCGCTGCATCACGCCGCACGAGCCGCAGTCGATCCGCGACGCCGTGCACAGTGATCTCGCGCGCTCGCAGACCATCTATGAGCATGTCGACGACATCGCCCGGCGTCTCGGCGCCGATCCGCAGGACCAGGTGCCGTTCGCGAAATACGCCAAGGCTGCCGAGAGCCTGCTGAAGCCGTCGTCGGCCGCGCGCGCGGTGGCCGGCGGCGCACCCTTCATCGAGCGCGTCGACCTGCTGGTCAAGCTGATCTCGCATCAGCTCGGCGCGCCCAATGCAGAGATCGACCGCACCGTCGAGACTGTGGACCTGAAGCTCAACGAGAAGATCGTGCAGGGCGGATCGGGCGCGCTGTAACGGGCCACGATCCCCTTTGCCGGACTTCGCGCATCCATCGTTGACTGGGCGCATGCCGAGCGCACGGCGCAATGCCGGTTTCGTACATCAGCGGGGAACTCGCGCAAGCGATAACCCCAGGACGACGATCCGCAAGCCCCCTATCGGCCCGCACTTCTACGGCAATCGAATCACGCCTGAACTCCGCCGTGGGCAACAACGCATGATTCTCGCCATGGCGCTCGACGCGCCGTGGCCGGATTGATAAGCCCCTGTCCGCGAATGATGGGACTTGAGTCGGGCATGACGGTTGCGATCGAGATGGGGCAGACCACGGCGGGCGCCGCGGCGGCCATGGACCTCGAGGAACTGCTGGCGACCCGCCTCCTGGTGCAGGGCAATTCGGGCTCCGGCAAATCGCATTTGCTGCGGCGGCTGCTGGAGCAGAGCGCACCCTGGGTGCAGCAGGCGATCATCGATCCCGAAGGCGATTTCGTCTCCCTGGCGGAGCATTTCGGCCATCTCGTGATCGAGGCCGAGGATCACACCGAACGCGGCCTTCAGGTTGCCGGCGAGCGCGCGCGGCTGCATCGCGTCTCCACCGTGCTCAACCTCGAAGGGCTCGATGCCGAGAACCAGATGCGCCGCGCCGCAGCCTTCCTCGGCGGACTGTTCGACGTGGACCGCGACCACTGGTATCCGATGCTGGTGGTGGTCGACGAGGCGCAGCTGTTTGCGCCTGCGGTCGCGGGCGAAGTCTCTGACGAAGCGCGAAAGCTTTCGCTCGGCGCCATGACCAATCTGATGTGCCGCGGCCGCAAGCGCGGGCTTGCCGGGATCATCGCGACCCAGCGGCTGGCGAAGCTCGCCAAGAACGTCGCGGCGGAAGCGTCCAACTTCCTGATGGGCCGCACCTTCCTCGACATCGACATGGCGCGCGCCGCCGACCTGCTCGGCATGGAGCGGCGGCAGGCCGAATCGTTTCGCGATCTCGAACGCGGACAATTCATGGCGCTCGGCCCCGCGCTGTCACGCCGGCCGCTGCGTTTGAACATCGGCGCGACCGAAACCCAGCCGCGCAATTCCACGCCGCGGCTGATGCCGATGCCCGAAGCCGCACTCGAAAATATGCGCGCCGTGATCCTGGCCGCGCCGCCGCCCGATGCCAGCCGGCCGCAGCGCCGGCCCGCGCCCGATCTGCTCGAGCAGCTCCGCGCCGCGAAGGCTGCCGCACCGGAGATCGGCCCCGAAATAATCGAGGTCCCGATTAGTGCCGAAGAGCTCGCTGAACGGCGCGAACGCGTGGATCGGACCCTTCGTGCCGTGCTCGCCGCGCCCGATGCCGGTTTCCGCGCGGTGGGCGTGCTGTACCAGGAGTTCGTGGTCCGCTGCCGCATCGAGGGCCTCGGCTCGGCGGTGCCCGACCTCACCGAATTCCGCCGCATGCTGACACGCGCACGCGCCGGGCTCGGCGCCGAGCATGCCGAGGACGACGCTTGGCAGGACGTGTCGCTGCGCGCCTCGATCCTGCCCGACGACATGCAAGGCGTGTTCATGATGATCGCGCGCGCGGCGAAAGAAGGCTGGCCCTGCCCCGGCGACGCCGCGATCGCCCGCGCCTACGGCTCGCATTCGCTGCGCCGGGCTCAGCGCCTGCTCGGCTACATGGAAGAGCAGGGCCTGATCGTCTGCCAGCTCGACGGCGCCGGCCGCAGGTTCGTGACGCTGGTGGAATTGGCGTGGGCCACCGCGCCGGGCGATCCCAATGCCGACGACCTGCCGGCGGAGAGCGCAGCTTCGGCTTGAGCCCACGATTGACTCACGCTGTCTCGGTAGCATCGACGCCCACCAGCACATCGGGCGTGCGCCGCCGCTCGAGCGCGAATAGCCTGCGATAGAGCATGACCGAAACCAGCCATGCAATCGCGAATAGCGCGACCACGGCGAAGCCGACGTTCGCGAGTGAATCGTTGAGGCCGTCGACCAGCGTCCACACACCGCCAGACAGGCCGAGCCGATCCCCGATCAGGCCAAGCGCCTCAATGCCGCCGATGAACAGCGCCACCGCGACCGAGGCACCGGTGATCGTGAGGTTGTACCAGAGCTTCCGTAAGGGATCGACGAAGGCCCAACGATAAGCGCTGACCATCAGCGCGGAATCGGCGGTATCGACCAGCGCCATGCCTGATGCGAACAGCGCGGGAAAGACCATGACGTCGGCCAGCGATGCACCAAGCGCGTATTCGCTGGCGGAGATGCTGAGCAGGCCGATCTCGGTGGCGGTGTCGAAGCCGAGGCCGAACAGGAAGCCGAGCGGGTACATATGCGCCGGCTTGGTCACCAGGCGGAACATCGGGCCGAGCAGCCGCGCCAGCAATCCGCGGCTGGCGAGCAGCGCATCAAGCTGCGCGGCGTCGTGGATGCCTTGCGCGCGCGCGATCCGGAACGTCCGCCACAGGCCGGCGAAGATGACCAGGTTGATGGCCGCGATCACCAGCAGGAACAGCGCCGACACCGACGTGCCGATGAAGCCGCCGACGTCCTTGAGCAGGCTGTCGCCGCCAAGGCTCACCAAGCCCAGCGCGAGCAGCATGGTCGCGACCACAACCACGGTGGAATGACCAAGCGCGAAATAGAGACCAACGCTGCGCGGCGCATCGCCGGCCTGCATCAGCTTGCGCACGACGTTGTCGATGGCCGCGATGTGGTCGGCATCGACGGCGTGGCGCAGGCCGAACACCCAGGCAAGCAGCGCGGTCGCCATCACCGTCGGCCGGTCACCGAACGCCGCGAACGCCCAAGCCCACGCCCCGATGTTGGCCGCGATCAACCCGCCGAACAGCAGCATCATTCCGGGGTCGACCGCCCGCAAAGATAATTTCGTCACGCCAATCATTCCGTCCGCTGCACGACCCATCGCACGAGCGGTATGATCTTTTCATAAGGTGGTCATACTGACCAGTGCAATCCCGGAGGGGCGGCACGGTTCTGCAGCAGTGCTTGCGGCGTCCTTCGGGACGCCCGCTGCGCGGGCTCCTTTAGGATGAGGTCTCGCTTCGCCGCGAGATCGCCAGACCCTCACGGTGAGGCGCCCGCCAAGGGCGGGCGTCTCGAACCATGCAGGCCGAGATGGCGCTACGCCGCCTCGGAGCCGCCGAGATAGGCATCGCGGATGCGGGGATCGTCCTTCAGCGCGCGGGCGGAGCCGGAGAGAACGATCTTGCCGGTCTGGAGCACATAGGCCTCGTGCGCGATCTCGAGCGCGAGGCTGGCGTTCTGCTCGACCATGAAGACCGAGACGCCCTCCTGGTTGATGGTACGGATCAGTTCCAGCACGCGGTCGACGTAAAGCGGCGACAGGCCCATGGTCGGCTCGTCCATCACGATCATCCTGGGACGGCTCATCAGCGCGCGCGCCATCGCGACCATCTGCTGCTCGCCGCCGGAGAGCGAGCCGGCGCGCTGCGACAGCCGTTGGCCGAGCTTCGGGAACAGCGTGAGCATCTTGTCGAGATCCTGCGCGATCGCCTCGCGGTCGTCGCGCACGAAGGCGCCCATCAAAATGTTCTCGCGGACGCTCATGTCGGCGAACAGCCGCCGTGCCTCCGGCACCGAGGCGATGCTGCGGCGGACGATCTGCGGCGTGGTAAGTCCCAGTAGCGAAGTGCCGTCGAACGTCACGTCGCCCGAGCGCGGCTTCACGAGGCCTAGAATGATCTTCATCGTGGTCGATTTGCCGCTGGCATTGCCGCCGAGCAGGCAGACGATGTGGCCGCGCGGAACTGATATCGACAGGTCGAAATGCACCTGGGCCTGACCATAGAAGGTATTGACGTCGGTGATCGCGAGCAGCGCATCGGGAGGCGGGTTCGTCATGCCGCGCTCTCCTGCTTCGTCGTCAGGCCGTGGCCGAGATAGGCCTCGATCACCTTGGGATCACCGCGCACCGCTTCGCCCGGGCCTTCCGCGATTTTCTTGCCCTCGTCCATGACGATGACGCGATCGGAGAGGCGCATCACCATTTCGAGCTTGTGCTCGATCAGCAAGATCGTCAGCCCTTCGGCTTTCAGCTCGGCGACGAGCCCCTGCATCTCCGTGGTCTCGGTCGGATTCATGCCGGCGGTCGGCTCGTCCAGCAGCAGCAGGCGCGGCTTCAAGGCGAGCGCGCGCGCGATCTCGACGCGGCGGCGGTTGGCGTAAGAGAGGCTGTAGGCCGGCTGATCGATACGCGGCAGCAACCGCTCGCCGAAGCGCGCGAGAATGACCTTCACCTCCTCGCGCAGCCGCTCTTCCTCCGCCTTGACGCTAGCGGGGCGCAGCAGCGCCAGACCCAATTCCAGCAGCGGGCCGATCACCGGCACTGCCGGTTTCACCGCGCGCAAGCGCGTATGCGCACCGATCAGGACGTTGTCCATCACGCTGAGATTGCCGAAGACGCGGCCGAGCTGGAACGTCCGCGCGATGCCTCCGGCCGCCAGGCGTTCCGGCGAGAAACCTGTGATGTCCTGACCTTCGAAGCGAACCGTCCCGGCGTCCGGAAGGTCAAGCCCGGTCACGAGATTGAACAGCGTTGTCTTGCCCGCCCCGTTCGGGCCGATGATGCTGATCAGCTCGCCTTTGGCGAGATCGAGATCGATGGCGTCGACGGCGGTGAGGCCGCCGAAGCGCCGCGTGAGCCCGCGCAGGGACAGCATCGCCGTGTGTGCGTCCATCATCACACCGTCCCCAAAAGGCCCTGCGGCCTGAACCGCACCAGCAGCAGCAGCACGATGCCGTAGATCAGGATGCGATACTCCGCCGCGATGCGGAACACTTCCGGCAGGCCGACCAGCGCGACCGCCCCGAGAATCGCCCCGACGACATTGCCGAGACCGCCGAGGATGACGACGGTCAGCGCCAGGATGGATTGCTGCGTGTTGAAGGTCTCGTGGTTGATATAGGAATAGAGATGCGCGGCGATGCCGCCGCTGACCCCCGCGGCAAAGCCGCCGAAGATGAAGGCCAGCGATTTGTAGCGATTCAGGCTGAGGCCATAGGCCCGCGCGGCGATGTCGTCGTCGCGGATGGCGCGAAAGCTGCGGCCGAGATGCGAGCCGAGCAGGCGTCCCTGCAGCAACGCCAGCACGACCATCACGATGAAGCTGAACCAGTAGATCGAAATCGGGCTGACCAGCTCATAGCCAAACAGCGACAGCGGCGGGATGCCGGAGATGCCGATCGGCCCGCGCGTGACGCTCTCCCAGTTCAGGATCACCAGCGAGACGATCTCGCCGATCGCGAGCGTCGCGATCGACACATAATGTCCGCGCAGCCGGAACGACGGCGAGATCAGCGCCGTGCCCAGCGCCGCACTCATCAGGCCGCCGCCGATGATGGCAAGGCCGACCGGGACAGCGAACGTGAGCGACAGCAGCGCGGAGGTGTAGGCGCCGATCGCGAGCAGCGCGGCGTGTCCCAGCGAGACCTGACCAATCGTGCCTGCAACCAGGGTGAGGCTCAGCGCGAGCATGCCGAGCAGCCAAGCGTTGATCAGGGTCTGGAGCACGTAGAACGACACGGGCAACAGCGGCAGGATCGCGAAGACGACGGCAGCGATCAGCAGAGCCCAGCGCGGAATCCAGACCGGGCGGCTCGGCGCGATGAAAGTGCCGGTGAGCGGCTCGGGCGGCGCCTGCCGCGCGCTGGCGAACAGACCGTTCGGGCGCAGCACGAGCACCACGACTAGCAGCAGGAACGCGAACAGGTTGCGGTAGCTGGTGCCAAACACGGCAACGCCGTAGCTCTCGACGAGTCCGAGCAGCAGGCTGCCGATCACCGCGCCCGGCACATTGCCGGCGCCGCCGACGACTTCGGCGACGACGCCCTTGAGCGTCGCCTGCAGGCTCATCGCGGTGTCGATCTGGTTGTAGTACATGCCGACCAGCAGGCCGGAGACGCCGCCGAGCGCAGCCGCAATGCCGAACACGGCCTGATTGACGCGGTTGACGTCGACGCCCATCTGCATCGCGGCGTCGCGGTCCTGCGCGGTGGCACGCACGGCCCAGCCGAGCTTGCTGTAGCGCAGGAACACGAACAGCAGCAACGCGCTGGTGAGGCCGACACCGGCGATGAGCAGATCGAGCGGGCCGATCGTGCCGCCGCCGATCTGGAAGCGGACATCCGGCAACTGGCTCGGCAATGCGCGCGGATTGGGCGAAAAAGTCAGCATCACGAGCTGATCGAGCACGAAGCTGATGCCGATGGTCGCCAGCAGCGGTGCGATGCGCACCGAGTTCTGCAGCGGGCGCAGGCCGAACCGCTCGATGATCAAGCCGACCAGCGCCGCCGCCACCGCGACCAGGATGATGGTGAGCGGCAGTGGCGTATGCAGCTGCACGACCGCGACCCAGCCGATATAGGCGCCGACGAGGTAGATCGACCCTTGCGCAAAGTTGATCAGCCGGCTGACGCCGAAGATCAGCGCGAGCCCGACCGCAACGAGGGCGTAGACGTTACCGACGATCAGCCCGTTGATCGTGTAGTCGAGCCAGGAAGACACGCAGAAAATCCCCTCAGGTCGGCTTGCCGTCCCAGAGCGCGAACTGGCCCTTGCGCACGACGAGCTCGGCGTTCATGGCGCCCTTGACGCGCCGACTCTCGACGTCGAACGTCGCCTTGCCGAAGATCACGCTCGAGACGTCCTTTACTTTCGTGAAGGCGTCGCGAATGGCGCGACGGTCGGCGCCGCCGATCCTCACCACGGCGGCGGCCATGTTCATCGCGTCATAGGCGTAGGCATTGAACGCGTCGGGCTCCACCCCGTTGTATTTCTTCTTGAAGCCGGCGATGAACGTCTGCACCTCGGGGCGCGGGTCTTCCGGGAAGTAGCGCGTGCCGACATGGACGTCCTCGACGGCCTCGCCGCCGAGCTCCAGGAATTTCGGCGAGTAGACCGAGCTCGCGGCGCAGATCACCTGCTTCAGCCCGACCTGGCGCGCCTGGCGCGCGATCAGCGCACCGTCGGAATAATAGGAGATCAGGATCAGCCCGTCGGGATTGGCGTCGCGGACACGCACCAGCGTGGAGCGGAAGTCGCGCTCCTCCGCGATGTAGCCTTCGGTGACGGCGATTTCGGCGCCGTGCTCCTTCGCGGCCTTAACGAAATAGTCGCGGCTGGTACGGCCCCAATCGGTGTTGAGGTGCAGCACGGCGAGCTTCTTCAGGCCGAGGCGCTTGACGGCATAGGCCGCCAGCAGCGGCTGCTCGTCAGCCTGGCTGACCGAGGTGCTCCACATGAAGTCGCCGCCCTTGGTGAAATCCGGATGCGAATTTGTGAATCCGAACTGCACCAGCCCGCCGCGCTGATAGATCGGCGAGGCCGCCATCGAGGCGGGGCTGGAGAAGTCGCCGAGCTCCATGACAATCCTGGGATCGGAGACGAACTTCTGGGCGATCGCCACCGACTGGCGCGGGTCGCTCTGGCTGTCCTCGAAACTATAGGCGAGCTTGCGACCGTTGATGCCGCCCGCGGCCTGGATCTCGTCGAGCGCGAGATCAAAGCCCTGCTTCCACTGCGTGCCATATTGTGCGTTCGGCCCGGTCAACGGACCACTGACGCCCAGCAAAATCGGTTCGGACGATTGCGCAAGCGCGGCGCGCGAGAAGGCTGCCCCCGCCATCATGGCGGCAAGCGAGCCCTTGACCAGGGTACGACGATCGATGTTGCTCATGGACGGCTCCATCCTGTCAGGCGTTGAAACAACTAGCAATTTTCATGCCGGTGAGATTGGCTATTTCGAGGGCTCGCCAAGCGACAGCATCAGCCGGTTCGCCCAGTTGAAGAACGACGCGCCGTTGATGACGTCGACGATCTCGGCATCGTCGAGACCGGCGCGGCGCAGCTCATCGATATTGTCGGCGCTGAACGCGATCGGCGTCGCAGCCAACGCCACCGAGGCCTTGACGACCGCATTCCAGCGCTCGCCGAGATCGGCGCCGACGCCCTCGTCGAGCAGGCGCTGCACATCGTCGCGGCGCTTGGAATAAGTGCTGGCGAAACGCGCATGCACGGAGGCGCAGTAGATGCAGCCGTTGTAGCGCGAGGTCGCAGCCGCCGCGAGCTCGCGCTCGGCGCGCGGCAGGCCGTCGGCGACGTTGTAGAAGATGTCCTTGTCCGTCTTGGTGCGGGCTTCCAGCACCTCGGGGTCGCGCACCAGCAGGCGGAAATACTCGGACTTGGAACGGGAGCGATCGACGAGGCCCGCGAAATGCCGCTCGGTCAGCTCGGCTTCGAGCAGCGGGTCGATCCAGGACACCCAGCCCAGTTCGTCCTGGGTGAAGACGACGGGCGGATTGGCATTGTTTGCAGCGCTCATGATGCAGCCTCCTTACGCGCCGGCCGCGGCGTTCGTGGTGCGCCCGAGCGAGGCACCGAGCACGCGCAGTCCCGTGACGACGCGCACCTGGAACGATAGGAACGCAACGAGCTGGGAAAACGTGACGATGCCGGTGTTCGACCAGCCGGCGGCGAGCAGCGCCTTCATGTCGGCTGCAGCCGCATCGCGCGGGCGGAACACCAGCAGATGCGCATGCTCGAACGCTGCAGCGAGCCGGTCTCCGAGATCGGGCTTGCGCTCCGCGCCGACGCGATAGATCAGGCCGGCCTTGTTTTCGACAGACAGGGGGCCGGCTGGAAAGGCACCGTAGGGGCCCGAGGTCTCGCCCCGCGCGATTTCGACATCGACAGCTTCGACCAGGCGCGCGCCATCGGCGGTCGCAGCTAACTTCGCCCGATAGAAGCCGGCCATCGTGGGCTCGCGGTGAAGGCCGATCACGAAGAGCGCGACCGCGGCGCGCTCCACCAGCGAGACATCGCCGGCGTCGATCGGCTCCAACAGCGAGAGATAGCTCTTCTGCGCATTGTCGCGCGCCTGGATGCGCTTGGCCCGAATGCCGTCCAGAGCCGAACCCGGTTCGATCCCGGCGAGCGTGTCGATGATATCTTTCGTAGCCATCATTCAGCCTCTTGCAGCCTCGTGCAACGCGATTCCGTTCATTCCGACTATCCCGCCAGCGCCACGTCGGGCGCCGTCCGCGCCCAGCCCAGCGCCGGCGCGACCTTCTCCGCGACCAGCTCGATCGAGCGCAGAATGTGGGGATGCGGGGCATCGACCGAATGCGCCTGGAAGACGAGATCGGTCACCCGCTCCAGCGTGGCGTCGGCGCGGAGCGAAGCGATGACGTCGTCGGCCGCGCCGACATGGGTGTCGAACGCCACGATCATCTCCTCGAGCGTTTCGCCTGGCTTGGCGTGGCCGCCCTTGAGGAATTGCGGGAGCGCGCGTCGCAGGCCGATATCGGCAAGACGCATCGCCTCAGTCCGGTCGTCGGCAACGAAGACGGTGCGCGAGGCCATGATGCGGGGCTCCCGTCCCGGCGGCAGCGCCTCGAGATAGGCATCGATCACCGGATTCTGAATCTCGGCGAGCGTTGCCTTCGGCGCCTCCTTGGTTCGAGGCTGGGTGCGCGACAGCAACAGGCCATCGCCTGCCTTGCCGGCACGCGCGCCGCCCGCGACAGAGAACGTCGCCTGCCAGATCCTGTCGTCCAATTGCGGCCGCTGCGGATAGAGCGTGTCACCACCTTCGAGCGGCTTGCCGACCAACGCGGTGCGGACGACGTCCAGATTGCGCGCAAAGATCTCGTTGCGCTGGGCGCTGTCGAGGCCGAAGGCGGCAAAGGCCGAGGGATTGCCGCCGGTGCCGACACCGAGCTCGAAGCGACCGTTGCAGAGCAGATCGAGCACCGCGGCATCCTCCGCCACCCGCACCGCGTTCTCCAGCGGCAAGGTGACGATGCCGGTGCCGAGCCTGATGCGCGAGGTCTGGGCTGCGACATAACCGAGGAAGGTGAAGGGGGACGGCAGGCCGCCCTCGCGCTCGTGGAAATGGTGCTGCGCGATCCACGCGGAATCGAGGCCCGCCGTCTCGGCGCGCACGATCTGCTCGGCCGCGAAGCGATATCGGTCGGCCGGCGGGGCCTCGTCGAGAAGCCGTGTGAAAAACCCCAGGCGTTTCAGGTTTGCTAAGCGTTTCATACGACCCCTGTCGGACGAGGATAGGTCCCGATGATGTCGGTTGCCGCAGCTCCAGACAAGCGGGCATTGCGCAGGGCTAGTACGCAAGCCCGCCCGCCGGGATCGCCCTGAGCTGAACTTTGGCTGGGCAGACTGCCTACCAGCTCGGCAGAACCGCGCCCTTGAACTTGGTCAGGATGAACTCCTTGACCTCCGCCGTGTGATAGCTGTCCACCAGGATCTTGACCCAGGGCTTGTCCTTGTCGACCGTGCGAACGGCGATGAGATTGACGTAGGGACCCTTCGGGTCCTCGCGCAGGATCGGATCCTTGACGGGATCGAGGCCAGCCTGGGTTGCATAATTGGTGTTGATCGCGGCGGCGTCGACGTCGTCGAGCGCGCGCGGCGCCTGCGCCGCGTCGACCTCGATGAACTTCAGCTTCTTGGGATTCTCGGTGATATCGAGCACCGTCGGCTTGAAACCCGTGCCGTCCTTCAGCTTGATCGCGCCCTGGTCGCGCAGCAGCAGCAACACGCGGCCGCCATTGGTCGGATCGTTCGGGATCGAGACCTTGCCGCCCTCGGGGATATCGGCGAAGGCCTTGTGCTTCTTGGAATAGACGCCGATCGGGAAATTCACGGTCAGGCCGACGGCTTCGATCTTGTAGCCACGGTCCGCCTTCTGATTGTCCAAATATGGTTGGTTCTGGAACGAATTGGCCTGGATCTCACCGGCATCGAGCGCTGCGTTCGGCACGACGTAGTCGGAGAATTCGATGAGCTGGATGTCGAGACCCTGCTTGGCGGCGATCGGCTTCACCGCCTCGAAGATCTGGGCGTGCGGCCCCGGCGTCACGCCGATCTTGATGGTCTCGCCTGAAGCGGCGGCCGACCAGACGGCGAGCACGGTCGCAAGGATCAGGGTGGAACAGAACGACATCTTGGTCTCCATGACTCGGCAATGATTGGAACCGTATTCGCTTCTCCGCGGCGCGAAATCAATGAAATGTAAATCCATATTGACCGATTGACGCGGACGACGCTTCTCCGTTCGACGGCATGCGGGGAACGAATGCATCTGCGCAAGCGTGAGACGCGTCACGACAAAACCCACGGATCGTTGCCCGTAGCCCGATGGAGCGATGCGCAATCCGGGGCGCCGCCAGCGCGGCTGGACTTATCCTGGTTGCGCTCGGCTCCATCCGGGCGTCAGACCTCTCCCCGCACATTCGTCATTTCGCCGCAGGGTTTTCTGACCTTGGTGGCATTGCCGCCTCGCCCATGATCAAACATGATGGGCCTTGGCCGGTGACGACTTGTCCTTGAAGTGGGGGATCATCCGATGAACGAGAACGAAATCCGCAAGTCCATCACTGAGGTGCAGCAGGGCACCCTGTCGCGACGCTCGTTCATGCAGACGATGGCTGCGATCGGGATCGCGGCGCCTGTCGCGAGCCAGATCCTGGTCTGGAACGACGTGGCGATGGCGGACGCCACCCTGCCCTACAAGCCGACCAAGGCCGGCGGCGGCGGCCCACTCAAAATCCTGCTCTGGCAGGCCCCTACACTGCTCAATCCGCATTTCGCGCTCGGGACCAAGGACCAGATCGCCTCGCGCGTCTTCTTCGAGCCCCTCGCCGGCTGGGACAAGGACGGCAACCTCGTCCCCTGCCTCGCGGCCGAGGCTCCGTCCAAGCAGAACGGCGGCCTTTCGCCGGACGGCCTGAGCGTGACCTGGAAACTGAAGCAGGGCGTGAGATGGCATGACGGCAAGCCCTTCACCGCCGACGACGTCGTGTTCACCTGGCAATACGCCTCGGATCTCGCCACGGCGGCGTACACTACGGGGTCTTACAAAGACATCACGGTCGAGAAGATCGACGACCACACCGTCAAGGTGCTGTTCAAGGCGCCGACGCCGTTCTGGGCCGATCCCTTCGTCGGCTCGGTCGGTCCGATCCTGCCGAAACATCATTTCGGCGACTATGTCGGCGCGAAGTCGCGCGAAGCGCCCGGCAATCTGAAGCCGGTCGGCACTGGTCCCTACAAATTCGTCGAGTTCAAGCCGGGTGACCTGATCCGGGCCGAACGCAATCCCGACTATCACGTCAAGAACCAGCCGCATTTCGACACGCTCGAGATCAAGGGCGGTGGCGATGCGGTGTCCGCGGCTCGCGCCGTGCTGCAGACCGGCGAATACGACTATGCCTGGAACATGCAGGTGGAGGAGGAGGTCCTCAAACGCATGGAGGCCAGCGGCAAGGGCAAGCTCGACGTCACGCCATCAGGCAACGTCGAATTCATCATCCTCAACACGACGGACCCCTGGACCGAGGTGGACGGCGAGCGCTCAAGCCCCAAGACCAAGCACCCGACGCTGTCCGATCCCGCCGTTCGCCGCGCGATCAATCTGCTGATCGACCGCGAGTCGATTCAGAAATTCATTTACGGGCGCGGCGGCGTCGCCACCGCGAGCTTCGTCAACGCGCCCAAACAGTTCAAGTCGCCGAAGCTGAAATACGAGTTCGACGTCGACAAGGCGAACAAGATCCTCGACGAGGCCGGCTGGGCCAAGGCCGCGGACGGCATCCGCGAGAAAGACGGCAAGAAGCTCAAATTCGTCTTCCAGACCTCGACCAATGCGCCGCGTCAGAAGACGCAGGCCATCATCAAGCAGGCCTGCCAGAAGGCCGGGATCGAGATCGAAATCAAGGCGGTCACGGCATCGGTGTTCTTCTCGTCCGACGTCGGCAACCCCGACACCTACTCTAAGTTCTATGCCGACATGGAGATGTACAACACCACGCAGCCGCAGCCCGACCCGGAGCGCTTCCTGAACCAGTGCGTCTCCTGGGAGATCTCCAACAAGGAAAACAAATGGCTCGGCCGCAACGTCTCGCGCTGGTCCGATCCCGAGGCCGACAAGGCCTACAAGTCTGCGCAGAACGAGCTTGATCCGGTCAGGCGGGCCGCGCTGCTGATCAAGGTCGACGAAACGTTTTGCGAGGCCAACGTGTTCCTGCCGCTTCTATCCCGCAACATCGTCAACGCAGGGGTCAACAACCTCATGGTCGACATGTCGGGATGGGACGTCACGACCTGGAATCTGGCGAGTTGGTATCGCAGCTGACGCCGGAGAGGCTGAACGCGCAAACTCCGCCTCGGCAGACCACCAGCTCAATCCCTGCCGGCGAATTGACGGTCGAGGTTTGACGCCGCGTCGGCGCTTCTGAGCCGTTTCATCAGCTCATCCCGCTCCTTGCCGTCGGGCAACGCCTCGGCCTTTTCACGGATGGTCCTGGTGAACTCCGCAAGCCGTTCTTGCAGAGTGGTGGTTTGCTGAACGCGACGCCGCCTGAGCACGATCGGGTCTCCATCTCATGGCACCATGCGGTGCCTTTCCGGATTGCCGATGATAAGTGCGAGCGCAGCCATGTCTGTATCAAATGATATAGTTCACGCCATTGGTGCCGACACCCTTTGTTCACATGTGAACAGTGGGAGCCACCTTCACCTGCCGCTCCGGAACGAAAATGGCGGCTGTTACATTGACGCGGCGAGACAGCACGGACGCGCCATGGGCAAGATATTGATCAGCACCGCCGTCGTAAGCCTGGCGCTCATCATTGCCTTCGCGGTCTATGTCATCACTCTCTGAATTGCCAAGTAGAAGCGAATGATGGTGCGGCTCGGACATCAACCGCGCGCGCAGCAATCGACCAACAGGTCCCAGATCCGCTGCGCCTCGCGCGATGCGCTGCTTTCCGGCCCCTTCTCCGGGTTGGACTGCGAATAGTCCGCCACCGGACGTTCCTCGCGAGGCACGATCCATCGCTGGGAGATCGGGTCGTACCATTTTCCGATCATCATTTCAGTCACGCCGATCGACTCACCGATTTGATCCTGGGCGAGCTACGGCTCACGGGCTTCGTCAATCCCATTCACCGCGCCTCGCCCATTTTACAAATCGGCTTCTGACACAATCGTTCCTGCCGCGGCTCAGCCAGGCCGTGCCGGATGAAGCGTACGGGGATGCCGCTCGTGCAGCAGTCGCGCGAGCTCTTCCCGCTCCGCAGGACGCCCCTTCATGGCGGTCTCGAACAGCGCTTCCTGGATGTCGCGAGGCATGTCACCCCACACGTCCATGGCCGCTCGTCCGAGCAAGCCCGCAAGATGATCCGCACCATCGCTCATTCGGCTCTCCTGATCTGATCACGGGAATGGAACAGCTAGGGCTGTGCAGCGTTCCAGTTCCATCATTGTCAAAGGAGACGTCGTTTATGGGATTCTTCACCAAGGACATCAAATCGATGGAAGACCTGCTGCTGCACGGCCTGCAGGATATCTATTACGCGGAACAGCAGATCCTCAAGGCTCTGCCGAAGATGATCGAGAAGGCGACAAACAGGGACCTTGCCGCCGGCTTGAAAGCCCATCTGGAGGAGACCAACAAGCAGGTCGACAGGCTCGGCAAGGCATTCGCGAAGCTCGGCAAGGAGCCCAGCGGGACACACTGTCCCGCCATCGACGGCCTCATCAAGGAGGCCGATGAGACCGCGGGCGAAATCGAGGACAAGGCCGTGCTCGATGCCGCGATCGTGGCCAACGCACAGGCCATCGAGCATTATGAGATGTGCCGCTACGGCACGCTGATCGCATGGGCGGAGGAACTCGGGCACGACGACATCGTGCGCTTCCTCACGACGAACCTGAACGAAGAGAAGGCCGCCAACACCAAGCTGAACACCGTGGCGCTTCGCAAGGGCGTCAATGCCAAGGCGTCCAGCGCGGCTTGATCGAGACCTGCTGGTCAAGGCGTGCTGGTGAAGACGTACTAGACGTGGCGGCCCCACCCGCGGGGCTGCCACGTTCTCGTTGCAGGTTCGGTCAGATGAACGGCTTGCCGCCGGTGACCGCCAGGGTCGCTCCCGACGTGTAGCTCGAGAGTGGATCGGCGAGCATGACATAGGCGGTCGCAAGTTCGGCCGGTTGGCCGGCCCGTTGCATCGGCACTTGCTTGCCGAAGTTCTTGACTTTGTCCTCCGGCATCGTCGACGGAATCAGCGGCGTCCAGATCGGACCCGGAGCGACCGCATTGACCCGAATGCCCTTTGCCGCCAGCATCTGCGCAAGGCCGCCGGTAAAGTTCTGAATGGCGCCCTTGGTCGTGGCATAGGCCAGCAGGGTTGGATTCGGCATGTCGGAGTTCACCGACGCGGTGTTGATGATCGCCGCTCCCGGGCGCATGTGGGGGACCGCAGCCTTGGTGAGATAGAACATGGCGTGAATGTTGGTCTCGAACGTCCGCTGCCATTCCTCGTCGCTGATCTCAGCGATCTCCTTGAACGTGTCCTGATGCGCCGCGTTGTTGACGAGGATGTCTATTGCGCCGAACGCCTCGACGGTGCGCTGGATGATCGCGCGACAATGATCGGGATTGCGGATGTCGCCGGGGATCAGGACGACCTTGCGTCCCTCGCGCTCCACCAGCGTCTTGACCTCAGCGGCATCCTCGTCCTCGTTCAAATAGGCGATGACGATGTCGGCACCTTCCCGGGCATAGGCGATCGCGACCGCGCGGCCGATGCCACTGTCGCCACCGGTGATGATTGCCTTCTTTCCGGACAGTCGCCCGGAGCCCTTGTAACTCTCTTCGCCGTGATCCGGTCGTGGATTCATCGCGCGGGTCGAACCGGGCATCGATTGCTGCTGGGACGGATAAGGCGGCTTTGGATATTCGGTCATGGAGTGGCTCCAGGGATTTACTCCGCTAACGGAAAGCTTTCGGAAGCGTTCCTCGCGGTTCCATCACGCCTCGTGGCCAAGCCGCACGATGATGTCGCTCGGCAACAGCTCTGGCGCGTCGGCGGCGCCCAATCGCCATAGGCTCTCGCCCGCGACCAGCGCCGGCATGGGCAGTTCGTGGTCGGCGAAATTGGCAAGAATCTGCAAGATGTCTCCCTTCTGCGTCCGCCAACGGGCATCCAGGCCGCCCTTACGCTGGTTCTCCCCCAGCAACCTGCAATGAGCCGAAACGAAACCCCGTTTGATCAGCGGAACGATCTTCTCGCGCCTTATCTTCAGCAATCGGGCTGTGAGGCCGCGAAACCTGGCGCTGGCGGGAGAGCGGTCGATGCCGGCCCAGTCGAGCTTCGATGCCCCGAAGGTTTTTTCATCGCACGGATCCGGAATCCTGGCGCGCATGCCGGGCGTCGAGAACGCCTTGAAGTGCGCGAACTCCTTGCGCCGCCCTTCCCGCGTCAGCTCGGCAGCTTCGCCGGACCAGTCTGCGAAAAACAGGAATGGCGTCTCGGCCGCGGCTTCCTCACCCATGAACAACAGGGGAATATGCGGGTTCAAGAGAACCAGTGCCATGGCCTGGTCCAGCTTCTCCGGACCGACCAGCGCGGAAAGCCGCTCCCCGAGCGCGCGGTTGCCGATCTGGTCGTGGTTCTGGGCGAAGAAGATGGTGGCATCAGGCGGCAGATGCGCGCTCGGCTCGCCGCGCGGTTCGTCATGCAGCGGAAAGATTTCGCCCTGGTAGGCAAAGCCCTCGGTGAGCGCTCGCGCGAGATGTTCAAGCGGCCTGTCTGCGAACGCGCGATAATAGCCTTCGTCCTCGCCCGACAACAGGACGTGGAGCGCGTTGTGAAAATCATCGCCCCATTGCGCGTCATAGAGCCGGGTTCGCCCCTGAGCACGGTCGAGCAGGCGGGCCTGATTGGCCTCGTTCTCCAGCATCAGATGCACGCGCCGGTCCGGCAGCTGACTGCGAACCGTCTCGGCAAGCTCGATCAGGAAATGGCGGTCGGAATCGTCCTTCAGGGCGTGAACGGCGTCGAGCCGCAAGCCGTCGAACCCGTAGTCGCGCAGCCACATCAACGCGTTCTCGATCAGGAACTCGCGCACGAACGCGCCGTCGTGTCCCTCGAGGTTGACGGCAGGGCCCCAGCCGGTGCTGTGGCGCGCGGTAAGGAAACTTTCCGCATAGAGGTGCAGATAGTTCAGCTGCGGTCCGAAATGGTTATAGACAACATCGAGATAGACCATGATGTCGAGGGCATGCGCCGCGCGTAACAGCCGCTTGAGGTCTTCCGGCCTGCCGTAGCGCGCATTCGGCGCATTCAGCAGCACGCCGTCATAGCCCCAATTGTGCCGGCCGGGGACATCATTGAGCGGCATCAGCTCGATTGCGGTAATGCCGAGATCGCGCAGATAGGGCAACTTCTTCTCGACGCCGGCATAGGTGCCCTCCTCACTGAAGGTGCCGACGTGCAACTCGTAGATCACGGCCTCCGCCCAAGGGCGGCCGGGATAGAGCACCGAGTCCCGGAACGCCGCAGTGTCCACCACCTCGCTCGGGGCCCCGACGTCGTCCGGCTGGAAGAACGAGGCGGGATCGGGAACGACCAGGTCTTCGTTGATCCTGAACTGATAGCGCGTGCCGACATGCGCGGTGGGACTCAACGCCTGGTACCAGCGATCGTGGTCGCGCATCATCCGGAGTGGCGGCCGGCCGGCTTCGAGCAATTCGACCGATTGCGCCGTCGGCGCCCACAGATTGAAGCAGACCCCGTGGTCGAGGCATCGAGGGCCGTGGTGTCGCGCTGGCCCAGCCATTCCCAAACTGTGACTCAAACCTGGCCGCCTTTGCGTGCATGGCTGGAAGTTACGGCACGCTTCGCGAGGCTCGATTTTACGATCGCTTGAGCATGCTCAACGGGAGAAGCCGAGATGTGGGCATTCGTTCCTCAGGCCGGCGCCACACCGATGCGCCATGTGCGTTGTGTGCACTTTTGGGCCGAGGTGCGGCGACGATGGGTTGGGGAAGATCACTGTTGCAAACAGGGAACGGAATCGCCGGGGCGACGGTTGCAACTCCACACGGGAGTTTTCGTCATGCGCCGCTCGAAGCCACAGCCGATCCGCAACAAGCTCGACCTCGCCGACCGTACTCAGGTGCGCCTCGTCAGAAAGCGTCTCGGACTATCCGACGCAGAGCTGACCAGCATCGTCGAGCGGATTGGCAACTCGATTGCGGCTATCAGCAAGGAGGCGGCGCTGCAAAGGGCAACCACGCTGCCGAAGCCGGACGATGTGCCCCCTGTCGCGGTGATTACTTCTGCGACCGTCGGCGAGCAGGCGACGCGGAAGTGACGGCAACCTCACCAAATTCTTGAGGGGCTATTCGGGGGCAGCGATGGATCAAACGGTACATTCAGACGACACCCTGACGCGGGCGGCCTCGAGCCTGCGCCGCTCCCGCATCAGCGAGGGCAAGCCGTTTCCGCTCGGCGCCACCTGGGACGGGCTCGGCGTCAATTTCGCGCTGTTTTCAGCCCATGCCACCAAGGTCGAACTCTGCCTGTTCGACGACAGCGGCGAAACCGAACTGGAGCGGATCGAACTCCCCGAATATACCGACGAAGTCTGGCACGGCTATTTGCCCTCGGCCCGCCCCGGCACCGTCTACGGCTACCGCGTCCATGGCCCCTACGAACCCGACGCTGGACACCGCTTCAATCCCAACAAGCTCGTGCTCGATCCCTACGCCAAGCAGCTGGTCGGCCGGTTGCGCTGGGGACCGGAGCTGTTCGGCTACCAGCTCGACCATGCCGACAAGGATCTCTCCTACGACGAACGCGACAGCGCGCCCTTGATGCAGAAATGCCGTGTCATCGACCCGGCCTTCACCTGGGGCGCCGCGCGCAAGCCGGAAGTGCCGTGGGAGCGGACGATCGTCTACGAGATGCACGTCAAGGGGTTTACCCAGTTGCATCCGCTGGTGCCCGACGCAGACCGCGGCACGTTCTCCGGTCTCGCGCACTCGGAAGTTCCGGCCTACCTGCGCTCGCTTGGCATTACCAGTGCAGAATTGTTGCCGATCCATGCCTTCGTTGACGACAGCTATCTGGTCGAGAAAGGCTTGCGCAATTACTGGGGCTACAACTCCCTTGCCTTCTTCGCGCCGGAGCCGCGTTACCTCAGGACGCCGTTCGCGAACGAATTCAAGGCCATGGTCAACCAGTTCCACGCCCATGGCGTCGAGGTCATCCTCGACGTCGTCTACAATCACACCGCTGAAGGAAACGAGCTCGGCCCAACCCTCTCGTTCAAGGGCATCGACAACGCCAGCTATTACCGCCTGCTGCCGGACCAGCAGCGCTACTACATCAACGACACCGGTACCGGGAACACGGTGAACCTGTCGCATCCACGCGTGCTGCAACTGGTCGCGGATTCCCTGCGCTACTGGGCGACCGAGATGCGGGTCGACGGTTTCCGCTTCGATCTCGCCACCATCCTGGCGCGCGAACCTTACGGGTTCGATGAAGGCGGCGGCTTCCTCGATGCCTGCCGGCAGGACCCCGTGCTTTCCAGCGTCAAGCTGATCGCCGAGCCCTGGGACATCGGTCCGGGCGGCTATCAGGTCGGTCAGTTTCCGCCGGGATGGGCGGAGTGGAACGACAAGTTCAGGGACACCGTGCGCGCCTTCTGGAAGGGCGACGAGGGATCGATCGCGGACTTCGCCAAGCGCGTGTCCGGATCCGGCGATCTCTTCAACAAGCGCGGCCGCCGGCCATGGGCCAGCGTCAACTTCGTCACAGCCCATGACGGCTTCAATCTCAATGACCTCGTCTCGTACAACGACAAGCACAACGAAGCCAATGGTGAGGATAATCGCGACGGCCACAGCGACAATCATTCCTGGAATTGCGGCGCCGAGGGACCGACGGACGATCCGGACATCACGGCGCTGCGCGAGCGCCAGAAGCGCAATCTGCTGGCGACCATGTTGTTGTCGCACGGCACGCCTATGCTGCTTGCCGGCGACGAATTCGGACACACCCAACACGGCAACAACAACGCGTACGCCCAGGACAACGAGACCACATGGCTCGACTGGCTCCGCATCACCGCAAATGGCCGCAGCCTGCGCGAATTCACGCGCAAGCTGATCGCCACGCGCAAGGCATTTCCGATTCTTTACCGCAGCCGCTTCCTGGTCGGCTCCCACAATGAAGAGCTGGACGTGAAGGACGTGACGTGGCTCGCGCCGTCCGGGGAGGAAATGACGACGGACCAGTGGCAGGACGGTAACGCCAAATGTTTCGGCCTGCTGCTCGACGGCCGCGCCCAGGAGACCGGGATCAAGCGCCGCGGCTCGGACGCAACCATGCTGCTGATCTACAACGCCCATTACGACGTCGTGAATTTCACCTTGCCCGCAGTCGCCGAGGGACGCAGCTGGATCGGGTTGATCGACACCAATCAACCGGAGGGGCAAATGCCCGCATTCGAGTTCGGGCACGTTTATGCGATGACGGGGCGATCCCTCGTGGTGTTCGGTCTCGCCACCGAAGCCATCGCCACGCGCCGCCTGCGCCAGGGCGTCGGCGCGCTGCTGGACGTCGTGGAGGCGCCGCTGCCGGGGTAGTTGGTCGTGACACGGTGAGCCGACGCTTTCGAGTTGATGACGACAGGGAACGCACGCAGGTTATCGGCGTTCGAGTAGATGGGGCATCAGTCGGAGAACACCGAGATGAAGTTCACAGGTGCCGTTATCCTCGCCGCTCTCGCGCTGCCTGGAGCAGCCTGGGCGCAGGCCAGCAAGCCTGACGTTTCGTCCGCGCCGAGCGCGCAGAATTCGGGTGCCGGCATTGCCGGGCAGCCCGGCAACAAGAACGGGCCGGCCGCAAAGCCTGGTGAGACCGTTGGATCGAGTTCGACGAGCTCCACTGGCAACACCGCCGTGCAGTCGCAGGACCCGTCGAATATTCAGGGCGCGCCAGGCAACAAGAATGGGCCGCCCGCCAAGCGTCCGGACCAGCGCTAAGCGAATACGCCCACGATCCTGCCGATCGACTTCGAACGACCTGCGCCCGATATCATCGGCGCAGGTCGTTTCGCGAGGAACGAACGCTAAAGCCGCCCGTTCGGAAGACATCCTCTTTCCTGTCCTCCCAATACGAGAGTCCCCACCATGTATCACCACGTCAAGAAGCTGATGTTCACCGTTCGCGTCGACGAGCCGGATCCCCGCTTCGGCAACATGCTGCTGGAGCAGTTCGGCGGCGCCAATGGCGAGCTCGCCGCCGCGATGCAGTACTCGATCCAGGGGTTGAACTGCGAGGATCCCGATCGCAAGGACCTGCTGATGGACATCGGCACCGAAGAGCTCAGCCATCTGGAAGTGGTCGGCACGCTGGCGCGGATGCATCTCAAGCCGTCGAAGTTCGACCGCCAGGCGGCCGAAGCCGATCCCCTCATCGCCATCGCCGGCGGCGGCGGCGTCAATCTCTTCAACTCCCAGGGCAATGCCTGGACCGCCGACTATCTGAAGATCACCGGCGAGCTTGACGTCGATCTGCGCAGCAACATCGCCGCGGAGGCGCGGGCCAAGATCGTCTACGAGCGGCTGATCAATTTCTGCGACGACGCCGGCAGCAAGGACGCGCTGCAGTTCCTGATGACCCGCGAGATCACGCACATGAAGGCGTTCGCGCTCGCGCTCGAGAGCATGGGCAAGCCAGCGTTCAGCATCGGCCGCATCGCGCCGACGCCCGGCCTCGTGGACCAGTTCTTCAACGATTCCACCGGCGCCGGCGACCATGGCGAGATCGACACGCGCGGCCCGTGGAACGAGGGCGGCGACTGGGTGTTCACGGAGTCGCCGGCGATCCAGGCGGGCGAACCGGGTCCGGCCTCGGCCATCGTCACCGAGAGCTCGCCGCCCGCGGACGAAGCGGGTCTCGGCGATCTGCTCATCAACGAGCTGCGCGATATCCTGCATGCCGAGAAGCAATTGACCAAGGCGCTTCCCAAGATGGCGGAGGCCGCCCGCTTCGATCAGTTGCGCGAGCTGTTCGAGCAGCACCTCGCCGAGACCGAAGCGCAGGTCGAGCGCATCAACGAATGCTTCGAAATGCTCGGCAAATCCGCCCGCGCCAAGCCCTGCAAGGGCATGATGGGCCTCGTCGAGGAAGGCCAGGAGATCATGGCCGAGGGCGAGGACAAGGAGGACGCGGCGGCCGACCTCGCCCTGATCGGCGCAGCGCAGCGCGTCGAGCATTACGAGATCGCGGGCTACACCACGGCGCGCAACCTCGCCCAGCAGCTTCGCCACAGTGCCATTGTCGCCCTGCTGTCGAAATCGCTCGCCGAGGAGGAGAACGCCGATCAGCTTCTCAACCAGGTGGCTCGCTCTCTGATGTCGGTGGCGAAAATGCCGGCGGCAGTCGAGCAGACCGAATGATCCCTAGCCGTCCAGCAGGTCGAGAAACTCCTCGACCCGGCTGAACGGATCCTGGTCGCGGCGGCCGGCGTGAACAACGCGGTCGCCGTCGCGCTGCAGCGCCCCCGTCTGCGACTTCGCCCTCGATTTCCGTAGTCGCCCCGGCAGGAACGTCGCGGCGACGGCCTCGGGCCCGACATCGAGCCTGACGATACCGCGCCGCTTGCAATCGATCCGCAGCCTGGCGGAGGCGAAGAAGTCGCGGGCCTCCGGCGGCAGCCTGCCGAAACGACGCGAGATCTCCTCTTCCAGATCTTCCAGATCGTCGTCGCTCCGGCACCTGGCAGCGCGCCCATAGATCTCGAGCCGGACCGCCTCGGATTGCACGTAGCCTTCAGGCAGCATGTCGGCGAGCGGCATATTGAGATCGGGCACCCACAGATCGGCCCCGGTATCGCTGCCTCGCTCGGACGCGCGCTTCAGCAGATGACTGTAGAGCACCGGTCCGAACACCTGGACATGCCCGGACTGCTGTTCCGAGAACAGATCGCCGGCGCCCCTGAGGTCGAGGTCGCGCTCGCTGATCGCAAAGCCGGCCCCGGGCTTGCTGAACTCCTCCAGTACCGCCAGGCGCTTCTCGGACTGCTCCGAGGTCGATTCCGTCAGCAGATGAGCAAAAGCGCGCGTGCCGCCGCGTCCCACCCGTCCCCTGAGCTGATGCAGCTGCGCAAGCCCGAACTTTTCGGGCCAGCACACCACGATGGTGTTCGCGCGCGGAATATCGAGACCGCTTTCCACGATATTGGTCGCCAGCAGCACATCCGCCTCGCCATCGACGAAACTCATCATGCGATCGTCGATCTCGTCCACGGGCAGTCTGCCGTGAAGACAGACGATGCGCAGCTCCGGCGCCACCGATTGCACCCGCGCCAGCATCGGCTCCAGATCCTGGATGCGTGGGCAGATCAGGAAGCTCTGACCGTGCCGCCTGCGCTCACGGAGCAGCGCTGCGGCAATGGCAGCATCGGACAGCGGCGCGATCCTGGTCACGATGGGAAGGCGATGAACCGGCGGCGAGGCGATCACGCTGAGGTCCCTGAAGCCGGCAAGACCCGCCGCGAGCGTGCGCGGGATCGGCGTGGCGCTCATCCACAGCGAATGGGCCCCCTTGGCGAGGCCTGAAAGCTTCGCCTTCTCGGCCGCCCCGAAATGCTGCTCTTCGTCGATGATGACGAGGCCGAGTTCGGCGAACTTCACGTCCTTTGCCGCAAGCGCCTGCGTGCCGACCACGACTTTCAGCGTGCCGCGCCGCAACCCCTCCTTGGTCTCTCGCGTCTCCGGGCCTGAACTGGCCCGCGACAGGCTTCCCACCTCGATGCCGAGAGGGCCGAATCGCTTGCGGAAGGTTTCGACATGCTGCCGCGCCAGCACGGTCGTCGGCGCCGCGATCGCCACCTGCTTGCCGGACAGCGCCACTGCGGCCGCCGCCCGCAGCGCGACCTCGGTCTTGCCGAAGCCGACGTCACCGCAGATCACCCTGTCCATGGGATGGCCCGCCGCAAGATCGTCGAGGACGTCTTGAATCGCCTGGGCCTGGTCCACTGTCGTGAAATAGGGGAACCGCGCGACGAATTTTTCGTAAGCCGGCCCCGGCGGCACCAGTTTCGGTGCACGACGGCGGAGGCGCTGGCTGATGTGTTTGGCGAGCGCCTTGGCGGCGACCTGGATTTCCGCTTCCGCCTCGGTGCGCCGCGCCCACCAGCTGCTACCGTCCGCCTTGTCCAGCGTCAGCTTGCCGGGCTCGCCGGCATAAGGCCAGATCACGGCAAGATCGGAGGGCGGTACGAGCACGGCATTGTCGCCCGCGAATTTGAGCCTGATCATCTCGCGTCGCGATCCCTTGCCCATATCCAGGGTCTGCAAGCCATCGAGCACGGCGAGCCCGCGTTGCAGATGGACGATAGCGGCGCCCTTTTCCGGCACGTCGGGATGATCGAAAGCCGGATTCCAGGCGCGCGCCATCGGCTGCGGATGATGGGCTCGGCTGCCGAGCACGTCGGACGCGGTCACGACGACGAGCGGCTTGCGGCCGGCGCCAATGAACCCCGCGTCGAAATCGGCCAGCAGCGCGCCTTCGCGGCTCCGTGCCTTCGTCACCTCGCTCCAATCGGCCAGGCGCTCCGCCTTGATGCCGCTCATGCGCTCCATCGCGCGAAGGTCGTCCTCGACGGCCGCGACGAACAGCAGCCGCGATCCGCCGCGCTGCATGTCGGCGACGAAGGCGCGAAGCGCCTTGCGAGGCGAGGCCAGCTTCGAGAACTCCGGCGTCGAGATGAAGGCCGTCTTGCGCGGCAGCACGCTGATGCGCTTCTTCAGCTGCTTCCAGTCCGCCTGCCCCAGATATTCGCGTTCCGCATCCCTGCGGCCGGCAGCGTCCTCGATCGTGCCCAGCCAGCTCTCGGCGTGAGCCGATACCCCGGCATCCGCGATCCATCGCGCGCGGCTGCAATAATCAGGCAGTGTCGCCCGCTGTCCGCGCGTAGCTCCCAGAGCGATCCGCTCGGACATGGGATCTATGATCAATTCCGGGGTCTCGTAGACGACCTCGTGCTCGATAGGATCAACCGCGACGATCTTGCGGATCGTGTCGCCGGAATGCTCGATCCGGAAGGGAGCGAGTGCGCCGGCGGGAAACACTTCGAACGTCTTGCCATGGAACAGGACACCGCCCGGATACTCCGCCTCTTCGTCGAGATCGTAGCCGAGAGCTTCCAGCCGCGTCTCCAGCTCGGTCTCGGAATAGGGCGCGCCCACCTTCAGCGTGAGGCTCGATCGCGACCAGCTCGCCGGCAGCGGCAGCCGTTCCATGATGGCTTCCGCGGTGGACACCAGGAAGACGGGCTTCTTTGTCTTGGCGAGACGCCGCAGCACCGAGCTGCGCCGGCCCGCGATCTCGCGGGAGGGCTCGAGGCCGTCGAAGGGCAGCGTGTTCAGGCGCGGAAACACCAGCACGTCGACCGAGGGATCGAGGGCGTGGATCACGCCGCCCAGCCGCTCCGCCCTACTCTCGTCGTCGCAGAGGAAGACGAGGCCGTCGCGGCCGGACTTCTCCCACTGCTCGAGCAGATGCAGCGCCAGCATGCCGAGCGGCGATGAGGAGGCGACCGCGGAACGCGAGGCGCTCTTGTCCGGGCGCTTGCTTGTCGAGCTGGTACTTTTCGACCTCTTGCTTTTCGAACTCGTGCTCTTCGCGCTCTTGCTTATCGAGCCTACGCTTGTCGAGCTCTTGCTTTTTGTCTTTATCGCGCCGGTCGTGGCCCGGGCTTTGCTGGTGGGCGCCAATGTGTATCCAACTTTGTTTCGCAAATAGAGGCGAGCGACGACGAGCCCTCCCGTCGAGCTCCGTCGATAACGCGCCTCGGGCTTGAGCGCCCACTGACGTCATTACAATTTTGCAATTGCGTTGAAAAGCAGAGACAGGGGGCAAAGGCAAGCGGCCTGAACGGGCAAAAGGCTAACGGGCAGGCGGCTATTGCAGAACCTTCGGCAGCACGACGACCACGTCCACGCTCTGCGCGAGGATGTGCGTGGCGACCACAGCGAGCTGGTGCGAGAACTCGTCCTCGATCTCGGCCGCGCAGTCTTCGTCGCTGGCAATGGCAAACAGCAGATTGCCGTCGATTTCGTCGAACCGGATGCCGGCGAAGAGGCGATCGAAAATCTCGGCGCCCGCGATGTACGCGATTCGCGCTTGGATGGCCTGGTCCTCGACGAGCGACAACTTCCTCATGGACGCAACATATGGCCGCACCACCCGAATGCAAGAGCAGGAGAGCGCTGGCGCGGCGTGCCTTGCGAACTATATTGGTGGCATCGTCCCGCCTGATCGCCGTTTGCCCTTGAGGAAATCCTTGATTCTGTTCCTGCTGCTGATCTTCCTGCCGATCGGCGTGTCGGCCGGCCGCTATTATTTGCGCGGCGACGGCCGCGGCAATTGGCAGACGGCGGATCGCTCCAGCGCCGGCCTGCTGCCGCCCGCATCGGCCAATCCGGATGCGCTGATCCGAGTGTTCGCCGCGCGCACCGTGCGCTGGCGCAGTATTTTTGCCGTCCACACCTGGATCGTCGTCAAGGAGAAGGGCGCCACAACCTATAGCCGATACGACTACACGGCCTGGGGCGACCCTGTTCGCAGCAACGGCTTTCCGCCCGACGGCCGCTGGTTCGGAGCCCTCCCGGAAACGGTGGTCGCCGTCGATGGCGCGCGGGCCGAAGCGCTGATTCCGAAGATCCGTGCCGTCATCGAGAATTACAAGTTCCGCGCCTATGGCGACTACAGCGCCTGGCCGGGACCGAATTCCAACACCTTCGTGCAGGCGGCGCTGGATGCTGTTCCCGAGCTGCGTGCCGTGCTGCCGCCGACCGCTATCGGCAAGGACTTTCCCTACAGCGGACGCTGGGCCGGCATCACGGCGTCCGGCACCGGGCTCTACGCCTCGCTGTCGGGCTATCTCGGCATGACCATCGGCTGGGTCGAAGGGGTCGAGATCAATTTCCTCGGCGCGGTGCTCGGCCTCGACATCCGCCGCCCCGCGCTGAAGCTTCCAGGCATAGGCCGCCTCGGTGTCGCGGCCGGCGCATAGGCCAATGACGGGGCCGTCCCATCAAAGTCGGTGCCCTCCCAGGCTTCCCGACACATCGTCCTTCCAATGTGTGCTTCAGGTCACAGCAGAATCGAGCGCCGTCGCGTAGATTGATCCTGCATGGCCGCAAACAAGGTAACGGCGGTACGCATGAGGCTGGAGAGGCGACCAACAGCTACGAACTTTTGAAGCCGCCAGGGTGAAGAGCTCGGCGGCTTTTTCTCTGTCCAGGAACGCGCGGCCGAGCTTGTTCGCTGCCGATGTGGCTACCGGCAGCGCCAGCTACTATCGTTTGTCTGAGGAGTCCGAAAGCTTCCGCTGATCGCGCTCTTCTTCGATCTGCCGTTCCGCTTCGACCCAGAACTCCACATCGCGATCGGCCGGGCGACCGGCCTGCTCCCAGAGCTCGTACGCGCGCGCTCGTACCTTGCCGCGCCGCATCATGCGAAGGAGCTTTTGCTTCAGCTCCTCGGCGAAACTCCTGAATCGCTGGACGGTGGTTTCGTCTTTAACGAGCGCAGCCGCTCGCGTTGCGAGTTCGATCTGGTGCTCTATCTTTTGCTGCTCATCCACCGCAAACCCCGCCGTAGCCACCGGCCTGCGTCGCAGCCCGTGCTGCTCACAACCTCAATTCCTGCTGGAAGGCTTCTGTTCCGCCTTCAATGCCAGGTCGTGTCAGCTTCGACGATCACCACTCTTGTTTCGGGATCTTCCGTCGTGTTGCAGGTGCAGGGCATGCCCTCACCACAGCGGCAGCCGCCCAATTCCTCGCTCCAGGCGCGGAGCGGATGGTTTACGCAGACCCATCCCAGACCGTG
Organism: Bradyrhizobium sp. 45; assembly: GCF_023073155.1. Lineage (NCBI taxonomy): Bacteria > Pseudomonadati > Pseudomonadota > Alphaproteobacteria > Hyphomicrobiales > Nitrobacteraceae > Bradyrhizobium > Bradyrhizobium sp. 45. The sequence goes on along the minus strand of NZ_JADPIX010000122.1, from coordinate 1,139,707 downwards.
GCAGAATGGGCAGCCCTTGTTGGTCACAGCGTATCCGGCGTCCGCATCGGGTTCGACTTGTCCTCGTTGCGCAACTCCTGCTCGGCCGCGTGCCAGAACTCGTCCTCGCGGCCTTCCGGCTTGCCCGCCTGTTCCCACAAGCGGTGCGCGCGTTCTCTGATGTCGTGATCGGTCGGCTCCGGCATTGCATCTCCTGCGAAGAGACACGGCCCCACCCTGGGGGGTATGGGGGCTTGGAGGCGGGGCCGTGCAGGCCAGCAAATCGGCGGCGACGCTGGCCCGCTGAGTCAAGCCTCGATGGTGCGCAAGAGTTCCTAGCCCGGAGCGGCGAACACGCGAGCTCGAACGAAGCCCGCTCTCGCCGCCTTTACAGGCCTCGGGATGGAGCGGTGCACTCCTGACGCGGAGCGTTCCTCAGGTATCGGGATGCCACGTCAGCCAGCAATCCAGACGAATCTGACGTCGGGCAGCAGGCGGCGCAAGCTCGAGCAAGTCACCGCGGCGAGCGAGAACGTTGTCATCAGCCGAAATCTGCGATACGGGCCTCGAGCGCAAACATGCTTTGATAAACTTCCGGCTCGCTCGCCCCGGCCATGACGTCGGGGGCAATTTCCGCGGCTTTCCGCAAGGCGCCCTGCAACGACGCGACGTCGAGCGCCTCGATCAGCAAAAGCCCGGCAAAAAAGCCCTCGTTCTTCCGCATGCCCTTCTCGGTCGTCCGCACCGATGTCCGCGCCTCGTCGGTCGCGCCGATCTGCACCGCGGCAACCCCGTCGCACGCAACGAGCGCCTGAGCCAGACCCTGGGGATCCTTCGGCAACGTCTCGATCCGCAGCGGCACGATCGATGCGCCCTCGCCCCGCCCTCCCCGCGCAATCATGACGCCGCCGCCCCGCATGAAATTGCCAAGCTTCGGCATGATGCGCCGGGACCACGGCGTCGGTGCGTTGAGGCGCGCCAGATAAGCCTCGCCGTCGAGGACCTCCGGCGTCCCCAGCTCGTACAGAATGAAGAAGCGGTTGATGTCGTCCCTTGCCGCGCGGAAGACACGCGATGCCAGGAAGCCCTTCGTCGTCACGCGCTCGGTCGTGTGCTCACGCGTCAGCCAGTGCCGGTAGTCGGTCAGGTCGAGAGCCTCGACGTCGCTCCAGATGGCGAGAAATCCCGTGCCGCGCATCCCGCCCTCCATGCCTACGCCTTGCCGCCGGCCGCAAGCCCGTGCAGAGCTGGCGCGATGGTCGCAGGCAATTGCCCTAGCCGTTGGACCGCCGCGAGCATCGCGGCGAGATAACCATAGGGACCCAGGCCGCAAATGACTGCCGTGGAGGCGCTCGACGTGATCGAGTGGCGGTGCAGCTCGTCCCGCGCGTGGATGTTCGAGATATGCACCTCGATCTTTACACCCTCGAAAATCTTCAGCGCATCGATCAGCGCGATCGAGGTGAATGAATAGGCCGCGGGGTTCATGATGATGGCGTCCGCGTTGCCATGGGCGGACTGGATCAGGCTGACGAGTTCGCCCTCCATGTTCGATTGATGGAACGACATCGAAACCCCGAGCTGGTCGGCCAGCGCCTTGCAGCTCGCCTCGATCTCCCCGAGCGTCGTCGAGCCGTAGATGTGGGGCTCGCGGATGCCGAGGAAATTGAGATTGGGTCCGTTGAGGATCATGATCCTTGCGGCCATTTTGGCTTGTCCTTCTTTTGTTGCCGACGCGTCTAGCCGCTGAACCACTTGGCCGGGATCGTCACCAGCCCCGGGAATAGCACCATCGCGAACAGGACGATCAGTTGCGCAATCAAGAAGGGCCAGACGCCCTTGATGATGTCCTCCATGCTGATCCTGGAGACGCCGCAAACCACGTTCAGCACGATACCGACCGGTGGCGTGATGAGGCCGATCGCATTATTGATGATGAAGAGGACACCAAAGTAGACGGGATCGATGCCCGCCGCCTTGACGATCGGCATCAGGATCGGCGTGAGGATGAGGATGGTCGGCGTCATGTCGAGAGCCGTCCCCACGATCACCACCACGACCATGATCGCCAGCATCAGGAGCGTGTTGTTGCCCATGAAAGGCTTGAGCAGGGTGACGATCTGTGCCGAAATCTCGGACACGGTGATGAGCCAGGACGACACCAGCGCGGCTGCCACGAGAAACATGACGATGCTCGTCGTCAAGGCCGAGGAGACGAACACCTCGTAAAGCTGCGACAGCTTCAATTCCCGATAGATGCAGGTCGCAACGAACAGCGAATAGACGGCGACGACCACTGCGGCTTCCGTCGGCGTGAAGATGCCGAAACGCAGGCCGACCACGATGATGACCGGCAGCATCAACGCCCAGAAGCCGTCGACCACCGCTTTCACCATTTCCGAGAGCGATGCTCTTGGCGGGGGCGTCAGGTTCTCCTGGCGGACCACCCACCACCAGGCCAGGCAGAGCCCCGCCCCGAGCAACAGCCCGGGGACGATCCCGGCCAGAAACAGTTTCGAGATCGACACGCCCGCGGCGACACCGAAAATGACGAATCCGATGCTGGGCGGAATCACGGGCGCGATGATGCCGCCGGCCGCGACCAGACCCGCCGCATAGGATTTCTTGTGGCCCGCCGCCACCATCATCGGCACCAGCAGGGCAGCCAGTGCCGCGGCATCGGCTGCCGCGGAGCCCGAGAGCGACGCAAGGATGCAGGACGCGAGGATCGTGACGTAACCAAGGCCGCCGCGAAAATGGCCGACCGCGACGAGCGCAACGTTGACGATTCGCTTGGCCAAACCACCCTTGTTCATGACCTCGCCGGCGAGCATGAAGAAGGGAATGGCCATGAGCGGAAAGCTGTCCGCGCCGTTGATGACGTTCTGCGCCACGATCTGCGCGTCGAACATGTCGATCGTGCTCATCAGGGCCACGCCGCAGACGATCAGCGCAAAGGCGATCGGCATGCCCAGCGCCATGGCGCCGAGCAGCGAGAGGGTGAAGACGGCAATCGTCATGGCATGATCCCGGTGATTTTCAGGATGTGAGCGCCGGGCGGCACGATACGAGGAGACAGCATCAGTGCTCCTCCGATTCCCTGACGGCTACCATGTCGGCTTCGCTGGCCTGTCCGGAAATGACGCGGAACAGGTCGTAGAGAAGGATCACTCCGGCCGAAACGCCGAAGATCACGCCGACGCCATAGAAGATGCCGAGCGAGAGGCCGGTCGCCGGCGCGCGGTCGTCGATATTGATGATCGTCTGCCGCCAACTTCCCGAGAGCAGAAGCCAGTCGGCGAACAGCATCAGGACGTAGCTGACGATGAAGCAGATGCGTTTGCCGTAAGCCGGCAGCATCCGCACAAGGCTATCGACGCCGAGATGGGCGTGCTCACGCATTGCCACGACCGCACCGAGGAAAGTCAGCCAGACCAGGAGCCAGCGCGACAGCTCCTCGGAAATCGCAATACCGGAGTTGAAGCCGTAGCGCAGGACAACGTTGCCGAAAACCAGCACCACCATCACCGCAAGAAATGCGGCGATGATGCCCTTCAGCAGGGTGCAATAGAGGTCGAGAATTCGCGCCATGCGTGCCGTCCGGGCAAAGTCGGGTTCAGAGCCGGCCCACTGGCCGGCTCTGCCTCTTGCATGCTGACGAGGTCGACTATTTCACGTCCTTGCGGATGCGATCGAGCTCGTCGTTGAACAGCTTGACCGCCTCCGGCTTGAGATTGGCGGCAATCTTGTCGACGACCGGCTGCGCCGTCTTGCGCATCCGATCGAGCTCTTCCGGCGCGACGGTGTTGTACTGCATGCCCTTCGCCTGCAATTCAGAGAGGGCTTTTTCAGTCTGAAGGCGGGTCTGCTCCTTTTGATAGCCTCGGCTTTCCTCGTACGCCTCGCGCATCAGGCGCTGCTCGGTCGGCGAGAGCTTGTCCCAAAACGCCTTGCTCACGAGGATGATGTTCAGGGTGAAGGTGTGATTGGTGGCGGAAACGTATTTTTGCACTTCGTAGAACTTGTTGGAGAGAATGACCGTGAAGGGGTTCTCCTCGCCGTCGACTGTGCGGGTCTCCAGCGCCGAATAGAGTTCGCCGAAGGCCATCGGAACGGGATTGGCCTTGAAGGATCCGAAGGTCTCGAGATAGACCGGGTTCGGAATGACGCGGAGCTTGAGGCCGTTGAAATCCTCGACCTTGGTGATCGGCCGCGTGCTGTTGGTGACGTTGCGGAAGCCGAGGCCCCAATAGCCCAGACCGATCAATCCCTTCGACGGCAACGTATCGAGCATCGACGTGCCGAATTTTCCGGTGCCGAGAGCATCCGCCTGCTCGATGGTCTTCACGATGAATGGAAAGTCGATGAGGCCGAACTCCGGCACGACGGTTGCGAGCGACGTCGTCGAGGCCGACAGCATTTCCTGCGTGCCGCCGCGTAGCGCGGATTGCTGCTGCAGCTCGTTGCCGAGCTGCGAGGCCGCGAACTCACGAATCTTCATCTTGCCCCCGCTCTTCGCCAGCAGGATCTCCGCAAATTTCTGCACCCCCGCGCTGACGGGGTGATCGGTGTTGTTCAGGTGTCCCCACCTGATCGTGCGCTCCTGAATGTCCTCAGCGGATGCACCGACCGTCAGCGCCACGCAGATCGCCGTCGCAGACAGCGCCCGTACCAACAAGCTCATTTTGACCTCCCTGTTCGATCGGGGCACGACGGCGGCTTCAGCCATTCTTTTCTGCACCCTCAGGTCAATCAAAAAACATAACTACATTTTTTGGTCAAATGATAAATCGCAATTCATCTGATATTTTTGATTACGTCTGTTGGTAGGCGTCTGCTATATTGCTGGTAACAGTGATGGTTCGGCCGCCCACCACGGGCGTTGCGCGCATATTGCGGGATCGGAGAGCATGACGTCACTCGAGGGGCGCCCTTTGTCGGCGGGCGACAGCGGTTATCAGCGGATTCGATCCGACATCATTTTCGGCGTGCTGACGCCGTCCGGACGTCTCAAGCTCGACGCCATGAAGGAGGACTACGGCGTCAGCATCTCCACGCTGCGCGAGATCCTCAATCGGCTGACCTCGGAGGGATTCGTGGTCGCGGAGGGCCAGCGCGGCTTCGAGGTGGCGCCGATATCCATCCAGAACCTGCGTGAACTCGCCGGCCTGCGCATCCTGCTGGAGCAGCATGCAATGGCCGAGTCGTTTCGTGCCGGCGACGTCGAGTGGGAGGGCCGCGTGGTGTCCGCGCATCACAAGCTGGCGGCCACCGAACGCACCGTCCTCAAGGAGGGGGACGATCCCGAGCTGCGCAAACGCTACGACGGCGAATTCCACCAGGCTCTCATCTCGAATTGCGGTTCGCGCGAGCTGATGCAGACCCACGCGATCGTGTTCGACAAATATTTCCGCTATGCGCTGCGCTACCGCGGCGCAGAGACGATCAACCAGCACAAGGCGCTGCTCGAATGCGCCCTCAAGCGCGACATCAAAAGCGCCAAAACCGTGCTCACCGATCACATCAACGGGTGCGTCGGGCACGCCCTCGCCTCCTGGAACGAGGATTGATCGTCCGCGGCCTGACGTCGTTCGGAGACAGCGCTCGTCGCTGCAATCGGATTTCGGGATGACTCCTGACATGATTCCCGCATATCGGGTCGAGACCGCGGTCGCCGCAGGCGACATCCTCGGCGAGACGCCATTGTGGTGCGACCGCTCCCGCAAGCTGTGGTGGGTCGACATCGACCGGCGGCTGCATCAATCCTTCGATCCGGCGACCGGCGCGCATCAGGTTGTTCCGTACGCGTGCAACTTCCTCGGCAGTCAGGCCTTGACGGCAGATGGCTCCCACCTGCTCGCGCAGGATCTGGGGCTTTATCGCCGCGCGTCCGATGACGATCCTCCAGGTCAGCTCTGCGAGGTCGAAAGCGGCCCCGACAATCGCCTGAACGACGGGCGCGTCGACGCGCGGGGCCGGCTATGGATCGGCACCATGGACAACCAGCTGCATCGGCCGAACGGAGCGCTGTATCGGGTGGAGGCGGACGGCCGGACGGTGCGCATGTTCGGCGACGTCATCGTGACGAACGGAATTGCGTTCTCACCCGACAATCGCACGCTCTATTTCACGGATACGAGGCGATACCGCACCTGGCAATTCGACTTCGATCTCGATAACGGCGTGATTAGCAACAGACGGTTGTTCGCGGATTACAGCGCCTCCGGCGAGAGGCCCGACGGCGCGTGCATCGACATTGCGGGCGGACTGTGGACCGCATTCTTCTCCGGCGGCCGGGTGGTGCGTTATCGGCCGGACGGCCGGATCGATACCGTCATTCGGGTGCCGGCGACCAATCCGACCTGCGTATGCTTCGGCGGAGCCGATCTGAAGACCCTGTTCGTGACGACGGCGAGAAAGTTTCTTGATCGCGAGCAACTGGGCCGCGAACCCCAGGCGGGTCATGTTCTGGCCATCGATGGCATCGCACAGGGACTTCCAGAACACCGCTTCGGCAATTCATCCTGAGCGCCTGCCACCGAGACGTCGCGGCACATGACGCGACCAGGCATTCAAACAGCGGACATGATTTCTCGTTCTCGCGGCGCGTTTCGCCCGAGCTTTGCTTCGTCACTCCGCCCTCATATCCAAGAGGGCGCAGGGAAGGCCGGGTGCCGGCTGGCACCCGCGGTCCGCTGCGCGAAAAGCACACGCAGGAAAACCGCACAGCAGCATACAGGTGTAGCCAATCACTCGGCCTTCCCTGCGCGACGGTTGGACGGCTTATGCCGTGCTCTCCCGGGAGCCGAGTTCTCTTTGGCCTCCCTCGCCTCGCGAATTTGGATGATGCTGTCTGCCCGGTTGGGCTCGCACACACCTCCGCGAAAGCTTGACCGTAGCAACGACGGCCAGGACCACACGGTTTTGCCGTACGCACGGCCCGCCATTTCGCCGCAGTTTTTCCAGCCCTGTCGACGAAGCCGAAAACTTACAGGCGAGACGAAGCCTAGCAGCGCCGCTCGTCCGCACGCGGTTGCGGGCTCACAGGGTCTACCCGCCCTGCCCGCACCATCTCGTACCGACGCTGCCGCGTCCATCGCAAGCCCGGCTCGCAATCAAGACGACAACGAGATCGCCCCTCAAGGATGAGCCGGGATGAGCGACACATACGCCGTTTCCGAATTTCGGTAAAGTGGAATATTTTTGCGGAGAGGGATTGACGGGAGAAGGGTGTGTTGCCCGACGGGCTGGGTTGCCGCTTCCCTAGAGCAAGGGATTGGCCGTTTTCCACAGAGGTCTAATCACCGCGGAGTGCCAGGGATTGCGTCACCGATACACGTTCTTATTTTGTTCGTTGGGTTAAGACTGCCCGCCATCTATTCCGGGCGCTTGACCGGGATCTGGCATCAATTTGCGGTGGACACCTGCGGGCGGTGTCGGAACTGTGTCGCGCCGTTCGTCTTGAGTCCAAGTCCCCTTATGGAGTTTTGCGTACCATGGCCCCCCGCGCGAACTGGAAAGGCTTTTTGCGTCTCTCGTTGGTCACCTGTCCCGTGGCGCTCTACCCAGCTACGTCGGAGAGCGAGAAGATCTCCTTCAACCAGCTCAACCGTCAGACCGGTCATCGGATCAAGTACCTGAAAGTCGACGCCGACACCGGCGACGAGGTGCCCAACGAGGACATCGTTAAGGGCTACCAGCTCGAGAAGGACCAGTTCATCGAGGTGACCAAGGAGGAGCTTGAGGAGATCGCGCTGGAATCCACGCGGACCATCGAGATCGATGAGTTCGTAGACAAGGCCGAGATCGATCCGCGCTACCTAATTCGCCCCTACTACATCCGTCCGGACGGAAAAGTCGGCCACGACGCCTTCGCGGTCATCCGCGAGACCATCCGCGAGATGAACAAGGTTGCGATCGGGCGCGTGGTGCTCACCAACCGAGAGCACATCATTGCGCTCGAGCCGATGGACAAGGGTCTGGTCGGCACCTTGCTGCGGTATCCCTACGAGGTTCGTAGCGAGCAGGAATACTTCGACGAGATCCAGGACGTCAAAGTGACGAAGGACATGCTCGATCTGGCCAGGCACATCGTGAACCAGAAGGCGGGATCATTCGAGCCGGAGAAGTTCGAGGACCATTATGAAAGCGCGCTGATCGAGCTCATCAACCAGAAGCGCACCGGCAAGCCGATCGTGCCGAAGGATCGGCCGAAAGGCGAGAACGTCGTCGATCTGATGGACGCGCTACGCAAGAGCGTCGGCGGGGCGGCAGCAAAGACCGAGGCTCCGAAAAAGCCTGCCAAGAAGACGAAGAAGGCTGCCGCGGCTCAGAAGGAGATGCTGATGCCGATCGCCGGTAAGAAGCTGGCTAAGGAAGCGGCGGCGAAGAAGCCGACAGCAGGGACGCGGCGGAAGTCGGCGTGAGATTGTGAAACATCCGGTGATACCCGATGGCAGTTTCGGACTGACATGGAAGAGGCCGCGCATGTCAAGGCTGAGCTGCGGCTCGGCACAGCGGGATGGAATGTTCCGCGAGTCTGCAAGGAAAGAGTTGGCGGGGTAGGTAGCCAGCTTGAACGCTACGCGCGGGTGTTGAACGCCACCGAGATCAACTCATCATTTCATAAGCCGCACCGGCGTTCGACCTATGAGAAATGGGCGAACGCGACGCCAGATGATTTCCGCTTTTCGGTAAAGGTGCCGAAGTCTGTTACTCACTCGTCACAGCTTGCGCAGGGTGAACTCGATCGGTTCATCGAAGAGAGCGCCGGACTTGGTGCGAAGCTCGGGGTTTTGCTCGTTCAGTTTGCGCCTCGCAAAATGTTCGTTGAGTCCGATGCGGAGTTCCTGTTCCGCGCGCTGCAGGAAAAGACCTCAGCCGCTCTCGCGTGCGAGCCGCGTCACGTCAGCTGGTTTACGCCCGAGGTCGGCGCCTGGCTCGGGGAACGTCGGATTGCCCGTGTCGCCGCGGATCCGGCGCGGGGGCCCGATGCCGACCTGCCGGGCGGGTGGCCTAGTCTGCGCTATTTTCGATTGCATGGAGCGCCGCGCATTTACTACTCCGCGTACGACGGGGCGTTCCTGCGATCGCTGAAGCTGCGGCTCGGTGCTGCGTCGTCATCTAGTGAGACCTGGTGCATCTTCGACAACACCGCAGCCGGCGCAGCGATCGAGAACGCACTAGACTTGCTCGCTTGAAGGGCCTTTTGGCAATAGTCCGCTGATATCCCTTACGTCGTCCAAGTTTGCCAAAGGCGTTTGAGGCTCGCACGCCATTCGAGCGGCGCGACAGCGCAGGGGACTTAATCGGGACGTGGCGGGCACTCCGGGCACGTATCGCCGATCGAATGCAAAACCTCGCGCACTTGCCCGACGGCCTGATCCGGAGATAAGCCCTCGGGTGGCTCCTGCCTGGCTATATCCAATGCGTGCTCGCGTGCATGCGGGTCGGCCCGGTCCTTCGCCCAGCCGTGCTCCTCGCATTCGTGGATGGCGCCCGCCTCCTGCAGCACGCTGAGCGCCCAGCCGCGCAGCGTTCGGATCGCCGGCCGTCTTTCCTTCGTCATCAGCATCGAGCTTGCTCCTGCCCGGACGAATCCTTTGGCCCGTCTTCTCGTTCCGAGCGGTTAGCACGCAGCAGGGATTCGCAATCGGCAGAGCTGAGGTTTGTCCCCGTGTTCCGCGGCTCTGGCACAATCGCGTCGGCTGCAGCACGGCTCAGCCGTAGGGTTCTGCCCGCTGAGAAGCGGCCACGCTTCGACTCCGGGCGCTAAACCGCTAAATGTACCCCGCCGTCTTCCCCTCCGCAGCGCGTAGCTTCATGCTCGCCAGCTTGCGAATTGGTGGGACTAATGTGGTACCAAGAGAGTCCGAGGATCGCAGGTTAGCAGGAAGTGCCTGATTTTTTGGTAGCGGGAGAGGGACTCGAACCCCCGACCCCAGGATTATGATTCCCGTGCTCTAACCAGCTGAGCTACCCCGCCACAGGGTCGCGAGGGCCGAAACAAGCCGACCTCGCGAACGCGCGGCATATAAGGAAGGGGGCGGCGGGCTGTCAATCCGAGTTTGGCAAAGCTTCCACCTTCGCCAAGGCTTCCGCCTTCGCTAAAGCTTCGGCGGGACATGTCGGCGGGGGATTTGGGCCTTTTGGCGCTGAATCCGTCATGGCCGGGCTGGTCCCGGCCATCCCGGCCGGCCACAAGAACGTGGATGCCCGGGACGAGCCCGGGCATGACGACGAGATTGGGATGCGGAACAGGCTCCGCCTACGCCAAGGCTTCGGCGCGACGAGCTATTTCGGCCGCACCGTCGGGTCGCCGCCGGGGCTGCCGGGGGGCGGGATGACGGGCATGGCGCCGTTCGTGCTGGGCGCCGGGGCGTGCATCTCGGGATCGACGCCGGAGGGCGGGCAGAGCACGCCGTCCGATTTTGCCAATTTGTCGCCGAGCGGTTCCCGGGACTGGCCGGTGGTGGTGCCGTCGGCCGAGCGGTTCGGGCGGTCCTGCGGCGTGCAATTGGTCGCATGCTGCGGGGATGGCGGCGCGGTCGCTTGCGGCGGCGTTGCCGGGGCGGGCGGAGCCTGCGCGATCGCGCTGCCGGAGGCGGCGATCAGGAGGCTGGCCAGAATGATGTTTGATGTCGTGCGCATGGGAGGGAAACGCGCGGGTCAGCCCGCGTGTTCCGCACCCCCGATCACGATTTGAGGTAGCGGATCAGCGAAAAGTGGCCCATCGGCGGCATCGGGCGGCGCTCGGCCAGCGTAACGCCGCCGTGTTTTGCGGCCCAGTCGACCAGGCGCTGCCATGGAAATTCCGGGCGCCAGCCGAGGCGGCGGGCGAGCGGCGCAAACGCGAGCTCGGAGAGTTTGCGCAAACCTTTTTCGGCCCCGATGTGGTTGACCAGGATCAGCTCGCCGCCGGGCTTCAAGACGCGCATGAACTCGTCGAGCGTGCCTTCGGGATCGGGCACCGCGGTGATGACGTATTGTGCGACCACCGCGTCGAAGAAGTTTTCGGGGAAGGCGAGGTTCTTCGCGTCCATCACCGAGAGTACTTCGACATTGCTCAAGCGCATCGCGCGCACGCGCGATTGCGCCTTGCGCAGCATCGGCTCGGAGATGTCGACCCCGCAAATCTTCGTGGTGCGCGCATAGTCGGAGAGCGACAGCCCGGTGCCGACGCCGACGTCGAGGATGCGGCCGCCGATGCGATCGGCCTCGGCGATGGTCGACTGCCGGCCGGCGTCGAACACCTTGCCGAACACGAGATCATAGACCGGCGCCCAGCGGCCATAGGCCTTCTCGACCCCGGCCCGCGAGATGTCTGCTGCCATGCCCCCTGCCCTGCCTAGATTCTTATTTTGCGCATGATCTGTTCGGAAAACCGCTGCACACTTTTCCGGATCATGCGCTTAGCCGCGGACCGCTTCTGCGAGCGGCCTCGTCGTGCTGCTTGCGGCCTTCGCGGCGGCGCTTTGAATGAAGCCGCCGCCGAGCACGCGGGCCTGGCCGCCAGGTGCGTCGTAGAACACGCAGGCCTGTCCCGGCGAAACGCCCTCTTCGCCGGCGACGAGCTCGACCTCGTAATGGCCGTTCGCGCCGCGCAGCCACGCCGGCTGGGGCGCGCGGGTCGAGCGCACGCGCACGAACATTTCGAGGCCATTGCCGATGGCGCGGTCGATGTCGCCATCGCCGATCCAGTTGACGTCGCGCAACACGATGCGGTGCATCTTCAGCGCCTCGCGCGGGCCGACGACGACGCGGCGGTTGGCGGCCTCCAGCCGCACCACGAACAGCGGCGCGGCGGCTGCGATGCCGAGGCCGCGGCGCTGGCCGATGGTGAAATTGGCGATGCCGTTGTGCCGGCCGAGCACGCGGCCGTCGAGATCGACGATGTCGCCGGGGTCCATCGCGTTCGGCCGCAGGCGGGTGATGATGTCGGTGTAGCGCCCGGTCGGCACGAAGCAGATGTCCTGGCTGTCGTGCTTGTCGGCGACGGCAAGACCGAAGCGCCGCGCCAGCTCGCGCGTCTCGGGCTTGGTCATGTCGCCGAGCGGAAAGCGCAGATAATCGAGCTGCTCCTGCGTGGTCGCGAACAGGAAGTAGCTCTGGTCGCGATCGGCGTCGGCGGCACACACCAGCGCGCGCGAGCCGTCGGCGCGGCGGCGCGAGGCGACGTAATGACCGGTGGCGAGCGCGGTGGCGCCGAGTTCGCGCGCGGTCTTCAAGAGGTCGCGGAACTTGACCGAGCGGTTGCACTCGATGCACGGCACCGGCGTCTCGCCGAGCGCGTAGCTGTCGGCGAAATTGTCGATGACGGATTCGCGAAAGCGGTCCTCGTAGTCGAGCACGTAATGGGGAATGCCGAGCTTGGCCGCGACGTCGCGGGCGTCATGAATGTCCTGGCCGGCGCAGCAGGCGCCCTTGCGATGGGTCGCCGCGCCATGGTCGTAGAGCTGCAGCGTGATGCCGACAACGTCGTAGCCTTCCGCCTTCAAAAGCGCAGCCGTCGTTGATGAATCGACGCCGCCTGACATGGCAACGACGACCCTGGTATCCTCAGGACGGCCTTCGAGATCCAGACTGTTGAGCATGGGCCTTAAAGCGTTGTGGACGGCGGTGTTGGGCGATCCGCTGGGTGCTTCCGGCGGGACAAAGGCAATCCCCGGGAACCGAGAGTTCCCGAAGGGCGCGGCCTGCCCGGTCGAAAGCGGTTGAGAGCTGTCTCTTTAATATAGGCGGCCTTCCGGTGAAGCAATCACGGACCCCCCAAGGTTTACGGCAATTCTTGCCGGGGAGGCAGAAATGGCGGGGCTTCGGAGGCCCCGCAGCGGCGAGGTCAAGTTATCAAGCCATTGATTTAACTGCGTAAAATGCTTTTCGCAGAGGTGGCCCGCTCCTTGCTACCTCTCATGGCGAAGATGTTTCCAAGGGGTTGCCTGTGGTCGGTCGTACGTCAGATGTCGTGGCAAGCGTGCAAGTCCCAAGCGCGCAGCAAAAGCTTGCCCGGTCGCAAGCGCCGAAAGACACGTCCAACGACTCCTTTGGCTCGCTGGTGGACAGCAACACCCAGGCGATCAGCGATAGCGCGGCGTCCTCCGTGCAGGACTCCCCGCGCCGACCCGATTCATCGTCCTCCGCCTCGGACAAGAGCCCGCGCGATCGCTCGGCGACCGACCAGTCCTCGCAGAGCAAGGCCAGCGACGACGCCGACAATTCCGCGCCCGCCAAAAACGACATCAAGAACGACGCCAAGAGCGACGCCAAGAACGACTCGACGGCTGATGCGGCCAAGGCTGATAGCAAGTCCAAGGACAAGCCGGAGGCGTCCGACGCCAAATCGGCCGACAAATCTGCGGACAAGTCCGACGAGACCAATGCGGACAAGGCCGGCGGCATCGATGGCCTCGCCGCCGTCGATACCGCCGCCGCCGCGCAAGTCGACGCGACGCAGGCCGCCGTACCCGATCCGAATGCACTCGTGGTCGCCGTGCCGGTCGATTCCAACGCGGCTGCAAACCAAGTCGCCGGCGCCGCCGCCTCGCCGCTGACGATTGCCGCCGCCGGCATCGCCGCCAGCGCATCCATCGCAGCGCAGATCGCCGGCACCAAGACCGATACCGCGACGCCGGGCGACAAGAGCGCCAAGACCGCAAGCGCCAAGGTCGATGCCGACACCTCGGCGGTGCTGGCCGATGCCGCGACCGGGACCACCGATTCGACCGCGGCCGATGCCAAGACCAATGGCGGCCTGATCGCCGCCGTCGACCAGGGCACGCCAAAAACCTCGTTCAAGGCCGCAGTCACTGCGCAAGGCGCCAGCGACGTCTCCAATATCGGCCAGGACACCGGCAAGGCCAACGCCGCGCAGACCTCGGCGACGGCAGCGTCCGCCAACGCGGCGCATCCGCACGCCGACAAGCCGCCGATCGACGCGAACGCGACCGACGCCAAGGCTGGGACTTCCGACCGCACCGCCGATGCGGCACCGGCGACGGCAGCACCGCATGCCCATGCGGGCACGCAGGCCGCTGTCTCCACCACCGACACCGGCGCGCAGGCGGCCTCGGCCGTGCAGGCGTCGCTGACCAATACGACTTCGGCCGCGACCGCATCGACCGCGACGCTCACGGCGACCGCAGCCACCAATACGGCCATTCCGATCACAGGCGTGCCGATCGAAATTGCCGCCGCCGCACGCGCGGGCAAGACCCGGTTCGACATCAGCCTCGATCCGCTCGACCTCGGCCGCATCGACGTCCGCATCAATGTCGACCGCAACGGACAGGTCACCTCGCATCTCACCGTCGAGAAGCCGGAGACGCTGCAGATGCTGCGGCAGGACGCGCCGCAATTGCAGCGCGCGCTCGACGATGCCGGCCTGAAGACCGGCAGCAACGGGCTGTCCTTCAGTCTGCGCGACCAGAATTCATCGGGCCAGAACTCCGGCCAGAACAACGACAATGGCGGCAATGCCCGCCGGCTGATCGTCAGCGACGAGGACGCAGTTCCCGCGGCCCCGGTCGGGCGCAGCTACGGCCGCATGCTCGGATCGAGCAGCGGCGTCGACATCAGAGTGTGAGGAGTATTCGATCATGACCACCACGAATGCCGCCACCGCCCCGTCCGTCGTCTCGGGCACGACCGACCTGCCGAAATCCTCGTCGAACCCAAGCCTGGGCTCGACCACCGGCGCGACGCTCGCCGGCAACTTCCAGACCTTCCTGACGCTGCTGACGACGCAGCTGCAGAACCAGAACCCGCTCGATCCGCTCGACACCAACCAGTTCACCCAGCAGCTGGTGCAGTTCGCCGGGGTCGAGCAGCAGCTCAAGACCAACGACTCGCTGTCCCAGCTCGTCACCCTGCAGCAGACCACGCAGGCGACCCAGGCGCTGGGCTTCGTCGGCAAGACCGCCCTGGTCGACGGCACCACCGGGACCATGACGAATTCGTCGGCGACCTGGCATCTCAACGTGCCGAGCGACGCCACGGTCGACATCACCATCGCCAATGCCAGCGGCCAGACCGTGTTCACCGGCAAATACACCGCCGGCGCCGGCACCGACGTTCCGTTCACCTGGAACGGCCAGGGCAATGACGGCACGCAATGGCCCGACGGCAAGTACACGATCTCGGCCACGGGCAAGGATGTCGCCAACAACAATGTCGGCATCGCTGCGCAGGTGCAGGGCACGGTGTCATCCGTCGACCTGACCCAGTCGCCGCCGCTGCTGACCATCGACGGCGCCAGCTACACGCTGAGCCAGGTCAAGAGCATCATCGCGACGGCCAGCAATTAAAGGCGGAATGCCCCTGGATAACGGTGTCGTCCTGGCGAAGCCAGACCCATTGCCACCGAAAGTCGCTTTGGTTCGTAACCCCGAGTCGTCGTAGCGACTCCTCCCTGGGGTAATGGGTCCTGGCTTTCGCCAGGACGACAATTGGGGTCTTGCAGCGCCGCGCGCAGGCCTCGTTCGTTAGTAAAGTATTTACGAACACCCCCTTCGGCCCGCCTGGACGCACCGTCCCGCCGGCCGAGTCGGCTGCGTTCCAGCCATTTTCAACGAGAATTGTATTGAAGCCTTAGGCTTAGCGGATTTTTAAGCCGGCGCGCGTAGGGTTCCTGAGTGAGTTCAGTGGTTGAGAGTTTGTGAGTACGCCATGACAGAACCCCATCGCCCGAGGGTAAAATACGTCATCGGGCCGGACGGTAGTCCGTTGACGATTGCGGATCTGCCTGCACCCGGCACCAAACGCTGGGTCATCCGCCGCAAGGCCGAGGTCGTCGCCGCAGTTCGTGGCGGTCTTCTCTCCCTCGAGGAGGCCTGCAGCCGTTACACGCTGACGGTTGACGAATTCCTCTCCTGGCAGTTTTCGATCGACCAGCATGGTCTGGCGGGACTTCGCACCACCCGTATCCAACAATATCGCCAGTAGGCAATCCGGAAATCTGCGGCTTTTGACGAAAATCGGCCTCGTCTTGCGAGGCCGATTTTTTTCATGCTTCGTTTTGGCGCGACTTTTGTCGCAGCTCTTAACCTTCGTTAACCATATCGAAACCATCACCTAGGCAATAATTGCCCAGTCGGCCTTTCCTGTGAAAGCAGCCGAATCTGTCGGGGCGGTTGCTTGCAAGGTCTTGCGGACTTTCTGAAGGGTATCGGAGCCGCCCGGTTCGGGGCGATGATCGCGGTCACCGCCGCGCTCGTCGGCTTTTTCGCGTTCGTCATCATGCGCGTCACCACGCCGCAGATGACGACGCTGTTCACCGACCTCAGCGTCGAGGACTCCTCGGGCATCATCAAGGACCTGGAGCGTCAGGGCATCCAGTTCGAGCTGCGCAACGAGGGCACCATCATCATGGTGCCCAAGGACAAGGTCACCCGGCTGCGGATGAAGCTCGCCGAGGGCGGCCTGCCCAAGGGCGGCGGCGTCGGCTACGAGGTGTTCGACAAGTCGGATGCGCTCGGCACCACCTCTTTCGTCCAGAACATCAACCATCTCCGCGCGCTGGAAGGCGAGCTCGCCCGCACCATCCGCGCCATCGACCGCATCCAGGCCGCCCGCGTCCATCTGGTGCTGCCCGAGCGCCCGCTGTTCTCGCGCGAGGCGCCGGAGCCGTCGGCCTCGATCGTGGTGCGGGTCCGCGGCGCGCTGGAAGCCCAGCAGATCCGCGCCATCCGCCACCTCGTCGCCTCGGCCGTGAACGGGCTGAAGCCGCAGCGGGTCTCGATCGTCGACGAGACCGGGCAGCTGCTCGCCGACGGCGCCCAGACCGATCCGGACCAGCAGATCGGCGACGAGCGCCGCACCGCCTTCGAGAAGCGGATGCGCAAGCAGGTCGAGGACATCGTCTCCTCCGTGGTGGGGACGGGACGCGCCCGGGTCCAGCTCTCCGCCGATTTCGACTTCAACAAGGTCACCCAGACCTCGGACAAGTACGATCCCGAAGGCCGCGTGCTGCGCTCGAGCCAGACCCGCGAAGAGCAGAGCATGACCGCCGACAACAACGGCCAGGTCACCGTCAACAACGAATTGCCGGGCAACCAGCAGAACGGCGGCGTTGCGGCCAAGGACCAGAGCAAGAAGAGCGAAGAGACCAACAATTACGAGATCTCCCGCACCACCAAGACCGAGGTGACCGAGGCCGGCCGGGTCAACCGCATCTCGGTCGCGGTGCTGGTCGACGGCATCTACTCCAAGAACGAGAAGGGCGATCTGGCCTACCAGGACCGCACCAAGGAGCAGCTCGACCGCATCGCCACGCTGGTGCGCTCGGCGATCGGCTTCGACCAGAAGCGCGGCGATCAGGTCGAGGTGGTCAATCTGCGCTTTGCCGATGCCCCCTCCACCCCCCCGATCGCCGAGCCGAGCGGCTTACTCGGCATGCTCCAGTTCACCAAGGACGACGTCATGTACTTCGTCGAGCTCGGCGTGATGATGCTGCTCGGCCTGGTCGTGCTGTTCCTGGTGGTCCGGCCGCTGGTCAAGCGCATCCTGGCATCCGACGAAGTCGCAGCCGCCATCTCCGGCGCCCTCACCGGTCCGGCGAGCGACGAGGCCGCGCCTGCCAGCCAGGCGCTCTTGCCGAGCGGCGCCGCGAGCGCGATCGACGTCGCCACGGTCCAGGGCCAGGTCCATGCCCAATCCGTCCATCGCGTCGGCGAACTCGCCGAGCGCAATCCCAACGAGACCGTCGCCATCATCCGCCAATGGCTGACCGAACCCACGAAATAATCGAGAAGTGATCTGATATGGCCGCCGCCCTGCAAAACGCCAATTCCAACGACATCACCAGCGTGATCTCCACGCTCGGTCAGCGTGCGGGCAGCCGCGGAGGCGCGAAGACCGAAGCGGTGGCGGGGCCGAAGCGCGCCGCGATCCTGATGCTGGCGCTCGGCGAGCAATATGGCGGCAAGATCTGGTCGCTGCTCGACGACGACGAGGTGCGCCAGCTCTCCCTGGAAATGTCGACGCTCGGCACTGTCGAGGTCGACACCGTGGAGGACATGCTGCTCGAATTCGTCTCGCGGATGTCGGCCTCCGGCGCGCTGATGGGCAATTTCGACGCCACCGAACGGCTGCTCCAGCAATACCTGGCCCCCGAGCGCGTCAACGGCATCATGGACGAAATCCGCGGCCCCGCCGGCCGCAACATGTGGGAGAAGCTCTCCAACGTGCAGGAAGAGGTGCTCGCCAACTATCTCAAGAACGAATATCCGCAGACCATCGCGGTGGTGCTGTCGAAGCTGAAGCCGGAACACGCCGCGCGCGTGCTCGGCATCTTCCCGGAGGACCTGGCGCTCGACGTCGTCAACCGCATGCTGAAGATGGAGGCGGTGCAGAAGGAGGTGATCGAGAGCGTGGAGAAGACGCTGCGCACCGAATTCATGTCCAATTTGTCACAGACCCGCCGACGCGACGCCCACGAGGTGATGGCGGAAATCTTCAACAATTTCGACCGCCAGACCGAAACGCGCTTCATCACCTCGCTGGAAGAGGACAACCGCGAATCGGCCGAGCGGATCAAGGCGCTGATGTTTACCTTCGACGACCTCGTGAAGCTGGATTCCGGCTCCGCCCAGACCCTGATGCGCAACGTCGACAAGGACAAGCTCGGCGTCGCGCTCAAGAGCGCCAACGAGGACGTCCGCAACTTCTTCTTCGGCAACATGTCCTCGCGTGCGGCAAAAATGCTCCAGGACGACATGGCGGCGATGGGCCCGGTCCGCCTGCGCGACGTCGACGAGGCTCAGGCGCTGCTGGTCAACCTCGCCAAGGATCTCGCCGCCAAGGGCGAGATCATGCTGACCAAGAACCGCGCCGACGACGAGCTGGTGTATTGATGGCCGCTCCGGCAAAATTCCTGTTCGACAACGACTTTGCAGCGCCCGACCGGACGCGCGAGAAGGCCGCCACCGCGGCCGAGATCGCCCAGAAGGTCGCGGAAGCCGAGGCGCGCGCCTATCAGGACGGCTTCGCCGCCGGCCAGCGCGAGGCCAAGGCCGAGAGCGACCGCCGTGTCGCGCTCGCCATGGAAGAGATCAACATCGCCATCCGCGGCATCGCTTCGGGCATCGGCAACATCGAATCCAAGATGGAAACCGAGGCGGTCGACGTCGCGGTCGCGGTGGCGCGCAAGCTGTGCGCCGATCTGGTCGCCGCCGAGCCGCTCGGCGAGATCGTCGCGCTGGTCAAGGACTGCTTCTCGCATCTGGTCGCGACGCCGCATCTCGTCGTCCGCATCAACGACGCGCTCTACGATTCCGCGCGCGAGAACATCGAGCGCCTGGCTAGGCAGAACGGCTTCGAAGGCCGGCTGGTGATTCTGGCCGAACCCGAGATTGCCACCGGCGACTGCCGGATCGAATGGGCCGATGGCGGCGTCGTGCTGGAGCGCGCCGCCATCACGGCCAAGATCGACGAAATGGTGGGACGCTATGTTGCGTCCCGCAGGGGGAGTTAAGCCATGAGCGACACTGACGGACAGGTCCCGCTGCCCGATCTCAACGGCCCGATGCCGCCTACCGGCACCGACGTCGGCTACAACGAGGACGAATACGCGACGCGCGCCGCCGCCGACCTCGAGGCCGTGTTCGACGTTCCGGTGCAGGTCTCGGCCGTGCTCGGCCGCTCCAAGATGGACGTCAGCGAGCTGTTGAAGCTCGGACCCGGGACCGTGCTCGAGCTCGACCGGCGCGTCGGCGAGGCCATCGACATCTATGTCAACAACAAGCTGGTCGCCCGCGGCGAAGTGGTCCTGGTCGAGGACAAGCTCGGCGTGACCATGACCGAAATCATCAAGACTGAACGCGCCTAAAGCGACGACGCGCGGCAGCGCGTCCAGACGGACAGGAGACTGATATGCGGCTTCTCATCGTTGGCACATTGAAGGGCCAGCTCACCACCGCCACCAAGATCGCGATGGCGAACGGCGCCACCGTGACCCACGCCGAGGATAACGAACAGGCAATGCGCGTGCTGCGCGGCGGCAAGGGTGCCGACCTGCTGCTGGTCGACGTCGCCCTCGACATCCGCGATCTCGTGATGCGGCTCGAGGCCGAGCACATCCACGCGCCGATCGTCGCCTGCGGCATCACCAACGACGCCCGCGCCGCGGTCGCCGCGATCCACGCCGGCGCCAAGGAATACATCCCGCTGCCGCCGGACCCGGAACTGATCGCGGCGGTGCTGGCTGCCGTCGCCAACGATTCCCGCGAGCTGGTCTATCGCGACGAGGCGATGGCCAAGGTGATCAAGCTCGCCCAGCAGATCGCAGGCTCGGACGCTTCGGTGATGATCACCGGCGAATCCGGGACAGGCAAGGAAGTGCTGGCTCGCTACGTCCACACCCGCTCGGCCCGCGCCAAGCGCCCGTTCATCT
Organism: Bradyrhizobium sp. 45; assembly: GCF_023073155.1. Lineage (NCBI taxonomy): Bacteria > Pseudomonadati > Pseudomonadota > Alphaproteobacteria > Hyphomicrobiales > Nitrobacteraceae > Bradyrhizobium > Bradyrhizobium sp. 45. The sequence continues at coordinate 1,119,342 of NZ_JADPIX010000122.1, read as the reverse complement.
CGATCAACTGCGCCGCGATCCCCGAGCATCTGCTGGAGTCCGAGCTGTTCGGCCACGAGAAGGGTGCCTTCACCGGCGCGATCGCCCGCCGCATCGGCAAGTTCGAGGAGGCAACCGGCGGCACGCTGCTGCTCGACGAAATCTCGGAGATGGACGTCCGCCTGCAATCGAAACTGCTCCGCGCCATCCAGGAGCGCGTGATCGACCGTGTCGGCGGCACCAAGCCCGTCCCGGTGGACATCCGCATCATCGCGACCTCGAACCGCAACCTGGTGGACGCGGTGCGCGAGGGCACGTTCCGCGAGGACCTCTTGTTCCGGCTCAACGTCGTGAACCTGAAGATCCCGCCGCTGCGCGAGCGTCCCGCCGACATTCTCGAGCTCGCCCAGCACTTCGTGAAGAAATACGCCGAAGCCAATGGCGTGCCGATGCGCCCGATCTCGGCGGAAGCGCGCCGGGTGCTGTCCACCAACCGCTGGCAGGGCAACGTCCGCGAACTCGAAAACACCATGCACCGGTCAGTCCTGATGGCGCAGGGCGACGAGATCGGCGCCGATGCGATCCTCACGCCCGACGGCGACCGCCTCGACCTCGCCAAAACCGTGCCGGCCGTGGCCCATGCCACCATGGCCGCCGAGCAGGTGACGCGGGCCCTGGTTGGCCGCACCGTCGCCGACGTCGAGCGTGACCTGATCCTGGAGACGCTGAAGCACTGCCTCGGCAACCGGACCCATGCCGCCAATATCCTGGGCATCTCGATCCGTACGCTGCGCAACAAGCTCAACGAATATTCCGACGGCGGCATTCCGATCACGCCAGCGGGAACGCCGGGTGAATATCCACGCATGCCGATGGTGGGGGCGTAGGCGCTCTACGCTGACTGAGAGAAACGAATGCCCGGGCTGGTCCCGGGCATTTTTCTTTGAGAAGAACGCAAAGCAGTCACCACAATCCGTGGCTTCCGGCGAAAGTCAGGATCCATTACTCAGTGCGAACGGTAAGCCACGCCGACCCATTCGGAGCTACTCTTCCGCCGCGTGAAGCAGTTCACAATCAAACCACAACAAGATGGTTAAAGTCCTCGAGCCGCGCGACGTGATGTCGGGCAGAGCCGCATTGGTCTCGCGAAACGTCCTTTACATCGAAAGGGCATCCCATGAAGAACTCGTCGTGGACCATCTTCCGCCTCTCATTGATTGTAACGCTGCTCGCAGCGTCGGCGCCGCTTGCGCGCGCCGACGTGATCATGGATTGGAATGCAAAGGCCGACGCGATCGCCACTGAAAAGCAAATCCTTCCAGCGCCCCACAGCCGTGCCTTGTCTATGATGCACGTCGCGATGTTCGAGGCGGTCAACGCGATCGATCGCCGGTACGCGCCTTACAAGCTTGCCCTATCCACGGATCGTTCGACGTCGCGGGAAGCTGCGGCCGCAGTTGCGGGTCACGACGTGCTGCTGTCGCTCTATCCGGACCTCAAGCCGGAGCTGGATGCGGCGCTGACGAGTTCTCTGGTGCCGATCGCCGACGGCGAGTCCAAGATCGCGGGCATCGGCCTCGGCAAGGAGGCCGCGATGCAGATCATCGCGCTTCGTGAGAACGATGGCAGCGCCGCCCTTGAAACTTACCGGCCCCTGACAACGGCGGGTGCCTACGTTCCGACGACCGTCCCGCTGTTCTCGATCGCGGGCGCGACGACGCCCTGGGTCATGACGTCCGGATCTCAGTATCGCCCCGGCCCGCCGCCGGCGCTCGGTTCAGAGCTGTGGACCCGGGACGTCAACGAAATCCGCGAGGTCGGCAGCCGAACAAGTGTGATCCGGACGCCCGAGCAAACCACGGTCGGTCGATTTTGGTTCTTTGTCGGTGCCCGCACCTACAATCCGATCGTGAGGCAGGCGGCAACGGCCAAGGGCATGGATCTCGTCGACTGCGCCCGGCTGTACGCGCTGACCTCAATTGCCGGCAACGACGCCTTCGTCGCCGTTTTCGACGCGAAGTACCACTACAATTTCTGGCGGCCGATCACGGCCATACGCAACGCCGACCTGACATCGAACGCAGCGACGCCTCGCGACGCATCCTGGCTGCCGCTGGGGGACACGCCGATGCATCCGGAATATCCCTGTGCTCACTGCATTACGTCGGCAGCGATTTCGACCGTGCTCCAGACCATCGTTGGAGATTTCGGCGAGTTCTCGGTGACCAGCCCCACGGCACCAGGCGTCACCCGCAAATGGACGCGGGTCCAGGACTATAGCGACGAAGTCTCCAACGCCCGTATCTGGGCCGGCTTTCACTATCGGTTCTCGACCGAGATCGGCAAGGAGATGGGCCGGAAGATCGGCGCGCTGACCGTCGCCACGCAGCTTCGCGGCGTGGAAGCGATGGCGGAGCCGAGGCGTTAGCCGGTTGCCACACGCTCAACTTCGTTCTGGCGAAAGCCGGGACGACGTGGAAGGCACGGTGCGTCCAATTCCGTGGACCGGCGACATGGCCGCACCGCGTTCTCCGACTAGGTCACACCGGCGCTAGGCCCTATAACCCGCGTGAGAACCACGCGAGGGTCAACATGTCTCAAGCTCAAATCACGGACTGGCTGGCGACGCAGCGGCAGGCGATGATCGACCTGCTGCGCGATGTCGTGAACATCGATTCCGGGTCGTATGACAAGGAAGGCGTCGATGCGGTCGGGGCGCGGTTCGAGCGGCATTTCGCCGAGCATGGCATTCCGTTCCGGCGCGAAAGCCATGCCACATTCGGCGATGCCATCCATGCCGAAGTCGCAAAGCCCGGCAGCAACGAGAAGCCGGTGCTGTTGATGGGACATCGCGACACCGTGTTCGGCAAGGGCGAGGCCGCGCGGCGTCCGTTCACGATTCAAGACAAGCGCGCCTATGGTCCTGGTGTTGCCGACATGAAGTCCGGCGTCGTCATGAACATATTCGTCGCAACCGCGTTCCACAAATTCGGCGGCAACCCGCACCCGATCAAGCTGCTGATCACCTCGGACGAGGAGATCGGCTCGCCCTCCTCGCGGCCGGTGATCGAGCGCGAAGGGCGCGCCGCGCGCGCCGTGTTCAATTCCGAGCCGGGCCGCCCGACCGGCAATATCGTCACGGGGCGCAAGGGCGGCATCTTCATGCATGTCGCGATCACCGGCAAAGCCGCGCATTCCGGCGCCAATTTCGCCGCCGGCGTCAGCGCGATCGGCGAGCTCGCGCACAAGATCGTCCATATCCACGCGCTGACTGATCTCGACAAGGGCATCACGCTCAATGTCGGCCTCGTCTCGGGCGGGCAGTCCGTCAACACGACGGCGCCTTACGCCGAAGGACAGATCGACCTGCGCTACGTCGATCCGGCGGACCGCGCGAGGGTGATGGCCGCGATCGAGACCATCATCGCGACGTCCTACGTTCCTGGCACCAGCGCGACGCTGACGGTCAAAGGCGAGTTCGTGCCGGTGGTACAGAGCGCCGATTCAAGGGCGCTGTTCGAGAACTATCAGGCCGCCGCAAGGCAGGCCGGCCTCACCACGCTCCAGGGCGAGTTCTCCGGCGGCTGCGCCGATTCCGGCTTCACCGCCGCGGTCGGGACACCGACCATCTGCGGGCTCGGCCCGGTCGGCGGGCTCGCGCACTCGCCGGAGGAATATCTCGAGCTCGACAGCATCGTGCCGCGCGCACAGGCGCTGGCGCTGGCGATCTTGCGGGGGTAAAAACAGGTGCCGCGCCCGCCCGCGAAAACCTCACGAATAGCTCGGCGCATCCGGCCTGCGGAAGATCTGGATGGGGTCGCCCGGCACGATCGGATGGCCGCTGAACATCGCATAGGCATAGAGCGCGAGATAGGCGATCGCGAGCGCGCCGACCGCATAGAAGGCCCAGGTCGCGACGCGTTTCATCATTGCGCTCCATTGCTGTCCCGGCGGGAGGCTCAGGCAGCGCTTCTAGAGCGATGAGGAGGAAAACGCCAGCCTGCACGGCCTGTCGCCGGCGGCGATCAAATGCCGCGCCGTACCTGGGTGGGAACGCTGACGTCCGCAAGCCGGAGTGCGTCTTCGTCCTGATCCACCGCCACGTACTGGCCGTGCCAATAGGCCAGCGCAGCGTTGCGGGTCGAATTCCTGACGTCTCTGACACGCCCGATGATGATCCCGTGCGAATGGCGCTCGAAGATCTCTTCGACCTCGCAATCGACGGCGGACAATGCGCCAACCAGCAGCGGAACACCCGAGACCGCCGTCACCCATCTGGCGCCCGCGAAACGATCGGCACCCTTGAGCCCGCCCTTGCCGGCAAAGCGCTCGGCGATGTCGAGCTGATCGGCCGCGAGGATGTTCACGCCGAAGGCGCCGTGGCGCCGGATCAGCGGGAAGGAGGAGGCGTCGCGGTTGATGCTGACGATCAGCGTCGGCGGATCGACCGAGAACGAGCTGACCGAGGTGACGGTCATGCCGGTGATGTCCTTGCCCCGTCCGGCGGTGATGACGCTGACGCCGCCGGTAAGGTGGCGCATGGCGCCGCGGAAATCGGCGGAGGAGACGGCATTTTCGGTCATGAGATCGCGGGGCACTACATTCATGGCTTCGTCCCCAAGCGGGGTCCCTGTCTATCTAGGTACGATCGTCCGCCGACAAAAGGTGGCTCAGGATCGAGCCTTCGAGACCCGCGAGCTCGGCCGAACCGCGTTGGCGGGGCCGGGCCGTGTTAACCACGACGTCATGGGCGATCCGCCCTTCCTCGATCACCAGCACCCGGTCGGCCAGCGCGACCGCCTCGGCGACATCGTGGGTCACCAGGATCGCGGTAAAGCCCTGGTCGCGCCAGACGCGCTCCAGCAACCGTTGCATCGAGATGCGGGTCAACGCGTCCAGCGCGCCAAGCGGCTCGTCGAAGGCGAGCACGCGGGGGCGCGAGACCAGCGCGCGGGCAAGCGCCACGCGCTGCTTCTGGCCGCCCGACAGCACCGAGGGCCACTGGTCGCGCTTGTCGGTCAGTCCGACTTCGGTCAACGCCTTATCGGCGCGTGTATGCGCATCACTGGATGGACGATCGCGGCCAAGGCCGACCTCGACATTGGAGAGAACGCGGGCCCAGGGCAACAGCCGAGGCTCCTGGAACATCACGCGGATATCCTCGGGCTTCACCGCGTCGCCCAGCGAGATGCTGCCGGCTTCGAACTTCTCCAGGCCGGCGATGAGGCGCAGCAGCGTGCTCTTGCCGCAGCCGCTCTTGCCCACGATGGCGACGAACTGGCCGGCGGGGATCTGCAGGTCGATGCCACGCAGCACCTCGTTGTCGCCGTAGGATTTGCGCAGGCCGCAGATGCTGAGCGGCAGGCCAGAGGTCTGCACCGGGCGCTCCTCGCGCACGACGCGGGCGTGAGGCGCGAAATTGGCCCGGCTGGCGAGTTCGGTGTCCGGAAGGGAGGTACGAAGGGCTGTCTGCATGTGATTCCCAGTATGTCTGCTCAGCGTTTCCAATAAGCGGGGTGCCAGGAGAGCGTCAGGCGCTCCAGCACGCGGGAGGCGCTGTCGGCGAGCTTGCCGAGCAGCGCGTAGATCAGGATCGAGAGCACCACGACGTCGATCAGCATGAACTCGCGCGCCTGCATCGCCATGTAGCCGAGCCCCGAGGACGCCGCGATGGTCTCCGCGACGATCAGGGTCAACCACATGATGCCGAGGGCGAAGCGGATGCCGACGAAGATCGAGGGCAGCGCGCCCGGGAAGATCACGCGGCGGAACAGCTCGCCGTCGCTCATGCCGTAGATCCGCCCCATCTCGATCAGCTGCGGGTCGACGGTGCGGATGCCGTGCAGCGTGTTGAGGTAGATCGGGAAGAACACGCCGAGCGCGACCAAAAACAGCTTCGCGCTCTCGTCGATGCCGAACCACAGGATGACCAGCGGGATCAGCGCCAGATGCGGCACGTTGCGCACCATCTGCAGCGTGGTGTCGGTGAGCTTTGACGACAGCTGCGACAGGCCATTGGCGAGGCCGAAGGCAAAGCCGATGCTGCCGCCGATCAGGAAGCCGATCGAGGCGCGCCAGAACGAGACCCAGATGTTGCGAACGAGCTCGCCGGAGAGCAGCAGCTTCCAGCCCGCAAGCAACACGTCGCTCGGCGCCGGCAGCACCCGCGTCGGCACGAAGCCGGTGACGCTGGCGACCTGCCAGATCGCAATGATGGCGAGCGGCACGATCCACTGGATCAGGCCGTCGACGCGCGGCAGGCGCAAACTGCGGGGAAGTGAAACGCTGTCGATCAGACTCATGACTGCGACACCTTCTGTTGCGGACGGAAGTCGCTGCCGACCGTTTCACCAAAAGGACCACCGTTGAAGTGCAGCCTGGTCACGTTGCTGGGCTGCTCCAGCGAGAGCAGCGGAAACACCAGCTCGGCGAAACGATAGGCTTCTTCCAGATGCGGGTAGCCCGACATGATGAAGGTATCGATGCCGATGTCCTGATACTCCCGAATGCGGGCCGCGACCGTCTGGGCGTCGCCGACCAGCGCCGTGCCAGCGCCGCCGCGCACGAGGCCGACACCGGCCCACAGGTTCGGCGCGATCTCGAGCTTGTCGCGCTTGCCGCCGTGAAGCTGCGCCATGCGCTGCTGGCCAACCGAATCCATCCGCGCAAAGTTCTTCTGCGCGGTCGCAATGGTTTCGTCGCTGACGTGCTTGATCAGCTCATTCGCCGCACGCCAGGCCGCGTCATTGGTCTCGCGGACAATCACGTGGAGCCGGATGCCGAAGGATAGTTTTCGACCGCGAGTTGCTGCGACCTCCCTCACCCTCGCGATCTTCTCGGCGACTAAGGCCGGCGGCTCGCCCCAGGTGAGATATTTGTCGACGGTGTCGACGGCGACGTCGATACCGGCATCCGACGAACCGCCGAAATAGAGCGGCGGACGCGGCGACTGAACCGGCGGAAACAGCAGCTTGCCGCCTTCGACATGGATGTGCTTGCCCTCGACATTGACGGTCTTGCCGGCGAGCAGCTCGCCATAGACGTTGAGGAACTCGCGGGTGACCTCGTAGCGCTCGTCATGGGCGAGGAAGATGCCGTCGCCCTTGTTCTCGACGGGATCGCCGCCGGTGACGACGTTGACCAGGAGCCGGCCGTTGGTGATGCGGTCCAGCGTCGCGGTCATGCGCGCGGCCACGCTCGGCGATTGCAGGCCGGGCTTGACCGCCACGAGATAGCGCAGCCGCTCGGTGAACGGCGCGACCGAGGAGGCGACGATCCAGGAATCCTCGCAAGACCGCCCGGTCGGCAGCAGCACGCCGAAATAGCCGAGCTGGTCGGCGGCCTGCGCGATCTGGCGCAGATAGTTGAAATTGACCTCGCGGCCGCCGATGCCGGTGCCGAGATAGCGGCCGTCGCCATGGGTCGGCAGGAACCAGAGGATGTTGGCGTTCGCTTGCTTGCTCATTTGTTTGCTCATGATCCTGGCTTCCGGGCCACGTCGGAAATCTTGATGGATTTGGGAATCAGGTTGAGCGCGAAGAACGCGTCCGCAACCTGCTGCTGATTGGCGATGACGGCATCGGTCAGCGGCTTGATGCCGTAGGATTGCCGCTTCAGCGCGACCTCGACCACCGGGACTGACAGGCCGATGGACGGCGCCAGCTGCTCGGCAACTGCGTGGATGTCGCCCTTGGCCCAGTCATCGACCGCGCTCAGCTCGGCCAGCACGGCGTCGACGATCCTCGGATTGGTTTCGAGGAATTTCTTCGAGGAGAAATAGAACTGGTAGTTGGCGACGATGCCGGTGCCGTCGGCGAGCGTGCGGGCGCCGGTCGCGGCTTCCGCGGCGGCCTGGAACGGATCCCAGATCACCCACGCATCGACCGCGCCGCGCTCGAAAGCGGCGCGCGCATCGGCTGGTGCGAGAAACACCGGCTCGATCTCGGAATATTTGACGCCGGCTTTCTCCAGCGCCTTGACCAGGAGGTAGTGGACATTGGAGCCCTTGTTGAGCGCGACCTTCTTGCCTTTGAGGTCGGCGACCGATTTCAGCGGGCTGTCTTTTGGCACCAGGATCGCCTCGCCCTTCGGCGCCGGCGGCTCGTAGGCGACATACTGGATCGGCGCGCCGGCGGCTTGCGCGAAGATCGGCGGGGCTTCGCCGGTGTTGCCGAAATCGATCGCGCCGATATTGAGCGCCTCGAGAAGCGGCGGGCCGGAGGGGAATTCGGTCCACACCACCTTGTAGCCGTCGGCAGCTAACTTCGGCTCCAGCGTGCCCTTGCTCTTGAGCAGCACCAGCTTGCCGTATTTCTGGTAGCCGATGCGGACGACCTTGTCCTGTCCGTAGGAGGTGCCGACCGCGGCGGCGACGATGCCGATCGACAGCACGATGGCTGCGATCAGACGCTGGATGATACGCCTCATGTTCAAACCCTTTTGAATGGGAAGGCTGGTTGGCACGATCAGGCTGCCGGGTTGCGCCAGACGATGTCGCGGATCACGATCGGCTTCGGGATCAGGCCGAGCTTGTGGAAGCGGTCGGCGACGCCCTGCTGGGTCGTGACGATGTCGTCGGTGACCGGGCCGACCACGAAATTCGCGCGATTGGCGGCGACGGTCTGGATGTCCAGTGGAACGCCGGTGACCGCGGCGAGCGATTTGGCGACCTCGTCGCGGTGCTGTTCGGCCCATTGACCAGCCGCGGTCGTCACATCGATGATCTGCTGCAGGATGGCGCCGTGATTCCTGGCGAATTCGCGGTTGGCGATGAAGAAGGAATTGGTCTTGGTGACTTCGCGCGCATTGATCAGGATGCGGCCGCCCTGCTTGGTCTCGCCGATCGCGAAATACGGATCCCAGATCGCCCAGGCCTCGATGCTGCCATTGGCAAAGGCAGGCCCGGCATCCGGCGGCGTCAGATAGACCGGCGTGATATCGGCATAGGTCAGGCCGGCTTTCTCGAGCGTCTGCACCACGATGTTGTGGGCGCTGGAGCCCTTGGTGAAGCCGACGCGCTTGCCTTTCAAGTCGGCGATGCCGCGGATCGGCGAATCCTTCGGCACCAGGATGCCCTGCCCGTTGGTGATGGGCTGGCCGGCGGCATAGACGATCGCCGCGCCCGCGGCCTGGGCGAACACCGGCGGGGAGTCGCCGACCGCGCCGAAATCGATGCTACCGACATTCATTGCCTCCATCATCGGAGGCCCCGACGAGAACTCGACCCATTTCACGTCGATGCCCAGGGGCGCGAAATGCTTTTCCAGGGCGGCCTGCTGACGCGTGATAACCAGCACGCCGGTCTTCTGGTAGCCGACACGAATGTCCTTCACCGCGCCTTGTGACGTTGCTTGCGCGTTGGCGTGCGAAACGAATGCGGCGGCTGCCGCAGTTCCAACGGATAGTTTGAGAAAATCCCGACGTTGCATCCGACACTCCCGGCCGCGTGCGGCCGTCCTTCATTCGTGCTCGGGAATGATGGGGCGGCTTATCGGAGGTGTCGAGACGCGCGGAAAAATAGCGATGCATGCACTGCGCACGTGGCGGAGCGCATGATTAATCTTTCGATCCACGGAGCGAACGCAGGGGATATTTTTCCGCACGCGAATGTGAAAAACGCACGCAACCGAGCCGAGAAATTAAAAATCGCGAAAACAACCCCATGCACAGTAGCCGGGGCGCGCGAAAACAATGACTTACGCTTATCCGAAATTGACCTTGACTCGTCGGGCAAAACAGGAGCAGGATGGCATCGTGGCGGCGTTGCGGATGGACCGGTCCCTGCCGGCCTAATGCAGCCATCTCACCGGTAGATTCTGCAGCCCGCGAAAGGCCCATCCGCCGATCCGTACCGGCTCGTCGTCGGCGATCTCGAGCCGGCCGGCACGGGCGAACAAGGTCGGCAGTGCGACGTCGGCAATCATGGCGCGCGAGGCCCAGGCGCCGGCGCAGAAATGCGGACCGGCGCCGAACGCGACGCTCTTGGCCGTATCACGCCGCACGTCGAACTGGTCGGCGCGCTCAAAATGCTTCTCGTCGCGGTTGGCGGAGCCGAACATGAGGAATACGCGTTCATCGGTTTCGAACGCGACGTCGCGGATCGTCCACGGCTTTGCGATGCGCCGCGGCGACATGCCGATCGGCGAGATCCAGCGGGCATATTCCTCGAAGGCCTGGAGCCACGTCACCTCGCCCTTGCGCACGAGATCGAGCTGGTCGGGATGGGTCAGCAGCGCCCACACCGTGCCGGCGATCGCCTTGCGCGGCTCGTTCTGGCCGCCGGAGATCGCGAGCTTGACGTTGGCGCGCACGCTCTCCATCGCCATGCCGGACGCGAGGAGCACGCCGAGGATACTCTGGTCGGGATGCTTGCGCATCACCGGCAGGATGTCGTCGATCGCGGCATCGATGCCCGACGTCGCTGCATGGCAACGCGCCTCGACGGCCGCGTCGCCGCTGTAATTGGCGATGCCCTCGATCATGCCCTGTGACCAGGCGTCCATGTCCGCAAAGCCGATATTGGTGAGGCCGGTGATCGACTTCAGGCATTCGCCGGAGAACGGCAACGCGAAGTCGCGCATGAAATCGATCCGCCCGGGCTCGATCGCTTCGATGATGCGGTCGGCATGGGCCTGGAACAGCGCGGCCCAGTGCGCCTTCACCGTCTTCGGCGACACCGTTGGAAACATCGCGCGGCGCTCGACCTGATGCGCCTCGCCGTCCTTGCGCATCATGTTGTGGCCCATCAGCCGGTTCATCAGGCCCGCGGGCTGGTGCGAGGAGAACACGTCGATCTGCTTCTCGGAGATCGAGATATCGTCGCGGCTCGTCAGCAGTGTCGAGCCGAGCTGCGGCACGAAGGCGATCGGCGCCTCCTTGCGCATCGTTGCCAGCATCGGATATGGATCGGCCCAGAATGCGGCCGGGTCGATGTCGATGCGCGGCGCGGTGCTCAAGCTTCGCTCCATTGCTGTTCGCCACCGAGGTTAGCGGCTTCAGGAGGCGCCGTCTGTCCCCAGCGATTGGGACAGCTTCAGTTCAGGCCGCGCGGGCCGGCGAGCAGGCGCAGCACGATCGCAAACAGCTCGCTTTGTGACGAGATGCCGAGCCGCTCATAGGCGCGCTTGCGATAGGTTAGCGTCGAATGCAGGCTGATGCCGAGCGTCTGCGAGATCGCCTCGGAGCTGAAGCCGGAGAGGATGCGCCGGCAAACGTCCTGCTCGCGCGGGGTGAGGCTGGCGAGCGGCGCGCGCGTCGCGAAGAGCGCGGCGAGAGACTGCTCGGTCGTCGCAGCCGAGCCGTGCTGGAAATGGCGTGCCACGCTCGCACTGATGGCCGGTGCGATGGCCTGAAGCCGCGCACGCTGGGGGGCGCTGAAGCGGCCCTGGACAGCGATGCGATAGAAATTGACGTAGAAGCAGGTGTCGTCGACCCAGATCGCGGTCGCGCATTTGTCGACGATGCCGGAATCCACAAAGAACATTTTTCGGTAGCGGGCGCCGTACATGCGCGGCGCGAAGGCGGGCAGCACGAGCGTGGCGCGGCCCTCGCCTTCGAACAGCGCATCGCGGTTGGGATCGGATTGGTGGAACTGGCCGGCATAGGCAGCGCCGAGATCGCCGCCGATCGGGATGTTGCCGGCATCGAGCAGGCAGTGTGCGGCGCCCGCGCGGCTCAGCGCGAACACCATGCAATGCCCGACCCCGGCCTGCCGACGCAACGTCTCGATCAGGACATCAGGGAAATCCGGGCGACCGATGGCAAGCACGGCGGGCGTGACATCCCCAGCTGCCGGATTTGCGGGCGTCCCGCGAGGGCGCATCGTTTTCTCCCCATCGCCTTTTGACGAAATTTATCAGCAATGGCCGCGCAGCGGAAGGCGGGTGTCGCCCGATATCTCCTGCCACGTCGCCGAGCCGGCGGACGAAGGGGCTCAGGAAGCACTTTTGGCAGAATCCTGTCCATTGCTTTTCCCTTGGCCAGCTCATCGATCAGCTTGTCCAGGTAGCGGATCTCTCGCATCGTGGGTTCTTTGACGTCCTCGACCCGGACGCCGCAAACCACGCCTGTGATCAGGGTTCGCGAAGGATTGATCTTTGGGGCCTTCGCAAAGAAGGTTTCGAAGTCCGTCCCCTGCTCCAGTTGAGCTTCCAATTCCGTCTGACCATAGCCCGTCAGCCAGGAGATGACCTGATCGACCTCTGCTTTGGTACGTCCTTTCTTCTCCGCCTTCGCAACGTAAAGCGGGTAAACGCTTGCGAAGCTGGTGGTATAGATCCTGTGTTTCGCCATAACCACTCCATGGATCTCGCTGCGGCCGAAGGCCTTATACGATATCATCGATGGAGTTGCCTGTAGAGGTTCTGACTGAGAAGCCCCGCGAAGCAATATACGGCGGCAAATGCGCTCCATCAAAGCGCCAGTGATATCGGTCACTGAGCGTTCAAGGCAGTTGCGGCACTCTGCATCGTGCCAGCGCAACCACGTTCCGGGCGGCCGCTGAGGTGACTGTCTCGACAGTGTTTTGCCGGCACCCCCTGCTAGGTTAGCAGAATTCGCACCCAGCAGGGTATGCTCGGATGTGAAGCTTACTCCAAGGCAAAGGCGCAGCTATGTTCAAGGTCGAACCCACGCTTGAAAATCTCGCATCGCATATCCAGCGGCAGGACCGGTCACTGAAGGCTATGAGTTGGAGCGTTTTGGGGGCTACGATCCTGGCGGCTGCGGCGATCATTTCATCGCAATGGCATGCGACCGCTAATGCCGATACAGTCAAGGCCAAGACCCTGTCTGTGGAAACAATTGCCTTACGAAATGGCACCGGCAAAATCGTCGCCTTGATCTCATCCACTTCCGACGGAACGCCGCACATCTCGCTCTTGGATAGCCGCGAGAAGGTGCGTCTCAGCATCGGGCTTCGCCAGGATGGCGTACCTTCGGTGTCGCTCCTCGATACGGAGCAGGGTCAGCGGGCAGTGCTGTCCCTGAACGATCATCAGGATGCGTCCTTGACGATGTACAATGCTGCAAAACTTCCCCGTGCGACGCTCGCTGTGGACTCCGTCAGCTCGGGTCACATGGTTCTCTTCGGGACCGGCGGTGGTCTAAACTTCTCCGCTTTGGATGGCCGCGTGCAGTGGACTCCGGCGGGCGGAGCCGTTCAGAACATCCAGACGAAAACCCAATCCAAATAAACTCAGCCGGCCGCAGCGGCGAAAGACCCTACCCCGCCGCCGCCTTCGCCGGCGGAACGTTGATCGCGAGCTTGCCATAGCGGTCGGTGAACGCCTGCGTGTCGATCTCCTCGAGCTTGATCTCGCCGCTCATGACGCCCTGCTTCCAGGCCGCCTGCGCGGGATCGTTCTGGAATTCCGGCATCACCTCGCGGCCGAACAGCTCCAGCGATTCGCAGATGTGCTCGTGGCTGTTCTTGCCCGCCTGGTTCAGCAGGATGACCTGGTCGATATGCGAGCCCTGGAAGCGCTTTAGCTTCCTGCGGATCGTCTCGGGCGAGCCGATCAGTCCGCCGCGCAGCGCAGCCTCCTGCGCCTCGGGATTGTCGCGTTTCCACTTGTTGTACTCGTCCCACATGTTGACGGTATAGGGCGCCGGACGCTGGCGATTCTGCGACGCGCCGTAGAAGCGTAGCGCGAACTGGAAGAAGGTGGCGCCGTCGGCGCGCGCACGCGCCTCCTCGTCCGTCTTTGCGCACATGAAGAACGACACCAGCGCCATGTTCGGGTTGATCTCGTAGTCGGCGAGCTTGGCGAGACGCTTGGTCATGGCGTTGTAATAGGCGTGCACCCAGGCGTGCGCGGCGTCTGCGCTGACGAACTGGAAGCCGAGCGCACCAAAGCCCTGGCGGCCGGCGCGCTCGATGGTCGGCAGCTGCGAGCAGGCCATCCACAATGGCGGATGCGGCTTCTGCACCGGTTTTGGCACGAGTTGCGCAACGGGATGTCGAAATATTTGCCGTGGTGCTCGCTTCCTGCGTCCTTGAACATCGGGAAGATCGCGGCGACGGCCTCCTCGAACACCTCTTTCTTGGTCTCCATGTCGCGGCCGAACGGCGTGAGCTCGGTGATGGAGGCGCTCTCGCCCATGCCGAATTCGCAGCGGCCGTTGGAGAGCAGATCGAGCACCGCGACGCGCTCGGCGACACGTGCGGGGTGGTTGGTCGTGAGCTGGAGGATGCCGTGGCCGAGCCGGATGTTCTTGGTGCGCTGGCTCGCGGCTGCGAGAAACGATTCCGGCGAGGGCGAATGCGAGTATTCTTCGAGGAAGTGATGCTCGACAACCCAGGCGTGGTCGTAGCCGAGGCTGTCTGCGAGTTCCATCTGCGACAGCGCGTTCTGATAGAGGCTGAGCTCGTCGCCGGCCACCCACGGCCGTGGCAGTTGCAGCTCATAGAAGATGCCGAACTTCATGACGCCGTCTCTCCCAGGTTTTGTTGCAAGTTTTCTTGCAAATTTTCTTGCCGCTTATGTTTTTGTTGCGGGCATCTTAATGGGCGGGGCGGCGCTGTCTACGCAGTCGCAATTCCGCCTTGCGGGAGAAGGTGCTTTTCGGCGCGGCGGCCATTCAGGACCACGCCGATGAAGGTGAAGCGCACCAGCAGATGATAGCTCGCCAGCATCGGAGGAAGCGCGACGACGAGAAGAACACCGAACTTGATCAGACCGGGCCAGTCGAGCTGCGACAGCGCGACCTGCAGCGCCATCACGATCGGCAGGTGGATCAGATAGACCCAGTAGGATGCATCGGCGAGATAGCGCCAGGTCGGGCTGAAGCCGGACATGAAGCGGAGCGCGAGGCCGATGACCGCAAAGGTCGAAATCCATATCGCCGGCGCATACAGGATCACGGAGACAAGCCGGAGCGTGGCGAAGCCGAAAGGCAGTTTCAGTGCCCCCGGCGCGGACGTCATCGCCCCAACCAGCACGAAACTGATCAGGATCAGAGTGATTGCGAGCAGAAGATGCGGGAGCCAGCGCCGCTCAATCAGTCGCAGCAGATCGATCTGCCGATGCAGCAGCCAGCCGATCGCGAAGGCGGTGCCGAAGCCAATCCAGGCCTGCGCGTTGGTGACGAGCGATTGATCCGGCGTCCTCACGCCCGTCACGTTGATCCAGCGTTGGTCGAGGCAGAAGGCGGCGCCGATCGGGATTGCCAGAACAAGGGGGGCCAGCGGACTTTTCATGATCCCGGCGAAGACGCGGTCAATCACCGCTCGCCACCTGCCTGACGCATCTAGCCAGACAAATGCGCCGCGCAGCAGCAGCACGACGACATAAAGCTCCAGCAGCACATAGATGAACCAGAGATGGGTCAGGGGGAAATTCGGCAGCACCGGTGGCCAGCTGCGGGACCAGCCGCCGTTCGGGAAATGAGACGCCCAGATCGCGATGAAGTACATGGGCGTGAACAGGATCGGCCAACCCGTGCGCAACTATCCGGAGCAGCCGCCGGTGATCCCGCACACGATCGACGGCTATCAGATCGACCTCAACGGCAACAAGTGCCTGTCCTGCCATGCGCGGGCGCGCATCGCGGAATCGCAGGCGCCGATGGTCTCGATCACCCACTTCATGGACCGCGACGGCCAGTTTCTGGCTTCGATCTCGCCGCGCCGCTTCTTCTGCACGGAATGCCACGTGCCGCAGAACACCGCCAATCCGCCCGTCAGCAACGACTTCACCGACATCGACACGCTGCTGTCGCGCGCAAGCCCCGGTGGCCGCCGATGACGACGACCGCTGATGAACCCGGCGAGGGACTGAAGGCCAGACGCGGCTTCGTCGCGCGAAGCTGGGACTTCGCGCGCGAGCTCTGGCAGGTGCTGATCCGTCCGAGCTCGGTGTTCGGGCTCGGCGTGCTGGTGCTGGCGGGCTTCATGGCCGGCGTGATCTTCTGGGGCGGCTTCAACACCGCGCTGGAATTGACCAACACCGAAAAATTTTGCACCGGCTGCCACGAGATGAAGGACAACGTCTTCGCCGAGCTGAAGTCGACCATCCATTTCGCCAACCGCTCCGGCGTGCGCGCGACCTGTCCGGATTGCCACGTGCCGCACAACTGGACCGACAAGATCGCCCGCAAGATGCAGGCCTCCAAGGAGGTCTGGGGCAAGATCTTCGGCACGATCGACACCCGCGAGAAATTCCAGGATCACCGGCTCGAACTGGCGGCGCATGAATGGGCGCGCTTCAAGTCCAACGATTCGCTGGAATGCCGGAACTGCCACAGCGCCGATTCCATGGACATCACCAAGCAGTCGCCGCGCGCCTCGGTCGCGCACCAGCGCTTCCTGTTCACCAAGGAAAAGACCTGCATCGACTGCCACAAGGGCATCGCCCACCATCTGCCCGACATGCGCGGCGTTCCCGGCTGGCAATAGGGCGCCCCGCCCGGCTTGAACCAGCGGTGCGAATGGTTAGTTTTGGGGCTGGCGAATCGCTCCGTTTTCGCCCCCTCCTCAAGACAGACATGGCCACATTCACCCCGCATCAGGATGCCGCGCTCAAGGCCGTTGGCGACTGGCTCAAGGCCAAACCCGGCCGCAACGGCACGCCGCCGGTGTTCCGCCTGTTCGGCTATGCCGGCACCGGCAAGACCACGCTGGCGCGGCACATCGCCGACGGCGTCGACGGCGAGGTGAAGTTCGCCGCCTTCACCGGCAAGGCGGCGCTGGTCATGCGCAACAAGGGGTGCGACGAAGCCTCCACCATCCATTCGCTGATCTACCGCACCCGCGAATCCGGTGAGGAGCAGCCCAGCTTCGAGCTGTGGGACGACGCCCCGGCCTCCAAGGCCAAGCTGATCGTGATCGACGAATGCTCGATGGTCGATGCCGAACTGGGCCGCGACCTGATGTCGTTCGACTGCCCGCTGCTGGTGCTGGGCGATCCCGCGCAGCTGCCGCCGATCCAGGGCGGCGGCTTCTTCACCAATACCGAGCCCGACGCGATGCTGACCGAGGTGCACCGCCAGGCCCAGGACGATCCGATCGTGCGGATGTCGATGGACGTCCGCGAGGGCCGCGAGCTCGACATCGGCCGCTACGGCGAGAGCGAGGTGGTGTCGCGCAAGGAGCTCGACCCTGATCGCGTCATGGCCGCCGACCAGGTGCTGGTCGGCCGCAACAACACGCGACGCGCGTACAACATGCGGGTGCGCCAGCGCCAGAACATCGAGGACATCTTCCCCGTCGCCGGCGACAAGCTGGTCTGCCTGCGCAACAACCGCAAGAAGGGCCTGTTCAACGGCGGGCTGTGGCGCGTGAAGTCGCGCAACACCTCGCGCTCGAAATCCCGCATTCTCAGCATGAGACTGTCGCCGGACGAGGATCTCGGCCACAAGGTGACCAAGGTCTCGGTGCGCGCCGATTGCTTCGAGGGCGGCGTCGAGGCGATCGCCTGGGAGCAGCGCAAGCCCTATGACGAGTTCGACTACGGCTACGTGCTGACCGTGCACAAGTCGCAGGGCTCGCAATGGGACGACGTCGTGCTGTTCGACGAGAGCTTTGCGTTTCAGGAGAGCCGGGCGAGGTGGCTGTACACGGGCATCACGCGGGCGGCGAAGCGGCTGAGCATCGTGGTTTGAAACTGCGGTAGTCCGGATGGAGCGCAGCGTAATCCGGGGTTAGCTCCGCGATCGTGATTCCCGGATTTCGCTGCGCTCCACCCGGGCTACGAAGTCACTTCCCCGCGACGAAATAAAAATCCTCGCGCCCCGGCGGCGAGCCGTAGGAAAACGGCTGCTGCTCGTGCTTGGTCACAAGCCAGACATCGTCGCGAACGATGTCGAACAGTTTTCGGATCTCGACGCGCGGCATCTTGATCTCGCGAGCGAGCGCGGTGGCGAACGGGCTGTCGGCGCCGCCGTCGCCATCCATCGCGGTCTCGCCGTGCTTGGCGGCGTAGACCACCATGAAGCCGGCGCCCGGCTCGATGTTGGAAAAGCCCTTGTCCACGAGCTTGAGCGACAGCGTGCGCTGCATGGTCGGCGCGAACGGATTGTCGCGACAGGCATCCAGCATCACCAGACGCACTTTTCGCGCAGCGCCCACCGCCGCGATCACCTGCTCCAGCGCGACCGCCTGGGTCTCGGCGTCCCTGTCGGCGGCGAGCTTGGCGTCGACGGGAACGAGATAATTCACGCCGCCGATCTCGAACCCGTGGCCGGCATAATAGACCACCGCCCAATCCGCCTTCTCCGCCTCGGCGGCA
The DNA here is from genome assembly GCF_023073155.1 of Bradyrhizobium sp. 45. Classification (NCBI taxonomy): domain Bacteria; kingdom Pseudomonadati; phylum Pseudomonadota; class Alphaproteobacteria; order Hyphomicrobiales; family Nitrobacteraceae; genus Bradyrhizobium; species Bradyrhizobium sp. 45. The sequence goes on along the minus strand of NZ_JADPIX010000122.1, from coordinate 1,101,136 downwards.
AACGTCTGCAACGCTTCGAAGAACTTGTCGCGGGTGAGGTCGCTGACGGATATCACGGTCTGGAAGCCGACATCGCGCAGCGCGGCTGCGATCATTTTCGAGTCGCGTGGCGGATTGGGCAAGGCGTGGACGTTCTTGTAGGCGCCGTTCCCGATCACCAGCGCCACACGGCGCCCCGTGGATCCGGCCGGTGCCTGCGGGGTCAGCGCGGCCAATCGCTCCTGCGCGATCGCGCGGGCGCGCGCGACGTCGAGCTCGTCGAACTTCGTCAGCGAATAGGCCGCCGCACGATAGTCGGCACGGGCCTGGGCGAGATCCTTCTTGCGCTCGTAGATCTGGCCGCGACCTGAATGTGCCCGGACGTTGTTCGGGTTGATCTGGATGGCCGTGTTGTAGTCCTTCAGCGCGGCGTCGAAATCGCCCTTCAACATGTTGACGTCGGCGCGATTGTTGATCGCGTACGTGTTCTTCGGCTGCTTCTCGATTAGGCCGTTGCAGTCGGCGAAGGCCTGGTCGAACTTGCCCATCATGCCGTAGGTGATGCAGCGGTTGCCGGTGATCTGCTGCGCGGCCGGTTCGATCTTCTCGGCCTCCGCGAAATCGGCAATCGCGCCGTCAAAATCCTGCATCAGCGTGCGCACGCGGGCGCGGTTGGTGTAGCCGAGCAGGAACCTGGGCGCGTATTTGATCGACAGGTTGAAATCGTCGAGCGCGCTTTGCAGCGCACCCCGGCGCAACTGGATGACGCCGCGGTTGTTGTAGGGGACACCGTAGGTCGGGCGCTTCTGGAGCGCGAGGTCGTAGTCCGCCATCGCATGATCGTCCTGGCCCGTCCGCTCATAGGCGAGGCCGCGCAAATTGAGCGTGACGACGTTGTCGGGATCGAGGTCGACGGCCATGGACAAGGTCTCGATGGCGTGGCCGTAGTCGCGCTTGTTGAGCAGTGTGTTACCGCGCACGGAGAGCGCGATGGCCTTGTCCTTGCCGGTGAGCCGGTCGGCGTTGAGCAGCTTGTCGCAGGCCTGCGCCCTCGCCTGTGCATCCGCCTGGCGGTCGCGGCAAATGGCGAGGTCGTCGCCGGGTTGCGGTTCGGCCGCCGCGAGCGAGCTCCAGCCGGCCAGGATGGCGAGCACGACGACGAGGGTCAGGGATGCCACGCGCAGCATGTTGTCAGGTCAGCTCCAGCCACGATTCTCTTAAGTCGATCACCGATCGCGCCGGTTCATCTAGCGCGGAGTTCCGGTCGTCGCCAAGCCGGGCCGCTGGAGGCGGCGCGTTTCACGGACTCGTGTCCCTCCGGCCGTAACAATCGCCCGGTCCGCCCGTATCTCGAATGTCCGAAAATGCCGGGCAGGCTGTTCGCCCGGCCCCAACCGCCCTAGACTGTCAGACCTTCCGAAAGAGGATCGCCATGCGCCGACCTGCCGTCCTGTCCCTGCTCGCCGCAACCACCGCACTGACGCTGGCCTTTGCCGCGCCGACCCGGGCCGCAGAGGATGCGGTCGTGATCCCCGCTCCTGCCGTTGATGTGGCCCCCGCAAGCGGGATCCAGACCGCCGTGATCGCCGGCGGCTGCTTCTGGGGCGTGCAGGGCGTGTTCCAGCACACCGCGGGCGTCGTCAACGCGGTCTCCGGCTACGCCGGCGGCACCAAGGCGACGGCCGACTACCAGACCGTCTCGAGCGGCCGGACCGGCCACGCGGAATCCGTCGAGATCAAATACGACCCCAAGAAGATCTCCTACGGCAAGATCCTGCAGATCTACTTCTCGGTGGCGCACGACCCGACCCAGCTCAACCGGCAGGGCCCCGACACCGGTCCGCAATATCGCTCGGCGATCTTCACCACGTCCGACGAACAGAAGAAGGTGGCCGAGGCCTATATCGCCCAGCTCAACGGCGCCAAGGTCTTCAGCAAGCCGATCGCGACCAAGGTCGGCGCGCTGGAGGCATTCTATCCGGCGGAGGCCTATCACCAGGATTATCTGACCCTGCACCCGAACCAGCCCTATATCGCCTACAACGACCTTCCGAAGGTCGAGAACCTGAAAAAGCTGTTCGCGGATAACTATATCGAGAAGCCGACGCTGGTGAGCGCCAGCAAGGCCACCAACTGAAAAAACGGGAGACCCATGCCCGACACCAAGACGAAAACCACGGACGACAAGGTCATCAAGAGCGAAGAGCAATGGCGCAGCGAGTTGTCGCCGATGCAATTCGCGGTGCTGCGCGAGAAGGCGACCGAGCGTCCCTTCTCCGGCGAATATGAGCACGACCACCGCGCCGGCACCTACACCTGCGCCGGGTGCGGCAACGTGCTGTTCGAGTCCGACGCGAAGTTCGATTCCGGCTGCGGCTGGCCGAGCTTCACCCAACCCGCCGTCGAGGGCCATATCGAAGAGGAGCGGGACGTCAGCCACGGCATGATCCGTACCGAGGTGCTGTGCGCCAAGTGCAGCGGTCATCTCGGCCATGTCTTCCCCGACGGCCCGGGACCGACGGGCTTGCGTTACTGCATCAATTCCGCCGCGCTGAAGCTCGAACCCAAATAAACCTTGCGCGGCGCCGAGTTCCGTCATGGAACCCGGCGCCGCGATGTGCTTTTCTTCCCTGGTGGTGCGGCTGGCCATGGCGTGGCGGCGGCCGCCAGGGAGGATGCCATGACGCTTGGGACCATCCTGATCATCCTGGTGATCATTTATCTCGTCGGCGGCCTGTCGGGCCGCTTCGGCGGCTACGGCTACGGAATGGGTCATTCCGGCATGGGGATCGGCGGCCTCGTCCTGGTGGTGCTGCTCGTGCTGCTGCTCCTTGGCAAGCTGTAGACCATTCAAGTCGCTGATATTCCTGCAATTTCCCGGGCTGCGGAGCTGCCATGCGCAGATTCATCATCTCGCATCGCGGGGGTCGCAATTTTGTCAAAACGGGCTATATTAGAGGACGAAAATGACATGTGCGGCGCCCACTCAATCGTGGCCTCTGCCCGTCCCAACCCCACGCGCTTAAAGCCCCAGAGAGATCACGAGGTCTTTGACCATGCGTCCACTGCGTCCGTTCAACTTCAACACTTCCGCCGAACTCTTCCCCGCTGCGATCCGCAAGAAGAAGCGTGCAGGCTTCACCTATCGCCGGTTCGGCACCGCGGCCGAAGCCGTCCAGTTCGCGATGGAGCAGTTGCCGACGGATTCGCTGAACGGCGCCTATCTCCAAGTCGAAGAAGCGCGCTTCGACCAGAACGGCATCCGGTCGCTCTATGAGAGCGAAGCCTTCCCGCTGCCCCGCCACCGCAAGCCGGTGGAAGCCAGCACCGACGCTGCCGACGCGGCGTAAGTTTTCGTCACGCGCTCCGATGTGCGCTGAAAGCGCGATGGCCCGAAAGGCCGTCGCGCTTTTTGCGTTTTGGGGCGTGTCAGATGCGAGGCTGCTTGTCGAGCCAGCGGCGGAGCAGGCGCACGTTGCGCATGTTGGCACGGAACATGACGTCGAATGCGTCGCCCGCGAACGGGACGATACCGACGACGCCGTCGAGGGCGACATTTCCGAGCATGCGCGCGGTGATGTACCAGGGCGCCCCGAGCGCCCTCGCCTCTTGCACCAGCCAGAGCGAGATCGCGGTGGTGATGATGTCGCCGACGACGGGGATCAACCCGATCAACCCATCGATGCCATAGCCGATGTTGGTTCCGGGCAGCACGAAGGCGACGTCGAGCAGCTTTGCGATCGCCTCGATCCGCGCGATCCGCTGCTCGCGCGTTAGATTGCCAAACGGGTTGCCGGCGAAGGGACTGTCCTTCCCGAACTCGAAGCGAAATTCGCGAAAGCCCTGCCCCAGCGTTTCGGGCCGGATCTCGTGACCGTCCTGATCGATGATCGGCCCACGCCCGTCGGTGCCCGAAGAGGCCGCACCCGAGCGGCTTCCCGAACGGGATCGACGCGGAGCAAGAATATCGTCATCGGACATGGTCATGGCCTGTAGGGAACGCGCCAGCGCGGCGGAGGTTGCTGCGGCGTGATCGAAGGTCGCGCCCTCAAGTCTGTGCCGCCGCCGGCTGCGGCTCCGCGACATATTTATGCACGAGCCAGGATGAAATCACCGCCGGCACGAACCCGACGAGGCCGTACAGGATGAACTGCACCGCGCCCGAGTCCGGCCCGCGCGAGCTGTAGGTCAGCGAGGCCAGGATGAAGGCGAACACGCCGACCAGCAGCATCCGCAGCACCGGGCCGATCCGGCGGACGTGGACCAGGATATCGTCGACCGCACCGATCATCAGCGAGGGCAGGAAGCCGAACAGATAACTGTATTGCAAGGATTTGAAGAACACCGCGAACAGCTTGCCGACCTCAGCGAGACTGGTCTGGGTCCAATAGCCGGACTGATAGGTCGTCGTCAGCAGCAGCAGGAACCCGCCCACGAACGGGCCGACCAGCGCAAACACGAGATAGCGTTTCATCAGGCACCCTCATCCTTCACCTTACTATAGCAGCGCCGCGGGAACCTTGAATAGCGGGGGTGCGGGCTCTGCGCTGGGAACAAGCGGCATAGCGACGGACTTGAAATTCACCTCTCAGATTTGGAGCCGCCGATGTCCCGCAAACTGTTCTTCCTGGCGACGATCGCACTGACGGCCGTGAGCGGCCTGTCGAACGCGCCCGCTCTCGCACAAGGCCATATGGGTTCGCCGCAGGAGCAGCAGGCCTGTTCGCGGGACGCCTCGCGCTTCTGCCGCAAGGACCTCGGCAATGACGGTGCGGTGCAGGCCTGCCTGCAAGCCAACCGGACCAAACTGTCGCGGTCTTGCAGCAAGGTCTTTCAGAGCCACGGCATGTGAGGACCGGAACCATCCCCGGCGAACGGAGAGTGAAGCCATGTTGCGCGACGAACAGCTCTCGATCCTCAGGGACATCAGCCAATCCATCGCCTTTGCCGACGACCGGCACGGCAAGATAGGCGAGCTGATCGCCGACGGTTATGTGATGAAGGACGGAGATCTGTTCGAGCTCACGGCAAAGGGCGTTACGGCGGTCGAAGAGCATGCAGCGCTTGGCGCAAGCGATGTGGAACAAGCGAGCGTATCCTCCGATCGGTTGATCTGATCGCACGCGAGTCGCGTTGTGCGTGACGTGCGCGCAACAATTGCGAATTCCTTTTTGCCTGCCATTGCGGTCGCGCAACAATGGCGCATACTTGGCTCGGGCGGCGCAGCACTTTTCGATTCGAACATCACCAGAGATCGAGCAACCACATGCGGGATTGAGGTCCCGGCGTGATGGCTGAGACATGCGGCAGGTCAAGCCGCGTGCGGCGCCCCAAAACCAAGTGGCTCAAGCCCACGGAACTCGGGGACGCATTCTACATGACACGCAATCAGACGATCGCAACTCTCTTCGCCCTCGCCACCACCGCCATCGCAATCCCGACATCGCCAAGCTTCGCGTTCTCGTCCGAAGCGCAGCAGATGTGCTCGGGCGATGCGATGCGGCTGTGCTCCAGTGAGATCCCCGACATCCCCAGGATCAGGGCCTGCATGGTGCAGAAGAAGGCTCAGGTCAGCCCGGGCTGTCGCGCCGTGATGGACCGCGAGCACGCCGCCGCGACAGGATCGCGCAAGCGGGAAGCAGCCGCGCAATAGAGAGAGCGTATCTGCGGCCATCCTGAGGGCCCGCCCAAGGGGCGGGCCCTCAGGATGAGGTCTCGTTTCGCGGCGAGATATCAAACCCTCATGGTGAGGAGCCCGCCAAGGCTGGCGTCTCGAACCATGCAGGCCGAGGTCTCACGGAGTAGAGATCTAGTCGCCCCACTGCGCGAAGGCGTCGTTGAAGGCGCGCTCGCCGGGAGCGCCCTTCTCGATGGCGATGATGGCGCGGCGCTGGTTGGCGTAGACCAAGGGCACGTCGAACCAGGAGCGCTCCTTCAGCAGCTGGACGTTGCGGCTGCGGTCGGCATCGACGTTGGAGAGGCCGACCAGGAAGAAGCCGTCGGTGACCTTGACCGCGAGGCCTGCGAGCGGCGTGCCGCGTGCCTGCTCGTTCGACTTCATCAGGATGCCCGGCACGTTGGAAACGCCGCCGCCCGGAAAGTCCGGCGGCAGGACGAAGGTCAGCTCCGCGGTGTGGCTCGCCGGCAGCGAGGAGTCGGTGTTGCGGCGGAACGACATCGTCATCTTGAACTTGCGGTCGGGAATCTCGATGTCGGCGCGCACGGCGACGTCGGCCTTCTGGTTGCCCGACGCCTTGATCGGCTCGAGCCGCCACACCACCGAGCCGACATATTGCTTGCCCTTCGGATCGGATGGATCCTCGTCGTAGAGCACGACTTTCTGCGCCACCGGCGCGACCGGCTGGTCGCTGGCCGAGGGCTGGCCGACGCGATCCGGAATCTTGGGCTTGCTCTGCGGCTGAGACGAATCCTTGGGCGCCTCCACCACCTGCGTCGGCGAAGACTTCAACAGGTTGGTCGCGGTCTGGACCAGCTGCTTGCCCCACAGGATGCCGGCACCGACCAGGATCAGCACGATGCCGACGGCGATCGCGCTCTTGAACGGAAAGGCGCGGCCGGTGCGGGCGCGCTTCTTCTTGGGTTCGCGGTCGAGAACGGGGATGTGCGGACGTTGCGACGGCGGCTGCGACGGCGGCGCGTAGCGCTCAGCTTCCTCGATCGATTCGTCGTAGGAATACGGCGCGTCGGCTCCGGCGCCGCGATTCTCCAGGCTCGGCTCGAGCCGGTCGAATTCCGGCGAGGGCGAGGGCACGTTGGCGTAGGTGCGGCGCGCCGCGCGGTTGGCCTGCGCGGCGGCGCCGCCGAGCTCGTTGGCGTCCGCCGTGATGTCGCGGAAGCCGCGCACGCCCGGTGCGGGCGGCAGCGGCGGTGGCGGTCCCATGTCCGGCGGACGGCGCCCACCAGCGCGATCACGTCCGACCGGCGGAGGCTCCGGCATCGACGACGGGGCCGGCGGACCCGGCTGCCGCGGCGCGTCGAAACGCGGGGCCCGCGGCGCACGCGGGGCGTCGCCCTGGTCATCGACATTGAAGGAGGGCCGGTCAGCCCGCGGCGGCGGCGGAGCCGGACGGGTGCGCGGCGGGGCAGCCGTTTGCGGCGCGGGCGAGTTGCCCTCGGTGGCGCGGGTGCTGGCGCGGCGGAAGGCGTCGCCGCTGCCGCTGCTGCGGGCGCCGCCAGCGGGGCGCGAGGCCTCGCGGGCACGCTGGGCCGCCTCTGATTCGACCTTGCGGACGGCCTCTTCCAGCGAGAGGCGCTCGCGGGTGATCTCGGATTCCGAGAGCGGCGGCTGCACGCTGCGGAGCTGCGCGATCAGCGCCGTGCGCGCCCGCTCATAGAGCGCGCGACGGCTCTCGCCGGGAGCGTTGGGGTCCAGGGCGGCAATAGCGCGGGCGATCAGCGGGTAGTAATCAGCCATTTCTACTCAATTATACGCGCGTCCCGGTAAGAGATCGTTAAGCCTCAAACGGATTTTGTACCAGGATAGTATCCTCGCGTTCGGGGCTGGTGGAAAGCAGCGCCACCGGGCACCCCACCAATTCCTCGATCCGGCGGACATATTTGATCGCCTGGGCCGGCAGCTGGGCCCAGGACCGCGCATTGGCGGTCGGCTCCTTCCAGCCCTCGATGGTCTCGTAGATCGGCTCGACCCGGGCCTGGGCGCCTTCGCCCGCCGGGAAATGATCGATCTCCTTGCCGTCCAGCCTGTAGCCGGTGCAGACCTCGATCGAATCGAAGCCGTCGAGGATGTCGAGCTTGGTCAGCGCCAGACCGTTGATGCCGCAGGTCCGGACCGCCTGGCGAACCAGAACCGCATCGAACCAGCCGCAACGGCGGGGCCGCCCGGTATTGGTGCCGAACTCGCGGCCGCGCTCGCCGATCTTGCGGCCGGTCTCGTTGTCCTGCTCGGTCGGGAATGGGCCCTGGCCGACGCGGGTCGTATAGGCCTTGCAGAGGCCGAGCACATAGCCGACCGCGGCGGGGCCGAGGCCCGAGCCGGTCGCCGCCTGCGCCGCCACCGTGTTGGACGAGGTGACGTAAGGGTAGGTGCCGTGATCGACGTCGAGCAGGGCGCCTTGCGCGCCTTCGAACAACATGCGCTTGCCCTCGCGCCGCTTGATGTCGAGCAGCCGCCACACCGTCTCGGCATAGGGCAGGAGCTGCGGCGCGAGCGCGGTCAATTCCTTCACGATCTCCTTGCCGTCGAACTCCGGCAGGCCGAGGCCGCGGCGCAATGCGTTGTGATGCGCCAGCAGCCGGTCGATCTTGTGCGGCAGGGTGTCGAGATCGGCGAGGTCCATCAGGCGGATGGCGCGGCGGCCGACCTTATCCTCGTAGGCCGGGCCAATGCCACGGCGGGTGGTGCCGATCGCGGTCGCCGCATTGGCGGATTCGCGATGCGCGTCGAGTTCGCGGTGCAGCGGCAGGATCAGGGTGACGTTCTCGGCGACCCGCAGATTGTCCGGGCCGACCGCGACGCCCTGCGACCGCAGCTTGGTGACCTCGTCGAGGAAGGCGGCGGGATCGAACACGACGCCGTTGCCGATCACCGACAGCTTCTGCTCGCGCAGCACGCCCGAGGGCAGCAGCGCCAGCTTGTAGGTCTTGCCGTTGATCACCAGCGTGTGGCCGGCGTTATGGCCGCCCTGGAAACGGACGACGATGTCCGCCTGCTCCGACAACCAGTCGACGATCTTGCCCTTTCCTTCGTCGCCCCACTGGGCGCCGACGACGACAACATTGGCCATTCGCGGGTAATCCCTATGCAATCTGTCAGATGCGCCCAGCCCAATCACGGCCGGGGCCGCTCGAACGCGAGGCAGCCAACCGGATAAAGGATGCAGCCTCTCTAGGCAAGCAAGAACGGGACTTTTTCGAGGCCGCGAGCGCACTCCAAGCCTTTGATATCCCCTGAAAATCCAGAAACCTTCGCGGCGGGTGCAATGCTTCGACCAAAGCGTGAGAGGCTGCTTCCGCCGCTGCATGGTCGCGATGCATCCGGCCCCCGTTGATGCAACCTCGATTTCCGTGTCTTTGAACGGGGCCGGGTTTGAACCGGCCCGGGTGCCACCGGGCTGGAGGCTTGGCGCATGACGCGGGGCCACAACAATCCAATGTCCGCCACCGACGAGACCACCGGCGCCGCCACGTCCGGCCACAACTGGATCGCCAACCAGCCCTATCTGCTGCTCAGCATCACCGCGCTGTGCTGGGCGGGCAATGCCATCGTCGGCCGGCTCGCCGCCGGTCACATCCCGCCGGTGACGCTGTCGTTCCTGCGCTGGTTCTTCGCCTTCCTGCTGGTGCTGCCGTTCGCCTGGAAACACCTTGCGCAGGACTGGCCCGCGATCCGCGGCAAGCTCGGCCTGATGGTCACGCTCTCGATCACCGGCATCGGCGCCTTCAACACGCTGCAATATTGGGCGCTGGAGCATACGCAGGCGCTCAACACTCTCCTCTTGCAATCCGCCGCGCCGCTGGTCGTGGCGCTGTGGTCGCTCGCCATCCTCGGCGTCCGCCTCACCGTAGCGCAGGCCTTCGGCGTGCTGCTGTCGATGTGCGGCGTGCTGATCATCCTGCTGCATGGCGACTTCACCACGCTGTCGAACATCGACTTCAACAAGGGCGACCTCATCTTTGTCGTCGCGCTGATCATCTTCGCGCTCTATTCGGTGCTGACCTTGAAGCGGCCGCCGATGCACGGCCTGTCGTTCCTCGCCTTCACGTTCGGCTGCGGTGCTGCCTGTCTCATTCCGCTGGAGATCTGGGAGTTGTCCGCGCGTCCCGGGATGAAGCTCGACGGGCCGAACCTCCTGACCCTCTTCTATGTCGCGGTATTCCCCTCGACGCTCGCCTATCTCTGCTTCAATCGCGGTGTCCGCCTGATCGGCGCCAACCGCGCCGCGCCGTTCTTCCATGTCGTGCCGGTGTTCGGCTCGATCATGGCAATGGCGTTTCTGGGCGAGCACCCGCAGGCGTTCCACTTCATCGGCTTCGCGCTGGTGCTGGCCGGCGTGTTCGTGGCGTCACGGAAGCAGGCGAGCTAGGCTTGGGGCCCGGTTCGATCGGCTGCGATCAAGCGTTTGTCGACGGGTTCATCCACACCATCTCCCAAACATAGCCATCGGGGTCTTCAATGTGTCGGTTGTACATGAAGCCGAGATCCTGCGCCGGATTGGGATCGGCGCGACCGCCCGCAGCCACCGCGCGCGCCAGCGTTGCATCGACGGCATCGCGGTCGTCGACCGTGAGAGCGAACATAGCCTGGCTGTGGCGCCGCGCGTCGCCGATCTCGCGGCTGGTGAATTCACGATACCGGTCGTGGGTCAGCAGCATCACGCCGATCGCGTCCGTGAACATGAGCGACGTCGAATTTGCTCCGGAGAATTGAGGATTCACCGCGCCACCCAGGGCTACGTAGAACGCTGTCGATGCGGCGAGATCGCGTACCGGCAGGTTGACCAGAATCATCTTGGACATTGCTTTTCCTTCGAAAGCGGCTGGAAGCCGCGCTATGGTCTGACATTGGGAACAGAGAGCTCTCAACACTCCTCCCTGGACTGCATTCAAATGTAGCGCGCGGCGCCCATGCAGAGCGCGGCCATGCCCAGCAGGCCGGCCGCCGCACGTTGGGCGGCGGCGATACGTGCACGGAGGTCCTCCGGCTTGCCGGTGCCGCGACGCAAGGCCGCGAGCGCACGAGGACCGATGACAGCCTGAATAGCGGCCGCGATCAGTGCACAGACAGCACCGACGGCGAGCACCTGCTCGGTCGTGCCGAAGCTGTGGGAATGAACGAGATGGCCGAGATAGCCGCCGGTCAGGATGGCAATCGTCGCCGCGCCGAGTTGTGGAAAGACCAGCTGCTCACCGGCAACTCCGCCGATGCGGGCCAGCGCAAAGCTTGATCCCGCCCAGAACACGGACGACAACACATGAAGTGACAAGGCGATCACGAGGGCAGTTTGCATGGCAAGCTCCGAACCGGCTTCTAAATTAGATATACTACATGTATAGTCAATACGTCAACAGAATGGCAAGGCGATGCCGAAGCGCAATTATGTGAGCTCCGCGCGGGCTTCCGCGGCGGCGGCGACGCGCGAGCGCATCATCGCGGCCGGCGCGCGACTCCTACGCGAGGACGCGAGCATTGCGAACTTCTCCCTCGACGTGGTCGCCAAGGCGGCCGGCGTCACGCGATTGACCGTCTACAACCAGTTCGGATCGCGGCGGGGATTGCTGGAGGCCGTGTTCGACGACATCGCGCACCAGGGCGGACTGTTCGAACTGGCCGAGGTGATGACGATGGCGGATCCGCGCGCCGCGCTCGACCGCGTCATCGAAATCTTCTGTACGTTCTGGGGGCGCGATCCCGCCATCGGCGGGCTCAACCAGGCCATCGCGACCGATCCGGAATTCGGCGAGGCGCTGATCGAGCGTAACGAGCGACGGCGCGAATTGCTGACCGCGCTGCTGTCGCGGATCGTGGGCAAGCACGCGGCAAAGCGCGCCATGCGGGACACGGTTGATTTGATCTTCGTGCTGACGAGTTATCCGACGTTTGCAGCGCTGAGCCGGCAGCGGTCGACGGAGGAGGTCTGTCGCTTGCTGCAGACGGCGTGCCACGCGGCTGTGGACGGGCTGAAGTAAGCCGGCAGCAGGCGGCGCTACTTCATCTTGAACTTGCTGTACGCTTCGCTGGTCGCAATGATGACGTGCTCGGCGCAGGCGTTGACGCGGTGCGGATCAGCCTCCGTCTCGTAGGCCTTCGAGGTCATCATGTCGATGAAAGCCGTGACGGTGGGATAATAGACCAGCGCCGCGAAATCCCAGTCGTTGCCCTGCTGCGGGCCGAGCGCGACGGCCCTGGCCTCGCCGGTCCAGAGCAGCGTGCCGCCGCGTGCCTTGATCATCGGCACTGTGACCGCACTGTAGCGCAGATAGGCGTCCCAGCCGGAACCGTCGCCGTCGCCGGAGTGCGCGTGGAAGCGCATCAGGTTCAACATCACCACCGGTGCATGCCGATCGAGCCGATCAAGGCCATCGATGTTCAACATATTAACCGCCAATGCCGCCTCCTCTGGTCATGCCTGCATTGTAGCATTGCGGTCGCATGACTTGTGTCACGACGCAAATCCGGCGCAAGCTCGTATGCAACGCCAATGACGATCGCTTCGCCCGCGCCACCGGCCTCCAATCCGGCCAGTTGGCTCAACAACCAGCCTTATCTGCTGCTCAGCCTGAGCTCGCTGTTCTGGGCCGGCAACATCGTGCTCGCGCGCCACGTCGGCGCGCATGTGCCGCCGCTGACGGTGACCACGATCCGCTGGTTCGGCGTGTTCCTGATCCTCCTGCCCTTCGCCTGGCCGCATCTGAAGCGCGACTGGCCGAATCTGCGCAAGAGCCTGCCGCTGATGCTGTTCCTGTCGCTGGTGGGCTTTGCCTTCAACAACGCGATCTCGTACTGGGCGATGCAGTACACGGAAGCGCTGAACGCGCTGCTGATCCAGTCGGCCGGACCGTTGTTCGTGGCGCTGTGGTCGCTGGTGCTGTTCGGCGTGCGGCTGACCGGTGCGCAGCTCGCCGGCATCGGGATCTCGCTTCTCGGCGTGCTGATCATCATCCTGCGCGGCGATCTCGCCGCGCTCGCGAGCATCAGCTTCAACAGGGGCGACATCATGTTCGCCTCCTCGCTGGTGGCGTTCGGGATCTACTCTGCCTTCATCCCGCGGCGGCCCAAGATCCACCAGCTCTCCTTTCTCTCCTTCACCACCTGCTGCGGCGCGACGATGCTGCTGCCGACCGCGATCTGGGAGGCCTGGAGTGGTCGCGTCCTGCAACTCGACGGGGTGACGCTAGCGACGCTGGGCTACATCCTGATCTTTCCCTCGACGCTGGCCTATCTCTTCTTCAACCGGGGCGTGGCGCTGATCGGCCCGAACCGCGCCGCGCCGTTCTTCCATCTGGTGCCGGTGTTCGGCTCGGCGATGGCGATCCTGCTGCTCGGCGAAAAGATTCAGCCCTTCCACCTGATCGGCTACCTGCTGGTGCTCGCCGGCGTCGTGATCGCCTCGCGCCAGGGTTCTGCGGTGAAGTAATTCCGCGACGCGAGACGAGGCGACAAACTCGCGCCTTCCGATTTCGACGAGGAGACGCTAGGTTCCCCGCCAACCAAAAAAGAGGGAACGACCAGACATGCTTTCAGCGTTGATCCGAAACCTGCGTGCCATCGGCACGGGCGCCCTTTGTCTCGCCGCCGCGTCCGCTGCGCAGGCCGACAATTATCCGAGCCGCAACATCACGCTGGTGCTGCCGTTCGCCGCCGGCAGCGGCACCGACACCACGACGCGGCTGATCTCGCAGCATTTGTCGCAGGCCCTCGGCGTCGGCATCGTCATCGAGAACAAGGCGGGCGCCAACGGCATGATCGCCGCCACCTATGTCGCGCGCGCCGCGCCCGACGGCTACACGCTGCTGGTGACCACCAACACCACGCATTCGGCCAATCCCTATCTGCTCAAAAGCCTGACCTACGATCCGGTCAAGGACTTCACCCCGATCGCGCGCACCGGCGACCTGCCCTTCATGCTGGTGATCCACCCGGAGGTGCCGGCCAAGACCGTCGGCGAGCTCATCGCCTACGGCAAGGCCAATCCGGGCAAGCTGAGCTACGCCTCGGGCTCGTCCTCGGCGATCGTGTCGGGGGCGACCTTTGCACACAATGCCGGGCTCGACCTCCTGCACGTGCCCTACAAGAGCTCGCCGCCGGCGCTCAACGACGTCATGGGCGGCCGCGTCTCGATGATGTTCGTGGACATCCTGACCGGCCTGCCGCATGTCCAGGGCAACGCGCTACGCGCGCTCGCCGTCACGACGAAGGACCGCTCGTCGCTGGTGCCGAACCTGCCCTCGATGCAGGAGGCCGGCGTGCCGGACTTCGACATCTCGTCGTGGCAGGGCTATTTTGGCCCCGCCGGCATGCCCAAGGAGATCGTGACGCGACTCAACGCCGAGATCCGGAAGATCGTCGAGAAGCCGGAGATCAAGGCCCAGCTCGCCACCCTCGGCATGGACGCGTTTTCGGGCACGCCCGAGCAGCTCGGCACGTTCGTGAACGAACAGCTGGTGTTGTGGGAGAAGCTGATCCGCGAGGCAGGGATCGAGAAGCAGTAGGGGCTCGCGAAAGCCGCGCGCTCGGCATTCTCCGTCATGGCCGGGCTTGTCCCGGCCATCCACGTCGATCAAAGCGTCCGGTGTCCAAGAACGTGGATGCCCGGGACAAGCCCGGGCATGACGATAGAGGAGATGGCGTCGCTTTGGTGTGGCGACCTACGCCGCGCGCACCTTGGCGAGGAAGCCGTCGACTGCGCTGCGCAGCGCGCCGGACTGGCTGTCGAGCTCGCGAGCGTTGGTGAGCACGTCGCTTGCCGCCGTGCCGGTCGCTTCCGCGGCCGAGGTGACGCTGCCGATATTGGCGTTGATCTCGTTCGATCCGGCCGCGACCGACTGAATGTTGCGGGCGATCTCGCGGGTCGCCTCGCCTTGCTGCTCGATCGACGCGGAAATGCCCGCGGTGATCTCGCTCATCTCGGCGATGGTCTGAGTGATGCCGCCGATGGCGGCGACCGCATCGCTGGTCGATGTCTGCATCGCCGCGACCTGGGCGGAGATTTCCTCGGTGGCCTTGGCGGTCTGGTTGGCCAGCGCCTTGACTTCGGAAGCGACGACGGCGAAGCCGCGGCCGGATTCACCGGCACGCGCCGCTTCGATGGTGGCGTTGAGGGCGAGCAGATTGGTCTGTGCCGCGATCGAGTGGATCAGCTTGACCACCTCGCCGATCTTCTCGGCGCCGGTGGAGAGTTCCTGCACCGTGGCATTGGTGCGCTCGGCGTCGTTGACAGCGCGGCTCGCCACTTCGGTCGAGCGGGTGACCTGGCGCGAGATCTCCGCAACCGAGCTCGACAGCTCTTCGGCAGCCGCGGCAACCGTGCCGACATTGCCCGACGCTCTCTGCGAGGCCGCGCCGACCGTCGCCGCACGCGACGAGGCGTCGCCGGCGGTCGCGGTCATCGACTGCGCAGTGGCTTGCATGCCCGTCGCAGCCGAGGAGACCGAGCGGACGATACCATTGACGCTGCGTTCGAAGTCGCTGGCGATGCCCTCCATCACGCTGCGACGTTCCGCCGCTGCGCGATCCTTGGCATCGGCTTCGCTCTTCTCGATGTCGCGGATGCGGACAGCGTTGTCCTTGAAGATCTGGACGGTCGACGCCATTGCGCCGACCTCGTCACCACGGCCGACGCCCGGAATGTCGCCGTCGAGCTTGCCCTCGGCGAGATCCTTCATGCGGGCTCCGAGCAGGGCGAGCGGGCGGCTGATGCTGCGACCGATCAGCCAGGCAACGCTGCCGGCGACGATGACGATACCGAGCATGGCCAAGCCGAGCAGCCAGTAGACCGGACCCATCTTGGCGTCGATATCATCGAGATAGGCGCCGGTGCCGAGATACATGTCGAAGCCGGGGACCGCGACCGCGTAGCCGAGCTTGCGGATCGGCTTCTCCTGGCCGGGCTTCACATATTCATAATACAGCAGGATCGAACCATTGGCCTTGACCCCGTCCATCAACTCGGCAGACAGCTTGCGGCCGTTGGTCACGACATCCATGCGGTTGCTGCCGATCTGCTTCGGATCGGGCGCGAGCTGGGTGATGCCGTCATAGGACGTGCCGAACAAATAGCCCGCACCGTTGTCATACGTCATTGCATTGCCGTAGCGACGAATCTCGGCCATCGCCGCATCCTTCGTCAGCTCGCCGGCGTCGACCCGCTTCTTGAGGGCAGCGGCGTAGTTGCGCCCCATCTCCACGATCGCCTTGGCCTGATCGATGCGCGCGTTCACCATCTCCTGCTTCATCAGGTATCCGGCGAGGATCCCGGAAATGCACAGTCCGAACAAGGTGACGCCGACGAGGATGCCGAGCTTGGGGGCGATCTTCATATTGCTTAATTTCACGGGATGCTCCGGCAACACAGGGATAAGGACGCGCGAGTGAATCGATCGAAATCAAATTAACCTTTAGGGGGTGACCCCTTAGCAAGCTGTTACGGGGCGCCCCGTAGAAGCCCGGAGAAGACGTCGAACCAGTCGTATAAATCGCCTCAATGACAACCGGGAATTGTACGCGACCTCCTCGATTTCGCGTAAAAGACGCAAAGGCCCGCGCAAAGCATGGGTCACAACAAGAAACCAAATCGGGAGCAGGACATGCCGAGATACAGGGTGGTGACGCCGAAGGGCGCGAGCTTCACGGTCGCGAGCAGCGATTATTCCTACGAGCGCGAGGCGCTCGATCCGATCGACGCCGAGATCGTCGAGGCGCCGGCCGACGAGGCCGGGTTCATCGCCGCCGCGAAGACAGCGGACGCCATCTACGCCAAGGGCATCCCGATCACCAAGACCATCATCGACGCGCTGGAGAGCTGCAAGGTCATCACGCTGGGCTCGGTCGGCGTCGACAGCGTCGACATCAAGGCCGCGACCGCGCGCGGCATTCCCGTCACCAACATCCCCGACACCTTCATCGAGGAGGTCGCCGACCATGCCATGATGCTGCTGCTCGCTGGCTTCCGCCGGCTGGTCGAGCAGGACCGGATGGTGCGTAGCGGCCGCTGGGCCGAGGGCCGGCCGGCGTTGTCGAAGATACCGCGGCTGATGGGCCAGACGCTCGGCTTCATCTCGTTCGGCCGCGTGGCGCGTGCGGTTGCGAAACGCGCAGCTCCCTTCGGCCTGCGGATGATGGCCTACGATCCCTTCATCCAGGAAACGCTGATGTCCGACCACGGCGTGATTCCGGCGACGCTGAACGAGGTGTTGTCGCAATCCGACTTCGTCTCGATGCACGCCCCCGCCCGGCCCGAGGTGCATCACATGCTCACCGAGAAGCACTTCCGGCAGATGAAGAAGGGGTCCGTCTTCATCAACACGGGTCGCGGCGCCACCGTGGACGAGGAAAGCCTGATCAAGGCGCTTCAGGAGGGCTGGATCGCCCATGCCGCCCTCGACGTGCTGGAGAAGGAGCCGCCCTCGCACAACAATCCGCTGCTCGGCATGGACAATGTCACCCTGACCGCCCACGTCGCCTCCGCCTCGGCACGGTTTGACGAGGCGCGCAAGCGCCGGGTGGGCTACGAATTGTCACTGGTGCTTCAGGGCATGTGGCCGGTAAGCTGCGTCAATCCGTCGGTGCTGCAAGACACCGCGCTCCGCCGCTGGCAGCCTGTCAGCATGGACCGCGGCCCGAACAGCTAGACGGGACGGCCGCGAAGGCGCGCCGGCAACCGGAAAGACCCTTCACCGGCGATCAACGCCGGGAAGGGAAACATATAGGGAGGAACCGATGAGGAACGACATCACGCGTCGTGATGCCTTGGCGCTGGGCCTGTCCGCTGCGGCAATCGCGGCAACCGGTGCTCCGGCAAATGCGCAATCCGCGATCAAGGCCGCGGACGTCCCCACACCGAAACTGCCGATCGAGAAAGGCGCATCCCTGCGCATGCTGCGACCGGTACGTTTCGTCCAGGCCGACGAGGACGTGTTCCGCGCCAATGCGGCCAAATTCACCAAGGAGACCGGGGTCGAGGTCAAGGTCGACTTCGTCGGCTGGGAGGACATCAACCAGCAGACCGCGGTGACCGCGAATTCCGGTGCCGGCCCCGATATTATCATCGGCTTCTCCGATGCGCCGCACATCTATATCGACAAGCTGATCGAGCTGACCGACGTCGCCGACTATGTCGGCAAGCGGTACGGCGGCTGGCTGCCGCTGGCGCAGCGCTACGGCAAGAAGAACAAGAGCGACGCCTGGATCGGACTGCCGTTCGGCGCGACCGCGGGTCCGCTGATCTACCGCAAGTCGATCCTGCGATCGGTCGGCTTCGACAAGGTGCCGGAAGACCATGCCGGAATCCTCGATCTCTGCCAGAAGCTTCAGAAGGCCGGCAAGCCGGCCGGCTTGGCGCTCGGCAACGCCAAGGGCGACGGCAACGGTTTTGCGAACTGGGCGCTGTGGTCGCACAACGCGGCGCTGCTCGACGAAGAGGGGAACGTCGTCATCAACAGCAAGGAGACGATCGCCGCACTGAACTGGGTCAAACAGCTCTATCCGACCTTCATCGCCGGCACGACGTCATGGAACGACGTCAGCAACAACCGCGCCTACGCCGCGCAGGAGATCTCGCTGACCGCCAACGGCGTCTCGCTGTATTTTTCACTGAAGAACGATCCGGCGACCAAGGCGATCGCCGACGACAGCGAACATCAACTGCTGCCGAAGGGTGTCGCCAAGGTCTCGCCGATGGCGGGCCTGACGCTAAACGCCATGCTGTTCAAGCACAGCCAGTACCCCAACGCCGCAAAGGCCTTCCTGCAATACATGCTGGAAAAGGACCAGTACGAGCCGTGGCTCAACGCCAATTCCGGCTACTGGGCCCAGCCGCTCGCGGCTTACGCGGAGGCCAAGGTCTGGAGCGAAGATCCCAAGATCAAGATCTTCAAGGACACCATGAACACCATCTACTATGACGGCTATGCTGGCCCGATCTCGACCGCGACCGGTGCCGTCAGCGCCGACTACGTGCTGATTCAGATGTTCGCATCCGTCGCGACCGGCGCTGCCACGCCGGAAGCCGCAGCCGCGGAAGCCGAGCAGCGCTGCAAGCGGTACTTCCGGCGGCAGAAGTAGCGCTGGCCAAAAGCGCGTCATCGCGAGCGAAGCGAAGCAATCCAGCCTGTCTTCCCAGTTACAGCCTGGATTGCTTCGTCGCCCCAGTGCAAAATTGCTTCGCAATTTTGTTACGGGCTCCTCGCAGTGACGGGCCTGGTGACTTTCAGAGACGGGACAACAAACCGATGTCCGTGACCACACTCTCTTCTCCTGCCCTCGTGCACCGGCAACCCTCCTGGCTGGTGCGCCTGTTCGACTACAAGCCGTTCCTGATCGTGATGTGCCTCGCACCTGCGATCGGGCTGCTCACGGTGTTCCTGACCTATCCGCTCGGCCTCGGCATCTGGCTCGCCTTCACCGACACGACGATCGGCAGAAAAGGCGTCTTCGTCGGCTTCGAGAATTTCCAGTATCTGCTCACCGATTCCCTGTGGTGGAACGCGGTGTTCTACAGCGTGGTCTACACGGGGATCGCGACCTTTGGAAAGTTCGCGCTCGGCTTCTGGCTCGCACTGCTGCTCAACAACCATTTTCCGTTCAAGAGCCTGTTGCGTGCGATCATCCTGATGCCCTGGATCGTGCCGACGGTGCTCTCGGCGCTGGCGTTCTGGTGGATCTACGATCCGCAGTTCTCGATCATCTCCTACCTTCTGGTCGACGTGCTGCACTGGCGCACCACCAATATCGACTTCCTCGGCTCGCCCTGGCCGGCGCGCTTCTCGCTGATCGCCGCCAATATCTGGCGCGGCATTCCCTTCGTCGCGATCTCGCTGCTGGCGGGCCTGCAGACCATTTCGCCCTCGCTCTACGAAGCCGCGATGCTCGATGGCGCCAGCGCCTGGCAGCGGTTCCGCTACATCACCTTCCCGATGATGATGCCGATCCTCGCGATCGTCATGACCTTCTCGATCATCTTCACCTTCACCGATTTCCAGCTGGTCTACGCCATCACCCGGGGCGGCCCCGGCAACTCAACCCATTTGCTGGCAACGCTGGCCTTCCAGCGCGGCATTGCGGGCGGCGAGCTCGGCGAGGGCGCGGCGATTGCGGTGTCGATGATCCCGTTCCTCGTGTTCGCAACGCTGTTCTCTTATTTCGGCCTGGCGCGCCGCAAATGGCAGCAGGGAGAGAGCAATGACTGATACCGCCGCCGAGCCGGCCGCCGTCGCCACCACGCCGCCGGACACCATGGCCTGGGATTCCGGGCTGCGGCGGCTGATGATGATCTATCTGCCGCTCGGCTGCTTCGTGCTGATCCTCCTATTTCCGTTCTACTGGATGACGATCACGTCTTTCAAGCCGAACGCAGAGCTGATGAACTACAAGGAGCACAACCCTTTCTGGATCTCCTCGCCGACGCTGGCCCACATCAAGCACCTGTTGTTCGACACCGCCTATCCGCGCTGGCTGTGGACGACGATGCTGGTCGCGGTCGGGGCGACTACGCTGTCGCTGATCGCGAGCACGCTGGCCGCCTATGCGATCGAGCGCCTGCGCTTCCGCGGCAGTCCCTATGTCGGCCTCGGCATTTACATGGCCTATCTCGTGCCGCCGTCGATCCTGTTCATTCCGCTCGCGACCGTGGTCGTGCAGTTCGGCCTGTTCGACAGCCCGCTTGCGTTGATCCTGGTCTACCCGACCTTCCTGGTGCCGTTCTGCACCTGGCTCCTGATCGGCTATTTCAAGTCGATCCCCTACGAGCTCGAGGAATGCGCGCTGGTGGACGGTGCCACCAGGCTCCAGATCCTGCGGCGGATCACGCTGCCGCTGGCGGTGCCCGGCCTGATCTCGGCCGGCATCTTCTCCTTCACGCTGTCCTGGAACGAGTTCATCTACGCGCTCGCCTTTATCCAGAGCGGCGCCAACAAGACGGTGCCGGTCGCGATCCTGACCGAGCTCGTCACCGGCGACGTCTATCAGTGGGGCGCGCTGATGGCGGGCTCGCTGCTCGGCTCGCTGCCGGTTGCGATCTTCTACTCGCTGTTCGTCGATTACTACGTGTCGTCGCTGACGGGCGCGGTCAAGGAGTAGCTGTCGGCTGCGGCGTTTGGCCCGGTTTCACAAAACTGCAATGCGCGGTCCGCATAAGACGGCCTCCGTTAACAGGAGACGCACATGCGCGCGACTTTGCTTAGTACCGTCGCAACGATCATTCTGACCGCGAGCTCCGCGCTGGCGCAGAGCGAAGGCGAATTCCCCGCCAAGCTCGCCGGCCACGTCGTGATGCCGGCCGCCACGTTCATCGACGCGCCGGCTGATGCTCCCGCCGATCTCAAGACATCCGGTAAATACACCACCGGGAAGCGGGTCGACGCGCTCGGCACGGTGATGGGCAAGTCCTATGAGCGGGCCACCGGCGTGTCGCTGCCGTTCAAGGGCCAGCCGCTGCAGGGCCATTCCGGTATCAAGTCGATGGGGGACGGCACTTTCTGGGTCATCACCGACAACGGCATGGGCGCGCGCGCCAATTCGCCAGATTCGATGCTGTACCTCAACCGCTACAGGATGGATTGGGCCGGCGGCAAGATCGAGCGGCTGGAGACCGTGTTCCTGCACGATCCCGACAGACGCGTGCCGTTCCGCATCGTGCATGAAGACACCGAGAGGCGTTACCTCACCGGCTCCGACTTCGACACCGAAGGTTTCCAGATTATCGGCGACACCTTCTGGATCGGCGACGAGTTCGGCCCCTACATCCTGAAGGCCGACAAGACCGGCAAGATTCTGGCCGTATTCGAGACGGTCGCCGACGGTAAGCCCGTGCGATCGCCGGATCATTGGGCGGTGGCGACCCCGGGCGCGCCGGGTGCGACCTACACCAACGTCAACCTCCGACGCTCCAAGGGTTACGAGGGCTTCGCCGCCTCGAAAGGCGGCAAGTTTCTCTACGGCCTGCTCGAGGGGCCGCTCTGGGATGCCGAGAAAAAGGACTGGGAGAAGGTCGACGGCAAGGAAGCCTCGCGCATCCTCGAATTCGACGTCGCCGCGGAAAAATTCACCGGCCGCTACTGGCAGTATGTGTTCGAGCAGAACGGCAATGCCATCGGCGACTTCAACATGATCGACCCGAGCGCCGGCCTGATCATCGAGCGCGACAACGGCGAAGGCACGCCCGAAAAGGCCTGCCCGCAAGGCACCCGCGGCGAGAACTGCTTCCCCGACGTGGCCAAGTTCAAGCGCGTCTACAAGATCGAGCTCACCGACGCCAATGTCGGCAAGCCCGTGCGCAAGATCGGCTACATCGACCTCCTGAAGATCAGGGATCCCGACAAGAAGGCGAAGAAGCCGCTCAATGACGGCGTCTACACGTTCCCGTTCTTCACCATCGAGAACGTCGATCGTGTCGACGAAACCCACATCATCGTCGGCAATGACAACAATCTGCCGTTCTCGTCCAGCCGCGATCCCAACAAGGCCGACGACGACGAGTTCATGCTGCTCGATGTCGCGGACTTCCTGAAGGCGAAGTAAGCCAGCGCTCTCTCAACGCGGGTCATCGCCCGGCTCGACCGGGCGATCCAGTACGCCGCGGCGCCAGCGATCAAATCGTGAGGCCGCGGCGTACTAGATGCCCCGCCCTCGTGCGTAACTGCGCACTAGGCGGGACATGACGGACAGTGAGCGAGCACGAGGTAAAGACAACTCGCACCTCGGCGCCGCACATCAACCCGCCGGCACGATCACCATGCTCTTGTCCTTCGGCCAGCGAATGCGCCAGACGAAGTTGATGTCCTTGACCTCGCCGGGCTTGGCGTCGAACGACCATTCCAGCACGCCGCGCCGGTCGCGAATGTTGCTTGCGGTCGGCGGCGTGGTCGCAGGCAGCATCTCGACGAGGATGTCCTCGTTCTCGCTGACCGGCAATTGATCCTCAATCGCGACCTTGATCGGGAAGTCGTGACCATTGCGGATCGTCGTCTTGAACGATCGCTCGTCGGTCTTCGACGTCGTGACCAGGAGACCGGCCGAACCTTCGTTGCGCTTGAGCACCGCGCGCTCGATCCTGACCTTGTCGTCGGCGCCGAAGCCGAGCCGCACGATATCGTCCTTGGCCGAAGCCGAGAGTTTGCCGCGGCCGACGAAAGTCCCGTCGCGATAGATTGCGACCTTGCCCGGCAACAGGCTCGTGTCGTCGGTCTGCTTGAAGCTCGCTTCGAGGAAGGCGGTGGGGTCCATCACCGGTGCCGCGCGCACCATGAGATCGGCGGGCACGGTCATCGAGGCGATGCGCAGGCTCTTGGCGCCCTCGGCGGCCCCGAGGCTGACGCGGCCGGGAATTTTGTAGGTGGCCTGGAAGTCACCGATCTCGGCGACCGCCTGCTGCTCTTCGGCGCGTTCGCGGATATCGTCCGCCGCCTTGGCCGCGGAAGTTTCCATCTTGCGCTGCTGCATGGGCGCCGCCGCAGGCATTGCCGAATCCGAAACTGAGCCCAGCGCCCGCGGCTTCGGCACTTGCGGATACTGCGCGACCAGCGAATTCAGCTCCGGCGCGCTGCCGCCGCGGCCGATGCGGACCGTGGAGACGCCGAGCGCGACGTTCGACCAGTCCTCGCCGGTCGCCTGCGTGACCTCGGCGCGGCGGACAAGCTCGAGCTGCGGTTTGCGGTCCTTCGCGCCGGTATCGAGCCGGGCGTCGTAGAGCGGCAGCCAGCGCGCATTACGCACATTGTAGGTGACCCGCAACGTCGCCTTGGTTGCTGCCGGCGCCGCGATGTCCATGCGGACTTCGAGCTTGCTCGGCGGCTTGGCCTTGCGCTCGACTTCGAGCTGGGCGATCTGCCGATCGATCTCGCGCATCTTGCGCGTGGCGTCGCGAACGGCGGTATCGGCGCTCGCAATTTCGTCGCCAACGGCGGCAAAGGCCGTGCGCCATTCGGCAATCGGCCGCGCCTCGCCCTTGTCGCCGATGCCCGCGGGAGAGGCTTCCGCAAAGTGCTCCGCGAATTTGCGCCGCGCAATGGCCGAGTCGATCGCGCCTTGCAGGTCGGCGCGCTGGTCGTTCAGCGCCTCGATGCGCTTGTCCAGCTCCGGCAGATTGACCGGCGCCGCACGCGGCGTTCGCGCATCGATCGTACCGATGGTGAGCTTCGCTCCCCCCTCACCCTCCACCCGGATCGAGGAGGTGTCGAGACCAAGCGGGAAGTCCTTGGCAATGAGCGTCGAGTCACCAGACGGCAGGTCCACCGCGATGACGCGGGTGACGGTCGCGCCATCGGGGTAAACCGTAACGGTATCGATCGCCGATGTGGCGTCCAATTCGGCGGCCCATGACCACGACGCGAATGCCGTGGTCACCAGAACCAGGCTCGTCGTTGCCAAACATTTTGCGGTGATGCGCATCAAGTCCCTCCTCCAAGTCATCGCCGCCGCCAGCCGGACGCGCGATCCAATGCCTCGCCAACACGGTTGGACGCGGCAGGGGAGGAACTGGTTCGATTGGGGTTTCCGTGGGGCGCCGCCGCGGCGGCAGCAAGGCCCGCGACGGAGCGCTTAATCCTGAGGGGTAGAACCCTGCGCGAAGATGCGGCGAAGCAGGTCCGTCACGTTCTTCGCACCGGCCTTCCTCAGAATGCCGGCGCGATAGCCCTCGACCGTGCGCGCGCTCAGATGCATGCGCCGGGCGATCTCCTTGTTGGTCAGGCCCGCGGCGAGATGCTCGAGCACGTCGCCTTCGCGCGCGGACAGGGGTTCGCAGCCGGGCAACCACCGCTGCCGGTTGGAGCCCGGCTGCGCGAACTCGTCGATGGCGGCATCGATCCGGTCGACGATGTCGCGGGTGCGGAACGGCTTCTCGATGAAGTCGGCCGCGCCGCTCCTGATGGCATCCACCGCCATGGCGATGCTGCCGTTTGTCGCGGTCACCAGCACCGGCGCCATGCAGTTTTCCTCGCGCAGGCGCTTGAGCACGTCGAGACCGGAGCGATCGGGCGGCATCTCCAGCAGCACGCAGGCCGGCATCCGCGCCTTGGCCTCCGAGAGCAGAGACGCGCCGTCGGCGAAGCAGATCACGTTGTATGCGCTTTGTTGAAGCGCGGTGGACAATTGTTCGCGGGAGGCGGCATCGGTGTCGATGACGAATACCTCACCCTTGGAAAGCATGTTCCCCGGCATAATTCCGATCCAGCAATGTCTTGGGTCAAATGGTCCGAGACGGCAGCGGGGCCTCGTCGCGCCGCGCCGTCATATGCACGGCATTCACGCCCGTGCTTCGGTTTTACTTATGTATGTTCCACCCGGTTCCCGGATTTGACGGATCGGGACAGAAACTTTACATTTCGGGACATCTGCGGGATGTCCGGCAGGAACGGGTCGCATGACCGACCTCATTCGCAGCGCGGGCTTGAGCTATTACCCGGAGGTCGCCCGGTCGGTCGGGCTCGACCCCAAACACATGATGCGCAAGGTCAGGCTGCCGCTGGCCTGCCTCGACAAGCCCGACACGCCCATTGCCGTCACCGGTCTCCGCCGTCTGCTCGAATTGTCGGCCGAGGCGTCCGGCGCCGAAGATTTCGGCTTGCGGCTTGCTGAACGCGGCGGGCTGACCAATTTCGGCGCGGTCGGCCTGATCGTGCGCGAACAGGCGACCGTTGGTGAAGCCATCGAAGCCTTCTCGCGCTTCATCCCGATCCATCACGACGGCATGAAGCTGGACGTCACCCGCAACAAGCAGACCGTGACCGTCACGCAGCACCTGCGCGGCCGGCAGCCGACCGCGCCGCGCCAGTCGATCGACATGGCGCTCGGCAGCGTCCACCGCATCATCCAGTCGCTGTTCGGCAGCGATTGGCGGCCGCAGGAAGTTCACCTGCATTACCCACCGCCGCTCGACCGCAAACGCTACCGCGAGTTCTACGGCTGCCGTGTGACCTTCAATGCGGAGGCCGATTCGATCCTGTTGTCGGCACACGACATGGAGCGCCGGATCCCGAGCGCGCATCCGCTGATCGCGAGCTATCTGCGCAAGCGGATCGAGGCGATCGAGACGCGGCCGGCAAGCTGGGAGGAGAAGGTCGACGAGGTCGTGCGTCTCCTGCTCGCCGGCGGCGACTGCACGGTCGAGCGCGTCGCCGAACACCTCGCCTGCACCCGGCGTACCATCCACCGCCACCTCGCCGAAGCCGGCACCAGCTTCTCGGCCATTCTCGACGCGCAGCGCGCCGATCTCGTGGTCCAGCTCATCGACGACCCCGGCCGGCCGCTGGCCGACATCGCCGTGCAGCTCGGCTTCTCCGCACAGAGCGCCATGGCCCGCTGGTTTCGCGGCCATTTCGGCTGCACCATCACCGCATGGCGCAAAGGCGCCCGGCCATTGGCGGCAACGGCGGCTTGATTTTCAAGACCGATCACATCACCCGCGCAAACATGCGAAAGCCCGGCGCACCGATGATCGCCTCGAAGGCAGGATCGCGCTTCTCCTCGGCAAGGACAAAGCCGGCCTTGGTATAAGCGCGCTCGGCGGGCTCGTTGCCGATCAGGAACGATATTGTCGCCCGTGCACATCCAGCCGCTCGCCCCTTCTCCAGCGCATGCGCGATCAGTGACTGCACCAGGCCGCGGCCGCGATAGGCGGGATCGGTCGCGACATGCTCGATCATCCAATCGCCTTCGCCGCCCTGAACCCAGCAGGCGCGGGTGTAGCCGCCGCGTTGACGGATGGCCTCCAGCTCTGCCGCGGCGATTCCGGACGCGGCTGCGACTTCCTCGATCGCACGCCAAGCCGCTGGTCCCGTGCCGGCCGCCGGTAGCGCACACAAGGCGGCAGCAGGCTTGCCATCGATCTCGGCGACCAGAAATTGCGAGACGTGCCACATCGACACCGCGCGAGCGGCTGCGACGTGCGCGATGAAATCGCGGCACTGTGTTTCAGGCCAACCGAGCGCAACGTCGAACCAGCCGCGCGGCCGGTAGCCGCGCTGCGATGAAAGGATGGTTTGTGCGATGAAATCGGCGTCTTCGGGACGCGCAGACCGTATCGTCATGCGCGCCCCCTTCGCGAAAACCTTACGTGTTCTTCAGTGCGACGCGAAATTCGGCCTCGGTCTTGGCCTTGACCTCGTCGAGCGAGACGCCGTCGGCGAGCTCGATCAGCGCCATGCCGCCGCTGCCGTGCTTGTCGATGGTGAAGACGGCCAGGTCAGTCACGACCATGTCGACCACGCGCTCGCCGGTCAGCGGCAAATTGCACTGCTTCAGGAGCTTTGGACCGTCCTTGGCCGAATGCTCCATCACCACGACCACGCGCTTGACGCCGGCGACGAGATCCATCGCGCCGCCCATGCCCTTGACCATCTTGCCGGGGATCATCCAGTTGGCGAGATCGCCGTTCTGGGCCACCTGCATGGCGCCGAGGATCGACAGATCCATGTGGCCGCCACGGATCATGCCGAAGGAATCCGCGCTCGAGAAATACGAAGTCGACGGCAGTTCGCTCACGGTCTGCTTGCCGGCGTTGATGAGATCGGCGTCCTCTTCGCCCTCGTACGGGAACGGGCCCATGCCGAGCATGCCGTTCTCGCTCTGAAGGCTGACGTCCATGCCGTCCGGGATGTAGTTCGAGACCAGCGTCGGAATGCCGATGCCGAGATTGACGTAATAGCCGTCACGCAGTTCCTTCGCGGCGCGCGCAGCCATCTGTTCACGGGTCCAGGCCATCTTAGTCTCCTGATCTCAAGCTGCCGTGCGCGGGCGGGTGTTGCGGAATTCGATGCGCTTCTTGGCCGTTCCGACCTCGACGATGCGCTTGACGAAAAGACCGGGCGTGTGGATGTGGTCGGGATTGAGTTCACCGGCCGGAACCAGATGCTCGACCTCGGCCACCGTGACCCTGGCGGCGGTCGCCATCATCGGGTTAAAGTTGCGCGCGGTCTTGCGATAGATGAGGTTACCTGCGGTGTCGCCCTTCCAGGCGTGGACGATGGCGAGGTCGGCGAACAGGCCGCGCTCCATCAGGTATTTCTGTCCGTCGAATTCTTTCACTTCCTTGCCTTCGGCGATCAGCGTGCCGACGCCGGTCTTGGTGTAGAAGGCCGGAATGCCGGCGCCGCCCGCGCGGATGCGCTCGGCCAGCGTGCCCTGCGGATTGAATTCGAGTTCCAGCTCGCCGGCGAGGAATTGCTGGGCGAACAGCTTGTTCTCCCCGACATAGGACGAGATCATCTTCTTGATCTGGCGGGTTTCGAGCAGGCGGCTGAGGCCAATGCCGTCGACGCCGGCATTGTTTGAGACCACCGTCAGGTCCTTGACGCCGGAGTCGCGGATCGCGTCCGACAGCGTCTCGGCGATGCCGCAGAGGCCGAAGCCGCCCGACATAATCATCATGCCGTCTTTCAGAACGCCCTCGAGAGCCGACTTGGCGTCGGGATAGACCTTGTTCATGCAAATTACCTTCGAGTGAACCTTCGGCTTGCAGGCGTCGCGCCTTAGTGGCGGCGATTATTAGGCGAAATCGTCCGAAGCCGTCAATGATACGGGGTTCTCCGCTCCGCCCCCGGGTGATAGAAGCTGCCCAAGCCGTGGGCGCAACCGTTCCCGCGGCCTTGAAAGCGACAAGAAAACCCATCAAGTTGCGGCACTTAACACAATAGGTCTTGGGCGTGGGGCGCGCAGGTTTCCCAGCCCGCCTTCTGGCTCCAGCGACCAACTCGATCAGGACATGCCATTGACCATGGCCCAAGGAATGAAGCGCCTCGGGACGCCGATCGCGGCGCTGCTCGGCGTGGCGCTGATCGCCCTGATCGCGACCTCATGGCTCATCAACCGCGACGCACTGCGCAAGGCCGTGGAAACGCAGATCCGCGACGTCACCGGACTCGAGGTCAACGTCGCAGGCGCGATCGACATTTCGGTGCTGCCGGCAAGCTACATCTCCTTCCATGACGTCGGGCTGAAGGGCGGCGGCACCAGCGATCCCGCGCTCCATGTCGACGTTCTCACCGCGAACCTGCGGCTGCTGCCGCTGCTGCTGCAACGGTTCGAGATCGCCGACCTGACGCTGCTGCGGCCGCGCATCCATGTCAGCCTGAAGCCGGACGGTGAAAGCAACTGGACACCGTTCATCCAGACCATCGCGCGCACCATGAAGCCTGGCGCCGAGAATCAAGTGTCGTTCTCCGAGATCCGG
Organism: Bradyrhizobium sp. 45; assembly: GCF_023073155.1. Lineage (NCBI taxonomy): Bacteria > Pseudomonadati > Pseudomonadota > Alphaproteobacteria > Hyphomicrobiales > Nitrobacteraceae > Bradyrhizobium > Bradyrhizobium sp. 45. The sequence continues at coordinate 1,072,295 of NZ_JADPIX010000122.1, read as the reverse complement.
ATCCAGGACGGCGTGCTCAATTACGAGGACGCCGCCACGCACGGCACCGAGAAGCTCGAGGACATCGACCTGTCGCTGGCCTGGCCCTCGATCTCGCGCTCCTTCGCTGCGACCGGACAATTCGACTGGCGGGGCGAACGGGTCGACGGCTCGATCAGCTTTTCCGATTTCGTCGCCGCCCTCTCCGGCGAGCGCTCGGGGTTGAAGGCGCGGATCGCGAGCGCACCGCTCAAGCTCGCCTTCGACGGCAGCGTCGCCAATCGCACCAGCCCGATGATGGAGGGTACGCTCACCATCGACAGCCCGTCCTTGCGCAACGCGCTGCGCTGGACCGGCCAGCCGCAGCCCGCCAGCGGCGGCTTCGGCCGTTTCGCGCTGAAGGCGCGGGCCAATGTCGTCGGCGCGTCGATCGCGCTCACCAACGTCAATGTCGAGCTCGACGGCAACACCGCCGAGGGCGTGATGACCTACGCCAATAACGGCCGGCAGACGCTGCAGGCGACGCTCGCAGCCGACGCGCTCGACTTCACCCCCTATATCTCGACTTTCCGCCTGCTCGCGAGCGGCGCGCGCGACTGGAACAGGCAGCTGTTCGATCTCAACGCCTTGTCGACCACCGACCTCGACATGCGCCTGTCGGCCGCCAAGCTGACGGTCGGGACGTCGAAACTCGGCCGCACCGCGATCGGCGCGAATCTCCGCAACGGCACGCTGGCGCTCTCGGTCGGCGAGGCCCAGGTCTATGGCGGCATCGCCAAGGGCTCGTTCGGCATCGCGCGCTCCGACACCGTCGCCGACATCAAGGCGCAATTCCAGTTCACCGACGTCGACCTTCAGGCCTGCGCCTCCGAGCTGTTCGGCATCAACAAGCTGTCCGGGCGCGGCAACATCAACGTCTCGCTCCTCGCGTCCGGCTCGAGCCCGTTCGGCCTCGTGCAGTCGCTCGACGGCAGCGCCACAGTGACCGGGCATGACGGCGCGATCGCGGGCTTCAATGCCGAGCAGCTCCTGAAGCGGCTCGAGCGGCGGCCGCTGTCCGGCGGCGGCAATTTCCGCAACGGCTCTACCCCTTACGACAATCTCACCATCGCGGTGAAGTTCTCCGACGGCGTCGCCACCGCCGAGGACATCCGCGTCGAAGGACCGGCGGCGAAGATCACCATGACCGGTACCGCCTCGGTGCCGACGCGCGAATACGACATGAAGGGCGTGGCCAGCCTCAACAGCGCGTCGGGGTTCGAATTGCCCTTCGTGGTGCAGGGCCCCTGGGACGACCCCCTCGTCTTCCCCGATCCGGAAAGCCTGATCCGCCGTTCGCCGGCCTCTGCGCCCCTGCTCGACATGCTGAAAGACCGCAAGCCGGGCGACGCGGTGCGCTCCGCGATTGAGCGCATCACCGGCACCGGAAAACGTCCCGCACCGGCCGAAGCGCCGACGGCGGAGAACGCCAAGGAAGGCGCGAAGTCCAATTAAGGACGGCGATCAAGCGGCGCCAGCAGATCGGCGCGAATTGATCAGGGCGAATTGATGCGGCGATTGGATCGATGCGCACATTAAGCATCTCCTCTCGCCCGACACCCCACGACCTATGTCTGACAAGAAGCCGCTAGATCGGATAGCGGCCATGCGCTAGTGTTTTATACGACCGGTTAAAAACACCGGCCGTTTGAGGGAGAAAAACGTGAAATCCAAGGTTATTGGCGCAGTATCACTGGCGGTCGCTGCGGCCGGGCTGTTTGCAGCCGCTGCACCCGCATTTGCGCAGCAGAAGACGATTACGGTCTGGTGGGGCAAGGGCTTCTACCGCTCCGAAGACGACGCGCTGCTCGAGACAATCAAGAAGTTCGAAGCCAAGACCGGCATCAAGGTCGAATTGTCGCAGTACGCGATCCAGGACATGATTCCGAAGACGGTCGCCGCACTCGATTCAGGCACCGTGCCCGATGTTGCCTATTCCGACACCTACGACGTGCAGGTCCAGGGCAAGTGGGCCTACGAAGGCAGGCTCGAGGACCTCTCAGACATCATGGAGCCGATCAAGGATCGGTTCGTGCAGAACACGCTGGATGCGTCGATCCTCTATAACGACGTCACCAAGAAGAAGGCCTATTACGGCTTCCCGCTGAAGCAGCAGAGCATGCATGTCGAGATCTGGAACGACATGCTTGAGAAGGCCGGCTTCAAGCTCGCCGACATCCCGACCGACTGGGAAGGCTACTGGACGTTCTGGTGCGACAAGGTGCAACCGGGGATCCGCAAGGCGACCGGCCAGCGCGTCTACGGCGTCGGCCAGCCGATGGGCGTGGAATCCACCGACGCTTTCCAGTCGTTCTACACCTTCATGGATGCCTATCACGTCAAGCTGGTCGACGACGACGGCAAGCTTACGGTCGACGATCCCAAGGTCCGGGAGAACCTGATCAAGGCGATGAAGGACTACACCGACACCTACATCAAGGGCTGCACCCCGCCGTCCTCGACGACCTGGAAGGATCCCGACAACAACGTCGCGTTCCACAACAAGACCATCGTGATGACCCACAACTTCACGATCTCGATCGCGGCGAAGTGGTTCGAGGATTCCCAGAACCAGACGCTCACGCCCGAGCAGCGCGAAGCCGGCAAGAAGGCCTATGGCGAGGACATCATCACCGCGTCCTTCCCGAAGGCTCCGGACGGTTCGACGATCCGCTACCGCTCGGACGTCAAGACCGGGCTGGTCTTCTCCGTGGCCAAGAACAAGGCCGAGGCCAAGCAGTTCATCGCCTTCCTGCTCCAGGAAGAGAACGTCCGCCCCTATATCGAGGGTGCGCTCGGCCGCTGGTTCCCGGTGACGAAGGAAAGCCAAGAGAGCCCGTTCTGGCAGGCTGACCGGCATCGCAAGGCGGTCTACTCGCAGTTCAAGGGCGGCACCGCCGCGTTCGACTTCACCAAGAACTGGAAGTTCACCATCCTGAACAACGAGAACGTCTGGGCCAAGGCGATGAACCGCGTGGTCAGCGAGAAGGTGCCGGTGGACAAGGCGGTCGACGAGCTGATCGCCCGCATCAAGGCGGTCGCGGGCTGATCTCGGACTGCAATAAGGTATATGCTAATACCGGTCGCGGCTCTCCGCGACCGGTTGCTTTCGGTGGGTATGCGATATGGCGATCACACTTTCCGGCTCAGACACAATTCCGGCCCCTCCCCTGTCGGCGCGCCTGACCACGCAGCAGGTCTGGGGCATCTTGCTGCTTGTGCCCTATCTACTCGTCTTCCTGGCCTTCGTCGTCTATCCCGTCGGCTACGGCCTGTGGCTGGCGCGCAGTCCGGCGAACTATGTCGCGCTGTACAACGACCCGATCTTCGCGCGCGCCGCGGTCAACACGCTGATCTTCCTGGTCATCGGCATCAACGTGAAGATGCTGATCGCGCTGTTCCTGTCCGGCTTCTTCGCCCAGCAGCGCCCCTGGATCAAATGGCTGTCGGTGATCTTCATCCTGCCCTGGGCGGTGCCGTCGATCCCGACCATCCTGTCGGTCCGCTTCATGCTCAATCCCGAATGGGGCATGGTCAACCATTTCATCTTCTCTCTCACCGGCGATGACGGGCCGAACTGGCTGAACGATCCGACGGTCGCGCTGACCATGGCGATCGCCGTGCATATCTGGAAGTCGCTGCCGTTCTGGACGCTGATCCTGCTGACCGGGCGGCTCGCGATCCCGCAGGATCTGTACGAGGCGTCCGAGGTCGACGGCGCCAGTCCGTGGCAGAAATTCCGCTTCATCACCTGGCCGTCGATGCAGATGCTCTACGTCACCTGCACGCTGCTCTCGATGATCTGGACGCTCGGCGACTTCAACAGCGTCTATCTGCTCACTGGCGGCGGGCCGGCCGACCTCACGCACGTGCTGTCGACACTCGGCATCCGCTATCTCCGGCTCGACCAGCTCTCGCTTGCGATGGCCTCTATCGTCTGCGCGATACCGCTCGTGCTGCCGCTGATATACTTCATGATGAAACGGTTGTCGCGATGAAGCTTCCCACCCTCCGCGAAGTTGGCACCGAAGCCAAGCTCCTGCTGATCGGCATCCCGGTCTTCATCTGGACCATGATTCCGATCTACCACATGTTCCTGTTCGCGATCTCGCCCAAGGAGGACGCGTTCTCGGGCAAGCTGTGGCCGGATCATCCGACGCTGCACAACTTTCACATCGTGTTCTACCAGGAGCACTATTTCCTGCGAGACTTCTGGATCCAGTTCTGGAACTCGACGGTGATCGCGCTGGCCGCAGGCGCGCTGACCTTGTTCGTCGCGACCGCCGCCGCATTCTCGATCTCGCGGCTTAAGGCGCCGGGCGGCCGCTGGGTGATGAATCTCGCGCTGTTCACCTACTTCATCCCGGCGGCGTTCCTCGCCGTGCCGATGTACCGCACCATGGGCAACTACGGCCTGCTCAACAATCACTGGTCGCTGATCCTGGCGATGGTGACAATCGCTTCGCCTTACGCGATCTGGGTGCTGAAGCAGGCGTCCGACAAGCTGCCGGTCGAGCTCGACGAGGCCGCCGTGATGGACGGCGCGACCACGCTGCAGCTGTTCCGCCTGGTCTATGTGCCGCTGATGATGCCCTCGCTGGTCGCGATCGGCACCTATGCCGTGCTGCTGGCCTGGAACGAATATCTCTACGCGTTCCTGCTCTTGTCCAAGGACACCGATATCACGCTGCCGGTCGCGCTCGGCAACTTCCTCGCCGCCGACGACTCGCCGTGGGAGCTGTTGATGACCACCGGCTTCATCTACGCGCTGCCGCCGGCCGCGGTCTATTACGCCTTCAAGCGCTACATGGTGGGCGGGCTCACGGCCGGTGCGGTGAAGTCCTGAGATCCACGGCGCGCTTTCTTTGGTAGGCAACCAGCAGCGCGATCATCGAGCCGATGAAATAGCCCGCGGTCGCGCCCGAAATCGCGCGGCCGACGACGAGTGCGAGTGCACGGTCGCTCGCATCGACCGCCGAGATCACGCCGACCGCATACTGCAGAGAGAATATGACGAGGTTGCGGATCAGCGCAAAGGCGCCACCCGCGCGGATGATCTCGCCTGTCTTGTGATCGACGTCGAACGGACGCGACGTTAATACGCCGATCGGCAACAACACCAATGCGGCCCCGCCCCAGGCAACCAGCGGCCACGCGCTATCCTGATGTCCGAAGCCAATCCGCGAAATGCCCCAGACGATGAATACGATCGGAACGATCAGCGCACGCCAGATCGGCGTCTTGCGCGGCTGCATCGCCTTGATGCCCTGCCAGACCAGATAGGCGAGCAAGGTCCAGACCCAGAGCGGCGTATGCACCAGGACCTGATAGGCAAACGTCATCATCGCCTCCCGTTATAGCGGCGCCGCGCTCTCGCCCTGCGAGCTCGACAGTTTCGAGGCGAGCGAGGCGATGACGATGACAACAGCAATCAAGGCGATCACCAGCGTGCAGATCGCGTTGATCTCGGGCTTCACTCCGAGCCGCACTTCCGAATAGATCCGGATCGGCAGCGTCGCCGAGCCGGGGCCGGTGGTGAAGCTCGCGATCACGAGATCGTCCAGCGACAGCGTGAAGGCGAGCATCCAGCCCGCGACGATCGCAGGCGCGATCAGCGGCAGCGTTACGGCCACGAACGCGCGCAGGGGGTCGTAGCCGAGATCCATCGCGGCCTCTTCCAAGGAGCGGTCGAGCGAGCCGAGGCGGGACTGCACGACGACGGCGACGAAGCACATCGTCAGCGTGGTATGGGCGATCGTCACCGTCCAGAAGCCGCGCTCCGCGTTTAGCGCCACGAACAGCAGCAGCAGCGACAGTCCGGTGATCACCTCCGGCATCACCAGCGGCGCATAGAGCATGCCGGAGAACAGGGTGCGGCCGCGAAACCGCTCGCCGCGCGACAGCGCCACGGCGGCGAGCGTGCCGATCAGGGTCGCAATGGTTGCCGACGAAACCGCGACGCGCAGGCTCATCCAGGCCGCCTCGATCATGGCGCGGTCATTGAAGAACTCGTGATACCAGCGCAGCGACCAGCCACCCCACACCGTCACCAGCCGCGAGGCATTGAAGGAATAGATCACGAGGATCAGGATCGGCAGATAGAGGAAGGCCAGACCCAGCGAAAGCGAGGCGACGTTGAAGCGGGACAGACGGGAGACCTTGCGCATCGCCTCACCGCCCCTGTTCCAGCTGCCGCTTCTGCAGCCGTTCGTACAGCAGCAGCGGGACCAGCAGCACCACCAACAACACGATGGCCGCGGCGGAGGCGACCGGCCAGTCCTTGTTAGTGAAGAATTCGAGCCACAAGGTCTGGCCGATCATCAGCGCATTGGAGCCGGCCAGGAGATCCGGAATGACGAACTCGCCGACGATGGGGATGAAGCACAGCAGCACGCCGGCGCCGACGCCGGGCAGCGACAGCGGGAAGGTGACGAGCCAGAACACCTGCCAGCGCGGCGCGCCGAGATCGGAGGCGGCCTCCTCCAGCACCGGCTCCATTTTGGCCAGCGTGGCGTAGAGCGGCAGGATCATGAACGGCAGGTAGGAATAGACGATGCCGATATACATCGCGCTGTCGGTGGAGAGCCACACCACGGGCTGACTAACCAGATGCAGCGCCAGCAGTATCTGGTTGAGCAGGCCGTCGTGCTGGAGGATGTTGATCCAGGCATAGATCCGGATCAGGAACGAGGTCCAGAACGGCACGATCACCAGCACCATCGCCACGGCCTGCCAGCGCGCCGGCAGCCGCGCCATGCCGTAGGCGATGGGATAGCCGATCAGGAGCAACAGCGCGGTCGCGGTGACGGCGACGGTGAGGCTACGCACATAGGCGAACACGTAGATATCGTCGGAGACGAGCAGCCTGAAATTGTCGATCGACAGCGCGGCAAAGGCGGCCTTCAGCGCCCCCCATCCCGCCATCAGGTCGAACACCGGCTCGTAAGGCGGCTGCGCGATCGCCGTCTGCGACAGGCTGATCTTCAGCACGAAGCCGAACGGCACCAGGAAGAACAGCACCATCCAGACATAGGGCGCGATCGCGGCAAAGTGAGCCGGTCGCGCAAAAATGCGGCGCCCGCTCATGACGGCAGCACCACGCAGTCGTCGGGCGTGAACCAGGCGACGACAGGCTGGCCCACGCTGTAGGCGTCGACGTCAAGGCGCGCGCTGTTGGCGACCGACGCCTGCACCGTCCCGCCGGCCTCGAGCTTCACCTTGTAAGTGGTGGTGCCGCCGAGATAGCAGATGTCGGCGATCACGCCGTCCAGCTGGTTGATCGCCGTCTCATGACCGGCCTCCCTCGCCGGCCCACGGCGCGACAGCTTGACCTTCTCGGGGCGGATCGCAACCGATAATCTGACCTCACCGAACGGCTCGCGCGGCTCCGCCACCACCAGCGGTCCCGCATCGCGCGTGCCTATGACCAGACGATGACCGTCGCGCAATTTGGACTTGGCGTCGAACAGGTTGATGTCGCCGACAAACTCCGCGATCCAGCGCGAGCGTGGCGCCTCGTAGAGTTCGCGGGGACTCGCGACCTGCGCCAGCCTGCCGTCCCTCATCACGCCGATCCGGCTCGCCATCGTCATCGCCTCTTCCTGGTCGTGGGTGACGATGATGAAGGTCATGCCGAGCCGGCGCTGAAGCTCCATCAGTTCGCCTTGGGTGCTTTCGCGCAGCTTCTTGTCCAGCGCTGCGAGCGGCTCATCGAGCAGAAGGAGCTGCGGGCGTCGCGCCAGTGCACGCGCCAACGCCACGCGCTGGCGCTGTCCCCCGGAGAGCTGGTCGGGCTTGCGCTTCTCGAGTCCGTCGAGCTTCACCAGCGCAACCATCTCCGCCACACGCGTGGCGATGTCTGCGCGCGCCATACCGGCGCGCTTCAGGCCGAAGGCGATGTTGTCGCGCACCGACAGGTGCGGAAACAGCGCGTAGTTCTGGAACATCATGTTGATCGGCCGCTCATGCGGCAGCGCCTGCGCGATGTCCTTGCCGCCGAGCAGAATGCGCCCTTGATCCGGCGCTTCGAAACCGGCGAGCATGCGCAGAAGCGTGGTCTTGCCGCAGCCGCTGGGCCCGAGCAGCGCAAAGAACTCGCCGGCCTTGATGTCGAGCGAGACGCCATCGACGGCCCGGAACGTCCCGAACGTCTTGGCGACGCCCTCGATGCGCAGCAACGGCTCGCCGGCCGCGAGCTGCGTCTCTCCGACCGCAGCCGCAGCCGCGTCTGTTCTGGGCAACTCGTCAGTCATGGTTCCTGCCAACCCCAATCAAGCCGCACGCTAGCGGCCGATCGTCCCTCACTCAACCGGTTAGAGGCCGTTCGTTCACGCATTCGCCATGAACGCAGCCAGCGCATTGCATTCCCCCGCTGACATCGTCAGGCCGAGCTTGGAGCGGCGCCACAGGATGTCCTCGGGAAAACGCGCCCATTCGTGGGTCATGAGATAGCGCACCTCGGCCCCGGTCAGTTCGGGACCGAAGGCGGGGCCGAGATCGTCCCGGGTCTTCGCCTCGGCAAGCACAGCCGATAGCCGCGAGCCATAGGCCGCGACGAGGCGTTGGGCCTGCGCCTCCGAGAGAAAGCGCCAGCGGTCACGCGCAAGATCGACCTCGGTGTCGAAACGATCCCAGGCAAAATCTCCGCCCGGCAGCGCCGCGCCTGCGGTCCAGGGCGGCGACATCGGATAGAACGGCGTCAACTTCGTCACCGCGCGCTCCGCCCGCAGGCGCGAGGTGGTGACGTCACCGCCAAACATCGTGATCAGCGGCGCCTTGCGCCGTCGCGCGTCGAACAGCGTCGTGCCATCACGCCCGCGCGCGGACGCCAGCGTCAGGTTGACGCCGGAGACCGCGCGCACCACGTCGGTCGGGGCAACGCGCTCGCGGAAATAGCGACTGGCCGCTTCGCAGAGATAGCTGACGTCGGCCCCCCGCATCGCGACGATCGCAGGATCGCCGGTGAAATCGTGCGTGACTGTTCCAATCAGTGTGAAATCGCGCGCGATAGGACTCGCGAAGATCAGCCGGCCATCGCTGTTCTGGAAGACGTAGACGTTATCGGAATCGAACAATCGCGGGACGATGATCTGGCTCATCTGCATCGCCGCCACGGCGGGTTGCGGCTGCCGCAGCACGGTCTCGGCGACCATCGACGTCCAGCCGCCGGTGGCGTTGGCCAGTGCCCGGGCCGTGATCGTGCGACGATGGCCGCGGTCGACCACCGCGAGCCGCCATGTGTCGGTTCGATCGGCGCGCACACAGCGCGCTCCAGTCCGAATCACGGCGCCGCGCTCGGCCGCATCCAGTGCCGTGAGCACCACCAGTCGGGAATCGTCGACGACGCAATCCGAATATTCGAAGGCCGTGCCGAATGGTCGTTTCAGCGCGTTGCCGACCGGATGATGCGTGATGTCGAGGGTCGCCGTTGCAGGCAGGCCGCTCCGGCTGGTGAGGCTGTCGTAGAGGAGCAGGCCGACGCGCAGCAGCCATGGTGGGCGCTCGTCGGAATGCGCCGGGATCACGAAGCGCATCGGCCGAACCAGATGCGGCGCGATCCGGAGCCAGATCCGGCGCTCAGCGAGCGCCCGGCGCACCCGGCGGAAGCCGCGCCGTTCCAGAACCGACAGGTCGCCGTGGATCAGCCGCGGCGTTGCCGACGACGCCGCGCCGCCCAGATCGCCCTGCTCCAACAGGATGACCCGCAGGCCGCGGCCGGCGGCATCGCGCGCGAGGCTGACACCGTTCAGGCCGCCGCCGATGATCGCAAAATCGTAATCCGCCATGAAGCCGTCGAATGGGAGCGAAACGCTCGCCATCTCTAGAGCCATTTCCCTTCCGATGAAATCGGAACGGGGCTCTAGATTCTGGTTTGGCGCGTTCTCTTGACGCGAACCCGCATCCGCTGCGCTCGAAAAACGCTCTAGCCGGTCTTGAGCGCAAGCTCCATGACTTCGGCACGACCGACGAGGCCGGCATATTTCCCGATCGGCAGTGGCTTGCCGAGCAGATAGCCCTGCACGCCGTCACAGCCTTCCGCGGCGAGGAAGGCGAGTTGTTCCAGCGTCTCGACGCCTTCGGCGACGATCGACATTTCCAGGCCATGGCCGAGATCGATCACCGCGCGCACGATCGCCGCCGATTGCGGGTTGCGGCCGAGATTGATGATGAAGGCGCGGTCGATCTTGATCTTGTCGAACGGGAACGCCTGGAGATAGCTCAGCGAGGAATAACCGCTGCCGAAATCGTCCATGGAGATGCGCACGCCGAGCGCCTTGAGCCGGCGCAGCAGCGCCAGACCGCGATCGAAGTCCTCGATCAGCACGCCCTCGGTGATCTCGAGCTCGAGCCGACCGGGTGCGAGACCCGTCTCGAGCAGGATGGAATGCACGAGCCCGACCACGTCGCCGTGCATGAACTGCGCCGGCGACAGGTTGACCGCGATCTGAAGCGGCTTCGGCCAGGACGCGGCCTCGCGGCAGGCTTCGCGCAGGATCCACTCGCCCATCTCGACGATCAGGCCGCTTTCCTCCGCGATCGGGATGAATTCGGCCGGGGAGACCTGGCCGCGCACCGGATGCTGCCAGCGCGCCAGCGCCTCGAAGCCGATGATCTCGCTCTCGGCGACGCTGTGGCCCGCTGCTCCCTGCGGCTGGAAGGCGAGCGAGAGCTCGCCGTTCTTGATCGCCATCGAGAGATCCTGGTGCAGCACGCGGCGATCGCGGATCTGCTGGTCCATCTCCGGCTGGAACAGGCTGATCGTGCCGCGCGACTTCTGCTTGGCGCGGAACAGCGCCGCGCCGGCATTGGCGAGCAACGAGGCGGCGTCGGCGCCGTTGTGCGGGAAGATCGACATGCCGGTGGTGACGCCGGCGCGGACCGGGCGGCCGTCGATCTGGAATTCCTTAGCGACGGCATCACCGATCTGCTGCGCCAGCGCGAGACCTGCATCCGGCTGCTTACCGTCGATGATCAGGCCGAACTCGTCGCCGGACAGGCGCGCCACCACGCCGCCGCGCGCGGAGTCCTGGAGCCGCTGGGCCACCTCGACCAGGAGCTTGTCGCCGTGCGCATGACCGAAGACGTCGTTGACCTCCTTGAGACCGTCGAGATCGACGCACAGAACCGCGAACTCCTCGCCGGTGCCCTCGCAGGCCTCGATCATCTGGGTCAACGCCTGCAGGAAAGCGGCACGGTTCGGCAAATCGGTGAGGCCGTCGTGATAGGCCATGTGCGCCATGCGCGACTCGGTCTGCCGGCGATCGGTGACGTCCTCGTGGGTCTTGATCAGATATTGCGGCTCGCCGGTGTCGCTCAGCACGGTGGCGCGGCGGGTGAGGAACAGCCGCAGCCCGTCCTTTGTGGAGATCGGGTGCTCTTCGGTGATCATCCCACGCTTCTTGATCGCGGCTTCGTCGCGCGCGATGATCAGCTTGGCTTCCTTGGGATTGAAGATGTCGGACGCGGTCAGGCCTGTGGCTTCCTCGCGCCTGCGGTTGAGGATCGTCTCGGCGCTGCGGTTGGCGAGCAGGTAGCGGCCGTCCTTGACCTGCTCGACGATCAGGGCCACCGGGATGTTGTCGACCACGAGCTCGAGGAACTTCTTCGTGCTCTCCAGCTCCTTCGACAGCGAGCGGCGATCGGTGATGTCCTCGAACACGAGCATCAGGAATTCGGGCTTGTTGCTCTCGTTGCGGACAACGATCCGGATCGAGGCAACCATGCGTCGCTCACCGGCGCGGTCGACCTCGAATTCGTTGCGAAACTGGCCGTCCGGCGAATCGAGTGCCGTGCGGTCGGTCGCCTCGATGCTGTCCGCCGAGATCGGCGCAAACAGCTCGCGCGCGTTCTTGCCGACGACATGGTCGCGCGAGAAGCCCCAGAACCGCTCATAGGCGCTGTTGGCGAAGATGTAGCGACCATCCTCGATGTTCTTTGCGGCCACGCAGGCCGGCACGTTGTCCAGCACCGTTTCCAGGAACTGCTTGGTGGAGGCGAGCTGCCGCGACAGCCTGCGCTGCTCGCTGACGTCCAGATGCGTCGTCACCGAGCCGCCGTTGGGCAGCACGAAATATTTCACCAGGATGGCCCGCCCGTCCGGCAGTTCGGTGATCAAGCCGTTGGTGCTTGCCGCCTTCTCGTAGAACTCGTCGTTGGAGGCGGCGCCGAGCACCCCGCGCTTGCGTCGCAGCTCAAGGAGTTCGTAGCCGTTCATGTTGGCCCAGAGATCCGACCGCGCCAGGCCGTAAATCTCGATATAGCGGTCGTTGCAGAAGATGACGCGCCGCTGCGCATCCGTCATCACCACGCCCTGGTTGAGATTGTTCATGGCGGAGGAGACGAAGGCATTGCGCCGCAGCTGCAGACGCCTGGTCCGGCGCAGCGAGGAATGGATCCACAGCGCGATCGCGGCGAAGAACGAACAGATCACAATTCCCGCGATCAGGGCTTCCCAGATCACGTTGGGATCAAGCTCGCCGAGATAGCTCGGAGGGGTGAAGCTGTCTGAGAGGGCAAAGGCGCGCGCAGGCGCGACCGCTGCGGCCAGGCACACGACGGCCTGCACCGCAATCGGAAGCGCGCTGCCCGCGTGCCAGTTCTTCTCAGCCATCAGCCACCCGCGATTTCAACGTCGGATTGTCTGGCCTCGCGAGTTTGGATCGGGTAAACGCCTGTACGCGCAACGGAACAATGTGGCATCAAATACGGCAATTGCCCTGACATGATAAATGCTTCCTTAACGGAAAAAGCCCCCGCGTCGCCCTCCCCAGGCGTGGGGCCATCGTCGCTTCGAGCGGACGTCCTGCACGACCATGGATAGGGTGGACTGCGTCGTCATCGGAGCCGGCGTGATCGGGCTCGCGGTGGCTCGAAAGCTGGCGCAAGCCGGGCGCGAGGTGATCGTGCTCGAGCAAGCCGAGGCCATCGGCACCATCACCTCCTCGCGCAACAGCGAGGTGATCCATGCCGGCATCTACTACCGCGCCGGAAGCTGGATGGCGCGCATGTGCGTCGACGGCAAGCACGCGCTCTATCGTTACTGTTCCGAGCGCGGCATCCCGCACAGGAATTGCGGCAAGCTGATCGTCGCGACCAATCCGAAAGAGACCGAGAAGCTGCAATCGATCAAGGCGCATGCCGAGGCCAACGGCGTGCTCGACATGCAGTTGCTCACGGGTGATGCGGCACGTGCGCTGGAGCCGGCGCTCGCCTGTGACGCCGCGCTGCTGTCGCCGTCGACCGGCATCATCGACAGCCACGCCTACATGCTCTCGCTGCGCGGCGAAGCCGAGGACGCGGGCGCGGCCTTCGCGTTTCACACCCCGCTGATCCGTGCCAAGGCGACCGCCGGCGTCATCGAGATCGAGGCGGGCGGCGAAGCGCCGATGACGCTGCAATGCAGCCTCCTCGTCAACGCCGCCGGGCTCTCGGCGACCACCGTGGCGCGCAACATCGAGGGCATGCCGCTGGAACGGATCCCGACGGCCTACCTCGCCAAGGGAAACTACTTCAGCTGCAATGCTAGGGCGCCGTTCTCGCGCCTGATCTATCCGGTGCCCGAGCCCGGTGGCCTAGGGGTGCATCTGACGCTGGACATGGCCGGGCAGGCCCGTTTCGGCCCTGACGTCGAGTGGATCGAGACGATCGACTATGAGGTCGACCCGTCACGCGCCGAGCGCTTCTACCCGGCGATCCGCAAATACTGGCCGACGTTGCCTGACGGTGCTCTCATGCCGAGCTATTCGGGCATCCGCCCGAAGATTGTGCCGCCGGCGGTGGCCACGCAGGATTTCTTGATGCAGGGCCCGCGCGATCACGGCGTCGAAGGCCTGATCAATCTGTTCGGCATCGAGTCGCCCGGATTGACGTCATCGCTCGCGATCGCGGATCACGTCGCCGAGCTCGCAAACATCTAGTGGTTTAAAGCGAATTGGATTCCGGTTGCGCGTAAAGAACTGCGTCCAGACAAGACGCTGGAGCCGCGCAAATCCTTGCACGCTGCGCGCCTTGCAGCAGGGATGAGCGCAAAGGCTCCCATCCCTGCCTGAAAGGGTGCGATCAACTCTACGCTGTTACGGGGTTACTAGTGGAGCGTGTCGCCGTGCCTGAGACGCTCGATCTGGTCCTTGACCATCAACTTCCGGCGCTTCAACTCAACAATTTGCAGGTCGTCTGTTGAAAGGTGCACGAGAGCTTCGTGCAATTCGTTTTCGAGAGTTTTGTGCTTCCGTTCCAATTCAACCAGATGTGCCTGAATTGTCATTCGAAACCTCCTCGGTAGGGGTGAACCTTGGATTCGACCGGACGAGGAAGTGTACATCACCGATTTGTTCTGTCGATGGATATCAGTCGTCGCGCTGTCATTTTTAGAAATTCATATGTAACGAAGCGTGAGTAAGGGAACCACGCGGGAAAAATCCGTGATATCAATGCGCTTGCGCAACGCCGGAGCGACCGCAGAAATATCTCGCGGGAGATCGGCGCGCGACAGCCCGAGATCGCTTGCGATCACGGCGCGCAAGGACGATAGTTTCCACAGGGCATCCACAGCCTTAATCTCACGCCTATCGGTTTTTCGGCCACCGCAGACATGACCAATGAAGATGCGCGCGAACTCGAATCCGAGCTCGCCCGGTTGCACCAGGAACACCGAGATCTCGATGTGGCGATCGATGCACTGCATCAATCGCCCGCCCCCGACCTGTTGCGGTTACAGCGGTTGAAGAAACGCAAGCTGTTGTTGCGTGACCGTATCGCGTTCATCGAAGACCAGATCACGCCCGACATCATCGCCTGATCCACGGGTAGAACTTTACGGCGGCCCCGCCGCACGTAAATCCGCTTGACTCGAAAGGAACAAAATAAGAACATTTGAGCACCCAACACCCCCGGGGAAACCGTCTAAGGAAAATGCAGATGTCGGCAACCGCCCTTCTCGACAACAGCCATTATGAACAAGCCTGCGATCAGGCGATCGCGATGTGCGACGGCAATCTGCGCAGCACCATCAAGGCGCTGATCATGGCCAATGAATATCTGGAGGCCGAGCTGGAAGAATTGCAGGCGGCGGTTTCCGCAGGCTGCATTCCGGAGACCTCGCGCAGCAAGATGCGGAGCAAGAGCAGCGCCGCCTGACTGTCAGCTATCGGAGCCGACCATGTCCGATGTCACCTATTACGTTGCATTACCTTTCCTGACCGACGAGGACGGATCGCCGGTCGCGGGTGCGGCCGAGGAATGCCAGAGCGCGGCGGCCGCGCTACGGCGCGCCGAGATTATGTCGCACGGCGCCGGCCACACCGGCGCGGTCGCGTTCAGCCGCAGCGGCGATCCCATGACCGGCGAATTCGGGGACGCAAAACTGCTCCGCAGCTTCGGCGACGTACCGAAAGACCTCGGCACGCTTTAACTAGCTGCTGACGAGCCTGATGTGCGGCTCGTGCCGCCGGTGCGCCTTGCGCACATACATCGCGGCATCGGCCTCCTCCAGGGCGCGCGTGGCGTCGGATTGCACTCCGAGCAGGGCGACGCCGGCGGAAGCGCCCGCGCTCACGTGCTGGCCGCGAAAGACAAAGGACAATTCGTCGATGGCCTGCTCGAAAGCCGCGGCCTTCGCCTTGGCGTCGGTCTCGCTGAGATTCCAGAGCAGCAGCGCGAACTCGTCGCCGCCGAGCCGGCCGACCACGTCCGAAGCGCGGATCTGCCGCGTCAGCGTGGTGGCAATCGCCTTCAGGACCTCGTCGCCGGCCGCATGGCCGAAGGAATCGTTGATCGGCTTCAACCGATCGACGTCGAGCACGATCAGCGCCCCGCTGGCGCGGTAGCGCTTCATGTAGGCGACGGCGCGGGCGAGCTCGCGTTCGAAGCCGCGCCGGTTCGGAATTTCGAGCAGGAAATCGGTGTCGGCAGCCGCCTCGAGCTCCGCGACCCGCCGCAGCGCCCCCCTGAGCTTGCTCCGGAGCTCGCGGATGGTCGCGTTGATGGCCGGCTCGATGGCCGCTTTGGCCCCGTCATCGGCAGACGCTGCCCGCTGCGACGGCCTGGTCGGACGCCGCGCCGGACCCTTGATCCGACGCTTGGCCGGACGCTTGAGAGCAACTTTGGAGCGGCCGGCACTGGGCTTCGGGCCCTTTTTGGCCTTCGCAGCGCTTGCCCTTTTTGGTTTCTTCATGGGCATCCTGCTCAATGAAGGCTTGCGGGGATTCACCAAGACAGGATAGTTCATTCCCTTCTCCTTGCCACCGCCTTGCGAGCCACCGGCCGGAACCTTTAGTCTGGCCTATCTTTCTGTTTTTCGAGAACAATTCACGTCATGACCGCGCCGATCGCCATCATCATGGGAAGCCAGTCGGACTGGGACACGATGCGGCATGCCGCCGACACGCTCGCAGGGCTCGGCGTTGCCGCCGACACCCGCATCGTTTCGGCCCACCGCACCCCCGACCGGCTGTTTACGTTCGCCAAAGGCGCCAAGACGGCTGGTTACAAGGTCATCATCGCCGGCGCGGGTGGCGCAGCCCACCTGCCCGGCATGGCGGCGGCTCTGACGGAATTGCCCGTGTTCGGCGTCCCCATCGAATCCAGGACGCTCAAGGGCATCGATTCGCTCTATTCGATCGTCCAGATGCCCGCAGGCATCCCGGTCGGCACCCTCGCCATCGGCAAGGCGGGCGCCATCAATGCGGCGTTGCTGGCGGCGGCCGTGCTGGCCTTGTCCGACCCGGCCTTGTCCGATCGCCTCGCCGCCTGGCGCAAGGCGCAGACCGAGGCCGTGGCCGAGCGCCCGGAGGACAAGGCGTGACTGACGCAAAGCAGGTGAAGCTGAAGCCCGGCGACACCATTGGCATCCTCGGCGGCGGACAATTGGGGCGGATGCTGGCCATGGCGGCGGCCCGGCTTGGCCTGCGCTGCCAGGTGTTCTCGCCCGATCCGGACTCACCGGCCTTCGACGTCGTCCTGAATGCGACCTGCGCCGAATATGCCGATGTCGAAGCACTCGAGCTGTTCGCCAACGACGTCGACGTCATCACCTACGAATTTGAGAACGTGCCGTCCGCGGCCGCGATGGTGCTGGATGCGCGCCGCCCGGTGCTGCCCAACCGCAAGATCCTCGAGACCACCCAGGACCGGCTCGCCGAGAAGGATTTCGTGACGCGGCTGGGCATCGGCACCGCAGCCTACGCCGACGTCACCTCGGTCCCGTCATTGCGCGAGGCGATCGCCAGGATCGGCCTTCCGGCGGTGCTGAAGACCCGTCGCTTCGGCTATGACGGCAAGGGCCAGGCCATCATCCGCGAGGGCGACGACGTCGCGAAAGTGTGGACCAGTCTCGCCACCAAATCGGCCATCCTGGAAGCCTTCGTGCCGTACGAGCGTGAGATTTCCGTGATCGCCGCCCGCTCGGCCACGGGCCAGGTCGAGTGTTTCGACGTCACCGAAAACGAGCACCGCGACCACATCCTGAAGATCTCCCGTGCGCCCGCCCGGATCCCGGACGTGCTCGCCGAGGAAGCGCGCAGTATCGCCGGCAAGATCGCGGGCGCGCTCGATTATGTCGGCGTGCTTGCCGTCGAGATGTTCGTGCTCGCCAACGGCACCGGACCCAAGGTGCTGGTCAACGAGATCGCTCCGCGCGTGCACAATTCCGGACATTGGACGCTCGACGGTGCGTCCGTCTCGCAGTTCGAGCAGCACATCCGCGCCATTGCCGGCTGGCCCCTCGGCAAGCCCGTGCGCCACGGCGAAGTCGTCACCATGACCAATCTGATCGGCGACGAGATCAACGAATATGACAAGTGGCTGAGCGTCGCGGGCGCAACGGTGCACATCTACGGCAAGGGCGCGCCGCGTCCGGGCCGCAAGATGGGACATGTCACCGAAGTGCGACCCACGACCGGCAAATAACGGGACCGCGGCGCATGCCGCGATCCCGCTTTGCAGTTATGCCGTCTTCGCGCCCGCGACGACGCCAGTGGGCTCTTCGCTGAGCCAACGATAGATCACCCCGCCCAGCGCGCCGCCGATCAGTGGCGCAACCCAGAACAACCAGAGCTGCGACAGCGCCCAGCCGCCGACGAACAGCGCGGGCCCCGTGCTACGCGCCGGGTTCACGGAGGTGTTGGTGACGGGGATGCTGACGAGATGGATCATCACCAGCGCGAGCCCGATCGCCAGCGGCGCAAAGCCGGCGGGCGCGCGGCCGTGAGTCGCGCCCATGATGATGAACAGGAACATCATGGTCATGACCACCTCGGTGAGGAAGCACACGATCATGCTGTACTGGCCGGGAGAATGGGCATCGTACCCGTTGGACGCGAACCCCTTGCTGACGTCGAAGCCGGGAGCTCCGCTTGCGATGACGTAGAGCAGCCACGCGGCCACGATCGCGCCGGCGACCTGCGCAATCACATAAGGCAGGATCTGTCCGGCCGGAAAACGTCCGCCGGCGGCAAGACCGACAGTGACGGCCGGATTGAGATGACAGCCTGAGATGTGGCCGATCGCATAGGCCATGGTGACCACGCTCAGTCCGAACGCGAGGGAGACACCGACCAGACCGATGCCAACCTGCGGAAAGCCGGCTGCGATCACCGCACTTCCGCAACCTGCGAATGTGAGCCAAAAGGTACCGATAGCTTCGGCCGCGTATTTCTTCATATCCATGTGTCGTCCCCTGCTTTCAAAGATTCCGGAACAAAGCTCCGGAAACGGCCCCACCCTTGGCGTCAAATCTCCCAAATCAGGGCCGCACAGAGGTATTTTGCCTCATTTAATGGCTGAACTTGGCCCGAAAACCCGCTTGGCCGGTGGACATCCCAAGTTTTGTCTGATACATCCGCGCCCTCAAGGTTAAGGGCTTGTGCGTTTCGCCATCCCCTTTGACTTACCAGAATTCAAATCCGATCCACTGAAGAGGATGCCGCGTGCAGGTTCTCGTTCGCGATAACAATGTCGATCAAGCCCTCAAGGCGCTGAAGAAGAAGATGCAGCGCGAGGGTATTTTCCGCGAGATGAAGCTCCGCGGTCACTACGAAAAGCCCTCCGAGAAGAAGGCCCGTGAAAAGGCCGAAGCCGTGCGTCGCGCACGCAAGCTGGCCCGCAAGAAGCTGCAGCGCGAAGGCCTGCTGCCGATGAAGCCGAAGCCGGTGTTCGGTGCTGGCCCCGGCGGTGATCGTGGCGGTCGCGGCGGCCCGGGTGCAGGCGCAGGTGCAAGTGCTGGTCCGCGCGGACCGCGCTGATTTACCCGACTTGAGAGATTTCAGTTTTCGATGACGCGGGCCCCTGGCCCGCGTTATTGTTTTGTGAGCGGTGCCTTGCTGGGATGGGGCACTACCGATGCGGCACTAGCGCGAGCGAACCGTAGATGGCCTCCCCTCTCCCCAAGCGCGGCTTGGCGCGGCTACGGCAGATCTTGCAGCAGCCGTTTGCGCTGGCCTTGATGGGGATTTCGCTATGCGGCTGCTCCTTCGACCTGGGGTCGCTGACGCCGGAGAAGGAGAAGCCGCAGGAGGCACCCAAGGCGGCCACGACCGCTGAGAACGTGGTCAGCGCCGGCAATGTCAGCGAAGCCCAAGCCCATACGGCAAAGGCCCAGGCTCTGGCAAAGTCCGGCGAGACGGCGGCCGCGCTCGATGAATTCAATCACGCGGTCGGACTCGATCCGTACAACGCGCAGGCGCTCTATGGCCGCGCCCTGATCTACCAGGGCAAGAACCAGCACGACTTCGCCATCGCCGATTTCAGTGCCGCGAGCGGCCTTAACCCGCAGAAGGTCGAGCCGCTGCTCGGCCGCGCCACCAGTTATCTCGCCGTCGGCAAGGTCAAGGAGGCCGCGGCCGATCTGGATGAGGCTTCCGAGGCCGATCCCCACAATGCCCAAGTCTGGACCATACGCGGGCAAGCCTATGAACGGCTGGGCGACAGGACCAAGGCGGCGGCGTCCTACACCAAGGCGGTCTCGCTTCGCCCACGCGACGACGCCGCCCGCAGCGGCCTCGCCCGCGTCGGCGGCTGACGAGTCTGGCGCAGCGCGGGCGCCGTCTTAATCCGGGGTGACGCTCTTCGGCAGAACGGAGTGGAACATGGACTTAACGCCCGACAGCATGTCGTCGGCGACATTGGTCTTCGGCCGCGGCATCGACGCGCCGGCATCGGCGCGCAGATCGAGCGGGGGCGCAATCATCGGGACCGGAATATCAGCCGGCGGCGTCAGCCGATTCGGGTTCTCGTTGCCGACCGACGCCGTGTAGGGCGGGCTCGGCTGCGACGAGCCGCCATTGCCATAGGCCTCGGCTGCGGGTGTCGAGACCGTGATCGGCGGCGGCAACGGACGCACCGATGACGTATCCACGGGAATGATACGCGGGGCCTCCGGAGTGCGGGCGGCTTCACGCACCGCAGGCTCCTGAGTCTTCTCGGGCGCCTTGGTCTCGGAAGACTTATTGTCGGAAGCCTTTGTGTCGGCAGCCTTTGTGTCGGAAGCTTTGGCCTCAGCCGCTTTGCTCTCAGGCGACTTGCGCAGGCGCTCGATCGCGGCGCGCACGAGATCGTTGGCGTCGGGGGTTGCGGCCGGCGCGGCAGCAGCGGGCGCCGAATTGGCCTCCACCACCGGGGCGGCGGGAGCGGCTGCACTGACGGCCGGCGTGGACTTGGCGACTGCCTTCTCGCGACCGGACGGCTTGCCGCGCGGGGCGGCCTCGGCCGGTGCCACGTCCGCCGTCGAGGTCTTCGACTCCGCGCCCGGATGATCGGCAGCCTTCTCGGCCGCCGGCTTGTCCGTCACGTTCTTCTCGGAGATGCCCTTGGCCTTGACGCCGGGCGCGGGGAGGTTGGCCACATCGGCGGGCTTGCCGTTCTTGCCGGCCTCGGCGGGCGCCGTCACGGCCGCGGGCGCATCCGCCGCCGGCTTGGCGTTGATGTAATGATTAACGATATACGCCCCGATGATCGTTGCGAGCACCGAGGGGAAGATGTCCATCGAGATTTTAGCGATGTATTTCAGCATTCCGGCCACTCCCCGCGCGATCTGATGCGGGAACTTTGAGGCATAGTGAGGGATCAACTGCGACGGATCAATGGCAAAGGGGTACGCCGGACTTACGACTTCAGCTCAACCTCAAGGAACACGATCTCGGTTGCGGTTTCGTTAAGCACGTCGTGCTGGACGCCGGCCTTGCGAAAATAGGATTTCCCGGCCGCAAGCTGTGCTTTGGACCGCTCGCCATCGGGCGCCACGATGGTCATTTCCCCTCCGACCACGGGAACAATGACGTAGTCCATGCCATGGGTGTGATGCCCGGTGGCGCTGTTTGGCGCGAGCCGCCACTCGGTCACCCGAACCTGCTCATTGTCGACCTGAACCTCGGACTCGGCGGCAAGCATCGGAACTCTCCTGGGGCATATCCGGAAAACCGGTTCAGGGCACGAAAACCACGAACACGTAGACGGCAAATACCACCTTATGGACCAGCCCGAACAGGACATTGGTCCTGCCCGTACCGAAGGTCAGCATGCTCAGGAAGAAGGTCAGGAGCAAAGGCAGGCGGCGCGCCGATCCTGGCCGCGACGGCATCGACCACCAGCGAGAATTTCTTGGACAGCAACACGACCGCCAGCAGCGCAATCAGCAGCAGCACGACGCTGAGCACCAAGGCCCGGCCCGACAGATGCGCCTCGCACGGCCAGCGCCGGAAAGATCCAGGCCGATCGAGGCGTCGGATTGTGCGCGCTCATCCATCGGCTCCAATTGTCTCAGCCGAGCAGTAGCAATCGCGCGGCAGATTCAATGCCAGCGCAGGATCGGAGCGAACGGCAGCAGCGTCAGCAGCACGAACAGCGGGATCAGCACCGCGCTGGCGCGCAGGAAATAACCGAAGAAGCTCGGCATCTCGATGCCGTTCTCGCTGGCGATGCTGCTCACCATGAAATTCGGCGCATTGCCGATATAGGTAAGCGCGCCCATGTAGACTGCGCCCATGGAGATGGAGGCGAGCGTGCCCGAGAGTTCGTGCATCAGCATCTGCGGGTCGCCGCCGGCGAGCTCGAAGAACAACAGATAGGTCGGCGCATTGTCGAGGAACGCCGACATCAGACCGGTGAACCAGAAATAGGCAACCTCGCGCGGCGTGCCGTCCGGAGCGGTCACGGCCGACAACAGCCAGGCGAACGCGCCGTGATGGCCGGCATCGAGCATGGCGACGACCGGGATGATCGCGATGAAAATGCCGGCGAACAGCTTTGCGACTTCGCGGATCGGCTCCCAGGTGAAGCCGTTGGCCTGCCGGTGCTCGTCCGGCGTCAACCACACCGACAGGCCCGCTATGGCCAGCAGCGCCGCGTTGCGGGCGATATCTTCCAGCTCCAGCCTGGTTCCGAGAATGTCGAAAGCGATGCCGGGCTTCCACATCGCCGAGGCCAGCAGGCTCGCGACGATGGCTGCAATCAGCACCAGGTTGACGAGGCCGCGGATGCGGACCGGCTTCGCGGCGCCGGCGGCGCCGAGCAAGGGTTCGCTGCGGAAGCGCCAGACGTCGATGACGACGAAGATCGCGAGCAGCAGTCCGGCAACGATCGCCGTCTGCAGCCAGATGGTCCGCGTGGTCCAGAAGAAGTCGACACCATGCAGGAAGCCGACGAACAGCGGGGGATCGCCGAGCGGGCTCAGCGCGCCACCGACATTGGCGACCAGGATGATGAAGAAGATGACGACATGGGCGTTGTAGCGCCGCGGTCGGTTGGCGCGGATCAGAGGGCGGATCAGGATCATGGCCGCCCCCGTGGTGCCGACGACACTCGCCATCACCGTACCGAGCGCGAGGATGCCGGCATTTGATGCCGACGTCGCCTTGATGTCGCCCGTCACGAGAATGCCGCCAGCCACGACATAGAGCGAGAACAGCAGCACGATGAAGCCGAGATATTCGGCGAGCATGGCGTGAACGAGCGCCGCCAACGTCGCCATGCTCCCGGCCAGGATGACGAGCGAGGCGAGTGCCAGCAGCGACCAGGCCGCGGCGATCTTGCCGTAATGATGGTGCCAGACTTTTGCAAACAGCAGCGGCCCGAGAGCGATCGACAGCAGGAGGCCGGCAAAGGGCAGCGCATACGGCCAGCGCATCGCCGCGCCGTCGAGCCCGGTCGCCGCCCATGCGTGCTGTGGCAACAACACGACGAGGATCGCGGCGATGAACCCGCTCGCGCGCCGAACGACAAGCCGTCTAGAAAGCAATGAAGTGCCTCGCCGTTTCAATCGCACCGAACGCATCGAGATTGTCGTGTCCACCGCCCGCAAAGCGAACGAACTCCTTCGGTTCGTGCGCAAGCGCGAACAGACGCTCTCCGAACACGATGGAAATGGCAAGGTCATCGGTGCCATGCATCACCAATAGCGGCACAGTGACGCGCGGGATGCGCTCGTCGGAATGAAATGGATCTCGCATCAGCAGGCGGACCGGAACGTACCAGAACGATGAAGCTGCAATATCGGCCGTCGATGTATAGGGCGCTTCCAGGATGAGTTTTCCAACACGATGCTCCGAGGCGATCGCGACCGCCACGCCGGTCCCGAGCGAAAAGCCCCACGCGACGATTCGCTCCGCCGCGTAGCGCGCGGTGGTGAAGGCGTAGGCGGCCGCGGCATCGCGCAGCAGGCCCGCCTCGCTCGGCGCCCCGCTCGAGCCGGCATAGCCGCGATAGGACAGCGCGACCAGGCCGGTGCCGTCCGCCGTCATGGCCTTGAGGCGGCTGACGCGACCAGCGAGATAATCGCCATTGCCCGGAAAATACAGGATCACGGGGCGGCCTGGCTTCGCCGGCACGTGCCAGACGATGACATTCTCGCCATCGGAGGTAGTCAGGACGTGCTCTTCGGCCTCGGGGAAGCCTGCGGCGTCCGGCGTGGTGCGACCGACGGGCGGGATCGGAAACAGCATCTCGCGCTGCCTGACATACAGCACGAGGAGACCGGCGCAATAGACGGTCACGAGCAGGATGGCGATCCATTTGACGATGGTCATGATGACGCGACCCGGCCCCTGTTCAGGGTTTGCACCGGCTCGGCAGCAATTTCATGACATCGCCCGAGGCGGGCCGGAACGTCACGGCAGCCGCACGCCGCCTGGTGAGCGGTGTGCCACGCGACGCGCTGCTCGCGCGTCGCATTGGCAATGGCCCGCTTGCCTCCGCGCTACATCGCCTTGACGATGTTCTCGGTGACCTTCTTGGCGTCGCCGAGCAGCATCATGGTGTTGTCGCGATAGAACAGCGGATTGTCGATGCCGGCATAGCCGGAAGCGAGCGAGCGCTTGATGAACATCACGGTGCCGGCCTTCCAGACCTGGAGCACCGGCATGCCGTAGATCGGCGAGGTCTTGTCCTCTTCGGCCGCCGGATTGGTGACGTCGTTGGCGCCGATCACGAAGGCGATATCGGCCTGCGCGAATTCGGAGTTGATGTCCTCGAGCTCGAACACCTCGTCATAGGGCACGTTGGCCTCGGCCAGCAGCACGTTCATGTGGCCGGGCATGCGGCCGGCGACCGGGTGAATGGCGTATTTCACCTCGACGCCTTCTTTCTTCAGGATGTCGCCCATTTCACGCAGCGCATGCTGAGCCTGTGCCACCGCCATGCCATAGCCGGGCACGATGATGACCTTCTGCGCGTTCTTCATGATGAAGGCTGCGTCGTCGGCCGAGCCGAGCTTGGCCGGCTTCTGCTCGCCGCCGCCACCGCCGGCCGCCGCGGTCTCGCCGCCGAAGCCGCCGAGAATGACCGAGATGAAGGAGCGGTTCATCGCGTGGCACATGATGTAGGACAGGATCGCGCCGCTTGATCCCACCAGCGCGCCGGTGATGATCAGCGCGGAATTGCCGAGGGTGAAGCCGATGCCGGCCGCGGCCCAGCCCGAGTACGAGTTAAGCATCGAAATCACGACCGGCATGTCGGCGCCGCCGATCGGGATGATCATGAGGACGCCGAGCGCCAGCGCGATGATGACGATCAGCCAGAAGTCGAGCGCGCTGCCCGTCATGACCAGCCCGACGATGAAGACGACGAGCGCGATCGCGAGCGCAATGTTGATGATGTGGCGGAACGGCAGGATGATCGGCGCACCGCTCATGCGCGCGGACAGCTTCAGGAACGCGATCACCGAGCCGGTGAAGGTCAGCGCGCCGATGGCGACGCCGAGCGACATCTCGACCAGGCTCTGCGGATGGATGTTGCCGGGGCTGCCGATGTCGAAGGCCTCCGGCGCGTAGAACGCACCGGCCGCGACCAGCACCGCGGCCATGCCGACCAGCGAATGGAACGCGGCGACCAGTTCCGGCATTGAGGTCATCGGCACCCGGCGGGCAATCACTGCGCCGACGCTGCCGCCGATCGCGATGCCAAGGATCACGAGGATCCAGGCGAGGCCGTCCGCCGGCGGATGGCTGGCCAGCGTGGTGGCGACCGCGATCGCCATGCCGATCATGCCGAAGAAATTACCCTGCCGCGATGTGGCGGGGCTGGACAGCCCGCGCAGCGACAGGATGAACAGCACACCTGCCACGAGATACAGAACTGCAGCCAGATTGGCGTTCATCTCAGGTCCCCTTTGTCTTTGTCACCCCGAGGTGAACGCCGCTCACTTCACCTTCTTCTTGTACATCGCCAGCATGCGCTGGGTGACAAGGAAGCCGCCGAAGATATTCACGCAGGCGAAAATGAGCGCGATGAAGCCGAAGCCGCGCGCCCAGCCCGAGCCGCTCGAGATCATGCCGACCCCGACCGCGAGCAGCGCACCGACCACGATCACCGAGGAGATCGCATTGGTCACGCTCATCAGCGGCGTATGCAGCGCCGGGGTCACCGACCACACCACGAAATAGCCGACGAAGACGGCGAGAACGAAGATCGACAGCCGGAAGACGAAGGGGTCGACGACCTGTGCAACATGCTCCATGGCGGCTCTCCTTACGCTTTCGGCTGGAAGTTCGGGTGGATGACGGCGCCGTCCCTGGTCAGCGCGGTCGCTTTGACGAGCTCGTCGTCCCAGTTCACGGCCAGCGCCTTGCTGGTCTTGTCGACCATCGTTTCGATGAAGTTGAACAAATTGCGCGCGTAGAGGCTGGAGGCCGACGCCGCGACGCGGCCGGCGACGTTGGTGTAGCCGACGATCTTGATGCCACCGACATCGGCGACCTCGCCCGCCTTGACGCCTTCGACATTGCCGCCGCGCTCGACGGCGAGATCGACCAGCACTGATCCCGGCTTCATCGACTTGACCATGTCAGCCGTGACGAGCCTCGGCGCCGGCCGGCCCGGAATCAGCGCGGTGGTGATCACGATGTCCTGCTTCTTGATGTGCTCGGCGGTGAGCGCGGCCTGCTTGGCCTGGTATTCCTTGGACATTTCCTTGGCGTAGCCGCCGGCGGTCTGCGCGTTCTTGAATTCCTCGTCCTCGACGGCGAGGAATTTTGCACCGAGCGATTCGACCTGCTCCTTGGTGGCGGGCCGGACGTCGGTCGCGGTGACGACGGCGCCGAGACGGCGTGCGGTCGCGATCGCCTGGAGGCCGGCGACGCCGACGCCCATCACGAACACTTTGGCGGCGGGCACCGTGCCGGCCGCGGTCATCATCATCGGGAAGGCGCGTCCGAAGGCCTCGGCGCCCTCGATCACGGCGCGGTAGCCGGCGAGGTTGGCCTGCGAGGACAGCACGTCCATCACCTGCGCGCGCGTGATGCGCGGCATCAATTCCATCGCGAAGGCGGAGACACCGGCATCGGCGATCGTCTTCAGCGCGGCCTCGTTGCCGTAGGGGTCCATGATGGCGATGACGAGCGCGCCGCGCTTGTACTGCGCCAACTCGGAGGCTTCAGGGCGCTTCACCTTGATGATGATGTCGGCGTCCTTCAGCGCGTCGGCGCTGACGGTGGCGCCCACCGCGGTGAATTCGGAGTCCGGCAGGCCCGACTTGAGGCCGGCGCCCGGCTCGACGGCGATCTCGGCGCCCAACGCCTTGAACTTCTTCACCGTATCCGGCGAAGCGGCGACCCGCGGCTCCGACGGATCGATTTCCTTGGCAACGGCGATCTTCATAGGCCCTCCGGCGACGCGGGAAGAAGCGCGCACGCGAACTTAGCGTTACTCCCGCAACGTTGGATACCGGTTTTCAATCCGGCTTGATTGCAAATTTTATAGGCACCGACGACACTGGCGGTGCTGCAGGGGATGAATCAGGTCAGGAAGATCGCCATCAGGATCACGATAAGCGCGACCGAGACCGTGCCGTACTTCACCAGCTTGATGAAGCCCTCGTAGGTCTGCTCGTGGGCAACGTAGTCGTTGCCGTCGGCGGTGCTGTACGCCACTTCGCTATGGTCAGCCATGAATTGTCCCCAGTCGAAAGTCGAATTTCGTGGCTGGGATACCGCAAACTTCCGGGCAGGGCAACGGCACGGAGGCGCGGTTTCCCGGCAAATCAGGTCATTTGGAATTCCAATGGGCGGGAATTCGGCTCAGACCGGTGATCCGCCCGTCAGAGGCGGTCTCCGATGCCACGAGCCGAGGCCTCTCAGCGCAGGCCGAGCGCACGGCGGACTGCGCCGATCGGCTCCACCTTGCTGTCGCAGAAGTTTCGCTTTGCGCAGCGTTCTCCCGGAACGTTGACGACGATTGCATCCGCGCCGGCATCCTCGGTGAGAAAACCGTGGCTCATGTGGAAACCCAGCGCGCGGTAGACCTCGAACTGCTCCTCCGAGAAGAACTGGTCACCGGTGGTTTCATGCGGGAAGGTGTCGTTGCGGCGTGCATAGTCGCGGATGTAGTCGTTCTCGTCTCCGGTCAGGGACGACTTGATGTACACGAGGTACCCCTTTTCCCCCGAGCCGTAGTCGATGGTGCCGACCGCCACGTGCGGTCCGCCCGCCGTGCGCCGGGCCGGGGATTTGGTTGCGTTGCACTTCATCCACTCGAGCGTGGTGTTGCGGATCGGCGTCCACGGCAGATCGATGATGATCCCGAGATCGATGCGCGCATAGCGCTGCAGCGTCACCAGGGATGAGAAATTCATGGGTGCATCGGCTTCGGCGTCAACCGCGATGATCACCTTGCAGCGTCGTCGCAACAACTCGTAGACACCGAGATTCTCGATGTGTCCGCCGTCCGTCAGGTAGACCGCATCGGCATTCTCGTAAAGCCGGCCCGAGATCTCAGACCATAGAAACAAAGGGGTCGAGTGGTGCTGCGGCTTGTCCTTTGTCGAGACCCAGCGCGGGTTCTTCAACCAGTACCCCAGGCGCACGTTGAGGAGCGCCAGGGTCGGGGTCAGCGAGCGGATCGACCCCGAGCCCATGTTCGACGAAGCAGCGGCCCCGGAGATTGCCATCGCGGTCGCAAGATCGAGGCCCGGCGCGACCTTCTCGAATGCCGGTGTATTCGCATAGCCAGTGGCCTCGCTGCCGACGTGCAGCGGCGAGAATATGAAGAAATCCGCGTTCCGTCCCCGCCGATTGGCGAAGTCGGATCCTTGGATGTTCAGCGCGGCGTTGATGATGGGATATGGCGAGGCCAGGCTGCATTTTTTCGATGTCGCGACCGTCATCGCTCCCGCTGGATCGACCCCGTAGACCATCTGATGTAACAGACCGCTCAGCTTCTCCTCGTCGAGCGGAAGGAAATCCCTCCCCTGGTCCAGGCTCGGCATGTTCCGCGACGGCTCCCCGTCGGCGTAATAGAGCGGATTGAACAAGAAGGCCTTGCTGAGGCGATCACGATAGAGCCGGTGCAACGAATTGGCATTCGGCCCGAGAACCCACGACAGGCCGAACATGGCCGAGCCCGACAAGAAGTAGAGCAGCATCATCCGCCAGCTGACACTGTTGCCGAACTGGTACTTCGACCAAGTGAATTTGTCCGGGGACTGCAATGACGCAACGGAAAACAGCCATGCGGGAATGTGCGAGATCGGCCCCACCGGCTTGGAGACGACGACCTTCGCTTCGCGATTGGTGATTTCGGCCGAGAGCTTGCGGGTCGCCGAGTCAAACTGGACATTTCCCTTGACATCGACACCGGCCGCGGGCGGCACGGGTTGCACGCCAGCCGCTCCCCACTCCTCGATCATGGGGTATTGACGGTAGGCGGCGTCGAGGGTCTTGTCGTTCGCGATGCCCCAATAGCAAAGATAGAGATATCCGACCCAGATCAGCAAGGGCAGCGCCAGTCCCGCGACAAGCACGGCTGCTTTCGCCGCATGGGCGAGCAGGCGTGATCCCAGGTCCGAGGCGCCGGCGCCCTTCAGCAGGTCGGCGAATTGCTGCCGGAACAGCGTGACAGCCGCCGCAACCGGCGCAGTGATGGCCGCAAGCGATTGGACCCACTTGATTGCAACGCCGCCAATGATGCCGCCGGACTGAGTCGTGTTAGCGTCGGCGACATCGAACATCTGGGCGATCATGAAGGGCTGAAATTCGAAGAAGCAGATGGCGGCAAGCAGAACGAGATAGGTCGCGCCGACCGTCGACGGATAGCCGCGGAATTCACCTCCCTTGGTCGACGAAATCGATCGCAGCACTGCCCAGCCAAAGAAAAGCGCAAGGCCGAGCAGGACCGCTGCAAGCGAAAGGCCAAAGTGATCGACATTCAGGCAGCTGGCGATCGCACAGATGAGACCCATCGCAAACGCAAGACCGGCCAGGTACCGAAACAGCTCGCGCCGCCCGACTTTGAAAAGGCGCCCGACCAACAAAAGCAGCAAAGCGACAACAAGGCCGACAAGAAAGAAGGCAGGCATCAATCCCAGGCTGGAGAGGGGACCAAGATTGTGGGTGTCGTCGACGCTCAGGCCGAAGAAATTGGTCGTATAGAGTGACGAGCGTGCGGCGTTGGACAGGATCGTGATCACTGCAACGAGCAGTACAACCGGCAGCGTCAGGCTCAGATTGGCAACGAGTCCACGCACGACGATTGCGACGCCGGTGATCAGGTCGCGCGCGCCGGCCGGAACGAGATAGTTCGAGTAATTCCGGATATGGCCCACCGCAGGCGTGTCACTGATCTCATTTGCGCTCTCGGCTCCAGGTGTCGGCGTGCTTCCGAAGACGAAATTCTGCGCCCGCGTCATGGTCGCCGTAAACGAACAGCCGGTGTAACCGCCGCCCGATACGGTCGACAGATAGTCGATGTGCTTGATGAGCCCGTGGTGATTGAAAGCCTGCAAGACGCCGAGGCAGATTGCGGAGGATCGGATCCCGCCGCCTGACAGCGCAAGGCCGACCGTGTCGATCGCCTTTTCGTCGCCAGGGTATGCAACGGGATCCATACCCTGGGCTAGGCGGCGGTTGTTGATGGCTGCGAGCTCGCGCTTGACGATCTTCCGGTGCTGCGTCCCCCACAGCTGCTGTTCCCCCACAGCCCGTGGCGGCTCCACCTTGGGGTCTGGGGCACTGATCCTGGCCATGTTCGCCTCCCTGGCCGAGCACACGCGACGATCAACGATCACAGATTGCATTGCAGGTCGAACCCGCCTGCAAGAATTAGTCCGGTCCCGGGCACAAACGTTCAATGTGCATGGCGGGATCTTTACAACCCGCCTCCCCCGTTGTCGGAACAACGGGACACTCGGACGGCCGACCCGACCTGCTCGCTGCAGCGCTGAAGGCGGTTCGGCTCAGCCCATCGCTTCCAGTTCGTCGATCATGCCGGCGATGACGCTCAGGCCGCCGTCCCAGAACTTTGGATCCTTGGCATCGAGCCCGAACGGCCGCAGCAGTTCGGAATAATGCTTGGTGCCGCCGGCGGCGAGCATGTCGAGATAGCGCTCGGCAAAGCCTTCGGCCGCGTTCTCGTAGACGGCGTAGAGCGAGTTCACGAGACAATCGCCGAATGCATAGGCGTAGACGTAGAACGGCGAATGGATGAAGTGCGGGATGTACATCCAGTAGTTCTCGTACCCCGCTTTGATCTCGATTGCCGGACCAAGGCTCTCGCCCTGCACCGAGAGCCAGATCTCGCCGAGCCGCGTCGCGGTGAGCTCGCCGTTCTTGCGTTCGGTGTGGACCGCGCGCTCGAAGGAATAGAACGCGATCTGCCGCACCACGGTGTTGATCATGTCCTCGACCTTGCCGGCGAGCAGCGCCTGGCGCTGCCTTGCGCTCCTGGTCTGCGCCAGCAGCCGCCGGAAGGTCAGCATCTCGCCGAACACGCTCGCGGTCTCCGCCAGCGTCAGCGGCGTCGGCGCCATCAACGCGCCGTTCCTGGCCGCCAGCACCTGATGCACGCCATGGCCGAGCTCATGGGCGAGCGTCATCACGTCGCGCGGCTTGCCCTGGTAGTTCATCAGCACGTAGGGGTGCGCGGACGGCGTGGTCGGATGCGAGAAGGCCCCCGGCGCCTTGCCCGGACGTACCGGCGCGTCGATCCAGCGGTCGGCAAAGAAGCGCTCGGCGATATCAGCCATCTTGGGCGAGAAGCCGCGATAGGCGGAGAGCACCATGTTTCGCGCATCGCCCCAGCCGATCACGTCGGTCGCAGCAAAAGGCAGCGGCGCGTTGCGGTCCCAATAGGCCAGGCGCTTCCTGCCGAACCAGCGTGCCTTCAGCGCGTAGTAGCGATGCGACAATTTTGGATAGGCTGCGCGCACCGAGGCGACCAGCGCATCCACCACCTCGCGCTCGACGCGGTTGTTCAGGTGCCGGGAATCTGCGACGTCCTTGAAGCCGCGCCAGCTATCGGAGATGTCCTTGTCTTTGGCCAAAGTGTTGGTGATCAGCGCAAAGGTGCGCTCATTGGCCTTGAAGGTCTTTGCGAGCGCCTCTGCCGCGGCCTTGCGCTTGGCGCCGTCGCGGTCCTGCAACAGATTGAGCGTCGGCTCGATCGCGAGCTCCTTGGGCCCGACCTTGAAGCGCAGGCTCGAAATGGTCTGGTCGAACAGCCGATTGAAGGCGGAATAGCCGGTCTGCGCCTTCTCCAGGAAGAGCTGCTCGAGCTTGTCCTCGAGCTGGTACGGTTTCTCCTTGCGTAGATCCTCGATCCAGGGACGGTAGTGCGCGAGCTCGGTGGCCTGCATCGCGCGGTTCAAAATATCGTCATCGATCCGGTTGAGCTCGAGCGCGAAGAACAGCAGATGCGTCGATGCCGCCGTCAGGCGCTCGGAAACGTCGCCGTAAAACTTTGAAATCTTGGGGTCCACGCTGTCGCCGGCATGAACGAGGCCAGCGTACGAGCCGAGCCGGCCGGCGAGGTCGTCGATCGCCTCATAGCGTCGCACGGCTTCTGCGAGCCATTTTCCGCCATCTTCCTTTGCTGTTCCTGTTGCGAGCTTGCCCTTGTAGTCCGTCTCGAACGCGACGCAATCGGCATCCATCTTTGCGAGATCGCGCGCCACTTCCGGCGCATCGATCCCGGAATAGAGGTCGGCGAGGTTCCACTCCGGAAGCTTGCCGGTCTTGCTCGCAGGCTTTGCGGGTGAAGGTCTGGAGGACTTTGCCTTGATGACCGATTGCTTGGTGCCTGGTTTGCGGAGAGCAGACTTTTTGAGAGCAGACTTTTTGAGTGCAAGCTTGGAGCTCGAATTCATTGTGTGGGAAACCTGTGTTCAACAATCGCGACGGCGGGCGGGGGCATCAGGATTTAACAGTGCGTTAATCGGCTTCGGCCAGAGTGCCCCGATTCGAGACAGATAGTAGTAGCGTGCGGGGAACACCATGGCTGCCAGTATTTTGATCGCCGACGACGACGCTGTAGCCCGCCGGCTGGTCGAAAACATGGTGCAGAAATGCGGCTATGAGACGATCGTGGTGGACTCCGGCGATGCGGCGATCGCCGCCCTCACCGCCCCCGACGCGGCCATCGACGGCGTCATCCTCGATCTCGTGATGCCCGGCCTCGACGGCATGGGCGTGCTGGCGAAAATCCGCGAAGCGGGTCTCAGCATCCCCGTCATCGTGCAGACGGCCCATGGCGGCATCGACAATGTGATCTCGGCGATGCGCGCGGGTGCGGCCGACTTCGTGGTCAAGCCGGTCGGCCTGGAGCGGCTCCAGGTCTCGCTTCGCAACGCGCTCAATTCGTCCGCGCTCAAGGGCGAACTGCAGCGCATCCGTCACAGCCGCGAAGGCCGGCTGACCTTCTCCGACATCATCACACGCGCCGAGGCGATGGCGGGCGTGATGCGCGCGGCGCAGAAAGCAACAAACTCCTCGATCCCGGTGCTGATCGAGGGCGAGTCCGGCGTCGGCAAGGAGATGTTCGCGCGTGCCATTCATGGCAGCGGCGAGCGCAAGGCCAAGCCGTTCGTCGCGGTCAATTGCGGCGCGATCCCCGACAACCTCGTCGAATCCATTCTGTTCGGTCACGAGAAGGGTGCCTTCACCGGCGCCACCGAACGCCACACCGGCAAGTTCGTCGAAGCTCATGGCGGCACGCTGTTCCTGGACGAGGTCAGCGAGCTGCCGCTGAGCGCGCAGGTCAAGCTGCTTCGCGCGCTCCAGGAAGGCGCGGTCGAGGCGGTCGGCGGCCGCAAACCCGTGAAGGTCGACGTCCGCATCATCTCGGCGACCAACCGCAGGCTGCTCGAGCGGGTCAAGCAGGGCCACTTCCGGGAAGACTTGTTCTATCGCCTGCACGTGCTGCCGCTGACGATCCCATCGCTGCGCGCCCGGCGCGAGGACATTCCGCATCTGCTCAGGCATTTCCTGGCGCGCTTTGCCGCCGAGGAGAACCGCCCCATCACCGGCATCAGCGGCGAGGCCGTTGCGCACCTTGCCCAGCTCGATTGGCCCGGCAACATTCGCCAGCTCGAAAACGCGGTCTATCGCGCCGTGGTGATGAGCGAGGGCGACCAGCTTGGCCTCGACGACTTCCCTCTGATCGCCTCGCAGCCGCATCCGGGAACAGACATTCCGACCGCGCCGCTGATGCTGGAGCCGATCGCGGCCCCCTCCGTGGTGTCAGGTAATGAAATACCGATCGCGCCGCTGCCCATGGCGGGTGCCCTCTCAATGCTGACCGCGACCGGCGACGTCCGGCCGCTGGAAGACATTGAGAACGAGATCATCCGTTTCGCGATCTCGCATTACCGCGGGCAGATGTCGGAGGTCGCCCGCCGCCTCAAAATCGGCCGGTCCACCCTCTACCGCAAACTCGATGAAGCCGGAGTTCCCGGCCATGGCGGCAAAAGCGGTGAGGAGACGCACTGAGCCGGACGCGAACGGCGGTTCGTCCGGGCGGAGCGATACGACTGTAAGCCGTTCGTATGACGACGGAATTCGACTGCGATTTGAACCGTGACTTGGAAGTGACAGACACAGGGAAAAGCGCGTGGCAGAAGCGCACAATCCGTTGCCAAGAGGCGTGCTTGAAGTCAGTTTGTCGTGAGTTGTCCCGGGTAGCGCTGGCTGCGAAATCGGGGCCTGTATATCGTCCGCGTAAGATTCGTCTGCGTAGGAATCGTTGCGTGCAGGCGTGCAACTTTCGAGAGGCCGGCGCGGTTTAGCCGAAGCTCAATAGGCGATAACGAAGCTGTTCCACGGGGGACAGTTCACCCG
Source organism: Bradyrhizobium sp. 45 (assembly GCF_023073155.1). Taxonomy (NCBI): domain Bacteria; kingdom Pseudomonadati; phylum Pseudomonadota; class Alphaproteobacteria; order Hyphomicrobiales; family Nitrobacteraceae; genus Bradyrhizobium; species Bradyrhizobium sp. 45. The sequence continues at coordinate 1,037,748 of NZ_JADPIX010000122.1, read as the reverse complement.
AGGGGTGCGACACAATGCGTGACTGTTTGAACCACCGTGCAGGCTTTGACCGTGTCTTGATCACGGTCGCGGCGACCTTCCTCACGGTATCGGCCAGCTCAGCCCTGGCGCAGGATCAGGCGCACAGCAGCGCTGCCGAGCTCGCGATCGAAGCCGCCATCCCGCGCCCCGAACCCGCAAACGTCCCGCCCCCGACCGCATCAGACATCAAGCTCGACACCACCGCCACGGTGGTGGACCCTGCTAAGGAGCCCGCCAAGGAACCCCTGAAGGCCGAATCCGCCCCCGCGCCGGACAAGGTCGAGACCAAGCCTTCCGACGTCGCCACCACGCCCGCCGCCGAGGCGACGAAGAGCGAGACGGCGAAGACTGAACCTGCCAAGACCGAACCTGCCAAGGCCGACACGGCGATCCCAACGCCGGCCGCGCCCGCCACCGCTGCGGCTCCGGCCTCGGAGCCGGTGAGGGCCGCGAGCAACGTTCCCGCGGCCGACCAGCCGGTCGCCGACAAGCTCAAGGACATCATTGGCGCAAAGGCCTCGCGCTATCTCGACCGTAAGAACGAACGCGCTGCGATCGAGAAGTTCTACGGTGCACGCGACTTCGCGCCGGTCTGGAGCCAGGGCGGCAGCCTGACCGCTGCGGCCAAGGGCGTGATCGCACGGCTGAAGGACGCGGCGTCCGACGGTCTCAATCCCGCCGATTACCCGGTGCCGGACTTCGCGGCCGCCACGACACCCGATACGCTCGCCGATGCCGAGCTCAAGCTCACCGCCAGCATGTTCGACTATGCGCGCCAGGCCCAGAGCGGCCGCATGCACTGGTCGCAGGTCAGCGGCGACATCCTCTATCCCGAGCATCCGGTCGATCCGAACGAGGTGCTCGCCAAGGTCACGACCGCGGCGGACGCCTCCGCGGCGCTCGACAGCTACAATCCGCCGCAAAAACTTTACAAGGAGCTGAAGGCGAAGCTCGCGGAGCTCCGCGGCCAGGGCAACGGCCCGGTGATCGAGATCGCCGATGGTCCGGCGCTGAAATACACCCCGGCCGGCAAGAAGCAGGCTGAAATCGTCGTTGAAGATCCGCGCGTGCCGCAGCTGCGCGCCAAGCTCGGCATCACCGAGAACGCCAGCGACACCCGCTATGACGCGGCGGTCGCCGAAGCCGTGCGCAAATTCCAGAACAGCGCCGAGCTCAAGGCGACCGGCATCCTCGACGACAAGACGGTGAGGGCGATCAACGCCCCGAAGCGCGACAAGCAGATCGACGTGGTGCTGGTGAACATGGAGCGCTGGCGCTGGCTGCCGCGCGACCTGGGCGCGCCCTCGCTGGGCGATGCCTATGTCATCCTCAACATTCCCGACTACACGTTGAAGGTGATGCAGCGCGGCCAACAGGTCTGGACCACCCGCGTCGTCACCGGCAAGCCCGGCACGCATGCGACCCCGCTGCTCACCGAGACGATGAAGTACATCACGGTCAATCCGACCTGGAACGTGCCGCCGTCGATCGTCTACAACGAATATCTGCCGGCGCTTCAGCAGGACCCGACAGTGCTCCAGCGCATGGGCCTCAAGCTCGAACAGAACCGCGATGGTTCGGTGCACATCTCGCAGCCGCCCGGTGAAGCCAACGCGCTCGGCCGCATCCGCTTCAATTTCCCCAACAAGTTCCTGGTCTATCAGCACGACACGCCGGACAAGAACCTGTTCGCCCGGGACGAACGCGCCTTCAGCCACGGCTGCATGCGCGTGCAGAACCCGGATCAGTACGCCTCGGTCCTGCTCAACATCGCGATGCCGAACGAGAAGTACACGCCGGAACGCATCCGCAGCATGTACGGCAAGAGCGAGATCGACCTGAAATTCCCGACCCCGATCCCGGTCAACATCACCTATCAGACCGCATTCGTGGACGATGGCGGCAAGCTGCAATTCCGCAAGGACGTCTATGGCCGCGACGCGACCATGATCAACATCCTGAAGAACGGTCGCGGCAAGGATCTCGAGAACGTCGTCGCGCACTCCCAGCCGAGCTATTCACGCCCGGCGACGACACTGCCGAACGGGGTGTTGGCGGCCAACAACGGCGGCTCGTCCGGGCCGAATTTCTTCGAGCGGCTGTTCGGAGCGCCCACCCCGCCGCCGGCCCCGGTCGGCCGCCGGCCGCAGCAGCAGCGGGTATTCACCCGCTGAGCCAGGCCGCCCGGCGCCTGATTTCCTGAAATTCTGCAGTAAAATCAGCGACCTCATCCTCTGGATGGGGTCGCTTAACGTTAACCATTCTCCACCTGACCTCAGGCAGCGGGCGTTTTTTTGCCACACTCACCCGGTTAGGTTCGCGATCTGACTTGGTTTGGGGGCGGGAAGGTCAACCTCGAATTAACCTTCTCGCTTTAACAAAGCGTTCATCCTCTTTCGCGCGCTAACGGGGTTAGCGGGAGAGTCCATTTTGAACGCTCGTCGACTGGGTGGGCTCTAACGTGCTGACTGGAATCGCACGCCAATTCGCTGTGCTGTCGTTGTCCCATGCGGGAGTGAAGGCCGGATCCAGAATCGGCCTCGCTGCCGTATTGCTGCTTGCTGCCGCGGGTTCAGTTCACAACGCCGCCGCGCTCAACGAGACCAAGACGCTCTCCTTCCACCACACCCATTCCGGCGAAGACCTCACCGTCACCTTCAAGCGCGACGGACGCTACGACGAAGCGGCGCTGAAGCAGCTCAACCACTTCCTGCGCGACTGGCGCAGCCAGGACGAGACGGTCATGGACCGTCACCTCTTCGACATCCTCTGGGAAGTCTACCGCGACGTCGACGGCAAGCAGCCGATCCAGATCATCTCCGCCTACCGCTCGCCCGCGACCAACTCCATGCTCCGCCGCCGCTCCTCCGGCGTGGCGCGCTTCAGCCAGCACATGCTGGGGCATGCGATGGACTTCTACATCCCGAACGTGCCGCTGGAGCAGATCCGCTTCGCCGGCCTGCGCCTCCAGCGCGGCGGCGTCGGCTTCTACCCGACCTCCGGCTCGCCGTTCGTACATCTCGACACCGGCAGCATCCGGCACTGGCCGCGCATGACGCATGACCAGCTCGCCCGGGTCTTCCCGGACGGACGCACCGTCCACCTCCCGACCGACGGCACGCCGTTGAAGGGTTATGAGCTCGCCAAGGCAGAGATCGAGCGGCGCGGCAGCGGCGAGGATTCCGGCAGCAAGTCGAATTTCTTTGCCGCCCTGTTCAAGGGCAAGTCGGCTCCGGCCGCGGCGAGCAACGACGAGGATGACGAGGGCGCGCCCGCCCCGTCCGCGAAGACTGTCGCGCCGACCGTGGTCGCCGCCGCGACCAAGCCGGCCGATCCGGTGCCGACGCCGCGCGCCAAGCCGTCAGTCGCGGCGACGATCCAGCTCGCCTCGGCCGATGCGCAGATCGTCGCGCTTGCCAAGCCGAAGCCGGCCCCCGTGGCTGACAAGCCGGCCGCCGGCAAATCTGCTGACGCCAAGCCCGAGACCCCCGCCGACATCATCAATGCCCGCGGCTTCTGGGATACCCCGACTGCGCCGCAGCAGGCGACGCCGGCCCAAATTGCTGCGCTGAAGGCACGGCAGGCGCTTGCCGCCGCCACCGATCCGCAGCCGACCGCGAGCGTGTCCAGCGCCGCCTATCAGGCGCTGGCCTACGCGCCGGCGTCCGCCTCCCCGGTCGACCGCGCCAATGTCGTCGCCGCCTCTGCGCCGATCCCGCGCTCCGCCCGTCCCGCCGCCGCATCGCGCAACGTTGCGCCCGCGACCGAGATCAACACGGTGGTCGGCAAGCGCATCGACGGCATGGTCGCAACCGCGACCCGGCTCTCCGCAGCCAAGGGCGAAAGCATCTGGCTCAAGATCGTGATGCTGTCGCCGAGCGCCAGCCGCGCGATGTCGGTCACGCTGATGGGCGAGCTCGACACCGCCGCAATGCGCGCCTACTTCGTCAAGCCGCAGTCCGTGATCGCCATGGGTTTTGCCGACGATCCGATGCAGGGCCTGTCCTGCGACAGTTTCTCGGGCACCGCCACCGCCAAACTCGAGACGACGTCCTTCGTCGTACGGACGGCTTCGCTGCGCTGACGTCTTCGCGCGCCGCTAACGCTTCCTCCGTCGATCCAGATGATACGTCAACGCCAGCAACAGGCAGACCGATAGGTCCTGCTTCGGCAGCTTGCCCGACACCGGCAACAGCAACGCCCTGGTCTGCCGATATTCGAACTGATCGGGAAAGCGTTCACGAAAGGTATCGACCAGCGTCGTCTTGCAGTTGAACAGAATCGCGGCGTGCGCGGAGTCCTTCAGGCGGCCGAGCCGGATCGTGCTGCCACTGCCGGTCTCTTCGGTCAGATAAGCAGGCTCGCCCCATTTCAACGTTTCGGTAAGACGGCCGATGCCTTCATGCGCCGCGGCGGCCGCGAAGATCAGCTCGCGTACCCAAAGCAGCCGCTTGCCGATCGACGCCGGAAAAGCATCGTAGGCACGGCTTACCTCGCGCGGCAGCGGCGGCGCAGTCACCGCGGTCTCCTTCGATCGGCATGGTGTCGCCCTGGCGAAAGCCAGGACGACACCGATAGCTCAGATCATCCCCAGTGCTTGCATGTAGGTCTCAAGGATCGTCTCGGCCTCGGCGCGCTCGTTCGGGTCCTGCTTGCGCATGCGCACGATGGTGCGCAGCGCCTTGACGTCGTAGCCGTTGCCCTTGGCCTCGGCGAATACGTCGCGGATGTCGTCGGAGATCGCCTTCTTCTCTTCCTCCAACCGCTCGATGCGCTCGATGATGGACTTGAGCTGGTCCTTGGCAAATTTCGTCGCGGGCTCGTCGTCGCGGACGGCGGCGGAGGTGGCCATCTTGGTACTCCCAATGGAACTGGCAAAACGAGGTGACGCCGGCATCCTCACCGCGCGTGCTGGTTAGACCCTTAGGGTTCGGACCTCTCGCGTTCAAGGCAGCATCGCGCTCGTCCACAGCGCGCCCACACCTTCCTGCGGCGTGTCGAAGAAAGCGGTTGTGTGATGCGACTCAAAGGCACCGCATATCAGGCTGCCGGCGAGGCCGTTCAGTGCCCCGGATGAACCTTCTTCATGGCATCGAGCTGCTCAGGCGTGGCCGCGCCCTGGTATTTCGACTTCCAGGCCTCATAGGGCATGCCATAGACGGCTTCCCGGCTCTCATCCTTGCTCAAGGCGACGCCTTGGGCGTCGGCGGCGTCCTTGAGCCAGTTGGACAGGCAGTTGCGGCAGAAGCCTGCGAGGTTCATCAGGTCGATGTTCTGGACGTCCGTCCGCGTCTTCAAATGATCGACCAGGCGCCGGAAAGCGGCAGCCTCGAGTTCCGTTCTGGTTTTGTCGTCAATTGCCATGGCTGGATCCCTCGGCTTTGCGAATTGGCTGTGACCTGGATGGGTCACCCTTACGAGATCAGGTGGGGCCTGTCACAGATTTTGCCATATCGCGGCGCAAACGGGCGCGAAGCCGGCTTCAGGCAGTTCCTGGGCCCTACGCCAAATCGTCAATGATCTGATATAGCTTCCGCGACAATGATCGCCGAATCTCCCCGCTCCCGCCTTCGCCTGCTCGCCCGGTTGGTCCCGGTGCTGGTGGTTGGCCTGCTGTACCTCTGGGCCAGCCCGGCTTCCGCCGATTTCCGGCTCTGCAACAACACATCGAGCCGGGTCGGCATCGCGCTCGGCTACAAGGATGCCGAGGGCTGGACCACCGAAGGCTGGTGGAACATCTCGTCGCGCTCCTGCGAGACCCTGCTGCGCGGAACTCTGGTGGCCCGCTTCTATTACATCTACGCCATCGACTATGACCGCGGCGGCGAATGGTCGGGCCAGGCTTTCATGTGCTCGCGCGATAAGGAGTTCACCATCCGCGGCACCGAGGATTGCCTTGCGCGCGGCTATGACCGGACCGGCTATTTCGAGGTCGATACCGGCGAGCAGCGGGCCTGGACGGTGCAGCTCACCGATGCCAACGAACAGCCATCAAAGCAGCAGCGCGTGCCAGGCCTCCCCGGCCCTGTTGGCCCGGGGGTCCCGGGTTTGCCCAATGGCCCGCCCGGTGGTACGCCCCCCGCCGCGCCTGGCCTCCCGCCAGCTCCCTCGCCCCCGTCTGGAAATAAGCCATGAGGCGTCTTCGCCGTATCAAGATTCTCGCGACCCTTGGACCCGCTTCTTCGGACCTCGCGATGATCCGCCGCCTGTTCGAGGCCGGCGCCGACCTCTTCCGCATCAACATGAGCCACACCCCGCATGACAAGATGCGCGAGCTGGTGGCGACGATCCGCAACGTCGAGAGCAGCTATGGAAGGCCGATCGGCATTCTGGTCGATCTCCAGGGGCCAAAGCTCCGGCTCGGTGCCTTCGCCGAAGGCGCGGTCCAGCTCCAGAATGGCCAGACCTTCACGCTCGATTCCGACAAGGCGCCGGGCGACACCACCCGCGTCCAGCTCCCGCATCCGGAGATCCTGGCCGCGCTGCGGCCGGGCCACGCGCTGCTGCTCGACGACGGCAAGGTGCGGCTGATCGCCGAGGAGACCTCGAAGGAGCACGCGGTGACGCGCGTCGTGGTCGGCGGCCGGATGTCCGACCGCAAAGGCGTCAGCCTGCCCGACACCGACCTGCCGGTCTCGGCGATGACGCCGAAGGACCGCGCCGATCTCGAAGCGGCGCTGGTCACCGGCGTCGACTGGATCGCGCTGTCCTTCGTGCAGCGCGCCGACGACGTGCTCGAGGCCAAGAAGATGATCCGCGGCCGTGCGGCGGTGATGGCCAAGATCGAGAAGCCGCAGGCGATCGATCGCCTCGCCGACATCATCGACGCCTCCGACGCCCTGATGGTGGCGCGCGGCGACCTCGGCGTCGAGCTGCCGCTGGAACGCGTGCCGAGCCTGCAGAAGCAGATGACGCGCATGGCGCGGCGCGCCGGCAAGCCGGTGGTGATCGCGACCCAGATGCTGGAATCGATGATCCAGTCGCCGGTGCCGACCCGCGCCGAGGTCTCCGACGTCGCCACCGCCGTCTACGAAGGTGCCGACGCCATCATGCTGTCGGCGGAATCGGCGGCCGGCAAATTCCCGGTCGAGGCCGTCTCGACCATGAATCGCATCGGCGAGGAGGTCGAGCGCGACCCGATTTATCGCTCCGTCATCACCGCACAGCGCCCGGCCCCGGAAGCCACCGCCGGCGATGCCATCGCGGACGCTGCGCGGCAGATCGCCGAGACGCTCGACCTGCCGGCCCTGATCTGCTGGACCAGTTCGGGATCGACCGCCGTGCGCGTGGCGCGCGAGCGGCCGAAGCCGCCGATCGTGGCGATCACGCCGAACGTCGCGGCGGGACGCCGGCTGTCGGTCGTCTGGGGCATACATTGCGTGGTGGCAGAAGATGCGCGCGACCAGGACGACATGGTGAGCCGCGCCGGCCAGATCGCGTTCCGCGACGGCTTCGTCCGGGCGGGCCAGCGCGTGATCATCGTCGCCGGCGTGCCGCTCGGCATCCCCGGCACCACCAACATGGTGCGCATCGCCTCGGTCGGCCCCGAGGGCGAAGCGAATATCTAGCTCCGCCGGCACCCGGCAAACAAAAAATGTCGAAAACAACCCCATGCACAGTAGCCGGCGGGTCCGGCGGATGTGCTGAGGTTTTTTGAAAAGGCGAGCTCGAGCAACGGCCTGGGCGCGATCAGGTCCGCCGGTCGATCAGGATGACGTTTTAGGCCCCAACCAGCGCTTTCGCCGTCGGCAGCAGCGTCTGCTGCACGACGAGCCCCCTGGCGCGGGCGTCCATGACGCCGACCGCGCGGAGCGCCAGCAGCGTCACGGTCTGCACGGCATCGCGCATCCTGGCGGGATCGTCGAGATTGTCCGGCGCGAGCGGTCCGACCAGGGCCTCGTGCAGCGCGCCGAGCAGCGCGGTGGCAGCAAGGGCCGTGTCCTGCGCCGGCAGGTGGCCGGCGCGCACGGCGGCGTCGATCCGCGAGGCCATCTCGCCCGCGATCTCGCGCCGGCTGGCGAGACGTGAAGCGCTGACATCGACATCGACCGGCTCGGCCAGGATGCCCCAGGCGAGCCTGCGCTGTGACAGGGTATGGACAGCCACGGTGGTGACCGCCGCCGCCAGCGCCGAGGACGGCCCCGGCGCGGCATCGGCGGCTCGCCGGATCGCCGTGAGCTCGTCGCGGGAGACTTCGGCAATCAACTCGGAGATCAAATCGGCCTTGGAGGGGAAGTAGCGGTAGACCGTACCCGCAGCGACGCCGGCGCGAACCGCGACTGGCGCAATCTGCACCGCCGCCATCCCGCCTTCCGCCGCCGCCTCCCGCGCCGCCGCCAGTATCGCACTGCGCCGGGCCGCAAGGCGCTTCACCACTTGATGCGTCCGCCGATAAACCATGGCGCGCTTCCTGTCCCACACGCCGGTCGCACGCCTTGCGGCCGAACGCTTCGTCACTGATATCGCAAATCGCCCCGCAAGGACTGAACAACTATTCAGAGTGGATGACAAGGTGCAAATGCATGAAGCGTCACGCAAAAAAAACGCGAGCTCAAACAGCTAAAAACGTCGCGAACTGCTTTGGTGAAGGGGTAACCACGATCGTTACCGCCATCTTAAACCTGCTCCGCGACTGTGCTGCGGTATCGCGATCCCACCTCGGTGCAGCATGGTCGACACGGACGCCCGGACCGCCTGGCAGCTCTTCCACCTGAACTGGCTTCCCATCGCAGCCATGGGCAGCCTGCTGGCGCTGGGCCTCGCCTTCACCGGCCTGAGCCTCGAACCAGTCGCCTATTGGGTGACGCTGGCAGTTGCTGCAGTCTTGCTCGCGCTGGCCTATGGCCACCGCATCGTCAAAGGCGAGCTTGCCGACCCGAAGCTGCTGTTTTCGCTCGGAACGATCGGACAGATCATTCTCACCTGCGCCATCGTCGGACCGCTCAGCTATGTCGCGGCTAAGCTGAACTGGCCGCTGCAGGACCAGGCGCTGCTTGCGATCGACCGTGCACTCGGCCTCGATCCCGAACCGATCGCGCGATACGTCAACGACCATCCCTGGCTCGCGGACTGCCTGGCTCGCGGATATGGGCTGATCAAATTGCCGCTGCTCGGCATTCCCGTCGTGCTGGCACTGACGGCGCACTATATGCGGCTGCAATTGTTCATGCTCGCGATGAGCCTCGCGCTCGCGGTCACCATCGCGATCTCCGCCGTCGTGCCCGCGATCGGCACCTATTGGGGGCTGCAGCTGTCCGCCGCGCATTTTCCCGAAATCAACACCGCGGTCTATGCCGGGCAGTTGCGCGACATCCTCGCGCTTCGCGACGGTAGCCTGCACGAGCTCCAGTTGTTCTTCCTCGCCGGCGTTGTCTCGTTTCCGAGCTTCCACGCCGCATCCGCCGTGCTCTACATGTGGGCGCTGTGGCCGGTGCGCGGCCTCGGCGGCATCGCGGCTGCGCTCAATCTGCTGATGATTGCGGCAACACCGGTGATCGGCGCGCATTACGTCATCGACGTCGCCGGCGGAATCGCAGTCGCCGCAGCGTCGATCTGGGCGGCGAAATTCTATCTCGAATGGCACCGCCGCGCGCAGCAGACGTCTGCCGCGCCTGCGCCGTCGGCGGTCTGGCAGCCCGGCCTCGCGGAATGACAGCCGACAAGTTGCCCTAGGGTCCGCGCGTAGCGGCGTGCCCGCCGGCAACTTTCAATGTTCAATGTTCTCGACGGTGGGAACGCCTGCGCTTTCGGAGCCGCGGCAGACGCTTTGCCGCCCTACAAGCTTGCTACAGCTTCACGACTTCCCAGATCCGGAAATCGTCCGCCAAAAGAAAAGAGCCCCGTCAAGGACGGGGCTCTTTGAATTCGCGATTCGTACAGCGTTACTTGAGGCTGCTCGAGATCGAGGTGAACTTGGCGTTCAACGTGGTGCCCAGGTTATTGACGACAGTGATGATCGCCAGCGCAATGCCGGCGGCGATCAGACCGTATTCAATAGCGGTGGCGCCGGATTCATCTTTCGCAAAACGCGCAACGAGGTTCTTCATAAAGAGCTCCAAATGAGTACACGAGGCTACAACTGATCTGGTCTTTTGGGCTTCCCAGCGCCGCTTGACCATGGAACCGAACGTAGAGGCAAAGAATTGCGCCGCAGTTAATTCGACTGCGGAAACACAGAGCGGTTTGCGTGTATGCGTCGATGGTAAACCGAAATCTAAAACGATCCGTTAAATTGTCGAGACATCAAGCCGGCCCCGCCTCACCGGTTTACCCGGAATTATGACCGCCGTGGTCCAATGTCGATCGCTCGGCACAACGACAAAAACACCAGGACGACGAGGCGGCATGTCCCTTTCCTTTGCCAACAGCATCACGGTGCAGGGTCGTGCGCGAGCCCTGGTGCCGCTGTGCGTCGGTGCGGGCGCCTATCTCTTCTTCGCGTATGTCGGCGACACGCTGCTTCAGGACTCCGACTCGCTCTGGCAGATCAAGATCGGACAATGGATCCTCGATCACCAGGCGCTTCCCTACACGGACTTCTATTCCTTCACCCGTCCGGGGGCGCCCTGGGTTTCGACCTCATGGCTGTCGCAGGTCCTGTTCGCCCTCTCCTATGCGCAATGGGATTGGGCCGGCCCGGTGGTCCTCACCGCGCTTGCGGTCGCATTGTCGGCGGCGATGCTGGTCGGCCTGCTCGAGGCCCATCTGGAAATTCCGCGAGCGGTCCTGTTCGCGATGTTCGCGCTGTTGCTGTCGCTGCACCACGTTCTGGCGCGGCCACACATGCTGGCGCTGCCCGTGATGATCGCGTGGGTCGGCGTATTGATGGCCGCAGCCGACCGCAAGGGCGCCCCGTCATGGTACTGGCTGCCGCTGATGTCCCTGTGGTCGAACCTGCATGGCGGCTTCGTGCTGGGCCTGGCCCTGATCGGCCCGATGTCATTTGTGGCGCTCTGGGGCATGGAGTCCGGCAAGCAGGTCCGACTGCTGTCGCGCTGGTTCCTGTTCGGTGTTGCGGCACTCGCCGCAAGCTGCGTCACGCCTTATGGCTGGCGCACATTGCTCGGCGCGATCAACATCCTCAATCTGGGCGAGCTGCTGACGATCATCTCCGAGTGGGCGCCCGCGAACTTCGCCTCCTTCAACGCATTCGAAGGCGCGCTGTTCGGCCTGATTGCGATCGGGCTGTATCGCGGCCTGACGCTCTCGCCCCCGCGTATTCTTCTGATCCTGCTTCTGACCTGGATGGCGCTCACCCACGTCAGGAGCATCGAGGCCTTCGCCTTCCTGGTGCCGCTGGTGCTGGCCAAGCCCCTCGGCGAACGGTCTGCGCTGCCGCAGCCTGGCACGCAGGGCGGCGAGAGTTGGGCTGCCCGTTACGTCACCGCGACCGGCGCGCTGATGATCGTGGCCGCAGGCTGGACCTCGACCTCACTCTACATGGCGCATCACCGCTTCACCTTCACGATGGATCAGACACCGGTCGCCGCCGTCGATCTGCTCGAGAAACGCAAGGCGCAACGCATCTTCAACGCCTACCAGTTCGGCGGCTATCTGATCTCGCGTGACATCCCGGTCTTCATCGACGGCCGCGCCGAGCTCTACGGCGAAACCTTCGCCATGGACGTCTTCAAGGCCGTGGAGCTCAAGAAGCTCGACAGTCTGACGCGGCTGCTCGACGCGTACCAGATCGACGCCACGCTCATGGTCGCGGACGCACCGGCCGCCCAGGTGCTGGACCACATCAAGGGCTGGAAGCGGCTCTACGCGGACAACATCGCCGTGATCCACGTGCGAACCGGCGGCACAGAGGCCGGCGCGATGCCGGAAGCGGAGTCCTCGAGGGAAGCCGTCAAGTGAGCGCGTCAGCTCAGCAGCCGATATCCGGTCCATCGCGCCGCTGGATCGGAATTCCTCTCGTGATGCTGCCAGCGTTTTCGATCGCAACGCTCTTCGCCTGGGGCGTCCTGATCTCCACCTTCACCCATCCCGGTTGGATCGGGCTGAACCACGTCGCTCCCGGCACCGACTGGATGGTGTTTTACGGCGCCGTCAAATCGTCGCTCGCCGGCAATCTTGCGCTGGTCACCGATGGTGACGCGTTCACGGCCTATCTCAACCAGTCGTTCGCATCATGGCTCACGGTGCCTCTGGAGTTCCGTCCATGGTTCTATCCGCCCGGCTTCCTCGTTCTGCTGCTGCCATTCGCGCCGCTTGGCTTCATCGGCTCCTATGTCGCATTCCAGGCCGCGACCGCAGGCTTCCTGGCCTGGGCGCTTCGCAACCGGTCCGATCAGCCGCAACTGACGCCCTACATCATCGCGGCCGTGCTGGTCTCGCCATCGGCATCTCTCAACCTGGCCGATGGACAATGCGCCTTTCTCGTTGCCGCACTGCTGGTCGCGGGCGTCAGGCTGCTCGGACCGCGACCGCTCCTGGCCGGGGCAATCCTCGGGCTGCTGAGTTTCAAGCCGCAATTCTTCCTGCTCGTCCCGCTCGCGCTAATGGGGGCGCGCCGCTATGGCAGCCTGTGCGCTGCTGCATGCTCGGCATTCGCATTGGCGGCTGCAAGTGCCATGATTTTTGGCGTCGAATTGTGGCTCTGGTGGATACCGCAGGCGTACAACAATCTGGTCAGCCCCGACGCGAAATGGCTGGCCTATGGCCGCATCTGGGGTCACAGCGTGTGGGCCTGCGCGATGCTGCTAGGCCTGCCGGAGCGGCTGGCCTCCATCCTGCAGCTGGCCGCGATCCTTTCGAGCGCGGCGGCAACGTTCGCGGTCTTTCGCTCCTCGCTCCGTACCAACAACAAGCTGATCGTACTGCTTGCGGCAACCGTGCTGGCAGCCCCGCATTCGGGCCCTTATGACGCGACGCTGCTGACGGTCGCCGTCGTGCTGTGGCTTGCCGCATCGATCGATGCTCCACGCTTTCGCGACTGGCTGATCGGGCTCGGCATCTGGATGGTGCCGTTGCTCAGCCCGGCGGTGTATATTCCGGCGGGACGACTATCGCCGCTCCTCATCGTCGCTCTCATCGGCGTCGTGTTCGGCGCGTTGCGCAGTCCGGCAGGGTCTGGCGAGCCGGCAATGTCGCCGCATTCCTGAATCCAATCTGCGGCTGGGATGCGGGCGCCGAAGTGATGACGCAAACTCCGGAGCGTGTGCCACCACTTCTAGCGTGATTGGCGAGAGATGGTGGGCCCGGCGCTTAGGCACCTTTGCCTGCCGTACTTCTGAGTTTCCAGTGCAACTGCATCAAAATCGTCAATGCGAGCGCAGTGAAGCAAATCCAGACTGTCACCGCGGATCTATTCTGGATTTCTTCGCTGCGCTCGCAATGACGGGCGCTGAGTTGGCACCACCCGCAAATCACCATCACCAACAAAAAACGCGGCGTTTCCGCCGCGTTTTTCAATTCGATCTGCCGTACGCGATTACGCCTGCGGCTGCGGCTCCAGGCCGGGATCCGGATCGGGTCGCGGGCGCGACTTGCCGGCCGGCGGCACGGCCGAGGCGCGCGGTGTGGTCGGCTCGAGCACGGATTCGCGGTTCGGCTTCTTGCCCTTGAGCAGGTCGATGATCTCGTCGCCGGAGAGCGTCTCGAATTCGAGCAGGCCCTTGGCGAGAGCTTCGAGATCGGCGCGCTTCTCGGTGAGAATACGCGTTGCCTCGTTATAGCCTTCTTCGACGAAGCGCCGGATCTCGGTATCGATCTTCTGAACCGTCGCTTCCGATGCGTTCTGGGTGCGCGACACCGACATGCCCAGGAAAACCTCGTCCTGATTCTCGCCGTAGGACACGGTACCGAGCGCCTCGGACAGGCCCCAGCGCGTCACCATCATGCGCGCCAGACGCGTCGCCTGTTCGATGTCGGACGACGCACCCGAGGTTACCTTCTCGCGACCGAAGATCAGCTCTTCGGCGACGCGGCCACCCATCATGATGGCAAGGCGCGAGGTCATCTGCTCCAGCGACATCGACAGCTTGTCACGCTCGGGCAACTGCATGACCATACCCAGCGCACGCCCGCGCGGAATGATGGTCGCCTTGTGGATCGGATCGGTCGCGACGACGTTGAGGCCGACGATGGCGTGGCCGCCCTCGTGATAGGCCGTCAGCAGCTTCTCTTCCTCGGTCATGACGAGCGACTTGCGCTCGGCGCCCATCATCACCTTGTCCTTGGCTTCCTCGAACTCGGCCTGGGTCACCATCCGCTTGTTGCGGCGGGCGGCGGTGAGCGCGGCTTCGTTGACGAGGTTCATCAGGTCGGCGCCGGAGAAACCCGGGGTGCCGCGCGCGATGGTCTTGAGGTTGATATCCGGCGCCAGCGGCACCTTGCGGACGTGGACCTTGAGGATCTGCTCGCGGCCGACGACGTCCGGGTTGGGCACCACGACCTGACGGTCGAAGCGGCCGGGACGCAGCAGCGCGGGATCGAGCACGTCGGGACGGTTGGTCGCGGCGATCAGGATCACGCCCTCGTTGGCCTCGAAGCCGTCCATCTCGACCAGCAACTGGTTCAGCGTCTGCTCGCGCTCGTCATTGCCGCCGCCGAGGCCGGCGCCACGGTGACGACCGACGGCGTCGATTTCGTCGATGAAGATGATGCAGGGCGCGTTCTTCTTAGCCTGCTCGAACATGTCGCGGACGCGGCTGGCGCCGACGCCGACGAACATCTCGACGAAGTCAGAACCCGAAATGGTGAAGAACGGCACGTTGGCTTCGCCCGCGACCGCACGCGCGATCAGGGTCTTGCCGGTGCCGGGAGGTCCGACCAGCAGCACGCCGCGCGGAATTCGGCCGCCGAGGCGCTGGAATTTGCCGGGGTCGCGCAGGAATTCGACGATCTCCTGCAGGTCCTGCTTGGCCTCGTCGACGCCCGCGACGTCCTCGAAGGTGACGCGGCCATGCGCTTCAGTCAGCATTTTTGCGCGCGACTTGCCGAAGCCCATCGCCTTGCCGGCGCCGCCCTGCATCTGCCGCGACAGGAATATCCACACGCCGATCAGCGCGATGAAGGGCAGCCAGGAGACCAGCAGCGAGACGAACCACGGCACGTTGTCGCCGGGCGGCTTCGCGGTGATCTGCACCTTGCTGTCATAGAGGCGCTTCACGAGCGTCGGATCGCTCGGCGCATAGGTCTGGAAGCTCGAGCCGTTGGTGAAGGTGCCGTGAATGTCCGGCCCCTGGATTACGACGTCGCGCACATTGCCGCGGTCAACCTCGCTCAGGAGCTGGGAGAAGGCGATGTCCTGCGAGGAGGCGCGCTGACCCGGATTCTGGAAGAGCGTGAACAACGCCAACAGCAGCAGGACAATGATGACCCAGAGGGCGAAATTGCGCAGATTGGCGTTCATCGATCTTCCTTCGTGGTCGCGCGGATCGCGGCCTGAGCCTTGGGCAGTTATTTGGGCAGCGCGAGGAAATCCCCAAGGAATCCTCTCGGTTAGACGCATACAATCTAGGTGTCGCTCCGGTCGCTGCCAAGGGAACGAGATGGGACTATTTAGCCCATCTTAGTCCGATTCCCGCTGAAATAATGGCGCCCGGATCCGGGTTTTTCCTGCCTGGTTAAGGTGTCCTCACGGCGCGGTCTCGAAATGGCCGGTGCCATGATCCGCCCTTATCCACCCTTGATCCACCCTTGCGCCGGGCCGGCGCCGGGGCGATGCGGATACGTCCCCCGGCAAGGCTGATCAAGGCTCCCGCAAGCGTCTGCTTCAGGGCCGGCCGGCCATTTGCGGGTGCGCGGGCACTTGCGGCAATGGCCTGATCGAGCACGGCCAGGAGGGATTCGACCTTGCCGAGTTCCGCCGGCCCCTCATGCCCGAACGCGTTGATGGCCCGCAGCAGGATCCGCAGCCGGACCTCCTCCGGCAGGGCGGCAAACCCGGAGGCCTCGAAGCTTCGAACGCCGGCCTGCGGCGCATCGCCGCGATCCCGCAAACGGAGGAAGCGCTCGGCTCCATCGGTCAGCACCTCGACGGCCAAATTGGCGCGCGCCAGCCTTGCCGCGAGCCGAGCCAGGCTGCGGGCATCACCGCCCTCCGCCGCGAGCTGCGGCAGCAGCGCACGCAGCCGCGGCCGGGTAAAGGCAGCGTCGTGGTTGGTGGGATCGTCGGCAAAGCCGATCTTCGCCCGCTTCAAGGTCGCGATCAGCTGCGACTTCGGAACATCGAGTAGTGGACGCGCAAGAACGACGCCGTCGCGCTCGGTGAGACGGGCCATCGCCGACAGCCCGGCTAATCCGCTGCCGCGCACAAGCCGCATCAACAGGGTCTCGGCCTGGTCGTCGCGGGTGTGGGCGGTCAGCACGTGGCTCGCACCGGCGAGGCGCGCGGCCTGCACAAGCAGGCGGTAGCGAGCTTCGCGCGCGGCGGCCGGCAGTCCCGTTTTCGGCTTTGCCCCGCGCCAGCGCACGGTCCGGTGCGGCAGGCCAAGCCCGGTTGCGAGACGCTTGACCGCGCGCGCCTCGCGCGCCGCCTCCGGCCGCAAGCCGTGGTCGATGGTGACTACGGTGAGACGCGGGCCGCGCGAAAGGCTGCGATGCCAGCGCGCCGCAAGCCACATCAGCGCCACCGAGTCGGGCCCGCCGGAGACCGCGAGCAGCAGTCCCTGCGCGCCTTTCAGGCCTGCGAAGAGGCGCTTGGCCTCACGCGCCGAGATCGGTGAATTGTCCTCTGACATGACACTGCAATCGTCCGCGGATGGACACTGTTTAGCGCAGCGCCATCCGTCTTGTCAGGATCAATCGCCGCGCCTCAGCACTTCACCCGCTTCTGCTCGCGGTCGACCGCAGCTTTGACGCCGGCGGAAGCGCGCGGATATTTGCGCCCGACTTCACCGAAGGCGGCACACGCCGCCTCCTTCTCCTTCAGCGCCGCCAGCGACTGGCCGAGCCGCAGCAGGGCATCCGGTGCCTTGGCGGATTTGTCGTATTTCGTGGTGACGGCGAGGAAGGCTTCCGCGGAGTCGCGATATTGCTGGCGCTGGAAATAGCTCTCGCCGAGCCAGTATTGCGCGTCACCGAGCAGCGGGTCGCTCGGATATTTCTGCGAGAAATTCTTCATGGTCTGCTCGGCCAGCGCGTAGTCCTTGCGCTGCATGTAGCCGATTCCGAGGTCGAATTCGTCGCGCGGCGTTGCCGAGGGCGGCAGGGTCGCAAGGCCCGTGCCGCCTGATGGCGCGGGAGAGCCGGATGAGACCGGCGGATAGCCGGGCTGCGCAGCCTGAGGCCCGACCGCCTGCGGATAGCGGGGGCCGCTGTTGGCGAGATCAAGCGGTTCGCCGGCGCCACGGCCGCCGGGCGCGCCGCTCGGGGCACCTGCAGGCATCGGTTGCTGCCCGCCGCCGAGCGCGCGCGGCGCACCCGGCGCATTCGGACTCTGGTTCGGGTCGAAGGCATCGCCGCGGCGGCGCGTGCCCGGCGCGCCGGGCGCAGGCTGCTCCTGAACGATCGGTGCCGGAGAGGCGATCTGCGGCTGCTCGTAATTCGGCTGGGCCGCTTGCTGGTGCGGCGGCTGCTGGCGATAGGCCGGCGCGGCTTGTGCGGGCGGCATGGCCGCGACATTGGGCTGGACCGGCGTCTGGCCGGGCGAAGCTTGCGCGCCGCCCTCGAGCGCTCTTAGCCGCTCTTCGAGCTGGCGGTTGCGATATTGCAGCTCTTCGTTCTGACCGGTGAGCTGGCGCAGCTGGTTCTCCAGCCGCTCGATCCGCATCTCGGGATCTGCATCGTCCGATTGTGCGAGGGCGGGCGAGCACAACGAAAGCAGCGCGGCGATCGCCACGGTGCCGGTGAAGACCTTAAATCTGGATGACATCTTGCCCTGACGACGAAAGCGAAATGGCCTGCGACCGAACATTCGACGCGCCACACATTGAAGGGGAGTACGCCAAAACTGTGACTGTAACAAACGGGTTTCTGTCACAGATCGCTGAAACGAAACCGGCGCCCGAGAGGGCGCCGGCATAATCGCTATCTGAAGATGAACGGCGCCTGACCGATCGTCAGGAGCTCGCGTTCAGCACGGTGACGGCGCGGCGGTTCTGCGACCAGCAGGAGATGTCGTTGCAAACGGCCACCGGCCGCTCCTTGCCGTACGAGATCGTGCGCATGCGGTTCGGATCGATGCCGCGCGAGGCGAGGAACGAACGCACCGATTGGGCGCGGCGAGCGCCGAGCGCGATGTTGTATTCGCGGGTGCCGCGTTCGTCGGCATGACCTTCGACGGTGAAGCTGTAGCGCGGATAGCTCTGGAGCCACTGCGCCTGCTTCTCCAGGGTCACGATCGCCTGCGGGGTCAGATCGGTCTGGTCGCTTTCGAAGAACACGCGGTCGCCGACATTGACGACGAAGTCTTGCTGGCTGCCCGGCGTCGCCGCGTTGGCCATCGCATCCGTGGCAGAGTTCTTGTTGGCGCAGGCACCCATCGACAACGCGACGGCAAGCACCGCGGCCAGCTTCAATCCCTGGAGGATGCGCATAGGATGTTTCATTCCGGAGCCTCCACGCTCACGTTTCGTCCACTGCTGTCCGGTCTACAGGGGGTTGGTTAAGCGAACGTTCCGTCAACCTTGATGGAACCTTGCCACAGCCGGTCAAATGCCCCCAACCAGCGAAAAGCAACCGTCATGGTTAATGGGTTGTAAATGTGGCGCGACGGTGAAGGCAAGCCGCAACGACCGGCAAAAACCGCGGCCTTTGCTGGAATTTTAGGCTCGTCGCGTGGGGCCTAGCGGGCAGAACCCGTTGCCGAGACGGCTACGTCCGGGGGCCGCTGCGTGGCCAGCGACACCGGGCGCGCGGCAGCCTGGCGGGGGCTGCTGCGTTGAAACAGCATGCGCCGCTCAAACGCGCTGGAGCGCATGATCGGAAAGCGCGTCAGGACCTTTTCCCGCTGGTTCCGGAAATCGGACGCCATCAGCACGGCCTTCTTGGTGGGCCAGCCCGGAAACCCGCGTGGCTCCGGTGAAATGGTCTCGTGCAGGAAGATGCGACGATAAAACGCCTGGTGGTCGGTCCGGATCATGGCCAGCCCGGTATCGGCGTTGAAATGATCGCAGGCCACAAAGGCCAGCCGCACCGTCAGATAGGGCAGCTCCGGAAAACGCTGGTGCTTTTCGGGATCGGCAACAAACCGGCATGGATCGATGAGAACTTCGCCGCGGTCGAGGCGGGGATGCAGCACGTCGCCAAACACTTCGGTCGTGTAGGACATCCGCCAGTCCGACGTCAGGACGTGAATGCGAACGGAGCTGCAGAGCTCTCCATCGACATAGACCCCGAAATTCCAGGTGTTGGGCGCATCGTCGAAGCGATCGGTTACGCGCCGCGACTCCGACGGCTCGATCAGACCGGCGTGCAGATAGGCCCGGTACCGCATCAAATAGAGGTTGTCTCGGTCCTCGGGAGTTTCGATCAGGCGGTAATCGATGCGGTCAAACAGAGCGGCTCCCCGCGGAAGGAGCACCGTTTGCGGTTCAGCTCCAGACGTCATCCAGTACCCCTACACTCCAAAGCAACTTCTGCGAGTGTGAGGAGATTAATGGTTCATTAACGGAATTGCAAAGGCTTAGAAACGTTAGGGTTAACCTTTGCAGCCCGCAAAAACACGGGCGAACGAGAGCTAAATGCGTTGAAGGAGCGAGGCGGAGAAAGATCAGGCGATCGATCGCGAGGACACCATGACGATGTGGTCCTCAGCCCCGCGGCGGCCATGCGAGGCATTGAGCAATTGGCGAATCCGGACTGCCGGCACCGGCCGGCTGAACAGATAGCCCTGCCCTTCGGTCACGGTGCCGTCGGCGCTGATCAACTCGAGCTGATCATTGGTCTCGATGCCCTCGACCACGACCGCCATGCCGAGATCGGCCGACAGCCGCGCTACGCCGCGCAGCAGCGTCAGCGGCCGGTCGGCATCGATGCCCTCGAGGAAGGAGCGGTCGATCTTCACCTTCTGCATCGGGAAATTGTGCAGGTAGCTGAGGCTCGAATAGCCGGTGCCGAAATCATCCAGCGAAATGCGCACGCCGATCGCATGCAATTGCGACAGGATGTCGTGCGTGAGCTGGGTGTTGCGCAACAGGGAGGATTCGGTGATCTCGATCTCCAGCCGATGCGCCGGGAGCCCCGAAACCTCGAGCGCGTAGCGGATTTCGCTCAAGACGTCGCGCTGGTGGAATTGCTGCGGCGAGAAGTTGACGGCGACGCTGACGCCCTCCGGCCATTTCATGCATTCCATGCAAGCGCGGCGCAGGATCCAGCGGCCGAGATCGACGATCAGCCCCATGTCCTCGGCGACCGGGATGATGTCGATCGGCGAGACCGTGCCGCGCACCGGATGATTCCAGCGCAGCAGCGCCTCGCACGTCGTGATCTTGCCGGATTTCAGATTGACCAGCGGCTGATAGAACAGCTCGAACTCCTCGTTGGCGAGCGCCTTGCGCAGATCGAGCTCGAGGATGCGGCGCGCCTCGACGGTCGCCGCCATCTCGTCGCGGAAGAAGCAGAAGGTGCCGCGGCCGTCGGCCTTGGCCCGGTACAGCGCCATGTCGGCATTCTTGAGCAGCGTGTCTGCGCTGATGCCCTCCGGCAAGGTCAATGCGATGCCGACGCTGGCGCCGATCTCGACCAGATGATTGTCGATGCGGTAACGCTCGCTCAGCCGTTCGACGATCCGGCGCGCCAGCGCAGCGGCGTCCTCGGGCGAGGAGATGTTCTCCTGGAACACGACGAATTCGTCACCGCCGAAGCGGGCGACGAAATCCTCGGGGCGCAGCATCTCGCGCAGACGGTTGGCGACCGCGCACAGGAGCTGGTCGCCGCAGGGATGGCCGAGCGTGTCGTTGACCTGCTTGAACTGGTCGAGGTCGACGAACAGCAGCGCGGACAGGCGCTCGGCGCCGTGCGAGATCGCCAGCAGCCTTTCGATCTCATCGCGGAAATGAACGCGGTTGGGCAGCGCGGTGAGGTCGTCGTAGCGCGCCAGATGCGTGATCTTGGCCTCGGCGCTACGTCGCTCGGTAATGTCCTCGAGCAGCACCACCGCGCCACCGTCAGCCATCGGCTGGACAGTCCAGGACAACGACCGGTTTCGCTGCGTATCGGGATCGGCGGTGATGATCTCCTTGGCTTGCGAACTCTCGATGTCCGCGACGATTCGCTCGCCGCTCCCAGCGGAGATGGATCCCGCGCTCACGCACGCCGCGACGATGTCACGCGCGTTGACCCCGCGCTGCGCGAGACCTTCCGGCAGATTCATCATTGCGCCGAAGCGGTGGTTCATGACCGCCAGCTGTCCGTCGACGCGGAACATGCAGAGGCCGTGCGGCATGTTGTTCAGAGCCGTATCGAACTGGCCGGCGAGCGCGGCTTCACGCTCACGTGCCACGACCGCTCCCATGAAGATTCGATGCAGATTCACCGAGAGCTGCATGATCGCCATCAGGAACGCGGCGCTGACCAGCGCCATCGCGATGTAGTAGGGTGTTCCACGCAGCGCCAAGGCAAGCACGGCCGGGCCGAAGATCAGCACGGCCTGGAGGTGGAAGATCGCAGGCCGGCCATATGCCCTGCCCGCGCCGCCTGCCGCGATTCCGGTCGTGACGGACAAGGCGATCATGTGGGCCACGGCGTCGTCCGTGGCCAACAGGGTGGTGGCGCACCAGATGCCGATCGCAGCCGCCTGGATCTTTGCTCCGATCTGATAGCGCTTCTGCCAGCGTGCGGCCGCCTCGACGGTCATGACCGCGTGACGTGCCTGATAGAGGCGCAGGTCGATCGCCCGCGCGGTCCCGGCCAGGATCAGAAGTGCGACGCACGCCCAGATCAGCGGCTCGCCCGTCCTCAGCGCGGTGAGGGCCGCACCAATCGACACGAAAATGAGTCCCGCCAGCAACGGGCCAGGCGCTTCGAACAGCGAATCGATTTGCGCCGCCGAAGTTTTCGGCGGCCGCTGTTCCGGCTCTCCGCTCTGACTTGCAAACTGCATCTGGTGTTTACGCGCGTCCTGTCTGGAGCGCAGTTTTACCGATCCGGTATGAAGTCTTTCTGAGGGAACATCGTTAAAGTCGAGTTGTTTTGAATGACCAATAGTCGGAATACATCAATAGAAACAAACCCATGGGAAAAGTTTGCCTAGTGCAACCTTAAAGAACAATTATCGCGGGGAAACATCTCGCCAAGTTTTCGGAAAAGGCGCGCGGTCAAATCATCGCGCGCCGGGGGCGGCGGCTAGCCCGATGTCGAGGACAAGAGCGGCGACCATGCCGGGTCGGAGGCGAAGCCCGGCGTCGGCACTTTCAGCTCGTTGCGCCCCGAGATGTCGACGGAGAACAGCGACGGCCCGCCGCTGCCGCCCGGATCGCGGAAGAACATCAGCACGCGGCCGTTCGGCGAGAAGGTCGGACCTTCGTTATGATAGCCGGAGGTGAGAAGCCGTTCGCCGGAGCCGTCCGGCTTCATCACGCCGATCGAAAACTGCCCGCCACCTTGCCTGGTGAAGGCGATGTAATCGCCCCGCGGCGACCACACCGGCGTCGAATAGGTGGCGTTGTTGTCGTCCTTGGAGAAAGAGATGCGCTGCGCCGCTCCGCCGCCCGCGGCCATGACATAGATCTGCGATCTGCCGCCGCGATCGGACTCGAAGCAGATGCGGGTGCCGTCCGGGGAGTAGGAAGGCGAGGTGTCGATCGCGGGCGTGTCGGTGAGGCGCGTGGTCGAGCGCGAGCGCAGATCCATCACGAACAGGTTGGAATTGCCGCCCTGCTGCAGACTCATGATGACGCGCTGGCCGTCCGGCGAGAACCTCGGCGCAAAGGTCATGCCGGGGAAGTTGCCGACGATCTCGCGCTGGCCGGTCTCGATGTTGAACAGGTAGACCTTCGGATCGCCCTGGCCAAATTCCATGTAGGTGATCTCTTGCGAGTTCGGCGAGAAGCGCGGCGTCAGCACGAGGTCGGAGCCGCGGGTCAGATAGCGCACATTGGCGCCGTCCTGGTCCATCATCGCGAGCCGCTTGACGCGGCGCTCTTTCGGCCCGGTCTCGTCAACGAACACCACGCGGCTGTCGAAATAGCCCTTCTCGCCGGTCAGCTTCTCATAGATCTGGTCGGAGATGATGTGGGCGATGCGACGCCAATATTCCGGCGAGGTGAAATATTGTTGGCCGGCGAGCTGCTGGCCCGTGACGACGTCCCACAAGCGGAATTCAGCCTTGAGGCGGCCGTCCGGCTGCCGCGTCATGCGGCCGGTGACGAGGGCCTGCGCGTTCAGGGTCTTCCAGTTCTCGAACTGCGGCGCGACGTCGATGTTGCTGATTCGCTCGATGAAGGCGGCCTGGTCGACCGGCGCAAACAGGCCCGAGCGCTTCAGATTGTTGGTGATGACCTGGGTGACGCCGTTGCCGACGTCACCGTCGGCCGGCGAGCCCGGCACAAAATTGGTGATCGCAATCGGAATCGGCCGAAACTCGGTGGGATCGATGCGGAGCCGTCCCTGCGGCTGCTGGGCCAAGGCTTGTCCGCCCCCCAGCATCGCGAGCGTCGATCCGGTCAGGGTCATGAAGCGGCGGCGGTTCATCGATCGAACGTCATTCATCGCAAAATTCTTTTGTTCGGATGTCACAACATGTCTTTCAGGCCGAAAGTCATCGGAATGAGCTTCCAGCTCTCGTATTGCTGCTTCGGCATGAACGAATAGACCTGACACTGCACGATGGCGCGTCTGGCACTCTCCGCCACCGCCTGTGCGATCGATCGCGACGGTCCCCTCACCGCGACGACGATCGGCTCGGACGCGAGCGATCCGTCGATCTTCATGGGAATGTCGATGTCGGCTTCGTATTGATCCGCATCCTGGCCGTTATAGGTCGGCGTGAAGCAGCGCTTCACCGCCCCCTGGAACGCGCCCCGCCAGGTCGCAATGTTGTTGGCGGCCGTTCCGGTCGTCGATCCCAGCGAGGCCGACGCATTCAGCGTCGAGCCGGCGAGTTCGTGCCGGGTCGCGGCGCGCTTGTCGAGATCGCGCTGGATCTGCGCGGGATCGAAGCTGCGCTCCTTGGGCTTCGGCAGCTGCTGTTGCGGCTGCACCGCCGCGACCTTTTGCTCCGGCGGCTTGGGCGGCGGCTTCTTGGTTTCGAGCTTTTTCTGCAGCTCGGCGATCGGATCTTCCTTGGCCGGGTCAGGCTTTTTTTCCGGCGGCTTCGGTTCTTCCTTGGGCTTCGCCTCAGCGACGGGCTTGGGCGGCTCGGGCTTCTTCTCGACCGGCTTCTCCACGGGTTTTGGCGGCGGCTCCGGCGTCGAGTTGGTCTTGATCAGCTCTTTCTTCTCGGTGACCTTGCCGACAGCGTCTTCCTCGGGCTTGGCTTCCGCGATCTTCTCGACCTTCGGCTTCGGCTCTTTCTTGTCGCCGGTCTTCTGCCCCGACATCATCTGCGCGAGTTGATCGGTGGAGATGATGTCGATCGGCAGCGACTCTTCCGCCGGCACAAAAGCCCTGCTGCTAAAGGTGACGAGCCCCCATCCCAGCACGAGGACGTGGAGGGCAATCGACGCAACGAGTGTCTTGTCGACCTTCACCTTCACGGTTTACCCCTGATCCGCTTCCGTGACGAGCGCCAGCTTCTTGAAGCCTGCGCCGGACAACTGGCCCATGACCTTGGCCACCGTCCCGTAATCCGCCTTCTTGTCGGCACGCAAATAGATGCGTTCCTCGAGCCCGCCGCGCGCGTCCGTGATCGCCTTCAGCTTGGGGATCAGTTCGTTGATCGCGATCTCGGCGTCGTTGATGAACACCTTGCCCTTGATGTCCACCGACATCTGGATCGGCTTCTGGTCGTTGTTTTCGAGGCTCTTGGCCTGGGTCTGCGGCAGGTCGAGCGGCACGCCGACCGTCAACATCGGCGCCGAGACCATGAAGATGATGAGCAGCACCAGCATCACGTCCACCATCGGCGTGACGTTGATTTCGGCCACGACCGGCTTGCGCCGGCCACGGCGCCCACCGCCTCCGGACGAACTCGCAACGTTCATGCCCATGGTCTGGTGCCCAAATTGCCCTTCACACTATACATGCCGTCCGTCAGCCCCGCTCGTCGATCTGGCGCGACAGGATGGCTGAAAATTCATCGGCGAAGCCTTCGAGCCGCTGGGCCTGCCGGTTCACCTCGGAGGTGAACTTATTGTAGAAAATAGTGGCAGGAATGGCGGCGATAAGGCCGACGGCGGTCGCAAACAGCGCCTCCGCGATGCCAGGGGCCACCACCGCCAAAGAGGTGTTTTTCGACGCCGCGATCGACTGGAAGCTCGACATGATGCCCCAGACGGTGCCGAACAGGCCGACGAAGGGGCCTGCGGAGCCGACGGTGGCGAGCACCAGCAGCCGGCGTTCCAGCCGCTCGACCTCGCGGGCGATCGAGACATTCATGACCTTGTCGATGCGCATCTGAAGGCCTGCGACCGAGCGGGCCTGGCTCTCGAACGAACGCTTCCACTCGCGCATCGCGGCGACGAAGCAGGCCGCCATGGAATGTGTCGGCTTGGCCGAGAGCGTGCGATAGAGGTCCTCGATCGACTCGCCGGACCAGAAAGCCTGCTCGAAACGGTCCATCGAGCGGCGGGTGCGGGCAAACAGGAAGATCTTGTCGATGGCGATCGCCCAGACCCAGACCGAGCAGGCGAGAAGCCCCAGCATCACCGCTTTCACGATCCAGTGAGCCTGCCAGAACAGCGCGATCAGCGACACGTCCGCGGAAGCGGCAACCGGAAGGGCTGACTGAGCCACGTCGGCCGGATTCATAAGAAGTATCCTCTCAAGGCGATCGTTACCTGATGTCCCGACCTAATGTCCCGGCCAGCAAATGGCCGCCGGTTCCCCAATAGCCGCGCTAGAACCGGCGCGGCCGGCAAGCCCGCTCAAAGCCTTGTCTTTCTGGGGTGCAGGGCTCGTCCAAAGCCGGCCGCCTGCATTCCCTGCCAAGATGTCAAAACTATGGGCCCGACCCCAAGGCTCAGACTTCAGGCTTTGGGCGCGCGATTGTCCGCAATTACCAGAGCCCGGCGATGGTTAATGCTGGGTTACCGCAGACGAATTTGAGTGCGGGAAAGGGAGGTCGCACAGGGGGATGGGAGGCGCGGCGGGCGGGCCGTGTTCCCGACGGGACGGTGCGCTGCGCCCGGGACAGCAGAGTTCCGCTTTCCCGTGCGCATCAGGAGCGGAGCCCGCTATCCCGGTCAGAGGAACCAGCCTCCGTCCGAAAAATTGTCTGGAAAATCACTTCTCGCGAGGTTTTGCCATGAGCATCAACCCCAAGACGACCGCCGCGGTCGGCGATCATCCGCTCCACCCCATGATCATCCCGTTCCCCGTCGCCTTCCTGGTCGGCGCGCCCATCGCCGATCTCGCCTTCATCGGCACCGGTGACGGCTTTTGGGCCAGAGCCGCGATCTGGCTGATCGGCGCCGGTATTGTGATGGCGCTCGTTGCGGCCGTGGCCGGCTTCACCGACTTCTTCAGCGACGCCCGCATCCGCAGCCTCAATGACGCCTGGTATCACATGATCGGCAATCTCGTAGCCGTCGTGCTGGCCCTGATCAATTTCTACCTCCGCTACGCGCAAGGCGCGGAAGCTGCAATCAAGCCGTGGGGCGTGGCGCTGTCCCTGGTCGTGGTCGGCATTCTGCTTTTCACGGGCTGGAAGGGCTGGGAGTTGGTCTACCGGCATCACGTCGCGGTGCTGGACGCGCCGGGCCAGACCAGTTCGGAGCCGGTCAGCCCGCGTCATGGCGGCGAGAGCCGCCGCCGCGCCGCGTGAACGAGGAGCACGTCGCCTGATGACGTGACGGCGAGTCAGGCCGCGGAAGCGGGCTCTGGGCAATTGGTCAGCCGCGCCGGATTGCCGATTGCGGTGCAGCCCCGGGGCACGTCGCTCGTCACGACGGTGTCGGCGCCGATCTTTGCAAAATCGCCGATTCTGACGTTGCCGAGAATTGTCGCGCCGGAGCCGATGAACACGCCGCGACCAATGAGGCGAGCGCGCCGGCAGTTCCGTGCCACGACCGATGCTGACGTTCTGAAGGATGGTGGCCTCGTCGCCGATCACCACATCGGCACCGATCACGATGCCGGTGGCGTGGTCGAGATACACCGACGATCCCAAGCTCGCCGCCGGATGAATGCTGACCTGCAGGACGTTCGACGCCTCGTTCTGAAACAGCAGCGCCGCGTCACCATGGTCGTGATGCCAGAGCCAGTTCGAGACGCGCCACGCCTGCAAGGCGACGTAGCCCTTCAAGTGCAGCAGCGGCGCCAACACTCCGCTGATGGCGGGATCGCCAAGCACGATGGCCTGCAAGTCGCGGCCGGCCGCCTCGATCAGATCCGGCTGACCATTGAAGGCGTCGCGGGAAAATGTCGTGAAGCGCGCGCGTTCGACCTCGCTGTCGCCAAGCCGGCGTCCGATCAGGTCGGACAGTGCGGCGGTAAAATCGTCATGGACGAGGATGAGTCCGACAAGAGCCTTGCCGAATATGGCGTCGGCTGCCGCGGTGCGCTGCGCCTCGTCGCGGATCTTCTGCCAGAGGGTTTCGCTCGCCATCATCGCCGCTTCCGCCATCGTTGCTGCCTGCGGTATTTTGACGCTTCCTTTTCACTGTCGGCTATAGGCCGTCGGCAGCCCGCGCGCCACGCACCCCGTGAGGCTACGAGCTTGCATGCCAAGCAGTCGGGATCATATATATGGAGGCAGCCGAGTTCCGCCCGTAGCTATGGTCTCAGGTTCGTGCTGCCGCGCTGGCCCGGGTTGCTCAGGCAAAGCATCTCGTTCAAAGCCCCGCAGTGGTCCGCCATCCCCGGGATTGTCGCACACAGCGGCCCTCAGTGCTGCCGAAGCGAATCCCGAATCCCCGTCCTCCAAGGTCACGCCAATACATGTCGCCCAACGCCCCCGCTGACGACCAACACGACGACATCATGTATCCCTCCGCCCTGCCGTTCCTGCTGGTCCATCTCGGCTGCATTGCTGCGATCTGGACCGGCGTTACCTGGCAGGCCATCGCGATCTGCGCCTCACTCTATGTCGTCCGTATGTTTGCGATCGGAGCAGGCTACCACCGCTATTTCTCCCATCGGGCTTTTGCGACCGGTCGAGTGTTTCAGTTCATCCTGGCCTGGCTTGCGCAAAGCACCGCGCAGAAAAGCGTTTTGTGGTGGGCGGCCAAGCATCGACATCATCATCTGCATTCCGATACCGAAGACGACGTGCATTCGCCGCGTCATCGAGGCTTCCTCTACAGTCATCTCGGCTGGATTTTTTACAGGGAGCACGATGGCACCGACCTCGTGAAAGTCGGAGATTTCGCCGCCTATCCGGAGTTGATGTGGCTGCATCGCCTGGAACTCCTGCCAGCCGTCACGCTGGCTGCGCTCTGCTTCCTGGTTGGCGGATGGTCCGGTCTCGTCGTCGGCTTCCTGTGGAGCACCGTGCTGGTCTATCACGCGACCTTCTGCATCAATTCCCTCGCCCACGTGCATGGACGCAAGCGGTACGTGACCGGCGATGATTCACGCAACAATTGGCTGCTGGCCTTGTTCACTCTCGGTGAGGGCTGGCACAACAATCACCACGCCTACCAGAGCAGCGTGCGGCAGGGTTTTCGCTGGTGGGAAATCGACGTCACCTATTACATCCTGAAGGTGCTGTCCTGGTTCGGCATCGTCTGGAACATGAAGTCGCCACCCGAGCAGGTGCTGCGCAACGAGCAGCCGCTTGGCGCACGCGTCATCAACCGGGCGGCCCGCGAGCTTGCCGGACGGTTCGATGCGCAGACCCTGGCGCATGCGATTTCGTCGGCGCTCCGCCGAGCCGATTTGGCCCAGTTGCAACTGCCGACGCTGCACGACATCCTGAGTCGCGCGCACGAAGGTGTCGATGCACTGACGCATCTGCATTTGCCGAAGATTCCGACCCGCGACGAGTTTCTCGCCGAGGCCAAGGCGATGTTTGCGCGAACGCGATCACTGAACGAGATCGTGGACTATGCCTACGAACACTTCCTGGAGTCGGTTCGCGCGCAGCTCGCCACGGCGCGCTGACCAAGTCTCTCTGGACCAGGACTTTCCAGATCAAGACTTTTCCAAACCAAGGCAATCCGGACGGTCGCGGCAGCCTGACGCGCATTCCCAAAATCAAACCGCCCGCCTGCGGGTTGCGCAGGCGGGCGGCTCGGGGCCATCAGGACTTTGGGGGCATGCGCCTGACGGCTTTGAGAGGCGTCAGTCCCGAGATCAAGCTTGAGATCAACCTTGCTGCTGGTCGGTCGGCGGCGGGGTCGGGCGTGTCTTGTGTTGCGCCATGAACTGGTCGAACTCTTCCTTGTCCTTGGCGTGACGCAGACGGTCGAGGAAGTTCTTGAACTCGACCTGCTCCTCCTCGAGCCGCTGCAATGTCTCGGTGCGGTACTCGTCAAAGGCGCGGTTGCCGCTCGAGGGCGGACCGAAGCCAAAGCCGAAACCGTGGCGCTCCATGCGGCCGCGCATACGATCCATCTTGTACTGCATCCGCTCCATCTTGTTCTGCCAGCGATCCTGGTTGCTCCAGCACGACATTCTTCTGCTCCCGAGTGTGAAAAAGAGAAGGGCAAGTCCGATCGGCCACCAGATGATGAAGCCGAGGATGGTCACGGCGATCCAGCCGGGATGCCAGGGCGTATTGAGCATGTGGGGGCGCTCGTATTGTTGGTCCGAAGGGCCGCGCCATCGATTGACATCAGCGGTGTAGGCCATTTCCCTCTCCATGACGGCATCAGCGCCGTTGTGAATGTAAATAACATTTACATAGGTAGATCATCCCGCGGTTTTGTCAAGCCGACCGCCTGACAGGGCGGGGCAATTATTTGGGTAATTTTATTTCGGCTTGCCCCAGGGACCACCGGGCGGCACGCCTGAACCGGAGGATGCCTCCGGCGGCACCGGCGGCGGCTCGGCGCTTTTCGCCGGGGGACGGCGATCGGTCGGGAAGCCGAGACCGCGCAGATAGATCAGCACCTCAGCTTCGAGCAGCTCGTCCGGCGACATCGGCAGCTTTCGACGCGCGGCGTCACCGCGGGAGAACAGCGAGGCCACGCCATGCGCCATGGACCAGATGTGCAGCGCCATCATCATCGCCGGCGGCCGCGGCGTGCCCGGCGGCGCCAGCGCGGCAAGCCGCTCCGCCGCGGCACGAATGATGTTGAAAGCACGCTCGCTGGCCGCCTGGAGCGCCGGATTGGCATCCACCGGGAGGCCAGATTCGAACATCGCGTTGTAGAACGCGGGCTCCTCGCGGGCGAAGGCGAGATAGGCCCTGCCGACACGCTCGAACGCCGTGACGGTGTCGGGCCGTCCGTCGTCCCAAGCCGCGGTCAGGCGCGATTCAAACTGCTCGAAGCCGCGCTGCGCGATCGAGGACAGCAGTTCTTCACGGTCGCGAAAATGCCGGTACGGCGCCGCCGCACTGACGCCGGCCATGCGCGCGGCATCGGCAAAGGTGAAGCCGGCCGCGCCCTTCTCGGCGATCAATCCGAGGGCGGCCTGCAACAGGGCTTCCTTCAGATTGCCGTGGTGATAGCCGCGCTCGGCGCGGCGCGTCTCCTTGCGCCAGCTCATGTGAACGACCTTTACATGAGCCGGCGGTGAAGGTCACTAGCGGCGACGGGTTGATCAGCCCGTATTCTTCCCGGTCCGGCGAGGCGGCCCGAGATCCTAGCCGCTAGGGATCGGCAGCACCGGCATGATCTCGACGCGTTCGCCGGGGAAGATCGTGAAGTGCGGGTGGTTCTCGAACATCTTCGCCGCGGCTTCATGGGACGCTGCGCGCACCACGGTGAAGGCGCCCATCTCGTTGGCGATGTCGGCGATGCCCTTGCCGTCGACCTTCTTGGTCTTGCCGAGCGGGCCGCCCATGGCCTCGATCGCGCCCTGGTGCTTTTCGACCCAGCCTTTCCACGCCGCCATGCCCTCCTGCTCTTTCGCCTTGCGCTCGGCCTCGGGCATCGCATTCCATGCGGTCCATTTGGAACTGGTCTTGCTGCCGAGGAAAACGGCGAGATAGGTGTCGGTGCTCATCGGTTCTCTCCTTTGGTGATGGATAGACGAAGCTGCGGCTATTTCTTCAGGTCGCCGAAACCGGCGGCCTCCCGCACGTCAGGCGGGAAGTCGCTCATCTCCTGCACCTGACGGATCTCGATGATTTCGTTCGGTGCGGCCGGACACCGCCTGGCCCAGGCGATCGCCTCGGCACGCGAGGCAACCTCGATCATCCAGTAGCCGCCCAGGACCTCCTTGGCCTCGGCGAACGGACCATCGGTCACGATGGGCTTGCCGGCCGCAAACGAGACGCGCGCGCCCATCGAGGGCGGGTGCAGGCCGTCGAGCGTGATCAGCACGCCGGCGTCCTTCAGCGCCTCGTTGTAGCGCATCATCGCAGCGACCCGCTCGGGATCGAGTTGAACGTCGGGCGCCGCGGTCTCGTAGCCGAGCGGGATCATCAGCATCATGAATCGCATGAGCACTCCTTGCGTGCTTTTTCGTTCGGGTTGCGCGCCGAGGCGCCACTCCGGATGGGCGGAGCGACGGCCCGGGCCGCCCACCCTCACCTCCAAGACGAAGGAACCTTGACGAAACCGACAGGTGACGAAAATTATTCTGGCGATTATTGGCTGGCCCTAGCGCGCCTGCGGCAGGAAACGCCCGTCCTGCCGGGCAGCGCCGAAATAGACGTCGATGCAGCGAATCTTGCCGCCGGCGAAGGTGAAGAACTCGGTGTTGCGAAAGCTCCTGCCATCTGTCGCCAGGCAGAGATAGGTGACGAAGGCCTCGTCGCCTTGGACGAAAATCCGCTCGATGTCGTGCCGCGCAATCCAGCCGGTGTCCCTCCAGCAACGCTCGAAATAAGCCGCCTTGTCGAGATCGTCGTCGAACGGGCTGGTGAAGCGAAAATCGTCCGCCAACGCGTCGGCGACCCGTTGCCGGTCGTTGCCGAGATAAGCGGCGAAAAGGTCTCGAATCTGGCGCTCGTGGTTGGACATTGCGGATCTCCCTGGCAATGATCCCCTGGAAGACGATCCATCGAGGACCGTCCCGACATCGTGCCTTCGAGTTAAGGCCTTCCTCGTCGGGACGAAAGCGAAGTAAAAAGAGGCTCGCGTTTGCGCGACCCAATCTTTCATAAGGACCGATCAGCCAATGCCCCCTACCCCGCACCGCGTTGCCCTCGTCACCGGAGCCGCGCGTGGCATCGGGCTTGCGACCGCGAAGAAGTTTTTGAGCGAGGGCTGGCGGGTGGCGTTGATCGACATCGAGGGCGAGTTGCTCGGCTGCGCGGTCGCCGAGATCGGCCGGGACGAGGCCACGCTGGCGTTGACCTGCGACGTCTCGGACGCAGCCGCGGTTGCCGCCGCGATGACGACGGTCGAACAGCGGTTTGGCCGGCTCGATGCGCTCGTCAATAATGCCGGCGTTGCCGTGTTCGCGCCGCTGATGGAGACGTCGGAGATCGATTGGCGGCGCGTGCTCGAGGTCAACCTCACCGGCCCGTTCCTCTGCACCAAGGCGGCGGTGCCGCTGATGCGCGACGGCAATGGCGGCGCCATCGTCAACATCACCTCGATCTCGGCAGTGCGCGCCTCGACGCTGCGCTCGGCCTACGGCACCAGCAAGGCCGGCCTCGCGCACCTTACCAAGCAGCTCGCGGTTGAGCTCGCGTCCCTCAACATCCGCGTCAACGCGGTCGCGCCGGGACCGGTCGACACCGCAATGGCGAAGCAGGTGCACACCAGCGAGATCCGCGCCGATTATCACGACGCCATTCCGCTCAACCGCTACGGCCTGGAAGAGGAACTCGCCGAAGCCATCTACTTCCTGTGCTCGGAACGATCGAGCTACATCACCGGACAAATTTTGGCCGTCGATGGCGGCTTCGATGCGGCAGGCATCGGCCTGCCGACGCTGCGCGGCGAGCGGAGGAACGGGTAGGCACCGCGTAGGTTGGCCTAGCGAAGCGTTACCACCTCTTCTCGTCGGCCTATCCTACGGACTCGAATTCGCGGAGGCTTCATGCGGCGCGTCACCTTTCTCAGGGCCCTGATCCTCGCATCCGCGCTGCTCGCCGCCACACCTGCCTCGGCCGAAATCCGCATCATCCAGTCGCCCGGTGGACAGGTCGGGCCGTTCCTCGATTTGTTCGAGAAGGTGCGCGAGAGCGGCGAGCGCGTGGTGATCGACGGTCCCTGCCTGTCCGCCTGCACACTGGTACTGAGCATCGTGCCGGGCGAGCGGATTTGTGTGACAAAACGCGCCGTGCTCGGCTTCCATGCGGCGCGCTCGGTCGATCGGCGCGGACGCTTCTACGCCGAGCCGGAAGCATCCGATGCGGTGCTTGCGGCCTATCCCGGCCCGGTGCGCGACTGGATCAGTCGCCGCGGCGGCCTCTCGTCGCGGTTGCTTCTGCTGAAGGGACGCGACCTCGCCGCGATCTATCCGCGCTGCCGGTGATGATCGACGGACGCGAGTGCCCGGCAAAATTGCGCCGGTCACCTGCTTCGAGAGCTCTAGTAAAAACTCTGGATCAACTCGGTCAATTCCATGCTCGCGCAGATGAGCATACCCCAAAGTGCAAAGTTGATCTGCAGCGCCGCCGCCATCGGTCGCTCCCCTTCCAAGTCCGCCCGCCCCAGTTTTTAGAATTTATGACGGAATAAATAACGATTCTGTCCCGGAGTTCACAGCCTAATATTGCGCCAGTTGTTGTGCGATGCGGTCCGCATCATTTCACGAAGCGGCCTCACTGCTCTCGCAATGTGGTGCGACAGCAGAATTCATATTCGGCCATGTCGGCCACGCGTTTCCCTTAGGTTCCATTTGAGCGGTGCGACGCAAGCTTCGGTAAGCGGACTTGGCGCGTCGCATACAACACCCAAGGGTCCGGCATGATCCGACACGGCTTCGTCTTGCTCACTTTTTGCGCAACGCTCATGGGATGCGTGGTCGCGCCTGCGCAGGATCGCCGTCCGATCGCATGGGACGGCCTCGGTCAGGATCCGAACCGTCCCTCCGGCATCAAGCGTCGCGTGGCGACCCAAGCTCCCGCGGCGAGTGATCCGAATCAGGAGCGGGAGAGAGTCCTCGGCACCTTGCGCCCGTACTCCCCGGCGTGGTGGGCAATCCATGACGAAATCGAAGCGGAGAATGACAGGCAGCTCGGGACAAAGCTCGTGATCTGTCCGCGCTGCGTTCCCTCCTCCCAGCCACCGAGCAATGACGTGACCGGATCGATCCGCTGAGGGGCACGCGGTCGACGCGACGTCCTCATGGGCGCCCCTCTCCCGCATCGTAGAGGAGAGGGGATCGCCGTTCAGCGCGTCAGGCGATCGCGCCTGTCACATTTCCTCGGCCGGGCAGTTCACCATCCAGGGAATGCCGAACTTGTCGACGCACATGCCAAAACCCTTGGCCCAGAACGTCTTGCTGAAGGGCATGGTGACGTTGCCCCCATCGGCGAGCGCGTTGAACTTGCGCTCGCCCTCCGCCGGGTCCGCGACCGTGAGCGAGATCGAAAAGCCCTGCGGCTTGTGAAAATGTTCGCTTGGTGCGTCGGAGGCCATCAGCACGCTGCCGTCGGGCAGCGACATCCGCGCATGCATGATCGTCTTCTCGCGGCCGGGCGCCGCAGCCATGTCCGGCGGTGCGTCCGAAGAACGCATCATGGCGTCGATCTTGCCGCCGAGAACCTTGGCGTAATAATTGAACGCCGCTTCGCAGGTGTCCTGATAGAACAGATAGGGATTGAGCATCGTTTCTCTCCTTTTTGCTTTGGTTCGGGGTGACGGCGCTACTTCTCGGTGAGCTTCTTCAGGCTGGCCAAGCCCGCCTCGAAATCCTTGCCGATCATGTTGTCCATGTTGACGAACACCTGCATGACTTTGGACAGGAACGGGGCCGGACCGGACATCGCCCACGTGACCAGTGTGGCATCGCCTTGCGGCACAAAGGTGAACTCGGCGGTGTTGTGGCCTTCGAAAGGCCGCTCGAAATCGAGCTTGATGCGTAGTTTTGACGACGCACTCGCCTCGAGGATCTCCATATGGCCGGCGCCGACATTGTTGTTGCCGTCCCAGGCATAGGTCGCGCCCTTGCCTTGCGCGGTGCCGCCAAACGCCCGCTTCATCGCAGGATCGCGGTTCTCGTAGGGGGACCAGGCCGTCCAGCGATGGAAATCGGCAACCAAGGGATAGACTGCATTGGCCGGCGCTTTCACGGCGAGGCTGCGCTCGACGCGGAATGTGTCGGGCTTCGTCAGGGCAAAGCCGAGCACGCCCACGATTCCGACCGCGAGCAGGATGGCGATGACGGCAATGGCTTTCAGCATGAATGGCTCCCTGGATACGCTCCTAGGACGAAGGGAGGGGACCGGGCCCGACAAGGCGAAGCGGAAAAATTTGTTATGCCCCAGGCAGGCGCTCCCTACTTCACCTTTGCGCCTTCGACCTTAGCGTCTTGCCTGGCGCCGCCATTGGCGCCCTTGGGCTGGCTGTCCCGGATCAGGCGATCGAGATGCATGCGGATGTGAGCGGCTTCTGCGGACGTGTTGGCGAGGGCGATGGCGCGGTCGAAGGCGATGCGGGCTTCGTCGTTGCGGCCGAGCTGCATCAGGAAGGCGCCGCGCACGCCATAGAAATGGAAGTAGTTGGCAAGCTTTGGCGCCAGCGGCTCGATCAGGTCGAGCGCGGCTTGCGGTCCGCGCACCTTGGAAACCGCGACCGCGCGGTTGAGCGTCACCACCGGCGAGGGCTGCACCACCTCCAGCGCACCATAGAGCAGGTCGATCTGCGCCCAGTCGGTCTCCTCAGGCGTGGAGGCGCGGGCATGCAGCGCAGCAATCGCGGCCTGGATCTGGTAGGGCCCGCTGCGGCGATGGCGTATCGCCTTGTCGATCAGCGCGAGGCCTTCCGCGATCATCGTGCCGTTCCACAGCGAACGATCCTGGTCGTCCAGCAGGATCAGCGAGCCATCCGCGGCAAAGCGCGAGGCACTGCGCGCATGCTGCAACAAGATGAGCGCCGTGAGTCCCATGATCTCCGGCTCGCTCTGGAACAGCCGCAGCAGCAGCCGCGCCAGCCGGATCGCTTCCTCGCACAGCGGCTTTCTGATTTCGGCGGTGTCGCCGCTCGCCGAATAGCCCTCGTTGAAGATCAAATAGATCATCGCCGCGACAACGGCGAGCCGCTCCGAGCGCTCGACCGCGCCCGGCGTTTCAAACGGCGTCCCGGCCTCCGCGACCTTGGCCTTGGCACGCGTGATGCGCTGCTCCATCGCCGCTTCCGACACCAGGAAGGCGCGCGCGATCTGCTTCACCGTCAGGCCGCAGACGATGCGGAGCGCCAGCGCGATCTGCTGCGTTGCCGGCAGCCCTGGATGGCAGCAGATGAACATCAGCCGCAAGATGTCGTCGCGGTAGTGCGAGCCGTCGAGCCGCTCGGCGAGCGCGCCCTCGGCGTCGTCGAGATCGGAGATCGCCTGGTCGTCCTCCGGCAGCGGCTGCTGCTTGCGGGTGCGGCGCACCTCGTCGATGGCAACGTTGCGGCCGACCATGATCAGCCAGGCGGCGGGATCGCGCGGCGGTCCGTTCTGCGGCCAGGTCTTCAGCGCGCGCAGGCAGGCGTTCTGGAAGGCCTCCTCGGCGGTGTCGAGATCGCGGAAATAGCGCAGCAGCGCGCCGACCGCCTGGGGGCGCGCCGAGGTCAGCGCGGTCTCGATCCAGGCGGTATCGGCTTCGCTCATTTCAGATTCCCTCCGGGACTGAACACGCCGACGGGGCGCACCTCGTAGGCGCCGCCGGGATTGGCGGCACCGAGGTCGCGGGCGACATCGAGTGCGTCATCGAGATTCTTGCAATCCACGATATAGAAGCCGAGCAACTGCTCCTTGGTCTCAGCGTAGGGGCCGTCGAGCACCAGTGGCGGGTCCTCCTTGCGCAGCGTCGCTGCCGCAGTGGTCGGCAGCAGCCGCGCCACCGGGCCGAGCCTGCCCTGCTTCGCGAGACCTTCCTGCACCACGGCGAGCTTCTTCATCACGGTCTCGTCCTGGTCCTTGCTCCATGAGCCGACGAAGTCCTCGTCGTGATAGCAAAGGATCGCATAAAGCATGGGCAGTACCTTCTCTGAGCGCTTGTTTTGAAGACGATCCAGTATGCCTTGCCCCGACATGGCTGCGGAAAAAAATTGCAAGAAAAATCCGGCAGATCGTGCCAAGGAGGGCCTTCAAAAGCGGAACTTAAAGAGGCACTTCGAATGACCGTTGGCACCCTGGCCGTCCTGATCAACAGCACGCAGCAGAACTGGCTGCCTGAGCGCTGGAAGGCCCGGTTCGACGCCGTCTGCGGCGGCCGCCGCGTGGTGCTGCTGCCCGATGCCGGGCTCGATCCGGCCGAGGTGCATTATGCCGCGGTGTGGAAGCCGGTGCCGGGCGACCTCGGCTCTTTCCCCAATCTGCGTGCGATCTTCAATCTGGGCGCCGGCGTCGACGCGCTGATGGCGGACAAGAGCCTTCCGAACGTGCCGCTGGTGCGCGTGGCCGTGCCTGATCTGACCGGCCGCATGACCGAATACGTCGTGCAGCACGTGCTGATGCACCACCGCCAGGAGCTTTATCTGCGCCAGTCGCAGCGCGAAAAGCGCTGGGAGCCGACCTATCAATGGCCAGCGAGCGCCGTCACGGTGGGTATCATGGGCCTGGGCACGCTCGGTACTGATGCGGCCGATGTGCTGCGGCGGCTTGGTTTCCGCGTCGCCGGCTGGAGCCGCAGCCCGCGTATCATCGCGGGTGTCGAATGTTTCCATGGCGCCGGGCAAATCGACGCGTTCCTGCGCACGACCGATATTCTCGTCAGCCTATTGCCGCTGACGCCTGATACACACGGCATCCTCAACCGCGACGTCTTCACCAAGCTCAACCGCAAGAGCCCGCTCGGTGCGCCCGTGCTGATCAACGCCGGCCGCGGCGGCCTCCAGAATGAAGCCGACATCCTGGCCTGCCTCGACGACGGCACGCTGGGCGCCGCCTCGCTCGACGTCTTCGTACAGGAGCCGCAGCCGGCGGACAGCCGGTTCTGGACCCATCCCAAGGTTTTGCTGACCCCGCACAACGCCGCCGACACCGACGCCGACGCGATCTCGGCCTATGTCGCCGAGCAGATCGCGCGGTTCGAGGCGTGTGGTGTGCTGGAGAACGTGGTGGACCGGACGCGGGGGTATTAGGCCGCACGCCTGAAAAAGGCACGACCGCTCCCTACCCTCCGTGTCGTCCTGGCGAAAGCCAGGACGACACCAGACTTCTTTGGTCACTCCGTCACCCCCGAAGGCACCCGCTCGGCCGGCATCCCGTTCACCCTCTCTTAGCGAGAAGTTGATAGGTCTCCTTAATCAACGCTCAACGAACGAGTCGGACATGCGCTTCACGCTCGGCCTCAGGATGCGGATCACGGTTGCGCTGGCGGTGACGGCGGCGGCGACCGCCCTGTTCGCCGTGCTCGGGGCGATGTGGATCATTTCCGGCATCATCGACCGGGCCGACCAGCGCGAGCTTCGCAGTCATTACGACGCGCTCCAGTCGCGAATTGCCGAGGAATCCCAGCGCGCCGCCGCCATGAGCGCCGTCGTCGCCGCGATGCCGGCAACGCAGGACGCGATGGCCAAACAGGATCGCAATGCCCTGATCAGCCTGTTCGGGCCGGTGTTTGCTGCGACCAAATCGGAGTACGGCGTCGAACAGTTCCAGTTCCACGTGGCGCCCGCGACCTCGTTCCTGCGCGTGCACTAGCCTGCTAAATTTGGCGACGACCTCTCGGGCTTCCGCAAAACCGTGATCATGGCCAACCAGGAGCGCAAGGTCGTGGTCGGCCTCGAGGGCGGCTTGGCTGGGCTCGGCATCCGCGGCGTCGTGCCGATCGCGCAAGGCGGCAAGCATCTCGGCTCAGTGGAGTTTGGCCTGACCTTCGGCCAGTCCTTCCTCGACGATTTCAAGACCAACCGCCATGTCGACATCGCCTTCCATCTCGCGGACGGCGGCGGCTTCAAGCTGTTCGGCGGCACGCTGAAGGGGAAGAGCTTCTTCGATGCGGCCGATTACGGCCGCGCCGCCGGCGGCGACTTCACGGTACGGCAGGCCAAGCTCGACACGACGCCGGTAGCGGCGCTGCTCGGACCGATCAGGGATTTTTCCGGCAAGCCGCTCGGCGCCGTCGAACTGGTGATGGACAATGCCGACTATGTGGCCTCCGCCGACCGTGCCTGGCTGCTGGCATTCGGCATCGCCGCGCTCGGGCTCGTGCTCGCCGCCATCGTCGGCTATCTCATCGCCCGCAGCATCTCGCGCCCGATCATTTCCATCACCAGCGTGATGCGCGAGCTGGCCGACGGACACCTCGATGTCACCGTCCCCGTCAGCAAGGCGAATGACGAGGTCGGCGCGATGGTCAAGGCTGTCGCGGTGTTCCGCGACAACGCCGTCAACTTCAACCGGCTCCAGGCCGAACAGGCCGACACTAAGGCGCAATCCGAAGCGGAGAAGCGACGCGCGTTCGCCGCGCTCGCCGACAATTTCGAAGCCAGCATCCGCGAGGTCGTCACCACGGTCTCCTCGGCCGCGGTCGAGATGGAGAACACGGCGCGCTCGATGTCTGATATCGTCGAGCGGTCGCGGCAGCAGACCGGCACGGTGTCGTCGGCCTCGGCGCTCGCCTCGGAAAATGTGCAGACGGTCGCTGCCGCCGCGGAAGAGCTGTCGTCGTCCATGACCGAGATCAGCCGGCGCCTTGCGCACGCGACCGCGGTGGTCGGCAAAGCCGCGAGCGACGGACGACGGTCGAACGAGCGCGTGCAAAGTCTGGCCGACGCCGCGCAAAAAATCGGCGACGTCGTCTCCTTCATCAGCGGCATCGCCGAGCAGACCAATCTGCTGGCACTCAACGCGACGATCGAGGCGGCGCGCGCGGGCGAAGCCGGCCGCGGCTTTGCGGTGGTCGCCTCCGAGGTGAAGGCGCTGGCAACCCAGACCGCCAAAGCGACCGAGGAGATCGGCGCCCAGGTCACGGCGGTACAAGGCGAGACCACCGGCGCAGTGGACGGCATCCAGTCGATCTGCGCAACGATCCAGGAGGTCGACGAGATCTCCGCCGCGATCGCCGCCGCCGTCGGCCAGCAGGGCACCGCAACGCAGGAGATCGCCCAGAACGTGCAGCAGGCAGCCGCCCGCACCGGCGAGGTCTCGCAAAACATCGCAGGCGTCACCGCCGGCATCGCCGCGACGGGAACAGCAGCGGAGGAGGTGCTGGGCTCCGCGATCGAGCTGTCAAAGCAATCGCAGCGGCTGCGGGACGAGGTGGACCGCTTCCTCGCGCATATTCGCGCGGCGTAGGCGGGCTACAGGGAGGAGCTGCGGCGCGACGGCGGCAACTCCGAATCTTCGCCAAACCAGATTCGGTGGCTAGGGGTCCTGGCTTTCGCCAGGACGACGTTAGCTCGCGCCACGCAACCGCCTAGCTCTTTCGTCCCACCATCACGTCGATCGCTCCCTTCACGATCGCCTCGAGATCCTTCCGCGACACGCGCGCGCGCGAACGAATGGCAATTGAGTGCACGGTCGCTGAAGCGAGCTGCGCCAGCACGGCGGGATCGGCGCTTTCGGGCAATTCGCCTTTCTCCTTGGCGCGGCGGAAGCAACTCGCAAACGCCTTGTCGAGTTCGTTAAGGCCATCGAGCACCATGGCGCGGATGTCGGGATCGCCGACCGCTTCGGAGGCCGCCGTGACCACGGTGAAGCAGCCGCGCGGGCCGGTTGCGCCGGACAGATAGATGTTCAGCGCGGAGGCGAAGATACGCTCCAGCCGCTGGCGCACGGGCATCTCCTGTCGAAAGATCTCCACCATGGATGCGCGCGCGTCCTCACGGTAGCGCTGATAGCTCTTGATGTAGAGCTCGCGCTTGTCGCCGAAGGCGCCATAGAGGCTCGGGCGATTCATGCCGGTGGCTTCGCTGAGATCGTCGAGCGAGGTCGCGGCGAAACCCTGCGTGCGGAACAGGTCGAGCGCCTTGCCGAGCGCGACCTCGGGTTCGTAGGCGCGCGGACGGCCGCGGCGCTTGGGCTCAGTGGCAGCAGCTGGCGGCTTCGATTTTTGTACCATTTCGCAATTTAATCCTTGACCAACTCCATAATATGCAAGACAGTACAAAAATCAATCTGGCCAGGTTGAGCGCCACTCCAAAAGTCACATCGAAGAATTGCCCAAGGAGGCTCAAGATGGATCTTTATTTCTCGCCGCTCGCCTGTTCGATGGCGAGCCGCGTCGCGCTGTATGAAGCCGGCGCCGAAGCCAATTATCTCGAAGTCGATCCGCCGACCAAGACGGTGCTGAGCGACGGCACCGACTTTCGAACCGTGAACCCGATCGGCCTGGTGCCGACACTGCGGACGGACGACGGCGTGGTGCTGACCGAGAACGCCGCGATCCTGCAATATATCGCCGACCGCTTCCCGCAATCGGGTCTCGGAGCCGCAGCGGGCATCGAGCGCACGCGACTGCATCAATGGCTCTGCTTCATCGGCACCGAGCTGCACAAGGGCCTGTTCATCCCGGTGCTCGACCGCAAGGCGCCGCAGGAGACGAAAGCCTACGCGCTGGAGAAGAACCTGTCGCGGCTGGACTATCTCGACAATTACCTGAAGGGGCGCGACTTCCTGCTCGACCAATTCAGCGTCGCCGACGCCTATCTCGTCACGGTCATCAACTGGACCATGGCGACGCCGCCGATCGAGCTCGCCAAATGGCCGAACGTGAAGGCCTATTACGAACGCCTGCGTCAACGGCCCTCGATCGCCAAGGCGATCGCGGAAGAGTTCGAGCTGTACAAGGCCGAGCAGGCGCGGAAGAAGGCCGCGGCGTAAGCTTTGACGATTGAGGCGCGCCGTCCCGGCTGAGCGGCCGGGACGGCGCAATCTATCCGTACAACACCCTCGGCAGGATCGTGACTATGCCGGGCCAGAGCGTCAGCAGCAGCACGAATCCGACCATGATGAGGAGATAGGGCATCGTGACGCGCGCGATGTAGCCGAGGCCGTCGTCGGTCAGGCCTTGGATCACGAACAGGTTGAAGCCGACCGGCGGCGTGATCTGGGCCATCTCGACCGCGAGCACGAGGAAGATGCCGAACCAGATCTCGTCGAAGCCCGCGCCCTTCACGATCGGCAGCACGATCGGCAGCGTCATCACGATCATCGAGAAGCCATCGAGGAAACAGCCGAGGATCAGATAAAAGATAATCAGCACCACGATCAGCATGAACGGCGATAGCCCCAAGCCCTTCACGAAGGCGGCGACTGCCTGCGGGATGCCGAGGAAGGCCGCGGCGTTGCCGAGGATCGAGGCGCCGAGCACGATCAGCGCGATCATCGAACAGGTCACGACCGAGCCGATCAGCACGTCACGCATCACCTGCTGCGACATCGAGCCCTGCGCCCAGGCGACCAGCGCCGCGCCGAACACGCCGACCGCGGCGGCCTCCGACGGCGTCGCCAGCCCGCCATACATCGAGCCGAGC
The DNA here is from genome assembly GCF_023073155.1 of Bradyrhizobium sp. 45. NCBI lineage: Bacteria > Pseudomonadati > Pseudomonadota > Alphaproteobacteria > Hyphomicrobiales > Nitrobacteraceae > Bradyrhizobium > Bradyrhizobium sp. 45. The sequence goes on along the minus strand of NZ_JADPIX010000122.1, from coordinate 995,101 downwards.
ACGCAGGCGATCAGGAACAGCGCCGGCGCGAGGTCCTTGAGCGCCGCAAACCGTTCGCGCCATGGCACTTGCGAGAGCTTGGCTTCCGCCTCCGGCACCATGCCGGGGTTAAGGGTCGTGTGCAGCATCACCCACCCCATGAAGGTGGCGGCCAGCAGCAGTCCGGGCAGCACCCCGGCCGTGAACAGTTTCAGGATCGAGACGTCGCCGAGCACGCCGTAGATGATCATGATGTTGGATGGCGGGATCAAAAAGCCGAGCGTGCCGGCGCCGGCGAGCGAGCCGATCGCGATGTCGCGGGAATAGCCGCGGCGCAGCAGTTCGTTCAGGGACATGCGGCCGATCACCTGCGTCGTCGCCGCCGACGAGCCGGAGATTGCGGCGAAGATGGTGCAGCCGATCACGTTCACATGCAGAAGACGACCCGGCAAAAGCCCCGCCCAGGGCGCGAGCCCCTGGAACAGAGAACGTGACAGACGGGTGCGAAACAGCAACTCGCCCATCAGGATGAACAGCGGCAGCGCCAGCAGTTCCTGCGTCGTCAAGATGTTCCAGGCGTATTGCGGCAGCAGCTTGTCGAGCGGGATTGAGCGGAACATCGCCAGCAGCAGCGTTGCGGTGAGCGCAAGCGTCAGGCCGATCCATACGCCGCATGCCAGAAGCGCAAACAGGATCCCGAAGAGAGCAATGACTTCGATGGTCATGGTATCCGGTGTCTGCTGGCTGGCGCGTGGGCGATCATTCGACGGGCGAGGCCTTCATGCGGTGGTCCTCCAGCGGCAGGCCGAGCACGGCCTGGATCACGCGCGCCAGGAACTGCAGCGTCAGCAGCAGCATGCCGAAGGTGACGACGGCCTGTGGAAACCACAGCGGGGTGTCGCTCGAGGTCGAGACCTGGCCGCGCACATAGGCGCCGAAGGCGAACTTCGCCATCGACGATGTCAGGAAGGCCATGAAGGCGAAGCCGGCGGCGGCCGACAGGATTTCGATCGCGCGCTGAAACGGAGCGGGGACGTTCTTCAGCAGCAGCACGACACGGATATGGCCGCCGACGCGCAGGGTCATGGCGGCGCCGAAGGTGAAGGACGCCGCCATCAGATAGGAGGAATACTCCCACGCGATCGAGATTGTGGGCGGAAAGAACGGCAGGAAGTTCGAGAGGAAGCGCGTTGCGACCTCGCACAGCATCAGCAGCGTCAGCATCAAGAGGCAGCCGCCACCGATCCAGCCGTCCAGCCGGCCAAGACGGTCGATGCCGTCGAGCAGGATGCGCAGCGGCTCCGGCGCCGCCGCGTTGAGACTATGGGACGACGCAGGCAAAACATCCGCCACTGCAAGTCCTCAGCGCTTCATTTCCGCGAGATAGGCCCGCACCGGCTTGTCGGCCGCCGGCACGCGCTTGACGAAAGCGTCGAGCTGCGGCGCGGTCTTGGCGCGAATGTCCGTGATCATGGCATCCGAGACCGGCACCACCTCCATGCCGCCTTCCTTGAGCCGGTTGAGGCTGTCGACGTCCGCCTTGAGCGAGTTCGCCCAGAAGCCCGGCTCCATCTTCGCGGCAATGCCGGCGACGAGCTGCTGCTGATCGGCACTCAGCGCCTTCCAGGAATCGAGGTTGACGGTGAGCATCTGCGACGACCAGACGTGGTTGGTCGGGTAGATGTATTTCAGGAATTCCCAGAATTTTCCGTCGACGCCCGACACCGACGAGGTGGATACGCCGGAGACCGCGCCCGACGCCAGCGCCGGGATGGTCTCGCCCCACGGAATCATCACCGGCGCCATGCCGACCACGGCCAGCATGTCGACGGCGTTCTTGTCGGGCACGCGGATCTTGATGTTCTTCAAGCCGTCGACATCGGCGACCTTGACCTTGAGATGCAGATATTGCGTCGGCCAGGGCACGATGTAGAGGATCTTCTGGTTGTTGCGCGCGGCGACCTTCTCGTATTCGGGCCGCACGTATTTGTGCAGCACCTTCAATTCGTCCATGGAGCCGCAGAGAAAGGGAATGCTTTCGACGCCCATGAAGGGTTCGTCGCCGACCTGCTGAATATTGAGGACGTCGGCGAGCGGCACCAGACCGTCGCGGACGGCGCGCAGATGCTCGGGGCCCTTGAAGCCGAGCTGTCCACCGGCCTTCACGGTGATCGCGACCGAGCCAGCCGTCTGCTTCTTCACCTCTTCCGCGAAGGCAAACGCGTTCTGGGTGTGGAAATTGCCGTCGGGCCATACCGTCGACATGTCCCAGCTTACCGTCGCCGCTCGCGCGCGGGTCGAGATGTGGCCGGCTGCGAGCAGCGTCGCTGCGCCCGCGGTAAAAGTCCGTCGCGTGATCATTGAGCCCCTCCGTTTGCTACGCGCACGACGCCTGAAGCGTCATCGCGTGTGCCCATAAATTTCAACCGCATTGTCGGCAGACACGAGGCCGCTTTCGATGTCGTCGTTGACGGCTGTCGGCGCGCGCTCCCGGGGATCGCCGATGCCGGCGCCGCCTGGTGTCAGCACCACCAGCCGGTCGTCCGGCGGCACCTGCTGAAAGCCTTTTCCACGCAGCTTCTTGCCGGACTTCAGGCCGACATAGCCGGCCTCGCCGTTCTTGCCGCCATCACGTCCGCGTGGCGGATGATCGATGCGATCGAATGCCGCCAGGATGTCGAACGGCCCATCGACACCGCTGCCGACCTCGATGATCTGGCCGAGGCCCCCGCGGGTTCGCCCTGCCCCGCCGGAATCCGGACGCAGTTCCTTGCGCCAGAAGATCAGCGGCGTCTGCGTCTCGGCGATCTCAACCGGCGTGCCGCGCACGCCGCTGGGATAGGCGGTCGCCGACAGCCCGTCCTTCGCGAAGCGCGCGCCGGTCCCGCCATTGGAGGTCACCGCCATCGAAAATCCGTAATTGCCGCCGGCGCCCGAGCGGGTCTGGCCGCGCACGTTGAGATTCCACAGGCACGAGGTGCCTTCCGCGGGCACGCGCTCGGGAATGATCTGGCGCAGGCAGCCGAACACGACATCGGGCAGCATCTGGCCGATGATGTGGCGCGAGGCGACCGGCGCCGGCTTTGGCGCATTGAGGATCGCGCCTTTGGGAGCCGACACCGTCAGTGGCGAGAGCGAACCGGCATTGTTCGGAATCTGGGAGGCGACGACGCAGCCGAGACCGAACACGGTGTAAGCGATGGTGTAGGACAGAGGCACGTTGATGCCGAACCTGGACGCGGCCGAGGTGCCGTCGAAGTCGACGTGGATGCCTTCGTCCGAGATCGTCAGCACGGCGGCCAGCGTGACCGGCTCATCATAGCCGTCGACCACCATGGTGTTGCGCCAGCTGCCTTTCGGCAGTTTGGCGATCTCGGCCAGCACGGCCTCGCGCGAGCGGTCGCAGATGTAGTCGCCGAGCGCATCGAGCGAGTCGATGCCGAACTCGGTCATCATCTCGACCAGGCGCTCGCAGCCGACGTCGTTGCAGCCGGCGAGCGAATAGGTATCGCCCTCGGTGTCGATCGGCAGCCGCGTGTTGGTGCGGATCATCGCCATCAGCGTCTCGTTGACGACGCCCTGGTCGATCAGCTTCAGCATGGGGATGTAGAGCCCCTCCATGAACACGTCGGTGGCGTCGGGTCCGAAGCCGATGCCGCCGATGTCCATGAGATGGCTGGTGCAGGAAAACAGCGCGACCGGCTTGCCGTCCTTGAAGCAGGGCGTGGTGACGACGAAATCGTTGAGATGGCCGGTGCCCATCCAGGGATCGTTGGTGATGTAGGCGTCGCCCTCCTTCATCGTCTCGATCGGAAAGTGGGCGATGAAGTGCTTGACCGATTCCGCCATCGAGTTGACGTGGCCGGGCGTGCCGGTCACCGCCTGCGCCAGCATCCGTCCCTTGAGGTCGAACACGCCGGCCGAGAGGTCGCCGCATTCGCGCACGATCGGGCTGAAGGCCGTGCGGAGCAGCACCTGCGCCTGCTCCTCGACCACGGCGATCAGCCGGTGCCACATGATCTGAAGGTCGATCAGGCTCGCGCCGCTTGCCTTGCTCATGATCAGGCCGCCTTCCGTTCCATGACGATGCTGCCGGCACCGTCGATATGGGCATCAAAACTGTTGGAGACGAACGTCGAGGTCTCGTCCTCCGCGATCACGGCGGGACCTGCAATCGTCGCGCCTGGCGCCATGTCCTCGCGGCGATAGAGCGGGATCTCGATCACCTCCCCGACCCGGCCATCGAAGAACTTGCGGCTGCCGGTCGCCTTCCCGGCGGGCTTGCGCGTAACGGCCGCGACAATAGGCGGATTGCGCGCCTCGGTCGTCGCAAGCACCGACCAGCTCAAGACCTCGATCGCCGCACCCGGGATCGGCCGCTCGAACATCACCGCATAATCCGCCTCGAACTTCTGACGCAGGCCGGCCAGATCGGCCGTCGCCAGCCGCCGGTTCGGCAGTTCGATCGAGATCTCATGGCCTTGACCGACATAGCGCATGAAGGCCGCGCGGCGCTCGCGGACCGGCGCGCCTGCCGCACCCGTCTCGACCAGCGCACGCGCTTCGGTCACCATCTCCTGGAGCAGATCGGAGACCCCTTCGGTGTCGAAATCGTCGAGCCGCACATGACGGCTGCGCACCAGCTCGTAGGCGATCGGAGCCGCGAGGAAGCCAACGGCCGAGCCGACGCCGGCATTGGAAGGAACGATCACGCGGGAGACACCGATCTTCTCGGCGACGCGCGCCGCATGCAGAGGCGCCGCGCCGCCGAAGGCGATCAGCGTGTGCTGACCGACAATCTCACCGCGCTCGACCGCATGCACGCGCGCCGCGCTCGCCATGTTCTCGCAGACGACCTCGTGCACGGCATAGGCCGCAGTCTCTGCCGACAGACCCAGCGGCTCGCCGACGCTGCGCAGCAGCGCCTGCTTCGAGAGTTCAGGGTCGAGCTTGATCGTGCCACCCGCGAAGTCGTCCGGATCGATCATGCCGAGCGCGACGTCGGCATCCGTCACGGCCGGGCGCAGGCCGCCGCGGCCGTAGCAGGCGGGCCCGGGCTCCGACGAGGCACTCTCAGGACCGACCGTGACGCGCTTCATCGCATCGACATGGGCGATCGAGCCGCCGCCGGCGCCGATCTCGACCATCTCGATCACGGGAATCCGCACCGGCAGACCCGAACCTTTCAGGAAGCGCGCTGCGCGATCGACCTCGAACACGCGCGAGGTCTCGGGCTGGTATTTTTCGATCAGACAGATCTTTGCCGTGGTACCGCCCATATCGAAGGACAGCACCTTGCTCTCGCCGAGACGCGCCGCGATCTGCGCCGCGAAAATGGCGCCGCCGGCAGGACCGGATTCGACGAGGCGCACCGGAAAGCGCCGCGCCGTCTCGATCGAGGTGACACCGCCGCCGGAGGTGACGAGATAGATCGCGCCGCGGTACTGCTCGACCTGCAAGGCGTCGGACATGCGAGCGAGATAACCATCGATTAGCGGCTGCACATAGGCGTTGGCCACTGCAGTCGATGTGCGCTCATATTCGCGGATCTCCGGGCACACCGCGGACGATACGGTCACGGAAATGCCGGGCATCTCCTCACTGATGATCGCGGCCGTGCGGCGCTCGTGCTCGGGATTGGCGTAGGAGTGCAGGAACGCGATTGCGACGCTCTCGACGTTCAGCGCGCGCAATCTTGGCGCGAGCGCGCGCACCGCCGCTTCGTCCAACGGGAGGCGGACGGCGCCATGCGCGTCGATGCGCTCGGGCACGGTGAAGCGCAAAGATCGCGGCGCCAGCGGCTTCGGCTTGTCGATGGAGAGGTCATACTGGTCGTAGCGGCTCTCGGTGCCGATATCGAGCACGTCGCGAAAGCCCTCGGTCGCGATCAACGCCGTCTTGGCGCCGCGACGCTCGATGATGGCGTTGGTCGCGAGCGTCGTGCCGTGAATGAAGACGTCGATGTCGCTGATATAGGCGCGCGCATCAGCGAGAATGAGCCGCATGCCGTCCAGCACCGCCTCTTCCGGCCGCTGCGGCGTCGTCAGCAATTTGCGCGTCTTGCGCACCTCGCCCACGTCCAGCACGATGTCGGTGAACGTGCCACCGATATCGACGGCAAGCCGCACCTCGGCTCCCTCAAGCATTCCAAACTCTCCGTGCTGATCGTCAAGACCGAGGACAAAAGCGCAGCAATTTCCATGCCATGGATGACAGGAACATGCTGCCGTCCAGCTATTCTGCTTGGCACCCATGCAATAGGCAAGGCGTGTTCGCAGGCCGCGCGATCAGAGCAGGAATGCAAGCGCCGCTTCGCAGCGCTCCTCGACCTTCAGCGTGAGGAGATCATCGGCGCGGGTGCGTCCGAGATTGACCGCAGCGATCGGGATTTGCCGTTGCGCGGCCGCCTGCACAAAGCGGAAACCGGAATAGACCATCAGTGACGAGCCGACGATGAGCATGGCGTCCGCCTGCGCCAGATGATCCTGCGCGGTCACGACCACGTCGCGCGGGACGGTCTCGCCGAAGAACACGACGTCGGGCTTGAGGATGCCGCCGCAGGATTCGCAGGCCGGCACCTTGAACGACGAAAAATCCGCATGCTCCAGGTCCGCATCGCCGTCGGGCGCATCGGCCGCGTCGAGCGTCAACCATTCCGCATTGGCGTGGCCGAGCGTCTTCTGGAATTCGCTCCGCGGGGTCTTTTGACCGCAGCCCATGCAGCGGACCAGATCGAGCCGGCCGTGCAGGTCGATCACCTGGCGGTGGCCGGCGGATTGATGCAGCCGGTCGACGTTCTGGGTCAGCAGCATTCCGCAACGCCCGCTCGCCTCGAGCCGGGCGAGCGCGTGATGCGCATCGTTCGGCCTCGCCTGGCCGAACCGCCGCCAGCCGATCAGGCTGCGCGCCCAATAGCGCCGACGCGTATGCTCTTCCGACATGAAAGCCTGGAAGTTCACCGGCTGGGTCCGCTTCCAGTTGCCGTGACTGTCGCGATAATCGGGGATGCCCGAATTGGTGCTGCAGCCAGCGCCGGTCAGCACGAACAGATTTTCGTGCCGTCCGACGAAATCGCGGAGCGGATGATTTGCCATGACGCAGATGTAGTCTGCGCAGGCCGGTTTTGCCAGATGGCGAGGAAGCCCGCTAGCTTGCCCAGTTCTCGCGGAATTCGGGAAACAGCGTCAGACCTCCGCACGCATAGATGGTCTGCCCCGTGATGTAGCTGGCCTCATCCGAGGCGAGGAAGGCGAACACGCCGGCGATCTCCTCCGGCGTGCCGACACGGCCGAGCGGAATGTGGCTGGTGACCACACCGCGCTTTTCCGGATCGCCGGTCCAGGCCGCGTTGATTGGGGTGTCGATCGCGCCTGGACCGACCGCATTGACGCGAATGCCGCGGCCGGCGAATTCGAGTGCCAGCGTGCGTGTCAGATTGGCCATGCCGCCCTTGCTGATGGAATAGGCGAGGTAGCCGGGTTTCGGGATGATCTGGTGGACGCTGGAGCAATTGATGATGCTGCCGCCTGCGCCGCGCGCAACGAAATGCGCGAGCGCCTTCTGGGCGCAGAGCACGGCGCCGTTGAGATTGACGTCGATGATGCGGCGATAGGTGTCGATGTCGAGCGCCTCGCTCGGCGATTCCCGCTGGAAGCCCGCATTGTTGACCAGGCAGTCGAGACGCTTCCAGCGCGCCAGGATCGTCTCGAACATCGCGGCTACGTCCTGCTCGTTGCTGACGTCGGCCCTGACGACGATATGGTCGAGCTTGCCGTGGCCGCGATCGCTCGATGCCGTACGCGCGGACGCGAGCACCTCCTCTGCCTTTTCCGGATGATCGACATAGTTGATGGCGACGGTCGCGCCTTCCTGGGCAAGCCGAATGGCGACGGCGCGGCCGATGCCTTGCGAGGCGCCCGTCACCAGCGCGTATTGGCCGACGAGGCGCGAAGAAAAGGTGGTCGAGCGGTCGATATGTGGCATCGTTCTTCTCCGGGGGGACACATCAACATGGAGGGAACCGGCGTTTTGTTCCATCCGTCGGCGCACCGCTGGGATTCACTCCTAGCGGCGAGCCAGTCGCGAAGTCAGGATCTGGTACAGGATGATGGCGCCCAAGGTTGCGGTGCCGATCCCGCCGATCGTGAAGGCGCCGAATTTGAGCGTGAGGTCGCCGGCGCCTGCGGTGAGCGCGACCGCGACGGTGATCAGGTTTGCCGGACTTGAGAAGTCGACCTTGTTCTCGACCCAGATCCGGCCGGCCATTGCGGCGATCAACCCGAACAGCACGATCGAGAGCCCACCGATGACGGGACCCGGGATCGACAGGACCAGCGCGCCGAATTTCGGCGAGAAGCCGAGCACGATCGACACCATCGCCGCGAAGGCAAACAGCAAGGTCGAATAGACCTTCGTCGCCGCCATGACGCCGATGTTTTCGGCATAGGTGGTGACGCCGGTGCCGCCGCCGCAGGCGGCCACCATGGTCGCGAGGCTGTCGGCAAGCAAGGCGCGGCCGAGATAGTCATCGAGGCTCCGGCCCGTCATGGCGCCGACGGCCTTGATGTGACCGAGGTTCTCGGCGACGAGAATGATCGCGACCGGCGCGATCAGGACGATTGCATCGGCCTGGAAGGTCGGCGTGGTAAGACTCGGCAGGCCGATCCACGACGCAGCCGAAACTTGCGTGAAGTCGATCGGCCTGCCGAAGCCGAGGCCGTTCGCGAACAGCAGGTACAAAAGATATCCGCCGATCGCGCCGAGAATGATCGGCAGGCGGCGCCACAGGCCAGGCGCGCCAACGGCAACCACGCCGATGATCAGAACGGTCGCGAGCCCGATTCCTGTGTCGAACGCATTGGCGCTCACTGCCTTGACCGCCACCGGCGCGAGGTTGAGGCCGATCGCGGCGACCACAGCGCCGGTGACGACCGGCGGCAACAGCTTCTCGATCCAGCCAACCCCCGACCACATCACGACCAGCGCGATCAGGCCGTAGAGGACGCCGGCTCCTACGATGCCGCCAAGCGCAACCGACAGGTTCGGGTTCGGCCCGTGCCCGGCATAGCCTGTGGCGGCGATCACGACCGCGATGAACGCGAAGCTCGAGCCGAGGTAGCTCGGCACGCGCCCCGCGACGATGACGAAGAAGATCAGCGTGCCGATGCCGGAAAACAGCACCGCAACATTGGGATCGAACCCCATCAGCAGCGGCGCGATGATCGTCGAGCCCGACATTGCGACGCAATGCTGGAGACCGGAGACGACGGTCTGGCCAAGCGGCAGCCGCTGCTCGGGCATGATCACGCCGGAGGACTTCAGAATCCAACGCGGAAAATAGCCTTGCGCTCGCTCATCGGAGCCCGTTGCAATCGGCATGTTCCTCCCAGTTGCGGTGCAGCGACAGATCTTCGTGCGAACAGATAAAAATGTGATTGTCGCTTCTGCAGCGGCCATCACATGATGCAAATCAAACAAGATCAATACGTCCGGGGCCTATTCTATGACACACATTGCGATCCAGCCAGCCGTCCACCGCCGGCACCAGCCCTGGTACAAGATCCTCTACATTCAGGTGCTGATCGCGATCGCACTCGGGGTGCTCGTCGGCTATTTCTATCCCGATCTCGGCAAGGCCCTGAAGCCGCTCGGCGACGGTTTCATCGCGCTGATCAAGATGATGATCGCGCCGGTGATCTTCTGCACCGTGGTGCACGGCATCTCCTCGATGGGCGACCTCAAGCGCGTCGGTCGGGTCGGGCTGAAGTCGCTGATCTATTTCGAGACGGTCTCGACCGTGGCGCTCGCGGTCGGCCTGCTGGTCGGCGAGGTGCTCCAGCCCGGGCACGGCTTCAACATCGATCCCGCCACGATCGACCCGAAATCGGTGGCGACCTACGTCACCAAGGCCAAGGAAGAAGGCATCGTCGCCCATCTGATGGCGATCATCCCCGACAGCTATCTGGGCGCCATCGCACGCGGCGATCTGTTGCAGGTGCTACTGATCTCGATCCTGTCGGGCTTCGCCATCGCGTTCCTCGGCAAGGCCGGCGAGCCCATTGCGGAGGCGATCGACAAGGCCGCAAAGATGTTCTTCGGCATCATCCGCATCATCGTGCGCGTCGCCCCGATCGGAGCGTTCGGCGCGATGGCGTTCACCGTCGGTGCCTACGGCCTCGGTTCGCTGCTCAACCTCGCGGCCCTGATCGGCACGTTCTATCTCACCAGCATCCTGTTCGTGGTGGTCGTGCTCGGCGCAATCGCGCGGCTCGCCGGCTTCTCGATCTTGCGTTTCATCGCCTACATCAAGGACGAGCTGCTGATCGTGCTCGGCACCTCGTCATCAGAAACGGTGCTGCCGCAGATGATCCAGAAGATGGAGCATCTCGGCGCCTCGCGTTCGGTGGTCGGCCTCGTCATTCCGACCGGTTACAGCTTCAACCTCGACGGCACCAACATCTACATGACGCTGGCAACGCTGTTCCTGGCGCAGGCGACCAATACCCATCTGACCATCTGGCAGGAGCTCGGCATTCTCGGCATCGCCATGATCACCTCGAAGGGCGCCTCTGGCGTGACGGGGGCGGGCTTCATCACGCTGGCGGCGACGCTCTCGATCGTGCCCGACATCCCGATCCAGTCGATTGCGATCCTGGTCGGCATCGACAAGTTCATGAGCGAGTGCCGCGCGCTGACCAATCTGATCGGCAACGGCGTCGCCTGTGTCGTCATCAGCATCTCCGAAGGCGAGCTCGACCGCGATGCGCTGCACGAGACCATGGCCCATCCGCTGGAGATGGGTGAGGCGCTCGAACCGGGCGGCAGCGCCGCCTCCTAGGCCGCGCGCAGGTTGGGCGGCGTCCGGTTCCAACGCGGTAGTTTCCCGGAGTGGTAAATTGGAGCGACGCGAGTCACAACTGCTGCGTTGGGATCACGGATTGATACTCATCTTTTTCCACCCGACGCGCTGGGGGCAGGGCGTCGGGTTTTTGAAAATTGTCGTCGTGCCGAACCGCAAAGCGGGATCAAATGATCCTGCAACCGGCGCGCTGCCTCGGGGCAGCAAGATCGAGCCGTCGGGTAATCCCGATCGCCTGCAAAAACGCCTCATCATGACTGACGACGAGCAGCGCGCCGTCATAGGCCCTCAAGCCCGCTTCGACGGCTTCGATGGATTCGATGTCCAGATGATTGGTCGGCTCGTCGAGGATCAGCAGCGACGGCGGCATCGCTCCGCCCAGCACGCAGGCAAGGCCTGCACGAAACATCTGCCCGCCGCTCAAATGTCCCGCAATCTGCAAGGCGGCATCGGCTCGAAACATGAACCGGGCCAGCGCCGCATGGCATTCATTTGCACCCGCCTTCGGATGGAAGCGCCTGAAGTTATCCAGGATGGAGACCGCGGGATCGAGCAGGCTGGCCTTCTGATCGAACAGCGCAAGATCCGGCCTGACCCGCATGGTGCCGGAGAGCGGACGTAGTTCGCCGGCGACGAGTTTCAGCAGCGTCGTCTTGCCGGAACCGTTGGGTCCGACAATTGCCAGGCGCTCCGGACCAACGATCGCGAGCGATAGATCGCGCAAGACTTCCCGGTCCGGCCGATAGCCGGCGCTGACGCAATCGAGCCAAACCACCTCCCTGCCCGCTGGCAGCCGGGTCGAGGGCAGCTTCACCGACAGCGGCTGAAGAATCTCGATGCGCCGGCGCGCCGTATCAAGGGCCTCAAGCGCATCCGCACGCCGCCGCTCGGCGATCTGCGCGGTCTTGCCGCCGGTGTCTTCGCTACGGTCCTTGCGTGCGCCGGCCAGGATGCGCGGCATGTCGCCCTTGGCGCGCTTCTTCTTGCCCCCGCCGTCCTTGCGCGCTTTCCTCTCCGCGGCCTCCTGCGCTTTCCCGTCGATCTCGGACAGGCGCCTCTGGGCATGCGCGAGGTCGTGCCTGACAGCCGCGAGCGCAACGGCTTTCTGCTCGCAATAACTGCTCCAATTGCCGCCGTATCGCGTAGCTCCGAGCGACCTCAGCTCGACGATCGCATCCATGGTTTCGAGCAGGCTCCGATCGTGGCTGACGACGATCGCCCCACCGCGCCAAGACGCAAGGAAATCGATCACCGCCTTGCGCCCCTCCCGATCGAGATTGTTGGTGGGCTCGTCGAGCAGCAGGAAGTCTGGCTCCGCAAAGATCAGCGCGGCCAGACGAACCCGCGTGACCTGCCCGCCCGACAGGCGGTCGAGCTCGATCTCCGGAGCGACGTCGAACCCGACACGCGCAAGGGCGGACGTAAGCCGTGTTTCGAGGGTCCAATCGACCTCGGAAACCTCCTCGGCCAAGGCATCCCCGCGCTCGGCACGGCGAAGCACATCGAGCGCGGCTCGCGCACCGAACAGGTCGATCACCTTCGCGCCCGCAAGGGGCTGGACGTCCTGGCGCAACAGACCAACGGTTCCGTTGATAGCAACGCGCCCCGATTGAGGAATGTGCTCTCGCGAAATCGACGCAAGCAGCGTCGTCTTCCCGACGCCGTTGCGGCCGACGAGGCCGGTCCGCTCGGCGCCCAACGTCAGATCGATATTGGAAAAAAGAGAGCGGCCGTCAGGCGAGGACAGCGACAGGTTGGACAGGATGATGGAAGCAGGCATGGAATTCCCCGTGAGCAAGGCAGGTCGGCTTTGCGGTCGGGGTCAAATCCATGGATCTCGAATATCCTGTTTGAGGGCTCTCTAACTAATCCCATCGAAGGGCGAGATCAAGGCGAGGCTCTGAGGAACGACGGCGCGCGGAGCGCCGACGTCCGCCGCAGGCCCGCGCGATCAACCCTTGAGCGCGGTGACCACGACCTCGATCAGCGCGCTGCCGCCGAGATCGGCGACGCCGACGGTGGCGCGGGTCGGCAGATTGTCGCCGAAGAACTCGGTCCAGACCGCGTCCATCTCCTTCTTCTTGGAAAGGTCCGTGACGAAGATCGAGGTGCTCACGACGCGCGACTTGTCGGTGCCCGCTTCCTTCAGATAGCCGGCGATCTTGCCGAGGATGTTGCGGGTCTGCTCGCCCATCGACACAGAGGTGTCGTCGGCGATGGTGCCGCCAATGAAGACGAAGCCGTTGGCTTCGACGGCGCGGTGCATGATGGGCGTGCGGATGCTGCGGGTAATGCTCATGATGTCCTCTTTTGCTAGAGCGTGGAGGGGTGGAAACGGTCGATGCCGAGATCGCCGATGCGGGTCTGGGTGCCGCCGTTGACGATCAGCTCCGCCATGACGGCGCCCGCGCCGGGGCCGAGCTGGAAACCGTGCAGCGAAAAACCGAATTGGTGATAGAGGCCCTTGTGCCGGCTGCTCGGTCCAAACACGGGCAGATCGTCCTTGGTCTTGGCCTCGATGCCGGCCCAGGCCCGCATGATCGTCGCGTCGCGCATGACCGGGAACAGCTCGAACACGGTGCGGGCGCTGGTCGCGAGGCTTTTCCAGTCCAACACCGTCTCGTTGCGATCCTGATGGGGCGTAGCCAAATGGCCGCCGCCGATCAGCACCGTGCCGTTCTTGAATTGCTTGAAGGACAGCTTGCGGCCGCGCAGGATCACGACCGGATCGATGAAATGCGGCACGCGCGAGGTGATCATCAACATCGGCGCCACCGTCTCGACCGGAACGGGCTCACCGAGCGCGGCTGCGATGGTCCCGGCCCAGGCGCCGGCGGCATTGACGAGCACCGGCGCGGCAAAGCTCTCGGCGCCGACATCGACATGCCAGAGACCATCGGTGTGCCGGATATTCGTGGCGGCAATGCCCTCGCGCACGGTCGCACCTAGTTGCTCCGCCTTGCGACGGAACGCCGTCGTCGCCTGCGCGGGATTGGCCGCACCGTCGCGGCGCGAGACCACGCCGCCGGGACAGGTCTCGGCCACCGCCGGCACGAGGCGCCGCAGCTCTGCGGCATCGATCAGCTCTTCGTGGGTGAAGCCGAGCGCGTTGAGCTCGGCCACACGTGCGCGGCAGACCGCGAGTTCCTCTTCGTTCTCGGCGACGAGGACCTGGCCATAGCTCTCAAAGCTGCAATCGTCGTCGAGGAGATCGGTGATCTTCTCCCAGATACCCATCGAGCGGATCGAAAGCGGGATTTCGGGGATGTGCCGCGCAAGCTGGCGCACGCCGCCGGCGTTGACACCGGAAGCGTGCCGGCCGGCATAGTCCTTCTCGATCAGCACCGGCTTGAGGCCGGCGAGACACAGATATAGCGCGGTCGAGCACCCGTGGATGCCGCCGCCGACGACGATCGCATCCACGTTTTTCGTCATCCGCGCACCACCGCCTTGATGTCGTCTGCGCTCTTCGGAACGGCGGCGAGCTCGGCGAGCGTGATCGGCTTGACCGGCGCGCGCAGCCGGTAATAGCCAATCTCCTGCGGGCTCTTGCCCCGCGCCTGCGCCATCAGCTCGGTGACGGTGAGGCCGCAGAGCCGGCCCTGGCACGGCCCCATGCCGGTGCGGCGGTAGGCCTTGAGCTGGTTCGGCCCGGTCGCGCCGATCGCGACGGCGTCGAGAATATCCTTTGCGGTGACCTCCTCACAGCGACAGACGATGGTGTCGCCTGCGGGAATGCGAAACTGCGGCGCCGGCCGGAACAGCGTGTCGAGAAAAACGCGACCACGTTCGGCCTTGGCGAGATCGGCGCGGAGGCTCGCCATCGGCGCAGATTTTTTTGCAGCCGCAGGCGCCAACGCCTCCACTGCCGCGCGTGCCGCGATGCGGCCGCGCACTACGGCTGCGTTCGCCCCGCCGATGCCGGCGCCGTCGCCAGCAATCGCAATGCCGGCGACCGACGAATTGCCGCTGGCATCCAGCACCGGAGACCAGCACAATTGCAAATCATCCCAGCGATGCTCGATTCCGGCCGCCATCGCCAGATTGACGTTGGGCACGACGCCCTGGTGCAGCAGCAAGAGATCCGCAAGGACGGTCTCGCGTTTGCCGCCGGCGACATAGCTGACGTTCGCGAGTTGGCCGTCACCAGAGGCAGCAAGCTCGCTGACACCTGAGACGACCTGCACCTTCGCCTTCACCTCGCGCATCATCGACAAGCCCTTGGCGAAATACGGCGAGGTCAGGAAAGCGAAAGCGTGGGGGAGTGCGGCGAAATAGTTTCCGCGCTCGGTGGTGTCGAGAATGCGATCGATGCGACCGCCGAGACGCAAGATCTGCGCGGCGAGCAGCCAGAGCAGCGGCCCCTGCCCCGCGATCACCGTGCGGCCATCCGGCACCAGGGCCGATGTTTTCAACATGGTCTGCGCGGCGCCCGCGGTCATCACGCCCGGAAGCGTCCACCCGGGAATCGGAAACGGCCGCTCCAGCGCGCCGGTCGCGAGGATCACGCGCCTGGCCTTGACGAAGGCGGACGCGCCGCCGACCGAGACGGCGATATCGAGATTGCGATCGAGGCTCCAGACCGTTGCGCGCTGAATGACCTCCGCGTTGCCTGCGCGTAGCGCCTGCACGAGATCGGTACCGACCCAATAGTCCTCACCGAGCTGGCTGCGGTCGGTCACCGGCGTCGAGGCGATGGCACGAAACACCTGGCCTCCGGGGCCGATATTCTCGTCGAGCAGCAGCGTGGACAGGCCGGCTTCGGCGGCCGTCGCGGCGGCGGCAAGGCCGGCAGGCCCGGCCCCGATCACCACGACGTCATATTCTTCGCGCTTGGGAGCCACAGTCATTTCCCGATCTCCCGCTTGCCCTTCTGAATCTCGATCTGCATGCCGTCGGTGACCGGCACCAGGCAGCCCTGTCGGTTGCCGACGCCATCGATGGTGACGAGGCAATCGAAGCACACGCCCATCATGCAATAGGGCAAACGCAGCGCCCCGCTGACTGCGGTCGAACGGCGTGCATCGCAGCTCGAGGCCAGCAGCGCGGCGGAGACGGTGTCGCCCTGCCGCGCCGCGACGGCAACGCCATCGACGAAGATTTGCACCGCTGGCCGCTTGTCCTGCTCGGATCGTTTGAACATCCTGGCTCCTTCAATGTCCCTAGTAGCCGCTGTTGTTCGCGGCACCGGCGGCGCCAAAACGGCTGGCCGAGAACGCGCCGACCAGCTCGGGCTCGAGCGCGCCTTGCGCAACCATCCGCGCGATCTCGAAGGCGTGGTTGGAGGCGAGTGTCACCCCGGAGTGGCAGCAGGCGACGAAGGCACCGGGATGCGTCTCCGACTGGTCGTAGATCGGAAAGCCGTCCTGCGGCATGACGCGGATGCCGGCCCAGCTCCGGACCACGTTGAGCCGCGCGAGATGCGGAAACATGCGCTGGGCGCGATCCGTCATCACGGCGCTGATCGAGTGCTTCAGCGCGCGATCGTCGAGCTCGTCTTCCTTGCTGTCGCCGATCATCACCGTGCCCTCGTCGGTCTGGCGGATCGTGGTCAGCGGATGCGGCAGAAAGGGCATGGTGCGCTCGGTCACCACGATCTGGCCGCGGGTCGGGCCCATCGGGGCGTGGAGACCGACCATCGGCGCCAGGGTCTGGTTAGCATTGCCGGCGGCGAGCACGATCTTGGCGGCACGGAGCTCGCCCTGCGGCGTCGTCAGGCAGAATTCGCCGCTGCTCCTGCTGATCGCCGAGACCGGGCGCTCCGGAAGATAGTCGATGCCGAATGCCTTGAAGCCGGTGTGGAACGCACGAAACGTGCGCAGCGAATTGACGTGACCGTCGAGTGGACAATAACTGCCGCCGGAGACCTCGGGCCCGATCAGCGGCAGCGCCTTCTTCACCTCGGATGCCGGCAGCATCTCCATCTTGTAATCGGCGGCACCCGTCTGGTTGTGCATGCGCTTGACCAGCTCGGCGCGCTGACCGAACTCGTCCTCGCCAAGCGTCAGATGAAAACCGCCGTTCTGCTGAAGCGAGACATCGAGGCCGGTCTGCTGCTTCAGCTCCGAGGCGAGCCTGCTCCACGCCTGTGACGCCTGCACCGTCCAGACGGTATAGGCTGGCATGCCGAGCCCCTTGCTCTGGACCCAAACCAGCGCAAAGTTCGCGCGTGAGGCGCGCTTGGTGATGTCGCCTTCGTCGAGCACGGCCACCTTCTTGCCGAGTCTTCCCAGGCCCCAGGCGATGGCGGAGCCGAGCAATCCGCCGCCGACGACGGCGACGTCGTAATCTGTTCGCATGGATTCTCCTATCGCCCTGTATCGCCCTTGCCGGCGAGCACGCGGTCGAGCCCGTAGAAGCGATCGAGCAGAATGAGGGCGGTCATGGTGATCGCGATCACGCAGGCCGAGACGGACGTCACCAGCGGATCGATGTTGTCCTGGATGTAGAGGAACATGCGCACCGGCAGTGTTTCGGTGCCGGGTCCCGCGAGGAAGACGGTCATGGTGAGATCGTCGAAGGACTGGATGAAGGCGAGCGCCCAGCCGCTGATGACGCCGGGCAGGATCAACGGCAGCGTCACGCGGCGGAATAGCGTCCAGCCGCCGGCACCGAGCGAGACCGCCGCCATCTCGACCGAAAGGTCCATGCCGGTCGCCGCCGCCAGGGTCAGCCGTAGCGCGAACGGAAACACGATGATGACATGCGCGATGATCAGCGCGGCGAAGCTGCCGCCCATCCCGGCCGAGGTGAAGAAGCGCAGGAACGCGATGCCGAGCACGACATGCGGGATCATCAGCGGCGAGAGAAAGAGGGCCGCGAGCGCATCACGGCCGCGGAAGCGATAGCGCGCGATCGCGAGCGCCGCCGGTACCGCGAATAATAGCGCGACGAACGACGATAGTGCGCCCAGGCCAAGGCTGACCCAGAAAGCATGGACGAATTCGGGATAGTTGGCGATCGCCCTGAACCAGCGCAACGAAAAACCGTTTGTCGGCAACGACAGGAAGCCTTCAGGCGTGAACGCAACGAGGCAGACGACGAGGATCGGCGCCACCATGACGATGACAAAGATGGTGTGGAAGATCAGCGCGAGCGGGCCATTCCGGCTCATCGGAACACCTCCGCGTAACGGCGCTCGATCAGTGCGTTGCTGCCGACGACGATCAAGACCAGCGCGGCCAGCAGCAGCGTGGCGACCGCCGCCCCCAGCGGCCAGTTCAGCGTGTTGAGGAACTCGTCATAGGCCAGCGTCGCCGCGACCTTGAGTCGACGGCCGCCGATGATGGCGGGCGTCGCAAACGCGCTGGCCGAGAGCGAGAACACGATGATCGCCCCAGACAGCACGCCCGGCATGATCTGCGGCATGATGATGCGGTGGATGATGGTCGCAGGGCCGGCGCCGAGCGACATCGCGGCATTCTCGATCTGCGGATCGAGCCGCTGCAGCGCCGCCCACACCGACAGCACCATGAACGGCATCATCACGTGCGCGAGTGCGACCACCATGCCGGTTTCGGTGAACATGAAGGGGATAGGCGCGCGGATCAGCCCGGCCGACATCAGCAGCTTATTGACGAGGCCGTTGTTGCCGCCGAACAGCAGCGCCCAGCCGAGCGTCCGCGCCACCACGGAAATCAGCAACGGCCCCAGGATGACCAGGAGAAAAACGCTCTTCCAGCGTCCGCTCATGCGGTTGAGGATGTAGGCTTCGGGTGCACCGAGCACGGCGGTGAGCAGCGTAGTCAGGATCGCGATGCGAAACGTCCGCCCGAACATCTCGGCGTAATAGGGATCGGTTACGATCTCATGCCAGTTCTTGAGGATGAAGACCGGCTCGATGCCCTTGTACTGGCCCCAATCATGGAAGGACAGCATCACGGTCATTGCCAGCGGAATCAGGAGCACGCCGACGAACAGCATCAAAGCGGGCGCCGTCAGCGCCCAGGGCGTGCGTGCGTTTCGTTCCTCGGCGGAAGCGCTCATGCGACGCCCCTCACGCTCATGTCCTCGGGCCGCCAGGTGAGGTGAACGGCCTCGCCTTCGACCGGCTGCGACCGGCCGTCATTCTGGCGGATCACGGTCGCCGGGCCGCATTCGCTCTCGCACTGGAACAGCCAGTGATTGCCCTGGAAGATGCGTGTGACGATCTTTGCGCTGAGGCCCGCGTCGCCAAAGTCGATCCGCTCGGGGCGAATGCTAATGGTGACGGGACCGCTGCGCCCGACATGCGCAGGCGCGCTCCACGAGCCGACAATCAATCGCCCAGGCGCACTGGTCCGATCGATCGTCGCGGCAAAGTCGTTGGTCTTTCCCAAAAACTGCGAGACGAAGGCCGAGGCCGGCTTCTCATAAGTCTCTTGCGGCGTGCCGATCTGCTCGATCCGGCCCTGGCTCATCACCACGATGCGGTCGGACAACGACATCGCCTCGTTCTGGTCGTGGGTGACGAGGATCGTGGTGGTGCCGATGGTACGCTGGATCTGGCGCAGCTCGATCTGCATCTCCTCGCGCAGCTTGGCGTCGAGATTCGATAGCGGCTCGTCGAGCAACAGCACGCTCGGCTTGATCACCAGCGCGCGCGCCAGCGCCACGCGCTGCTGCTGGCCGCCGGACATGCGACGCGGATGGCGATCCTCGTAGCCGGCAAGCCCGACCATCGCGAGCGCTGCGCGAACGCGCTCGGTCCGTTCGCCGCGCGGCACATTGCGCATCTCGAGCCCGAAGGCGACATTCTCGGCCGCGGTCATGTGCGGAAACAGCGCGTAGCTCTGGAACACGATCCCGAGCCCGCGTTTGGCCGGATGGATCGCGGTCAGATCCTTGCCTTGCAGCCGGATCGCGCCGCGGGTGGGATCGAGGAAGCCCGCGATCATCTGCAGGGTCGTGGTCTTGCCGCAGCCGGAGGGGCCGAGAAAGGAGACGAACTCCCCCTTCCCGACCGCGAGACTGAAGTCGTCGACGACAGTCTGCGCTCCGAATTGCTTGGCGACCCCTTCGAGCTCGAGATAGGCCATCGCACTGTCTCCGGGATGACCGATCAGCGCTCGACCTCGCGATTCCAGCGCTTGGTCCATTCCTCGCGCTTCTCGTTGATGACGGTCCAGTCCGGATTATAGAGCTTTGCCGCGCGCTCGCCGATCGGCGCCATCTTGCCGAGCTCGGGCGGGATCACCAGCGATTTCAGCACCGGGCCGTAGCCGTAATCCTTCAGCATCACGAGCTGGATCTTGGGTTCGAGCAGCATCTTGACGAAGCTAGACGCAAGCGGCGAGGCGTTCGGCTTGGTGATCGGACAGGCGGTCGTCAGCAACGTCGCGGCGCCCTCCTTCGGATAGACGAAATCGACGGGGAAGCCGGTATTGGCAAAGCTC
The DNA here is from genome assembly GCF_023073155.1 of Bradyrhizobium sp. 45. Lineage (NCBI taxonomy): Bacteria > Pseudomonadati > Pseudomonadota > Alphaproteobacteria > Hyphomicrobiales > Nitrobacteraceae > Bradyrhizobium > Bradyrhizobium sp. 45. The sequence continues at coordinate 974,890 of NZ_JADPIX010000122.1, read as the reverse complement.
TGCACGCGGCCGGTGCCCCACACCGCGATCACAGCCTGCCCGGACTGGAACAGCTCGGTCATCTTGCCCGGCGACGGCTCATAGGCGAGCACGTTCGGATTGATCTGCTCCTTGAAGATCTTGAAGCCGGAATCGACATTGGACTCGCCGCCGCCATTCATCTTCGACAGCATCACCAGCGCTTCGAGGCCATAGGTGTTGTTGATCGGCGGGATCACGAGCTGCTTGGCGTATTTCGTGTCCTTGAGATCGTTCCAGGAGGTCGGCGGCGCCCAGCCCTTCTCCGCAAACACCTTGGTGTTGTACATCAGGCCGGTCGCGACGATGCCGATCGCGACCGCACGATCGTCCTTGAAGCGCGCGGTGTCGTAGAGATCGGTCGGCAGGCCATCGAGCTTGCCGCAGAAGCCGAGTTGGATCGCCTGGTACATCGGGCCGTCGTCAACGATGGCGACGTCGATCTGCTGGTTGCCCTTCTGCGCCTGGAGCTTGGCCAGCGTGTCGGTGGAGTTGCCGGCGACGTACTCGACCTTGACGCCGTTCTCCTTCTCAAAAGTCGGGATCACCTCGTCGCGGATGGTCTTCTCGAACGAGCCGCCATAGCCGGCGACATAGAGCGTCTTTTGCTGAGCCGTGGCAACCGAGGGGGCGGCGATGAGGGCCGCGATGCTGACCGCTGTCAGAAGGCGAAAAGTCTTCATGTGGTCCGATCTCCATACCGGGATGAGGTGACGTGCCGACGAGTCTCGTTGGCTGAACCTTCCGCATTTCCTTCCGCGCAGATCCCTCTCCGACTAGGGCTCCAGCCCTTGCGCGGCGAATTTTGGCGCGATCCGGAGGTTTAAACCCCTCCAATCTGCCGAAAAAGCGGGCCGTCTCCAGCACTGATGAAAAAGATCGCAAACTCCGGCTTCCATCGTCCAATGAATAATGGCAGCCTCTGCATGCCTAAATATTATGAATGGAAATGGGGATGGCCCGGATCAATTCGCGGCAGGTGGAGGCTTTCCGGGCGACGATGCTGACCGGCAGCGTGACGGAGGCGGCGGCGCTGATGACCGTGACGCAGCCGGCGGTCTCCCGGTTGCTGCGCGACCTCCAGGCGCTGTTGAAGATGGAGCTGTTCGAACGGCGCGGCACCGGCCTCGTGCCGACCGCTGCGGCCATGGCACTCTACACCGAAGTCGAGCGCTCCTTCGTCGGCCTCGAACGCATCACCGCGGCAGCCGAGGAAATCCGCGGCCGCCGCACCGGCTCACTGCGGATCGCGGCACTTCCAGCATTGTCGAATGGCTATTTGCCGCGGCTCACCGGGCACTTCCTGAGGGAGCGGCCGAACCTCAACCTCGCTTTCTTCGGCGTGATCTCGCCGATCGTGGTCGACTGGGTACTGAACAATCAGTGCGACGTCGGCTTTGCCGAGGTGCCCATCGCGCATTCGGGCTTGCCGAGCCAGAAGCTGCCGGCGCCCGCGCGTGTGGCTGTACTGCCCACCGGTCACCGCCTCGCGGAAAAGGAAGTGCTGGAGCCCCGCGACTTCGAGGGCGAGACTTTCATCTCGCTGTCGGCGGGCTCGTCGAGCCGCCACCTCGTCGACCAGGTCTTCCATCGCCACGATGTCCGCCGCGTGCTCAGGGTCGAGACCACGCTGTCGGAGATCATGTGCGGCATGGTGTCGTCAGGACTTGGCGTCGCCATCTGCGATCCCTTCACCGCCCAGGAATTTTCCACCCGCGGCGTCGTCGTGCGCCGCTTCCTGCCGCGCATCGACTTCGAATTCTCGGCGGTCTTTCCGGCACAGCGCAGCCCCTCGCCGGTAGCGCTCGATCTGGTCGAGACCATACGCAAGGCGCTCGCCGAATTCGACGAGCCACCCCTCAGCCGTTGAACGCCGCCTGTGCCTCCGGCAGGTCCCAGATCTTGCCAATCGCAGCGGTGCCGGCAGCCGTGATCGCCGCCTCGTCGGCGCCGAGATAGCGGCCGGCATCGACCAGCATGCGGCCGTCGACCATGACCTGATCGATATTGGCGCGATTGGCGAGCGCGATCAGCGCGCGGCGCGGGTCGAACAGCGGCTGAAGATGCGGATGGGTGAGATCGACGATCGTGAGGTCGGCGGTCGCGCCCGGCTCGATACGGCCGAGATCGGGCCGCTTGATGACATCGGCCGCGATTGCCGTGTTCGCCTCGATCAACTCGGGCGCGTTCGCGACATCGGCACGCGCCGAGGTGATCTTGGAGATCAGCGACGCCGCATTGAGCTCGCCGAGCAGGTCCATGTTGTAGCCGTCGGTGCCGACCACCGTGCGCACGCCGTGCTCCGCGAACTGGCTGAAGGCCGCGGTGACGCCGGCGCGCGCGAACACGCGCGGGCAGTTGAGAACCGTCATACCGCGCGCGGCCATCAGCTTGAGATCGTCATCGGTGCTGAACATGCAGTGTGCCGCCATCAGGTCGGGCGCCAGCAGGCCGAGCCAGTCGAGATATTGCGCCGGCGTGCGGTCGCCATAGCGCTTGCCGATGGTTTCGACCTCGGCGCGGCTCTGCGCCATATGCGTCGTGACGGGCACGCCGAGCTCGCGTGCCCGCGCGGCACAGGCCCTCAACAGATCAGGCCCGCAGGTGTCGGTGGCATGCGGACTCATCGCAAGGCCGATGCGGCCGTCGCCGCGATTATTCCAGCGCTGGTAGAGTGCATCCCAGGTCGCCATGTCGGCTGTGCCGTCATCGCCGGAATAGTGCACCACGCCGTCGGGGCCGGCCTTGGCGTCCGACGTCGAGAACAGATAGGGCGCGCCGTAGAAGCGGATGCCCATCTCCTCGGCGGCATCGAACATCTCCGGGATCGAGTTGCGGAACGGCTCCATCACCGTGGTGGCGCCGCCCTTCAGGAGTTGGAGGATGCCGAGCCGCGCGACCGCCATGCGCTCTTCCGCCGACAAGATATCTGCACCGCGCTTGGTCAGCGGCAAAAGCACCGTGTAAACGATGCTCTGATTGTTGCGGCGGCCGTTGCCGTCCTCGGTGTGGCTGCGCGCCAGCGCTTCGGAGAAGCAGTGATTGTGCAGGTTCAACAGGCCCGGCAGAACGAAGCGGCCGGGACGGTCATGCACCTCGTCCGCCCGCGGCTTGTCGCGCGTGACCGCGGCAATCTTCTTGCCTTCGACCAGAACCCAATGGTCGCGCAACACGTCCTGCGCGCCGTCCTTGCGTGACAGCACATAGCTGCCGAAGATTGCGATCATGCTCATGCGGGGCGTACGTTCCAGAAGACGGCGGTGCCGTCGAGAATGCCGGTGATGGCTTTGCGATAGGCGGTCGGCTGCTTGTACAGGCCAATCGGAATATAGGGGATTTCCTGGAAAGCCACCGCCTGGATCTCACGGCAGATGCGCTGCTGCTCCGCGAGCTCGGAGGCCGCCAGCCACTGGCTGCGGAGCCCGGCCATCTTCTCGCTCGCATACCAGCCGGCGACCTTGCCCTCACCACGGATATTGGTGTTGCCGGCCGGATTGAGCCAGTCGATGCCCTGCCAGTTGCCGACCGCCGCGCTCCAGCCGCCCTGCCCGATCGGGTCCTTCTTGAGTTGGCGTTGCAGCACCACGGCGAAATCGAGCCCGGCATATTCGACGTTCATGCCGGCCTTGCGCAAGGAGTCGACGGCGATCTCGCCAAGCGGCTTCTGCGCCAGTGAGTTGGTGGGCACGAGCACCACGACCTTCTTGCCATTATACCCCGCGGCCTTGAGATCGGCCTTCACTTTGGCGTAGTCACGCGGGCCGCGGAAGACATCGAGGCCGACATCGCTGGCCATCGGCGTATTCGGCGCGAAATAGCCGATCGGTGAGACCTGGAAGTTCGGATCGGTACCGGCCACCGCGGTCATGAAGGCGGATTGATCGATGGCCCCCAGGAGCGCGCGGCGAACGGCAGGATTGTCGAACGGTGGCTGAAGATGATTGAGGCGCAGCATGCAGGCGTAACCGCGGGGATCGAGGATCCGCGTCTCGATGTCGCCGGCCGCCTTGATGATCGGCAGCAGGTCGTGTGGCGTGGTCTCTTGCCAGTCCTGCTCCCCGGTCTGCAGCGCGGCGACGCCGGTGCCGGCATCGGGCGTGGTGGTCCAGACCACCCGATCGTAGTGCACGATCTTCGGGCCCGCTGTCCAATCCGGTTTGCCGTCCGTGCGCGGCTGATAGCGCTCGAACCTGGCATACGCGTTGCGCGCACCCTGCACGCGCTCGTCGGCGAGATAGCGGAACGGGCCGCTGCCGATCACTTCGGTGAGCGGCTTGAACGGATCCTGGCCCGCCAGCCGCTCCGGCATCATGAAGCACGCGTTGATCGCGGCCTTGCCCAGCGCTTGCGGCAACAGCGGGAATGGACGTTTGAGGCGGAAGCGGATGGTGCGGTCGTCAGTGGCCGACAGCTCGTCAGTCGCCTCCATCAGCTCGCCGCCAAAGCCGTCGCGCGCGGCCCAGCGGCGGATGCTCGCGACGCAGTCGCGGGCGAGCACGCGCTCGCCATCGTGCCAGAACAGACCGTCGCGCAAGCTGAGGTCCCATTGCAGCCGGTCGCCGGAGACGACATGGCCCGACAGCATCTGAGGCGAGACCTGGAGCGAAGAGCTCATGCCGTAGAGCGTGTCGTAGACCATGAAGCCGTGGTTTCGCGACACTTGTGCCGTCGAATAGATGGGATCGACGAAGGCGAGGTCGATCACCGGAATGAAGCGTAGCGTGGTCTGGGATTCGGCGCGCAGGATGCCCGGAAATGACAGCGCCGGCACCGCGGCTACGGCCTTGAGGAGCGAACGGCGGGAGACGGGCATTGCAAGAGGCTCCTGAAGGATCTTACGTGTTCAACAAGACCGCGCCGATCGCAGCGGCCACCGCCTGCTGCGCCGGCTCGACCACGGGCACACCGATGGCATCCGCAATCGCCGCGCGGTGCGAGGCCATGCCGGCGCAGCCCATCACCACGACATCGGCACGGCATTGCGAGACCAGCGCGCGGCCGGCTTCAATCAACCGTCCCCGGATGTCCGCGCCTGCCGTCTCCGCCGCGCTCGCGCCGACCGACCAGCTTCCGGCATAGCGGCTGTCGATGCCCATCAGCCGCACCATCCGCTGCTGGCGGCGAATGCTCGACGGCGACAGCGCGATGACGCCAAATCGCTCGCCCAGCATCATTGCGCGAAAGATGCCGCACTCGGCGATGCCCATCACCGGGCGCCCGCCGGCCGCCTCGCGCACCGCATGCAGGCCGGGATCACTGAAGCAGGCGAGCACGAAGGCATCCGCATCGGCGCGCGACACACGGTTGACCAGCGGCATCACCATGCTGTCGGCGTCGCGTTGCGAGCTGATGCCCGGCGGCCCCCCGGCAAGGCCGACGACCTCGATTGCGGGTCCGCCGGCGATGCGTAGCGGCGCGACGGCGTCGTCGATCGCCGCCGTCACCGATGCGGAGGAGTTGGGGTTGATGACGAGGATACGGGTCATGGCGTGGCTCAACTTTTTCCGGCCTCGTGGCGCAGGAAGTTGGCCGCGATCTTCTCACCGGTCGTGATCCAGACATCCGGGCACGACTTTGCGTAGGTCAGGAATTCGCGCAGCAGGCGCAGCCGCATCGGTCGACCGCTGCATTGTGGATGCAGCACGGTCGTCACCATCGCGCCCCAGTCTCTGGTTTCGTCGAGCTCGTCCTTCCAGATCGAGAGCACATGCTCCTTGGGGAAAATCGAGCGCGGACTGAAGCGCGCGGACAGGCCGTGCATCCAGTCGTCATAGCTGGCGGTCACCGGCAGCTCGATCGTGCCCGGCTTGCCGTCGGCGAGACGATGGCGATAGGGCCGCACGTCGTCGCGGAACGAGGAGGTGTAGACGATGCCGTGGCGCACTAACGCCACCCGCAGTTCCTCGGTGAATTCGCCGTAGGGCGCGCGGTAGCCGGTCGGCCTGACGCCGAGCCGGCGCTTGAGCGCCTCGAACCCGCGCTCGAGCTCCTCCTCGATCCAGGGATCGCCGGGATCGGGCAACAGATGGTGATAGCCGTGGTGGCCGATCTCGTGACCGGCCTTGAGAATGGCCTCGGCCATCGCCGGATGCGCGTCGACCGACCATCCCGTGACGAAGAAGGTCGCCTTGAGATCGAGCTGTTCGAGCAGCTCCAGGAGCTTCGGCGTGCCGACGCGCGCCTCATAGCCGCCATAGCTCATGGTGATGAGCCGCTGGGCGTGCACCGCGTCCTTGCTGGTCCAGGCGCTCTCCGCGTCCACGTCGAACGACAGGAACATCGCCGAATTGTACGGCTTCGGCCAGGGGTATTCCGGTGCAGGATCCGCGGTGTTGGCCGGAACGAGCGGAATGCTCTGGAGTGCCTTACTGTCCAGCATTGATGGTCGCCTTTTCGAGTGCGTTGTCGGTCAGTTTCCACTTGGCGAGGAGCGTGCGATAGGTGCCATCCGCGATCAGTGCATCGACCGCCTCGAGCATGGCTTGCTGCAGCGCCTTTTCCTTGACCGGCAGAGCGATGCCGGTGAATTGCTGCGCGATGGGCTCGCCCACGGTCGCATAGGTGCCGGGCTCGAGGTCCATGATGTAGGGCAGCGTCTCGTTGCCCTGGGCGGCGGCATCGATGCGGCCCTGCCTGAGCTGGGTGCGGGCGTCGGCCGAGCCGTCGGTGCCGACGAACTGGATCGGATTGGTGCCGCAATTCTTCTCGCTCCAGGCCGCGATCTGCGCGGGGAACATGGTGCGGCGGCTGGCGCCGACCTTCTTGCCACAGAGCGCGGCTGCGTCCTTGAACTCCGCCTTGCGCGACTGCTGCACGAAGAACTGCGGGCCGCTGCGCAAATAATCGACGAAGGACGCGATCTCGTGCCGGCTGGCATAGTCCGTGAAGCCGGACAGGATGGCGTCCACCCGCCCGGTCGAGATCGACGGCATGAACTCGGCAAAGCTGGTCTCCTGCCACTCGATCTTGACGCCGAGCTTGCGGCCGATGGCCTCGCCGAGATCGATGTCGAAGCCGGACAACGCGTTGGTGGCGGGATCGCGGAACTCCATCGGTGGATAGTTCGGCACCAGCGCGACCTTGATGCTGCCGCGCTTGGCGATCTCCGCCGGCAGCTCGACTGCCATGACCGGAGCGCTCATGGCGCCAACGAGTGCCGCCGTAACCAGAAGTCTCTTCATCGATACGCCCCCATTCAGATCACTGCCGAAAGAAATGCCTTGGTACGCTCCTCGCGCGGCGCGCCCAACACATCGGATGCGCGCCCGTGCTCGATGATCGCGCCCTGGTCCATGTAGACGACGCGGTCGGCGGCCTCGCGCGCGAAGCCGAGTTCGTGCGTCACGACCATCATGCTCATGCCGCTCCGCGCCAGCTCCTTCATGACCGCCAAGACCTCGCCGACGAGCTCGGGATCGAGCGCGCTGGTCGGCTCGTCGAACAGCATCAGCATCGGCTTCATGGCAAGCGCGCGGGCAATCGCGACCCGCTGCTGCTGGCCGCCGGAGAGCTGGGCGGGATACGCGTCCGCTTTGGCCGACAATCCGACGCGCCGCAGCAGCTCGATCGCCTCAGCGCGCACCTCGTCGGATTTTCGGCCTTGAACCTGGAGCGGACCCTCTGTGATGTTTTCGAGCGCGGTCTTGTGCGGAAACAGGTTGAAGCGCTGGAACACCATGCCGGTTTTCAGCCGTTGCCGCCCGATTTCGCGCTCGCTGAGCCGATGCAGTCGTCCGCCCTGCTCGCGCACGCCCAGGAGCTCGCCGTCGAGCCAGATGCCGCCGCTGTCGATCGCCGCGAGCTGGTTGATGCAGCGGAGCAGTGTGGTCTTGCCCGAGCCGGAGGCGCCGATCAGACACATCACCTCGCCGGGCCAGACGTCGAGCGTGACGCTCTTGAGAGCCTGGAACTCGCCGAAATTCTTGGCGACGGAGCGAATCGCGACGAGGGGTCTTGTCATCGCGCGAGCCGCAATGTGCCGCGCGCAAAACGGCGTTCGAGCAGCATCTGGAGCGGCGTCAGGATTGAGACGACGAGCAGGTACCAGAGCCCGGCCACGATCAGGAGCTCGATCACGCGCGAATTGGCGTAGTAGATGTTTTCGGCGTTGTGCAGCAGTTCCGGATACTGGATGACGCTGGCGAGCGAGGTCGCCTTCACCATGCCGATGAACTCGTTGCCGAGCGGCGGGATCACCACCCGCATCGCCTGCGGCAGCACGATCCGGCGCAGCGCACGCAGGCGTCCCATGCCAATCGCCTGCGCGGCCTCATATTGCCCGATATCGACTGACAGCATGCCGGCGCGCATCACTTCCGAGGTATAGGCACCCTGGTTGATGCCGAGCCCGAGCAGCGCGGCAAGGAACGGCGTCATGACGTCGACGGCGCGCGCACTCCACAGGCCGGGAATGCCGATGGTCGGAAACACCAGCGCGAGATTGAACCACAGCAGCAGTTGCAGGATCAGCGGCGTGCCGCGGAACAACCAAGTGTAGCCGGCGGCAACGGTCTTCAGTACCGGGTTGGGCGACAGCCGCATGATCGCGACGACGACGCCAAGGAAGATACCGAGCGCCATCGCCAGCACCGCCATCACCATGGTGTTGACGATGCCCTCTATGATCACCTTTGCGGTCAGGAAGCGGCCGACATAAGACCATTCGATCTGGCCGCCCGCAAAAGCGCGCCCGATCAATGCAAGCACGAGGACGATCAGCGCCGCGCTGAGCCAGCGAAACCAGTGCGGCTCGCGCGCGACCCGCATTCCCGACAGATCGGGAAAACCCTCCGCGAGTGCCGGTGCCGGCTTCATTGCGGCGCCGCGTTCAGCATGGGCTGGGCGACCGCGTTGCCGCCAAGGCTCCATTTGTCGAGGACGGCCTTGTAGGAACCGTCGGCGATCATCGCGATGAGCTTCTCGGTCACCACTTCACGAAGCGCCGCATCGTCCTTGCGGAACATGATGCCCTGATAGCCTTTGGCAAAGGGCTCGCCGATCACGCGGTATTTGCCGGGTTCCTGCGTCTGCGCATAAGGCAGCGTCTCGCTGCCCTGTACGGCGGCGTCGATACGGCCCTGCTTGAGCTGGTTGCGAACGTCGATCGAGTTCTCGCCCGGCACGTACTGGATCGCCGGCTTGCCGGCCGGCTCGCAATTCTGCTTGCTCCACTTCTCGATCTCGACCGGGAAGCTGGTGCTGCGGGTGGTCCCGACCTTCTTGCCGCAGAGATCGGTCGCAGCCTTGGCTTCGTTCTCCGCCATCACGAAGAACTGCGGGCCGGTCCCGAGATAATCGACGAAATCTGCGGTCTCGCGCCGCGAGGCGCGATCGGAGATGCCGGAGATGATGAAGTCGGCGCGCCTGGTCTGGAGCGACGGGATCAATTCGGCGAACGGCGTCTCGCTCCAGACGATCTTCACGCCGAGGCGCTTGGCGAGCTCGTTCGCCAGATCGACGTCGAGCCCGACGAGCTCATTCGTTGCGGGATCGCGATATTCCATCGGCGCGTATGTCGAGTTGACCGTGAGCTTCAACGCGCCCGCCTGCTTGATCTCGGCCGGAAGCTCCGCCGCCTGCGCGGACGTGGCGGCCGTCAGCGCTGCGATGCCGAGGAAATACGAGAGGCGCGTCATATCGGCTCCTTTGCCAACGTTGCTGGAACGTCCTGTCAGTCCGCGTCGAGAACCGCGGGTTCGATGACGCCGGCGCGTTCGGTGATCACCCTGTATTGCTCCGGCCGCCGGTGCGCGGCGAAGTTGAACATCTTGTCCTTGCCCTGGCGGCAGAGGTCCAGATCGATATCGGCGACGATCACCTCGTCGGTCAGCGTTGCGGCCTGCGCGACGATGCGGCCATTGGGATCGACGATGCAGGAGCCGCCGATCAGCCCGGAGCCGTCCTCCTCGCCCGCCTTCGCCACCGAGATCGCCCAGGTCGCGTTCATATAGGCGTTGGCCTGCGTCACCAGCGTGGAGTGGAAGGTGCGCAAGGAGGCATCTTCCGTGCTACCGCCATTGGGATCATAGGCCGCCGAATTGTAGCCGATGCAGACAAGCTCGACGCCCTGCAGGCCAAGCACGCGCCAGGATTCCGGCCAGCGGCGATCGTTGCAGATCATCATGCCCATAATGGCGTGGGCCCAGGCCGAGCCGGCGCGGAAGGCCGGAAAGCCGAGGTCGCCATAGTCGAAATAGCGTTTCTCAAGCTGCTGGTAGCGCGCACCTTGTCGCGGCTCGACCGAGCCCGGCAGGTGCACCTTGCGATAGCGGCCGAGCAGCTCGCCGTCGCGGTCAACCAGGATGGCGCAATTGTAGCGGCGTCCATCCGGCGTCAGCTCGGCATAGCCAACATAGAAGCCGACGCGCAGCGCACGCGCACGGTCAAACAAGGCGGCGACGTTCGGGTTCGGCATTCCGCGTTCGAAATAATGGTCGAGCGCGTCGCCTTCGAGCAACCAGCGCGGAAAGAATGTGGTGAAGGCAAGCTCGGGAAACACCACGAGGCTGGCGCCGCGGCCGGCCGCCTCTTCCAGCAGCGCAAGCATCCGCGACAGCGTATGCTCGCGCGGATCGGCTTTTTGCGTCGGCCCCATCTGTGCGGCGGCAGCGCGAAGGACACGAACCAAGATTGCCTCCAATCTGTGCGCAGTGGCGCCTCAATGGGCGGATGAACCCTTTGATGCGACGTGCAAATCCGCGGCCATTACGCGGAAGCGGGGCTGCAAAATCAATTCGTTCTGCTATGATGTTTTGGCCCAGAGTATAATCGGCAGTGATATGAACCTGCGCCAGCTCGAGATTCTCCGCGCCGTCATCCGCCACCGCACCACGGTTGCGGCCGCCGACGAACTGGCGCTGTCGCAGCCTGCCGTCAGCAATGCGCTGAAGACGATGGAGGCGCAGGCGGGTTTTGCGCTGTTCGAGCGCGTCAACAACCGGCTGTTTCCGACCACGGAAGCGATGGCGCTCTACAAGGAGAGCGAGGCGATCTTCGCGCTGCACGCAAAGCTCGAGAACCGCGTGCGCGATCTGCGCGAGAACCGCTCCGGGCATCTCGCGCTGGTCGCGACGCCGCCGCTCGCCTACAGCATCATCCCCGCGGCGCTGTCAGGCTTCCTGCGCCGCCGCCCGGAGACGCGGGTGTTCTTCGACGTGCGGCGCTATGAGGGCATCATCGAAGGCGTGCTCAACCGCGTCGCCGAGCTCGGCTTCGCGCTCGGGCTGACACATCATCCGGGCATCGCCCATGAGGTGGTGCACACCGGCGAGATGGTCTGCGTGCTGCCGCCGCAGCACCCGCTCGCCGACCGGCCGGTGATCTCGGCAGCCGACCTGTCCGGCCTGCCCTTCATCGGGCTCGAGCGCGGCACGCGGCTTGGCGAGGCCGTGCGCGACAGTTTCGCACGCGCCGGCGCGCCGTTCCAGCCGACCGTCGAGGTGCGCTACTGCAACACGGCCTGCGTGCTCGCCGCCGCTGGCGTCGGCGCCGCGGTGGTCGATCCCTTCTCGCCACGGCAGAACGGCGGGACCGGCCTCGCCGTACGGCCGTTCGCGCCGACGACGCACGCCGTGGCCTATATGCTATGGTCGGAAGCCGAGCCGCTGTCGCGCCTGGCCAAGGCGTTTCTCAACGAGGTCCGGAAAGAGAGTGCGCTGCTGGAGCGCACAGCGCCACACCAACAACATGGGGCAGGAAGCGACTGAGCTTGACCTTTACCGGAGGGCACATGGCACGCATCACCATCATCGAGACCGGACAGGTCCCACAAAAATATTGCGAGCGCCACGGTTCATTCCCGGACATGTTCGAGCGCATGGTCCGCGCCGAGGATCCGACAGCTACGGTCGAAATCGTCAGCATCCCGAACGGCGATGCGCTGCCCGATCCGCGCAATTTGGAGGCGGTGCTGATCACCGGCGCGGCCGCCGGCGTCTATGACGGGCTCGACTGGATCGCGCCGCTGGAAGATTTCGTGCGCACGGCCTACGCCAACAGGACACCCATGGTCGGCGTCTGCTTCGGCCATCAGTTGATCGCGCAGGCGCTCGGCGGCACCGTGCGCAAGTCGGAGAAGGGCTGGGGCATCGGCCGGCACGTCTATCAGGTGCTGCCGGACAACGGCGTCGTTGACGGCGAAGCGGTCGCCATCGCCTGCTCGCATCAGGACCAGGTGATGGAGCCGCCCAACGATGCGCTGACGATCCTCTCCTCCGATTTCACCCCGCATGCCGGCCTGCTCTACGCCAACGGCGCGACGCTCACCCTGCAGCCGCATCCGGAGTTCGACGTGGAGTTTGCGCAAGTGTGCTGCGAGCTGCGCATCGGCAAGGCGCCGGAGGATGTCGTTGCCACCGCGAGGGAATCACTGGCGCAGCCGATGGATCACGCCAAGCTTGGTGGCGCGATTGCAAGGTTTCTGGCGAAGCGTACGGCAACGTAGTCCGCAGCTCTCGCCACGCAGACTCTTCCCTTCTCCCCTTGTGGGAGAAGGTGGCGCGAAGCGCCGGATGAGGGGTCTCTATCCGCGGATTCAATCGCGAGAGGTGCTCGCTGAGGGAGACCCCTCACCCGTCTCGCCGCTTCGCGGCGAGCCACCCTCTCCCACAAGGGGAGAGGGAAGAAAGCGACAAGCTCGTCTTGATAGGCCTCAGAACGGATCCGTCCCCAGCCCCACCACATCCGCAGGCCTCGGCCCCGGTGCCGGCCAGTGAAACCGCCGGTCCTTCTCCGCAATCGCGATGTCGTTGATCGAGGCCTCGCGGCGCCGCATCAGGCCGTGCTCGTCGAACTCCCACTGCTCGTTGCCGTAGGAGCGATACCACTGGCCGCTCGCATCGTGCCATTCGTACTGGAAGCGAACCGCGATGCGGTGTTCGTCAAACGCCCAGAGGTCCTTGATCAGGCGGTAGTCGTGCTCCTTCTCCCATTTGCGGGTGAGGAACGTGACGATGGCCTCGCGCCCCTGAAAAACCTCGGAGCGATTGCGCCAGCGGCTGTCCTCGGTATAGGCGAGCGAGACGCGCACCGGGTCGCGCGAATTCCAGGCATCCTCGGCCATGCGGGCCTTTTGCGCTGCGGTCTCACGGGTAAAGGGCGGGAGCGGCGGGCGCGACATGAGGGCCTCATCGGTTGGCGGGAGTGCAATCTATCGCCGCGCGCGGAGGAGTCGAGAGGCCGTCCGCTATCGCCCGATCACGAAATCAGATCAGCCTTCATCAAGGCGCGGATCGATTTCGGGATCGGCTGGGCACGTCCGCCGCTGATGAAGGCGACCTGCACCTCGGCTTTGACCAGCACGACTTCGCCGCGCCGCACCTCCTGCGCCAGCATGATGGAGGCGCCCTTCACGGCGACCGGCCAGGTCACGACATCGAGCACGTCGTCCATCCGGGCAGGCTTGAGGAAATCGAGATGCATCGAGCGCACCACGAAGGCGAAGCTTGCCTCTTCCGCCCCGGCCTGCTCGAACAATGCCTGCTGCTCGGCGCCCATCAGCCGCAGATGATTGGTCCGCCCGCGCTCCATGAAGCGCAGATAGTTGGCGTGATAGACGATGCCGGAAAACTCTGGCTTGCCAACATCGCAACACAGCGCCTTGATTTCATTGGGGCGTTGGAGGGCTATAGCGTGAACAAGCGTAGATTTATCCATGCCCTTCCATGGCGAGCCGCAGTGACTTCGGGATGCGCTGTGCTTATCCGCCCGAGATAAATGCCACGCGTACGCGGGCCGCGACTAAAAGATCGTCTCCGCGCCTATATTCCTGGAGCAAGGCAATCGATGCGCCCCTCACCTCTTCTGGAACTGTGACAACCTCAAGCAGGTCGTCCAAGATTTCCGGTTTTAGAAAATCGATGGTCATCGAACGGACCACAAAGGCAAAGCCTGGCGCATCGTTCTGCGCTTCTTTGAGGAGCTCTCGCTGATTCGTTCCGAGCAAACGCAAGTAGTTTGTTCTGCCGCGTTCCATGAAGCGCAAGAAATTCGCGTGATAAACAATCTGGCCGGAGTCCGTATCTTCGAAATAGACGCGGACCTGCATATGATGGTGACCGCCGCGAATTTCGCCATCAAGAGAAGCTGTCACGGTACGATCCCCCCAATTGTGGTCCCGAGAACCAATTGTCTTGCATACAGGCAATTTACTGAGCAATCGTCAAAGCTCTTGGGCTCGGCTCCTGCAATCTGAAAATTCAGCGCCTACCGTGTGAATGCTGCCTGCACTTTGGGGATCTACAGCGGCGCCGGGCTGCCATCGTGCCAACCCAACCGGACTGAAAATCCAACGCTCTTGCCGAGCGGCAAGAGCGCAACGTCTGCGATCCAACTGCGGCTTCGAATGTTCCCAGGGAAGTCCAAATCCCGGGCTTGCAACACTCAATTCCTTCGGTTGGCCGAAGGGCAGATACCGCGGCTCGCGGCGTAGATAAAGTACGCTATCGCCCGACTGAGCACAAAGCCCCAAGACGCATGCGGGCATGTGGTAGGGATGCTTTGTCGATTCCAGGGCGTTCTGCCTGTACATATGGAATGGCGCAGCTCCGTCCCACTACTCAATGGTTGCGGCGCGCCGGTTCGGGCTAGCGACCGCAGATTGTAACAGTGTATGCTTTAGCCTCTTCGTTAATCTTATTTGAGTCCTTCCGTGGCCCGCATCCGCGTCGTCGACATTCGCAACTTTCGTTGCCTCAAGTCCTTCACCTGGCGACCGTCGAGCGGCATCAACTGCCTGATCGGTTCCGGCGATGCGGGCAAGTCGTCAGTTCTTCGCGATCGATCTCTGCCTTGGCGCGAGACGCAGCCTTTCGTTCTCAGACGCGGATTTCCACGGGCTGGACGTTTCAGCGCCGATATCTATCTCGATCACGCTGGGCGAACTGGATGACAGCCTCAAGAGCATGGAGGTGTACGGCAACTATCTTCGGTCCTTCGACGCGGCGGCGGGCGAAATCGACGATGAGCCCGAAAGCGGTAAGGAGACGGTGCTGACCCTGAACCTTTCCGTGAAAAATGATCTCGAGCCGGTATGGACGCTCATTTCGGAGCGCTCCGAAGCACAGGGACAGACTCGGTATCTTACCTGGAGCGACCGCAACCGGCTTTGCCCAACGCGCATCGGCGCGTTTGCCGAGAACGATCTGGCATGGCGGCGCGGCTCGGTGCTGACGAAGCTTTCCGACGAGAAGGCCGAAACCTCGGGCGCGATGGCCGAGGCGGCGCGCCAAGCGCGGGCCGCCTTCGGCGATATCGCAGAACAGCAACTCTCCGCCACGCTCGGTATCGTCGGAACGACCTCGCGCGAACTTGGCAACGACATCGGCACACAGCCCAAGGCGCTTTTGGACGCGCATTCCGTATCGTTCAGCGGCGGCACGAGATCGCGCTTCCCAACGAGGCCGGAATTCCGCTTCGTGGCCTCGGCACGGGCTCTGCCCGCCTGTTGGTCCGGGTCTTCAGCGGAAAGCCGCTAAGGAAGCGACGGTCATTCTGATTGACGAGGTTGAGCATGGCCTCGAACCGCACCGGCTCGTCAGGCTGTTGCAGTCGATCGGATCGAAGGAGACCCCGCCGCCGCTGCAAGGCTTCCTGACAACGCGCTCGCCCGTCGTCGTGCGTGAGTTGTCGGCGGAGCAACTCACGGTGTTGAGACGCGGCAAGGATGGGCACCATGCGAGGGTTGTTGGCACTAAGGCCGAAATCCAGGGCACGTTGCGGTTATTTCCTGAAGCCTTCCTGAGTTCGTCCGTTCTGATCTGCGAGGGCGCAAGCGAAGTCGGGTTGGTGCGCGGTATCGACCAGTTTCGAACGGCTGGCGGTAAAGTGCCGATGCAGGCGGTGGGCGTGACGCGGGTGGATGCCAACGGGTGCGATAATCTTTATCGCCGCGCGAACGCATTCCACAGCCTCGGCTACCGCACCAATGTTCTGCGCGACGATGACAAGCAGCCTGACAGGGGTATCGAAGAGACATTCAGTAAAGCCGTGGGGGCTATTTTCCGGTGGCGGGAAGGCTGTGCGCTCGAAGATGAGCTGTTCGCCTCCCTCCCGGCCGACGCCGTAACCGCGCTTCTCGCGCATGCCGTCAAGCTTCATGGTGAAGAACTCGTTGGTGCCCACATCACCTCGGCCTTCTGCGTCGAGACCCTGGAGGATGCCTTGGCGCTGCACGGCCGGCCTGACGTCTTCAACACCGACCAGGGTTCACAGTTCACCGGTGCGGACTTCACCGCCGTGCTCGCCGGCAACGGCATCGCCATCAGCATGGACGGCAAAGGGGCTTGGCGGGACAACGTGTTCGTCGAGCGGCTGTGGCGCAGCGTCAAGTACGAGGAGGTGTATCTGCGGGCCTAAGAGACCGTCAGCGAGGCGCGCACTCGATCGGCAGATATCTCGACTTCTACAATCGCCGCCGTCCCCACTCGAGCCTTGACGGCAGCACACCTGATCAACCCTACTTCACCCCACTGCCAATCCGCTTGGCAGCCTAACCCGGCAGAGGCTCCACTTATCAACGCGGAGATTCTGTTCAGACAACCGGGACCAGCTCAACTGGCGCAGCCTTTGACGATCTACCGAACGTAACCACGTTAATTGGTGCCAATAATGAGCGTAAGTCGAATGTGCTCGACAGCCTGAAGCTGTGTTTGGAATTGCTCCGCTCAGACCGCATTACCGGTGTCGGCGAAAAGGTTCGAATCCGACCGATGCACGCCGGTTACGATTGGGAGTCGGATTTTCCGGTAGCGATATGCCTTCTCGAACGTTCTGACCGCCTTGCGCGAACTCCACCATGGCAGCCATCGCCCGTATCCATGTGGTGCGGGAGGCGGCTATCTCGGGTATCGGCCGATGGCGAGCTTGCGGCCTGCCACCGGTTTGTTGGCGACGCGGTCGGCGGCATGGGCTCGCTCGACGCGGGCATCGACCACGCGCGAAAGACGGCCTGGCTGCAAGATCGCCACGTGCATCGACAGTCACCATGCGCCGGTTGCTGGGCGCGTTACCTCTGCGGTGGCGGCTGCTACCATGAGGTGACTGCGCGCGGTCGGCCTGCTTGCGAATTCATAAGAGGCTGGCTGCATTTCGTGCTGCAGCTTTATTTGAGGCTGACATCTGCGGGAAATCGCTTGCCGCTCCGTGCCGATGTCGGAATGGGCCATTGATCCGGAGCTCGAAGCCGAAATGCTTGTCGTCGGCGGTGGCCCTGCCGGAGCCGCCTGCGCGCTCACTTTGGCCAATCTCCGAAGGCGCGTTGTTCTTTGCGAGGCGGCGCGCTTCCCGCGCGAACATGTCGGCGTCTGCCTCAGTCCCGGTGTCATCCACCAACTCGGCTTCCTGGGCATCCGGCACATCTTGGACGATCCGGCCAATCGTCAGGTTTCCAGCCGGCACCGGTCCCCACGTTGATCGCGGACAGAGGTCGGTTTGACGCGGACCTGCTCAGTGCGGGAGCAGATTGCGGCGTTCGGGTTCCCCCGCCGGGATAGATCGACTGGCACGCGATGGGTCTGGATGGCAAGCCGATGTCACCGAACCGTCGAGCCGCCAATACGGGACCGTTATATCATCGATGCGCGCGGCAGAACTTCGCGCGCTCGGTAGCGGCGAACCTGAATGGGTCCCCGCACTCTGGCGCTACGCGGCACGTGGAGCGGCAACACGCAGGCCAGCGTGCGCATCGGCGCCGCCGCGTCGTCCTGGAGCTGGGCAGCGCCAATTGCAGGTCGTCGACGCCTTGCCATCGCGTTCGCGGCAGCGCACCCCCTCCGGGAAATGGCGGGCTCGCTGGGCGACCGTTATTTGCGCCTATTAGAAGAAGCCGGCGTGCTCGGACCCGGCCTCGATCTTGAAGGCGAGCCGCGGGTTTGCGACGCCGCGCCCTATCAAACAGACAATGACGAGCCGGGCGTGTCGCGGATTGGCGATGCCGACACAGCCCTCGATCCGCTGTCGTCTAGCGGCGTCCAAGCCGCAATTCAATCTGCGCTCCGCGCCGGCCCGGTCGTCAACACCATGCTCGCGCCGTCGTCCGACAAGGACGCCGCAAGCGAATACTGGAAGGCGCGCCGATCCGCGCAAGCCGCGACACATCGCAGCTGGTCATCGGACCGATACGCCGAGGCGTACCATGTCCACGCGACTGAGTTTTGGCGTGTTCGGGCGACGCCCATGCCGCCGCGTGTCGAAAACGCCCTGCCAGCAACACCATTGCCGCCGCCGGACCAGATACTGGCCCTGAGTGCAGCAGCCGAGCTCGTGCAGTCACCCAGCCTGATCGGCGCCCAAGTTGTCCGCACCACCTTCCTGTTCCATCCGAATTTGCAGGAAGCCGTCGCCTTCGTGGACGGCGTACCGCTTCATGCGGTCCTCGCATCGATGTCGACATTGTCCACCGCGCTCCGAACTGATCGCAATCTGGCAAACCGCATTTTGGCTGGAGAAGGCCCTGGCGGTTCTGGGTTGGCTTTGGCGGAACGGCATCGTCACGGCCGGACTGGAAGCTCCAGCGACCGCCCGCAGAAGGAGCTGAAACAGTCTGCGGATCAGCCGGCGCGGCTGCCTCCGAATGGCTGTTTGATCGTCCCTATGTTACCGGCCGCCCTCGCGGAGCCGGAAATGTCCTCAGACCAGCCATTTCAATCAATGGCCGCATCTGGGGTCTTCGTCGCTGGCTGCGTGGAATGGATTGACTACATCAGAAAGGCGCATGTAGTATCAACGGCAACGTGAGGTGGCTCACGTCTTTTTATTTAGTTCGAACTATTTTTTGAATCGATTGAATTTGGTCCGCGCTTTCGTGCGCGGCGTCATGTGCGCGCCGTCATTTGGGTAGTCAGGTGATGCAACGCTTAAATCCGTGTGAAGCGCGGCTTCCGATCCGGTTTGGCCAGGCTGCATGGGTGACCGGGGTCGCCCTGGGTTTCCTGCTTCAGCCGGCAATCGCAGCAGAGCTCGTTCAGCCGCCAATCTGCTCTGAAGCAACGGCAGGACAGCCTGATCTCGCCGGCATCTGCTCCATTACGCCGCTCGGCATTGGCCAAAACGAGGTTAAGATCACTCTGAGGGCAGCCAGCGCCGAGATCGTCATGGGTGGCTACAAGGTCACCTCCGGAAACTACAATTACAACTATCTGACCCCAATCGTTGAAGCGATGCCGGGCGATACCGTTTCGGCGCACCTGATCAACGCGCTCACCCCCAGCGCCAACGGCAGCATGCACGACCATAATGACGGTTCGACGAACCTTCATTATTTTCATGGCGGAATCGTATCGCCGAACAACGCGCGACCCGCGCCCGCGGAGCTTGGCACGGGTGACAACGTCTATGTCCATCTCAAGTCCGGCCTGAGTTTCGATTACAAGGTGCCGATCCCGGGAAAGACGCCGATCCCCGGCAATGACATGATCGACGCACGCGTTCTCGAAAGCACGGGACTCATCCCGCACCCTCTTGGGCTGAATTGGTATCACTCGCATCTGCACGGCACCTCGTCGGATCAGGTGATGGGTGGAATGTCGGGACTGCTTTCGGTCGGCGAAGCAACGGCCAACGTCAAGGCGGGCTGTCTGCCGGATCCGAACGACAAGGAGAAGTGCTCCAACGACGTCGCGAAGGACACAAGCGACTTGAAGCGCATCACCATGGTGCGCTATGCGCTGCTCCGCGACATGCCGGTGATGAACATCGCCAAGCTCCCCGGCGAGGCGAACGGCGATGCCGCGACGTGGGATCCCGATCCGGCCGCGCGGGATTTTACCCCAGGCAAGCCATGCGGGGTGTGGAAGCCGGACGGTTCCGGACCGGACCTCGATCCGAAGCTGCGAACCGGCTTCTGCCAGCGCGAGCAGAAGAAGGCACTGCTTTTTACTGTGAACGGGCAGCGATACCCGACGATCACTGTGGAGGGCGGCAAGAATCTCCTCCTCCGGCTGGGCAATCTCAGCGCCAACATCCCGTACTGGCTGGAGCTGCGGAACGAGGACGCGACGGACACGAAGCCTCTGCGGATGACGATCCTCAGCCTCGATGGAGTCGTCCCGGCGATACCGATTGCGCCCGGGCAGGCACAGAAACCGGTGCAGGCCGTCGACTATGACGATGTGCTGATGATGCCGGCCACGCGTGCGGAGATTTACGTGCGCAACGACGACAAGCACGAGCGCCAGCGGGTCTATATTCTCAAGACCAAGCAGCACACGGTCGAAGCGGGGACGGACGAATGGCCGGAGATCCAGCTGGCCCGTATCGTGCTGGAGCCAAATGCGACGACCAGCAACGTGCGGATCGCATTGAATGCTGCCGTCGCCACTCCCGGTCCACCCCAAACTCCGAGTGCCGCATTGGCGATTGAGACGACGGAGCTACCCCCGGGATGCATTCGCGATCTGGCCCCGGCATTTCGCGAATATCGCCGTGTCATGTTTCTGGATGGCGTCACGACGAGCAACGGGAAAATGACGGATTGGAGCGTTTTCACCCAGATTATACGCCCGACGGGACCGGACCCGCAGGACGAACCGATGCACAACCCGCCACCCGATGAAGATCCCGACAAAAACACGGTCGGGCTCAACGGAGGGGGCATCCCATTCGAGGAATATGTCGGAAGCGATGAGCTGGTCGATTGGACGAAGAAGCATGTGTGTGTCTTCATCGACAAGAAAGCTCATGCGGGCAGCCACAAACAGCTTTGGGTTCTGACCAATGCAACCGGCACTCTGCATAATTTCCACATTCACCAGATGAAATTTCGTTTGGCGACAGGCAATGAACTCAACAGCTATTTCATAAAGCCTCCCGCTTCGGCGCGCACTTGCGGCCAGGGCGCATGCCCGGCGAATACGCCAAACTATGATCTCTATGACGATCAACAAAACAGCGACCTGGATTCCGGCGCGACGCGACGCTGGCACGATACGATTCCGCTGCCTCCGGGGCAGTCGGTGTTTGTGGTGATGAGCTTCGATACAAGCCAGCAGCTCGGACGATTCGTTTTCCATTGCCATATCCTCAAGCACGAGGACAAAGGGTTGATGGCTCCTATCGAGGTCTGGGGTCCCGGGCTTGCAGCGCAATAGCGTCAAAACGCCAAGTGAGGAGGAGACCAATGAGGACGTTGTCAATGCCGCTTCCGACGGCGAGCATCATTGTCGGTGCAACTCTGGCATTTGCGGGTGCTGCATCTGCGGCCGACACCCATGTGATCGGTGTCCAGGGGCTCGCTTGGACCTACAAGGACAAGAAATCGACGGCTTCCACACCTCTCGCCGTCGATGATCTGAAGGTCGGCGACATCGTCGAGGTTCAGATCCCCAGCGGCCCCGTCCATCACGGATTTGTCACCATCAAGCGAACCGATGGCGGGTCTCCGGCCGAGGACAAGAGTCCCGTGCTTGCCTGCGACGACACGACGGCCAAACCCAACGCCGCGCTCCGCGAACTCGATTGCAACGGGACCACCAGTAAGTTCGGCGTCGGGTTCACTGGAAGCCTTCGGCTGGAAGTCACGGACAAGTTCAAGGATCCGGTCGACTTCTTTTGTGTGATCCACAAGGGCCTCATGCCGGGAGTGCTCAAGCTCGCGCCGTAAGATCGGCAGCGCTCGCACGCGCCCCTTGTCGCTCGCCCCGAAGCACTTCGCATGCTCGTGCGGAGCGACGGGAGAATGAGGGAAAGTCCCATCGCGGCTGCGATCTTCCCGGTGGGCTCACGAATTGAGCTGCCATCGACGTTCTCGCATTTCGTGCGTCGTGGCGGCGAACGCGCGCAACGATATTGATGGCCCGGATGTCGGGTTGCTCAGGAGGGGAAAGTCTCATGGCCAAGGCAAAGACGAAGAAGTCGGTTACAAAGAAGAAGTCAGTTACGAAAGCGAAATCGGGCAAGGCCAAGAAATCAACCACCAAGAGAGCGGTCAAATTTCGTCCGATGAACGTTGTTACCTCCCCGGGTTCGCCGGCTGAAAAGTATTACCGGGGGATGGCCG
Organism: Bradyrhizobium sp. 45; assembly: GCF_023073155.1. Classification (NCBI taxonomy): domain Bacteria; kingdom Pseudomonadati; phylum Pseudomonadota; class Alphaproteobacteria; order Hyphomicrobiales; family Nitrobacteraceae; genus Bradyrhizobium; species Bradyrhizobium sp. 45. The sequence goes on along the minus strand of NZ_JADPIX010000122.1, from coordinate 952,881 downwards.
CGCCGATGGCCGCCATTGTAGCAGCGACCGCGTCGAAATTCGCGCCAACTCCCGCGCACAATCTGATCAATCACGGTGGAAATATCATCCAGGACCTCGTCTATACCAATTTCTATATCGGTGGCGCATCGTCATGGGCGGCAAGCGACATCAAGAATATCGACGATGCTTTGGCAGCCGCGATGGCGGACACCAACTTGAACAACGTCATGATGCAGTATTTCAAGAACAAGCCGATCACCACAACGTTCGAGCCCTCGCACATACTGCCTGGCGCAAGACCATCCCAGTTCTCGCAAGGCGACGTCGAACAGCTGGTCAACAGCCTTTTCCAGCAGGGCGCGCTGCAGGGTTTCGATTTCGGCTCGACCGTCTTCAATTTCCTGCTGCCGAGCGGAACGATCTTGACGACCGATGAGGATCCGACGGCTGCAATCAGCGTCGGCAATGCCGCCGCCGCTGCTGCTATTCCCGTCGAGGATGAAGCGAGCTCGCTGCGAGGGTTGCATGGCTCAATCCATCCGACCAGCAAGGTCACGATCTACTACGCTATCGGCGTCTTCTCCGAAACGCGGCCGAGCGGATCCGATAACGGGATCGTCGCGTTCGATCAGCCATGGAAAAACATCGTTGCGACGCTTTATCACGAGCTGAACGAGGCTCGGACGGACCCCGACGTGGAGGATGCCATTCGGGCCGGCAGCAGCCCCAATGCGGTCAAGTTTCTCGGATGGACGTCCGCGCAGGGTGAAGAGTGCGGCGACTTCCCGATAACCGAAGCTGGTGCGAATCTGAGCCGCGTGATGAAGGAGGTGAATCTCACCATTGGCACTCGAACGGTGCCCATTCAATTTCAATATTCGAATGCCGTAGCAGGACCAGAAGGTCCAATTCAAGCCCCGCATGTTTAGGACCAGATGGCATTGTCACCCCGCGAAATGACGATGCGACGTTTCTCGACGCGCTTGGGCGTGTCGAAAAATGTAAACTTCTGAAAAATAGCAATCTCGTAAGGCCGATTTTCGGCGTTATTTCAATTAGTTATATACACTCCCATCCGCTGTCGGAAATAATTCGCTTTTCGACGCCGACGGAGCGGTGCATCCAAGCGTCGTGTGTCCCGTTTCCAATTGCGACTTCCACGATTTCGTTCGGCTTTCGCGCCGGGATGCGGGCTCGGTCTAGCGGCTGACCTTTCGAAAGGCAGCCACCGCGCATCAGCAGCGATTTCGAGCTCTTGGCCGCGCAAAGAATCGCAATGTGGCGAGAGCGAGATCCGCAATTGTTCGCGCTGCCGCATCGCAAGCGGTTCTGCGACATTCCGCGCGTGGCAATCAGCAAGAAAATTGTTGCACAACCCGAGGCATCATCAGATAGTAGATACTATATTAGATTGTGACAAGAATACTTACTGAGATTGGGGACGCTGATGGTTGGGAGGGCAAGCACCAGAGGCGTCGGAAGGGAGGCTCACCATGAGTCTCGGCCAAGATCCGCTTAATCCTACACGCACCCATCCTTTATCGTATGCAGCGGCGGGACTCGATCGTCCCTCCGACTCCGTGGGCTCATCTCCATCCAGCCTTCGCGCGAGAGTGGTCGGTATAGATCCCAATGGAGGCCGACCCATGACAGACGGCGAACGCGCGTCCCTGGGCGACCCCTTCTTCGAGCTCGTACTGGCGCGCGGACGCTTCCCAGGGACGGCTGCCGAACTTCTCGCCGTCCTGAACGAGACGAATGGCGCCCCCGAAGGCCTGCCTGAGCAAATGGTCTTCGTCGTCGCGGAAGCCGGCCAGATTCCATTCAACAGTGCAAGCGCGCGGCTGCCGAGGAGTGTCCGCTACGTCCTCACCCGCGGCCGCCCCGCCAGTGGACCAACGGTTCTGGTCAGCACGCGACCGCCCGCGACCGATCCGACCGCTTTTCTGCAGGTCGCGGGCTGGGACAGTCGCAACAAGGTGTTTCATTTCTACGAGCGCGCAGGAGACGCATGGTTGTGGGAAGGCTCCTCCTGGCAAGCGTTCGATGATGCAGCGCGGGGCAAAGGGCCATTCGATAGCCACGTGAATGGCACGCTGGTCATGAAAGAACTGCGCTTGCCCTGGCTGCACTGGAACAGCACGGCGCAGGAGATCCCACTCGAGTCCTTTCCGCCCGATCACCCGGTGAGGACCGATCCGCTTTTCGCTGCCCGCGAGAGCGCGGACATCCTGGAGCGGCGGGTGGTCCGCCCGGCCGTTCAACGCTGGACCCGCGCGCGCCTTGATCGCCTGCTCGGCGCGCCAGGCGGTGTCGCGGCGCCCAGGGAGCTGTTGCGCCACCTGCTCGCGGCCACATCCGTCAATATCGTCTCAAGCGAGGAGCGAAGCCGCGGGAGCAAGCCGGAGTTCGGACTGCCGGCCACTTTCTTCTTCGACGTGGAGAGCATCGTCAACCAGCTCGCGCTCGATATCTCCGGACTCGGCCAAGCGTTTCAGGTGCGACGACCGGACTACGAGAGCGCCGTCGCCGCACTCGGGCTCGTGCTGAAGCACTCGGATGCGGGCTTCCAGCAGGCCGGCGATGCTTTCTTTGCCTGGCCTGTTTCGGAGCGGGCATTCGAGGACTGCGTAGTCGTGGGCGAGCTCACGCGAAGAGGCATCCTTTCTCCCGGCTTTGCGCTTGGGCTCCTGATGGTGGACGCCTGGAATCCGACTGACTCGGCCACGCGTGAAAGTCTGCTGCAGTACGTCCCCGCGGGGACAACGCCAGCAGGCCAGATCGAGGCCGAAACGCGCAGGAACATCAACGATGCCGCGGCCGGCCTACCTCCAGAGGCACCGGAACGCATCGCAGCTGACTACCTGACGCTCGACGAGGGAGCGATGCGCACACGGGCCGCCGCGGAGCTTGACGCGTTCGTTGCCAAAGTGCGCGCGCGTCTCGCGACGTCGCAAGGCGTTCTCGATTTCATGCGTGTCGCCGATTGGCGCAGGCGCGCTTTCCGCAAGCGCAGGATAGCTGAATTCGGCCTGACGCTGCCGTTCAGCAATATCGACGAGAACGCGCCGCCCCTGGCAGTAACCAGGGATGCCGAGGTGGTCGAACGATGAGATTTCCGGTCCTGTCGCGCAGTCATCAGGGAGGTGAATATGGCGTTTCAACGGTTTGACCCACCGGGTTTTCTCGACGATTTCGGACCGGCCCAACGCGATGCCTGGCATCAGTTCATCTCCGACGCGATGAACTCCGCTCAAGAGGGTAGCGGCGATCCGTTCGACTCGCCCCGGGCGCAGTTCTTCAATGCCGCCAAAGTCGAGGCGGGACCCAACCCGGCGTTCGAAGATGTGAAATGGACAGCGTTTCCCCGCATTGTGCAGATCAGCAGCGGCTCGGACATGGAGCGCTGGCGCTCTGCCGATGCCTCACGCGACGTTCAGGACGAGTACTGCGAGTGGAGCGTGACCCGGCAATCCGGCACGAACAAGATGACGCGGGTCACGTTTACCTGCGAAGGGCCGGAGTACTGGCGCTTTCTCGCCGCAACCGATCCGACCCAAACGCTCGCACTCTACAAGCAACATGTCGACGCCTCGGCAACACAGGCAGACCTCTTCACCCCATCGGGGGCCTACATCTTGCGCAACCGCTTCAACAATTCGACCTCCAACGGGGCCATGCACCTCGTGCAGAGAAACAACACACTGGGCGCCGAGATCGAGATCGCGGGCGCGGCAACGGTTTCGCGGCTGCGCGCCGATGGTTCGCCGATGGTCGATACCCTGGAATTGATCCGGTGTGGCCGATACGGCGCCGAACAGCGACACAGCGACCCATTCATCGGCGCGCGCGTGAACTTTCATGCGCGTAGCAAGGCAGACGTTACTGTCGCCAACCCTGTCGGCATCTATTTCGGCGGCCTGGACACGCAGGAATGGGAAACCCCCGACGGCAGCGATCCTGCCTCCTTCTGGAAGTATACGCGCGGAACTCCAGAACGTCCGGTCCGAGCCGTCATCGAAGTGCCGAGCGACCGCGGTTACGTGCTGGGCGATGTACTAATCGACGGAAGAGCGATCCAGTTCGGTGGCCAGATCGCAGACCGGATTCAAATGACGATCCGGGCGCTCGCAACGCGCATCGGCCAGAGTACGGCGCAGCCGGTTCGCGGCTGCGTCGGCGACGGAGCGGGTGCCGCCGGCGGTCCTGGCGGGCCGCTTTCGGTGAGCGCGGTGCTTTCGGCCGGCGACACGCGCGGACGGCTCTAGGCAAGCCATGCCGCTCCGTCTTGACGAGGTCAGTTGGATCCACGGCTCCGCTGATTGCGCGGCGAGCACCGACCCGCCGCTGCAAGTGGTGTCGGTCGATGACGACACCCATGTGCTCCGGCAGAGCAAGTGCTTCAGTTTCGAAGCACCGTTCATGTACCTGCTTATGGGCAGCGAGAAGGCCGTGCTGTTCGATACGGGGGCCAGTCCCGACGACGGCGATCCACGGAAAATCCTGCCGATCCGCGAGGCCGTCGATACGCTGCTGTCACGGCGTGCCGAAGAAGGTCGCGCCATCAGCGAGCTTATTATAGCGCACACACATGGCCACGGCGATCATGTCTTCTGGGACAGGCAGTTTGCCGGGCGGCCCCAGACGAGAATTATCGGCCGCGGCGTAGGCGCGGTTCAGCACGCGTTCAATCTCCCCGCCTGGCCGGACGGGCAAGCCACGCTCGATCTCGGCAGCCGCGCGCTGGTCGTGTTGCCCCTTCCAGGCCACGTTTCCGATCACATCGCCGTCTATGACCCTCGCATGCAGGCTCTGCTGACCGGGGACACGCTCTACCATGGCCTGCTGACTGTTGCCGACTGGGCAGCTTATCGACGCAGCGCGGCGCGCCTTGCGGTGTTCGCATCCGAGCACCCGGTTTCACTCGTGCTCGGAAACCATATCGAGATGACAAGGACGCACGGCGAGCTTTATCCGCTCGGGACGACGTTTCAGCCCAACGAGCATCCGCTGCCGCTCAGTGCCGAAATATTCGCCGAATGGCATCAGGCCTGTGAAACGATTGGCAATTTAGCGCAACGTATTACGCGTGACCATTTCATCATCGAGCGCGCTGGCCAAAGTTGAGGGAACATCGCACGGTAGCCATGCGCAACTCCAAGCGTGGCTGGTGCAGAAGAGAAGGGAGGGCGCCTTGACCATAAAACCACGTGCGCGACGGCCAGGAAAGTCAGCGGCGGAGGCGCCGAGCTCCAGCGGCAGGGCGGCGCCTAAATATGATTCGGTGGGGTCCTCGCCCTACGAACAGCCAACCATCAGGAGGCCGCGCCGGGCGCGAATGGCGGCAGCGGCTTCGGCTGCAGCGGGGATAGGCTCAGCGGCCAATGTCGGCGTGCGCGGCGTCGAGATCGTGCAGGTCATCCAGGCACTCGACAATCGTGTGCGGCTCATTGCCGGCAAACCCACAATCGTGCGCGTCTATCTTGACCCCGCCACGGTCGCTGCCTCGACACTGGTGACTGGCGAGATTACGTGGCGACGCGCCAACGGCGGCGCTTTCTATCTCGCGGCGATGAACCGCGTGAAGCTAGATCCGGCGCGCACGCCCGATCTCATGGGACAACGCTTCGATGTCGCCGAAAGCCTGAATTTTGTTCTTCCGGCCGACGCGCTCGGCGCCGGATCGATCGAACTCCGTCTCGACCACCTCAATGTGCCGGGAGGAGAGAAGCTGCCACTGGCGGCGCAACCGGCGATGACCGCCAATTTCGTCACAGCGCCGGTGTTGCGCATCCGGGCGATCGGGCTTCGCTATCGCAGCACGAACGCCCCGACGGCGACGATCACGCCCGGCGCAATCCATTTCGATTACCTTCGGTCCTATCTGACACGGGCCTACCCGGTTGCCGCGCTCGCATGGTCGCAGATTGTAATCGATGGCGACCGCCTCAGGCCGCCATTCGGGGGCAATCAGTCGATCCTGGTCAACGCCCAACTATCGGCCCTGCGCACGCGAGAGATTTCATCCGGAATGGATCCACGGACCCATTATTATGGCCTGGTGGACAATGAGGCGGGCAATAGCTTCATGCGCGGCAGCGCCCTTTACGATGAGGCGACCACCATCTTCGGCGCGGTGGCATGCGGCCCCTGCGGCGTGCCTAACGGCTGGACCGGCGACAGCGACGCGAGTTTTGCGGACTGGTACGGCGCGCACGAGCTTGGCCACACGTTCCAGCGCCGGCACCCGGGCTTCCCGACCTTTGATCCTGTTCAGGGGACGGGCCAGCCCCGAGACAACCTCGAAACGACCTTTCCCTATGCCGGTGGCTTGATTAGCTCACCAGCGCAGGAATTCGTGGGCTTCGATTTCGGTGACCCCGCCCTTGGCCTGCAGATGCGGGCTCTGCCGGGTAACATCCATCACGATGTGATGACCTATGCCGACAGCCAGTGGCTCTCGGCGTATACTTATGAGGCCATTCACGATCACTTGGTCCATGAGGATATGGCGCTCGCTCCGCCGAACGCGTGATACCGGCGGACGATCAGGAGGCGAATGATGTCATACGAGAACAAAGTTATTCACATCGTCGGATCAGTCGACATCGGATCAGGTACGGGTGAATTCCTTTATGTCAATCCGGCCACCGCGGCGGCAAGCCAATCAGCAACGGCAGGCGCGGCTCCACCCGCCAACCAGCCGCCGCAAGGCACCGGGTTCGAACTCGTCGTGGAAGCGGCGGATGGGAAGGAGCTGAGCCGCGTGCGGCCAACCATTCTCCTTCCCAGCGACGACCATGCATCGAAGACCGGGCTGATCGACCAGAACGTATCGTATGCGGCGGGCATGGCCCGTCTCGTGCTGCTGCATGATGGCAAGGTCGTGAACACGTTCGAGGCAGGCTCTCCCGAACCCACCGTGACAGCCCGGTCTCAAGGATTGGAAATGGGCGCGGGGCCGCCTGGACATCCCGAAAAGCGATCGATGTCCATGGCCGCCCCCGATGAACCGGGCGTCAGTTACACGATCCAGGTGCGGCCTGACGGCGAGAAAACATGGCAAACGATCGCCGTTGGCCAGAAGAGCCCGAAGGTCGTGCTTGACCGCAACCAGTTTCCTGCTGCGGAGCGTGCCACCGTTCGTGTACTGCGCTCGACCGGTTTTGACGACAGCATCATCGCTGAAGACGAGATGGACCTTCGATTCAAGGAATAGGCGGCAGCGTACAGGGGGGGACGACATGGCGGGCGTGAGTGCATCCGAGATTGCCTGGATAGGCGTTTATCCGCCGATCGGCATTGCTCGCCTGGGCAACGCGCATGGGCAGGACGACTACACGCTGGCGCCCGAGGTGATCGGCGGAACGCCCGATGCGCGCGGCGGATTTCAGACTGCGGCCGGCGAGATCAAACGCCAAGGGGTGCGCTTCCACGTCTATGCGCGGCTGAAGTCAGGCGAGACTATCGAACTCGTCCAGGGCCCGGACGTGAAGATCTCCTGGCGCGTTGAAGTCGCCAATCTCAAAGCCGGCTGGTACCAGTTCAACCAGGCCATGGACCTGCCGGCGCAGTTCGTGGTTCCAGCGACGCGGCGCAACGTGGACTATACTCGGCGGCTTGAGCTCGACATTCGCCCGGCAGCGCGGCAGATCAGCGGTCTGAACCTGTCCGGGCCCGAATTCCGTTTCGACGATGGGCAGATTCTCAATTTCTTCGTCACGCTTGGCGAGCTACGAACTGACGACGCCGGGCGGCTCATTTTCTTGGGCGGTTTTGGCAAGTCGGCGCCGTTCTACACCAGTATGCGCCCCGTCACCTTCGCCAACAACGATCGTTGGTATGACGACACATGCGACGGGCCGGTGCGCGCGCGAATAACCGTGGGCACCACGGAATTCGAAGCTGATCCCGGTTATGTGGTCGTCACGCCGCCCAATTTCGCGCCCGGCCTTAACGGTCTCGTGACGATGGACGACACCGTCCGGGGAGGCGTTCATGGCAGCCGGCTGGCTCGCCCGACCGACGACGACAAGTTTCTCGCACGACATTTGGCCGATCTTCGACCGTCTAACCGCGCTGCAGTGGATCAATCACGGATTCCTTGTCGCGCACGGCGTGGGGTCGCCGCTCGATGCGCGGGCCGTCTCGGTGATCTCACGCTTGGCCGACGCCAGTCCCGAGAACAAGTCATGGCGCCAACAGGTATTTGCCTTGTTCCGCCCGATATCTCCCGGCCCCGGCTCGCAACGGCAGATACCCTACATATACGGGGACCTTTTTGGTGAGGCCCGCGACGTCGATCTGACCTTTCTGTCGGTCACGCCTACGATGTTCGCACACCTCGATCGGTGGGCCGCGGGCACGTTTGTGTCCGATTGGCACGGACCACCGTCGCTACCGGACTTCGCGGCCCTCTCCGCCGATGCGCAAGTATCTCAGCTGATGCGCGCGGGCCTGACCGAGTGCCTCGGCGGACCGTTCCACCCAGGCATCGAGCTTACATGGCCGATGCGGCGGCCTGAGCTGTGGGCGTTGCATCACGCGGCCCAACGCGACGATCGCCTGCTGTACAGATTGAACCTTTTGCCCGAGGGCGAAGCTGTGCGCCAGGATTTCGGTTCACAACTGACGCGGGACACATGCCTCGGACCCGCAGGCCCGATCACAGCCGCGGGCCCCGGTGCGCTCACGCGCTGGCTCGGCCTGCCCTGGCAGACGGACGAAGCATCGTGCAACTCCAGCGCCGATTACTCCCCAAGCACTTATTTGTCATTCCCGAGCTTCTGGGGCGCGCGCGTGCCCGACCAAGTGCTGAGCTCCGCCGCTTTCGAGCGAGCAAGCGCTAACATCACCGATCCGTTTGATGACCCAAAGCTGCAACGTCTCAAGCACGCGTTGCTGCGGGAGGACTGGCTGCGCGACGTGCGCGGCCGCACCTATTACGAGCGCATTGACAAGATGGTTCAGCTGTGGGCAACGCTCGGGATGGTCGAACCACGCCAAACGCCGCAGGCGCTGCGCGACGTTGGCTTCCCCGAAACAGTCCACGTGGAGACTGGCCGCGATTGCGCGAATGCCGGCACCGACGAAAAAATTGCCTTGATTGCCCGGATCGAGTCGCTGCGGGAGCGGACACCGGAGCCGACTCCGTCCCAAGCGGGCCTCGAAGCGCCGCCCGAACCGATCACGCCGCCGCGCCATCAGTTCCGTCAGGGTGAGGTGTGAACGGCGTGGACGACGACCGCGTCTGGGACGTTCTCGTGGTCGGCGCGGGCCCGGCGGGAGCAGTCGCCGCCGCGGCTCTGGCGGAGCGGGGTCTGCTCGTCGCACTCCTGGAGAAAGAACTGCAGCCTAAGGGCAAGCCCGGCGAGGTACTGACGCCGAACGCCATTCCTATTCTGTCTCATCTCGGTCTCCTCGACCTTATCGAAGCGAATGGCAATCTGGCATGTCCCCTCGCATGCATCGATCGCGCATGGTCGATGGCTCGGCCGAACCGCGAGCATTTTCTCGGTCACCCGGGCGGGCGCGCTTGGGTGATCGACCGCGGCGCCCTCGAACAATTGCTCGTGAGCCGAGCCATGAGGGCCGGCGCCCATGTGTTTCCCGGCCATCACGTTCGCGGTCTAAGCCGCCGCAATCGCTATTGGTCTGTGCAGAGCCGTTCGAGGAATGGTCTAGCTTCCCTGCGTGCGGCGTTCGTGGTCGATGCAAGCGGGCCTACGTCGACATTAGCTCGCCGGCTCGGTGCGAAACGCAAGAGTCTCTTTCGCCTCCTCGCCGTTCACGTCCAGTCCGCGCCCGACACAGAAAGGCAGAGCGAACCGCCGTCACTGACCGTCGAAGCCACTGGGGTCGGATGGTGGTACGCGGTGTGCGGCCCGGGGCGGACGCTTACCTGCGCCCTGTTCACCGGTGATCCCGCCAGCGCCCGAAGCGACGCCGCGCGGTCAGCCCTTCTCGCTGCGCTTGACGACACAAACTCGCTTCCTCGCTGGACAAGGGAACTGGTTCGTAGCGGCCATGTGAAGAGCGTCGACGCCTCGCCGTCGCTGCTCGATCATCCTGCCGGTGAGGGTTGGCTGGCAATCGGCGACGCCGCCGCAAGCTTCGATCCGATCGCATCTCAAGGCCTTGCGAACGCGTTAGCATCGGCGGTGGACGGTGCAGAGGCAATCGGCCGCCAACTCCTCGGCGATTGCGTCGCTATGGAGGCCTTCGCCGTATGGACTGCTGAAACATGGCACCATTCTGTGCGGCAGCTTTTTTCGATTTACCAAGCAGCCGCACACCGCTGGCCAACACCTTTTTGGCAAGCGCACCTTCCGCTCGCGGCAAGGACGCGGTTAAGAATGTGACGTCGCCCGAAATCGTTCGCCCGCCTCATCCACCGACTTATTGCTCGGCCGACTGAACGGGACAGAGCTATTGCGAGTTGGGCCCACGCCATGGGTTCGGATGTGCCACGAGGCTGAATAAGCCGGCACGCTCAAAAGCAAGCAATCGGGCGTCCTTACTAGGTGCGGATCGTTCGCCGATACGCATGACAAGACCCTCCTTTGACCTCGCGACATTACGATAGGTCGATCTCGGCCGTGATTTCGAGTCAGAGCAGGGTTCGATTCCGGTCGGAGGCGATTGTGGAGACCGGAACGGCATGGCGCGCGCCTCCGCGCTACGCGCCGTGACCAAGATATCCTCTGCGCGCCTGCATTCCTGCGTTAAGGTAATTGACGCGCCTCTCACCTCTTGCGGGAGAGTAACGACGTCAAGCTCGTCGTCCAAGACCGCCGGCTTTAGAAAATCGATTGTCATCAACCGGACGACAAAGGTAAAGGCCCGGCGCATCGTTCTGCGCTTCTTGGAGCAGCGCGTGCTGACTGGTTCCGAGCAGGCGCAAGTAATTCGTCCTGCTGCGTTCCATGAAGCGCAAAAAGTTCGAGTGATACACAATTTGGCCGAACACTGGTTTGACTAGGTCGCAACAGAAGCTTAATGACTTGATTTCAGTGGGGCGCTGGAAGCCAAAAGCTTGAACTAAGCGGCAGATCTATCGAAGCCCTTCCATAGCGAGCCGCAGCGACTTCGGGATGCGCTGCGCCTTTCCGGCTGAAATAAACGCCACGCGTACACGCGCCGTGACTAGGAGATCGTCTCCGCGCCTGCATTCCTGCAGCAACGCAATCGACGCTCCCCTCACCTCTTGCGGGACTGTGACGACGTCAAGCAGGTCATCCAAGACCGCCGGTTTTAGAAAATCGATCGTCATGGAGCGGACAACGAAGGCAAAGCCGGGCGCATCTTTCTTGGCTTCTCTGAGTAGCGCTTGCTGAGTGGTTCCGAGCAGGCGCAAGTAGTTCGTTCTACCGCGTTCCATGAAGCGCAAAAAATTTGCGTGATAAACAATCTGACCGGAGTCAGTATCTTCGAAATAGACGCGGACCTGCATATGATGGCCGCCGTCGCGAATTTCGCCATCAAGAGAAGCTGTCACAGTGCGGTTTCCTTACTGCCGTTCTGGGACGAATTGTCTTGCACAGAGGCGCGTTCCGCAGCAAGTGCCAATGGGTTTGGTGCGTGCAGGTTGAGGCTGCCCGGCGCAAGGCCGGTCGGAGACCGGTTGCTTTGCGAGAAGCCGGCACCCCCTATCCAGATTTCGGGCAAGTCCCGCACGCACGGATGGTTTGCAGAGCTCTTATCGCTGCTCAGCAATCCCCGAGGACCGAGGTCGCCCCACTGGCAAGCGCCTTGATCTCCGCGTACATCTCCGCTTCGCAGGAAAAAGTCGGGATTGCCCGGCAGTGCGGATTGTTCAGCAAGCAGTCCTATTCCGCGAATCCTACCATTCTTAGCAATTGTTAAATTCCGGCCGGTCAGCCATCGCGGCTGGATATTCCAGGTGAGATGGTCATGGAGATCGATGAAACCGGGCAGAATGATCCACGGTACCTTGACCGAAGAGTCGGCCGCGCCGATGCTCTGCGCCCGAGCTCGTCGCTCGGTACGACACGCACCGCGCCTGGCAAGTCCGCGCCGAGCGCCGCCAATAGATCGAAGTCGCTCCGTGGCCACCGCGCCGCAAGAAAGCGACGAGTTCATTTGCATATCCGTCACGTGCCGGGACGCTGCCTTCATGAGCCGGGCGATTCGGTCGTAAGGTGGCCGTTGGAGCAGATGTTCGAGTTCGGCATGAGAGGCCGCCAACGTCATTCAACATTCCGCGTTGTCGTGTTCAGCCGTGTCCGGCTGAAGACGTTAATGTCCGGGACCAGACACTGAGGCGCGAGTATTCCGTCGGTGGACACGAAGCACATGGTTTTGCCCTCTTCAAGCCAGGCTCGCAAATGTCTTTAGTGGCACGTGTATTGCTGGGACACCGTAAATGGATCCGCACGACCATGACGATCTCGCATTCGCCGGCCCAGGAGTTCAAATGAAACTTGCTCGACTCAATGCCTTGGACCTGCGCTATTGAGTGCGGTCCCGCCTAAAGCTTTGCCGCGTCCCTCGCGGGTGCCGCTGTCGTTCTTCGCGTCGGGTAACTCTCAAGACCACCAGACACGACTAGCATTGAGCGCGCTTACTCCCGAGCAAATCCGAACCAGTGTGACACGTTTGGGCGGCTCTGTGTCGAATGCATGCAGCGGCATGCGAATGTTGGCGTCGGACCGGGAGGAAACCAAATCAAGCTTGGTCTCGAGCAATGGCCGCTTCCTGTCGAAGAGGGGAGCGGACAGAAGTTGTTCAATGGCACGCTGGAGCAGATCGAGCTCGGCGCCCGACCCGGCGCGGGTCACACTCGAAGGTGGAGCACCATTTTCTCCAGCAGTATTCGCACTCCTCAGCCCCTGAAGTCTTTCTCGGTGCCGTTTCGCAACGCCCGAAGGACATTCGGCCACGGCATCTGTCTTCCTCGCCGAACCATAATCATCCCGCGTGTCCCCGAGCGGATGGCGACACTCGGTCTGCTCTACGGTGGTTGCGTCGAGTAGGAGCCGACAAATCCGCGTCTGATCGAATTGCACGACTTCAGTATCGAGCCCGAGCTTAAGAGCGCGATGTGACACGAGCAACGAAGCTGCCATCGGGCCTTGCCTTCACAAGAAAGCTAGAGGAGTTTAAAAAAATGCGTGCGCCGTCCTATTCCGAGGCCTTGGAATTCGCGATCGACCGCTCGTACGACATTAACCTTGACATGTTGAGGTCACGGAATTTGCACCTTGACATGCACAACGATTATCTTGTCGGCACATATCCGCCTCTCAAGGCAATGGGCGACCTGAATGCCGAAAAGTTGTTGCTTCAGGTTTCGTCGTCAATTGATCTCTATTTTCACATCCCCTTCTGTGATCAGTATTGTACCTTTTGCCACTTCGCCAAGGAAATCAATCCATCTTCCGGGCGAGTGGAGCGCTATCTGGCGGCTTTAGATAAAGAGATGAGTTGGTCGGACGCAGCGCTCGGTGGCAGAGCTGTTGAGACTGCTTTTTTTGGAGGCGGCACTCCCTCGTTCTTAACCAACCGTCAACTCGAAACGCTATTTGGCATGATTAGCCGGCGCTTTGACTTGTCTAAGTCGGAAGTGAGTTTCGAATTGCATCCCTCTCTTGCAAAGCAAGCGGACGCTGCAGATCGCATATCCACACTGCTTAGAGCCGGCGTAAACCGCTTCGTATTGGGCGTTCAGAGTCTAGATCCGAGCATTTTACGCATATTGAACCGCGGGCACCACGTGGACGAGGTAGTACAACTAGTAAAGTTACTGAATGAGATGGGCGTTCAGAATCTGTCGCTTGATCTCATGTATGGGTTGCCGCAGCAAACGCTCCGGAGCTGGTACGACTCACTTATCGGCTTACTGGATATGGGAATAGAGAAGTTCAATGTATTCCCATTGATGTTTAAATCTACAGACCCCGTAGCCCGCCATTTGGCTAGGGGACGATATCAATTTGCCGGGGCTAAGGAGCGCATTATCATGCATTTTATGGCCGAGCACATCCTCACGAAACTCGGCTATCGCCATGGGCCGATTTTCTATTGGAGTAAGCAGTCGCAGCCGCACTCAATTCAACAGAGCCGCAAATACGATTCCTGGAACGACAATAATCTGGTCCCGTTTGGGGTTGCCGGGTTTGGTTACATGAGCCAGTGCCAGTTCTATAACGAGGCAGATTTAGATCGCTACCTATATAGGGTTGAGGCGGGCGAGAAGCCTGTGTGGAAGGGTGTTGTCCTGTCGCAAGATGATCTCATGCGCAGAACGGTAATGTTTGCCCTGCGTAGCAGTGGGGTGTTGCTCTCCCGCTTCGAGCGGGAGTTTGGGGTTTCCATTGAGAAATGCTTTGGCCGCGAGCTTGAACTCTTGAATGAGGCAGGACTCATCTGCATTTCGAACGGCCTGCTTTCGCTAACTGCCGCCGGCACTATCAATTCGGGCGCCGTATCGCTGCTATTTTTCTCGAACAATATACTCGAGCGGGTCGCGTACAACGACAGTAGGATAATAGACAAACGAACTGATCTGCTCGAAAAGCACGATTACTCACCGGCCGCACGATACGGGTCAAGTGCCGAAATGCAAGTTGCGTTTCGATGAAGTCGCGTGCGCGCTCATTTATGGTCGCTCCTTTTTCCGTTTCCACCCCGCAAGGCTCGCCCTCCCAGGCGGAGGACATATTTTCGCATCTGTCCGATAGCATTGATCGCCGGCACCGAGAACGCCCGCTTGGGCTTGTCAGCAATTTTGTCGCCGATCAACTGCCGCACTGCATTGCGGAGATCAAATGCAGTGAACGACCAGATGAAGCGGTTAAGGCTCTTGGGCGTAATATCAACGCGATGATTGCGGAGGCGGACTATGAAGCGCAGCTGCTAAGTCTGCCGCAGTCGGAATTCGAGATCGCTAAGACAGACATCCAATATCTCGTAAATTGTGCTTATCAGATGTCTGCGTTTGCCGGCCTTCATCCCGTGGACGCCGAGCTGACGGTGGGAGATGTACTGATCCGCCTTGCGCGCTCGACTTGTCAACGGCGGCCTGGCATTGAGGTCCTCTCCTATGAAGATATGATCCTTACGAATCCGCTGCAGAACGATCCACGCGTATACTGCCTCGGCGCGGCCGGCGTCGAGGAGCGAGATTTTTGCTTGGGCCACCAGATCATCGAGAGCGAATTGCAGTCAGCAATGGACGCTCTGCTCAAGTTGCGTGATGTGGCCGACGTGGATGCGGGGCAATGTCTTGCGACATGCCTGGAGCGCCTTGAGTCAGCAAACAATGTTCTGACGCGCTTTTATGAACATATGTCGCCGGACTTATTTGGCCAATTTCGTGTGTTTTACGGAAAGAATCCTTATAAGAATACGCTTGGTCCAAGCGGCCGCTTCTCGGCCCGTATCGTGGCGGTCTCGGTGCTACTGGTCGGTGAAGAACTCTTCCACCACAAACCGCAATTTTATAGGGATCTGTACCGGCTGTCCGAATATTATCCGCAGAGATGCATTCACGAGGTATTCCGCTGGCTGTCGTCAGGCAAAGGGAGTGCACCGCTCAAGCCAGGTTGGCTAAAGGGGAAAGCGGACTTTCCCAGGGTTGCGACCATTTCGCCAGTCGTGGAGCATCACGGCGGCGAAATCGGAACGCTGCGCACGTCCTGTGTTTGTGCACTGGATCGGTTTACCCGGATGCATCGTAGTACGGCCTTAAAATATACGGTTGAGCCGGGTCGTCCAGTTGTCGGAGTTGAGGTATCGGAAAGTGTTGAGGCTGTCCTTTCTCAGCGGCTGTTGACAGAGGCGCGCCCGTAAGCCGACGGTGGTCTCTGCGTGGCTAAAAACAAAGGCGCAGGCGTCCGCCACCGGTCGAGAGGTAATAGTCGATGTCTCAAGACGAACTGATCCTTCGTCGGTTCGAGTCCGGGGATAGCGATGATGCATGGCATCTGCACAGAAGCGCATCGCAGGATGTTGGTGTGTGTGGCCCGGAAGGGGCTTGGGAGGATGATTTACGCAATATCGGGGAAGTATACATCGCCTCGGGCGGTGACTTCGTAGTTGCGCATATTGGTCCCCGGTTCGCTGCCATGGGTGGGCTGAAACCTTTTGATGATGATGTCGCAGAACTAAAACGTATGCGGGTCGACCCCGTCTTTCAGCGACGAGGGTTTGGAAGGAGGGTTCTTCGTGAATTGGAGTCGCGAGCTGTTGCTCTCGGTTTCAAGTGGATAATGCTCGATACAACAACGATCCAAGTAGGGGCCCAAAGACTTTATGAGAGCGCTGGCTATGTTCGCCGCAGGGAAGGGATGTTGCACGGATATGCAGTGATCTTCTACGAGAAGCGGCTCATTTGGCCAGGAATGACCCCCGCTGAGCAAATGAGGTTGTGAGACCGGACAATCCAGTGAAGCTCTACGGTCGCGCAACGAGCACAAATTCAATCACTTGCCCCTGACTAGCCGAAATGCCCAATCTCGCTCCTTGGGAATGACGTGGAATGCGCTCAGATAAAACCGTATCATCCGCGAGAACTTTCTCATTAAGCTTCGCGAGATCTGCGATCGGAATGAATCGTGTCACTGTAGCTGACAAGGACGTGAAGGTTTCGCGACCGATAGGCCTCGAACGCACGCACAAACTCACGTCTGGCCGAGCCAGCGTTGCATTCAAAACGAGAGCTGATACGGTGCGCCAGCGGCGGATAGGCGAAGACGCTCTGGAGTGTCGTGGGCTCGCGACGTGAGCCTTGCCAGCCGGCATACAAATCCACCTCGATTCAACCGCAACATTCTGTTGCGTATGGAATCCAAAAGTCCGCTCTTGGCGATGCGGGGTGGTGGATGCACGGGCGCGTCCAATCGCCCCCTACCAGCTTGTGGTGGTCGCCCTTCCAGATCGTGATGCTACTCGGGCGTATCGACCGGTTGCGTGCCGTAGCGCTCGCAGGCTCTCAACCAAGGACCCAGCTCGCACCCTTCTGGATCACGATCGAGCACCAAACCTGCATCAAGCAGCTGCGGATCGGGTCTCACCAGCTTCGTGGTGCTCACGCCCGTATTCGGGTCAACTGCCATTCGGTAGTCTCGTTCAAGCAGCTCTCGCAGGCGCTCGATGCGAGCGAACCGGAATGGATGGACCGGTTTAATCATCGGGCCAGGCTCCTCGGGTCGAATGCGAACAATTGGATGATGAAAATGACGGCGGGCGACGGGTTACGTTCATGAGTCGAGCTGTCGGTTCTCCGCCGAATGCCAGTCCGCGCCGTAGAGGCGGATCATCTCCCGACGGGACCGCTCGATGAAGATGCGCTCAACGCAAAAGCCGGTTGTCACTGAAGCCGCCAGCGCAAGGCCGCAGACCATATAGTCATTCATGAAATTCCAAAACATGTTGCAGCCGGCAACTCCCACAAAAGTAAGTGCCATGACCGTATTGCGAAATGCCTTAACCATGTTGCCCCCAGTCAGTGGGAACTTTACCATTGCAACCATGGCGATTAGCAGCGTTTGTCCTTGTTAGGCGCCGTCTTTCTGCTCGATCGGCCTGGGTCCGCCCGCGCTGTCGACGGCCGTGGGTTCCCCATTGCCCGGCGCAGCTCATTCGATCGCGTCGGAGTCCTGGCGCGGATTGCCCGATCCGATACAGCTCGTGGACAATGACCTCTACTCTCCGCATCTCCTCCGACGACCACAGGCGTGGCACATCAAAATAACCGAGCACCGGCTCGGCGCTCGGCCGCCCAGGCGAACCGATTCGAGGATGAGAAGCGCCGAGGGCTCGACAGGGTCGGCTACGCCGCGATCCAGCGTGATTTCGGGTATATGCGCCGCATTCCTATGCCGAACGCGAGATAATGGCAGTGAATATGACCTCAAGTTGTATCACGCTAGATGATCCACGTTGCGACCTTTAAGTGACCTCTTTTGGGGCTTAAATATGAAGAGACTTCTGGGACTCTTGCTGCTCGCCCATTCCTTCTTCCTTTCCGCCGAGGCCATCGCACAGGGGCTTCCTGCCCCCTCGTACTGGAAGAATGAACGAGGTTCAGAACTTTTTGTTTGGTCCGCCAATAGCGGGGCAATACAAGGGACTTTCACAAACCATGCTCAAGGGTTTGCGTGCCAGGGCATTCCATATCCTGCATCGGGAGCCGTTAGCCCTGCTGGCTTGTATTTTGTTGTTACCTTTGCCCAGTGCAATTCCTTCACCCGGTGGGTTGGAAAGCTCAACGGGTCTCAAATGCCGACCTCATGGACGCTGTTCTACGTTGACAAGAACGGCAAGCCCGGCAAGTTGAAGGGTGCCGATACATTCACGCGCGTATGGTAGTTTTCAATCTTCTTGCTCTGTCGTGACCTTTGATTGGAAACTCACTCTCGCGAGTTTTTGGCTGCGTCTCTTCGGGAAATGTGGGCTCGCCTTCGTGGAGCACTGGCCTGTCCAGGATCAGCTTCGATGCTGGACAGCCGGCAAGTCGTGCCGAACGGCCCGGGAAAAACATCAAAGGGCCTCTCCCGAAATCCGAAAGGACATTCTGAATTTGCGTCCGAATCGCGGGACGATCCGTGCACTACCGTTACTTTTCAGGTCCTTGTTTTGAAGCCGAGCGCGGGCTCCGGCAGATGCCGCTAACATCTGCGGCGGTCGCGTTGCCTGAGTTTGGTTGACGACGTGAATTTTCAGCTCTCGATACCTAGAATTCTCACGCAGCGCGATTCGCAGGCTTCGCCGCCGGAAGTAGCCAAGGGCGCGCTCGGTCTAACCGTTCCGCGAAGCTGCTTGCTATTGCCGGTTCATGTTGCGCGGCGACAAGATCGCACGTTGGCAACGAGTACGGACTTGATCCCTCTCTAGCATTAGGTAGATCGCCCTCATTTGGAATTAGAGATACTTAGTGACGACTGGCATCGCAAAGTGGTTTAACGCGACCAGGCTATAGTTTTATCAAGCTGGATTAATGGCGGAGCCGACGTTTTCGTGCACACAGGGCGGTCGAGAAGGCCGGCTATACCGATCTTGCAGAGGGGGCCTTGATCAGGTTAGAGATCAAGACTGGCAGCTCAGGCAAGGTATCCGCAGAAAATCTGCGTACAGGATCATTCGCGCTATCAGCTACGTGACGCGTCAACAGTGATTCGCCTAGGGTGTCAGCATTCTTCGCTTACATGCCTCGATCTGACTTCGGCGAAACACTTCAGAGTCGGCAACCTCGCCTGAAGGCGCACATCAGTGTCAATACGCGATCTCGTGTTTTTTCAAAACCATTGTATTTCTCAGGCAAGAAGATTCGCAGCCACAAGATCTTCGGTTGCGGCCCCAACAGACTTGAAGAGAGTGATCTCTTGCTGCGAAAGGCGGCCAGACTTCAAACCATTGGTTAACTCATGAAGATCCCCACAAATCATTGAGGCGTCCCACCGGCCACCCGCAATCGGCTGGAGCAGATCACCGGCTTCTTTGAGGGCACGCATAGTATCTACGAACACGCGGCTGCGGCAAACAGCATCGTCGTCGGTCTCACGCATTTCTGGTGTGAATGCGCCGACGAGATCGAGATGTGTTCCTGGCCTGAGGTGCTGACCTACGATCAGCGGCTCACGTGACGTGGTGGCGCAGCTAACGATGTCCGCCAACGAGAGAGCGTCCGTCTGATCAGCAGCCGGTTTGGCCTTGAGACCTGATGCTCAAGTGTGTCCGCGAGCTTAGACACGTTGCGCATTGCGCCCCGAGACCAGCACGGCTTCAATCGGCCTAACTGCGCGATGGGCAACGGCCAAATAGGAGGCGAGCCGGCCGGTTACAATCAGCAGCAGCGTGCGGCTGTCGGGGCGTGAGAGATGTCGTCATGCGAGCGCGGAGGCGGCGGCCCTACGCCGATTAGTGAGTGTTTCGCCATCGATCATTGCGCGCGGCCGACCGGTTGCCGTCGAACAGCATGTAAAGCGAGGAAAAGGCGGGAGACCGCATGCCCCGCGCTTCGGAAACACGGTCACCAGCTTCGCGCCGAGTGCCTTGCCCCGCTCCCAAGCCGGCATTGTCAGGAGACGACCTGGGCTTGCAGCGGTACCAACATTATAGCTCTGCCGCACCGGCATCGCTTCTCCGCCGCGCCGCTTAAGGCATCCATCAACCTCGGATAGTTGAGGCCGGCATCTACCTCTGGGACGGAGAAATAACGCGACATGATTTCCTCGTTTTATGCGAAGTTCGGACGAGTTTAGCACCCGTCGCTCCGATGACAGCACGGTCTATACCGCCGCCAAAGAGAGGCCGTCGCCAGCGTTTAGAATTCCGTGTGAAGCTCGACCGAACGTACAGAACACAAAAATCGCTCGCCTCGTAGCAACAGATCGAGGTCAATGGCCGTCAGAGCGCGAAGTTGAGTCATGAGCATGCCGATGACAGTCCCATACTTGGCGAACTCGCTTGGGTAATCAGAACCGGGTCTCCATTAGGTGAACAAGTTGGGACCCCGCGATGTAGAAGGCTTCCCGCGCGGCACGAAAGCGTTGCCGTTCAACGGCAGTGACCGGCAGCGGAAGATCGTTCTCCGCGATCTGCCCCAGAACGTACGAAGCCAACACACTGCCAAAGACTGTGCCAGGTGCGATGCCGCGACCGTTATAACCGCTGAAAGCAACGACGTTGCGGTCGAGCTCGTGAAAGCGCGGCAGGTTGTTCGAGGTCATTCCAATCATGCCGAACCAGCCGGTTTCAAACTCGACATCCTGAAGTCCCGGAAACAGCTTGCGCAACGATCTCTGAGCCCATGCCCGGTGAACGGATGCGCCAATACCCTCAAGGGCACCAACACTGCCAAACACGAGGCGCCCGGAGCGATCCAAGCGAAATGAAGAGAGGACCTCTCGAGTGTCCCACGCTCCCTGCCGTTCAGGCAGGATCGACTTCCTCAGACCATCCGGCAGAGAACCTGTAGCAAAGTTGAAGTAGGGCAGATGGATCTGCTCCTGCCGTACCTGCGACCAAAGTCCTTTACCATAGGCATCCGTCGCAACGATCACCCATTCCGCATCTACCGATCCGCTTTCTGTGCTAATCCTCCAGCGCAGGCCGTTGTGTTGCGCAGTAACAGCCTCGCTCTGTGTGAATATCCTGGCGCCCGCTGCAAGCGCGGCTCTCGCTAGACCGTGCACATAGGCCAGCGGCTGTATCGTCCCGGCGCGCTTATCGAGCAGCGCCCCGCTGTATTCGCCACCGCCCACTTTCCTGCGTGTCTCCTCTGCATTTAGCACTACGACAGGGGCGCCACGCTTCTGCCACTGTTCGGCGCGGGCCTCGATCTCTTGCAAGCCCTTACGTCCGACGGCACAATGCAGGGTACCGGCACGTTCCACTTCACATTCGATGCCATGCTTTTGGATGAGGTCGAACACCTTTTGCGGTCCACGGCCGAGTTGTTCAATCAACCGTTCGCCGAAGGGGGCGCCGAGCGTATCCGGAAGGGTGTCAGGCATCACCCACATGCCCGCGTTAACCAGACCGACGTTCCGGCCCGAACCGCCGAACCCAATTTCGGACGCCTCCAACACCGCGACGCGCGCCCCTCCTTCGGCGAGATGAAGTGCAGACGACAGCCCGGTATATCCAGCGCCAATCACGATCACATCCGCTGCGGTGTCACTGGCGAGGGGAACAGTGTCTGGCGCCGATGGCGCGGTGAGAGCCCACAATCCATGTGATGCTGAATTGTTTCGCATCCAGAAATCCTCCTACTATTCTTGCTTCTTGATCAGCCCAGGTGGCGCTGCAATCAGTGCCGCGCCTAAGGGTCAAGGATGGATACCATTTCGTCGATATGTGCATCGATCCGTTCGAGAACCTGCCCAGGCACGACGTCGCGTTCTGGAAGAACTGACCACTTGTCGCGCACGGCCGCCGCGGTCTCAGCTACAGCCGTCACCACTGCCCCCTCTGGAAGACGGCTGCGGTTCGCGAAATTGCGCCAGCGCTCTGGAGTCAGGGGCTTGAATGACTTTTCGCCCGCAAGGCTCAATGCTAGACCATCTTTCGGGATATAGGAAACTGTTGAGAGCACGTCGTAGATTGGCGCCAACGTAGGCCTCCGTCCCTCTCCAGGATACAGTAACGACCAATTCTTGAGATGCATGTCGCCATTGCCCGTGATCGCGGAGAGCGCAAGACGACGGACAAATTCGATCGCGGAATCGAACGAGACACCGCTGTTCAGCGCGGCCGCGATATTGTGATACGCCGCACCGGTATATTTCTCGGAGGGATAGCGGCCGAAGACCTGTGCAAAGTCCTCCATATGCACGCGCGCTGCATCGGCACCGCGATCGAAGCGACGGACAAGAAGCACTTTGCCCGTGGACATGGTGTTAAGCTCTTCCGGAATGCCGGCGAAATCCGTCTTTTCGACGAGCTCACGTGCAGGCACTTCCATCCCTAGCGCTTCCGCTAAGGCTAGGATCGCGAATTCGTTTTCCGAAAGCCCAATGTGGGTGAGGGAGGGAAATTTCGCGATGTACTGCCCTTGCTCATCGTCGACGGCGAGCGTGATCCCCCCTTTTCCGGTATTTTTGATGACGGAGAGCTTCATCTGGACACCGGCGAGCGAAAAGCGCGCCTTCTTCTTGCCTTCTGATTCTGGCCCGGCCGGAACGGGAACGCCGTCGCTCGGCAACGCTCGTACCGCTCCCGGTAGATTTGTCCCCAGTGCTGCCAAGAGATCGAAGTCGTTTCCAGGTCTTACTGACGCTGCGTGGTGCTTTTCCATTGCTTCGCGCAGTTTCTCTTCGGGCAGCAAGTTCGCGAAGAACGGCGGCAGCGCGCCGCGTATGGGTTTGGGATCCCGGCGGAGGCTGCCATCCGCCGAGCGAAGCGACAGGCTGAAGATCGGAGGGTCGTTCAAGCTCCGATACGCGGGCAAGAGATTGAATGCGCTGTAGTCGCCCGGCGTTCGCACGAGCGTGCCGACGGCAAGATCGTTTAATGAGATGTCGAGCGATTGGATACGTTCAGCCGCGAGGACAGGCTTATTCATGCTCCTCCTCAACATCTGACGTGAACGCAGGATGGTCATCATCGCCCGTAGCTGGCTGCAGCATTGATTGAATAGCCGGTACCATCGCTTGCGGAATCAGCATCATTTCCATGCCAAGGGCGCGAGCAACGTTGACGAGTGTCGTTGCGCGCGCTGCAGCGGCACCCGTTTCAATGTCGCGATAGCGGGGCCTGCTAATGTTCGCCCGGAGGGCGACTTGCTCCTGGGAGAGGCCAGCAGCCCTTCGCGCTCTGCGAAAGTGTAGGCCAAGTTCCTCGAGCAGCGGGTTTGGAGCCGAAGCCATGATATGTTCTCGGATCATTAATACCGAAATGATATGTAAACAGATCACACATCGCAGTCAAGCGAAACGTAAACAGATCTTCTTTATCGACAATGATGCTTAAACATATCTTATTCCAGCGGCAATGTCGTCTGAACTGTTGACCCTGCTGCCAGAATGGCCCTTGGGGCTAATGCGCCTGACGCGATGAAGGAGCCAGATCTTATCGCCAGGTTGACACAGATTCCCATGGCGCTCGCGTGCATTGGGCGCATAGGAATGGCCGCCAGCGAACGAACCGGATCCTGGAACGCGGTGCGTCGCTTTTATGGAACGCCAGTTGAAAGCGGTCGGTAGATGGATCATCGAAGTTCTTCCATGACGCGCCGTCCTAGTGGCGTCGTGCCGAGTCGTTTCCGTGAGGCGCCTTTGGCGCCAAGCAAGTCCGTATTGCCAAATCAATTCCGATGTCCGCCGGCCCGCCTCGATGTAGCTACGAAGCGTCGAACTACCTATCAATTCGTTTTTCATTCTTCGACATGCTTCCCACGACGGCCAATAGCCTGCGGGCGTGACCGGGCCGCTGACGTGGCCACTCGCAGGGCCGCAATGCGAGCGGAGTGGTCTCGGCTAGTACCAGCAACTTTTCTTCTATTCGCGTTGATATCCAATCCTACGACGCGCAATTAACGTGTTCCTATGCAACATCAACCGGAGCATGATGGTCAAATCGGCGGCACTCGACAGGGAAAGTTCGACGACTGCGTTGATTCTCTTGACGTCCCCGCCCAAGAAGCGACCAGGCAAATACACAAGAGCCTCGCTCGCTTCAATCGTGAGAGTTGACGATGGGCCACTTGAAGGAGACGCTCCGCACCATGAAGCGACCTCGGAAGAATCGCGGCATGCCGCCGCCCGCGACGTTCGATATCGATTCGCTGCCGGGCAGCTCAAACTTAACGGCATTAGAAACGGCCGCCGTGATCCGGCGCACGCCTGGAGCCCTGGAGCTATGGCGGCGCAATCCGAACCACCCGCTGAAATGGCGCTACATCGATGGCCGCCCGCTTTACCGAGTTGATGCGGTGCGCGACTATCTGGCCGGACGCGATGAGACAACTAAGTCGTCGCAGCCGCATAATGCTCGCGAAGACGGCCAAGCAATTCGGCCTTGATGGGATCGAGCGGATTCGTCCGCTGCAGGCGCACGACCTTGCCTCCCCGTTTAGCGCCGACCAACTCCGCGATGTAGTCATGAGCAGCTTCGAACGCCATCTTGCGGATGATCCACTGTTCGTCGTGATTGTAGACCTGATCGATCCCGCGCGGCTTTTGCCCGACACACAACCGCTGGATTTCGTTGTCATAGCCGCAGCGTGACATGATGGTTCGCAAGCTGCGCCTTAAGTCATGCATTGTGAACTTGGCGACACCCGCTTCCTTGACCAGGCGGTCGACCAAGTTTGTGAAGCCCGATATCTGGCCGCCGGTCTTCGGTGACGGGAAGACATAGTCCGACGTCGCACGCTGGAAATGTTTTGCGGCCGTAAGCACCTCGTCAACGAGGTGGGTACGCGGCACGTCGTGGTAAACGCCCATCTTGGTCCATGCTGCCTCGAAAGTGATGCGGTCATCCATGACGTGATTTTGCCACTCGATCATGGCTGGCTCGCTGCGGCGCGGGCCGCCAAGTAGGCACATTCGCGTCAATAGCCCAAACGTCCCAAGCTTGCCGGATGCGTGCCAGACTTTGATGATCTCCTCGTCGGGCAGCGCCCGGCCCTTCGTTCGGCGCCCGACCCGCTGCGCGCGCGTCTCCTTGGGCACGCGATAGCCGGCGAGCACGTTGTGCTCGACGTAGCCTTCGCCGACGCACCATTCGAGGAACGTGTGCGTGTGCTTGCGCAAGTCCTTTGCTGCGCCGCGCTTGCCGGTCTTGCCGATCCTGTCCACCGCCGCCATGATTTGCCGTCGCGTGAGCTCGGCGATGGCGAGGTCGAAATGATCTTTCAGACCGCGTCGGAGTGCCGACATAGCCGGTTTCCAGTTGACGACCTGGCGCCCGGTCAGGGACATTTCGTAGGGGCCATCTTCAACGATCAAGGTCGCCAGTGTCGTGCACTGCCGCTCGGCCAGCGCTTGCCGCTTCGCCTCGCGCTTGCCCTCATTGGGATCGATCCCAATGACCACCTCCCCAGCGACGACGGTGGCGGCCCTGCGCGCGGCCTTCTCATTGAATTTGGGCCATGCACCCAGCGTCTTGCGTTGGGTGCCTTTCGTCCCAGGCTTTGTGAACATGAAGACCCAGGTCCTGCCACCCGTCGCGCGCATCCTGATCGCGAGCCCCGGCTGCTCTGTGTCGTGCAGATAGTGCTGCGATTTGCCCGGCGGCAGCGTCGCCGCACGGATGGCCGCGTCAGTGAGTCTCAGGTAGTTCGTCGTTCCTTCAGCTCTGAGAGATTCTTTACTCTTTTCCATCGTTTGTGCTCTCGCTCCTTGCGCCCTGAGACGGGTCGCGGCGATCCTAGAAGAAATGGACCACAAGCCATTGCCTTCGCGTTCCCAGTTAATGTGCCCTAAGGGAAATCCTCTGAAGGGCACAGCAGGGACATACAACATGTGGTAAGGCCAACCGAGGCCACGGATGGTCCAATATGGCCACAAGTCCTTACCTTACAAGGACTTTTGCAATAAAACTATGGCTGGATTAGGTTGGCTACAGTCCACCAGTTGTGGTTCACACGGGAGAGGTCCAAGGTTCGATCCCTTGTGCGCCCACCATTCACCTTCCTGAACCATAATTTGCTGCGGAAGATAACCGACGCTCGGCGGCTGTCTTCACCCGTCCAAATCAAAAACAGCGAAAACAACCCCATGCACAGTAGCCGACCTCAGTCGGATCAATGAGTTACGGGATTGCGACTTTTCCGAAATAGAATTTGACTCGTCGGGCAAAACACCGGCATGATGGCATCATCGCGGGGACCTGAAGCGCGATCGCATCAAGCTTCACGCAACCCGCGCCGGTCGCCAGGCTGCGTACAAACCGACCAGGGTGCCGATAATAACCAGCGCTGCGGCCAGCAGCAGCTGCAATTCTCCATCGTCCGTGGTGCCTACGGACGACACAAGTCTGGTCACCACGACGAACAGAATGCCCACGGAGGCTGCTGCACCCACGCCGAGATAGGCGAGCTCGCGCGTCAGCTTGCGGCCGAGGAGTCCGAGTGCCGTGAAATACATCGCGCAGGCGTTAGGATGAACGAACAGCGCAATGCGCGCGTAAGGACCGTAGGCGTCGAGGAGGGACTCACACCGGTTCAGTGCCGCCTTTGAGGCAACTCGCTGCAACAGCGGTCTGAAAAAACGAGCCTGTCCGTAACTCAGGACGGCGCCCAGGATGATGGCCAGCCATGCCACGATGAAAACGGAGACGTCCGCGGGCTTCGGATTGAGCGCCACGGACATCAAGATGAGAGCGGTTCCGGGGAAATAGCCAAAATACGGGAAGACCGCCTCCAGCAGCACGCAGACGAATATGAAAGCCGGAAACCACGCCGAACCGGTCGCATCCTGGACGATGGCGTTCAGGTCGAAGAGGTTTGTCCTGTACAGGACGAGGTACATGCACATGGCCAACCCGGCCAGCGCGTAAAACGGCAATGCTCCCGATAGAAACCGCCTCATCCAGCTATCGCGCCTTGTTGCGCGGACACAGCGGAAACCATCGATAAACGCCCCCTACCCAATCGACAAAATCTCGATCTCCTGCGCACCGGACCCCACGACATCCCCGACCGCCTTCCCCATCAACGACTTCGCCACCGGTGCCACGAATGAGATCGTGCCGGCCTTGGGATCGGCTTCGTCCTCGCCGACGATGCGATAGGTTTGCACGCGGCCATCGGCGCGGCTGAAGGTCACCGTGCTGCCGAAGGCGACGACATCGGTCGAGGCCGGGGCGGGAATGACCTGCGCCGTGCGCAGCCGTTCGGTGAGATAGCGGGCGTCACGCAAGGGCACCGCCGACTGCCGGCGCTTTTCGTTGACGTCCTCGATGGCTTGCGCGGCTTCATAGGCCTCGCGCGCGTCCTGAAGCTGCTTTTGCAATGCCTGCAAGCCTGCTTCCGTCACGAGGTTTGGATGCGGCGAGATCGGCCGATCCGGCAACAGCGTCTCGGCGGCGGTTTCCGCGCTCTCTTCCTTGGTAAAGGCAACGCTCAAGTCGAAAATCCTGTCGAACTGTTCGGGCTCACGGCCCGCGCCTTCGCGCCGCAAGCAATCGCGGCGGGCAGAAGCTGGCGATCATCCCGGATCATATCTCAAGTACGACGAAACGGCGCAGCTTGAAAACGATGTCCGGCATGGCCTGCCGGAACCGCGTGGCATCCCGGAACGTGGTCGAGAACGGCGCGAAGGTGATCATCGCGTTCCAGTGCCTGTAGCCGTAGACCGTGACGGAGGCGCCGGTCGCCGGAAAATTCTCGAGCTTGCGCAACTCACCCAGGACGAGATCGGCGATCGCTTCAGCAGGCAGCAACTGCTTGCCATCAGGTGTCGTGGCGATCTTCGCTGGCGGCTCGACTGGCTTCGCGGGGGCCAGCGCCGCATCGGGCGCGTTCTCGGAATTTGTTTCGGGCTTGCCCTCGAGGTTGGCCGGCGGCGTATCGGCGGCGGGCGGCTCGACCAGCTCAAATCCGTTCGTCGGCGCGGTCGGCGGCGGAACCTCGATGAGCGGCGGCGGCGCAATGCTTTCTGCGGCGCGCCTGTTGCCTCCCAGGATGCTGCTGATCATGGCCACGAGGCCAGCATCCTTCACGTCGTCACTCATTACTCCCCCCAGGCTTCGACCTACTCTAGCACCGCTCGCGCGGACCGCCACTGGGGATGTATGGCCGGATTCCGTCCGGCCAAGATCCTATTTCACGTGATGGCATTGGCGGGGCGATGCTCGATCACGCCGCGCTGCCGTGCGATCCGTCACTGCTTATCGAACGGAATGTATTGTTGGTATTGCTTCGGCACCGAGCTGCGGTAGCGCGCGGGCACCGTGCCGCTGTCGACCGAGTGATCGATCTCCTGCTGCCGCGTCATCTTCTTCTTCGCCGGCTTCTTCGACGCACTCTTCTTGGAGTCGGTCGGCTGGCTGGAGGTGTCGTTGGTTGCGCCCGGCGCTGCCGGCGTCGCTGCCGGCGCGGCGGTTGTCGCCGCAGGCGCCGCGGTTCCGGCGGCGGCTGGTGCGCCCTGCGCCAACGCGAGCGGTGTCTGCATGAGAAGCGCCAGCGCTGCTGTCGCAGCCAGCAAGTATGATTTCTGCATTAGAACCTCCAAAATACCTGATCCGAATAAGGCAAGCGTATTTCTGCGGGATCGACGCGTGCAAGTCCGTTCACGATGGGCTCGAACCCCATGGTGAACTGTGGCCGAGATCACATTGCCGGCAGCAGGCTGCGTCATGATGCGCCTTGTCGCGAACGCAAAGCATTCTGGCGACACCAATACAGGCATGACTGCGCAACAGACGAGCCAGGCTCGCTGACATTCCCACCCACTCGCTCTCGAAGGAGACTGACATGCGTCGCACGATCCTCACTCTCGCATCGCTCGCGGCCCTGCTCGCCGTAGCATCCCCGGCAGCCCAGGCACATCCTGCGAACGATCGATATTGCATCCAGGGCCGCTCGTGGGGCTATCCCGGCAATTGCCAGTTCGCCAGCTATCAGCAGTGCCTCGCTACCGCCTCCGGCACGTCGTCCTATTGCGGCATCAACCCGCGCTACGCGTTCTCGCAGCAGCGCGACTACTGACGAATTGGCGGCGTGCGCGTATGACGCGCGCGCCGCCACAATTTTTGCGTGAAGACGACCCGCTTCGCCGACGTGCCGGCGAATTGAAACTGTGCGAAGCCGCTTGCGTCCGTCGATGACGAGAATGTTATCCGTCATCAGCACCGAGAAATTCACGATGCGCAGCCGTGGCTTGCGGGCCAAAGGCGCACCTTCCGAAAATTTCGATACCGGGCAATTGTGATCCATCTCGCTCGTGGCAGGCGTGATCGCGCCTAGGCTGCAAACTCCAGCGCGAGAAACCTTAGCCCGATCTTTCCATTCGACTTTTCAGGAAGGTGTTTCAATGAGCAGCCGCCACGCAATTGTTCCGCGCGGTCTGAACGCAACGCGTTCGCCGCTTTCGCAAGGCCGCTTCGGCCGCATGTTCCGCAAGCTCGCACCGGCCAAATTCGGCCCGAACGATTCCAACACGATCGCAAACCTGTCGGCGCTCGCCGACAAGATGGTCGCCGGCTTCGACGGGCCGAAGGACGGACCGGACGCGGAAGAGAGCGGCATTCCCTCGCTCTACACTTATTTCGGCCAGTTCATCGACCACGACATCACCTTCGATCCGGTCAGCTCGCTGACCAAGCAGCAGGACCCCGACGGTCTCGTCGATTTCCGCACGCCGTCGCTCGACATGGACAATGTCTACGGCCGCGGTCCGAACGACCAGCCCTACATGTATGACGGCATCAAGTTCCGCCTCGGCGAAAAGGTCACCGGCGCGGGCGTGCCCGATGCGGTCGATTTGCCGCGCTTCAAGGGCCGCGCGCTGATCGGCGACCCCGCAACGACGAGAACAGCATCGTCTCGCAATTCCAGGCCTTGATGCTGCGCTTTCACAACCGCATGGTCGACGACAATGACAGCCTGTCGTTCGAAGACGTGCAGCAGCGCGTTCGATTCCACTATCAGTATGTGGTGCTGAACGACTTCCTGCCGCGCATCGTCCACGCCAGCGTGCTGGACCAGCTGAAGACCGCGGGTCACTACGATCGCAGCAAGCTCGCTTACTACCATTGGAAGACCTATCCGTTCATGCCGGTCGAGTTCTCGGTCGCGGCCTACCGGCTCGGGCACTCCATGATCCGCCCTGGATACCGGCTGAACGACGCGGCCAACATGCTGCTGCAGATCTTCCCCGATCCCAACAATCCCGACCACAACGCACTGACCGGCTTCCGCGCCATGGGACCGGGACGCGCCATGGACTGGGGCCGCTTCATCGATCTCGACACGCGCCCCTACGGGGTCGAGGACGTCGACACCAATCCCGACAACAAGAGGCGGCTGCAGTTTGCCTATCGCATCGATGCCTCGCTGGTGGACCCGCTGCGCAAGCTGCCGCCGGAAGTCGCGTCCAATCCGGCGTCGCTGGCGCTGCGCAATCTCGAGCGCAGCTGGCGGCTCGGACTGCCGTCGGGCCAGGCCGTCGCCAGGGCGATGAACCTGACGCCGCTGAGCGACGACGAGATCATCATCGGCAAGGCCGTCGACGAGCCCGGGACGGGCGATCCGCAAGTCAAGATCGCGAGCATCGCGAACGGCGCGTTCGCCGGCAACTGTCCGCTGTGGGCTTACATCCTGGCCGAGGCGCGGCAAAACATGACCGACGTGCCAATCTCCGCGACTGGTGGGCCCGCCACGGTCAAGACACCGCAGCTCGGACCGGTGGGCGGTCGCATCGTCGCCGAAGTCTTCCTCGGCATGATGTTCGGAGATAATTCCTCCGTGCTGTCGCTCGACCCGCAATGGACGCCGGTGACCGGCTCCAGCTTCGCGCTGAAGGACCTCGTCGCCTACGCGCTCGGCCAGGGCGATCCGCTGCATTGAGGGGATGACGGTCGATGATGCAAGGCCGCTCGTCGTGCGAGCGGCCTTGTGACCCACTCGCCTCGACGCGCGGGCGGATGGATCCTGGCAGGCGTGCTTCCCTAACGCAAATCCGTCCGCTTCCTGTTGACTCGCATCGCGAATGGAGAAATCCTTCAACAACGCAATTGCCATTGCCGATCTCAGCAGTACGAACTTCGGCGCCCTCGGTTTTATCGGCGCCATCTGACCAGATTTATTCTGAACAGAAACGGAGGGGCCGATGCGCGCGCTCGCCTTGAGAACCGTCTCTCTTCTCGCCCTCGCTACCTTAGGCTCGATTTCCGGCACGCCCGCCGCACGCGCGGAAGACGGGGCCGATGAGCAATTTGGCAAGGTGCACTTCCAGACTTCCTGCAACGAGGTGGCGCAGCGCCGCTTTGATCGCGGGATGCGTTATCAGCACTCGTTCTGGTACCGGCCCGCAAAGGAAATTTTCGAGGAGACGCTGCAGGCCGATCCGGAATGCGCGATCGCCTATTGGGGCATTGCGCTGAGCCTGCTGTACAATCCGCATTTTGCCGCGCCGAAGGAAAACCTCACCGGAGGGCTCGCCGCGCTGCAGAAGGCGAAGGCACTCGGCGCCAAGAGCGAACGCGAACGCGACTATATCGATGCGCTGCTGGCCTTCTATTCGGGCGACGAAAAGACGACGTTTGGACAGCGTGCGCAGGCCTATCTCAGGGCAACCGAAGCCGTCGCCGCGCGCTATCCCGATGATGACGAGGCGCAGATCGCCTACGCCATTACGCTGAACGTCACGGCGTCACCAAACGACAAGTCCTATGCCAACCAGCTCAAGGGCGCCGCTATCCTGGAGCCGATCTTCAAGCGCCAGCCGCGGCATCCCGGCGTCGCACATTACCTGATCCATCTCTATGACTATCCGGCGATCGCAGAGCAAGGACTCGACGCTGCTAAGCGTTATTCCGAGATCGCGCCGGCGGCACCGCACGCCTTGCATATGCCGTCGCACATCTTCACGCGCGTCGGCTACTGGAACGAATCCATCGACGCCAATAGCCGTTCCGCGAAGGCTGCCAAGGAGGGCAAAGACCCCAGCGAGCAGCTGCATGCCGACGATTATATGGTCTACGCGCTGCTCCAGCTTGCGCAGGACAGCCGAGCCAGCGAGGTCATCGCGGACATGATTGCGACCACTGGCTATGTGCCGGCTGTCCGCGCCGGTCCCTACGCGATAGCAGCCAGCCAAGCGCGCTATATGGTCGAGCGCGGTGATTGGCAGGGCGCCGCCGCGCTGAAGGTCGAGCCGAGCCGGTTTGCCTATGTCGATGCGATCACCTATTTCGCCCGCGCCCTTGGCGCCGCGCGCTCCGGCAATGCAGACGCGGCAACGGCGGACATCGCCAAGCTGGCGGAGTTGCGGGACAAGCTGCAGCAGGACAAGGACGCCTATTGGGCCGAAATCGTGGACATTCAGCGGCAGGTCGCTACAGCCTGGCAGCTCAACGCCCTGGGGAAGCAGGCGGATGCGTTGGAAGCGATGCGCCTTGCCGCCGATGCCGAAGACAAGACCGAAAAATCCATCGTGACGCCGGGTCCACTTGCCCCCGCACGCGAGCTTTACGGGACCATGCTGCTCGAACGCGGCATGGCGACGGAGGCATTGGTCGCGTTCGAAAGCACCATGCGCAAGGAGCCGAACCGATTTGGCGCGACGATCGGCGCCGCTCACGCGGCCGAGAAAGCGGGGGATCCTGTGAAGGCCCGCCAGTACTACGCGAAAGTCGTCGAAACCGCGAGAAATGGCGACTCATCGCGAGAGGACCTCGCGGCCGCACGAAAGTTGATGGCTCAGAATTAGCAAAGATGTCGCGGCAACTTCCATGCGCCTGACAAGCAAGCTCGTTGCAACCAGCGCAGCCATCGCACTGTTCTGCTCAGCCACAGCGCTCTGGATATTGCGATCCGGTGAACCGGCACGCGCAACAGCGACCTCCGGCGAGGTTCGCCCAGTGTGGACGGAAATCGACTGGCCTTTCGGTGCGGATCCCTGGGGGAAAGGAAAAGCGTTCCGCTGCAAGGCCGCGGATTGCGGCGGCGAAGTCCAGCTCTACGTTCGCGCCAAGCTCGGCTTTTGCAATTGCGCCACCGGCATTGCCGATGACGGCGACCTCGAGCAGATGGGCGACCTGGCGCTGATTGGGAAGGCAACGCCGACGGCCGCCGGCCGAGAGATCCTTGTCGGTCCAATGCGCGGCCGCAGCCGGGCATATCGCGTCGAGGGGAACGCCAAGGCCGCGCTCTCACTCGCCTTCAATCAACGCTGCGACATGGTGGCCGCGACGGCTTTGCTCGCACCGGGCGCCACCGCGTCGCTCGAGCCGGCGGTGCTGGCGTTCCTCAATAGCGACCGCATGCTGAAATGGGCCGAGATCGCGCTTGGGCTATGACTCAAGGGAATAGCTGAATTAAAGGCGACAATTCGGCACACGCCTTAACGCGCCATCCCGAGGCCGACCTCCTCCAGCCGCGTGGCGAACCAGCGCGACAGCGGCTGATCGAGGACGCCGCTGACATAGACTTCCGAGATCGTCACGTTGTCCTTGTCCAGCACCAGCAGCACGCCGATCCAAAAGGCGAACCAGACATGCGCATCGGTCAACGCCATCAGCTTGTGCTGGTCGTGGTCGAGCGCGGTGTGATTGCTGGCCTTGCGGATCTCCATGGTGAGCAAATTGTTCGGGATCTCGCGCTGATGCACCACGACGTCAGGGTAGATCGACTTGCCCAGATGATCGTCGGTCGAGATGATGGTGCCGTGCGGCAGATGCAGCGTACGCTCGCCTAGCCGGTCGTAGTTGCAATCGACCGACCAGCCGCAGAACTGCTTCTCCAGATGCACGGCGAAGCGGTGCGTGATGGCACGCTCGCCGATGTCCTTCTCGAACAGGAATGTTTCGTGTGCGTAGAAGTCCCGGAGTGCCGCGATCACCTTGTTCAGCTCGGTCTGCATCTTGCCCCCGGCCCTCGGCGCTCCTGATGCGGTGCCCTACATCTGGACTTCGATCAGCCGCGGTCCGGGCTCGGCGACGGCCTCGGCCAGCGCCTTGTTGAACTCGTCCGCGTTGGTGACGGCGCGGCCGGGCACGCCCATGCCCTTGGCCAGTGCCACGAAATCCAGCGTCGGCCGGTCGAGCCGCAGCATGTCGTTGGCGCGCTGTCCGGGCTCGCCGGCGCCGACATTGTCGAACTCGCCGCGCAGGATCTGGTAGATGCGGTTGGCGAACACGATGGTGACGATGTTGAGGTTTTCTCTCGCCTGCGTCCACAGCGACTGGATCGTGTACATCGCGCTGCCGTCGCCGACCATGCAGATCACCTTGCGGTCCGGGCAGGCGATCGCGGCACCGATCGAGAGCGGCGTCGAGAAGCCGATCGAGCCGCCCATGTTCTGGAGCCAGTCGTGCGGAGCAGCCGCCGCTGTCGGCGGGAAGAAGGCGCGGCCGGTGGTGAGGGATTCGTCGACCAGGATCGCGTTCTCCGGAATCGCATAGGCGATCGATTGCGCGATCGAGGCGTGGGTCAGTGCGCCGGTCGGCTTGAGCAGCTCAGCCGCGGCCTGCGGCTTGACGTCCTTCGCGCTGGCCTTCACCGCGCCGGCGAGCGCTTCCAGTGCAGCGACCGAATTCTCCCCCCAGGAGGTCATGCGATGCACCTCGCAGCCCTCGGGCTTGAGGATGCTCGGCTTGTTCGGATAGGCAAAGAACGCCACGGGATCGTCGGACTCGACCAGCACGATATGGCGGAACCTGGCCAGCATCTGCAGCGCGTTGTCGATCACGTAATGGATGCGGTCGATCGAGAAGCGGCCGCGGCCGCGCGCCATCCTGGGACGGAAGGTCGGGCCCATCACGGTGCAACCGGTCTTGGCGGCGATGCGCTCGGCCAGCGCCAGGCCCTGCTCGCTCAGCGCACTGCCGGTCATCAGCAGCAGCGTGCCCTCGCCGTCGCCGTGCAGGATCTTTGCGGCCTGCTCGACCGCCTGCGGCGAATAGCTCGCGCGCTGCTGCTCGGCCGGAACCTCGGCGATGCCGTCCGCTTCGTTCCAGGCGGTGTCGGCGGGCAGGATCAGGGTCGCGATCTGCGGCGGCGCGCTCTTGGCGGCGGCGATCGCCGCGGCACCGTCGGCGGCGACCGATTTGGAGTCCGGCGAAGTGCGGACCCAGGACGACATCGGCCGGGCCAGGCCCTCGATGTCGGAGGTCAGCGGCGCGTTGTAGTCGATGTGGTAGACGGCGTGCTGGCCGACGATGTTGACGATGCCGGAATTCGCCTTCTTGGCGTTGTGCAGATTGGCAAGGCCGTTGGCAAGACCGGGGCCGAGATGCAGCAGCGTCGAGGCCGGCGTGCCCTTCATGCGGAAATAGCCGTCGGCGGCGCCGGTCACCACGCCTTCGAACAGGCCGAGCACGCAACGCATGCCGGGCACGCGGTCGAGCGCTGCGACAAAATGCATCTCGGAGGTGCCGGGGTTGGAGAAGCAGACGTCGACCCCGCCCTTGACCATCGTCCGCACCAGACTTTCCGCACCGTTCATCCGTCAGCTCCCGCAACCGGCAATGTTCCAACAATCCATCCGATCAATCATTGTTCGCTCGTCTCGTCAAAGCAATAGCCGGCGTCGCCGCCCTGCCCCGCGCGGCGATGCGCTGGTTTGGCTAATACTTTCCGGCAAATTGGCGCGGTTGCCGGTTTGGTAACGCCAACCGTTAAGGATGCCCCGTCTCACGAGGCCGTGGCTTGCGGAAAGCCCGCAAATATGGCCTGTAACTTCAGTTGAATCGATTTTTTGCTGGGGGAACAATGATCCGGTATTTTGCCGCGCCGATTGCCGCCATCGCACTGCTGTCGGCGACCGCCGGCGGCGCCTTCGCCGAGGAGTTCGACTCGCGCGACATCATGGGCGGCGGCCCGAATTTCTTCCGCGGCGGCTCGAGCCCAGTTCCCCGCACCACCGTCATGTATAACGGCAACTACGCCCCGGGCACGATCGTGGTGAACACCTCGGAGCGCCGGCTCTATCTGGTGCTCCAGAACGGCCAGGCCCTGCGCTACGGCATCGGTGTCGGCCGCGACGGCTTCCGCTGGGGCGGCGTGCACCGGATCACCGCCAAGAAGGAATGGCCGGACTGGACGCCGCCGTCACAGATGCTGGCGCGCCGGCCGGACCTGCCGCGTCACATGAAGGGCGGCGTCGAAAATCCGCTCGGTGCGCGCGCGATGTATCTGGGCTCGACACTCTATCGCATCCACGGCTCCAACGAGCCGGAGACGATCGGCCAGGCGGTGTCCTCGGGCTGCTTCCGCATGACCAATGACGACGTCACCGACCTCTACGGCCGCGTCGGGGTCGGCACCACGGTGGTCGTGCTGAACAACTAGCAAGAATCGGCGGCGCGTGGATATGCGGCCTTGTGCGTCGGTTCCGAATACGGCAGCGTCGCCTGGCAATGAGCGCATTGGCCCCGTCTCCGTCCGGCTTTCGCATCGTGCTGCTGGCGCTCGCCACCGTCGCGTTCGCGCCTGACACCGCTACCATCGCCGTCGCGGGCGAATTGCCCGCGATCGCTTCGCGCCAGCGCGCCGAGAAGAAGAGCTTTACCGACGGCGAGATCGTCGACGGCTTTCTGAAGACGGCGTTCGGCGCCGAATACCACCTTGCCGGCCGTGTCGATCGCATCCGCAAGTTCGACGGACCGGTGCGCGTGTTCGCCGAGAGCGATCGCGCCGACCGCAAGGCGCAGCTCGCGAAAGTCGTAGCCGACATCGGCAAGCGCGTGCAGCATCTCGACATCGCCATGATCGACTCCAGCGAAGCGGCGAATGTGCGCGTGAAGCTCGTGCGCGACCGCGATCTGTTCCGCACCATCTCGAGCTTCTACGGTGCGGAGAAGGCCCGCGAGATCCGCACCTCGCTCGATCCGCAATGCCTGTCCGGCTTCCGCAAGAACGACAATTTCGAGATCGAGCATTCCGACGTCATCCTCACCGTCGACAACGGCGATTTCACCTTCCTCGACTGCGCCTATGAGGAGCTGCTGCAATCGCTCGGCCCGATCAACGACACCGCCAGCGTGCCCTGGACCATGTTCAACGACAACGTCTCGATGGGCTATTTCGACGTCTATGACCAGTACATCCTCAACCTGCTCTACGATCCCCGCATCAAGGCCGGCATGACCGTGGCTGAGGTCAAGGCGGCGCTGCCCGACGTGCTCACCGATGTACGCATTTGGGTAAGGCGCGTGAACGATCTGAAGGAGTGAGATCGCAAGGGGAGAAGGAAAGCACCGTGGCGCGGCTTTACGCCTTCTTCGCCTTCGACATCAAAAATTGCTGGCGCATCACGTTGTTGCTTCCGTCGTAATATTCGGAGATCAGCGCCTCGAACTCGCTGCGAAAACTCCGCAGCCTGTCCGGCTCGTCCTTGTACTGGGCGACGAGCTTGATCAAAGGCCCGATCGTCGTTTCCATGGTGCGGCGGAAATGCTGCGGGCTGAGTGCGGACGGCGTCATGATGTCCATCTCGAAGGTGATATCCTTCGCTTTCCCTGCGAGACGTTCGGCGACGATCTTCGGATCGCCCCACGACACCGGTGAGGCCACGCCCTCGGGCGGCGGCAGATGGCGGCCGATCAGCGCGAACATCCGGCCGACATAGAGATGCGGCGGCCAGGTGGAGAAGGCGATGGTGCCGCCGGGCTTCAGCACGCGCAGCATCTCGCCGATGGCGACCTTGGGACGCGGCGCGAACATGTGGCCGAACTGGCTGAGCACCACGTCGAACTCGTTGTCGCCATAGGGCAGGCTTTCGGCGTCGCCTTCGGCGAAGTCGACATCGAGATTCGCCAGCTGCGCGTGCTCGCGGGCGCGCTCGAGCAGGACCGGCGACAGGTCGAGACCCCTGACCTTCGCACCGCGGCGCGCCGCCGTGATCGCGGCAACGCCGGTGCCGCATCCGACGTCGAGCAGCATTTGGCCGGTCGCGACCCCGGCGAAGCTCACGAGCTTGGCGGCCGAGGGCGTGGTGAACACTTCCATCGGCGTGAACAGCGACCAGGCTTCCTTCTGGACTGCCTTGAAACCAGCAAACGGGTCTTGGTCGGCCATGGAACTCTCCCTTCGCTCAATGTCAGTTTTTCATGAGGCTGACGACGGATGCCAAAGGTTCAACGCAAGCCCATGACGGCGACGGCTTCGCCTCCCTGGCGGTCCTATTGCACGAGATCGGCAACGATGGTCGCGGCCTTGAGGCCGGTGCCGGTGAGGACCGCGACCGTGGTCTCGGTCGCCTTGATGCTACCGGTGACGGATAGTTTCTCCAGCGCGGCGGCAGCACTTGCGCTGGTCGGCTCGGCGAACAGGCCCTGCCGCGCAAGACGCCGCAGCGCGGCGACGATCTCGTCCTCGGTCAGCGCGACAGTGCCGCCACCGCTCTCGCGCAACGCGCCGATGATCTCGCGCAGGCGCAGCGGATGCTTGATCGCGGTGCCTTCGGCGATGGTCTTGTTCACCTCGCGCGCGACAGGGGTGTCGACGCCGGCCTTGAAGCTTGCATCGATCGGCGAGCAGTTGAGCGGCTGCGCCGCGAACAGGCGCGGCAGCCTGGTGATCTGGCCGGCTTTCAACAGCTCACGGAAACCAAGGGCGCAACCCAAAAGGCTGCTGCCGGCGCCGACGGGCACGATGACGTTGTCGGGGACGCGGAAGCCGAGGTCCTCCCATATCTCATAGGCGAGCGACTTGGTGCCTTCGAGGAAGAACGGTTGCCAATTGTGGCTGGCATAGAAGGTCTGGCTCGACTGCCGGATTGCCTCGGCCTCCGATTCCTCGCGCGGGCCCTCGACCAGCTGCACCGCCGCGCCATAGGCGCGGACCTGCGCGATCTTGGCCGGCGATGTCGAGGCCGGCGCGAGAATCTTCACGCGCATGCCGCCGGCGGCGCCGAGACCCGCCATCGACGAGCCGCCATTGCCGGACGAGTCCTCCAGAATGGCGTCGACGCCGATCTGCCGAAGGAAGGACAGCATCACGGCGGAGCCCCGGTCCTTGAAACTGCCGGTCGGGTTGAACCATTCGAGCTTGAAGAACGGGCGCAGCTCGCCCCAGGCCTGCTGCACCAGTGGCGTGCAGCCTTCGCCGAGCGTGATCGGAGTCTTGATCTCGACCGGCAGCGCCGCCCGGTAGCGCCAGAGCGAACGCGTGCGCGGCTCGATCTCCTCCCGCGACATCCCTGCCCCGGGCGTCACCAGCAGCGGCGTGCGCTCGTCCGAGCACCAGCGCGGCTGGTCCAGCGGAAAGAGCTTACCGTTGCGGGGGTCGATGTAGGCGGGGGCGGGCATGGCGGTCTCCAAGGAAGGCGATGCGGCAAAGGCGATCTGTACGTTTTGGTTTGATGACACGTTTTGTCCGGAAACTCGACGCCCGGCACGCCAACCGTGTGGCGCCTCTTGAAAACGTGAAAACCATAATTACTTCATCATCTTACTGCGGTGGCGGAGAGCTCCGCCAGTGCGGTAGCGTGGGACTCGGGCAAGCGCTGCCGGGTCGCGGGACGACAGGAATTTGGCCGCGAACCGCCCCGCCCCCGCGCAGCACGATTAACTTGTCTGTCGCGACTGCCCGCTACAATATGTTGGATTGAGCTCGCGCCGCCGGTGTTCCGCATCGGCAGCGCGACGAGCCAAGGCCCGTCCGAGCGGCGGGCCGTTGGCTTTTTAGGAGTTTGGTCATGAGCCGCGCGAACCGTACCGACCACATCCGCCTCACCTCCCATCCGGAGCCGGGCAGGACAGCCGCCTTCCCGATCCACTGGGGCGCCGCCGACGCACGCACCCGCGGTCCGATCATCGGCACGGTGTCGCGCGCGGGAGATCGCAACGTGATCGGCAGCCATGGCGGCTCCTATGCGATGTACCGCGCGCTCGCGGTGTCCGCCGGCGCGCTCGATCCGATTCGTAGGCCCGACCTCACCAACACGTTTCCCGCGGCGACCATCGGGCCGTTCCCGCAATGGAGCGATCCCGCCAAGATCGTCGCGCTCGATCCCTGGGGGCATCTCGTCGCCGAGAATTTCGGCAAGGACATCGCCGAGGGCATCGACATCAGGCCGAGCATCGCGGTGACGCGCGCGCGGCTGGACCTGCCGGAGATCCGCGAGGCGCTCGCCGCCAAGCGCCTGCGCGCCGACGGCGACGTCGTGCACGCCAATGGCAGCGTGTCGGTGGTGAAGATCGCGATTGATCCGGTCTGGTATCTGCCAGGCCTTGCGGAGCGCTTTGCGACCAACGAGACCGAGCTGCGGCGCACGCTGTTCGAGCAGACCGCCGGCATGTTCCCTGAGCTCGTGACCCGGCCGGACATGAAGGTGTTTCTGCCGCCGATCGGCGGCACCACCGTCTACATGTTCGGCGACGTCACCAAGCTGCCGGACCATCGCACCAAGATCACCTGCCGCGTGCATGACGAGTGCAACGGCTCCGACGTGTTCGGCTCCGATATCTGCACCTGCCGGCCCTACCTCATTCACGGCATCGAGGAATCCGCGCGCGGCGCGCAGGAGGGCGGACTCGGGCTCGTGATCTACAACCGCAAGGAAGGCCGCGCGCTCGGCGAGGTCACGAAGTTCCTGGTCTACAATGCGCGCAAGCGCCAGGAGGACGGCGATGCGGCCGCCGCCTATTTCGAGCGCACCGAATGCGTCGCCGGCGTCCAGGACGCGCGCTTCCAGCAATTGATGCCCGACACCATCCACTGGCTGGGCCTGAAGCGCATCGACCGCTTCCTCTCGATGAGCGACATGAAGCATGACGCTTTGACCTCGCAGGGCATCGACATCGTCGAGCGCGTGCCGATCCCGCCCGAGCTCATTCCCGCCGACGCCTATGTCGAGATCGCCGCGAAGAAGGCCGCCGGCTATTACTCCACCGACATTGCGCCGGAGAAGGACGTCGACGGCGTGGTCGGGCGTTCGCTGGAAAAATACTGATCGATTGATGGCAGACGCTTTGGAATTGCAGGCCCGTTCGCTGCTTAGCGCAGCAGCGGTTCGCGCGCGTGCCGGCGAGATGTTTGGGATCGGTCTGAACGGCGGGCTGACGCATTTCACCATCGATCTCGATCGCATGGATGGCGTTGCCGACGCCGTTCTCGCCGTGACGCGCGAGGCCTATCCGACGCTGGAGATTCCGTTCCATGCGCGCTGGCGGCATTTCGTGCTTGATGGCGTCGACCGTTGGGCGCGGCTCGCGGACGCGACGTCATGGCCCGACCGCGCGGCACGGGCGCGCGCGGAGTTCGACCTTGCCATCGTCAGCGTGCTGCTCGACGCCGGCGCGGGTGCCGCGTGGCGATACCGCGACGCGGTGACGGGACAGAGCATCGGCCGATCCGAGGGACTCGCGATTGCGAGCCTCGACATGTTCGCAAGCGGCCTTTTTTCCCACGATCCCCGCGCGCCCTTCAGGACCGATGCCGACGTGCTCGCGCGACTGCCACTCGCCGCGCTCACTTCGGCCTTTCAGGTGAGCGATGCCAATCCGCTGCTCGGGGTCGAGGGGCGGACCGATCTGCTGCGCCGCTTGGGCAAGCTGGTGGCGGAGCGGGCGGACGTGTTCGGCGCGCACGACACCCCGCGGCCGGGCGGGCTGTTCGATCACATCGCGGCGCAGGCGAAGGGCGGCGCGGTTCCCGCGCCCGCGATTCTCTCGGCGGTGCTGAATCAGCTCGGACCGATCTGGCCGTCGCGGCTGGAGCTTGCCGGGATTCCGCTCGGCGATTGCTGGCGCCACCCGGCGATCAAGGCCGATGACGCTACCGCGGGCCTTGTGCCCCTGCACAAGCTGTCGCAATGGCTGAGCTATTCGTTGATCGAGCCGCTGCAGCGCGCCGGATTCGACGTCACCGACATCGACGGCCTGACCGGGCTTGCCGAATATCGCAATGGCGGGCTGTTCGTCGATCACGAGGTGCTGCGCCTGCGCGACGCCGCCGATGCCGAGCGCGCGCATGCGGTGGATTCCCTGCTCGTCGTCGAGTGGCGCGCGCTGACCGTGGCGCTGCTGGACCGGCTCGCCGAACTGGTCCGCGCCAAACTCGGGCGCACTCCTGAGACATTGCCGCTCGCCAGCATTCTCGAAGGCGGCACCTGGGCCGCGGGCCGCGCCATCGCCTTCGCGCGCCGGCCCGATGGTTCGCCGCCGCTCAAGGTGATCAGCGACGGTACGGTGTTCTAGTCTCTCGTTCGAGTTCGCGGAAACAGATCCTTCATCCGGCGCTTCGCGCCACCTTCTCCCACAAGGGGAGAAGGAAGAAAGGCATCCGATCATGCAAGGCGTCACGATCGTCGATCATCCGTTGGTGCAGCACAAGCTGACCCTGGTGCGGGACAAATCGATCTCGACCAAATCGTTTCGGGAGCTGATCAAGGAGATCGGCATGCTGCTGTGCTACGAGGTGACGCGCGACCTGCCGCTCGCCGATACCGTTATCGAAACGCCGCTGGCGACGATGCATTCGGCCAAGATCGCGGGCAAGAAGCTGGTGTTCGTGCCGATGCTGCGCGCCGGCACCACTTTCGTCGACGGCATGATGGATTTGGTGCCGACCGCGCGCGTCGCCCATATTGGCCTCTACCGCGAGCCGCACAGCTTTGCCGCGGTCGAGTACTTCTTCAAATCGCCGTCCGATCTCAGCGAGCGCCTGGCGATCGTGGTGACGCCCGTGGTTGCGACCGCCAACACGGCTGTGGCCGCAATCGACCGGCTGAAGGAGCGCGGCGCCAAGGATATTCGCCTCGCCTGCCTGATCGCCGCCCCCGAAGGGCTCGAACGGCTGCGCGGACTGCATCCTGACGTGCCGATCTGGACGGCCGCAGTCGATGAAGGTCTCGACGAGAACGGCTTTATCCTGCCGGGCCTCGGCGACGCCGGCGACCGCGCCTACGGGACGAGATAGGCGCCGGCTTGCAAACCGCGTCACGTTAGGAACAGGTTCGCTCGCGCAAGGTTTTCCTGCTCTACGATGGAGAGCACGATGACCTATCAGGATGACCGCAGGGCAGACAGAGCACGCCGCAACAGCCCGGTGGGCTGGGCGATCGGCGCGATCTTCGTGATCGCCGTGGTCGCTGCCGTCTTCTTCTACAATGGACGCGACGTCGGCCCGCAGACCACGACCTCCAATCCGAACAACGCGCCGAGCGTCACCACCGGATCGAATCCACCTGCTGCGCCCGCGAAGTGATGCGCTGAGGGCGGGCCGTCACACCTTGCCGCTGCCGCAGATCCCCTTCAGCGCCTGCCACTCCGCATCCGTGAGCAGCGGCGGGCCGCTGGCGGGGCGGTCTTCTTTCGTCATGCGCGCGAGGCGGTCCTCGGTCAGCGGATGGCTCGCCAGGATCGACGTGAGGCCGCCGCCTTCCTTGCCGGTGATGCGGAACATCAATTCGGCTGCAGGCTTAGGCGAACGGCCGAGCTTGTGCATGATCTCGATGGCAAACGTATCCGCAGCGGTCTCGGCCTCGCGCGAATAGGAAGCCTCAACCACGCTGCGCGAGGCGAAGATCACGGCGCTCGAGCCAGTGACGTCGCCGAACAACAGGCCGATCAGGAACGAGGTGCCGCCGTTGTAGATCAGGCCGCGCATGTTGTCGTAATGCTTGAGATGACCGAGCTCGTGGGCGAGGATGCCGGCGATCTCGTCGGCATTTTCGGCCTTGTCGAGCAGGCCCTTCAGCACGAACACCTTGCCGCCCGGCAGCGCGAACGCGTTCGGCACCGGGGTCGGCAGCACGCCCGCGGTCATGGAATCGTCGTCGAGGCCGGCGGCATCGCGCAGCCGATTGACGAGCTTGACGAAGGCGGCTTTCCCCGCCCCATCCTGGCACTCGCTGCGCCCGAAGATCGTCTTCACCTGAACCTCCGCCGCATCTCCAATGCGCCGCTCGATCGGTTTCGGCACCAGCGGCGCGAGGCGGTCGGCAGCGAGCGGCACGCCGAACAGCACGACGCAGACAATGGAGACGGCGGCAGCCATCGACCAGCCGACGATTTTTGCGACCCCGCGGCGCGAGGTCTGGTGCTCGTCGAGCCGCATGCAGCGCGCGGTCACGTCTGACGCGAGCAGAGCGTCGCGGATTTCCAGCCGGGCCAGCGGCGGAGCGGAAGCGCAGGCGAGCCGCAAGATGCCGGGCGGGCTATCGGCGCAGCGGATGTCGGCATAGGCCCAGCGAACGGGCGTCGCACCCTCTTCGAGGATCTCGAGCGCGTCACCGAGCGTCAGCGCCACCTGCCGCCTGCGGCTCGACACGCCGTCGAAGAAGATCGTCGGCTTTGCGGATTGCGCCGGGACCTCTGTGGACAACTCACTCACAGCTCAGAATCCCGCGACATCGAGTCCATCGGCAAAGCCTTCGCCGAGCGCGCTGGCGAGCTCGGCGCTGCCGCGCACATCCGCCGCGGCTCCGATGTTGTGCACCTCGACAGTTTCCAGCACCTTGGCCCAGAGATCGCGCTGGAGATAGACCCGCATGACGATGTTGAGGGCGAGAGCGAGTGCGAAGTAGCCGA
This sequence comes from Bradyrhizobium sp. 45, assembly GCF_023073155.1. NCBI lineage: Bacteria > Pseudomonadati > Pseudomonadota > Alphaproteobacteria > Hyphomicrobiales > Nitrobacteraceae > Bradyrhizobium > Bradyrhizobium sp. 45. The sequence goes on along the minus strand of NZ_JADPIX010000122.1, from coordinate 908,289 downwards.
TCACCATCATCACCAGCGTCGGGATGCTCTTGGCGGCATTGCCCCGCACCAACGCCTGCTCGACCGAAAGACCGCTCAGCTTGACGACGAGCATGGTCGCTCCGCCGATATAGGCGGCGAAGATGGCCGAGAGCAGCATCCACCAGCCGATCACTTTCCAGTACAACGCGTAGAATGCGTTGTGCGGCAATTGCGAGGACACGCTGACGTCGCCGATGCGGATACCGTCGAGCCACCAGCGCCACTCGCGCGCCTTGAACTCGGCATAGAAGAACGGCGCGAGCGGGAAGATCACCATCGCGATCGGGCTCAGCAGCCACAGCCACCAGCCGCGCTTGAAGAATGTCCAGCCGTCGCCTTCGAAATCGCCGCGTAAATCGCCGTAATGGGTGTGCCGCATCTTGTAGCGTTCGAGCGAGGCCTCGCGCCACGGCAATGCGAGCCCGAGCGTCAGGAACACGAGCAAGCCCCACAGCATGGCGCGGAACGAATAGGCCCAGCCCGATCCGTCCATCCAGAACCGCACGCCGCGCCAGACCGTGCGCGTCAGGCGATAGCGCCGCGCGCGAAAGATCGCAAACTGACCAAAGGCGTAGAAGCTGATGAACAGCGGCGTCGAGGCAAAGCCCTGCCAGCGTTCGAACTCGATACCGACAAGGAAGTAAGCGAGGTAGATCGGCACCAGGATCGCGAGCGCGAACAGGAAGCCGACCAGCAGCTCCTTGGCCCGCCCGGTATATTCGGCGGCGTCGCCATCAACCGCGGTGTTCGCCCACAGATGACGGCGGATGTCGGTGACGAGCCAGAACCGGTAGAAGCCGAAGGTGACGAGCTCGAGCAGGGCACCCTTGGTGACCAATTTGCGAAACTCGGTACGGTTGCCGGTGAAATCGACCCGCGTGGGCGGCAGCGGCGGGGGTAAGGGTTCGGAGCCGATGGGGGCCCATTGCATGTCGTTCACGGCGGCAACCTCGGGGTGCGGACCTGGTTCGATCAAACTTATAGATCAGAGATTAGTCGATCCCCAAGATGGGCGGGTTCGATTTAGCTCGATTCCGGTCGATTTCTGGCACGATTCCACGGCCGAGGGCGTGCGCGAGATCACGTTGTTGGATCAATGGCCTCGTAGTCCGGATGGAGCGCAGTGCAATCCGGGACAGCGGCAGTGGCGGACCGAATCCCGGATTTCGCTCCGCTCCATCCGGGCTACATCACACCCATGTGGCAAAACTCGCCCTTGCTCCGGCGCAGACAACCGGCTGTAATTGCAAATCAAATACCGCAGCGCAGAATTCAACGAGAACGCGCGGTTGATGTCAGGGAGAGCGGTCATGCATGGGACCATCGAAAACGCGGCGAAGCTCGACGCGTTACGCGCACGCGCTACGTCACTGCCGCTGGAGCAGTTCGATCCGGGCGACCCAGAGCTGTTCAGGACCGATACGTTCTGGCCCTATTTCGATCGCCTGCGCCGCGAAGATCCCGTGCACTATTGCAAGGACTCGATGTTCGGGCCGTATTGGTCGGTGACGCGCTACAACGACATCATGGAGATCGAGACCAATCATTCGGTATTCTCCTCGGCCTCCTCGCTCGGCGGCATCACCATCCGCGACATCGATCCGGAACTGCGCCGCGAGAGCTTCATCTCGATGGACCCGCCGCGCCATGCGGCGCAGCGCAAGACCGTGGCGCCGATGTTCACGCCGACGCATCTGGACAATCTCGCGCTCAGCATCCGCCAGCGCTCGGCCGAGTGCCTGGACAATCTGCCCCGCGGCGAGGTGTTCGACTGGGTCGACCATGTCTCGATCGAGCTCACCACGCAGATGCTCGCGGTGCTGTTCGACTTTCCCTGGGAGGATCGCCGCAAGCTGACGCGCTGGTCGGACATCGCGACCACCATTCCCGGCCCCGACGGCCTCGTCGCCACCGAAGACGAGCGTCAGGCCGAGCTGACGGAATGCGCGGGCTATTTCACGCGACTGTGGAAGGAACGCATCGAACAGCCGCCGAAGAGCGACCTGTTGTCGATGATGGCGCATGGCGCCGCGACGCGCGACATGGACGCGAAGAACTTCCTCGGCAATCTCATCCTTCTGATCGTCGGCGGCAACGACACCACCCGCAACACCATGTCGGGCTCGCTCCACGCGCTGAGCCAGCACCCGGAGCAATATCGCAAGCTGCGCGAAAACCCAGCGCTTCTCGACAGCTTCGTGCCGGAAGTGATCCGCTGGCAGACGCCGCTGGCCCATATGCGGCGCACAGCGCTTGCGGACTTCGAGTTCCGCGGCAAGCAGATCAAGAAAGGTGACAAGGTCGTGATGTGGTACGTCTCGGGCAACCGCGACGCCGATGCGATCGAAAAGCCTTACGAATTCATCATTGACCGCGCGCGGCCGCGCACGCATCTCTCGTTCGGCTTCGGCATCCACCGCTGCGTCGGCTTGCGGCTTGCCGAACTCCAGCTCAAGATTATCTGGGAAGAGATCCTCAAGCGATTCGACCATATCGAGGTGGTCGGCGAACCCAAGCGGGTCTATTCGAGTTTCGTGAAGGGTCTTGAAACCTTGCCGGTGAAGATCGCGGCTTAGATTCGCAAAGATGAGTTCGACACGTCCACAAGGAAGCTGTGCCCCCTCTCCCGCACGCGGGAGAGGTCAAGCAAGCAACTGGAGCAAACCACCATGAACATCCAAGCGCCGGTTCAAGTGGACAAGGCCGAACGCATGCGCAGGGCGCGCGAGGAGGCCTATGCGACGCCGCTGGCGCAATTCCACCCGGGCGCGCCCAGGCTGTTCCAGGACGACACCCTGTGGCCGTGGTTCGAGCGGCTGCGCAAGGAAGAGCCGGTGCATTACTGCACCAATGCGCCGATCGAGCCGTATTGGTCGGTGGTGAAGTACAACGACATCATGCATGTCGACACCAATCACGGCCTGTTCTCCTCGGATTCAACGCTCGGCGGCATCGGGATCCGCGACGTGCCGGAAGGCTATGACTGGCCGAGCTTCATCGCCATGGACCAGCCGCGTCATTCGTCGCAGCGCAAGACGGTGTCGCCGATGTTCACGCCGACGCATCTGGACGAACTGGCAAAACTGATCCGCCAGCGCTCGCAGACCGTGCTCGACAATCTGCCGCGCAACGAGACCTTCAATTTCGTCGAGCGCGTCTCGATCGAGCTGACGACGCAGATGCTAGCCACCCTGTTCGACTTCCCCTGGGAAGAACGGCGCAAGCTGACGCGCTGGTCCGATGTCGCGACCGCGCTGCCCAAGAGCGGCATCGTGGCCTCGGCCGAAGAGCGCCGCCGCGAGATGGACGAATGCTACGCCTACATGTCCAAGCTCTGGAACGAGCGCGTCAACTCCGCGCCGCGCAACGACCTGCTGTCGCTGATGGCGCACAACGACGCCACGCGCTTCATGGACCCCGATAATCTCATGGGCAACATCATCCTGCTCATCGTCGGCGGCAACGACACCACGCGCAACACCATGACCGGCTCGGTGCTGGCATTGAACGAGAATCCGGAGCAGTACGACAGGCTGCGCGCCAACCCGGAACTGATCGATTCCATGGTGCCCGAAGTGATCCGCTGGCAGACCCCGCTCGCGCATATGCGGCGCACCGCGCTGCAGGACACTGAAGTTGGCGGCAAGCACATCAAGAAGGGCGACCGCGTCGTGATGTGGTACGTCTCCGGCAATCGCGACGAGGAGATGTTCGAAAAGCCGAACGAGTTCATCATCGACCGCCCGCGGCCGCGGACCCATCTCTCCTTCGGCTTCGGCATCCACCGCTGCGTCGGCATGCGCCTCGCCGAACTCCAGCTCAAGATCGTCTGGGAAGAGATGCTGAAGCGCTTCGACCGCATCGAGGTAGTCGGCGAGCCCAAGCGGATCTATTCGAGCTTCATCAAGGGGTACGAGTCGCTGCCGGTGAGGATTCCGGGGTAGAGTGCTCGCTATACGGCAGGTGTTTCTCAACCTCAGCTGTCATGCTCCGCGACCCGGCTACGCCAAGGCTTCGCCGGGCTGAGGTCCAGGGGCGCCGAAGCTTTAGCGTAGGCGGCAAGCGGGGCATCCAGTACGCCGCGGCTTCTCGGCTCAAGCACTGCGGGCTCTGGAATACTGGATTTGCCCACCTTCGCGGGCAATGACACGCGGGGGTGGATTGAGAGCGGGCGACTCCACCCCAGCTATAAAATTCCGGCATGACAGCTCGCGCAACATGCGATGGGTCGCATACGGCCTTCTGTCCTAAACCGCACCGCCACATCTAACTCAACTTGATGTCCCACACGCCGTCCTTGCGGCAGGCGGCGACTTCCTCGCGCAGGAGGGCGGTGACGGCAAGCGAGGCCGTCGAGACCGGACGGTCGATCGGAGAGGCGAATATGAGTTCGCGCGTCATCGGCTTCGAGACGACAGCCGTTTCCAGCCGCCCGTCCGCGACCTCGCCGTGGACCGACGAGGGCGGCAGCAGCGCGAAGCCGAGGCCTTCCTCGACGAGGCTCGTGAGCACGCGGAACGAATCCGCCTCGAGCTGGACGTTGAGCTTGATCTTGCGCTGGGCCGCCGCATGCTCGATCAGCGCACGGAGACCGTGGGAATGACTGGGCAGCACCAGCCGTTGCCGCAGCAGCCAGCCGACATCGACGCTCTTCTTGCGCGCGAGGCCACAACCGCGCGGACCAACCGCGACGATGTTGTCGCGCCCCAAGCTCTCCACGTTGAGATGCAGATCGGCGGAGCGGCCGTAGAGGATGGCGAGATCCATCTCGCCGCGATGCAGCCATTCGACGAGATGGCCGCTGTAGCTCTCGACGATGCGCAGCGAAATGCCGGGAAATTTTTCGACGCAGCGCCGCGCGAAGCGCGCCGACAGCACGCAGCTCACGGTCGGGACCAGGCCGAGCACGACCTGGCCCGATGGCGGCCCCTTGGACGACTGGATGTCGTCGCGGATCTGGTCGATCTGCCGCACGATACCGGAGGTGCGCGCCAGCAAGAGGCGGCCGGCATCCGTGAGCACCATGCCGCGGCCGTTGCGGGTGAACAATTCCGTGCGCAGCTCGTGTTCCAGGAGCTTGATCTGCCTGGAGAGCGCCGGCTGCGCCACGCGCAACGTATCGGACGCCTTGGAGAGGCTGCCGAGCTCCGCCACGCAACTGAAGGTCCTGAGCTGACGGAAATCCATGCTTGCCAATCCTGGAAGGCTACTCCATACGCTATAGCAAATGAGCATAGGGGGCTGGCAGTGTTTTCACAACGCCAGAGGATCGGCCGGCGTTATCTTAACTGCCGCACATACGGGAAACCCCATGAGTGAAGAACACCACACCGAAGATCACGCCGACATCCGCGAAGCCGTCGCAAAGCTCTGCGCGCAGTTTCCCGGCGAATACTGGCGCAAGCTCGACCGTGAGATGGCCTACCCGAAGGCCTTCGTCGACGCGCTGACCGAGGCCGGCTATCTCTCGGTGCTGATCCCCGAGGAATATGGCGGCGCGGGCTTGAAGCTTTCAGCGGCCGCGGCGATCCTCGAAGAGATCCAGCGCGCGGGCTGCAACGGCGGCGGCTGCCACGCCCAGATGTACACGATGGGCACCGTGCTGCGGCACGGCAATGACGAGCAGAAGGCAAAATATCTGCCGAAGGTCGCGAGCGGCGAATTACGGCTGCAGGCCTTCGGCGTCACCGAGCCGACCAGCGGCACCGACACCACTTCGCTGAAGACCTTCGCGCGCAAGGACGGCAACGCCGGCTACGTCGTCAACGGCCAGAAGATCTGGACCAGCCGCGCCGAACATTCCGACCTGATGCTCCTGCTGGCGCGCACCACGCCGAAGGACCAGGTCAAGAAGCGCACGGATGGACTTTCGGTGTTCATCGTCGACATGCGCGAGGCCAAGAACAAGGGCCTCGAGATCCGCCCGATCCGCACCATGATGAACCATGCCACCACCGAAGTGTTCTTTACCGACATGAAGGTGCCGGCGGAAAATCTGATCGGCGAAGAGGGCAAGGGCTTTCGCTACATCCTCTCCGGCATGAATGCCGAGCGCATTTTGATTGCTGCCGAATGCGTCGGCGACGCCAAATGGTTCATCGCCAAGGCCACCAGCTACGCCAAGGAGCGCAGCGTTTTCGGCCGGCCGATCGGCCAGAACCAAGGCATCCAGTTCCCGATCGCCAAGGCCTACGCCGCGATGCGCGCGGCCGAACTGATGGTGAAGGAAGCGACGCGCAAATACGAGGCCGGGCTCGACTGCGGCGCGGAGGCCAACATGGCCAAGATGCTCGCGGCCGATGCGTCGTGGGAAGCGGCGAATGCCTGCGTCCAGACCCATGGCGGCTTCGGCTTCGCCGAGGAGTACGACGTCGAGCGCAAATTCCGTGAGACGCGGCTCTATCAGGTCGCGCCGATCTCGACCAACCTCGTGCTGTCCTTCATCGCCGAGCACGTCCTCGGCATGCCCCGCTCGTACTGAGGCAGCCATCATGGGAGCACTTGACGGGATCAGGGTGATTGCGGTCGAGCAGGCGGTGGCGGCACCGTTCTGCTCGTCGCGGCTGGCGGATGCCGGCGCGGAAGTCATCAAGATCGAGCGGCCCGAGGGCGATTTTGCCCGCGGCTATGACGCGGCGGCCAAGGGCCAGAGCAGCTACTTCGTGTGGCTCAACCGCGGCAAGCAATCGGCGGTGGTCGATCTCGCCACCAGGGAAGGCTGCGCCGAACTGGAGCGACTGATCGCGAGCGCCGACGTGCTGATCCAGAATCTCAAGCCCGGCTCGATGGACAAGCTCGGCTTTTCGCGGGAGCGGCTCTTGAAGGATTATCCCAGGCTGATTTCATGCACGATCACCGGCTATGGCGACGACGGCCCCTATGCGCACCGCAAGGCCTATGATCTCCTGATCCAGGCCGAGAGCGGCCTTGCCTCGATCACCGGCAATCCCGACGGCGCCTCGCGCGTCGGCATGTCCATCGTCGACGTCGCGACCGGTGCCACCGCGCATGCGGCGATCCTGGAGGCGCTGATCGGGCGCGGACGCACCGGCAAGGGCGCCGACATCCGCATCTCTATGTTCGACGTGATGGCGGACTGGTGCACCGTGCCGCTGCTCAATTCCGAAGCCGGTAATCCGCCCAAGCGCATGGGGCTGCGCCATCCCTCGATCGCGCCCTATGGCGTGTTCACGTCTAGCGACGGCAAGGACATCCTGATTTCGATCCAAAGCGAGCGCGAGTGGAAGACGCTTTGCGCAAAAGTGCTGGACCAGCCCGATCTGCCCGCCGATCCGCGCGTGGCCAACATGGTCGAGCGCGTGCGCAACCGCGACTTCACCGACAAGACGGTCGCGGATGCCTTCGGCAAGATGACGCGCGATGAGCTATTGAAGCGGCTGTCCGAGGCCGACATCGCCTTTGCCGAGGTCAACACCATGGCGGACCTCACCAAGCATCCGCATCTGCGCCGCATCGAGGTGGACACGCCGCAGGGACGCGTCAGCTATCCCGCGCCGGCGCCGATCATTGTCGGCGAGACGCGCAGCTATGGTGCTGTACCGGCGATCGGCGAAAATCCCCAATCCAAGAAATAACAAGAGCGAGGCGTCATGACCGAGAAGCTCGACATCGATCATCTCAGGCAATGGATCGGCCGCAGCGAAGAGGCCACCGACACCGTCACCGCGCAGCTCGTGAAGGGCCTGCGTGCGACGCTGTTCCAGGAGGTCGGCGCGCCCAAGCCGGGCGACGCGGCGCCGTTCACGGTGCATTGGTGCCTGGCGCAGCCGGTGTTTCCGATGTCGATGCTCGGCCCCGACGGCCACCCCACCCGCGGCGGCTTCCTGCCTCCGGTGCCGCTGCCGCGCCGGATGTGGGCCGGCGGCGAGATCGAGTTCCTGCAGCCGCTGCGCGTCGGCGACGAATCGACGCGGAGCTCGCGCATCGCGGACGTACAGGTGAAGACCGGCTCGACCGGCACGCTGTGCTTCGTCTCGGTCGAGCACAGCATCTCCTCGCCGCGCGGCATCGCCATCCGCGAGCGGCAGGACATCGTCTATCGCGAGATGACGACGACGTCCGCGCCGGCAAAGGCGCCGCCTCCGCCGCCGAAGGCGCAGCATCGCCAGACGCATGTCTCCGATCCCGTGCTGCTGTTTCGTTATTCCGCGCTGACCTTCAACGGCCACCGCATCCATTACGACCGCGACTACGTCACCAAGGTCGAGGGATATCCGGGCCTGATCTTCCACGGGCCGTTGCAGGCAACCTTCATCATCGAGATGGCGGCGAAGCTGCGCGGCGGCAAGCCGCCGAAGAAGTTCACCTATCGCGGCCTCCAGCCGCTGTTCGAGGGCTCGGAGTTCTCCATCAACGCCAACGAGACCGCTGATGGCATGGAGCTGTGGACCGCGAACGCGGAGGGGCAGCCGACGATGAAGGGGACCGCGGTGTGGTGATGGTCTCTCCTCGTAATTGCGAGGAGCGAAGCGACGAAGCAATCCAGACTGTCGCCGCGGCGGCATTCTGGATTGCTTCGCTGCGCTCGCAATGACGGGTGAGGTAGCAGCGCCGATGGACAACAGGGAACGGCAACCATGGTGAAGAACGGCAAAGCCACAACCAAATCCGTCACCGTCAAGCAGGCGACGCTCGACCTGCTACGCTCCTTCGGCATCAAGAAGGTATTCGGCAATCCCGGCTCGACCGAGCTGCCGTTCCTGAGCGACTGGCCCGACGACATCGACTACGTGCTCGCGCTTCAGGAAGCCTCCGCCGTCGGCATGGCCGACGGCTATGCGCAGGCGACGCGCAATGCCGGCTTCGTCAATCTGCATTCGGCCGCCGGCGTCGGCAACGCGCTCGGCAACATCTATACCGCGCATCGCAACCAGACGCCGCTGGTGATCACCGCGGGCCAGCAGGCACGCTCGATCCTCCCCTTGCAGGCGTTCCTCTATGCCGAGCGTGCGTCCGAATTCCCGCGGCCTTATGTGAAGTACAGCGTGGAGCCGGCGCGGCCCGAGGACGTTCCGGCCGCCATCGCGCGCGCCTATTACACCGCGATGCAGCCGCCATGCGGGCCGACCTTCGTCTCGATCCCGGTCGACGACTGGGCGCATGCGGCCGCTCCCATCGAAGCACGCAAGGTCAGCCGCGAGATCGGGCCCGAAGCTGACGCGATGAAGGCGCTGGTCACCGCATTCAATTCAGCCAAGCACCCTGCCCTCGTCGTCGGCCCCGGCGTCGATCGCGCCGGCGCGGTCGACCTGATGGTGCGCGTGGCCGAGAAGGCCAGGGCCAGCGTCTGGGTCAGCCCGTTTTCGGCGCGCTGCTCGTTCCCGGAACGTCATCCCCAATTCGCGGGTTTCCTGCATGCCTCGCCGGCGCAATTGTCGGACGCGCTGCGCGAGCACGACCTCGTCGTCGTGATCGGCGCGCCGGTGTTCACCTTCCACGTCGAGGGCCATGCCGCGATCTTCGACGGCGGCGCGACGATCTTCCAGATCACCGATGACCCGGATGCCGCGGCGGTGACGCCGGTCGGCACCAGCATCATCGCGACGATGAAGCCGGCGCTCGCAATGCTGCTCGACCTCTTGCCGGAGAGCAAGCGCGCGGCACCGAAGGGGCGAACGCTGCCGCCGGCCCTGCTAGCCGGCGATCCGTTGCCGGTCGAATTCCTGCTGCATTCGCTGTCGCAGGCGATGCCGGACGGCGCGTCGCTGGTCGAGGAAATCCCCTCGCACCGGCCGGCCATGCAAAAGTTCATGCCGATGCGCGGCCAGGACAGTTTTTACACCATGGCGAGCGGAGGCCTCGGCTACTCGCTGCCGGCCGCGGTCGGCATGGCGCTCGGCAAGCCGACGAGCCGCACGGTGTGCCTGATCGGTGACGGCTCGGCGATGTATTCGATCCAGGCGCTGTGGACCGCCGCGCAGCGCAAGCTGCCGCTCACCATCATCGTCATCAACAATTCCGGCTACGGCGCGATGCGCTCGTTCAGCCAGGTGATGCAGGTGAGGAACGTGCCGGGACTCGAGTTGCCGGGGATCGATTTCGTGCGGCTGGCCGAGGGCATGGGCTGCCATGCGGTGCGGGTGAGCAAGGCGGCCGAACTGGGCGAGGCGCTCAAGCGCGGGATGGCATTCGAAGGGACGAGCCTGGTGGAGGTGGTCGTGGATTCGGCGGTGCCGGTGCTGTACGGGCAGAAGCATTGAGGGCCGACCGTCGTCCTGGCGAAAGCCAGGACGACACCGGAGGTCGTGGCAGGCCCCTTCCTACGTCCCGAAATCTTCCCGCATCTTAGCCTGGATCTTGGCCATGCCGCCGATCCAACGGTCGTAATTCTCGGTCTTCTTGCGCATGTAGCCGAGCACCTGCGGGTGCGGCAGGATCAGGAACGTCTCCTGATCGAGACCGGCGAGCACGTCCTTGGCGACCTGCTCGGGCGAGAGGTCGCCGTCGCCGGATTGCGGGCCTTTGGGGATCGAACGCAGCATGTTGGTGTCCACGCCCTGCGGGCAGAGGATCGAGACACGGATGTTGTGCGCCTTGTGCGAGATCGCGAGATTTTCGGCAAAGCCGACCGCGGCATGCTTGGTGGTGGAGTAAGCCGGGCTGCCGACCTGCGACAGCAGGCCGGCGGCCGAGATCGTGTTAAGGAAATAGCCGCCGCCGCGCGCCTTCATGCGCGGGATCAGATGCCGCGCCGCATAGACATGCGCCATGACGTGGATCGCCCAGCTGCGCTGCCAGGGCTCATCCGAGGCGCCGCCGGCATTGACCGACATCGGGTCGAAGCCGCCGCCGATGCCGGCATTGGAGCAGAACAATTCGATCGGGCCGAACTGACGCTCGGTCTTCTCGATGACGTGGGAAATATCCTTTTCCTGCGCGACATCGCATTTGAAGGCCGCGCCATCCACCGTGGCCGCGACCGCCCGCGCGTTGTCCGCGTCCATGTCGGCGACGACGACCTTGGCCGCACCCGCCTTGTGAAAGGCTTCGCACAGCGCCTTGCCGATGCCGTTGGCGCCGCCCGTGACGACCACGACCTTGCCGGTCACCTGCATGCGACGTCTCCTCTTGTCTTGTACCGTTTTGGCTTATTGCGCTTCGCGGAGCTTGCTCAGCTCAACACGAGGTCGAGCACCGCGGTATAATGGCACGCCGCGCCGGCCAAGACAAAGCCGTGCCAGATCGCATTCTGGAAGCGCAGCCGCCGCCAGGCATGAAAGATCACGCCGAAGCTGTAGAGCAGTCCACCCGCAAGGACGAAGCCCAGCACCAGCGCAGGCAGCGCCTTGACCACGGAATCGTAGAGCATGATGCCGCTCCAGCCCATCGCTAGGTAGATCCCGACCGCAACGCGGTCGAACCGGCCGGGGTAGAGAAGTTTCAGCACGATGCCGAGGAGCGCCACGCACCAGACGCCGGCGAGCAGCACCAGCGCGAACCCACTGTCCTTCACCTCCAGGATGAACGGCGTGTAGGTCGCCGCGATCAGGAGATAGATCGCCGAATGGTCGAAGCGCCGCAGCAGCCATTTGGCCGGCGAGACTGGCCACAGATTATAGGTCGCCGACAACACCAGCATCGAAAGCAGGCCGGCGACGTAGATCGAGACGCCGACGATGTCGGTCGCGTCGGCAAAGAGCACCGTCAGCACCACCAGCACGGTCGCGGCAATGATGCCGCAGAGCACGCCGATCGCGTGGATCACGCCGTCGGCGATCAACTCGGCGCGGTCGTAATGCCAGCCGACCGCGTCGGCGGCTGCGTGGACGGAGGAGGATGCGAGCTGTTTCAATTGGAAGACGGTCATGGCAATCCGCAAGGTGAGTTAATACCCTCTTGTATGGGTGTTTCGGGATCGGCGCGTCGTTCAAACGGCTGATTTGCCGACAAAGACGGTGGAAGTATGAAGCTTGATTTTCCTCAGGCAGTTGCCACTTTTGTGATTAGTCCTTTTTGCCTATCCGCCCTCGCCCGGGATTCCCAACGTTCATATGGCATTTAGTTTCCAGGATATGATCGAGGAGGCGCGCCTGTCGGCTCGGGCGCTGATCGACTACGGCGAGCATTTCTTCAATCCGACGGTACGATTGGGGGTTACCGGCCTGTCCCGGGCCGGCAAGACGGTGTTCATTACCGCGCTGATCCACGGCCTCACCCGTGGCGGCCGGTTTCCGGTGTTCGAGGCCTATTCATCCGGGCGGATCGCGCGGGCGCATCTGGCGCCGCAGCCGGACGACGCGGTGCCGCGCTTTGCCTATGAGAGCCATCTGCGCGCGCTGATCGAGGAGCGGCGCTGGCCGAACTCGACTGTCGACATCAGCGAGCTCAGGCTCGTCATCGACTACCAGCGCCAGAACGGCGCCGACCGCACGCTGACGCTCGACATCGTCGACTATCCCGGCGAGTGGCTGCTCGACCTGCCGCTGCTTCAGAAGAGTTTTGAGCAATGGTCGGCCGAAAGTCTCGCCTTGTCACGCGAGGCGCCGCGCGTCCATCTTGCCGCGGATTGGCACGCGCATCTCGCAACGCTCAAGCCCGAGGCGCGCGAGGACGAGCAGGCGACGCTGACGGCCGCAAAGCTCTTCAGGGGCTATTTGCAAGGCTGCCGCGACGAGCGGTTTGCGATGAGCCTGCTGCCGCCCGGCCGCTTCCTGATGCCGGGCAATCTCGCCGACACACCGGCGCTGACCTTTGCGCCGCTCGACGTACCCGCGGGTGGCCAGGCGCCGGAGGGATCGCTGTGGGCGATGATGGTGCGCCGCTATGAGGCCTACAAGGACGTCGTGGTGCGGCCGTTCTTCCGCGATCATTTTGCTCGGCTCGATCGCCAGATCGTACTGGCCGACGCGCTCGCCGCGTTCAACGCCGGCCCCGAAGCGCTGCACGATCTCGAAGCCGCACTCGCGGGCATTCTCGACTGCTTCAACATCGGCCGCAGCACATTCCTCTCCGGCCTGTTCCGGCCGCGGATCGACCGCGTGCTGTTCGCGGCGACCAAGGCGGATCATCTGCATCATTCCAGCCATGACCGGCTCGAGGCCGTGCTGCGCCGCGCGGTCACCCGCGCCGTTGCGCGCGCGGAAAATACCGGTGCGGCGATCGACGTCGTCGCGCTCGCCGCCGTCCGCGCCACGCGCGAGGCGCAGGTCGCGCATGGCCGTGACAAATTGCCGTCGATCTTGGGAACGCCCGCCGCGGGAGAAAGCGCCGGCGGCGAATTCTTCGACGGCAGCACCGAGGTGGCAACCTTTCCGGGCGACCTGCCCTTGGATCCCGAGCCGTTGTTCAACGGCACCGACGCATTCCGCGGCCTCTCGACCGAGGCCGCCGGGAAGAGCGATTTTCGCTTCCTGCGCTTCCGTCCGCCGAAGCTCGAACGTGAGGGGGCCGACCACCCGGCGCTGCCTCACATCCGCCTCGACCGTGCCTTGCAGTTCCTGATCGGAGACAAATTGTCATGAACGACCGATCGAAGCCACGGCGACCGGCGACGTTCCGGCTCGACGACCCCGGCGTCGTCGTCACCGAGGCCGACGAGACGACCCGGCTCGGCCGTACCACCATCCAGATCACGCCGGAGCCCGATCCGGCGAATTTGCCGGTGCCAATCGCAGCGACGCTTCCGGCGCGGCGCGGCTTTCCCTGGGGCCCAATGTTCTGGTCCGGCGTTGCCGGGCTGACGCTGCTCGGGGTCGGACTCGGCGTCGTCCGTCTGATCGAGGATCTGTTTGCGCGCAGCGACAGCCTCGGCTTCGTCGGAGTGGCCCTTGCCTTCATCACCGCGCTTGCGCTCGCGGTGGTGACCGGACGCGAGGCTTTCGGGCTGGCGCGGCTAGCAACCATCGAAAAGCTGCATCAGCGCGCAGCCGCTGTTCTTGCCAGCGACGATCGCAAGGAGAGCCGCATCATCGTGCAGGATCTGCTCAAGATAGCGCATCAGAACCCGCAGCTCGCGCGCGCCCGTGCCGCCCTGGAGAGCCACGCCGGCGAGATCATCGACGGCGCCGACATGATCCGGCTCGCCGAGCGCGAATTGATGTCGCCGCTGGACATCGAGGCGCGGCGGCTGGTGTCGTCAGCCGCGCAAAAAGTCTCAATCGTCACGGCGGTGAGCCCGCGAGCGGCGATCGACGTGATGTTTGTGTTCATCGTGTCGCTGCGCCTGATCCGCCAGCTCGCTTTCCTCTATGGCGGCCGGCCTGGCGCGCTGGGCATGATCCGCCTGCTCCGCCATGTCATCGCCCATCTCGCCATCACCGGCGGCATGGCGGCGAGCGACAGCCTGGTGCAGCAGATGCTCGGCCACGGCATTGCGGCGAAGCTGTCGCAGCGGCTGGGCGAAGGCATGCTGAATGGATTACTGACGGCGCGGCTCGGCCTCGCCGCAATCGACGTCACACGGCCGTTGCCGTTCGCCGCACTGCCGCCGCCGAAGCTGTCGGACCTCGCGACGGATCTGCTGCGGAAGAAGGACGAGGAAGAGTAGAACGCCATCTTGCGCGGCGGACTCGTTTTCCCCTCTCCCCTTGCGGGAGAGGGTGGCTCGCCGCAGAGCGGCGAGACGGGTGAGGGGTTCTCTCCGCGCGCGCCTCTCGCAGTCGTCTTAGCGGATAGAGACCCCTCATCCGGCGCTTCGCGCCACCTTCTCCCGCAAGGGGAGAAGGAAGAAGGCCGCCTTGCTAGGCGAGCGTACGCCGCTCAAACTCGCCCGCCAGCACGCGCCACCGGAACAGCGGCGAGTCTTTCGGCGGCGACAGCTCTGGGGTCCAGCCGGTGAGCTTTTCCAGCGTGTACGTGTCCATCACGAGACCGCGCCAGCGGCGCTCGACCTGACCGAGCGGCTCGCGCTTGGCGGGGATGTTCTCCCACAGTGATGAGCGATTGTCCGGCTCGCGCCCGACATAGATGCCGACGTGGCCCTTGATCCGGTCCATGCCCGGATCGCGAAAGTCCTGGAAGCGGCCGCGCTCGTTGATCTCGATCACCGGCACCCGGCCCCTGAACAGCCAGCGCATCATGGCATAGGTGCGGTAGTCCGTGGTGGCGATCCAGGTCGCGCCAGTCTCGTCCAATGCGGCCTGTGCGCGCGCGGCGACCTGCTCGTAACCGGACTCGGCACCGATCGGATCGATCTTGCCAAGTAAATTCCAGGGCGCGGCGACGTAGTAGAGGAACACGATGACGACAAAGGCGGTGCCGGAGACCACCGCCGTGTTGACCCAGAACAGCGACGATCTGATCATCCGCGCCGACCATTTTTCACGCGACAGCATGGTGAGGTTGACAGCGGCGGCGGCGAAACCGACCGGCCACATGAACATCGGCCAGGTGTCGCCGACGCGGAGGGTCAGCGATTTCGCCAGGAAATAGAGAAACGGCACCAGGACCGCGGTCGACAGCAAAATCGCGACCGGCTCGCGCGTGCTATAGCCGCGCCACGCCGTCAGCACCACCCCCGTCAGTACCACCGGCAGCATGACGAAGCCGACCAGTCCGAATTGCAGGCCGATGTAGTCGCCGAATGTGCGGAGCGAGATGCCGTAGCTGGTGGTGGCGCGCACACCCTGGAAGCGAATCGCGGCCCAGTCGTGCTGCACGTTCCAGATCAGGACCGGCGAGAACACGGCGATTGCGATCAGGACCGCGAGATAAGGATAGGGGCTGCGCAACCAGCGCCAGCGCCAATCCGGCACCAGCAGAAAGGCGGCAACCGCCGGTGCGAACATGATCACGGTAAATTTCGACAGCATCGCGAGCCCGGCGAACAGGCCGGCCGCGAGCCACCAGCGGCCGTCGCCGCCCTGCGCGAGCCGCACCAGGCACCACATCATTGCCACCGCAAACGGGATCATGGCGACATCGGGCGCGACCTTGGCCATCAGCAGTCCGTAATAGAGCGCGGCCTCCGGCATCAGCACCGCGAGCACGACGGCGCGCACATCATGAGTGAGGCGGCGGACGATGTCCGCGAGCAGGAGCTGCGTCACCAGCATCGCGACGATGCCGCCGAAGCGCACACCGAGTGTGGTGTCGCCGAAGATCGCAGTACCGAACCGGATCAGCCAGGCGATGCCGGGGGGATGATCCAGGAAGCTGAGCGCCGTCTCCTGCGACCAGGTCCAGTAATAGGCCTCGTCCGTGCGCAGCTCGATGACCGAGGCGTAGACGATGCGCAGCAGCGTCATCGCGGCGATGATCGCCGCGGCCATGACGAGCGGCCGGCGCGCCGCGCCGGCGGGGAGCATCGTGATGTCGGGAGCTGTCCTCACGGCGGCGCTTTTCGCCAACCTGGGAGGGGGAGTCAATGTTGGGTACCGTCGTCCCGGATCCGCGTGCGCCCCCGGGGGTGCTTGTCCAGGACGACACGGAGATTGCGGCCGCTTGCCGCGCATGTGATCGGGCGCGCTATCCACCCCCGGAATTAAACGCGACGCTGGCTGTTCTCCTTCATGAACTGATACAACAGAATCATGGCCGCAACCGCATCCACACGATTTTCCGATCTTTCCCGCGCCATCAGCGTACGCCAGGTGCGGCTGGTTTGCGGTGTCATCCTGTTCGCCTATGTGGTCAGCCATTTCCTCAACCATGCGCTCGGCAACATCTCGGTCGATGCCATGGAGATCGGGGTCTACTACCACATGCTGTTCTGGCAGTTCCTGCCGGTTGCGATCGTGTTCTACACGGCGGCGCTCACGCATATGGGGCTCGGCATCTACGCGTTGTATCAGCGCCGGCAGTTCCGTTGGCGGACGGTCGAGCCGCTGCAGCTCGTGCTGGGCTTGAGCATCCCCGCGCTGGTCATGGCGCATGTGATCGGGGTGCGGCTCGGTCAGACGCTTTACGGACACCAAAAACTCTATCCGCAGGAACTCTATCTGTTCTTCGTCGCGTCGAACCGTATCTGGACCATGACGATCCTGCTTCTCATCGCCTGGGTGCACGGCTGCATCGGCATCTATTTCTGGCTTCGCCTCAAACCGTTCTTCACGCGCGCGGCGCCCTATCTGCTCGCGGCTGCCGTGCTGATCCCGACGCTGTCGCTGCTGGGTGTCTACCAGGGTGGCCGCAGCGTCGAGGTCGAGGCCGACGACGGGGAATGGCGGACGCACAATCTCACGCGCCGCCAGCTGGGCACCACGGCAGAGGCCGCGATGCTCGACCGCATCACCGGCGGCCTCACCGCCGGCTATCTCGGACTGCTCGCTTTGGCGCTGCTGGCGCGTGGCGCGCGCGCCCTGTGCGAGCGGCGCGGCGGCATGATCGCGCTGTCCTACGGCAACGGCAAGACGGTGCGCGTCCCCAAGGGCCTCTCCGTGCTGGAAGCGAGCCTGCGCCACAATGTGCCGCATGCCAGCGTCTGCGGCGGCCGCGCCCGCTGCTCGACCTGCCGCATCCGCATCATCGGCGATCATGGCGCCCTGCCCGAGCCGTCGCAGCGCGAGGCGTTCGTGCTCACCCGTGTCGGCACCAGTGACCCCTCGATCAGGCTGGCCTGCCAGCTGCGGCCGACGTCGGATCTCTCCTTCTTCCAGCTCTTCACCGCGCATACGCTTTCGGCGAACACACAGGCCTCGACGCCTGCCAGAATCGGCCAGGAGCGCTATCTCGTCAGCCTGTTCGTGGATATGCGCGGCTCGACGCAGCTGGCCGAGAAGCGGCTGCCGTTCGACACCGTGTTCATCGTCAACCGCTTCCTCGGCGCCGTCTCGCAGGCTGTGATCGAGAATGGCGGCCAGCCGAACCAATTTGTCGGCGACGGCATGCTGGCGCTGTTCGGACTGAGCGCCGATCCGCAAACCGCCTGCCGGCAGGCGCTGAAGGCCGCCGCCGGCATCGCCAGGCATATCGATGAGCTCAACGAGCTCCTGTCCCACGATCTACGCCAGCCGATCCGCTTCGGCATCGGCATCCATGGCGGCGAGGTCATCATCGGTGACATCGGGTATCGCGATCACATCGTCTTCACGGCGCTGGGCGATGCTGTCAACGTCGCGGCCCGCCTCCAGGACATGACCAAGACGCTGGCCTGCGAAGCGATCGTCTCGGAGGAAGTCCGCCGGACCGCCGGCCTTGCCGACGATGCGCTGCCGCAGCAGGAGGTCGCGATCCGCGGCCGCGACGAACCGATGGCCGTGCGTGTGGTTGCGGACGCGAGGGAGCTGTCGGCGCTCGTCGATCCCGGCGAACGCGTCGCGGCGTAACACCGGCTTGCTGCAACGCAGCGGCATGGGCCTGCTGCGAAAGCACGAATTGACTTCATCTGAGTCGTTGCGACAGATGAGTGAGAGATCGCGGTGATGACCGTGATCCAACGAAAAGCTCCGGGAGGAGACCACATGTTCGATCGACGCGACCTGCTCAAAGGAGCGGGCCTTGCCGCTGTTGCGACTGCACTGAACTCGACCAAAGCGCTGGCACTCGACACCGTCGCCCTGCCCTTTGCCAATGGCGAACGGCCTTTGGTGAAATATCCGCAGAAGCGGCCGATGATCGGCCTGACCAGCCGCCCGCCGCAGCTCGAGACGCCGTTCGCGGTGTTCAACGACGGCCCGATCACGCCGAATAACGCGTTCTTCGTGCGCTATCACCTTTCCGACCTGCCCTACAGTCTCGACCCCGACAAGTTCACGCTCGAGGTCAAGGGCAAGGTCGACAAGCCGCTCAAGCTGTCGCTGAAGGATATAAGGAAGATGAAGGCGACCGAGATCGTCGCCGTCAACCAGTGCTCCGGCAACAGCCGCGGCTTCCTGGATCCGCGCGTGGCCGGCGGTCAGCTCGCCAACGGCGCGATGGGCAATGCGCGCTGGCGCGGCGTGCCGCTGAAGGCCGTGCTGGCGATGGCGGGCGTGCAGAGCGGCGCCAAGCAGGTCACCTTCAACGGCATGGACGGTCCGGTCAGCGACAAAACGCCCGATTTCGTCAAGGCGCTCGATATCGATCACGCCAACGACGGTGAGGTGATGCTGGCCTATGGCATGAACGGCGAAGACCTGCCGTTCCTCAACGGCTTTCCGCTGCGCCTGATCGTGCCCGGCTATTTCGGCACCTATTGGGTCAAGCACCTCAACGAGATCACCGTCGTCGACAATGTCTATGACGGGTTCTGGATGAAGTCGGCCTATCGCATTCCGGACACGCCGAACAATGCGGTCGAGCCGGGCACCGCGCCGAAGGCGACGATCCCGATCAACCGCTTCACCATCCGTTCCTTCATCACCAGCGTCCCGGACGGAGCCAAGCTGAAAGCAGGCGGCACGACGCTGCGCGGCATCGCCTTCGACGGCGGCAAGGGTATCAAGGAGGTCGCGGTCTCCACCGACGGCGGGAAGACCTGGACCAACGCCAGGCTCGGCAAGGATCTCGGCAAATACTCATTCCGTGAATGGACGCTGCCGGTGAAGCTCGCGGCGGGCTCCCACGAGCTCAAGGTGCGCGCCACCGGCAATGGCGGCGAAACCCAGCCGGATACGCCGCGCTGGAATCCGGCGGGTTACTTGCGCAACGTCGTCGAAACCGTCCGCGTTACCGTGGCTTGAGGGGAATGATCATGCAGCGCACCGTTTTCCTCGCCATCACGCTCGCCCTCGCCGCCGTGGTGGGTTCGGCACTTGCAGCACCGGTCAATTACAAGACCCCCGATGAGGTCGCGGCGTTCAAGCTCGGGCCCAATCTCGAAGTCGTGCAGGGCAATTGCAGCGCCTGCCACTCCGCCGACTACATCAACACGCAGCCGCCGATGAAGGACAAGAAAGGTTTCTGGCAGGCCGAGGTGACCAAGATGATCAAGGTCTATGGCGCCCCCATCGACGATGCCGATGTCAGCAAGATCGTCGATTATCTGGCCGCGACTTATTGACGGATGGCGCGCGGCGCGCCGACCAAGTGACCGCGAAAAGGGCAAATCCGGCAAAAACGCCGCGAAGTTGAGCGGAATTCGCCGAAATGCCGATGTGGTTTGAGCTACCAAGCCAGCCACATTCCGCGTATCGTATTAGGACCGAACCGGCCGGTTGGCGGGGACTGGCGGTTCGAGATCTCGGAGGAAGACCCGCGGAGAAGTCGTGATGGCTAAAGGTACGGTCAAGTGGTTCAACCCGACGAAGGGTTATGGATTTATCCAGCCTGCGTCGGGCGGCAAGGATGTGTTCGTGCATATCTCGGCAGTGCAGAAAGCCGGTCTGTCGTCCCTGAACGAAGGACAGACGGTTGAATATGAAGAGATCGCAAACCGAGGCAAAAGCTCCGCAGAGAACCTCAAAGTATAAGCCCGCCGGCTTTTGCTAACTCCCGGATCGATCCGGGAGCCGGGCCAAGAAATTTTAGAAACGGTCAGTGCACTCGACGACAGGCGTTGCGATTGCACAGGGAGAACTATTTGCCCGCGAAGACCGCCCATTGGACGCCACAGCAATGACAATCGCGACGGCACTTCGTTAGTCCACCGGCAATGGTGCGTCGCGCTTGATCTCCTCCATCACCGCATAGGTTCGCGTTTCGCGCACGCCGGGCATCGACAGCAAGGTCTCGCCGAGGAAGCGCCGATACGCAGCCATGTCTGCCAGCCGCGCCTTCACAAGATAGTCGAAGCCGCCGGCGACCATGTGACACTCCAGCACCTCGGGCGCCAGCTTCACCGCGCGGGCAAAACGCTCGAAATTGTCGGGCGTGGTCTTGTCGAGCAGCACTTCGACAAACACCAGGAGGCCGAGGCCGAGCCGGTGCGGGTTTAGCCGCGCGCCATAGCCCTCGATAAAGCCCTCTCGCTGCAAACGCTTCAGCCGTTCGCCGATCGAGGTCGGCGACAGCCCAATGCGCTCCGCGAGCTCGACATTGGCGATTCGCCCGTCCTGCTGCAAAATCGAGAGGATCTTCCGGTCGGTTCGATCTAATTCCATATTCCGTAAGGTCAAATGACTGGGCGACTTCATTTTCTAAGCCGAATGAGCTAAATTGTCTATCGAGCTAAGGTAGCGTGGGCATTATCCTGAATTGAAGCCACAGGACACGCCATGCCGAACATTCCGCCTCCCTTCTCCGCCGCCTACGCGCCCGATGACGCCGATATCGCCGCGCGCCTTTTGCCATCTGTGCATCTCGGCCCGCCGCAGGAGGCGCGGATCGATCGCACCGCGACGCGGCTGATCGAAGCCATCCGCAAGCGCGACGACCGGCTTGGTGGAGTCGAGGATATGCTGCGGGAATTTGCGCTCTCGACCAAGGAAGGGCTGGCCTTGATGGTGCTGGCCGAGGCCCTGTTGCGCGTGCCGGACGCGCGCACCGCCGACCAGTTCATCGAGGACAAGCTCGGCGAGGGCGACTTCATCCACCACGAGACCAAGTCCACCGCCTTCCTGGTCAACGCCTCGGCCTGGGCATTGGGCCTCTCGGCGCGGGTGATCCAGCCCGGCGAGACGCCCGATGGCACCATCGGCCGGCTGGTGAAGCGGCTGGGCGCACCCGCCGTGCGCACCGCCACGCGCCAGGCGATGCGGCTGATGGGAAATCATTTCGTGCTGGGGGAGACCATCGCGCAGGCCTTGGAGCGGGCCCGGCCGCGCTCCGGCGAGAGGCAGCGCTATTCCTTCGACATGCTCGGCGAAGGCGCCCGCACCGCCACCGACGCAAGGCGATATTTCGACGCCTATGCCAGCGCGATTCTGACTATCGGCAAGGCGGCGGGCAGCCATCCCCTGCCCGATCGGCCCGGCATCTCCGTCAAGCTGTCGGCGCTGCATCCGCGCTTCGAGGCAATCAGCCGCGACGGTGTGATGGCCGAGCTGGTGCCGCAACTGCTGGACCTGGCGCAGCGCGCCAAGGTCCATGATCTCAACTTCACCGTCGACGCCGAGGAAGCCGACCGGCTGGAATTGTCCCTCGACGTGATTGCGGCAACGCTCGCCGATCCCTCGCTTGCCGGTTGGGACGGATTTGGCCTCGCGATCCAGGCCTATCAGAAGCGCGCCGGCGACGTGATCGACTATGTCGATGCGCTCGCCCGGGCGCACGACCGCAAGCTGATGGTGCGGCTGGTCAAGGGCGCCTATTGGGACACCGAGATCAAGCGCGCGCAGGAGCGCGGGCTCGACGGCTATCCCGTGTTCACCCGCAAGGCGATGACGGATCTGAACTACGTCGCCTGCGCTCAAAAGCTGTTGAGTCTGCGGCCACGCATCTTCCCGCAATTCGCCACCCATAACGCGCTGAGCGTCGCGACCGTGCTGGAGCTTGCCGGTGCGAACGGCGGCTTCGAATTCCAGCGCCTGCACGGCATGGGCGAGGCGCTCTACGAGCAGCTCGCCAAGGATCACCCGGACATCGCCTACCGCACCTACGCCCCGGTCGGCAGCCATCGCGACCTGCTCGCCTATCTGGTGCGGCGACTGTTGGAGAACGGCGCCAACTCCTCCTTCGTGGCGCAAGCGTCCGATTATCGCGTGCCGGTTACGGCGCTGTTGCAGCGCCCGGCGGATGCCATCGTCCGGCCGCAGCACGCGGCCCATCCCAAGATTCCGTTGCCGGGCGACCTGTTCGCGCCCGAGCGGCGCAATTCGCGCGGCGTCGAATTCGGCGCGCGCGCCGCGCTCGACCGGTTGCTGACGGAGGTCAAAGCCGAGACGATCGACCTCAAGCCGATCGCGGACGCAACGCCGGATCAGGCCAATGCGGCAGTGGCTGCGGCGCGCGCCGGCTTTGCCGCCTGGAGCCGGACACCCGCAGCCACGCGCGCGGCGGCGCTGGAGCAGGCCGCGCATCTTCTGGAGAACCGCGCGCCCCATTTCATAGCGCTGCTGCAACGCGAGGGCGGCAAGACGCTCGACGATGCGCTGTCGGAGCTGCGCGAGGCCACCGACTTCTGCCGCTATTATGCCGCGCAGGGTCGCAAGCTGTTCGGCAACGATGTGGCGATGCCGGGCCCGACCGGCGAGAGCAATGCGCTGGCCATGCGCGGCCGCGGCGTCTTCGTGGCAATCTCGCCATGGAATTTTCCGCTGGCGATCTTCCTCGGCCAGGTCACGGCGGCGCTGATGGCCGGCAACAGCGTGGTGGCCAAGCCCGCAGAGCAGACCCCGCGCATCGCGGTCGAGGCGGTGCGGCTGCTGCACGAGGCCGGCATCCCCGCAAGCGCATTGCACCTCGTCACTGGCGACGGCCGCATCGGCGCCGCACTGGCCGCGCACCCCGATATCGGTGGAATCGTCTTCACCGGATCGACCGAGGTCGCGCGCAGCATCAACCGGGCGCTGGCAGCCAAGGACGGGCCGATCGTGCCGCTGATCGCGGAGACCGGCGGCATCAACACCATGATCGCGGATGCGACCGCGTTGCCAGAGCAGGTCGCGGACGACGTCGTCACCTCGGCGTTTCGTTCCGCCGGCCAGCGCTGCTCGGCGCTGCGGCTGCTGTTCGTGCAGGAGGACGTAGCCGACCGCATGATCGAGATGATCGCGGGCGCGGCGCGCGAGTTGAAGATCGGCGATCCAAGCGACGTCGCGACCCATATCGGGCCGGTGATCGATGTCGAGGCCAAGCAGCGCCTCGATGCGCACATCGCACGCATGAAGAGAGAGGCGCGGCTGCACTTTGCCGGCACCGCGCCGGAGGGCTGCTTCGTGGCGCCGCACATCTTCGAGCTTGGGGATGCCGGCCAGCTCACCGAGGAGGTGTTCGGCCCGATCCTCCACGTCGTGCGCTATCGTGCGGAAAATCTCGAACGCGTCCTGCAAGCGATCGAGCGCACCGGCTACGGGCTGACGCTCGGCATCCACTCCCGCATTGACGATACGATCGAGGCGATCGTCGACCGCGTCCAGATCGGCAACATCTACGTCAACCGCAACATGATCGGTGCCGTGGTTGGCGTGCAGCCGTTCGGCGGCAACGGCCTGTCCGGAACCGGCCCGAAAGCCGGCGGCCCGCACTACCTCGCGCGCTTTGCGACCGAGCAGACCGTGACGATCAACACCGCAGCAGCCGGCGGCAATGCTGCCCTGCTCGCAGGGGATGAGTGAGGCGCGGCGAGGAGCGTTGCATCCCGCCGAAACATCGGTCTAATGCTGCCGTGACGTGGCCCTCGCCAATTCCAGCGCGCGGGATACAACACGAGTGAGGGAGCAACGCCGCAATGGAAAAGGGCATTTTTGCAGGGCTCAAGGTGCTGGATTGCGCGAGTTTCATCGCAGCACCAGCGGCCGCGACCGTGCTGTCGGATTTCGGCGCCGAAGTCGTCAAGATCGAGCCGCCCGGCGCCGGCGATCCCTACCGCAATCTGCCCAACATTCCGGGCTATCCGACCAGCGAGCACAATTTCGCCTGGCTGCTGGAGGCCCGCAACAAGAAGAGCATCGCGCTCGACCTCGCAAAGCCCGAGGCGCAGGCCGTGCTCTACAAGCTGGTCGAAGAGGCCGACGTCTTCATCACCAACATGCCGCCGCCGGTGCGCACCAAGCTCGGCATCACCTATGACCATCTCGCCCATCTCAATGATCGCCTGATCTACGCCTCGTTCACCGGTTATGGCGAGAAAGGCGAAGAGGCCAACAAGCCCGGCTTCGACAGCAACGCCTATTGGGCGCGCTCCGGCCTGATGGACCTCGTCCGCGCCGACACCGACACGACGCCAGCCCGCTCGGTCGCCGGCATGGGCGACCATCCCTGCGCCATGGCATTCTACGGCGCGATCGTCACCGCGCTGTACCAGCGCGAGAAGACCGGCAAGGGCTCGCACGTCGCCTCCAATCTGATGGCGAACGGCGTGTGGGCTGCGAGCGTGCTGGCGCAGGCAAAGCTCTGCGGCGCCAAGTTCGCCGAGCGGCGGCCGCGCGAACGCGCGTTGAACGCGGTCGCCAACCACTACCAGTGCAAGGACGGCCGCTGGCTGATCCTGTCACTGCTGAGCGAAGAGAAACAGTTTCCGACGCTGGCCAGGTGTCTCGGCCGCGAAGATCTCATCACCGACCCGCGCTTTGCCACCAAGCCCGACCGCCACGCCCGCTCCGTCGAGCTGATCAAGATCTTTGACGAGACCTTTGCGACCAAGGATCTCGCCGAATGGCGCAAGATCCTCGACGGCAACGGTCTCGTGTTCGGCATCGTCGGCATCCTGGACGACATCCCGAACGACAAGCAGATGCTTGACAACGAAGTTCTAGTGCCATTCGAAAACGACACCATGCTCACCATCTCCAGCCCGATCTGGATCGACGGCGCCAAGAAAGTGCAGCCGCGCAAGCCGCCCGACGTCGGCGAGCACAGTGACGAAATTTTGCGCGGCGCGGGATACGATGACGCCGCGATCAAGCAGCTGCGGTCGCAGGGGGCTGTGGGGTAAGGAGCCGACAGCGGTCATACATCCACGCTGTCGTCCCGGCGAAGGCCGGGACCCATATCCCAGAGAGGAAGAGGTCGAACGAAGCTGATAACTCCAAATCTTCGCCAAACTGCGTTCGGTGGTTATGGGTCCCGGCCTTCGCCGGGACGACGACGTAGATCGCTTCAACAATCACAGTCATCGCGAGGTCCCATGCCCAGCTACCGCCTGCACTACTTCCCCGAATCCGGCAACAGCTACAAGCTGGGGCTGATGCTGACGCTTTGCGGCGAGAGGTTCGAGCCGGTCTGGACCGATTTTGGCGGCGGCGTCACGCGCACGCCGGAATGGCGCAAGAGCGTGAACGAGATGGGTGAGATTCCCGTGCTCGAAGTCGACGGTGTGAAGATGACGCAGACCGCGCCTCTCCTGCTCAAGCTTGCCGAGCAGCACGGGCGTTTCGGCGCCGAGACCGAGGAGGAAAAGTTCGAGCTGCTGCGCTGGCTGTTCTGGGACAACCACAAGCTCACCGGCTACATGGCGACCTACCGCTTCATGCGCGCCTTCACGCAAAGCAACGATCCGCAGGTGCTGAAACATTTTCGCAGGCGGCTCGAAGACTTTCTCGGCATTCTCGACGGTCATCTCCAGCACAACGAATTCGCGATCGGAACCAGGCCGACCGTCGCCGATATCTCGATGATGGCCTATCTGCATTATCCGAGCGACGAGCACGGCTTCGACTTCGCGGAAAGCTATCCCGCCATTCACGCCTGGCTTGGCCGCATGGCCACACTGCCCGGCTGGCAGCCGGCCTACGAGCTGCTGCCCGGCAAGCGGATGACGAATTACGCGAAGTGAGGGCGCGGCTACTTCAGCGCCAGCCAGCCGAGCGTGAACAGGATTCCGCCGATGATGACGACGACCGCGACCGCCCAGGTGCTGACGCGGATGCTGCCGGTAACCTGCTTGGCCTCTTCATTCTGCGCGATCTCGCGATTGCGCTCCTTGTTGGCTTCGCTGGAGTCCGTCATGGGTCATCCAAACCGGTTCGAGACAGCCTAACGCGTCTTGATGAAGCACATGCCGATGCGGCGCGAAGCCGCGGCAGCCTGACAGGTCAATCCTTTAGCACAGCTCCATGACGTAAAACTCCTGTCGGTCGATCGCGATCCCGCATTTTCCAGGGAACAATGCGCGCCCCAGCCGTCCTGATATTCGGTCCCCGCCAGCTCAGTGCTGCCGCGGGTCTGCGGCCGGCTGGCAAATCCACGTGAGAAATCAGGACGTTTGCCTGCGGCCATCGCGGTCAGGATGTCACGGCGGCGGACCTGGTCGCCAAGAAAATGCGGCGAGGCCGGCACGATGGTCAAGTTGGACGGCTTGTCCGCAAGCCAATCAACGCCCGGGAAGTGAAAGCCGCCGATGCCGCGGGTCTGGTGGCAGCCGGCGCAGGTGACGTCATTGAGGCGGCGCTGGAAGCCCGCGACCGAGCGGACGTTCTGGATGTCCCCGCGCGCAGCAGCTTGCTTCAACGCACCAACCACATCGTTGTCGGAGAAGACCGGCTCGCCCTGTCCCTCTCCGTTGCGCTCCCCTTGCACCATCCCGAACTCCGGCTGCAACGGAGAAGCATCGAGGCCGGCTGGCGTCGGCACGATTGCAGCCTTGGCCAGGAATTTCTCGGGGATCAGCACCGTACCGCGATCGAAGTCGCGAAGATGATCGGGCGCGAGCAGCCAATCCCTGAAGTCGCGCCGGAGATCATTGTCAGCGAGAATGCGGTCGCGGTCGATCTGGTTCTCCAGCGTCGATTCCTCGAACGTCTTCGAGGCGGCGTCGTACTTGAACACCTTGAGCAGATAGTCGGAGCGGAAATCGTGCAGCGCCGATTTCGCCGCAACTGAGATCTGAATGTTGGTCTCGATGCGATCGAGCATCGCATCGTAAGGGAAGAAGTCGCTGCCGATCAGCCCCTGCCAGTCGCCATTGCCGAGCCAGCGTCGCGCGACCTCGGCGCAGGTGATCGGCTTGCCGTTCCCGTCCATCTGGCGCACGTCGCGCGCCTTCATCACCAGATTGAGCGTCATCGGCAGCCGCGTGGCTGTCCTGCCGCCATCCGGTTTGGTCTCGAAACGCACAAGACGATAGATCAGCCTGATCTCGCCGCAGGAGTCTTCCGAGACATAGGCCCGGTCCATGCGGTTGACGATGCCGGCCAGCACGAAACGGGTGTCGCGGGATTTCAGATTGGCGCGATCGAACAATTGTACGTCGAAGCCCTCGCCGACGCCGATGGTCTCGGTCGGATATGCCGCCTTCTGCTGGGCGACGTAGCGATCGATCTCCGCCTCGATCGCGGGAGGAATCTCCTTGAGCTGCGACAACCACGAAAACATCAGATCGGTCGTCAGCGGAAAGTTCGCGTTCCGCTCCGGCCACAACAGGCGCGAGATCGTGAGCGCATCGTGCTGGTCGAGCTCGCGCAGGAGATCGGGATCGGTGATCGCCGTGCCGCGTGCCAGTTGCGCGTTCTCCGCGGCCAACAACGACACGATGCCGCCGAAAAATACGGCGGCGGCAACGAGAATTCGCAAGGCGCGGCTCATGCCTCAGGTAACACCGCGCAGGGACGGCTATTCAAGCAAAAAGGCGCTTCACATCGTGGTGAAGCGCCTTTTCGGAAATCGGATATGGGCCGCTCAGCGCGCGACGATCAGCCCCTTGCTGGTGACGACGACCCAGCGGCCGTCCTGACGGCGGATCGCATCGACACGGCCAACCCCTGGGATGGGGTCACCGGCATACACCTCGTAGAGGCCACCGCGGCCCTCGACCAGTGCGCCGCCGTTGGAGACGTCGCGCAGCACCCAGCCTTCGACCGTCGGCAACCGGCCGACCTCGGTCTTGGGTGCGACGGGAGCCGGCGCAGCTGCGGCGGTTGCAACCTGGGTCGGTGCGATCGAACCAGTGGTCTCCTTGGCGGGCACGGCGGCTGCGGCCTGGACGGGCGCCGCGGGCGGGGTGGCGCGGAGCTTGTCGACCGTCTCGGACAGCTTTGCGATCTTGGCCATTGGCTCGGCCTGCGCCTTCTCGAGCTTGTCGAGGCGGTCGTTGGTCCGGTTGAACTGGCCGAGGCCGGTCTTGGAGGTATGCTCGACGTTGGCTTTGAGCGCGACGACATCGGCATCAATCCGGGCGACCGAGGATTCCAGCGCGCTGGTGTCGGCAACCTGTGCCGGCGCGGAGCTTGCGAAGTGCATCATCCCTGCGGTCGCGAGCGCGCCGCTGATGGCGCCGACACTGGCTGCAATCGCCACTACCGCGGCCATCGCCGACAGGCGGCGCGCGCCGCCGCTCTCGCGCGGCTCGTCCGCCTTCACATGCGGCGCAAACTCCTCACGGTCCCAGGACCGCTCTGCGGGTGCCATGACGATGAGCTTGCCGGGCTTTGGCTCGGACTTGGTCTCGGCTTTGGGCTCAACCTGGGCCTCGAACTTCGGCACCTCGATCCGCGGCGGCTCAATCTCGATCGGATCAGGCTTGGGCGGCGCCTCGTGGTCAGGGGCAATCGAAGGGGCCTCGATTCCCGCAGACTCGACGGCCTGCGGCGCGGTCGCGGCGGCTTCGACGACGCTCGTCTGCTCACCGGTCGTTTGGGCAGCCTGCTCAGCCATTGGTTCGCTCACAGCTCAAATACTCCACTCTGGATTGACCTTTTGGTAACTTTCATTGCTTGCGAAATCCTTACTTCGGGACCCGCTTACCGAAATTTTAGGGAGTCATCCGGGGCCGAATTGGGCCGGGAACGTGGAACCGGTGTGGCGGGTATGAAGCAATTTGTAACCGGGCGAAGATGAACGGCCGCGCAACGGACAGGGTCTGCCGCCCCCACGTGGTCAACGACGGGAGTGGATGACGCCCGCTCTGTCCACATCACTGTCCGTCACATCAGCACCGGTGCATCCGGCAGCTCGTTGGGGTGCGGGCCGCTTGACGGAAAGTGCTTTGTCAGCTCCCGGGACACCGCCTCGATGCCGCCGATCACGCCGCGCTCGAACTGCCCCGACCTGAACTCGACTTCCATGGCGCGGCAGATGCTCTCCCAACGCTCGCCACCAACCTTCGCATCGATACCGCGGTCGGCGATGATCTCGACATCGCGGTCGGCGAGCAGGAGATAGATCAGGACACCATTGTTGTGCGCGGTGTCCCAGATGCGCAGTTGCGAGAACACGTCAAGCGCGCGCTCGCGCGCCGGCTGGTTGCGAAACAGCGGGCCGCCGTCGAGCGCGCCTTCCACCACGAAGCGGAGCTGGCCGGAATGGCTGGCTTCGCCGCGCTTGATCGCCTGCTCGATGCGGCCGAGCACGCCCTTCGGGAACACCTGCTTGGCACGCCAATGGTGCTGGAGCAGATGCCGGGTGATGCGCCTGATGCTCATGACCTACCAGCTCCCCGAGGCGCCGCCGCCGCCAAAACTGCCGCCACCACCGCTGAAGCCGCCGCTCGACGACGACCCGCTGCTCCAGCCGCCGGATGACGAGCCGCTCGACCACGAGCCACGACGCGAGGACCCCGTGCCCGATCCCGCCCCAAACAGATCGGCGATAAACGTCAGGACAGCGCCGAGCACACCGACGCCCAGTCCGATGACCGCTGAGCCGATCACGAACCAGGCGAGGACACCAACGATCGCTCCCGTTATTCCCGAACCGAACAGCCGCCCGAACATGGAGCGCAGGATGCCTCCGATGACCAGCGGGCCGAACAGCAGGAAGTAGAAAAGCGGCTCGACGTCGTTCCAATCGCCGAAATTCACGCTGCGCGAGGGCGTCGGCAGCGGCTCGCCGTCGATGACGCGGATCATGCGGTCGACGCCCGCCGTGATGCCGCCGGCGAAATCGCCGCTCCTGAATTTCGGCGTGATGGCTTCATCGATGATGCGCCGCGACGTGACGTCGGTGAGCGCGCCCTCGAGGCCGTAACCGACCTCGATGCGCAAATGCCGGTCGTTCTTGGCCACAACGAGGATGGCGCCGTCGTCGACCTTCTTGCGTCCGATCTTCCAGGCCTCCGCGACGCGGATCGCGAATTGCTCGATGGTCTCCGGGTCCGTCGTCGGCACGATCAGGACGGCGATCTGGCTGCCCTTGCGCATCTCGAAGTCCTGCAGCTTTTGCGACAGCGCGGCGATGTCGCCGCTGGAGAGCGTGCCGGTCTGATCGACCACGCGGCCGGTCAGTTGCGGCACGGCGACATCGGCTGAGGCGGGGAGCGCAAAGGTGAACAGGAGCGCGAAGACGAGGACGAATGCTGAGAAGCCCAAAACGGCACGCCACAACATCGTTGTCATCGCCCGCGAAGGCGGGCGATCCAGTATTCCAGAGGCAGCAGTGATTGAACCGTGAAGCCGCGGCGTACTGGATTCCCCGCTTTCGCGGGGAATGACGGTGGTGGGTGGGGCATGCATCGGGGTCGAAGGCACTTACTTCGACGGCGCGGGCGCCGGATTGAAATCGACCTTCGGCGCGGTCGAGATTTCCTTCTCGTTCGCGACCGTGAAGTTCGGCTTTTCCTTGTAGCCGAACATCATCGCCGTGACGTTGCTCGGGAACGAACGGATGGTGACGTTATAGTCCTGCACCGCCTTGATGTAGCGGTTGCGCGCCACCGTGATGCGGTTCTCGGTGCCTTCGAGCTGCGACATCAAATCCTTGAACAGCGCATCCGACTTGAGCTGGGGGTAGTTCTCGGTGACCACGAGCAGCCGCGACAGCGCGCCGGAGAGTTCGCCCTGGGCGGCCTGGAATTTCTGGAATGCGGCGGGATCGTTCAGCACCTCGGGCGTCGCCTGGATGCTGCCGACCTTGGCGCGGGCATTGGTGACGCCGAGCAGCACGTCCTTCTCCTGCTGCGCAAAACCCTTCACCGAGTTGACGAGGTTGGGCACGAGATCGGCGCGACGCTGATACTGGTTCACGACCTCGGACCAATTGGCCTTGATCTGCTCGTCCTCGCTCTGGATCGCGTTATAGCCGCAATTGGTGAGGCTCAACGAGGCCAGCGCCGCCAGCACGGTCAGGATCTTGCGCATCAAATTTCTCCCGGTGGAATCGGGCGCAAGCTACCAGATTGCGCGCGCGAGATGCCAGACATCTTGCGTCCCGGCCGTGGCCTGTGAAAAGCAGCCGATGTACGCAAGCCTCTTGCTTAATCCTGGCTGTAATAGTCAACTTGAGGGAACAATAATGCCAGGTCGGGAACGCCAGGGGAACGCGATGAGCTCGTTCGAGACCATCCTCGTGGAGAGGCCGGAGCCGGCGATTGCCCGGGTCGTGATGAACCGGCCCGACGCGCGCAACGCGCAGAACCTGCAAATGACCTACGATCTCAACGCCGCCTTCGACGAGGCGGTGCAGGACGACGCGGTCAAGGTGATCATTCTCGCCGGCAATGGTCCGCACTTCTCCTCAGGCCATGACCTGCGACCCGGCAGCAAGAATGAAGCGGGCGTGGATTTTCCGCCGATCGGAAATTGGGGCGGCTTCGCCGAAGCAAACGCCCATGGCCGCTTCGCGCGCGAGCAGGAGATCTATCTCCAGATCACCCGGCGCTGGCGCAACCTCGCCAAGCCGACCATTGCAGAGGTTCACGGCAAGTGCATCGCCGGCGGCCTGATGCTGGCCTGGGCCTGCGATCTCATCATCGCGAGTGGCGATGCGCAGTTCTGCGATCCCGTGGTCACCATGGGTGTCTGCGGCGTCGAATGGTTCGTGCATCCCTGGGAGCTCGGCCCGCGCAAGGCCAAGGAATTTCTGTTCACGGCCGACGCATGGAGCGCGCAGGAGGCGCATCAACTCGGGATGGTCAACCGGGTCGTGCCGCGCGCAGAGCTGTCATCCGCCGTGCTGGCGCTGGCGCGCAAAATCGCGTCAAAACCGTCCTTTGCGCTGAAGCTGACCAAGGAAGCCGTGAATCGTTCGGTTGACGTGATGGGCCAACCGGCTGCAATCGACCAGGCCTTTGCGCTGCATCAGCTCTGTCACGCGCATAATCTTCAGGAATTCGGCATGATCGTCGATCCATCGGGCCTACACCCCTCCGTCCGCAAGCCGCCGGCCGCCGCGGAGTAGACGGATGGATCTCAATCTCAGCGACGAGCAACGCCTGCTGCGCGAAAGCGCGGAGCGCTTCGTGGCCGAAAGCTACGATGCCGATCACCGCCGCAAGATGGCGAACGATCCGCTCGGCTTCAGTCCGGCGGTGTGGAAACAATTCGCAGAACTGGGCTGGCTGGCGCTGCCGATCGCGGAGGAGTGTGGCGGGCTCGGCGGCAGCGCGGTCGAGATCGGCATTTTGATGGAAGCCTTCGGCCGCGGGCTTGTGTCGGAGCCGTATATCGCGTCGGTCGTGCTTGGCGCCGCGTTGATCGAGCGATGCGGCAGCATGGCGCAGAAGCAGGCCATCCTGCCGAAGATCGCGGACGGATCGTTGAAGCTCGCGCTCGCGCATTCCGAGCGCGCGGCGCGGTTCGATCTTGCCAAGGTCGCAACCACCGCCCACAGCACGGCGCAAGGCTGGCGCCTGGCCGGTCGCAAGATTGCCGTGCTCGATGGCCACGCCGCCGACGAGATCATCGTCTCCGCGCATATCCATGATCATCAGGGCTCCTCCGGCCGCATCGGCCTGTTCCTGGTGCAGGCGACAACTCCGAGTGTTGCGATCTCCGACTACGAGCGCCTCGGCGGCGGGCGGGCCTGCAACATCGAGCTGTCGGACGTGCAACTGCCGGAGGATGCCTTGCTCGGCAACGGGCATGACGCGCTGCCGGCAATCGAATGGGCTGTTGATCGCGCCATGGCTGCGCTTGGCGCCGAGACCGTCGGCATCATGCAGGTACTGCTGGATACTACGCTGGAGTACACAAAAATCCGGAAGCAATTCGGCCGGCCGCTCGCCGCCAACCAGGTGATCCGCCACCGCCTTGCCGACATGGCGGTGCAGGTCGACGAAGCGCGCTCGATGGCGTTGCGCGCCGCGCTGAAGCTCGACGCCGATCCGGTCGAGCGCGCGCGGGCCGCGTCGGGCGCGAAGGCGAAGATCGGCAGATCTGCGCGCTTCGTCGGCGAGCAGTCGATCCAGCTTCACGGCGGCATGGGCGTCACCGAGGAGCTCGAGGTCGGCGCCTATTTCAAGCGGCTGGTCGCGTTCGACACGCTGTTCGGCGGCAGCGCCCACCATTATGGCCGCCACGCCCGGCTTGGCCGCGCCAGCGTGCCGGCCTGATACAAGGAGCGCATCATGGACCTGTCGTTCAATGCCGAGGAGCGCGCCTTCCAGGACGAGGTGCGCGGCTTCATTGCCAGAAACCTCACCGAGGAGATGAAGCGCGCGACGGCGCTGACGCCGTCGGTGTTCTCCGATCCCGATATCGGCATGGCCTGGCAGCGCACGCTGCACAAGCAAGGCTGGGGCGCGCCGGGCTGGCCGGTCGAGCATGGCGGGCCGGATTGGACCCCGGCGCAGCGCTGGATCTTCGAGACTGAAAGCGCGCGGGCCGGCGTGCCCAATGTCAATGTGATGGGCGTGAAGATGGTCGGGCCCGTCATCATCGGCTTCGGCTCGGCGGAGCAGAAGAACTTCTACCTGCCGCGCATTCTGTCCGGTGAGGATTATTGGTGCCAAGGCTATTCCGAGCCGGGCTCCGGCTCCGATCTCTCCTCGCTGAAGACGCGCGCGGTGCGCGATGGCGACGACTACGTCATCAACGGCACCAAGATCTGGACCACGCATGCCCACCACGCCAATCGCATGTTCGCGCTGGTGCGCACCAGCGACGGGCCACGGCAGCAGGACGGCATCAGCTTCATCCTGATCGACATGAAGACACCGGGCATCACGACGCGTCCTATCCTCACCATCGGCGGCGACCACGAGGTTAACCAGGTATTCTTCGACGACGTGCGCGTTCCCGTGGCGAACCGCGTCGGCGAGGAAGGCAAGGGCTGGACCTACGGCAAGTATCTGCTCGAGTTCGAGCGCGGCTCCGGCATCGCCTCGGCGAAGCTGCGCGAGGGGCTGAAGGCGATCGCGGAGCTTGCCGAGTCCGATCTGACGGGCCGCGCGATCGACAGTCCCGACATCGCGACGCGCATCTCCGAAGTCGAGGTCGACATCGACGCGCTGGAGATGACCGAGCTGCGCGTGCTGTCGGCGCTGCAGACCGGACAGAATCCCGGTGCGGTGTCGTCGATCCTGAAGCTGCGCAACAGCGAGATCCGCCAGGCCGTGACCCGGCTCGGCGCCGACGTGATCGGCCATGACGCCCTCGCGGTCGAGCCGATGCGCCCGCTCTACAAGCTCAACCACGAGCCGGCGATGCCGGAGGAGATGCTGACGGTGATGCCGGAATATCTCAACGGCCGCGCCTATACGATCTTCGGCGGCACCTCGGAGATCCAGCGCGATATTATTGCGAAGATGATGTTGGGGATCTGAGGGGCACTGGCGCTACATTCTCACTGTCGTCCCGGTCTCACTGTCGTCCCGGCGAAGGCCGGGACGACGAGTTGGATTTGTGGCGACAGCCAGCACGACAATGGCCGCTAACCGCCCACCTTCGCATCCCGGATCGCCTGCCAGATCTTCTGCGGCGTCAGGGGCGTGTTGAGCTGGGTGATGCCGAGCTCGGCGAGCGCATCCATCACGCCGTTGGTGACGCAAGGGGGGCCACCGATGGCGCCGGATTCGCCGCAGCCCTTGGCGCCGAGCGGATTGGTGCGACAGGGCGCGGAATCGTCGAGCGTCACCACGATCGGCGGAACGTCGTCGGCGCGCGGGATGCAATAGTCCTGGTAGCTCGCGGTGAGCAGCTGGCCGTCGGCATCATAGGACACCCCCTCATACAGCGCCTGGCCGATACCCTGCGCCACACCGCCATGGATCTGTCCCGTCACCAGCATCGGGTTCACCGCGACACCGACGTCGTCGACCGTGGTGTAGCGCACGACCTTGGAGACGCCGGTCTCGGGATCGATTTCGACCTCGCAGATATGGGTGCCGTTCGGCCAGCTCGGACCGTCCACCTCGCCTTCGGAATCGACGCTGAGCTTTGCGCCGCCTTCTTTCTCGGCAATGTCGAACAGGCTGATGCGGCGGTCGGTGCCGACCACGGTGAGCATGCCGCCCTGATATTCAATGTCCTCGATCGAGGTCTCCAGCACGTTCGCCGCCTTCTCGCGCGCCTTCTGGATCAGATCGTTGGATGAGACCGCGACCGCCGTGCCGCCGACGAACAGCGAACGCGAGCCGACGCTGCCGAAGCCCGTCGCCAGATCGGTGTCGCCCTGGACCACGTCGATCTTGTCCATGGGGATGCCGAGCGTGTCGGAGATCATCTGGGTGTAGGTGGTCTGCAACCCCTGCCCCATCGCCATGGTGCCGGAATGCAGGACGACGCGGCCCTGCGCGGTCGCATGCAGGCTGACCTTCTCGGTGTGGGCGCGGCCGCCGGTCCATTCGATATAGGAGGTGAGCCCGCGGCCGTAGAGCAGGCCCTTCTTCTTCGCCGCCTTCTTGCGCGCGGCAAAGCCGTCCCAATCCGCAAGCTTCACGGCACGATCGAGCATGTGCGCGAAGGCGCCGGAATCGTAAACCTGCCCTGCAGCGTTGGTGTAGGGCAGTTGCGCCGGCTTGATGTAGTTGGCTTTCCGGATCGCGCGCGGGTCCATGCCGATTTTTCGCGCGGCCGCGTCGAACAGGCGCTCGACGATGAACACGGCCTCCGGGCGGCCCGCACCGCGATAAGCGCCGACCGGCGCGGTGTGGGTCATCACCGACTTCACCTCGAAATGTACCAGCGGCAAATCGTAGACGCCGGTCTGCACGAACGGCCCCAGCACCAGCGGGATGATGTTGGCCGCGCCTGAGGAATATGCGCCGGTGCAGCCGATCGAGCTGACGCGGTAGGCCAGCACCTTGCCCTTCTCGTCGAGCGCGAAGGAAGCTGTCGAGGTAAGATCGCGGCCGTGGGTGCCACCGACGAATTCGTCGGTGCGGTCGCCGCGCCAGCGGATCTTCCTGTTCAGCTTGGTTGCGGCATAGGCGACGATGCCGTCCTCGGGATAGAGGTTGGTCTTCTGGCCAAAGCCGCCGCCGATATCGCCGACCAGCACGCGAACGCTGTCCTTCGGACGCTTCAGCACGGCCTCGGCCAGCACGTCGCGGGTCGAGGCAGGCGTCTGCGACTGCACATGCAGCAGGAGGCGGCCGGACGTCTTGTCGATCTCGGCAATGGTCGAGCGCGGCTCCATCGCCGACGGCACCAGGCGCTGGCTGACGAGATCGAGCTCGACGGTATGCGCCGCCCTGGCAAAAGCCTCGTCCACCTTGGCGGCATCGCCGTAAGCCATCGCGCCGACGATGTTGTCGGGGGCCTCCGGCCACACCACGGGCGCGCCGGGCCTGACCGCCTCGACCGGATCGACCACCGCCGGCTGCACGTCATATTCGACCACGATCGCTTCGGCCGCGCCCTGCGCGTCGGCACGCGAGGAGGCCACCACGGCGGCCACGGCCTCGCCGGCATAGCGCACGACTTCGTGCGCCAGCAGGCGGCGTGGCGGCACCGTCATCGGCTTGCCGTCGGGGCGCTTGAAGATGCTCAAGGTCGGGATGACGCCGATGTCGTCCTTGACGAGGTCGGCGCCGGTATAGACCGCGGTCACGCCGGGCATCGCCGTGGCGGCGCTGGTGTCGATCGAGACGATCTTCGCATGGGCATGCGGCGAGCGCAGCAGGTACAACCACAGCGCGCCATCTTCCGGCTTGTCGTCGATGAACTGCCCCTTCCCGGTGAGCAGTCGCTGGTCTTCCAAACGCTTGACGGGCTGCCCCGCTCCGAAACGCAAATTGCCGGGAAGAATGTTCATTCCACCATGTCCTTGAAACCCAGAAAACGACCGCGGGGGTTTTAGCCGATTTTGCGGTCGATACAACCGAGCCGCGGCACATCTGCATTGCGTGTCACGCCCGCTTTGGCCGCAGATTGCCGGGTCAGGAGCGCTCTATGTCGATGATGCCCACATTGATATCACGGGTGTCCGAATCCCGCTTTACCGTGAGGCGAACGGTCTTACCGGCACCGGCCTGCTCGAGCGCATCAGTCAGGTCGGAGAGCCGCCGCACCGGCTTGCCTTCCACCGCGGTGATGATGTCTCCGACCGTTCCAGTCGACAAGTTGACACCGCGAATCCCCGCCTGTTCCGCAGGGCTGCCGGGGGCTGTCCGGACCACGATCACCCCTTGGACGCCAAGCCGCGTCGACACATCCTCGCTGGCGGCGACGATGCCGATGCCGGGCGTCGGCACGCGGCCATTGCGAATGAGCTCGGGGACAATCCGGTTCACGACGTCCACCGGCACCGCGAAACCGATGCCTGCATTCGAGCCGGACGGCGATATGATCGCAGTCGTGACGCCGATCAGCCGGCCGGCGGAGTCCAGCAGCGGCCCGCCTGAATTGCCCGGGTTGATTGCGGCATCCGTCTGGATGACATTGGCAATCTCCCGGCCGCCATGGGTCGGAAGCCTCCGCTTGAGGGCACTGATGATGCCGCTCGTCATCGACTGATCTAGCCCGAAAGGATTGCCGATCGCAAACGCGGATTGCCCGACTTTCAGGTCGGTCGAGCTGCCGAGAGCCACCTGCGGTGGAAGCTCGCGCACGCTGCGGATCCGCAGGACCGCAAGATCGTAATTGGGGGCGGTGCCGATCAGATCAACCCGAGCCACCTCTCCCGACGCAAAGCGCACCGCGAGCTCGCCGCCATTGGCCACGACATGGTTGTTCGTGACGAGATGCCCGTCGCGGTCCCAGACAAATCCCGTGCCGGAAGCGCCGCCCTGCCCCTCCTCTCCCATGACAGGAGTAGCGGCCGATCTCACCGCAACCTGGACAACCGAGGGCGACACTCGTTCGAAGATGTCGATGGTGGCCCTTTCGGCCTCGGACAGCGGACCACGTTGCTCGACGGCGCGCGCGGAGGGGGTTGTCCATGGCGCATGCTGGACCTTCACGGCAGTTACCACGAGCAGCAGGGCGGCAAAAGCCGCCGCAATGATTGCGTAGCGACGATTCATCAGTGATCACCGTGTCGTATGCTGAAGACGATCTCTCGAATGCACATGCCGGGAGGTGACAGAGCCAGCTCACGCAGCAACGTCGAAAATGAATGGAAGTTTCTCGAATCGGGCAGCTAAGGACGGTTCCGCTGCCCGTGCCGGGGCCCATTGCCGCGTGACAAACCGCTACGCCAGCTCCCGCAATGCCGCTTCTACGACCTTGCGCGCATCGGCGGTGAGAGCGGCCTGCGGCGGGACAGGATCGCCGACGTCGTACCCCTGGATGGCCAAGCCGGCCTTGATGCAGGCCGCCAGGTTGAAGCGGGCAAAAGCTTCGTTGATGCGCCACAGCCTGCGCTGGAGCGCCATCGCCTCGTCCCAGCGGCCGGCCTTGCAGAGGTCGTAGAGCGCGACGCTCTGGCGCGGAATGATGCAGGCGGGGCCCGCCATCCAGCCGAGGCCGCCGATCAGCATCACCGCGGCCGGGATATGGGCGGAGGCGGAGAACACCCGCAAGGCATCGCCGCAGCGGTTCATGATCGAGAGCAGCCGGCCGGTGTTGGTCGAGGCGTCCTTGATGTAGCCGATGCGCGGATGTTCGGCGAGGCGCGCGATGATTTCGAGGGTGAGATCGGAGCGCTGGAATTGCGGATTGGTATAGATGACGACGGGGATGTCCACGGCATCCGCGATGGCGCGGAAATAGGATTCGATCTGGGCGTCGGCGAGCGGGAAATACGCTTCCAGGATCGCCAGAATGCCGTCGGCGCCGAGCTTCTGATACGCCTTCGCCTGCGCCACCGCATCTGCCGTCGAGGTGGAGGCGACGCCCGCGACAACAGGCACACGTCCCCTTGCCGCCTCGATCGTGGTCTGCACGACCGCGGTGCGTTGGGCGGCGTTGAGATAGGCGAACTCGCCGGTCGAGCCGAGCGGGGTCAGACCGTGGACGCCCGCGCCGATCAGATCGTCGCAGAGCTTTGCGAGGACGTTCGTCCGCACCGCGCCATCGGCAGCGACGGGAGAGACGAGATAAGGGAAGACGCCGCGAAAATCGGACATGTCAGGTGTGAATCCCGGAAACTGGCTAGCGCCTGACGGTCTTACCAACGCTCGTGCCGGCGATCAAATCCTGATCAGCCGCACCCGCGTGCCCCAGGGATCGATCGCCTCAACGCCGTCCGCTAGCGCCGTGACTTTCGCGCCGCCCTTGCGCAGGCGCTCTTCCTGTGCGGCGAGCAGATCCTGCTTAGCTGTCACCAGCGAGAACCAGGCGAGCCCCGTTGTCTGATCGTCGCGTTGGCCGGCGCCCTCGCTCTGCCACACGTTTATGCCGAGATGATGATGGTAGCGTCCCGACGACAGGAACGCGGCGCCGTTGCGGCTGCGGGTCGGGTCGAGTCCGATCGTGCCGTGGTAGAAATTCTGCGCCTGCGCGAGGTCGCCGACGCGCAGATGCATGTGGCCGATGCGCATTCCGTCCGGTGCCTTGGCATAATCAGGCACGCGCGTATTGGTCAGCGACAGCAGGTCGGGAATGTCGAGCTCGTCGGCCGCCATCTTCACGCTGCCTTCGCTCCACTGCCATTGCGAGGGATCGCGGTCGGCATAGACCTCGATGCCGTTACCTTCGGGATCGTCGAGATAGACGGATTCGCTGACGAGATGATCGGCAAAGCCCGACAGCGGCACGCGATGCGAAGCGGCTGCTACCAGCCAGCGGGCCAAGTCCTTGCGGGTCGGCATCAGGAAGGCGGTGTGATAGAGGCCGGCGGCGTTGCGCGGCTCGATCTCGGCATCAGGACGGGCCTCCAGCACCAGCAGCGCGATGCCGGCCGTGCCGAGCTTGGCGGCGCTCGCCGAGCGTTCCATCACGGTGAGCCCGATCACGTCGCGGTAGTAGTTCGCAACCTTGTCGAGATTCTTCACCCGGAGCGTCACCATGCCGACGCGCATCGGCGTGCGGCTGGCATAGGTCGGACCGCCGCCCTGCGGTGTGCCCTCGGCGCGCGCCGCGCCCGCAGCCGCCATTGCGAGCGAGCTGGCGCCGGCGAGTTGAAGCAGGGTGCGGCGGGTAAGGTCGATGGTCATCAATCAGGGCTCGCAAAAAGGCTTGAGGCCGTACGGCACAAGGTCGAGCCGATTGCTACACGTTCCCGTGAGCGGCTCCAATCACATGTTCGTCGGCCGTGCTCTTACGGACCAGCTTCCCTGCTTATTTCCTGGCCATGCGGCCAGTTACGCGATCGCCCGCGACATCCCAGATTGAGGACAGCTTTACAGGAGCCTGCCATGACCGACTCAACTCCCCTGACTTCGCTGTCGTCCGCGCTCGCGGATATGGTGTCCCGCACCGCGCCGTCCGTCGTCGCCGTCCATTCGCATCGTTCCCGCGCCACCGGCTTCGTCTGGAAACCCGGCCTGATCGTCACCGCCGACGAGGCGCTGGCCGACGAGGGCGACGTCGAGATCGGCCTCCCCGACGGCAGCACCGCGGCCGCCACGATCGCCGGCCGCGACCATACGACGGATATCGCACTGCTGCGCGCCGATACGGCGATTGCCCCGGTCAAGCTGGCCACAATTGTGCCGCCCCTTGGCGCGTTGTCGGTCGTCGTCGCCACCAACCGCGATACGCCGAGCGCCGCGCTCGCGATGGTGTCGCAGTCCGGCAAGAGCTGGCGCTCCCTGCGCGGCGGCGACATCGACGCGCGGATCGAGCTCGACGTCCGCTTGCGCTCCAGCCAGCAGGGCGGCCTCGCGCTCGACGCATCGGGCGAAGCCTTCGGCATGGCCGTGCTCGGCCCGAGGCGTGTGCTGGTGATCCCGACAGCGACGATCGAGCGGGTCGCGGCCCAGTTAGAGGCGCGCGGCCGCATCGCACGCGGATATCTCGGCCTCGGGCTGCAGCCGGTCCGGCTCGACGACGGCGTCGGCGCGATGGTGATGAATGTCGACAAGGCCGGCCCTTCGGCGGCGGCCGGCATCCGCCAGGGCGACGTCATCGTCGCGGTCAACGACCAGAAGCTGTCCGGCGTGCGCGCGCTGTCGCGGACGCTGGGTCCGGCGAGCGTGGGCGCGGTGGTCGATATCGCGGCGCGCCGCGGCGGCGAGCCGGTCAGCTTCAAGGTCACGATCGGCGAGAGGCCGGCGGCGTGAGCGAGGACATCGCGCCCGAGATCGTGTTGGCTTTGGAGATCGACGATCCCGCCCTCGCCGATCGCCTGGCTGCTCTGCTCGGCAATATCGCCGGGCTTCGCCTCGCCGAACCCGGCGAGAAAGCCGCCGCGACGATTGTCACTCGCGATCCGCGCATCATGCCTGAGGACATTGCGCTGACGCAACGTGAGCTCGACGTGCTGGCGTTGATGGCGGAAGGCGGCTCCAACAAGATGATCGCGCGTCAGCTCGGCATTTCCGTCCACACGGTGAAATTCCATGTCGGCTCGCTGCTCGACAAGCTCGACGCTACCGGCCGCACCGATGCGGTGGCACATGCGGCCCGCCGCGGCGTGATCGAGCTCTAGGTCGGGTGCGGCGGGAAGCTGAGCTGGACCGTCAGGCCCGGCGCGTTGTCGTGCAGGGCAATCTCGGCACCATGGAGGCGAGCGACCGCGGCGACCAGGCTTAAGCCAAGGCCGTTACCCGGGGTGTAGCGGCTCTGCTCGAGCCGGTAGAAGCGTTTGAACACGTGATCGCGCTGATCCGCCGGAATGCCCGGGCCGTCGTCGGCGATCGCGATCGTCGCACCGCCGTCGGTGCTGCTGCAGGTGACGGTCACCTGCCCGCCTTTGCAGCCGTGCTTGATCGCGTTGTCGACGAGATTGGCGATAGCGTCGAACAGCAGGTCGCGATCGCCAATAATCGCCACCTCGCGATCGCCGCCGAGGCTGAGCCGCGTCGCAACCTGTTCGGCGGCGGCATCGTAGAGCTCGACGACCTCGCCGGCGATTTCGGCGAGATTGAGGGTGCGAAACGCACTACGGCGGGCGCGGGTCTCGATCTCCGAGATGCGCGTGATGGAGGCGAACATGCCGAGCACGGCGTCGAGATCGGCGATGGTGTCACCGATCAGCGCCGCGTCGGCCTCGCCATTGCGCGAGGCGTGATAAGCCTTTTCCAGCCGACCCCGCATGCGCGTCAGCGGCGTACGCAAATCATGGGCGACGTTGTCGCTGACCTG
Source organism: Bradyrhizobium sp. 45 (assembly GCF_023073155.1). Taxonomy (NCBI): domain Bacteria; kingdom Pseudomonadati; phylum Pseudomonadota; class Alphaproteobacteria; order Hyphomicrobiales; family Nitrobacteraceae; genus Bradyrhizobium; species Bradyrhizobium sp. 45. Next base: position 865,630 of record NZ_JADPIX010000122.1, on the reverse strand, counting down.
CTTGACCTCTCCCATCAAAGTCTCGATGCGGTCGAGCATCTGGTTGAGGTTTTCGGCGACCCGGTCCCATTCGTCGTGACTGCCGCGCAAGGGAATGCGCTGGTCGAGGCCCGACATCATGATGGCGCGGCTGGTGGCGTTGATCTCCTCGATCCGCCCGACCGTGCGGCGCGTCACCAGCACCGCGGCGAGCCCGGCGAGCACCAGCATCAGCACGGCGACAGCGGCCATTGCGAGCTCGATCATCGCGGTGAAGCCGCTGTGGTCGCCGGCATCGCCGACACGGCTCTGCACATAGGCGATCGTGCCGAAATAGACATAGGCCATGATCGCCGCGACGATCAGCCCGAACGCCGCGATCGCGATCAGCGCAAGGCGGAAGGTCGAGGAGCGGAGCGTTTTAGCCAGGAGCACGGAGACAATATCCGATGCCGCGGATGGTGTGGATCAGCGGATAGGCCTGGGCATCATCGACCTTGCGACGGACGCGTCCGACATAGACGTCGATGATGTTGGTGGAGGGATCGAAATGCAGATCCCAGACATGCTGGAGCAGCATCGCACGCGAGACGACGCGGCCCTCGTTGCGGACCAGATATTCGAGTAATTGGAATTCCCGCGGCAACAGCGGAATCTTCCGGCCGCGGCGGCTCGCGCTGCGTGCGATCAGGTCGATGGCGAGATCGCCGACCCGCAGGATCGTCTCCTTGGCGACGGTGTCGCTGCGCCGGCCGAGTGCCTCCAGCCGCGCCAGCAATTCGGTGAAGGAGAACGGCTTGACGAGATAATCGTCGCCGCCGGCCCGCAAGCCGCGCACGCGGTCGTCGACCTCGCCAAGTGCGGAAATGATTAGGAACGGCGCGGCGATGCCGTCGTCGCGCAACTGGCGCATCACGCTGATGCCGTCGATATCGGGCAGCATGCGGTCGATGGTGATCACGGCATAGTCGCGCGCGGCGCCATGGCTGAGCGCTTCGCGCCCGGTGGCGGCGAGATCGACGTCGTAGCCGGAAGTCGTCAGCTCCTCGACGAGCTGGCCTGCGGTTTCCGCGTCGTCCTCGACGACCAGAATGCGGCGGTGAGCTTCGGTCATGACAAACTCCGCGCGACGATCGCCACCAGACTATCCCGTTCCGGGGCTGAGCGGAACCGTCCGATGACGATCGCGACAATGGTGCGGTACGGCGATGCTAGTACCAAGAGTCTCCGCACACATTGACCCATTGCCACCCATAGGGCGTCAAGCTCCTGCGCCAGCAGCCGTCATAGTAGCCGGCATAGATGAAAGGTGCTCCGAAGAAGAAGCGATGGTGTTGCCGGAAGAAGGCATGGCGGCCGATGAAGGGCCTGCCGTGCCAGCCGGAGCCAGCGAAGCGCGGCCCGATCGCCGCATGCGCGAAACGTGCACCGCCAAAGCCCGGGCCGCCGAAACGGGCGCCGCCCATGCCGCCGACGCGCATACCACCGAAGCCACCGGTGTGCATGCCGCCGCCGAAGCCTCCCGTGTGCATGCCGCCGCCACCGAAATGCCCACCACCGCCGAATCCGCCATGACCGCCACCGCCACCGCCACCGCCTCTGGCAAGCACCGGTGAAGCGAGCGCCATCACCGCTGCGATCGTCACCGCGGTGAGGCCTTTGAGAATCCTGTTGTCCATCGAAGCATCCTCCGTGCTGCGCGACAATATTCTGCCGCGCGAGGAGGATCAGATGAGAGGAAGGGACAGGCGCCTTCAACTTACAAACGCGCCAGATTCTGACGCGGAAGTTAGGGAGACGCTGCTCTCTCACTCGCTCGCCCCGTTCTTGCGGGGAGAGGGTGGGGTGAGAGCGGGGAGAGGTTAGAAGCTACGCCCGCTTGCCGCCGTTTTTCTCGGCCGCGCGGCGCAGCGCTTCGGCGAGCGCACCGCCGCCGGAAGACTCCTGCTGGCGCGGGGCCGACGACGTCATGCGGGACGGGTTACGTGAGCTGTTATCCCGCTGCATGCCGGGCGCGTCCTTCTTGGCGCCGACCTCGTCGTCGAGCCGTAGTGTCAACGAGATACGCTTGCGCGCGACCTCGAAGTCTAGCACCTTCACTTTGACGATGTCGCCGGGCTTCACCACTTCACGCGGATCCTTGATGTAGGTCTTGGACATCGCCGAGATGTGCACGAGGCCGTCCTGGTGCACGCCGATATCGACGAAGGCGCCGAACGCCGCGACGTTGGTTACGGTGCCCTCGAGGATCATGCCCTTCTTGAGGTGCTTGATCTCCTCGACGCCGTCCATGAACACAGCTGCCTTGAAGGCCGGACGCGGGTCGCGACCGGGCTTCTCGAGCTCGCGCAGGATGTCGGTGACGGTCGGCAGACCAAACGTCTCGTCCACGAAGTCTTTCGGCTTCAGCGTGCGAACGATGTCGCTGCTGCCGATCAGCGCCTTGATGTCGCTCTTGGTGGCGCTGAGAATCCGGCGCACCACCGGATAGGCTTCCGGATGCACACCGGAGGCGTCGAGCGGGTCCTCGCCGCCGAGGATGCGCAGGAAGCCCGCGCACTGCTCGAACGCCTTGGGGCCGAGCCGCGGCACGTCCTTCAACGCCTTGCGCGACTTGAACGGCCCGTTGGCGTCGCGGTGTGCCACGATGCTCGAGGCGAGGCCGGAGCCGACGCCCGACACGCGCGCGAGCAGCGGAGCGGACGCGGTGTTGACGTCGACGCCGACGGCGTTCACGCAGTCTTCGACCACGGCGTCGAGGGATTTGGCGAGCTTGGCCTGGCCTAGGTCGTGCTGGTACTGGCCGACGCCGATCGCCTTGGGTTCGATCTTGACGAGCTCGGCGAGAGGATCCTGGAGCCGCCGCGCGATTGACACCGCGCCGCGCAGGGTGACGTCGAGGCCCGGCAACTCCTCCGAGGCGAACGCCGAGGCCGAATAAACCGACGCGCCGGCTTCCGACACCACGATCTTGGTCATCTTCAAGTCGGGCAGGCCCTTGACGAGGTCGGCCGCGAGCTTGTCGGTCTCGCGCGAGGCGGTGCCGTTGCCGATCGCGATCAGCTCGACACGATGTTTCAGCGCGAGCTTGCCGAGGATCGCAAGCGCCTCGTTCCACTGCCGCTGCGGCTCGTGCGGATAGATCACGGCGGTATCCACCACCTTGCCGGTCGCGTCGGTGACGGCGACCTTGACCCCGGTGCGGAAGCCGGGATCGAGACCCATGGTGACGCGGGTGCCGGCGGGCGCCGCGAGCAGCAAGTCGCGCAGATTCGAGGCGAACACGCGCACGGCCTCTGTCTCGGCCGCATTCCACAGCCGCATGCGCAGGTCGATGTTGAGATGCACCTGGATCTTGGTGCGCCAGGCCCAGCGCACGGTATCGATCATCCAGCGGTCGCCGGCGCGCTTAAGGTCGGCGATGCCGAACCGCTTCATGATCTTCAGTTCATAGACGCTCGGCACGCCGGGCGGCGATGGTTCGGCCTCGGCCTGGATCTGGAGATCGAGGATTTCTTCTTTCTCGCCGCGGAACATTGCGAGGATTCGGTGCGAGGGCAGCTTGGTCAGCGGCTCGGAGAACTCGAAATAGTCGGCAAACTTTTCGCCCTCGGTTTTCTTGCCGTCGCGCACCTTGGAGGTCATGCGCGCATTAGTCCACACCTCCTCGCGAAGCGCGCCGATCAGGTCGGCGTCTTCGTCGAAGCGCTCGACCAGGATGGCGCGGGCGCCATCGAGTGCCGCAGCGGCATCGGCAACGCCCTTCTCGGGATTGACGAAGGCTTCAGCGACCACCTTCGGATCGTTGTTGGGCTCGGCCATGAGCTGAAAGGCGAGCGGCTCGAGCCCGGCTTCCTTGGCGATCTCGGCCTTGGTGCGGCGCTTCGGCTTAAACGGCAGATAGATGTCTTCGAGGCGCGCCTTGCTGTCGGCAGCGAGAATGGAGGCCTCCAGCGCGGCATCGAGCTTGCCCTGCTCGCGGACCGATTCGAGGATGGCCTTGCGGCGGTCCTCGAGCTCGCGCAGGTAACCCAGGCGCTCCTCCAGCGTGCGCAATTGTGCGTCGTCGAGCGCACCGGTCGCTTCCTTGCGGTAGCGGGCGATGAAGGGAACCGTGGCGCCGCCGTCGAGCAGCGCCACTGTCGCCTCGACCTGCTCCGCCCGAACCCCAAGCTCCTGCGCAATTTTCTGGTTGATATTTACCACGCGAGAACCCCTCTATCCAAGCACGCATCGCGGAGGCGAACCACCGGCTGCGGGACGCCGCTTATGGACCAATCGGGGTTGATTCATCAAGGTGCGGCGGACGACCGTCGACAAGGGATTTTTTGTCGAAGCGATGCGATCTCGCCACAATCGTGGGTGCTACGCAGACGGCGCACGTCCTGCTGTCGTCCTGGCTTTCGCCAGGACGACGACGGGGATTGCCTCGACACCTTGACAGGCGCCCCGGTTCAGCGGCTGTTTTGTCTGCCGGACTCCTGAACTTCATGTGAGGATTATAATGCGGACGACATCGGTCGGCGTCTTCAAGGTCGCCACCAGAGGCCCCGGCGACGTCTCCGGATTGATGAGCATGATCGGCTCCGGCGCGATCGATCCGGCATCCATCCTGGCGATCCTCGGCAAGACCGAAGGCAACGGCGGCGTCAACGACTTTACCCGGGAATATGCCGTTGCCGCGCTGTGCACGGCGCTGGCGCCGCAGCTCGGGCTGTCGCCGCAGGAGGTCGAGCAACGCATCGCCTTCGTGATGTCGGGCGGCACCGAGGGCGTGCTCAGCCCGCACATCACGGTGTTCACGCGCCAGGACATTCTACAGCGCCCGGCAGGCCTCTCCGGCAAGCGCCTGAGCATCGGCATGGCGCACACGCGGGATTTTCTCCCTGAAGAGCTCGGCCGCTCCGCTCAGATCACGGAGACAGCCAAGGCCGTGAAGGCCGCGATGGCGGATGCCGGGATCGCCGATCCCGCCGACGTCCATTTCGTGCAGATCAAATGCCCGCTGCTCACCAGCGAGCGCGTCGAAGCGGCGAATGCGCGCGGTCACAAGACAGCGACGACCAGCGCCTACAGTTCGATGGCCTATTCGCGCGGCGCTTCCGCACTCGGCGTTGCGGTCGCGCTCGGCGAGATCGCAACCGGCGTTCGTGATGAGGACGTGCTGCGACGCTACGATCTGTTCTCGAACGTCGCCTCGACCTCGTCCGGGATCGAGCTCATGCATAACGTCGTCATCGTGCTCGGCAATTCGATGTCCTCGACGAGCGAATTCGAGATCGGGCATGCCGTGATGAGCGATGCGATCGACACCGCGGCGGTGCTTGCGGCGTTGGAGAGCGTTGGGCTCCGTGCCGGGCAACAGACGACGACCGGCAGCAAGCTTGTCAACATCTTCGCTAAGGCCGAGGCCTCCCCTGATGGCTGCGTGCGCGGCTTCCGCCACACCATGCTCGAAGATACCGATATCAGCTCGACACGCCACGCCCGGGCTGCCGTTGGCGGGTTGATTGCCGGCCTCGCCGGCACTGGTGCGGTCTACGTCTCCGGCGGCGCCGAGCATCAGGGCCCAGCCGGCGGCGGCCCGGTCGCGGTGATCGCAAAGTTCTCCAATTGATGCGCGCGCATGCAATTCGGGATTACCTCTCCATCCGGCGCAACCCTGCCCTTCGCGCCGCTCAGTTGATTAAAGTGTTCCTGTGCGAAACTAAGGTGGCGCCGCACGAAGAGGTTTGGATCGCATGACTTTCCCGATGAGCTGGAACGAATGGGCGCAGCACGATGGCGTGGGGCTGGCCGCGCGCGTCCGCAAGGGCGAGCTCACGGCAAAGGAGTTGGCGCGCCAGGCCGCCGCGGGCGTCGCCAAGGTCAATCCGGCACTGTCGGGCGTGGTCGAGCTGTTCGATGACGTGATCGCCGATCCGGCCAAGGACGGCGCCAATCTCGCCGGCCCGTTCGCAGGCCTGCCCTTCCTGATGAAGGACCTCGGCCCGACCATGAAGGGGCGGCTCCAGGAGATGGGCTCGCTGTTAATGCGCGGCAATCGCGCCAGCGCCGACACGTTCCTGACCGGCAAATTCCGCCAGGCCGGACTGAACCTGATCGGACGCACCACGACACCGGAGTTCGGCGTCTGCAGCTCGGCCGACAATCCGGCCGTCTATGTCACGCGCAATCCCTGGGACACCGACTACACCACCTGCGGCTCGTCGGCCGGGAGCGCCGCAATGGTCGCGGCCGGCGTGGTGCCGATCGCACACGCGACTGACGGCGGCGGCTCGATCCGCATTCCCGCCGGCGTCAACGGCAATATCGGCTTGAAAGTCTCGCGCGGCGTGTTCTCGCTCGCACCGCACATGTCCGATCTCACCGGCCTCGTCTCGATCCAGGGCTGCCAGTCGCGCTCGGTGCGCGACACCGCCGCCTTCGTCGACCATGCAAGGGGAGCGGCGCCCGGCGAATTCATGCCGTTCTGGACCACGGCGCAGCCTTATTCCGAGATGATCAAGCGCGACCCGTCAAAGCTTCGTATCGCGCTGTCGCACAGCTGGGGCGACTACACCGCGACGCCCGAGATCGCGGCCGAGCTGGCGAAGGCCGGCCGCTTCCTCGAAGGCCTCGGCCATCACGTCGACTACGCCCTGCCCGAACTCGAGTTCCGCGCCGCGTTCGAGGCGCAGACCACCTGCTACATCTCGAATTTTGCCGTGGTGATCTCCAACATGCTCGCCGCGCGCGGACTGGAACGGCCGCCGGAAGATCTCATCGAACCCATGAATATCCGGATCTGGGAAGCCGGCCGGCATACGAGCTTCGCCGAGCGGGCGAAGATGCAAGGCGTGTTCAACACGACCTCGCGCGCCTTCGGCGCCTTCTTCGAGCAGTGGGACGTGATCTTGACCCCGATCACGGCGCTGCCGACGCCGAAGGTCGGCACCCGGGAATATCTCACCATCTCCGACAACCCCGACGTGCTCGACTGGTTCGGCAATCTTTGGCGCTTCTTCGCCTTCACGCCGCTCGCCAATCTCTGCGGCATGCCGGCGATCTCGATGCCGATGGCCACGCAGGACCACGGCCTGCCGCTGGGCATCCAGGCGATTGCGAAGCAGGCCAATGACGGCCTCCTGCTGCAACTCGCCGCCCAGATCGAGCGCGCGCTCGACGGCAAGTGGAACGACGGCAGGAAGCCGAAGGTGCATGTGAGCTGAGCGAGTTGATCGCATTAACTTGCGATCCGCGAACGGCCTCAGTTCTTCACCGAGGGAATTTCCTCCGGCCGGGGCTGCTGCTGGCCCTGCTGGTACATTGCCAGCGCCTTTTCGAGCGCTTCGCGCAGAGCCAGCGCCGCGGCCACGCTGCAACGCAGATGCGCGGTCTGGACCACATCAACCCTGACGGCGGCGCCGACCGGCATCAGAAGGTTCGCCGCAAGCTCGATTTGAATCGCGCCGTTGTGGTGGCCGAAGCAGGATGCACCGTCGAAATAGATGATCGGCGCCCGCTCCGAGCTCGATGTCGAAATGATGACGGGCCCCTGGCTGGTGACGGGCGTTTCGGGATCGGCCATGGGCACTCCTTACGGCTGGTCGAACGAACGAGGCGCCCACCATCGTTGCTTCGGCCCGCCCTGTCGAGGCCAAACCGCCCCCGGCACCCACCGTGGGACGCGCATTCGGGGTTTTGCGCCGCGCCCGCCACTGGTCTAGAACGTCCTCATGTCCAGCTCACCGACCACACTTTCGTTCGAGGACCTCGCCGAGGCGATCAAGGGTCGCCGCTCCGATTACGGCCAGATCAGCGGGCTCCAGCTCGACCGCTTCGCACCGCGCGAAGCCTGGTCCAGCCTGCCCTACCGGCCGGTCTTTGTCGGTGACACCGAGACCGGCGTCCTGCATGGCGGGGTCGTCACCGCGATGCTGGACGAGAGTTGCGGCATGGCGGTGCAACTCGCGCTGGACGGCACAAGCGCGATCGCGACGCTCGATCTGCGCATCGACTATCAGAAGCCGGCAACGCCGGGCCTCGACATCAAGGCGCATTCGGTCTGCTACCGCACCACGCGTTCGATTGCCTTCGTGCGCTCCACCGCCTATCAGGAGTCCGAGGACGATCCGGTCGCGACCGCGACCGCCTGTTTCATGATCGGCGCCAACCGCACCAACATGCTCGCGGATCGCAGGATGGATTCGCCCGGCATCCCGAGGCTGGAGGCGCCGGACGATCCGGAAGGCCCGTTCGCCAACAGCCCGTTCGCACGCTGCCTCGGCATTCGCGTCAACGACGACGGCACACTGACGATGCCGTTCTCGCCAAAGATCATCGGCAATCCGATTCTGCCTGCGATCCATGGCGGCATGACCGGCGCCTTCCTCGAAACCACCGCGATCTTCGGAGTGGCCCGTGAACTCGGCGCCACCGCACTGCCCAAGCCGATCGGACTGACCGTCAACTATCTGCGCTCCGGCCGCGCGCTCGACACGTTCGCCAACGTCTCGATCGTGAAACAGGGCCGGCGCATCGTCGCCTTCGAGGCACGGGCCTGGCAGGACGATGCGAACAAGCCGATCGCCACAGCCTTCGGCCATTTCATGCTGCGGCCGACGCCCGGAAACGACGAGGAATAGGCGCATTTTCCCTTGACGGCCAAGGTCTGGGCCACAACGATAGCGCGTCCCCTCACGAGAGGTATTGGCTTGCGGCATCCGCTCGACATCATCGCCATGTTCGCCGCGCTCTGGCTGCTGGCAGCGATGGTGCTCGACGCGCTGACGCCGAAGGAGCTGACGACGGTGATGATCGGCATCGCCATCGGACCCGCCGTCGTCATCACCGCCGTGTTCTACTATCTGCGCTGCCCGCGCACCGATTTCGCGGTGATGTTCGCCGCGCTTTGGCTGATCTCCGACATCGGCATCGCGTTCATCTCGCCAACGCAGCTGCCCCACTTTCTGATCGCGCTCGGCTTCGTGCCGGCGCTGCTGATCGGGATCGTGCTGCACTGGCAACGCTTCCAGCGCCGCCATGAGCGGCTGCCCGTGCCATCGGTCAAGCGCGGCTAGCGCGGCAGCAAATTGGTCTTGGCGAGATCGACGACCTCGTCGCCGCGGCCGTTCATCACGGCGCGCAAGACCCAGAGGCTGAAGCCCTTGATCTGTTCGGGCGTGATGGTCGGCGGCATCGACAGCTCCTGCTTGGCGGTGACCACATCGAGCAGCGCCGGTCCGTGGTGGGCCAGCATCTCCTTCATCGCACCTGGAAGCTCGCCGGGATCCTCGACCCGCCTTGCGAAGATACCCATCGCGCGCGCCATCGCCGCGAAGTCCGGATTCTCCAGATCGACATTGGTGTCGACGAAACCGGCCGCCTTCATCTCCAGTGCGACGAAGCCGAGCACGCCGTTGTTGAAGATGACCACCTTCACCGGCAGCTTCATCTGCGTCAGCGTGATCAGATCGCCCATCAGCATGGTGAAGCCCCCGTCGCCGGAGAGCGAGATCACCTGCCGGCCGGGCTGCGCGGCCTGCGCGCCGATCGCCTGCGGCATGGCGTTGGCCATCGAGCCGTGCACGAACGAGCCGATCAGCCGGCGGCGTCCGTTCATCTCGAGATAGCGCGCGGCCCACACCGTCGGCGTGCCGACATCGGCGGTGAACACCGCATCATCGCTCGCATGGTCGCTGATGACCTTTGCCAGGTATTGCGGATGGATTGGTTTGCTGCCCGGCGTGCCCTTGGCGAGCGAGTCGAGGCCTTCGCGCGCCTTCTTGTAATGCGCGATCGCATCGTCGAGGTGCTTGCGCTGCGTCTTGGATTTCAGAAGCGGCAGCAGCGCCTCGAGGGTGAGCTTGACGTCGCCGACCAGGCCGAGGTCGATCTTGCAGCGGCGCCCGAGATTTTCCGGACGGATGTCGATCTGCGCGATCTTGGCATCGGTCGGGAAGAACTGCTTGTAGGGAAAATCGGTCCCGAGCATCACCAGCGCGTCGCAGGCGTGCATGGCGGCATAGCCGGAGGAGAAGCCGATGAAGCCGGTCATGCCGACATCGTAGGGATTGTCGTATTCGACATGCTCCTTTCCGCCCAGCGCATGCACGATCGGGCTCTTCAAGGCTTCCGCAAGCTGCATCAGCGGCGCATGCGCGCCGGCGCAGCCGCGACCGCAGAACAGGGTGATGCGTTCGGCGCCGTTCAGGAGATCCGCAAGCGCCTTCAACTCATCCGCCTGCGGCACAACCTTCGGCGCCGACAGCGCAAGGCCACGCGCCGTCGACAGCGCGCGCTTGGGTGGGCTGCGGAAGGCGACGTCGCCCGGCATGGCGACAACGGCGACGCCGCGCATGCCGACCGCCGCGCGGATCGCGTTTTCCAGCACGTAGGGAAGCTGACTCGGATCGGAGACCAGCTCGCAATAATGGCTGCACTCGCGGAACAGGTTTTGCGGATGCGTCTCCTGGAAATAGCCGCTGCCGATCTCGGCGGTCGGAATTTGCGCGGCGATCGCCAGCACGGGAACGCGGCTGCGATGGGCGTCGAACAGGCCGTTGATCAGATGCAGATTGCCGGGACCACACGAGCCCGCGCACACCGCAAGGCTGCCCGTCATTTCCGCTTCCCCGGCGGCGGCGAAGGCCGCGACCTCCTCGTGCCGGACATGGATCCATTCGATCGTGCCGCGCCGCCGCAGCGCTTCGGTCAGCGCATTCAGACTGTCGCCGACGATGCCGTAGATGCGCTTGACGCCAGCCTGTTCGAGCGTTGCCACGAACAGATCGGCTACATTGTTGATCGCCATGTCGGTCTCCTGATCTCGCTGGTGCAGCAAGATAGGATAACGTGCGACCGTGACGACATCACGGCTTGTTTATTGCCGCTTCAGTCTTTCGCAATCGCCCGATCGTAGGCCGCGATCGTCAATTTTGCGCGAGCGGCAACGTCCGTTACCGTCATGCCGGGCTTGTAGAGGTTGGAGCCCAGCCCGAACGCCGTCACGCCACCCTCGATGTACTCCGCGAAATTCTGGTCGGAGACGCCGCCGACGGCGGCGATCATCACGCCGGCCGGCAGCACGGCGCGGATCGCGGCGATGCCGGACGCGCCGAGCACGCTTGCCGGAAAGAACTTCAGGCCAGAGGCGCCGGAGCGCGCGGCCAGCAGCGCCTCGGTCGGCGAAAACACGCCCGGCAACGTGACCATGGCGTATTGGTGCGCACGCGTGAGCACCTGCGTATCGACATTCGGCGAGACCATCAGCTTGCCGCCGACATCGTTGAGCCGATCGACATCCGCTGTGGTCAGCACCGTGCCGGCGCCGATCAGCACGCCGGCCGGCGCGAGCTTGACGGCGGTGGCGATGGAGCGGAACGGATCGGGCGAGTTTAGCGGGATCTCGATCGCGGTCATGCCGGCCTCGATCAGCACGCCGACGATGGCCTGCGTTTCCTCGGGCTTCACGCCGCGCAGGATCGCAAGCAGTGGCCGCTTCATCGCCGGAAAGGGAACGCTCATTTCAACAGTCCTCTCATTTCGTCCAGATCGCGGCAGCCGCCATCGACAGACCGCGGCGGACCGCTTCATCGGCATCGACGGGGTTCACGGTGACCGACAACGCATCGAAAGCCAACGTGTACAGCATCGCGAGCCGCCCCGAGGCAATCAACGTAATGCCTGCTTTCGGCACGGCGCCGGAGAGCCCGGCGGCCAGCTCGATGCCGATCAAAGTGCCCGACAGCGTTTCGCGCGCCGCGGCCGGTGTGCTCCCGAACAGAAGCTGACGCGAGCGCGCGCCGAACAGAAAATTGGCCGCGAACGACGGCGCCTCATACGCAGCTCTCACCGCCGCCTTGAAGCTCGCGACGTCCTCGGCGTCTTCGGCGCCTGCGACCGCAAGCGACAAGATCGTCTCGCGCGACACAACGCTGAAGAGCTCGCCGGTCATGAAGGTGGAGAAATGCGCGATCGTATCGTCCTTCAGGCGTACCCATTTCGAATGCGTGCCGGGCATGCAGACCAGCGCCTCACCTGCGGCATCGAGACCAAGCGCGCCGAGCAGCTGTGTCTCCTCGCCGCGCATCACGTCCGGCGCTCTTGTATCGCGCTGCGCGATACCCGGCAGGATGCGGATATCGCGTGCTTCGCCCGGCACGTGCGCGGCCTGCTCCAGGACGGCCGCGAGCGGCGCGGGTGTATCGACATATCCGGCTTCGACCCAGCCCGTCTTGGCGCCGGCCATGCCGCAGACCAGAACCGGCAGATGAGCTGGTGCTTCGACGGCGGCAAGATGGGATTGCAGCACGGCCGCGAAGCCGGTCTTTGCCGCCGCCAGCATGCCCTCGCCGCTGCGGCGTTCGGCCAGCACTACGCCGGTACGATCGATCAACCAGAGCCGGAAGCTGCTGGTGCCCCAGTCCACCGCGACGTAAGCGGGTTCGGTCATCTCGGTTCTCGTCCTCGTCTCACCGGCAAGACGCCGTCTCGCGACAATGAGACGACGGCCCGCAAATTCGCCACGGGATATCGGCTATTGCCGCCGCAAACCAGCGTTTTCTCGCGGGACTGAGCCGCTGTAGCGCTGGCACACCGCTTGCGGAGCGGTGGCACACCGCTTGCTCAAGCAACCCTGCTCACGTCCGTGAACCGCGCAATAAGACGCGTCAACATCAGATGAGGAAACCCATGGAGATCGGCTATTTCACGATGCCTTCGCACCCGCCGGAGTGCGGCCTGAAGGAAGGGAACGACTGGGACCTGCAGGTCATGCGCTGGCTCGACGAGCTCGGCTATCAGGAGGCCTGGGTCGGCGAGCACCATACCGCGCCCTGGGAACCCAATCCCACGCCCGATCTGCTGATCGCGCAGGCGCTGATGCAGACCAAGAATATCCGTATCGGGCCGGGCGGCTTCCTGCTGCCCTATCACCACCCGGCCGAGCTCGCCAACCGCGTCGCCATGCTCGATCACCTCTCGGGAGGTCGGCTCAATTTCGGCGTCGCGGCGAGCGGCCTGCCGAGCGACTGGGCCATGTTCAATGTCGACGGCATGAGCGGACAGAACCGCGACATGACGCGCGAGGCGCTGGAGATCATTCTGAAGATGTGGAGCGATCCCGCGCCCTGGACCTACAAGGGCAAATTCTGGACGGTGACCAAGCCGGACACGATGTTCGACTTCTTGAAACCCCACATCAAGCCGTTGCAGACGCCGCACCCGCCGATCGGCGTCGCTGGGCTCTCGAAGAACTCGGACACGCTGAAGCTCGCCGGCGAGCGCGGCTTCATTCCAATGAGCCTCAACCTGAACCCGGCCTATGTCGGCAGTCATTGGGATTCGGTTGTAGCCGGTGCCGCCAAGACCGGGCGCAAGCCGGACCGGGCCGATTGGCGGCTGGTGCGCGAGGTGTTCGTCGCCGATACCGACGAGGAAGCGTGGCGGCTCTCGACCGGCGACATGATGGGCCGGATGATGGGCGAGTACTTCCTGCCGCTGCTCGGCCATTTCGGCTTCAAGGACTATCTGAAGCACGCGCCCGACGTGCCCGATAGCGACGTCACCGTCGAATATTGCGCCAAGCGGAACTGGATCGTCGGCTCGCCAGCGACCGTCGCCGAGAAAATCGAGAAGATCTACGAGGAGGTCGGCGGCTTCGGCGTGCTGCTGGTGTTCGGCTTCGACTACAAGCACAAGGCTGAAGCCTGGCATCACTCGCTGTCGCTGCTGAAGAACGAGGTGATGCCGCGCCTGAAGCATCTCGGCTCCGCGAAGAAGGCGGCTTGACCCGACGCGGGTGCGGCGCGATCGTGCCGCACCCACATCCATTTCGGAGATTTCCGCGTGACGGTGGACGCCAGTGCTTTCGACGCTAAGAATTTCAAGCAGGCGATGCGCCAGTGCGCCGGCGCGGTCGCGCTGGTGACGGTCGGCGCCGAGCACGGCAAGCGCACGGGGCTGACGGTGACCTCGGCCTGCTCACTGTCGGACTCGCCACCATCCCTGATCGTGTGCGTCAACCGCAACGCCAGTGCGCACGCGCGCATCCGCGAGGAAGGCGCGTTCGCGATCAACTTCCTGCACGAGGACCACGCCCTCCTGGCGCTTACCTTCAGTGGCCAGAAGGGCGTCAATGGCGACGACCGTTTTGCGTTCGGGGAGTGGACGCGTGGGGTGACCGGCGCGCCGGTGCTGAGCGATGCGGTCGCCGCATTCGACTGCGTGCTGGCGCAGGAATTCGAGACCAAGACGCATTCGATCTTCGTCGGCGAGGTGCGCGGCGCATCGCATTCCGACGGGGCGGCGCCGCTCGTGTATCTGCGCAGCAGCTTCCACGCCCCGCGCGAAATCCGCGGCACCGTGACAGTCGGCGACCTCGACTCGCGACATCTGAGCTGGAGCGATTTTTCGTAGAGAGCGGCGGCAGGCTCGCTGCCGCTCCCGTCTCCCCTTGCGGGAGAAGGTGGCGCGAAGCGCCGGATGAGGGGTATCTCTCCGCGGACTCAGAAGCAAGAGAGTCAAGTGCGGAGAGATACCCCTCGCCCGTCTCGCCGCGTTCGCGGCGAGCCGCCCTCTCCCGCAAGGGGAGAGGGAAGAAAGATCGCTACTGCGTCGTCTCGATCTTCAACTGCTTGATCTTGCGATACAGCGTGGCGCGGCTCAGCTTCAGCGCGCGCGCTGTTTCCGTCACGCGGCCGCCGTGTTTGCGCAAGGCTTCGACGATCGCCGCGCGCTCCGCCGCTGCGAGATCCGGCTCCGCCCTTCCACCAAACGGCGGCAGATCGAGGTCGGCATCGGTGATGACGTCGTCCTCCGCCGTGCAGCCGGCGAGCCGCAGCACATGCCGAAGCTGGCGCATGTTGCCGGGATAGGGATAGGCCGCGAGCCGCGCCCAGGCCTCGTCCGAGAGCGAGCAATTCGGCGCCTCCTCGTGAGCGATCTGGCGGATGACGTCGTCGCGGTCGGCGCGCTCGCGCAAGGCCGGCAGCCGCACCTCCATGCCGCGCAGACGGAAATATAGGTCGGTGCGGAAGGTGCCCTCCTCGGCCATGCGGCCGAGATCGCGATGGGTGGCGCTGATCAGGCGAATGTCGACCGGCACGGGCTTCAGCGCGCCGAGCGGCCAGACTTCGCGGTTCTCCAGCACCCGTAGCAGCCGCGTCTGCAGCGCGATCGGCATGTCGCCGATCTCGTCGAGGAACAGCGTGCCGCCGTCTGCCTGCACGATCAGGCCCTTCGAGCCGTCGCGGCGTGCGCCGGTGAAGGCGCCGGCCTCGTAGCCGAACAGCTCGGCATCGATCAGGCTTTCCGGCATCGCCGCGCAGTTCAGCGCGACATAGTTGTGGCGCGCGCGATTGCCGGCTGCGTGAATGGCACGGGCGAACACATCCTTGCCGACGCCGGTCTCGCCATGCAGCAGCACCGGCAGATTGCGATCGCCGATGCTTCTAAGTCGCTTCACGCTCCTGATCAGGCTGGGATCGCGTCCGGCGAGCCGCTGCAGCGCATCGAAGCGATCGACCGGTGCATCGCGGCGCGGCGCGAGCGGACGGGTCGAGGCCCTCGCCCGCAGCGGCGGCGCGACATGGCCGTGCCCTAGTGAACTGCCATCGGCCCGGCGCAGTTCGACGAGATCGTCTGCGTCGCGCGCGGCGGGATGGTCGAATTTGACATAGCGCGACAGATCGATGCCGGCTGCGATCAAGCCGTCGGTGAGACCCAGCAGTGCGCGCGCCGAACGGCAGGCGCCGACGATGCGGCGATCGTCGTCATAGGCGAGCAGGCCGCCGCCGCCGTCGCCCGGCACGGTCGCGATCCAGGCGTTGCGGAAATGACTGCGGAAGATCGCGCCCTCCATGCGCCGCGTTGCCTCCATCGTCACCGCGAGCGCAAGCTGATGCGCGGTGCGTTCGAGGTCCTCGCGGCAGGAGGTGATGTTCACGGCGCCTGCGAGCCGTCCCGCCTGGTCAAACAGCGGCGTCACGGCGCAGGAAAACATGTGCCACTGCGCGCGAAAATGCTCGTCGCGATGCACCAGGATCGGCTTCTGCTCGGCGAGCGCGGTGCCGAGCCCATTGGTGCCTTCGGAGGCCTCGGAAAAATTCGAGCCTGTGTAGATCTTCCAGTCCATGAATAGTCGTGCGTCGGCCTCGCCGGGCAGGCGGCTGAACAGCATGGTTGCGTTCACGTCTGCCAGGTTGACGCAATAACCGGCACCGCGCAGTACCCGGGCGAGGTCGTCGAGCTCCGGTGTTGCAAGCCGGATCGTCTCCTCCATGGGTTCGGCGACGTGACGGATCTCGGCTTCGGTGAGCGTCTGCGGCGGCCCCTGACGGCCGGGATCGAGCTTGTGGCTGACCAGGCAGCGCCGCCAGGAATTGGCAATGCGCGAAGAGGCATCGACGTCGGCCAAGCGGTCTATAACCTGATTGGCGACGGACAAGACACGGGCGACATGGTTCGAGGCCGAAAGGCTGGCCATCGCGGACGTCTCCACCCTGCATTATTGTGCAAAGTCTGGCACCGCAGGCGGGGATGTCAATCGGGAACCGGGAACGCGGCGAAGCGCAATCAGAATTGCTGCACCGCCCTCACCACGTATCAATACAGGGCCGCTTCTTCCCAGTCCGCGCCGGCGGCTTCGGCACCGAGCGCAGGCCCGCCATGATCCAGCGCCTGGTCTCGGCGGGGTCGATGACGTTGTCGATCTCGAACACGGAGGCGATCGAGACCGCCTTGCCGTTGGCATAGAGCTCGGCGACCTTGTTGCGATAGTAAGTCTCGCGCTCGACGGGGTCGGCGATCGCCTCCATCTCCTTGCGGAAGCCGAGGCGGACGTAACCCTCCAGGCCCATGCCGCCGAACTCGCCGGTCGGCCAGGCCGCGGTGAAGAATGAGGCGTGGAAGCCACCGCCAATCATCGACTGTGCACCCAGCCCATAGCCCTTGCGCAGCACGATGCCGAACAACGGCACAGTCAGGCTCGCGCCTGTCACGAACATGCGCGAGACGTGGCGCACGATTGCCGTCTTCTCGGCTTCCGGACCGACCATGAAGCCGGGCGTGTCGCACAGCGAGACGATCGGCAGATCGAAGGCGTCGCAGAGCTGGAGGAAGCGCGCGGCCTTGTCGCCGGCATCGGCGTCGATCGCACCGCCGAGATGCCGCGGATTGTTGGCGATCAGGCCGAACGGCTTGCCCTCGACACGGATCAACGCCGTGATCATGCCGACACCGTAGTCGCGGCGCAGCTCCAGCACGGACTCCTTATCCGCGACGAGGTCGATCACGCTGCGGATGTCGTAGACGCGCAGGCGGTTCTCGGGGATCGCGCGGCGCAGCAGGCGCTGGTCGGCGGCCTGCCAGTCCGTCACCGCACCCTGGAAATAGGATAGGTATTTTTGCGCAACGGATGTTGCCTCTTCTTCGTCCTCGACGAGGATGTCGATCACGCCGTTCGGCGACTGGAACGTAACAGGACCGACCTCGGCCGGGTGATAGACACCGAGCCCGCCGCCTTCGATCATCGCGGGGCCCCCCATGCCGATCGAGGCGTTTTTGGTTGCGATGATGACATCGCAGCAGCCGAGCATCGCGGCATTACCGGCGAAGCAATAGCCGGAGACGATGCCGATAACCGGCACCAGACCCGAGAGCCTTGCGAACTGCACGAAGGACGGACCATCAAGCCCGGTCATGCCGAGCCGGTCGGTATCGCCGGGGCGGCCGCCGCCGCCCTCGGCATAGAACACCAGCGGCACGCGCCAGTCTTCCGCGAGCGTCAGCATGCGGTCGATCTTCTTGTGGTTCATGTGGCCTTGCGTGCCCGCGAGCACGGTGTAGTCGTAGGCCACGACGATGCAGCGCCCGCCTTCGGGACCGAACTTCTCGGCGTTCACGGTCGCGACGCCCATGACGAGGCCGTCGGCCGGCGTGTTCTTGACGAGATCGTCGAGCTTGCGCCGGCGCCGCTGCGCCGCAATCGCAAGGCTGCCGTACTCCATGAACGAGTCGTCGTCGACGAGCTGCGCGACATTCTCGCGCGCGGTGCGCTGATTGGTGTTGCGGCGGCGCTCGACGGAGGCAGGGCGATTTTCGTCGAGCGTGTTGGCCTGGCGGGCGATCAGTTCGGCGAGATCAGGACGGATGTGGTCGAGATCGACATCGGTTTCCGTTGCCGACGCGTCCGCCGCAACGTCGAGCGGCTCCAGATACATGATCGGCTCGCCATGCATCAGCGTGATACCGTCGCCGGCGAGTAGCTTCGTGACGCGGCCGCCCTGCTCGGCCATGACCAGATGTTCCATTTTCATGGATTCGATCACGGCGAGCTGCTGGCCCGGGCGCACGACCTCGCCTTCCTTCACCTGAATAGTGACAATGGTCCCCTGCAAGGGTGCCGCGACCATCACTGTGCCTTCGGGCACGGTCTGTGCCGTATGCGCCTCGGTGCCGGGACCGCCGTTTCGCTCCGTCGCTGCAAAATAAAGTGGTTTGGCCGCGCCATCCGCGGCTTCGACGAGCTTGCCCATGTTGCAATCGATGAAGTCGGTCGCGATGCGGTTGGACCTGAAGTCGGGATGCGCCAGCACCGCCTGGAGGAAGGCGATGTTGGTGATGACGCCGTCGATCCGAAACTCGCGCAAGGCGCGCGAAGCCTTGGCGACCACGTCGTGCCAGGCTTCACCGGGCGTATGCACGATGACCTTTGCCAGCAGCGAGTCGAAGGCGGCGCTGGTCTTGTAGCCGGCATAACCGAAACTATCGACGCGGACGCCGGGGCCCGACGGCGGTTCGAACACGGCGAGCACGCCGCCGGTCGGGTGCGTCGCGCCTAGCTCGTC
This sequence comes from Bradyrhizobium sp. 45, assembly GCF_023073155.1. Classification (NCBI taxonomy): domain Bacteria; kingdom Pseudomonadati; phylum Pseudomonadota; class Alphaproteobacteria; order Hyphomicrobiales; family Nitrobacteraceae; genus Bradyrhizobium; species Bradyrhizobium sp. 45. The sequence continues at coordinate 846,821 of NZ_JADPIX010000122.1, read as the reverse complement.
CAGTGTCTCCATGTTGACGCGGAGCTGCATGGCATAGCCGCGCGGTTTCGGGATCGAGCCTTGCGCCAGGCCGAGCGAGGCAAGCGAGGCACCGGCGGCGACCGCGAGCTGGGCGCGGACGAGATCGAGGCCGAGCACCTCTTCCGTCACGGTGTGCTCGACCTGAAGCCGCGGGTTGGCCTCGATGAAGGCAAAACTGTCTTCGGCGGCACCGTCGACCAGGAACTCGAACGTGCCGAGATTGTCGTACGACGCGGCCACGGCGAGTTGCTTCGCCGCCGCGATGATACGGCCACGCAAGCCGTCGCTGAGCGACGGGCTCGGCGCCACCTCGATCAGCTTCTGGTGTCGGCGCTGAATGGTGCATTCGCGCTCCCAGAGGTGGGAGATCGCGCCGTCGCGATCGCCGATGATCTGCACCTCGATATGGCGCGCCTGCCGGATCAACCGCTCGGCATAGACGCCGTCGAAGCCGAACGCGGCCTTGGCCTCGGACTGGCAGCGCGCATAGGCCTCCGCGAGATCGGCAGCGCGCTCGACCACGCGCATGCCGCGCCCGCCGCCGCCGGCCATTGCCTTGATCACGATTGCCGCGTTGCTGCCGAGCGAGGTGAAGAACGCCGCGATGTCCTCCAGCGAGGACGGCCCGCTGGTGCCGGCGATGATCGGGACGCCGCAGCGCTTTGCCAGTTGCCGTGCCGCCACCTTGTCGCCGAACAACTCGAGCGCCGCGGCCCGGGGCCCGACGAAGGCGATGCCTGCATCGGCGCAGGCCTTCGCGAACGCAGCGTTCTCGCTGAGGAAGCCGTAGCCGGGATGCACGGCGTCGCAGCCTGCGCTCTTCGCCGCCTTGACCACGGCCTCGATGTCGAGATAGGCCCGCGCGCCGCGACCGGGGATTTCGACGGCCTCGTCGGCAACCCGCACATGCAGCGACATCGCATCGTCCGCGGGATGGATCGCGACCGTCGCGATGCCGGAATCGGCTGCGGCGCGCGCGATGCGGATGGCGATCTCGCCGCGATTGGCGATCAGGAGCTTCTTGAACGACATGCAGCGTCTCCATGCCCGCGTGCCCAAGCGCGGGTCGGCAGGTCCCATGGTTCTGCTTCGTCACTTTAACCGAGGCCGTCAAGGGCAAGAACGCGGTCCCGACGACCGTTCCCGCGGGCCGGAATTTCAATCGGTCGCGCGCGCCGTGATGAGGCGAATAATCCGCGCCACGGCAGACGGGATCGGCGCGATGATCGGCACGGTGAACATCGGCTGAAGCTCGCACGCAGCTTCGCCCAGCGGGCCGCCACCGATGATGACCGCCTCCGCGCCATCCTGTGCGATGCAGGCCTCGACCGCGCCGGCAAGCGCCGCACGCAATCGCGCCGGATCGCCCATCAGGTCTTGCGGATCGCCTTTGGCGAAGCGGGCGCCGGTATAACGCGATCGCAACCCCAGCGCGTCCGGCACGGCGTCGATCTTCGATTCCAGCAGCGGCGTCGTGGTCGCCACGCCGAAGCGACGGCCGTTCTCGGCGGCTGCCAGCATGGAGGACTGACCGATACCGACCGCGGGCCGTTTAACCGCGGCTTTGATCCCGGCCAACCCGGGATCGCCGAACGCCGCGACGATGATGCCGTCGCATGCATGCCGGTTCGACTGCGCGATCTCCAGAACTTCGATGGAAGCTGCATCCAGCGCATCCGGCGTCACGATCATTTGCGGCGCGCGCGTTGCGGTCGCGCCGTCGATGTCGAAGCCGTCCACGGCGGCCGACCTCGCGATGGCGACCATCATCTCAGTGGTCGCCACAGAACTGTTCGGATTGATCAGGAGAATGCGCGCGCTCATTCTCCTGCTATACTAGGCCGCCCGTACCCCCGCAACGAAAGCACTGACCTCGTCTTCCAGCGATTGCAGCTTCTGCGACAGCCGGCCGCTCGATTGCAGCACGAGGCCGGCGGCCTGGCCGGTCTCCGCCGTCGCGTCGGTCACACCCGAGATGTTCTGCGAAACCTGGTCGGTGCCGGAGGCGGCCTCCCGTACGCTGTGCGCGATCGCCGCCGTCGCGGCGCCCTGCTCCTCGACGGCTGCGGCGATCGACGAGGAAATTTCGTTGACCTCCATGATGGTCTTGCGAATGCTGTCGATGTTGCCGACCACCTGGTTGGTCTCGGCCTGGATCGCCGATATCTGCGCGCCGATCTCGTCGGTCGCCTTCGCGGTCTGGCTCGCCAGCGACTTCACTTCGCTTGCCACCACTGCAAAACCCTTGCCGGCCTCGCCGGCGCGCGCCGCCTCGATGGTGGCGTTGAGCGCGAGCAGATTGGTCTGCGAGGCGATCTGGTTGATGAGGTCGATGACCTCGCCGATCTTGTGCGCGGCTGCAGCAAGTCCCTGCACGGTGTCGTTGGTGCGTTGACCGTCGGCGGCGGCCTTGTCGGCCACGCTTGCAGCCTGCGCGACGCGCTGGCTGATCTCGGCGATCGAGGACGACAGCTGCCCGGCGGCGGAGGCCACCGTCTGCACGTTGCTCGAGGCCTGCTGGCAGGCGGTGGCGACGAGGCTCGCACGGTCGGTCGCCTTGTCGGCGGTCTCGGACATGCCCTGCGCGGCCTGCTGCATCGCGCGCGCCTCCTTGAACACGTCGCGGACGACGGCTTGAACGTTCGCTTCGAACTTGCCGGCGAGGTCGGTCATCGTCTTGCGCTTCTCCTCGTCGGCCTTCTGCTTCGTCTCCTGCTGTTCGGCGTGCATGCGGCCGACCGCCGACGCATTGTCCTTGAACACGGCGAGCGCCTTGGCGAGCCCGCCGATCTCGTCGCGACGATCGGTATGGGGCACGTCGAACGCGCTGTCGCCGGCGGCGAGGCGGTCGGTCAGTGCCGTGATCTTCGCCAGCGGCCGGGTCACGCTGCGGCCGATCACGAAGGAGGCGCCGAGCACGAGCACGAACACGACCAGGCACACCAGGGCGAAGGTCATCGCATTCTGGCGGAAAACGGCGTCGACGTCGTCGAGATAGATCCCGGTGCCGATGATCCAGCCCCAGGGCGCAAAGCCCTTCACATAGGAGATTTTCCCGACCGGCTGGTCGAAGCCGGGCTTCGGCCAGAGGTAGCTGTAGAAGCCCGCGCCCTGCTTTTTGACGACGTCGACGAAGCCGACGAACAGCGCGTTGCCGGACGGATCCTTCATCCCGGAGAGATCCTTGCCGTCGAGTTCGGGCTTGATCGGATGCATGACCATCTTGGGGGTCATGTCGTTCAGCCAGAAATACTCGACCTTGTCGTAGCGCAGGCTCTTGATCTCCGCGATCGCGCCGGCCTGGGCCTGCTCGCGCGGGAGTTTTCCTTCGCTCTCGAGCTTCTGGTAGTGCGCCAGGATGCCGTAGCCGACGTCGACCAAGTGCTGCGTCTTGGCCTGACGATCGGCGATCATCTGCGCGCGCAAGGTCGAAAGCGCGATCGGCGCCAGCGCGATCATGCCAAGGAGGCTGATGCCGACAATCAGGACCAGCTTGAAACTGATGCGGGAGAAAAACATTGGTGCTCGCAAGATTTGGAAGGCTGATATGCCAGTTTATCCCGCGCCCCTTAGCAAAGCTTTAAGCATTCGGGTTCCCCCACCCCGCAAAACTCCATGCATCCTACCGGCATGCCGCAGACGGCTCGCAGGCTCGCGAGGCTGGCTGCATCCGAGATGCGAACTCTTCAAAACTAGAAGACCTCGACATCGCCCCTCCGAGCGTTGACTTGCAGGGGGCTCTGACGGAACGATCGGCGCAGATCATCGGCGCCAGCCGGGGCATGGGCGCAGCCGGAGGCCAGAGGCTCAATGCACCAATCGACATCGACAGGGTCTCTCGACCTTCCGGCGCTGAGCGCAGCGGAGCGGCTCTTCATTTGGGGATTTCGGGCCAAGGCGCGCAGCGGAAGCGCCGTTCCGACCGCGGCCGACATCCAGCAAGTGACGACCATTTTGGCGTGGGCGACGCCGTGCCTTCGCTGGAATCCATCATCGAGATCTTTGCCTGCACGGCGCATACGGCCATCGCGGTGCACTGCCCGACCTGCCCCCGCATGTCCGACAGCGAGCACAGCATGTTACGGGCGATCGCGGCCGCGCAGAAAGAGCGCGACGATATCGCGCGCGAGCAGTTCGAATGCTGGCTGCCGCCAGTCGGCGCCGATTGGGCTCTCGCACCCGTGCGGGGGCTTGCAACGATCTTCCGCATGGCGGGTCTCATCCTGCCCGACCGGCACGTTCCGTCTTTGGACCATGACCAGACGATGGCGATGAAGAGCTGGCTGGTCGGAAGCCCCACGTTGCACTGACCGGGATCGCGCATGATGCAGGATAGTTGCGGCTCTGTGCCTGCCACGGAAGCCGGCGAGGCGCGGCTCTGTCCGCTTCAGGCCGCGCTTGCGACGCGGCCTGACGTCGAGAGCTACGATGATTTTGGCCGCGTCACGCTCTCGCTGTTCCGGTTCATCGCTGCCGCCTATACGACCGGCGCGTCCGATTGCTGGGAGGCGGCCTATCGCTTGCCGACGAGGCGCCTGGCATCACCGACAGCCCGCTGCTGGTCGCACGCGTTGCCGCGCTCGTCAGAATCCTGCGCAGCGGCCGGCCCTGCCAATTGTGCTTCATGCCGCCGTCGTGCCGACGCCTGTCGAAGGACGAGGCGGAATTGATGCGACTGCTGGCGGTGGCACGCGGCAAGCAGCCGGGCGAGCTCCAAACTGTCGTCTGCCAGTTCGTCGGCAACGAGAACGAGACCGTGACGACGCGGGCGGTCAACGCGCTCGCGGTCTGCTGACACCTAGCCGCCCTTCCTGCCGAGCACGAGATCGATGGTGTGGGACGCGATCTTGCGCAGCTGCGCCTCGTCGCCGAAGGCACGTTCGAGCACGGCGAGGCCGCGCGTCACCGTGATGATGTGCAGCGCCGCGGCCGCGGAATTGCCGTTGAATTCACCGCGCGCCGCACCTGCCGACAACGTCTCCTGAACCAGAACGGTGATGCGCGAGATGAGGTTCGCGAAGGCCTGCCGCGCCTCCTCGTCCAGCCCCTCGCCTTCGGCCGCGCCGAGCTCCATCAGCCCGCGCGTCGTCGGGCATCCGCGCGGCGGCGTGCCGGCGCGGAAGTTGCTGATGGTCAGGTCGAAGAACGCGGTGAGGCGCTTTCGCAATGAGCCCGCGCCGAGCGCCTTTTGCAGCGCAAGGAGATAATCGGCCGCATAGCGCTCATAGGCCTGCAGGAACAGCGCCTCCTTGGTGCCGAAGGCGTTGTAGAGGCTGCCGCGCTGGACACCGGCGTCGCGCGCGATGTCCGACAGCGAGGTGCCGCGCACGCCCTTGCGCCAGAACTGGTCGAAGGCGATACGCAGGACATCGTCGTGGTCGAACTCGCGCGGCCTCAAGCTTTGCCCCTATCAAGCATATTTGACACGATGTCAAAAACATGATTTCTTGACGCCGCGTCAAAAACAAACTGGGGCCGATGCGCCCTTTCGTCAATGAGGATTTCGCGATGCCTCTCCTCCACATCTCGATGCGCGCCGGAAAGCCGGAAGCTTACCGGAAGGCAATCCTCGGCGGCCTCTACCGCGCCATGCGTGAGGCCCTGAACGTCCCTGAAGGCGACGAGTTCATGACCATCAGCGAGCATTCGCCCGCGAACTTCCGCTGCGGCAATGCCTACAGCGTCACGCGCAGCGACGATGCCGTGCTGATCCAGATCACCGTGTTCGCCTCGCGCACCCCCGAGCAGAAGAAGGCCCTGTACCGGCGGATCGCGGACCTGCTCGGCGAAAACCCGGGCCTCCGCCCCGAGGACGTGTTCGTCAACGTCCTCGATGCGCCCGCGGAGAACTGGTCCGTTGGAAATGGCATCGCGCAATTCGCCTGAAGCGGCAGCTTCACCGATCCGCAACGCAGGTCTCCATGATCCCGTCGAGCTCCGCCTTCGAGAGCACGCCTAGCTCGACGATGAAAACAATCCGCGCGCACGGCAGAGCCGGGGCATCGCCAACGGCGAGCGCGGCATCGCTAACGGCGAGCGCGGCATCTGCAGGGGCGAGCGTGGCGCGGCCGGCCGCGAATTGAAACACCATCTGGCGCCCGGGCTGCTCGACGGTCTCCAACAGGCCTTTTGCCCGCGCGAGTTTTGGCGCGAGGCGGCCGATGGCCTGCTGCAAGCGGGCGAGCGAAAGTGGCTGGTCCGAGGTCCAGCTCAGGGTTTCGAAGCGTTGCTCTGCCGGACGTTTCGGTCCTGGTTTGCGCGGCGCGGGCGCACGATCGACGGTCGCGGGAAACAGCAGCGCGGACGGAATCTCGCCGTGCTGCGCGTCGACCACCACGGCAGGAACGCGCTGTGCGCGGATGGCCTCGCGGATACGCCCGCCCGCACCCTCATCCGCCAGATCCAGCTTGCTCAGCGCCACGATGTCGGCGACGCGCAGCTGCGAGCGGTGCAGCGCGTCGTCGAGAGCGGCCGGCGGTGTCGCCGTGTCCATCACGCAGAGCACCGTTTCCAACGGCGCTTCGCGCAGGATCACGGGATCCATCAAATTGCGGACGATCTCGGCGGGATCGGCGACGCCGCTGGTCTCGATGACGATGTATTCCGGCTTCGGATCACGCCGCAGCAGCGTCGCAAGCGTGCGCAGCAGGTCGCCTTCGAGCGAGCAGCAGATGCAGCCATTGGCGAGGCTGACCACGCCGTCGCTCGCGCCGGCGATCAGCTCGGCATCGATGTTGATCGCACCGAAATCGTTGACCACAGCGGCGATCCGCCGCCCCTCCGCATGCGCCAGCAGATGGTTCACGACAGTGGTCTTGCCGGCCCCCAGAAAGCCCGTCACCAGGAGAATGGGGACCGGCATGTCTCAGCTCCCGACGACGGGACGGCGCACGGGACGGCCGGGCCGCACCGCGACGTCCAGCACACCATCTGTGATTAACGGCTGGCCGCTGACGATCAGATGCCGCACGCCTTCGGAGGGACGGTTCATCGCCGTGAAGGTCGCGCGGTCCGAGAGCTTCTCGTAGTCGAACACGACGATGTCGGCATCGGCATCCTTCGCGAGCCGACCTTTTGCGCGCATCGCGGGCGTGCTCTGCGACAGGATCTCCGCCGGGATCAGCGCGCATTTGCGCACGCCTTCGAGCAGCGACACGGTCTTGCGCTCGCGCACCCATTCGCGGATGAATTTCGTGAAGCAGCCCGCCGAGCGCGGATGCGAGGTGGCGTCATTCGGCAGCGGCCAGGCATCGCCGGTGTAGGTCTTGCCGTCCGACGTCGTCCACGGCATCGCGTCGGAGGCGATCGCGCCGCCGGGATAGAGCACCGACATGTCGAGGAGGTCGCGGTGATGCGCATTGTTCTCGGTGTCGAGGATGTGCCACAGCACCAGCGAGGACGGCTCTTCCGCCTGCGCCTTCAGGAGCTCCTCGCGATCGCTGAAGCGATGGCCGTCGGTGACCCGCTGCACGGAATCGTAACCGGTGCCGTTGCGCTCGACGAATTCGGGGTCGCTGAAGAAGGCGGCCGCCAGCACGGTCGAGCCGGTGCCGTAGGGATAGGCCTCGACCGTGATGGGCAGGCCCTGCGCCTGCGCTTTCGCGATCAGCACGCGGCAGCGCTCGACGTCGGTCTTGCTCGACGAGTTGAAATGGCAGATGTGCATGTGCGCGCCGGTGGCTCCGGCATAGCCGATCAGGCGGATATAGGCTTCCGCCGCGCTCTCGGGATCGATGCGCGACATGTAGGCGACATGGGTGAAGGTCGGCACGTCCTGCGCGGCCGCGAGCTGGCAGACCGCGGTCAGCTCCTGCACGCCGGCGCCCGGCGCATAGGCGTTCAAGATCCCGATGCCGATGCCGCCCTCGTTCAGACCGCGCGAAAGGCGCTCGAGAATGCCGGCAACCTCCGCATCGCTGGCCACATTGTCCATCCAGCGGCGATCGCGCATGGCGTTGCCGAACGCCTCCAGCGAGCTCTCCGCATTGGAGCCCGTCATCGCGCCGATACGCGCGAAAGCCCAATTGGTGGCCGCGCCGTAGTTCAGCACGCGCCCCTTCCGCGCCTGGCGCTCATACCAGGATCCGACCGGCAGCACGCCCGCTTCGAGATCGAGCGTGGTCGTGACGCCGTCGAACGCCTGCATCCGATCCGCGGGGAGCGACTGGCCATGCGCATGAAGGTCGATGAAGCCGGGGGCGACCACGAGCCCGGTCGCGTCGATCGTCCGCTCGGCGCTTCCGAGCGAGGCGCCAATCGCGGCGATCCTGCCGTCCACGACCGCCACATCACCAACCGCGTCCATTCCGCTGGCGGGATCCACCACCCGGCCGCCAGAGATCACCAAGCCGCTCATATCAAAATTCCTCCGCGCTGAATTCGCATCAAGGCAGATTCCGGGAGGGACGACCACCTCCACCGATGCTGACGCATCATGCTCGCAAGGAAGGCTCGAAAGGGAGGCTCGAAAGGGAGGCTCGAAAGGGAGGTCAGTTTGCATGCGGGTTGCGGATACGCGCTCGCAGCCTCGCGGCATGTTTTGCCCGAGCTATGCTTCTCGCTTCACCCCCTCGAAAAGAAAGGGCGCAGGGAAGACCGGGCGCCGGCTGGCACCCATAAAAACCCCCATGCGAACTGATTGCACACGCAATGCATAGGGGAGACACAGGGCAGCCGAGACCAGGCCTTCCCTGCGCGATGGTTTGACGGCCTATGCCGCGCTCTCCCCGGAGACGAGTTCCTTTTTGTCTCCGTCACCCCCGCGAAATGCACGGCACCGCGCCGGTTGACGCGCTGACGCCTTCGCAAAGGCTTGACCGTAGCAACGACGGCCAGGACCACACGGTTTCGCCGTACGCAGGCTGACCCTGCTTCGCCAAGAGGCTTCGCAGGACATGCCTGCTTCGCCAGAGGCTTCGCGAGGTCTGGGCGCCGTCCGTCGATGCGGTTCGTGCCGTGCTCACGAGGTTCATCTCGCCCTGCACGCAACAAGCCCGCCTTTAACGCCGCCCGCGTCCACCGCAACTCCCAGCCCGCGTTCGTGACGACGTACGACCGCCCCTTTTGTGGGCTGGGATGGCCGACACATACGATATTTCCGAATTTCGGTAAACTGGAATATTTTTGCGGAGAGGGATTGACTTGCGTTTGCGGCTGTTTCGCCCAACCGGCGGAGACGACGGACTGCACGACCATGCAATGGACCGCAGAGCAGCTCCGCCGTCTTCTCGCCCCCATTATCATTCAGAGATTAGCGGGGCGCTACGGTGGGCAAAGTTCCCAAAGGTTTTGTGTGATCGCTCGACGTCTCCTGCAACGCGACCCTCGTCATTCTATTTCGCGCCGCGCTCTCCTCGGCGGATTTATGTCGGCGGGGACCGCCCTCGCGCTTGGCGGATGCGCCGGCTTGGGTGCGACCGGGGCGCGTTTCGACGCGTCATCGTTATCCCTTGACCCCACATTGCTCGTCACCACCACGCGCAAGCCGGTGAACGGCGGTCGCACGAAGCCCTGGTTCGGGCCGGAGCGCGCGACGACCATGACAATCGCGCGGGCGAAGCTGGGGGCGCCGGACGAGAGCCGCCTTTCTCTGGCCTCGGTTGGACTTGGCGATTGGCGCCTTGACCGGGTCGAACCGGTGTCGGCCGACGTTGGCGATCTCGTTGCGCAGGCCGGCGGAGGAGACGTGCTGATCTATGTGCACGGCTTCAAGCAGACGTTCGAGACGGCGGTGCTGGATGGCGCCCATCTCTCCGATGGGATCAAGTTCCGCGGCCGGACCATGGTGTTCTCCTGGCCCTCCAAGGCAGGACTGTTCGACTATGCCTATGACCGCGACAGTGCGATGTGGTCCCGCGACGAGTTCGAGCGCGTGCTCTCCACACTCGTGTCGGCGCCAGGCACCGGCCGCGTGAACATCGTTGCGCACAGCATGGGAACCATGCTGTCGCTCGAAAGCCTGCGTCAGCTCTATGCGCGATACGGCGACACAGTGACGAGCAAGATCGGCGCCGTGGTGTTTGCCGCGCCCGATATCGACATGGACGTGTTCTCGTCAGCGATCCAGCGCATCGGTCCGCTTGCGGGCAAAATCACCGTGATCGCCGCGACGAACGATCGCGCACTGGCGTTGTCGGGACAGATCGCAGGTGGAATGACCAGGGTCGGCGCCGCCGAAAAAGCCGTCATCGCGCGCCTCGGCGTACGCGTGGTCGATGCGTCAGCGGAAGGCTGGGGCATCATCAACCACGATCTTTTTCTGTCGAATGCCGAAGTGCAGCGGGTGATCCGCCGCTCGATCGACGGCACGATCGCTTAGGAGAGCGCCTGCGCGGCATGAGTTTGATGCGTCGCGATCAATGACACCGAAGCGACAACCAACTACAATGGCAATTTTCGCTCGGCGATGATCCGCACAGGCGGAAAGGCGACGCAATCCACCACGTCGAACAACACTTCAATGTTGCGGTCAAACGCGTGCGCGAAGTCCATCGCATCATCGCGGCGTTCATCGGCAATAGCAGTGCCGAGCGTGCAATGGGGCGTCCAAGCGCCGGGCCGGTAGTGAGGACGACAATGCGCTGGATCGATTGCCGCGCTGATGATGCCGTGGATGCGAGCCAGGGATTCGTTGGCCTCCGGCTCCGCCCAGAGGACAAGCGGAGAAGCTTCGAACCAGCGAATTCGTTTGAACCTGATCCGCAGTTGCCTCTCGCCAGAACTAGCTGCCAGCATTGCATCGCACGCAGCCTTCTCGTGAGCCGCCGGGGAATCGTAGATGGCAAACGTAAAATGAGGCCGGTAGCCAAGGGCACGCATCGAGGGCTCGGCCTCGAAGACGGCAACCTGATGCCACAGCCGCACGATCTCGCCTGCTGAATCGTTGTCAGACCGGATATTGATCGCCAATGCCACAGGCGCACCCAAGGGGCGGAACAATCAAATCGAGATCAGGGGAAAGGCTGGCTTCAAGACAATGGCGCTCCCTAGGGGAATCGAACCCCTGTTTCAGCCTTGAGAGGGCCGCGTCCTAACCGCTAGACGAAGGGAGCGTTGAGGGAGAGGACATAGCCTCGAATTTTGCCGGCGGCAAGCGGGGATCGAGGGGTTTCGGATGCTCGCTCTCCGCTGTCGTCCTGGCGAATGCCAGGACCCACCAGTCCCCGCAACCACACCAGCCGGTGTTATGGGTCCTGGCCTTCGCCAGGAAGACGATGGCGGCGAGTTCCGAGGCCGTACTCACGGCTCATTGGCGAATTTCAGCTTTCCAGCCGGCTTCAACGTGTGGGCATCGAAGGTGCGGATCTCGGTGACGCCGCCGATGTCGAGCGTGATCACGAGCCGGTCGCCGGCGACGCCGCTCGAGACGATTTTGGCGCCCTTCGGGAGAGTCGCGGTGACGTCGCCTGCCGGCTCGGGCGCCCTTCCCTCGGACTTGAAAAGGCGGTAGCCCACCGCGATCAGCACGGCGCAGATTGCCAGCGCCGTGGTCAACCCCGCGACCAGCATCATCCGCCGCACCCGCGCGAACAGCGCGGCCTGCTCGGGGCTCGGTTCGGGAACAACGGTATCAGACGTCGTCATGGAAAATTCTGGCTCTGCGCAAAGGTTGGAGGTTGTCGTCGAAGGCTCCGAGGGCTCGACCCGGCTCGACCGCGTGCTGGCGCTGCACCTTGCCGAGCTATCGCGATCGAGGCTGAAAGCCCTGATTCTGGGGGGCGCGGTGAGCCTCAGGGACGCCGCGATCCGGGACCCCGCTTATCACGTCGCCTCCGGCGATACGATCACAATCGACGTGCCGGAAGCGGCCGCGCCGGAGCCGAAAGGCGAGGATATCGCCCTCGAGATCGTGTTCGAGGACGACGACATCGTCGTCCTCAACAAGCCGAAGGGGCTGGTGGTGCATCCCGCGGCGGGCCACGAGACCGGTACGCTGGTCAATGCGCTGATCGCCCATTGCGGCGGCTCGCTCTCCGGCATCGGCGGGGTGCGCCGGCCCGGCATCGTGCACCGGCTGGACAAGGACACCACCGGGTTGATGGTGGTCGCCAAGAACGACCTCGCGCATGCCTCGCTCACCGCGCAATTCGCCGATCACGGCCGTACCGGGCCGATGCGGCGCGGCTACATGGCCTTCGCCTGGGGGCTGCCGGGCCGCCATCGCGGCACCGTGGACGCGCCGATCGACCGTCACCCGCATGCGCGCGAGAAAATGGCGGTGCGCCAGGGCGGCCGCGAGGCCGTGACGCATTGGGAGCTTCTGGAGAGTTTTGCCGGACGCGACGGCAAGCCGATCGCGACGCTGCTCGCCTGCGAACTCGAGACCGGACGCACCCATCAGATCCGCGTCCACCTCGCCCATATCGGCCACCCCCTGATGGGCGACGCCGTCTACGGCCCGCATTTCAAGACCAAGGCGAACCAGCTGGGCCCCGAGTCGCAGGCCGCCCTCGCCGCGCTGGGGCGGCAGGCGCTGCACGCCTACCTGCTGGTATTGGAGCACCCGAGGACTGGAGAATTACTTCACTGGGAGACGCCTCTGCCGGAGGATTTGCTTCTCCTTCAGGGGGCCCTCAAGGCGGCGCTATGACGCAGGCCGCTTCAGAAATGCTTTACATTACAAAAAGTTATAGCTGCCACACGGGGACGTGACGTCAGCAATCCTTCCCTTTTTGCCTTCCGATGGAGTATATTGCGCTTGCGTTGAAGACCAACGCGGAACATCGCAGCACCGATCGGCTTTAACCAAGCGGTCGTCTGCCTGGCCCGCCGCTATCGGGGGCCTGAACCTGTTTGGAGGGCGCACTATGGCCCGTACAGCTACCCTGCCGGTCCTTAATGGCGAATCCGGCCTTTCCCGTTACCTCGGCGAAATCCGCAAGTTTCCGATGCTGGAACCCCAGCAGGAATACATGCTCGCCAAGCGTTGGCGCGAGCACGATGATCGCGACGCCGCGCACCAACTCGTCACCAGCCATCTCCGTCTCGTGGCCAAGATCGCCATGGGCTATCGCGGCTACGGCCTGCCGATCTCCGAGGTCGTCTCAGAAGGCAATGTCGGCCTGATGCAGGCGGTGAAGCGGTTCGAGCCCGAGAAGGGCTTCCGTCTCGCAACCTACGCGATGTGGTGGATCAAGGCCTCGATTCAAGAGTACATCCTGCGTTCGTGGTCGCTCGTGAAGATGGGCACCACCGCGAACCAGAAGAAGCTGTTCTTCAACCTGCGCAAGGCGAAGAGCAAGATTTCCGCACTGGACGAAGGCGATCTCCGCCCCGACCAGGTGGCCATCATTGCCAAGCGTCTCGGCGTCACGGCTCAGGACGTGGTCGACATGAACCGCCGCCTCGGTGGCGACGCGTCGCTCAACGCTCCGATCCGCGACGACGGCGAAGCCGGCGAATGGCAGGACTGGCTGGTCGACAATTCGCCCAACCAGGAAGCCATGCTGGCGGAGCACGAGGAGTATGATCACCGCCGTGACGCCCTGAACGGCGCCATGGGCGTGCTCAACCCGCGCGAACGCCGCATCTTCGAGGCGCGCCGCCTCGCCGATGAGCCGATGACGCTGGAAGACCTGGCTGCCGAGTTCGGCGTGTCGCGCGAGCGCGTCCGCCAGATCGAGGTCCGCGCCTTCGAGAAGGTGCAGTCCGCGGTCAAGGGCACGATCGCAAAGGCCGAACAGGCCGCGCTGGAAGCCGCGCTCTAAGCGCCAGGTTTTTAGCGCCAGAGTTTGGCGGATCGACAAGTGACAGAAAGCCGGCGGCAACGCCGGCTTTTTTGTTTGGACGCAACTCTCGCCGTCATGCCACGCGAAGGCGGGGCATCCAGTACGCCGCGGCGCTTGTTGCAAGAGCGAGGTCTCCAATGCAGGCCTCCGGAATACTGGATCGCCCGGCTAAACCGGGCGATGACAGCGGGGTTGTGGCTCTGCCTTGAACCCGCGCTGCCGGTCGACCGACCAAAAGCATCGGGCCGACAGCATCAAGAGAACGGACACGCACCGTGTCGATCATCCTGCAATCCACCGTCGGCGGTTTCTCCGCCCAGTTCATGCGGAAGCTGCCGCTGGTCGAGCAGGCGATGCGCGACCACGGGCTCGAGCCGTCGGAGTTCGTGATCTCGAAGGACTACGCCTCGACCGCGACGATCCCGCTGATGGGTCCGTTCTTCTTCAACTACAGCGTCTACTTCGGCGACGAGACATTCACCGTCACCGAGCCGAACGACATGGTGTTCCTGGACTACTTCTTCAAACGCGTGCTGGCGGCGGATGACCCGCCGGAACTGCCGCGGCGGCCGGGCTTGATCCGGCGGCTGTTCGGCTGGATGTCGCAACCGGTGTAGCTCGTCACTCCCCCCAAACCCGCGCCAGCGTCGCGAGCCAGCAGCCTTCGCAATAGCGGGCGTCCTTGTAGTCGATCCAGTTGTGCGCATAGACGCGGTCGAGCGGGATGCCGTAGCGCGCGCGCAGGATCTGGACGAGGATCTTCCACGCCGCGACCTGCGCCGCGGTCGGGCCCGTCGTGACGTCGGGATAGTTGCCGGCGAACTCGACGCCGATCGAATTGTCGCGCACCACCTGGCGATAGGTCGGCTTGTTGTCGATGTACTTGTTGTCGTTGCGGTTGGCACCATCGCCGTGGGTCGGCACCAGGTTTTCCGCGACCGCCCAATAGACGGTGCCGTCGGTCTCGACCCACAATGTGACGCCGCGACGCGTGGGGTTCTTCGCTTGCACCTCGGCACCGCCCCGCGCCGAGCCGGCCGGTCCCTCGGTCTGGTGCACGATGATGTTGCGCCACGGTTTTGCGTTGCCGACGTCACCCCATGGCGCCAGCCACACCATCTTCAGGCCGGGAATGTCGGGCGTGCCGGAGGCGCGCGCGAGCTTTGCGAGCTCGGCGTCGGTCGCAGCGGCAGGTGCGATCAGAGTGAGAGCGGCGAGAACGGCCGCGAGCAGGCGAGAGATCATCATGCGGGTCCAATGCGGACCTGACGTTAGCACGCCCTTACGCGAATTTGCGCAAGGCCTCGCCTGGACCGATCGGGTCAGGCATGAGCGGCGGCGCCGGATCGTGGACGGCAAAGTCGTTCTTGCCGTTCTTCTTGGCCGCATAGAGCGCGTGGTCGGCATGCGCGATCAGGCGGTCCGGAAACTGGCCGACGCCGCGGTCCCACTGCGCTACCCCGATCGAGATCGCGATCGGAATGTCGACGCCGGTGCAGGTGACGGCATCCTGGCGGCAGACCTCGAGCACGCGGCGGGCGATCGCAGCCGCCTCGCGCAAGGTCGACGAGGGCAGCACGACGCAGAATTCGTCGCCGCCGGTGCGGGCGAGCATGTCGCCGGGCCTCAAGCGCGTCTGCGCCATCAGGGTGAAGTGCTGGAGGCAGGCATCGCCCGCGGCATGGCCATGGGTGTCGTTGATGGTCTTGAAGCCGTCGAGATCGATGACCAGCAGCGAGAACGGCTCGCTGCTGCGCTCCGAGCGGGCGCATTCTTCGCTCAGCCGCTGCAACAAATGCCGCCGGTTGGCGACGCCGGTGAGATCGTCGAGTAGCGCGAGGTCGGCGACCTCGTTGCGCAAGCTGTCCATCGCCATCAGCAGGAAGCCGAAATTGAGCGTCATGGACAGGAACAGGAGACCCAGCACCATGACGCCATGAGCCTGGCCGCCGGCGCTTGCCGAGAAATCGCCGCCGAGCAGATTGCCCACCGTGCGGACGACGAGGATCGCGATAATGGCGAGGATGACGATGCCGGACAGCCGGGCGCCCGGACTGACGCGGCCTTCCGGCGGCGACAGCAACAGACGCAGCGCCAGCACCAGCGGCACGGCCTGACCGAGCGTGTAGCAGAGCATGCGCAGCTGCATGTTGTCGAAGCCGACCACGAAGAACACGACGCCGGCGAGGCTTAAGCCTGCTGTTGCGATCATGACGCGCCATGAGACGGGCCGGTGATAGAAGCGTTGAATGCCCATGGCGGCAAGGCAGCTCGCCGCGATGACGCCGGCAGCGCCAAGCAGGAGCGGCAACGGAGACGCGACGAACAGGCGCAGCAGGGCCGTCATCGCGCCGGTCGCGCCGATAAAGGACGATGCCATCCAGAACCGCGCGGCCGCGAATTTCGGATAGGTGCGCATCACGTAGGCCCAGATCAGGCCGAGCGCCAGGAAGTTGACGACGAACACGGTCCAGAGTGTCGGCACGTTCAGCATGGCGCACGCGGCGCGCGCAGCGTCGCGCCCTCCGTCCCTGCCAGCTGACCGTCCATGATCCCGTCCCCGTTTTCTTTGGGGGGACAATGCCGCCGCCGCGCTTAACGGAGTCTCACTGCGATCCGCGAAAGCATGACTTTGGTTTTGGATTCATGAACGGCTGGCGCATTGTCGGATCGTTAGGCATGCCGGCGATGCGGATTCGTGAGCTAAAATCACCCGAAAATGCATCTGAGCTGTGGATAACGCGATGACACGGATGTGACAGCGCGGGGCAGAAGCGCGCGAATCTGCTGAGCTTGTCATCGAGGATGTTGCGAGGCTGGCCCTCCGCCGAGCATCCCTCGTGTCGCGTTTCACCATTAACCCTGAAGAGGATCCTATGGCTAAGAAAGCGAAGAAGGCGAAGAAGGCGACGAAGAAGAAGGCCAAGAAGGCAGCGAAGAAGAAGTAGCGAGGCTTCTTATTCTTTGCCCGGGTGGAGCACGCTCCGCCCGGGCGTCGGGTGGGAGTTCTGAGTTGGAAGATGGCGGGCGCAAGGCCCGCTTTTTTGTTGGCTGGAGAAGCTATCGCTCCGCGAACGCCAGCTTGGCGCCGAGCGCGGCGAAGCCGGCGGCAAAACTCCGGCGCAGCCAGGCCATGACACGCGGGCGGGAGATGACGCGCTCGCGCACCGATGCCGCACAGAGGCCGTAGACCACGAACACCGCAAACGTCATCGCCATGAAGGCGCCGCTCAATTGCAGCATTCGCGCCAGCACATGGGCTTCGTCCGCGGCGATGAACTGCGGCAGGAAAGCCAGGAAGAAGATCGACAGCTTCGGATTGAGGATGTTGATCAGGAAGCCGGTCACGATCACCCGACCGACCGAACGCTCGCGGATCTCGCCGTCGACTGCCAGCGCCCCGGTCTCGCGCAGCGCCTGCCAGGACATGTAGAGCAGATAGGCGACACCGCACCATTTCAGCGCGGCGAAGGCGAGCGCGCTGGTGTGGAGCACGGCGGCGAGCCCCAGCATCGCGGCCGTCATGTGCGGCACGATTCCGAGGGTGCAGCCGAAGGCAGCGGCGATGCTCGCGCGCGAGCCGCGGGTCAGCGCGGCCGCCAGCGTGTAGAGCACGCCGGTGCCGGGCGAGGCGACGACGATCAGCGAGGTGAGCAGGAAGGACAAGGTCATGGACCGACCTTATCACCGCGCCGCGGACCACGAAAGCCGGCCTGCCGGATCGACCCTCAGGACAGCTGCGCGATCTCGGCCTCGCGGAGCACGTCGAGCGGCGCCCATGGCTTGGCCCAGAACTTCGCGCCGTTCGGCAAGGCCTGCATCAAGGGCCGGCCGGAGGTGACGACGACGTCGAGCTTCGGGTTGCGGTCCTTGGCGACATGCGCGAGCTCGACGCCGTTCATGCGGCCGGCAAGCTGAACGTCGGTCATCATCAGGCAGAGCGCGCCGGCGCTCTTCTCCAGCACAAGCTCGGCCGCCTCGGCGCTCTCGCATTGAATGACGTCGTAGCCGCTTTCTTCGAGAAGAAGACTGAGCATCTCCCTCTGCATGAGGTCGTCTTCCACGATCAGTGCGGTGGCTCGAAACGGCTTTGCTTGTCCCATCGGCGGCTCCCAATGCTGCCTGTCTTCATCAAGTAACGTAGGTTAAGGTGGGAACCGCCATGCGGTTCGGTTCCAATATGAAAAAATGTAAATCATAGTTCCGCTCAAGTGGCTCGACGGGGGAATCATCATGACTGCAATCCGCGGCGCCGCCGCTATCACCGGAGCGGCAAGCGGCATCGGCCGCGCACTGGCGATCGAGCTTGCACGGCGCGGCTGCGATCTCGCGCTCGCCGATCGCGACGAGCCCGGGCTGAAGACGCTCGCGGCCGAGATCGGCGCCGCAAGCAAGCTCAGCCTGCATCGCGTCGATGTCAGCAAGCCCGACGACATCGCGCAATTCGCGCGTGAGGCGGCCACCGCGCATCCCGCACTTGGCATCGTCGTCAACAATGCCGGCGTTGCACTGATGGGATCGTTCGAGGAGATCGACCAGGCGCAGATGGACTGGCTGTTCGACATCAATTTCTGGGGCGTGGTGCACGGCACGCGCGCCTTCCTGCCGCATCTGAAGACGCTGGGCGAGGCACACATCGTCAATTTGTCCTCGATCTTCGGCATCATCGCCCCGCCGGGACAGTCGGCCTATGCCGCGGCGAAATTCGCGGTGCGCGGCTTTTCCGAGAGCGTGCGGCACGAGCTGGCCATGGCGGGCAGCCCTGTCAGGCTGTCGGTCGTGCATCCTGGCGGCGTCGCCACCGCCATCGCCCGCAACTCGCGCACCGGGGTCGGCGTCACCGACAACGCACGCCGGTCGCAATCGATCGAGCGGTTCGAGAACGCGGCAAGGACCACGCCCCGGGACGCCGCGCTGCGCATCATCAAGGGCATCGAGAGAAACGAGCCGCGCATCCTGATCGGCAACGACGCCCGCTTCATGGATCTCCTGCAGCGCTTCCGCCCGGCAACGTACTGGGCGCCGTTGCAGCGCAAGCTGGAGAGGATGGCGAAGGGGACGGAGTGAGGGGCGCCGTCGAATTAAACCGTCGTCCTGGCGAGCGTTCACGGACCTCTCCGTTGTCACTCCCCGCGAAGGCGGGGAATCCAGTACGCCGCAGCCTCTCCGTATTCTCGCGCGGTCTCTGGAATACTGGATCGCCCGCCTTCGCGGGCGATGACACCAAGTATGTGCGCGAGTACTCCGTCTCTTTGGCTCCCCTCACTGCCCCGCCAGCCGATCGGCAAAATACCCGATCGTCTTGCGATAGATCACCGCCCTATTCCATTCGCGCATGGCCTCGAAATTGGCGGTGCCTTCGCCGTAGGGCTGGCCCATCTTGAAGCCGCTGGTGTGGAGCAGGTTCGCGGTCGAGGCGAGCACGTCGGGGACGCTGTGGCGGAGATCGACGTGGCCGTCGCCGTCGAAATCGACGCCGTACTTGATGTAGGAGGACGGCAGGAACTGGGTCTGGCCGATCTCGCCGGCATAGGCGCCGATCAGGTCGCGCAGCGGCAGGTCACCGCGCTGCACGATCTTCAGCGCCGCGAGCAGCTCGCCCTGGAATAGCTCGGTGCGGCGGCAGTCATGCGCGAGCGTCGCCAGCGTGCGGACCACCGGCAGCTTGCCGATGTCGCCCTTGCCGAAATCGCTCTCCAGCCCCCAGATCGCAACCAGGATATAGCGGGGCACGCCGAACTGCTGCTCGATGCGTGAGAGCAGCGCGGCATGGCGCTGCAACAGCGCCTTGCCGCCATTGATGCGGCCGGGGCCGACGCGGGTCGAGACATACTGCTCGAAGCTCTTGTTGAAGGTGTAGCGCTGGCGCCGGTCGAAGGCGAGCACCGCGCCGTCCTGCTGCACGCCGCTGAGCGCCGCGCTGGTCACGCTCGCCGAGACGCCGGCGGCCTGCGCTTCCGAGGCCATGCTGGCGACAAAGCTGTTGAAGTCGCCGCCGCAGCGCGCGGCTTGCGCCGATCCGCCGGCCAGACAGGCGATGAAGGCGATGGCCAAGGCGTATTTCGACATTCGGATGAATCCTACAGGGAATGGGCGGGAGAGCGGCGCGCGATCATGCCCGGGAACCAGATTCGCGTCAAAGCGGCAAATCCTCACCAGAACCAATCGCATCCTGGCTCGACGAATGAAGTCCGATGTCGCGACCACTGCATATCTCATGCGCTCGCTGCGGCATCGCAGCGCCAGCGATTTGCCTTGCCATGGCATGGCGCCGGTTATAACATTCTATTCTAGGTTGTCGCCCCGCCAGCCCCGGGCGACGCTGAAGACCAAAATAAACGGCGGGCTTCGCGGCCCGCCGTTTGTTGAGGCAAGGGTGAGGCAAGGATCTCCTAAGGAGCGCATCGGGTTTTACGAAGCGTTGGACTCTTCCGCCCGACATCGAGGCGCCTCGTAAATGGGTTCGTCGATCGATCGCGCAGCTGGTTCTGCCGCTGCAGGGTCCGCGCCCAGCCACCGGAAACCTGCCAAAGTCATTTGACTATGGCCCCCTGATCGACGAAAAGCCGGCCATGGCCAAAAAACCCGGAACCAATCCCAAGGGCGAATTCGCCTTTTTCAACGTCTTCTATGAAGACGGCTCACAACGCTCCAACCGGCGCGTGCCCGCCGAATTGCTCGGCGGCCTCGACGGCGACGAGCCGGCCCGCGCCTATATCATGGAGCAGGACCGCGAGATCGCCGAAAAATCCGGCCGCCCGGCGCTTGAGATCAAGAACCTCGAGCGGGTCGGCGCGAAGAAGAAGTAGGTCAATCCAGGCAGGCGCTCACCAGCGTCCGCTCCGCCTGTTCCAGGCAAACAGCAGATCGGCAAACCGGTCATAGAAGAACCGGGTGAACGGCAGCGCCACGCGATTTCCGAACAACCCCGCAAGCCACCCCTCCCTCGGCGTCAGCCTCCACAGCGCAATCGCGACATCCGCGCCGACGATGAGTTGGCCGGCCTCATCGGTCGCATGCAGGCGGCGCCTGATGTCGCCGAGCGTGGCGCCAAAGCACGCCAGCGCCTCGGGCTGCTCGTTGATATCCCTGAATTCGATCCTACCCGCGCGCACCAGCGCCAACAGCTTGTTGCGCTGCCAGTCGATGCCGGCATTGCAGACAGGGCAACGGGTGTTGTACCAGACGGTGAGGTGAGCCGGCATCATCAAAGCATAGATGTCGATCCTTGCGACGTCGAGGCTGGAGCCATCCACCCGGAATTCCAGAATCGATGCGCCTCTCTGGTCGGGTGTATATTCGATTGGAAAAGCATGAGCCTCTATTGGGCTGAACGCTGTCGAAGTAGGCGTGAACGAAAACGGCGGGCTTTCGCCCGCCGTTCTTGTTTCAACAGACCACCAAGTGGCGGCGTTTGAACTAGTTATCCAGGAACGACCGCAGCTTCCTTGACCTTGACGGATGCTTCAACTTTCGCAGCGCCTTCGCCTCGATCTGTCGAATACGCTCTCTCGTCACCGAGAACTGCTGGCCGACTTCTTCCAGCGTGTGGTCGGTGTTCATGCCGATGCCGAAGCGCATGCGCAGCACGCGTTCTTCGCGCGGGGTGAGCGAGGCCAGCACGCGCGTGGTGGTCTCGCGCAGGTTGGACTGGATCGCGGCGTCGATCGGCAGGATCGCGTTCTTGTCCTCGATGAAATCGCCGAGGTGTGAATCCTCTTCGTCACCGACGGGCGTCTCCAGCGACAACGGCTCCTTGGCGATCTTGAGGACTTTTCGGACTTTCTCCAGCGGCATGCCGAGCTTCTCGGCCAATTCCTCAGGAGTGGGCTCGCGGCCGATCTCGTTGAGCATCTGGCGCGAGGTGCGCACGATCTTGTTGATCGTCTCGATCATGTGCACGGGGATGCGGATGGTACGCGCCTGGTCGGCGATCGAGCGGGTGATCGCCTGCCGGATCCACCACGTGGCGTAGGTCGAGAACTTGTAGCCGCGGCGATACTCGAACTTGTCGACCGCCTTCATCAGGCCGATGTTGCCTTCCTGGATCAGGTCGAGGAACTGCAGGCCGCGATTGGTGTATTTCTTGGCGATCGAGATCACGAGACGGAGGTTGGCTTCCACCATCTCCTTCTTGGCCTGGCGGGCTTCGCGCTCGCCCTTCTGCACCGAGTGCACGATCTTGCGGAACTCGATGATCTCCAAGCCGGTCAGCGCAGCTAACTGATGCACCTCGTGGCGGAGGTCCTTGATGCGGTCCTTCTCGTGATGGACGAAGTTCTTCCAGCCCTTGGCCGACAGCTTCGAGACACGGTTGAGCCAGCGCGGATCGAGCTCCGAGCCGGTGTAGTTGCGCAGGAAGTCTTCGCGCGCGACGCCATGGCTGTCGGCAAGGCGCATCAGGCGGCCCTCATGCGAGACGAGGCGCTTGTTGATGTCGTAGAGCTGCTCGACGAGACTGTCGATACGCGCCTGGTTCAGGCGCAGCGACTTCACCTCGACGATGATCTCGTCCTTGAGCTTGCGGTATTTGCGCTCTTGGTGCGGCGAGAGCGAGGGCCCGTGCGAGGTGCTCTCGAGCTGGTTCTGGATGTCCTGCTCTTGCAGCTTGCGCAGCTTCTTGTAGCTGTCGGCGATCTTGTCGAAGATCTCGACGACCTTCGGCTTGAGCTCGGCCTCGATCGCCGCAAGCGACATCTGGTTCTCGAACTCGTCGTCCTCGTCCATGTCGGCTTCGGCGGCGGATTCCGCCGGATCCTTCGCGGCGTCGCCGACATTGCCGGGCGCAGGCGCGGCGCGGAACGGGGTCGGCGCCGGCGGTGCGGCCGGCGGCGCGACATGCGCGGGCGCGGCGCCGGTGGCCTGGCCGCCTTCGGCCGTCGCTTCACCGGTCTCGCCGTTCGGACCGGCGATCATCGCATTGTTCATGCCGGCCTTGGCATCGGGCCCGGCATAGGTGGCTTCGAGATCGATGATGTCACGAAGAAAGATTTTTCCTTCGTTGAGCTCGTCGCGCCAGATGATGATGGCCTGGAAGGTCAGCGGGCTTTCGCACAGACCTGCGATCATCGCCTCGCGGCCGGCCTCGATGCGCTTCGCAATCGCAATTTCGCCTTCGCGCGACAGCAGCTCGACGGTGCCCATCTCGCGCAGATACATGCGCACGGGATCGTCGGTGCGCTCGCCCGGCTCGCTCTTCTTGACCTCGGTGACGGCCTTCTGGGTGACTTCGACGAGCTCGTTGTCGGTCTCGTCCTCGCCGCCTTCGTCCTTGTCCTCCTCGCCTTCGCTATCGTCGGCTTCGGTGACGTTGATGCCCATGTCCGAGAGCATGGACATGATGTCCTCGATCTGCTCGGGAGAGGTCTGGTCGGACGGCAAAACTTCGTTGAGCTGATCGAAGGTCACGAAGCCGCGCTTCTTGGCCTGCTTGATCATCTTCTTCACGGCCGCGTCGGACAGATCGAGCAACGGCGAGGGCGCGTCCTGGGAGTCCTTCTCCGGCGCGTCCGCTGCCTTGTCGTCTTTTTCCTTGTCCTTCGCCTGCAGCGTCTTTGCCTTGGTGGCCATCCATTGCTCCTAAACGCGTTTCACACAGACGTTCGCCGCGCCCGCGCAAAATCACTTGAACCTGTTGCTCGATGCTCTCGCTTCGTCAGATCTCGACACGGAAAGGGCGGCGCGGACCTCTTGTCGCCACCCCCGACCTTTCACTCGCCGGATTTGCCTAACGCTTCGTAGAGCCTCTTTGTCGCAGCGGATACAGGTGTAGTGCCAACAGCAATTGCGCGGATTCATTCCTGACGCGTCTGTTCTGCCTGCGGCCGCCTGGTGGCCAAAGTGCTACAAGACCGTTAAGCCTCGATTAACCCTGTTTTTGCCGCCAAACCTCGGATTTGGCGAGTCTTTTAGCGGTTCCGGTCCCGGCCGTCCGCATGATTCTTTCATCACACGCTCTTCTGGAACCGGCCCGACAGCTCGCCAAAACCCTCGATCAGGGCCTCGGTGCCGTCGACTTCGCCTATCCGAGCCTTGACGTCGCGCAGCCACGCCATGTTGGCCTCGCTGGGATCATCCCCCAAGGCCAGCTCGGCGTCTTTCAGCTCTCTAAGTAGTGAATGGTACTGCCGATGCAAGGCGACCAGCTGATGCCAGGTGGAGAGAACGTCGTCCCGTGCGGCGCCCTCACGGGCGCCCCACACCGCCGCGGTCGTGATACCGCTCTCAACCCTTTGAAGAGCCTGCGAAAATCCGCCCTTCTCGAGATCGCTGCGCATCTTCTCGGCGAGCTCGCCGGGGTCCGGCGAATGGTGATGGTCGTTGGCAAAGGCGGCGATGATGCCGGCCCGGAGCTTATGGACCTCGGGATGGGCGAGCTCCAGGGCCGCGACTTCCTCGAGATGATCGTGCAGCAGCCAGGGGTGATTGATCAGGATTTGCAGGATCAGGGCCTCCCGGCGGGAGATGGCGCTGCGCTGGCCGCGCATGATCGGGCTTGCCGCGAGCTGCGCGCTCGCCGCCTGGTAGGGTCCGGAGGGCAGCTGGATGGGCCCGGGTGGGCCGCGGCGGCCTCCAAATCCCTGACCGCCGAATCGATTCGCGCCTCCCCCACCGCGGGGCTGGAACTGACGGCCGGCCGAGCCGGGGCGGAAATTGCCACGGCCGCCGCCGAAGCCGCCGCGTGCGCCTTCGGGGGCAAAGGCGCGCTGAAGCCGCTCGGCAAGATCCTGCCGGTAATAGCGCCGCACCACCTCGTCGCGGATGCCGTTGGAGAGCTCCTTGATGCGCGCCTCTAGCGCGGCGCGGCGCTCGGGCGTGGCGAAATTGCCGCCTTCGAGCTCGCGCGACCAGATCATCTCGGCGAGCGGACGCGCCGCCGCGATCACCTCCTCGATCGCGCCACGACCGCCGGAGCGCACGAGATCGTCGGGGTCCTGCCCTTCCGGCAGCAGGGCGAAGCGCAGACTCTTGCCGGGCGCGAGGAAGGGTAAGGCGAGATCCGCGGCACGATAAGCGGCTTTCTGGCCGGCGCGGTCGCCGTCGAAGCAGAGGATCGGCTCGTCCGCCATTTTCCAGAGCAGCGCGAGCTGGTTTTCAGTGAGCGCGGTGCCGAGCGGCGCCACGCTGCCGGCAAAGCCCGCGGTGACCATGGCGATGACGTCGACATAGCCTTCGACCACGATGAGGGGGCTGCCGTCATGGGTGGCTTTGCGCGCGGTCTGGTGGTTGTACAGATTGTCGCCCTTGTGGAAGAGCGGCGTCTCCGGCGAGTTCAGGTACTTGGCCGGAACGTCCTTCTCCAGCGCGCGCCCGCCGAAGGCGATGACGCGGCCGCGCAGATCCATGATCGGAAACATCACGCGATCGCGGAAGCGATCATAGGGCACCGGGATGTCGTTGCCGGCCACCAGCATGCCGGTTTCGACCATGTCGTCGACGGAGACGCCGAGCTTGCCGAGATGCTCTTTCAGCGCAAAGCGATCAGGTGGCGCATAGCCCAGCCGAAACTGCAATTGCGTCGCCGGCGAGATCGCGCGGTCGGCGAGATAGCCGCGCGCCTTGGCGCCGACGCGCGAGGCCAGCGTCTCGGCAAAGAACTTGGCGGCGAGATCCATGACGTCATGCAGCGAGCGGCGCCGCTGCTCCTGACGCGCTGCATCCGGCGTCACCGCTGGCAGCGGCAGGCCCGCCATATTGGCGAGCCGCTCCACGGCCTCCGCGAACGGCAGGCCGTCGGTCTCCATCATGAAGCTGATGATGTCGCCGTGCTTGCCGGAGGAGAAGTCGTGGTAAAAGCCCTTCTGGTCGTTGACGTAGAAGGACGGCGTCTTTTCCTGCTGGAACGGCGACAGCCCCTTCCACTCTCGCCCCGCCTTCTTCAGTTTGACGCGCTTGCCCACGACTTCGGAGACCGAAAGCCGGGCCCGAAGCTCGTCGAGGAATTGGGGCGTGAAGCGCATCAGGTTGATTTCTGGGGTGAGTCGGGCGTTTTGCCAACGAATAGGCATATAAGGATGCCCCCGGGAAATACGATGCACTTAGGGCTTCTCCCGGCTATTCACAGGTCGAAGATTCGACGGAAAGCTTGAACCCGGCCCGGTTCCACGCTTCCATGGGGGCCATGTTCAGGACCTTCCGAGGCGGCCAGAGCGGGGGTTGGCGCATCACCTCGATTTCGCCGGTGACGGGCGAGCCCCTCGCCTTCATGCCAACGCTGTCGGTCACCGACAGCGAGGCCATCGCGTTGCCGCTGGTGCCCTCGCGCAATGCTTGGCGCCTGGTCGGTGTCGCGAGCAGCTTGCGCTACACCGAGCGCCCGGAGAAGCAGCAGCTCACTGCCGTGCAGGCCGGCCTCGGCCGGCTGGAAGCAACCAGTGGGGCGCTGATCCCGATCCGCAAGTCGCAGGCCTGGTGGGATCTGACCCAGGAAGAGCGCCGCAGGATCTTCGAGGACAAGTCGCATCACATCGCGAACAGCCTGCGCTTCCTGCCTGCGATTGCGCGGCAGCTCTATCATTGCCGCGACCTCGGCGGGCCCTTCGACTTCCTGACCTGGTTCGAATTCGCGCCTGCGCACGCCTCGCTGTTCGAGGAGCTGGTCGCGATGCTCAGGCGAACCGAGGAGTGGAGTTATGTCGAGCGCGAGGTCGACGTGCGCGCAGTGAAGGAAGTGCTGTCGGGCTAGAGCCCAAGAAAGCGGCCGGATTCGATGCGCGGCAGATCGGTGACGGGCCAGTTGTAGATGTAAGTCCAGGCCGGTGCCGTCACCCCGTCTGCACCTGTCACGTCGACCAGCTGGCGCAGATATTCGGTCGGCTCCGGAAAGCCCTCGCCGCAGGCCTCGTACATGTCGAGCTCGCGCAAGAGTTCGTCGGGCACGCGCAGGTGAAAGAGTTCGCCGTGGGCGCGGTCGGACGGCACATCGGAGAGCAGCAGCCCCGGATAATGCGTCACCAGAACGAGCCGGCCGCGGCAGGTCGCTTCACCCAGAAAATCCGCGTGGCCCGCAAGCAACCGCGCCATCGGATGGTCGAAGCCGCGCATCAGCGTGCCGTAGACGAAGAGACGATTGGAGGTCATGGCCTTCTATAACCATCAATCGGCAGCGTGCAAATCGCAGCGGATCTACAAAACCTCCGCCTCGAGTGTCTCGCCGCTGCATTGCTCGTCCGACACCACCCTGATGGTCACGTCCATGGCGTCGAACGCGCCGGCAGGGCCGATATAGACGCCGTGCAGCGGGATTGCCTGGCGCGGATCGCGGGCGACCGCGACGCGGATGAGGTCGCGGGTGCCGACGATGCCGTTGGTCGGATCGAACTCGATCCAGCCCGCGCTGGGCAGGTAGACCTGGACCCAGGCATGCGTCGAACCGCCGCCGACATGGCGCTGCTCGATATCCTCCGGCAGGAAGATGTAGCCGGAGACGAATCGTGCGGCGATTCCGAGATGACGCAGCGCCTCGATCATGAACAGAGCGTAGTCGCGGCAGGTTCCGCTACCGGACTGCAAGGTGTCGAGCGGATGCTGCGTGCCCAGCTCGTGGCGCTTGCGGTACTTGAACCGCTCGCGGATACCGTGGGTCATGCCGCTCAGGATCTTGAAGGTCGGCGTCGGCGCGTCCTCGTCGAGAAAGCCGCGCGCCCATTCCGCGATCTCGCCATCGGGATCGGTATATTGCGGCGTGATGTAGTGGACGAGGTCGGGAAACTCCTCATCGTCATACGCGAAAGGATAGAAATAGGCCGAGTCGTCCGGCGTCAGCGCGAACTCCTCGACCGGATTGTGCTCGACGGTGACGTGCCAGTCGAAGATCAGCGCGTCCGCGCGCTCGTCGAAATTCGCGATCGCGACGGAATTGCCGAACACGTCGTGGATCCAGTGCAGCGACATCGGCTCGGGCGATATCTCGAGCCTGGAGTCGAGCACGCGCAGATCATGCCCGTCGCGCGGCCGCAGCATGATCCTGTGTTCGCCGAACGCCACGGGGCGGGTGTAGCGATATTCGGTCTTGTGATGAATCGTCAGCAACGGCATCGTCAGGCAATCATGGTGATGTCGGGCGGACCAATCTATAGCAATCCCGCCCGATTCTTCGGGGTGACTGCTGTTTCATTAGGCAATCAGGATGGCTTTAGACACAATCGGGGCGACCAATCAACTCCTCAGCGAGGGTGACGTCCCCCCGGTGCACGAGGTGAATGCGCAAGGGACATCGCCTTTTTTGCTCACCTCGGACCACTACGGAAGGGTCCTGCCGGCTGCGCTTGGCGATCTTGGCGTCGCCGAGAACGAGCTGACGCGGCATATCGCCTGGGACATCGGCATTGGGGGCGTCGCCGACCGGCTGGCAGAGATGCTGGGCGCACATCTGATCGCCCAGCGCTATTCGCGGCTGGTGATCGACTGCAACCGCCCGCCCGCCGCCGTGAGCTCGATTCCCCTGATTTCCGAAGCAACCGCGATCCCGCGC
The DNA here is from genome assembly GCF_023073155.1 of Bradyrhizobium sp. 45. Classification (NCBI taxonomy): domain Bacteria; kingdom Pseudomonadati; phylum Pseudomonadota; class Alphaproteobacteria; order Hyphomicrobiales; family Nitrobacteraceae; genus Bradyrhizobium; species Bradyrhizobium sp. 45. The sequence goes on along the minus strand of NZ_JADPIX010000122.1, from coordinate 818,600 downwards.
AACGAGGGAATTTCGGAGCAGGAGCGCAAAGCGCGCCGCCGCGAGATTTTCGAGCCCTATCACCGGCATATCCATGCCGCGATCGACCGCCGCGTGCACGACAAGCGGCCGACGGTGCTGGTGTCGCTGCACAGCTTCACGCCCGTTTACGCCGGCGTCGCGCGTCCCTGGCACATCGGCGCGCTCTACAATCGCGACACCGTGCTGCCGCAGCTGCTGCTCAGGCATCTCCGCAGCGAGAGCGATCTCGTCGTGGGCGACAACGAGCCCTATGCGGTGAACGACCTCACCGACTACACCATCCCCGTGCACGGCGAAGCTCGCGGCCTCGTCAATACCGGCATTGAGATCCGCCAGGATCTGATCGCCGACCAGTCTGGCCAGCAACAATGGGCCGAGCGGCTGGCGCGGATTTTTGCAGAGATCGAGGTTGAACTGCGGGCGGAAAGGCTGGTCGATTAGCCCGACGGCGGTTATTTCGCCCTGGTCAGCGCCAGCCAGATGCCGCCGCCGATCATGAAGCCGCCGGAGATGCGCGACATCATGCGGGTGCGGCGAGCCGAGAAGAACTTCCGGGCCCGCCCCGCGGCGATGGCGTAGAGCGCGTCCGTCATCACCGCAGTGACCATGAAGGTGGCTCCCAGCAGCGCGACCTGCGGGAAGTGGTCGCGGTTCATGTCCATGAACTGCGGGATGAAGGCGCCGAAGAACACCAGCACCTTCGGGTTCGACAGCAGCACCAGGAAACCTTGCAGGAAGAATCCGCCGCGCGGCGGCGCCGGCGGCTCATCCACATTGACGCCCTCGACCGGCGCCCAGATCAGCTTGATGCCGAGCCAGACCAGATAGGCGGCGCCGGCAAAGCGCACCCAGTCGAACCAATACCCCATGGTCGCCATCAGCGAGGTCAGTCCGACCGCGACGATGCCGATGACGATGGCGAGGCCGGCCTGCGCACCGGCCACATTGGTCAGCGCCGCGCGCGTGCCGTGGCGCAGCCCGTTGGCGATAACGAGGGTGACGATCGGCCCCGGCAACAGCGCGAGCGCGATGCAGGCGGCAAGGAAGGCGAGATAGGCTTGCAGAGACATCATGGGGAGGACTCGCTGGGAGCGGTTTGCGGCATTAATGCATGGCGAGGGCGGGAACGGAAGTCACGACCTTGCGCTTGACATGCAATCATTTGGTTGCCTATTATCGCCGCCATGGATGAGGTCTTCAAAGCGCTCGCCGATGCGTCACGACGGTCGCTGCTCGACAGACTTCACGCCAGGAACGGCCAGACGCTGAACGAACTCTGTGAAGGCCTCGCGATGACGCGCCAGGCCGTGACCAAGCACCTTGCCATTCTGGAAGAGGCCAATCTGGTCACGACCATCAGGCACGGCCGCGAGAAGCTGCACTATCTCAATCCGGTTCCGATCCATCAGATCGGCGAACGCTGGATCAAGAAATTCGAGCGCGGCAAGCTCGCCGCACTCGGCGAGTTGAAACGCCAGTTGGAGAAGCGTGATGAGTAAGCCGCAATTCGTCTATGTCACCTACATCGAGACAACGCCAACGAGGCTGTGGGAGGCGCTGACATCGAGCGAGTTCACCAAGCAATACTGGTTCGGCGCCGAGGTCAGGTCCGACTGGAAAATCGGCTCCCCTTTCGCGCTGCTGCTGGACGGCGAGACCACCGATTCCGGCGAGATCCTCGAAGCCGATCCGCCGCGGCGGCTGTCTTACAGCTTCAAGCACCAAAAATACGAGGAGCTGCGCGGTGAGCCGATCTCGCGGGTGGTCTTTACCATCGAACCGTTCGGCTCGCTCGTGCGTTTGACGGTGCTGCATGACGGCTTCGTCGAAGGCGGCAAATATTTCGGCGCCGTTTCCAACGGGTGGCCGGCGATCCTGTCCGGGCTCAAGAGCCTGCTGGAAAGCGGCAAGGTGCTGGCCATTCCGCACGCAGCCCTCAACAAGGGATTCGATGAAAGATGAACCTCGATCGGTTCAAGCCGCTCACCGTCTACACGATTTACATCGCCGCGACGCCGGACCAGGTGTGGGAGGCGCTGACCTCCGCCGAGTTCAGCCGCCAATATTTTTCCGGCTTTGCGGTCGAGATGGAGCCAAGACTCGGCGGCAAATTCGTCGTGCGCGCGCCTGATGGCTCGGAACACATTTCGGGCGATGTGTTCGAATACGATCCGCCGAACAAGCTGACGGTGACGTGGAACGTCAACTGGCCCGACCTCGTCGCAAAGCTCGGCGCGACGCTTGTCACTTACGAGATTGAACAAGCCGGCGAGGCCGTCCGCCTCACCGTGAGCGAACGCCACGACCGCCCGCTCAGCGACGACATCCTTTCCGGCGGCCGCACCGGCTGGCCCGCAATCCTGTCGGGGCTGAAGAGCCTGCTGGAAACGGGCAAGGCGCCGCAGATCAAGATGGCGCCGCCGGCGCAGATGCTGGAAGCGTTGAAGGCGATGGGTATCAAGACGCCGTAGCGGGCGAACTCCGTGTCGTCATCGCTTCTTCTTCACCGGAGGCGGATTGATTTCGTCGATCTTGCGACTGCAATCCGCTTCCGAGTCGTGCGGGCCCGAGACAAAGGTCCCACTGACCTTGATCGCGTACCAGCCCGACTCGACGCCGAGCCGGAGCGCTTCTTCTGTCTTGACGTGCCGTGGCGAGAGAGCTTGCATCGGTTGAGTTTGCATCGGGTGCTTTCGGTTGGCGTTCGATCTCATGATCGATCGCGGTGAAACCTTCAGGTGTCCGCGGCACGCGCCTGCCGCGTCCAACTCACCGCTGGAGTGGGCAATATGCGCGACGACCGCTGTTACGACGTCGCTACGAGTCGGCTCCGCCGCTGCGAGGGAATGAGGCGCTTCACGTCGCGCGAATAGTCGTGGCGCTGCATAGGCGCAGAAACGACAGATCTTTCGACATTCCCGCACCGTGCGCGCAATCGCCGCAATTAGCTATCATTTTCTCGCCCGTGCCGCACTTTTGAGGCGCCAATTGCCGCCCGCGACCGAATAAGCCGTCAAAGCCTTGTGATCGGCCGCTTCGTAGCCATGTTACGAGCTTAGCCAAGGGAAAATCGTATGAAGCTCCGCGTCGGGTTTGAGATGCTGTACGAATTCCCGCAGCCCACGCCTATGATCATGGTGCTGGGCACGCACTTCACCCGCGCCTCCGATGTCATCGTGCCCGACCTGCTGACCACCAGACCCTCGGTGCCGATCACTCCCTATCGCGACCTCTTCGGCAATTGGTGCAGCCGCATCGTGGCGCCGGCTGGCGCCTTTCGCCTTGCCGGCGACGGCGTCGTGAGCGACAGCGGCCTGCCCGATCCAGTGTTCCCGAACGCGGCTCAGCACGCCGTCGAGGCGCTGCCGACCGACACGCTCGTCTATCTGCTCGGCAGTCGCTACTGCGAGACCGATCGCCTGTCGGATATCGCATGGAAGTTGTTCGAGCACACGCCGCCCGGCTGGGCGCGGGTCCAGGCCATCTGCGATTTCGTTCATCGTCACATCGCCTTCGGCTATGAGCACGCGCGCGCGACCAAGACGGCGCGGGAAGCCTACGACGAAGGCAAGGGCGTGTGCCGCGACTATGCTCATCTTGCCATCGCGTTCTGCCGCTGCATGAACATCCCGGCGCGTTACTGCACCGGTTATCTCAGCGACATCGGCACGCCGAAGCCCTGGGCCGTGGGAGATTTCGCCGGCTGGTTTGAGGCTTATCTCGGCGGAAGCTGGCACATGTTCGATCCGCGCAACAACACGCCGCGGATCGGTCGCGTGTTGATCGCACAAGGACGCGATGCCGCGGACGTCCCGATCACCCAAACCTTCGGTCCGAATACCCTTGTCAATTTCAAGGTATGGACCGACGAGGTTGCCTGATGACAGACAGCAGCGTTGCACTCAGCGCCGATGAATTTGCGTCCTTGGCCGAGATCGGCAAGGGCAAGGCGCAAGGCGAAATCCCGCAAGCGCACGGCGAGCGCCTGACCAACCTCGGTTATGCAATCAGGCGCCTCGGCGAACTCGAACTGACCTCATCCGGCGAACGCCGGCTGGCAACCGGCGAATAGCTCGCTGCCGTTGCGTCCGGCTTCCCGCTACGCCACCGGCACCACGATCCGCCGATAAAGATGCCAGGTCGCGTGCCCGAGCACGGGCAGCGTCACCACCAGCCCCAGAAAATACGGCAGCGCCGAGACGATCAGGACCATCACGATCACCGCGGCCCAGCCAATCATCGGCAGCGGGCTGGCCACGACCGCGCGCACGCTTGTCACCATCGCCGTGACGAAATCGACCTCGCGGTCGAGCAGCAGCGGAAACGACACGACCGTCAGCGAAAACAGGATCAGCGACAGCACCGCGCCGACCGCGTTGCCGATGCCGAGGAACAGCAGGCCCTCGTTCGTGGTCAGCACCACCGTCATGAACTCCTGCAGGCTCGAGAACGAGGCATGCAGGCCAAGCAGCAGCGCGATCAGAAGCCGCACCTGATACATCCAGACCACGAACACGAACAGCGTGACGAAGGCCATCCAGCCGATCTCGCTGCGCGCGCGCACAGCCGACCAGATCGCGCCGAGCGAGACGGGCTCGCCGCGCTCGCGACGGCGGCTGACTTCATAGAGCCCGATCGCCACGAATGGCCCGAGCAGCGCGAAGCCGGCGGCCAGCGGATAGACCAGATAGACCATGCCGAACGCAGTGAAGCACAGCATGATGGCGATGCCGCCGGCGGCGTAGAGCGTACCGAAGCAGAGGCCGTAAAGCGGCAGCGCCTGGAAATCCCGCAGGCCTTCGACCAGCGCCTCGGCGATGTCGGTCGCCGCGACGGGACGCACCACCGGGTCGACCTTGCCCGAAATGGACATCAGCTTCCTCCTCGTTCGCCGGCGCGATCTCCGTCGCACGCGGATTGACTCGATCTTAGCGTCCCCGCGGCAGGTGCGCACGCGCGAGTTGTTGGCTGGACGACAGTATCCCGAAGCCGCCGGCGCAGACCCGGGAAAACCACCGCGCCGACGGCGCGCGTCCTTCGGGAAGCTCATCCGTCCTGCCCGCGGCTCGAAATCTTTCCCCGTCGGGGACTTTTTCGACCCGATGCCTATGGACTGAGCGGCGGGTGGTGCCGCAAATTGAGTCTTTGAACGAGCGCGATGACTCGAATGGACCGTCCGACCGATGAGCTTGCGTACCCGACTACTGATACTCGTCATCGCGGCCATGCTGGTGCCGGCGAGCCTCGTCGGGCTGCGTTTCGTGCAGAACCGGAGCAGTGAAGTCAACGCCGCCCTGGCCAATCTGTCGGCCTCGGCCGACGACATTGCGAGCGATCTGGGTGGGAAGATTCAGGGCACCGCTCAGCTTCACTATGGTCTGGCCCGCGCGCGCGACCTCGACACGCGCGACAAGGCGGCGTGCTCGGCGTTTCTGTCGGACGTGCGCGAGGAATACCCTCAGTTCACGGGAATCCTGACCATCGATCCGGACGGCAGCCTGTTCTGCGACTCGCTGCGGACCAACCGCACCCTCGATCTGAGGGATCGCGCCTATTTCAAGCAGGCCCTGGTCTCGCGCAACGTCGTGGTTGAGCCGGTATTCGGCCGGCTGACCGGAATATCGGTGCTCCAGATCGCATATCCGGTGCGATCGGAGGCGGGCGCGCTGAAGCTGGTGCTGCTTGCCTCGTTCAACCTGCGCAAATTCGCCGAGTATCACCACAAGCGGCTGCTCGCCGAGAAGGATATTCTGCTCATCGACGGCAAGGGCACCGTTCTCGTCGCTCCCTTGGGAGCCGGCTGGACCGCGCCCGTGGGCGCGTCGATCGCGGGATCCGACCTGCTCGGCTTCGCGACGGCTCCCGATCAAAAGGCATTTCAGGAAGTGACCGATCGCGACGGCCGCACGCAGGTCTGGGCCGTCGCCCACTCACCTTCGATCCGTGATGCCGGCCTCTACATCCTGGTCGGACGGTCCAAGGACGGATTGGTCGCGGCGGCGAATCGCCGGCTCTATGAGGATATGGCGATCCTCGCGGTGGCCTTGCTGCTGCTGCTGGCCGGCGTATGGATCCTCGCGACCGTGAGCGTCGGGCGCCAGGTCGGGCGGCTCGCCAACATGGCGAAGAGACTCGGGCTCGGCGATCTCAACGCGCGAATTCCTCCTCCCCATCCGCGCGGCGAGCTGGGCGGATTGATGACCCTGCTCAACGACACTGCCGAATCGCTTGAGCAGCAACGGGCGGCCATCGCGGACCTCAACCAGAAGCTCAGCCAATCCCAGAAGATGGAGGCCATGGGTCAGCTCACCGGCGGTGTGGCGCATGACTTCAACAATCTCCTCACCGTCATTCTCGGCAATTCGGAGCACCTTGCCGACAGGCTGGCGGGGAACAAGGAGTTGCACCGGATCGCCGGCGACATCGCGACAGCTGCCGAACGCGGCTCCGACCTGACGCGGAGCCTGCTCGCCTTCGCGCGCAAGCAGCCCCTGAGGCCGCGAGACATCGACATCGGCGAAAAGATTAAGGAGGTGGAGCACTTGTTGCGCCGCCCCTTGGGCGAGCACATCGAATGCACCTTCGCGCTCGCACCGGACCTGTGGTTGATCAGCGTCGATCCCGGCCAGCTCACGACTGCGCTGCTCAATCTCGTGCTCAACGCGCGCGATGTCATGCAGTTGGGCGGCAGGCTGACCATCGAGGCGCGCAACGTCTCGCTCGGTGAATCCGACTTGGACATCAATGGCGAACCGCGACCAGGCGACTATGTCATGGTGGCCGTGATCGACACCGGCAGCGGCATGACCGCCGAGGTGGCGAGCCGGGCGTTCGAGCCGTTCTTCACCACCAAGGAGGTCGGCAAGGGGACCGGGCTCGGCCTGAGCATGGTCTACGGTTTTGTGCGGCAGTCCGGCGGGCTGGTGCAGATGCAGTCCGCACCGAGACAAGGCAGCACCGTCAGGCTGTTCTTTCCCCGCCTGGCAACACCGCCAAACGAGGACGCCTCACCCGCCGAAGGGATCGTCACGCGCGAAGGAAGCGAGACCATTCTCGTCGTCGAAGACAACGACATGGTTCGGACTTATGTCGAAAGCGAGCTGAAGACGCTCGGCTATCGCGTCATCACGGCCGCGAGCGGCCCGGCGGCGCTCGACTTGTTGCGCCAGTCCGGGGATATCGACCTGCTGTTCACCGACGTCGTGATGCCCGGCGGCATGTTCGGGCCGGAGCTTGCCCGGCAAGCAATCCAGCTGCGACCCGGGCTCAAGGTGCTCTTCACCTCCGGCTACAGCCAAAATCCGGTCTCGGCGCCCGACGCAATCGGCGATGCCCGCATCCTGACCAAGCCGTTCCGGCGGCGAGACCTCGCCGCCATGCTGCGATCTGCGCTGTCGACGCCGTCGCGGTAGTCAGGAGCGCGACGCGAGGAGAAGCGCCGCACCCAGATTGGCCACGAACAAGGCCGCGTCGATGACGAAGATCCTGAGCATCGGGCCTTTCAACACGGGCCAATAAGCGACCCCGACGCGTCCTCCGCGCAGCAGGACCGGAAGGTTGTAGGCGAACTGGCTGAAATGGCAGGCGGCAAAGAACAGGAACAGCACCAGCTGCGCTTCGACCGGCTGGAAGAAGACCGGACGGGCTGCCAGAAGGTAGAGCGACAGAAGGCCGATCGGCAGATTGATGCCGCCAAGGAATGCCACGCTGGCCGACAATGTCGGCGCGATCGGATTGGTGCGCTCTTCCCGCGGCAGGAGAATCTTCAGTGTATTGGCTTGCGCAATGCTGAACTGGATGAAGGCGCCGCCGAACCAGAGCGCGTTGAGGAGCAGCACGATATCCGAAAGACGCATGGCGGAGCCCTCCCACGGCTCGTTGGCCAGGAAAGTGGCAAAGCCCGCTCCTCATGTCAACCATGTTGACTTCAGGAATCGTCAGTTGGTGTCGGCGATCGCCTCCATCACGCCCATCCACGCAGCCGCACCTGTCGCTCCGACGCGATCGAACGCCTCGCGCAGCACCTTGCGCTCGTGGTCCGATGCGCGCTGCTCGATGCGCTGCCCCGCGGCCGTCAGGCGCAGCAGCTTCGAGCGATGCTGCTCGGGCGAGCGTTTTGAGGTCAGGAGCTTGCGCTCAAGCAACAAATTGAGCGGCCGGTTCAGGGCCTGCTTGGAAATGCCGAGGATCTCGATCAGCGAGCCGATCGCGATATCGGGCCGGCGCGCCACCACGTAGAGGATGCGATGGTGCGGGCGCGACAGTCCTTGCTTGGCGAGATATGCGTCGGCTTCGAGTGTCATGCCGCGCCAGCCGTAATACATGAGCTCCAGCGCCGCATCGAGTTCGCTCAGCTTCGCAAGTGAAGCGCGGTGAAGCCCCGCGGCTTGAGACGTCTTTGCCATTGCAGGAAGCTAACCCCTCGTCCGCAGCTCGCGCCGCAGCACCTTTCCGGTGGCGGTCATTGGAAGTGTCTCCGCGAACTCCACGAACCGTGGGTATTCGTGGGCGGCGAGTTGCACCTTGACGAACTCCTGGATCTCGCGCGCGAGTGCGTCGCTGGCGGCAAAGCCCGGGCGCAGCACGATCCAGGCCTTGATCGATTCAGTGCGGATCGGATCGGGAATGCCGACCACCGCCGCCATCGCCACCGCCGGGTGCTTCATCAGCGTGTGCTCGATTTCGGACGGGCCGACACGATAGCCGGCGGTGGTGATGACGTCGTCCTCGCGGCTGACGTACCAGAAGTAACCGTCCTCGTCCTGCACCCCGAGATCGCCGGTGAGCAGGAACTCGCCGGCATATTTCTTCGACGTTGCCTCCGGATTGCGCCAGTATTCGAGCATCGTGCAAGGACAGGGTTGGCGCACCCCGATGATGCCGCGCTGGCCACGTGGCTGCTCCTCGCCTCTGTCATTGACGATGCGGACGTCGAAACCCGGCGTCGCCTTGCCCATCGAACCGGGGCGGATCGGAAACAGATTCGCGTTGCTGCCGATCACGAGATTGCATTCGGTCTGGCCAAACACCTCGTGCGCGTCGACGCCGAAGGTCTCGCGCACCCAGCCGAGCAGCTCGCCGCCGAGGGACTCGCCGCCGGTAAAGATGCTGCGCAGCTTGATGCCGGAATGCGTCACGCCGGCCTGCCGCATCAGCTTCAGCGCGGTCGGCGGCAGGAACACATTACGCACGCCGAGATCGGCCATCATCTGCATCGCCGCTTGCGGCTCGAACTTTCGCGCGCGGTGACCGACCAGGGGAATGCCGTGGTACCAGAACGCGAACAGGCCGTTGATGAGGCCGCCGATCCAGGCCCAGTCCGCCGGCGTCCACATCAGATCGCCGGGGCGCGGCAGGAAGTTGTGGCACATCTCGACATTGGGGAGATGTCCGAGCACGACGCGGTGGGCGTGCAGCGCGCCCTTCGGATTGCCCGTCGTGCCCGAGGTGTAGATGATCAGCGCGGGATCGTCAGCAGACGTGTCCACCAGCCTGAAGTCGGGCGATGCAGCCTTGACCGAATTCCAGAACGATGTCGTACCCGCCGGCGTTCGTTCGCCAACGATGTAGACCTTCTTCAGCTCCGGCAGACGGTCGCGAATCTTCGAAAGCTTCTCCCAGCCACCCTCGTCGGTGACGATCGCCCTCGCTTGCGAGTTCGACAGGCGGAATTCCAGCGCGTCTTCGCCGAACAATGCGAACAGCGGAATAGAGATCATCGCCGAACGGAACGCGGCCATGTGCGCGATCGGCAGCTCCAGCGACTGCGACAGGAACACCGCGACGCGGTCGCCGCGGACAAGGCCATCCGCCCTCAGCACATTGGCGAAGCGGCGCGACATCTCCGCGACATCGTCGAAGGATGTGCGCGTGATGGCGCCGTTCTCATCGAGATAGACCAGCGCCAGCCGGCCGGTGCCGTCGGCGTGGCGATCGCAGCAGGCCTCCGCCAGGTTGAAGCGCGCCGGGATCTCCCAGCGGAAATTGCCGTAGAGTTCGTCATAGGTGCTGGCTTCGGTGAGCATGGTCGTTTCCCGGCAGCGTCGTCTGACCGGACTTGTCCCGGCCATCCACGTTCTTGTTTGACCTGAGTTTAAGGGCGCGGATGCCCGGGACAAGTCCGGGCCTGACGGAGAATGCGTCTCAGCGCACCGTCCGGAAGAACTTTCTGACCTCGCCGACATACAGCTCCGGCTGCTCGAATGCGGCGAAATGGCCGCCCTTCTCCATCTCGCTCCAATGCGTGATGTTGCGGAAGTTCGGCTCCATCCAGCGCCGCACCGGCGTGATGATCTCCCTGGGAAAGACAGCCACGCCCGTCGGCACCTTGACGACCGGCGTGGTCCGGCGCTTGCCAAAGCTTTCCCAATAGAGCCGCGCCGACGAGGTCGCGGTCTCCGTCGCCCAGTAGAGCATGACGTTGTCGAGCAGCTCGTCCTTGGTGAAGATGTTCTCGGGATGACCGTTGCAATCGGTCCAGGCCCAGAATTTTTCCAGAATCCAGGCCGCCTGCCCGCTCGCCGAATCCGTCAAGCCGTAGCCGAGTGTCTGCGGCCGCGTCGATTGCTGCTTCGAATAGCCGGAGTCGAGGTCGACGTAATGCTGGAGGCCGGCGAGCGCGCGCTTCTCTTCCGGCGTCGGTTCGCCCTCGACTTTCGGCGCGGCGTTGAAGGCGAGCGTGATGTGGATGCCGGCGCAATGCTCGGCGTCCTGCATGCCAAGCGAGGTCGTCACTGCCGAGCCCCAGTCGCCGCCCTGCGCGCCGTACCTGATATAGCCGAGCCGGTCCATCAGCTGGGCCCAGGTCGCGGCGATACGATCGACGCCCCAGCCGGTGGTCTTGGGTTTGCCGGAAAAGCCAAAGCCCGGCAGCGACGGGCAGACAACGTGGAAGGCATCGGCAGGATTGCCGCCATGCGCGACAGGATCGACCAAGGGCGCGATCACCTTCTGGAATTCGACGATCGAGCCGGGCCAGCCATGGGTGATGATCAGCGGCAGTGCCGACGGCTCCTTCGAGCGCGCATGCAGGAAGTGGATGTCGAGCCCGTCGATCTCGGTGGTGAACTGCTCGAAGCAGTTGAGTTTCGCTTCGCGCGCGCGCCAGTCGTAGCCATCAGCCCAATAGGTGCAGATTTCCTGGATCCATGCCAGCGGCGCGCCCTGGCTCCAATCATCGACCAGCTCCGCCTCCGGCCAGCGCGTGCGGGCGAGGCGCGACTTGAGGTCGGTGAGGACGTCGTCGCTGATGGCGATGCGGAACGGCTTGATGGCGGTCATGGGAGAGGCCCTGCTCATCGGAGGTTCTCGTCATGGCCGGGCTCGTCCCGGCCATCCACGTTCTTTCTCTCCATTTTGAAGAACGTGGATGCCCGGCACAAGGCCGGGCGTGACCAGGATGATAGTCTGTCAGCTCCTGGCAAACCTTCGGCGCGGCCGCCTAGCCCGTCAGAGCAGCCTTCACCAAACCAGAGGCCTTGCCGAAATCCATCTGGCCGGCGTACTTGGTCTTCAACACGGCGATCACCTTGCCCATGTCCTTCATGCCGGCGGCGCCGGTCTCGGCGATCGCGTCCGAGATCACCTTCTTGACGTCGTCATCCGACATCTGCTTCGGCAAGTACGCGGAGATCACCGCGATCTCGTCGCGCTCCTGCGCGGCGAGTTCGGCACGGCCGCCCTTCTCGTAGAGCTCAACCGATTCCTGGCGCTGCTTGATCATCTTCTGAAACACGCCGAGCAAGTCCGCGTCCGAGAGCGGCGGCTTGCCGTTGCCGCGCGCCTCGATGTCGGCGTTCTTGATGGTCGAGTTGACCATGCGCAGCGTGGACAGCTTGCGCTCTTCCTTGGCCTTCATGGCCTCCTTGACCGCATTGTTGATGTCGTCGCGCAGCATGATCGTGATCCCCTAGACTATCCGACGCCTGATCTAGGCCGTTCGCAGCCCGGAGACAACCGGGGTTCCCAGCCATTCGACCAGCGCCCGCACCGTCGCCGCAGGCTGCTCCGGTTGCGGCAGGTGTCCGCAATTCTCCAGAACGACGAGCCTTGCGCCGGCAATGCCCTCCGCCATCTCCTTCGAGAATGCGTTGGGAATCGTGTTGTCCTGATCGCCCGTCAGCACCAATGTCGGGCATTTGATCGTCGCAAGCGTCGGCCGTGAATCCACCCGCGATGATCGCGGTCTGCTGCCGCAGATAGCCTTCGACGCCGACGTCATCGCCCTGCTCGTGTACGAGCTGGCGAATGCCTGCATCGTCGCGGCGCGACGGATGCACCAGTTCGGGAAACATCTCCTCGCGCGCGGCACGCAGCTCCCCGCGCCGGGCCAGCTCCATCAGGCCGCGGCGGCGTGCGGTCGCCTCCTCCGTGTCGGGCCGCGCCTGAGTGTTGATCAGCGCGAGCCTGGCCACCCGCTCGGGCGCCTGGCGCATGATCTCGAGGGCGATGTAGCCGCCCATGGAATGGCCGGCGAGCGCGAAGCGCGGCGGCGCCCCGCTCAGCACCCGCCGGGCGATCGCCGCCATGCTGTCATCGCGAATATGGTTGGCGACCATCACCGGGCCGAACTGCCACAGCGACGGGATCACCGGTGCATAGATCCGGGCCGAGGAGGCTAATCCCGGAACCAGCAGAATCGGCGTCGTCTGGTCCATTATTGCCTCCCGAGCCCCGGAATTTGCCGGAAATTATGCTGCGGAGCTTAGGGGCCCAAGCCGACCTGTCAAATATGCAAAAACGCATGTGAATCGGCGCATCTCCGCTTTGACGGCAGCGCCCGCGGGGACTATGAACCGGGCTCATGACACAACATGATAACGATCACGCTTGGCCGGACCACAAACCGACCGCGCTGTTGGTGCTTGCCGACGGCACGGTGCTCGAAGGCTTTGGCCTCGGCGCCGAAGGCCAAGCCGTCGGCGAGGTCTGCTTCAACACCGCGATGACCGGCTATGAGGAGATCCTCACCGATCCCTCTTATGCCGGCCAGCTCATCACCTTCACCTTCCCGCATATCGGCAATGTCGGCACTAACGACGACGACATCGAGACGGTGAACATGGCCGCGACGCCCGGCGCGCGCGGCGTGATCCTGCGCACCGCGATCACCGATCCCTCGAACTATCGCGCCACCAAGCACCTCGACCAGTGGCTGAAGGCGCGCGGCATCATCGGCCTCTCCGGCATCGACACCCGCGCGCTGACCGCGCTGATCCGCAACAAGGGCATGCCCAACGCCGTAATCGCGCACGCCAGGGACGGCGAGTTCGACCTGCACGGCTTGAAGGAAGAAGCGCGCGAATGGCCCGGCCTCGAGGGCATGGACCTGGTGCCAATGGTCACCTCAGGCCAGCGCTTCACCTGGGACGAGACGCCCTGGCTCTGGGACAAGGGCTTTGGCCGCCAGGACAAGCCTGAGTTCAACGTGGTCGCCATCGATTACGGCATCAAGCGCAACATTCTGCGCCTGCTCGCCGGCGTCGGCTGCAAGGTAACGGTGGTGCCGGCAACGACGTCGTCCGAGGATATCCTGGCGATGAAGCCGGATGGCGTGTTCCTGTCGAACGGTCCCGGCGATCCGGCCGCGACCGGCAAATATGCCGTGCCCGTGATCCAGGACGTGATCAAGTCGGGCACGCCGACATTCGGAATTTGCCTTGGCCATCAGATGCTCGGCCTCGCCGTCGGCGCCAAGACCAAGAAGATGCACCAGGGCCATCACGGCGCCAATCATCCCGTGAAGGACGAGACCACCGGCAAGGTCGAGATCACCTCGATGAACCACGGCTTTGCCGTCGACGAGAGCACCCTGCCGACGGGCGCGACGCAGACCCACATCTCGCTGTTCGACGGCTCCAATTGCGGCATCCAGCTCGACGGCAAGCCGGTGTTCTCGGTGCAGTACCACCCCGAGGCCTCACCGGGTCCGCGCGACTCGCACTATCTGTTCCAGCGCTTTGCCGATCTGATGCGGCAGAACAAGAGCGTGTAGGGCGCGCGCTCTCCTGCAACTGCTTTGACGACATCGAGCCCGGGCCTTCGCCCGGGCTCTTGTCGTTCCGGGCGCAGCGCAGCGCGAATCCGGAATGACAGCGGAACGAGGAACGCCGCTTAACTCCCTTCGTTGATCACTGCTACGCTCACGCAGGAGCCTCTTATGTCTGTCGTCCGCGACAATGCCGAGCCGCTCGCCATCGTATTTGAGGATGACGGGCTCGTGCCCAACAATATCCTCCCCTTCCTGGTCTACCAGGCCGCGGTGAAGCTCGATTCCAGACAGCCGGAAGAGACGATCGAACGCTTGTTCGAAGCGAACGGCTGGGGCGGCACGTGGCGCAATGGCGTGTTCGATTATCTGCATTATCACGCAACGGTGCACGAGGTGCTCGGCGTTGCGCGTGGCAGCGCGCGCGTCCGCTTCGGCGGCGACCACGGCCAGGAGCTGGAGATCAAGGCCGGCGACGTCGCGATCCTGCCCGCCGGCACAGGTCACCAACGCATCAAGGCCAGCGCGGATTTCTGCGTGATCGGCGCCTATCCGCCGGGCGCGAAGATGGAGGTCACCCGCGCAACACCGGAGAACCACGCCAAGGCGCTGAAGACGATTCCAAACGTCGCGCGGCCGCCGGCCGATCCGGTGACGGGCAAGAACGGGGCGTTGATGCGGTTGTGGCGGTAGCTACAAAGACGGTGCAGTAGGGTGGGCAAAGCGAAGCCTGCCCACCAAACAGTTTGAACTGCGGAGAGATAGTGGGCACGGCGCGCGAAGAGCGCGCCTTTGGCCACCCTACGACAGTGTGCCCCTACGCCTCGTTCGCGCCTTCCTGTCTTGTGGCTTCGAACAGGAACCAGGTGCGGCGCTCGGTCTCGTCGATGAAGTTCTCGAGGATGCTGGCGCTGGCGACGTCGCCGGCGTCGTCGCAGACCTCGTGCGCCTTGCGCATTGCGGCGGCGACATGCTTGTTGTCCTGCATCAGCTCGCGCAGCATCTCGCGCGGCGGGACATAGTCTTCGTTGTTGTCCTTGATGGTCTGGAGCTTGGCGATCTGCCCGATCGATTTCAGCGTGGTGCCGCCGATCTTGCGGACGCGCTCGGCGAGCTGGTCGGTGGTGGCGAAGATCTGGTCGGACTGCTCGTCGAGCAGCAGATGATAGTCGCGGAAATGCCGGCCGCTGATGTGCCAGTGGAAATTCTTGGTCTTCAGATACAGCGCGAACGCGTCGGCCAGAAGCACGTTGAGTGCCTCCGAAACCTTGTTGACCGCCTGGGACGACAGATCGGTGGGCGTGTCGAGGTCGGGCGAGACCTTTTGTGGAGCTTTGCTCACGGGAAACCTTCCTGTTAGGACGCAGACATTGACGGCGCGCCGCCGCACCCCTAACGCAGGCGGGCAGCGCCGGTTCCTGCAACGGAACCGTTTGGCCGGGGCCCTCGACGACCATGGACGATTGGATCGATTATTACGACTCGACGCACACGATCTATGTCAGCAAGCTGCATCGCGACTTGCACTTCCAGATCATCGCGCGGGACATCATCGGCTACATCTCTTCGCCCGAGGCGACCGTGCTCGACTATGCCTGCGGCGAGGCGCTGTCGGCGAGCCAGGTCGCGGCGGCCTGCGGCAAGCTGATCCTCGCCGAGCCTGCGCCCGGCGTACGCGGCCGGTTGATCGCGCGGTTTGCCCCGAACACGAAAATCCGCGTCCGCTCGCTCGACGACGTCCGCAAGATGCAGGAGCAGTCGATCGATCTCGTCGTGATGAACTCGGTCGCGCAATACATGACGCCGGACGAGCTCGACGCCGCGCTCCTCAACTTCTCCCGTATCCTGAAGCCCTCGGGCAAGCTCGTGCTGGGCGATATCCTCCAGCCCAATGTCGGCATGTTCAGGGACGTTACGGCGCTGCTCAGCTTCGGCCTGCGTCACGGCTTTTTGAAAGATGCACTGATCGGGCTGATCAGCACCGCACTGTCGGATTACCGTCAGCTGCGAACGCGCATCGGGTTACAGCGCTACAGTGAGGAGGAGATCACCGCCACGCTCAAGGGAGTCGGCTTCGCGGTCCAGCGTGCTCACCGCAATATCGGCCACAATAGCTGGCGCATGACGTTCGTCGCGCGGCCGCCGCTGGTCCGTTGAGCTTGGTGGATCCGTTAAGCATAACGTCTGCCTGAGGTGGCTTGTCGCACCCCGATCGGTAATGATCGCCGCGGCCCGGTGGCGGAAGTGTCTACGCGAGGGCGATGCATCGCTCTTTATCCTGGTTCAAATCCAGGCCGGGTCTCCACGCTTCGCCCCTCACGGGGCTACGCGTGGCGCAGCCACGCGAGGCCCGAAGGGGGCTAAGCGTGTCCGGCGTAGCTGGAGCGAAGGGCAAGCGTAGAGGGACTGGCCGCCCAATCCTCAATCAGCCTCAACCACTTCACATTCCGACACAAGCCGCAGCCGGTCGGCATCTTTTGCCGCGGAGGTGATGACAGCATCGAGCAGGCCCGGAAAGCGTGCGTCCAGATCGTCGCGGCGCAGGCGCACGAAGCGGTTGGTGCCGGCGACGCGGGTCTGCATCAGGCCGCATTCGCGCAGCTTGGCGAAGTGATAGGCAAGATTCGACTTGCCGCTGAGCCCGTTGAAATCGCCACAGCACAGCTCGCCGCTGACACGTTCCTGCTGCGCGAGCTGGTACACGATCGCCAATCTGATCGGATCGCTCAGGCAATCCAGAACCATCGGCAGTTCGATCTGCTCGCGGGTGGGGTGGGGTGGGGTGCGGCTCATCGTCCGAAGAGCATAGCGAAATGACCTGGATGTTCAATAGTTCTTGAACCAATTGACTCCTGACCCGGTCCCATCAATAGTTCAATAAACGTTGAACATAGGGATTTCTCCGATGAGCGTATTCTGGTTGGCCTTGGGAGCCTTTGCGATCGGCACGGAAGGCTTTGTCATTGCTGGGCTTTTGCCGTCGATCGCCACGGACCTGGCGATTTCCGTCCCCGCCGCCGGGCAGTTGGTCACAGCCTACGCCCTCACCTATGCGGTCGGCTCGCCGATCTTGGCGGTGACACTGAACAATATCGACCGCCGCACCGTGCTGGCCTTGGCGCTATCGACCTTCATCGCCGGAAACCTCGCGGCGATGGTGGCGTCGAATTACGCCCTGCTGCTGGCCTCGCGCATGCTGATGGCGCTGGGCTCCGGGCTGTGCATGCCGACCGCGCTGGCCGTATCCGTGGCCGTCGCCGCGCCGGAGCGACGCGGCCGCGCGGTGGCGCTGGTTACCTCGGGCCTCACGGTTGCGACCGTCATCGGCGTTCCCCTCGGCAATCTCGTCGGCAGCCTGCTCGGCTGGCGCGCGACCTTTGCCATGGTCGCCCTGATCGGTGCCGTTGCGCTCGCCGGCCTCCTGCTCGGTCTGCCCCGCGGCCTGCCACGCAACACGGCCTCGCTCAGCGATCGGCTGGCAGTGGCGCGTCACCGCAATGTCCTGACGGCGCTTCTGATCACGATTTTATGGGCGCTCGGTGGCTTCACCGTCTTCACCTATTTCGCGGTCCCGCTGCGCGGCCTTGGATTCGATGCGTCGCAGATCAGCCTCGCGCTGCTGGTGTTCGGCGGCGCCGCCGCGATCGGGAACATGTTCGGTGGCGTCCTGGCCGACCGGCTCGGCACGCTCGCCACAGCAGGTCTCGGACTTGCCGGCATGGCCAGCGCGCTGATCCTGCATTCGCTGGTCCTGAAGCTGATGCCGGAACAGGCGCATTACGCGGTGCTAGGTGCGATCTTCCTCTGGGGCATCTCGGGATGGGCGTTCTACCCGGCCCAGGTCGCCAGCATCATCCGGATCGAGCCACAGGCCTCGATGATCGCGCTCTCGCTCAACGCCTCGGCCATGTATCTCGGCTTTGCGATCGGCGGTGCCTTGGGCGGCGCCGTGCTTGCGGCGTGGAGCCCCGCCGATCTCGGCTGGGTCGGCGGATTAAGCGTTTCGGCGGCTCTTCTGGTCCATCTCGCCCGCGGTTGGCAGGCCCGGCCAAAACCGGTCAAAATTGCCGGTTGATGGGCGTTTTTCGGGGTTTCGCCGCCCGGAAAACTGGTCTAAGACCCACCCCGCGCGCGAGGGGGGACCACCGCGCTCTCGGCCAAAGGGACGCGCAGCAGGCGCGCCCTTTTTTTGTGCCCAAATTCCACTTCGGCGAGAGTTGATGCCCAAACGTACAGACATCACCACCATCCTGATCATCGGCGCCGGTCCCATCGTGATCGGCCAGGCCTGCGAGTTCGACTATTCGGGCACCCAGGCGGTGAAGACGCTGAAGGAAGAGGGCTATCGCATCGTCCTCGTCAATTCCAATCCGGCCACCATCATGACCGATCCGGAATTGGCTGATGCGACCTATATCGAGCCGATCACGCCAGAGATCGTCGCGAAAATCATCGAGAAGGAACGTCACGTCATTCCCGGCGGCTTCGCGCTGCTGCCGACCATGGGCGGACAGACCGCGCTGAACTGCGCGCTGTCGCTGCGCCAGCAAGGCACGCTCGACAAGTTCGACGTCGAGATGATCGGGGCCACCGCGGACGCGATCGACAAGGCCGAGGACCGCCAGCTGTTCCGCGAGGCCATGACCAAGATCGGGCTCGAGACGCCTAAGTCGCGGCTCGCCAACGCCTCCGCCCTGAAGAAGTCGTTCCGCGACAAGTACCAGGCCGAACGCGCCAAGGCATCGGGCGCTGCACTCGAAGAACTCGAGCGGCAATGGACACTCGGCGAAAGCGACCGCCGCAAGCGCTACCAGGAATATGCGCTTGGCCAGGCGCTGATGGCGCTGTCCGAGATCGGCCTGCCCGCGATCATCCGCCCCTCCTTCACCATGGGCGGCACCGGCGGTGGCATTGCCTACAACAAGGAAGAGTTCCTCGACATCATCGAGCGCGGCCTGGATGCGTCTCCCACCAACGAAGTGCTGATCGAAGAATCCGTGCTCGGCTGGAAAGAGTACGAGATGGAGGTGGTGCGCGACAAGAACGACAATTGCATCATCGTCTGCTCGATCGAGAACCTCGATCCGATGGGCGTTCACACCGGCGATTCCATCACGGTGGCGCCGGCGCTGACGCTGACCGACAAGGAATACCAGATCATGCGCGACGCCTCGCTGGCGGTGCTGCGCGAGATCGGCGTCGAGACCGGCGGCTCCAACGTGCAGTTCGGCGTCAATCCCGAAGACGGCCGCATGGTCGTCATCGAGATGAACCCGCGCGTGTCGCGTTCCTCCGCCCTGGCTTCGAAAGCCACCGGCTTTCCGATCGCAAAGGTCGCCGCCAAGCTTGCGGTCGGCTACACGCTCGACGAAATCGCCAACGACATCACCGGCGGCGCCACGCCGGCCTCGTTCGAGCCGACGATCGACTATGTCGTCACCAAGGTGCCGCGTTTCGCTTTCGAGAAATTCCCCGGTGCCTCCACCACGCTGACTACGTCGATGAAGTCGGTCGGCGAAGTCATGGCGATCGGCCGCACCTTCCAGGAAAGCCTTCAGAAAGCATTGCGCGGGCTCGAGACCGGCCTCACCGGCCTCGACGAGATCGAGATCGAAGGTCTCGGTCGCGACGACGATAAGAATGCGATCCGCGCTGCGCTGGGCACGCCGACACCGAACCGGCTGCTCCAGGTCGGGCAGGCGATGCGGCTCGGCTGGTCGGACGAGGAGATCTTCAATTCCTGCAAGATCGATCCGTGGTTCCTCAGCGAGATGCGCGGCATCGTCGAGATGGAAGCGAAGGTCCGCAAGAACGGCCTGCCGGGCAACGCCTTCGGCATGCGCACGCTCAAGGCCATGGGCTTCTCCGATGCCCGGCTCGCGGTGATCGCAGAGACGACGGAGGCCGAGGTCACGGCGAAGCGACACGCGCTCGGCGTTCGCCCGGTCTACAAGCGCATCGACACCTGCGCGGCCGAGTTCGCTTCGCCCACCGCCTACATGTACTCGACCTATGAGGCGCCGTTCGCGGGCGCGCCTGCGGACGAGAGCTCGCCGTCCGACAAGAAGAAGGTCATCATCCTCGGCGGCGGACCGAACCGCATCGGCCAGGGCATCGAGTTCGACTATTGCTGCTGTCACGCCTGCTTCGCGCTGCACGACGCCGGCTACGAATCCATCATGGTGAACTGCAACCCGGAGACGGTGTCGACCGACTACGACACCGCCGACCGGCTCTATTTCGAGCCGCTCACCGCCGAGGACGTGCTGGAGATCATCGCGAAGGAACGCACGAACGGCACGCTGCACGGCGTGATCGTGCAGTTCGGCGGCCAGACCCCGCTCAAGCTCGCGCGCGCGCTGGAAGCCGCCGAAGTGCCGATCCTCGGCACCTCGCCCGACGCCATCGACCTTGCGGAAGACCGCGACCGCTTCAAGCGGGTGCTCGACAAGCTGCGGCTGAAGCAGCCCAAGAACGGCATCGCCTATTCGGTCGAGCAAGCGCGCCTGGTCGCAACCGATCTCGGGCTGCCCCTGGTGGTGCGCCCGTCCTACGTGCTCGGCGGCCGCGCGATGCAAATCATCCGCGAGGAAAACCAGCTCAGTGATTACCTGCTCGGCACGCTGCCGGAGCTGGTGCCGGGCGACGTCAAGGCGCGCTACCCGAACGACAAGACCGGCCAGATCAACACCGTGCTCGGCAAGAACCCACTGCTGTTCGACCGCTATCTGTCCGATGCGACCGAGATCGACGTCGACTGCCTCTGCGACGGCAAGGACACCTTCATCGTCGGCATCATGGAGCACATCGAGGAAGCCGGCATCCATTCCGGCGACAGCGCCTGCTCGCTGCCGCCGCACTCGCTGGACGACAAGATGATCGAGGAGCTGGAGCGGCAGACCCGCGAGCTGGCCCTCGGCCTCGACGTCGTCGGCCTGATGAATGTGCAATACGCCATCAAGGACGGCGAGATCTACGTGCTCGAAGTCAATCCGCGGGCCTCGCGCACGGTGCCCTTTGTCGCCAAGGTGGTCGGTACGCCGGTGGCGAAGATCGCGGCGCGCATCATGGCCGGCGAGAAGCTCGCCGATTTCAACCTGAAGAAGGCGAACCTCGATCATGTCGGCGTGAAGGAATCGGTGTTTCCGTTCGCCCGCTTCCCCGGGGTCGATACCGTGCTCGGCCCCGAGATGCGCTCGACCGGCGAGGTCATGGGCATCGACCGCTCCTTTGCGGTGGCGTTCGCCAAGAGCCAGCTCGGCGGCGGCACGCGGGTGCCGCGCAAGGGCACGGTGTTCGTTTCGGTTCGCGAGAGCGACAAGACGCGCATCACCGAGGCCGTTCGCGAGCTGCATTCGCTCGGCTTCAAGGTGCTGGCGACGTCGGGCACGGCCCGCTTCCTGACCGACCAGGGGATCCCGACCGAGAAGGTGAACAAGGTGCTGGAGGGCCGGCCGCACATCGTCGATGCCATCACCAATGGCGACGTCCAGCTCGTCTTCAACACCACCGAAGGCCCGCAGGCGCTCGCCGACAGCCGTTCTCTGCGGCGCGCGGCCCTCTTGCATAAAGTGCCGTATTACACCACTCTTTCCGGGGCCGTGGCGGCCGCGCAGGGCATCCGCGCCTATCTGGGCGGGGACCTTGAGGTTCGGACCCTGCAGAGCTACTTTTCGGAAACCTGATCGCGAGCGGAAGGCCCAACCTTCTGTTAGTGATTGGCGGTGAAGCCACTATGGCCGGAGGAACTGTCCGGCCATATGGTTGTTCTGTTCCGGTGCCAAGCCCATATGAACGTTCGGCGGCACGCGCGTTGAGCCCCCGGACAGACTGACGAATCAAGTTGCGTGCGCGCTGACTTTTCAGGGCGCGCGCGACCGAAGGACGAGAGAAGAGATGGAAAAGGTACCGATGACAGCGGGCGGCTTTGCCGCGCTCGGGGAAGAACTGAAGAAGCGCCAGTCGGAGGACCGTCCGCGGATCATCGAGCATATCGCCGAGGCGCGCTCGCACGGAGACCTTTCGGAGAACGCGGAATACCACGCCGCGAAGGAAGAGCAGTCCCACAATGAAGGCCGCATCGCCGAGCTCGAGGACAAGCTGGCGCGCGCCGACATCATCGACATCTCGAAGCTGTCCGGCGACACCATCAAGTTCGGCGCGACCGTGACACTGGTCGACGAGGACACCGAAAAGAAGACGGTGTGGCAGATCGTCGGCGAGGTCGAGGCCGACGCCAAGAAGGGCCGCATCTCCATCACCTCGCCGCTCGCGCGCGCGCTGATCGGCAAGAAGAAGGGCTCAACCGTCGAGGTCAACGCACCCGGCGGCGCCAAGGCTTATGAGATCACCAAGGTGGAGTGGCGGTAACGATTTGCCGTCGCGCGTGATTTGAAAAGGCCGCGCGATGCGCGGCCTTTTTATATCTAGTGTTGCCGAGGGGGTGCGGCTTACTCCACCTCGCTCCGCCTGCGGGGAGAGGACGAACTACCTTCTTCCTCTCACGTCGAGCGGCACGGCCGCCTCGTATTTCGAATTGTGCAGCACCAGCGAGGTCCGCACGTTGCGGACGTGCGGGGCGGCGGTCAGGTGGGTGACGAAATCCTGGAAGGTGGCCATGTCGGGTGCGACGCATTTCAGGATGAAATCGACTTCGCCCGACAGCATCCAGCACTCGCGCACCAGCGGCTCGGCGCGGACGAACTCCTCGAAGGCGCGCAAATCGGCCTCCGCCTGGCTGGAGAGGTGCACTGCGGCAAACACCGTGACGTCGAAGCCGAGCTTGCGTGCATCCAGAAGCCCGCGATAGCCGTGGATATACCCCTCCTCCTCCAGCGCCCGCACGCGGCGCAGGCAGGGCGGGGGCGAAATGCCGACGCGCTTGGCCAGCTCGACATTCGTGATTCGACCGTCGGCCTGAATCTCGGTGAGAATCTTCAGGTCGATCTCGTCTAGGTTCCGCGACACGTGATTGGAACTCCTGGTCTTGCGGCGGTATCGGTGGCTTTGTCGCAATCCTCATAGCCCAGACCGCACGACCGGCGCAATTTTATTGCGCGTGCAGCGCAATCGACTTTTGTTCCCTGTTGGAAAAATCCGCCGATAGGGAATGCAATTCTTGCATAGCTCACCAGAAGGCTTAGATTACCTCTGATATTTCAGCGCCTCCGCGAGGCCTCCCGGCACGTTCCGCGCCCGCGCTGCAGTCCCCCGTGAAAGGCATCTGTCGAAATGTCCGCCGCTGTCCATGCAAAGGTCGTCATCATCGGCTCCGGCCCCGCAGGCTACACGGCGGCGATCTACGCCGCGCGCGCGATGCTCGAGCCGATCCTGATCCAGGGCATCCAGGCAGGCGGCCAGCTCACCATCACCACCGAGGTCGAGAACTATCCCGGCTTCGCCGACGTGATCCAGGGCCCCTGGCTGATGGAGCAGATGGAGAAGCAGGCGCTGCATGTGGGCACCCAGATCAAGACCGATCTGGTGACGAAGCTCGACACCTCGCAGCGACCCTTTCGCCTCACCTGCGATAGCGGTGACGTCTATCTCGCCGACACCGTGATCCTCGCCACCGGCGCCCAGGCGCGCTGGCTCGGGCTGCCGTCCGAAGCGAAATTCCAGGGCGGCGGCGTGTCGGCCTGTGCCACCTGTGACGGCTTCTTCTACCGCAACAAGCAAGTCGTGGTGGTCGGCGGCGGCAATACCGCGGTCGAAGAAGCCCTGTATCTCACCAACCATGCCTCGCAGGTCACCATCGTGCATCGTCGCGATCACTTCCGCGCCGAACGCATCCTGCAGGAGCGTCTGTTCAAGCACCCGAAGATCAAGGTGGTCTGGGACTCAGCCGTCGACGAGATCTGCGGCACCGAGAACCCGAACAAGGTCACCCATGTGCGACTCAAGAACGTCAAGTCCGGCGCGTTGACCGATGTGCCGACCGACGGCGTCTTCATCGCCATCGGGCATGCCCCGGCGACCGAGCTCGTGGCTGGGCAGGTCAAGCTGAAACCGTCGGGCTATGTCGAGGTCGCCCCGAACTCGACCGCGACCTCGGTCCCCGGCCTGTTCGCCGCCGGCGACGTCGCCGACGAGACCTATCGTCAAGCGGTCACGGCGGCCGGCCTCGGCTGCATGGCGGCGCTCGAGGCGGAACGATTTTTGGCCCTGCGCGCCAGCGAGCGCGCGGCAGCGGAATAGACATCATGGCAAGAACACGCGACGGATTTACGGATATGGACTGGGACAAGCTGAAGGTGTTTCACGCCGCGGCGGAAGCGGGCAGCTTCACGCACGCGGGCGAGCAGCTCGGCCTGTCGCAATCGGCGGTGTCACGCCAGGTCTCGGCACTGGAGCAGGAGCTCTCGGTCTCGCTGTTCCACCGCCACGCCCGCGGCCTGATCCTCACCGAACAGGGCGACCTCCTGTTCCGCACCGCCCATGACGTCTTCATGCAGCTGCAGGCGGCGCGCGCGAAACTGACCGACAGCCGCGAGCGGCCGAGCGGCGATCTCAAGATCACCACCACGCCCGGCGTCGGCATCAACTGGCTGATCCCCAGGCTCGGCGAATTCACCGCGCTCTATCCGGAAATCCGGATCTCGCTGATCGTCACCGACGAGGAGCTCGACCTGTCGATGCGGGAGGCCGACGTCGCGATCCGCACCCGCAAGCCGACGCAGCCGGATCTCATTCAGCGCAAGCTGTTCGCGATGGGCTTCCACGCCTATTGCTCGCCTGATTACATCAAGCGCTTCGGCACGCCGCGCACGCTGGAGGAGCTCGACTCCCACCGCATCATCACGCTCTCTGACGGCAACTTCGCCCCGCATCTTCAGAACCGCAACTGGCTGGTCGAAGCGGGGCGCAACGGCTCGGGTCCGCGCGAAGCCTATTTCAGGGTCAACAACATTCTCGGCCTCGTCCGCGCCTGTCAGCAGGGCCTCGGCATCGCGGCGCTGCCGGACTATCTGATCGAAGAACAGAGCCGCCTCGTGCAGCTGTTCGGCGAATCGGATTCGATCCAGCTCGATACGTATTTTGTTTATCCGGAAGAGCTGAAGACGGTCGCGCGCGTGCAAGTGTTCCGCGACTTCGTGGTGAGCAAAGCGCAGCGCTGGCCGTCCTGATTTCCGCATGTCTGACATGCGGCTTGGACGCTTGATGCATGGCGCGAGGCTAGCCCATAATGTTTCTACGCTGAGCCTTCGCGTTGCGCATTTGTCCCCCTCCTCCAGTGGCGCGGGAGTTCAGTAATCCCTCTTGGAAGGTGATTGTGTCGGCCTCACGTGGCCAATACCTTAAGCCGGGCTCGATCGAGCCCGGCTTTTTTTTGGCAATCCGGCCATCGCCCTCCGCGTGTATTGACAGTTCCATGCTTACCCCGCATCATTTGCGAATGATCACGAAGTCGTGCGCAATCTCCTCGCAGGCAGTCGCCTCGAAAAAAGGCCCCCATCTGGGGACCTCGGATTTTTGCGCGCGCTAACAGCCTTCGTCATCGCGAGCCGAAACTTCGAAAACCCCGCCGCCTGGACGGGGTTTTTTCATGTGCCCCGTCTCAGGATTTTTCCCGAGAAGGAGATGGAACATGACCGGACTACAGGAACAATTGCACGGGCTCTGGCTGCCGCTGATAACGCCGTTTCGCGACGGCGCTCTCGACGAGAGGTCGCTGCGCCGGCTGACACGGCATTACAGCGGGCAGGCCGTCGACGGCTTCATCCTGGGGGCGACCTCCGGTGAAGGCATGACGCTGCGCGAAGCCGAACTCGAACGCCTCGTCGCCATCGTGCGCGACGAGCTGACCACCGCCCACAGCAAGCTTCCGATCTGCCTCGGACTTTCAGGCGCGGACACCTCGCGGCTGAAGGAGCGTCTCGACGAGACCGCGGACTGGCCGATCGACGGTTATCTGATCGCGAGCCCGTATTATGTGCGGCCGTCGCAGCGGGGGCTGCTGGCGCATTTCGAGGCGCTCGCCGATCACGCCGCCTGGCCGTTCGCGCTCTACAACATTCCCTATCGCACCTCGGTCAACATCACCAACCAGACGCTGCTGCGGCTCGCCGGGCATCCGAGCATCATCGGCCTGAAGGATTGCGGCGCGAGCCGCGAGCAATCCATCGCGCTGCTGCGCGACCGCCCTGCGGACTTTCGCGTGCTGACCGGCGAGGATGCGAATTATTTCGAGGCGCTCAGCGACGGCGCCGATGGCGGCATCGTGCTGTCAGCCCATCTCGAGACCGCGACGTTCGCGGCTGTCCATGCCGAGCTGAAGCGCGGCAATCACGATGCAGCGCTGGCGCGCTGGCAGGAGGTCGCGGACCTGACGCGCCTGTTGTTCACCGAGCCCAGTCCCGCCCCGGCAAAATACTGGCTGTGGCGCGCGGGCCTGATCGACAGCCCCGAAGTGCGCCTGCCGATGGTCGAGATCGGCAGCGAACTCGCCGTGCAGCTCGATTGCGAGATCGAACGGCGGATGCAAGTCGCGGCTTAGATGCTTCACCTCTCCCGGCAGGCTTCCCTTCTCTCTTGCGGGAGAAGGGAAGACGCACCGTGGTTAACCCCGCCCCAACGGCCTTCGCTGCTGCCGCATGGCGCATCCACGGCTCGTTTACGCAAACGCGCCTATCGTCTTCATTCAAAGTCTTTTCAAATGGGGGAATGATCATGGGGCAACGCATCCGCCCGACGGCGGCAGACATGTTCGCGTCGGCTGATTTCTTGCGGGGAATTGTGGTGGTGTCGTCGTTCGGCTTCTGGGCGGTGATGCTCGGCCTGATGCCGGTGCTGGTGTTTCGAGTCTGGCTGGCGTGATGCCAGCGCGCCGCGATGGTTAACTCGTGGTAGCAGCTGTGTTCAAAAGCGCGCGAAACTGCGACCCGGAATTTTAAAATATCCCGTGTAGCGTTCATGCCCATAAGCGAAGAAATCGCGGGGGCGTTTGTGAATAGTCATAACGAGATGGCGTCGCATTACGACGCTGGACAGCAGGGCTTTACCACCGAGGACATTCTGTGGGCCGCCGGCATCTGGTCGGTGATCCTC
Organism: Bradyrhizobium sp. 45; assembly: GCF_023073155.1. Classification (NCBI taxonomy): domain Bacteria; kingdom Pseudomonadati; phylum Pseudomonadota; class Alphaproteobacteria; order Hyphomicrobiales; family Nitrobacteraceae; genus Bradyrhizobium; species Bradyrhizobium sp. 45. The sequence continues at coordinate 791,545 of NZ_JADPIX010000122.1, read as the reverse complement.
ACTCTGTCGCCGGTGATCGTGTTCTACATGCTGATGGTGGCGTAACTTCCATCCACTTTCTTGAGCACGATCTTATCGGAAAACCGCTTCACACTTTTCCGGATCGTGCTCGCCCAAAAACGCAAAACGCGCGGATGTCCGCGCGTTTTTCGTCCGGGGAATGATTTATGAAAATTACGCCGCCTGCTTGTGCATTGCGCCGGACGCCGACGCCGTGCCGCGAATAGCCTTTACCGAACGTTCGATCGCCGCCCACAGCCTTGCGATTTCCTGCGCCGCACGGCTCTCGGCCTGATATTCCCGCGCGCCCTCGCCGTGGCTCAGCGCCATCAGCAGATCCGAACGGTTGGTGATCTGGCCGCCCCACACCGGAGCACGGAACTTCGCCAACGCCTCGCGGGCGATGGTGACGATCGGGCTTTCGGACTCGTCGCGGCGCGCCGGCGCACCGTTGAGCACGACCGCGTAGGGCTTGCGTGCCGCACGGCACATCTGGATGGTTTCCTGCACCGCGTTGACGTCGAACACGCCGGGACGGGCGGGAATCACCACCATGGTGGCGTTGCGGATGGCGTCGTCGACGACGGCCGACAGGTTCGGCGGCGTGTCGATCAACACCCATTCATAACCGTCGCGCTTGGCCGCGGAGACGATGCCGCTGACCGAGTTCACCGCGGACTTGATCGGCGGTTCGTTGGTGCCACGCAGCTTGTGCCACAGCGTGAGCGAGCCTTGCGGATCCGCATCGACGAGCAGGATCGGCTTGGTCGCCTTGATCTGCGCGGCGAGATGTGCGGCCAGCGTACTCTTGCCTGAGCCACCTTTACGCGATGCAAAAACAATAACGTTCATACCTCTGCCTCCAGATTGACCCCAGGCGGCGAAAATGAATCACCGCGGTGATTCGGGAAAGAAAAATTTATCATAAGTTATGCTGGCGCCATGAAATAACAAAGCGCGTTGGCTTTTGAGTCACACTACTGCGTGCGACGACGGGTGCGAGCTGCATCGCAACACCTTCACGCCAGCAATCGTGCGTTTTTTGAGCAGCCTTGGCAGGACGAAGCGGAATGCAACCTCGCCGCGCAATCCGTTTCGCTAGCCGTTTCCGTCCTGCCTTATCGCAAGCTTCCGCACGCCGAGGCGAACAAAAGGAGTCCGGTGGCTGGTGTGGGGCTGATGCCTGGGTCAGTTTGACTCAAGGGGCGAGCGAACGAGGGCTGGACACGCAAATGCCCGGGACATCAAACGCACTGCGCGCTGTGGCCCGGGCATGATCGAGTTTCAAAAAGGGAACGCGGCGCCCGCGTTCAGCCTTCGCTGGCTTTCTTCTTCTTGGCCGGCTTGGTGCTCTTCTTCGCCGTCCGGCCCGAGCTCCTGGGCGCGATGCTGGTCGGCTTGCCGGCGCGGGGCGCGGCCGCCATGCCCGGCTCCGGTCCAGGCCGGAAGAACGCGCGGCACTGCGGCGAGAGCTGCGACTTCTTCTGGATCATGCAGGCGGTGATGGCGTCGACGTTCGGAACGAACTCGCCGCACAGCCGCATCGCATCCGGCGTGCAGGCCTGCTGCTCCTCCTGGGAGTAGGCAAAGCCTTCACCCGGCTGGATCAGGACGGCCAGGGCGATCCCCGTGATCGCGGCAGCCGTGTATGTCTTCACGGATTTCTTAAAGCGGAACGCCGGCATCGATCCCCCAAATGTCGAGTCGGAGACGATAGTGGGTGAACGGGGGTTCGTTGGCAACCGAGGGGAGATGCGAAAGGCGGGACGTGTGCGGTCTCGGCAACAGGGACCCCCAAAACAAAAAACGCGAAAACAACCCCATGCACAGTAGCCAAGTCCATGTGGCGATTGAACTTTGCGGATCGCGATTTGCGGATTTTACGAAATGAGGTTTGACTCGTCGGGCAAAACAGGAGCATGATGCCATCATCACAGAACGTGCGTGGGGTGGTCGGCTTGTCTCCTGCGCTGGACAAAAGCGTGAGCGGGAGCGGAGACGATTGCATGGAGCGACATGAGGCGGAGCTGCCGCTGTCCGGCGTGACGGTGGTCTCGCTCGAGCAGGCGATCGCGGCTCCTCTTGCCAGCCGGCATCTTGCGGACTGGGGCGCGCGCGTCATCAAGATCGAGCGGCCGGGCGACGGCGATTTCTGCCGCGACTACGATCACGTGATGAACGGGATGTCCAGCCAGTTCGTCTGGACCAACAGGTCGAAGGAAAGCCTCGCCATCGACATCAAGAGCCCTGAAGGCCAGGAGGTGCTCAAGGCCCTGCTGCCGCAGGCCGACGTCTTCATCCAGAACCTGGCGCCCGGCGCGGCGGAGCGGCTGGGCCTCGATGCCGCATCGCTGCTGCGGAAGTATCCCCGGATCATCGCCTGCGACGTGTCGGGCTATGGCGCGGGCGGTCCCTACAGCGACAAGAAGGCCTACGATCTCCTCGTGCAGTGCGAGGCCGGCGTTCTCGCCATCAACGGCACCGAGGCGGAGCCCGCCAAGGTTGGGCTGTCGGTGGTCGATATCGCCACCGGCATGTACATCCTCAACGGCGTGCTGATGGCGCTATATCGCCGCGAGCGCACCGGCAAGGGCACCGCCTTCCAGGCCTCGCTGTTCGATTCCATCACGGACTGGATGAGCTATCCCGCCTTCTATACGCAGAGTACGGGCCGGCCACTGCCGCGAACCGGGGCAAGGCACGCAACGATAGCGCCGTATGGCCCGTTCCGCGTCGGAGACGGCAACACGATTTTCTTCGGCATCCAGAACGACCGGGAATGGCGATCGCTGTGCGCCGTCGTGCTTGGCGAGGCGGCCCTTGCCGACCACCCCCGCTTCCGCAGCAATCCGCTGCGCATGCAGAACAGGGACGATCTGCAGGTCCATATCGAGCAGCGTTTTGCAGCGATGACCAGTGACGAGGTGCTGCGGCTGCTCGACGAGGCCTCGATCGCCAACGCGCATCTGAATTCGGTCGAGGCTTTCCTGGAGCACGAGCAGCTCCGCGCCCGCTCCCGGGTGCAAACGGTGGGATCTCGTTGCGGCCCGGTGATGAGCTTCCTGCCGGCTCTCACCATTCCCGGCCTGTCGCCCCGGATGGATCCCGTGCCTGACGTCGGGCAACACAACCAATCCATCCTCAGCGAACTCGGTCTCGCAAAGGAGACATGACGATGGCCCCTCAGCGGCCGACGCGGGTCTATCTGGCCGTTCCGGCGCATCGCTCCCGTCTCGTCGCCAAGGCGGCTGCCTCGGCCGCGGATGCGGTGTTTATGGATCTCGAGGACGCCGTCCCGCCCTCCGAGAAGAGCGCGGCGCTGGAGGAAGCTGCGCGGGCGCTATCCTCGCTGGATTGGGGCAACAAGGTCGTCGCCGTCAGGCTCAACGCCGTCGACAGCCCCTTCATCGCGCAGGAAATCGGCACGCTCGCTGCGCTTCCCAGATTGGATTCGGTGATCGTGCCGAAGGCGGAGCGCGCGAGCGACATCGCCGCCATTGCCGATCAGCTGCGCGCCGCCGCGCCGGATCGCCCCTCGCCTGTGGCGCTCGAACTGCTGATCGAGACTGCGCTCGGTCTCGTCAATGTCGACGCGCTCGCGGCCGCGCACGACAGCGTCGCCGCCCTTCATCTCGGCGTCGGCGATTTCGCGGCGTCGATCGGCGCCCGCTCCTCGGAAATCGGCGCGTCGCCGGACGACTACCGCCATGTCGGCTCCATCCAGAGCGGCTATGCCACCGCCCCGCTCGATCTGTTCGCCTATCCGATGATGCGCCTGCTGGTGGCGGCGCGCGCGTTCGGCCTGCGCGCCATCGACGGTCCGTGCGGCGCGTTCCGGGATGGCAGACTGACGGAAAGCAGCGCGCTCAAGGCGGCTGCGATGGGTTTTGACGGCAAGCAGGTGATCCATCCCGACCAGATCGAGCCGACGCTGCGGGCGTTCGTCCCGTCCGACACCGAGCTCGCGCACGCGCGGCGGGTGGTCGCGGCCATGGAGCACGCCGAGGCGCAGGGCCAGGGCGCGGTGACGCTCGACGGCAAGATGATCGACTATGCCAATGTGCGGATGGCGCGCCGGATCATCGAGATGGGGTCGTAGCGGCGCATGACCACGGTGCTGATCGTCGCGCCGGTGTTTGCGCTGATCGCGGCCGGCTATGCCGCGGTGCTGTTTCGCTTCGTCTCGGAGACCGCGCACAAGGGCATCAGCGAATTCGCCTTCAGCATCGCGATTCCCGCGCTGCTGTTCCGCACCATCGTCGTCTCGGAATTTTCCGGCGTCAGCCCGTGGCGGATGTGGGGCGCCTATTACGGCGCGCTCGCGCTGACCTGGATCGCGGCGCTCCTGCTCTCGGCGCTGCTGCGGCAGCGGCGCGAGGACCGCGAGGACGGCGTCGTGTTCGCGATCGGCTCGGTCTACGGCAACATCGTGATGCTCGGCATTCCCCTGACGCTCTCGGCGCTCGGCAATGAGGCGGCAGGCCCGATGGCGCTGATCCTGTCGGTGAACACGCCGCTGCTCTGGCTCTGCGGCACGCTGCAGATGGAGCTGGTCGACCGCAAGCAGACCGCCTCTGCCGCGTCGCTGATCCTGCCGGTGCTGCGCGATCTCGCCCGCAACCCGATCATGCTCGCGATCGGCTTCGGCCTCGTCTGGCGCCTCACCGGCCTCGGCCTGCATCCCGTCGTCGACCGGACCGTCGAGCTGCTGGCGCAGGCGGGATCGCCGGCGGCGCTGATCGCGCTCGGCATCAATCTGTTCAGGTTCGAGGTCAAGGGCGAGATGTTGAGCGTGGTCGTGATGAGCGCGCTCAAACTGCTGGCGATGCCGGCGGCCGCCTTCGCGCTGGCAAGGATGCTCGACCTGCCGCCACTCGCGGCCGGCGTCGTCGTGCTGTTTGCGGCGATGCCGACCGGCGCCAATGCGTATATCTTCGCGGTACAGTATCAGCGGCTGGTGAACCCGGTATCGGGCGCGGTGGCGCTGGGCACGCTGCTGGCGGCTGTGACGTTGCCGGTGGTGGTGTGGGTGGTGGCGAGGTGAGGCAGGCTGTGCGCGATAACTCGCTTGGAGCAAAACTTCTTTGATGTCATCCAGCTGTTGGCATCGAACGCAATCCGCATATCAGCGTTCGTGGCGACACCTTGTCGTCGCTGTCCAAAGCCGTGTGATCTGCGTGGAACCCCTGACAGCACACGCGTGATAAATCCATTTCGGCGCATTGAACCGGTCCAAACGCTCAACTGACCAAAAAGAGATCTGCAATAAAGGAGCAGTTCCATGGGCATTCCCAAAGATGGGACGGTTTCGGTCCGCATCACATGCGTTGGTCACGCCAGCCGACGCTGGAGAGGTGCCCGCACGAAGGCGGCGGCATCCGCACTGAACCAACGCCTATCGGAATTCAGGGCGAAAACGATCTTCGACCAGGTCGATCCCATCGTCAAAATGCAGCTGCCGGGATTGCCCGTCGCGCTTGGCCAAAAGGCAGTCGGGAGCACGGAACCGTTTCCGACGGCCGGCGAAGATAACGCCGCCATCGATCGCAGTGTCGTCCTCATGGTCGACCTGGTTTGGACAGGTACGGGCGGTTACAAGAAGGTGCACCGTCCGCCTCGGCTTGTTTATGCGCCGAGCACCTTCTGGGAGATGAAAATCGCAGCGCTCTTTGGCGCCTCGGGTATCGGCGTCAAATCGAGCTTGCTCCGCGTGAAGATCAAGAACTTGAGTACAGGGCGCGAACTTTCGCTTTTTGGGCCGATTATCGGCGGTGATCTGACCATCGGTGCCGGCATGTTCAAGAAGGTGCCCAAGGTGTCGCCCGTGAGCTTCGACAAGTTCGATCCCAAACAATTGCGGGATGCGCAAGTGGGCAAGCCGGTCGTGTTCACGACGCCGCTCATGGACTTCGAAGACTGGATCAACGGATCGGAAGGCCAGCTCGTGCGGGTCGTTCACGGTCATCTTAAAACCGGCGTGACCAAGTCGCAGACCAGCTTTCTCCAGTTCGTCAGCGTCGATACTCATCCCGGCTCATTGGTCTTCGATCTGAAGGCGCTCGGTTTCTCGTTGGGTATTCCCGAGGTATCCAATCAGGTGCAATCCGGAACACTCAAAGCCGAAAATCATCCGTCAGACCAGTATCTCGTCGACACACCTGATGACGTTGTTCCTGTCCAAGTCGCACAGCACCGCAGCGAAGGCCTTCTGATCAGCTTCCCAACTGAAAAACATCACTGGACGGATTTGAGTTCGAGCCAGCAAGAGGAAGTGAAGCGATTTGTGTTGAACAGAACGGCAGCCATTCGCGCTTTGTCTGACTTCAAGGATGTGGTCGCCCCGACGCCGTGATGGGGCGGGTAGCTGGCAGACTGATTTCCCGACGGAGCTGTGGCTTCGTGCTTCGAGGGGGCGAGAAGCCGAGCATCCTGGTGGTATGCGCGCTCGACCCAATGCAGGTGCCGACCTGCGCGAATACGTACATCTTCGCCGTGCAGTATCAGCGGCGGGTGAACCCGGTGTCAGTTGCGGTGGCTCCGGGCACGCTGCTGGCGGCGGTGACGTTGCCGGTGGTGGTGTGGGTGGTGGCGAGGTGAGGTGGTCGGCGGCTTGGCGAGTGCGCCGCACCACCTCCCAAATACAATCAGCGCAGGCCCAGGAACGAGAGCACCACACCAATCACGACGACGAGTCCGACCAAATAGATAATGCCGTTCATGTCTGAGCTCCTCAGCGTTGTCAGTCCTGCCGCAACACAAACACTCCAGGTCGTGAAAAGGTTCGGCGTTGCCCGACGCCGATTTCTCCTGAAATGGGGGAACGAAAGCGACCGATCCTGCTTCGTGGCGTGCTGAGCCTTCGCCCCCCTCAACTGATGATTTTGCGTTTACACGCAAAGGTCGCTAGGCTGACTTGATACGTCCTGCAGGGAGGGTGATATGGGACAGCGTGAAGAGAGACTGGCAGTGATCAGAAGCGCTTACGCAGCACGCGATGGCGGTGACGCCGAGGGCTTGGTGACAGCCTTTCATCCCGAGGGCTTGTTCACCTTGATGGGCGACAAGAGCGCGCTCGCACTGACAGGGAGCATGCAAGGGCACCCGACCCTGCGTGGAGCTTTCAGTAGATTGATTGATGAATTCGGCTTCGAAGGTCGCGAAATCCTGGCTGAGCTGGTCGACGGAGATCGCGTCGCCGTCCATTCCCGCCTCGTCGTTCGATACCGCCCGACCGGGCAGGCTTCAAGCACCGAGATCCTGGATCTGTTCAGATTTAAGGACGGCAAGATCATCGAGCTGATCGAGTTTGCGGACACTGCGCAGATCAAGGCGATGATTGCGTGACGCGTGGTGAGGTTCTGTTAGTGTCGCCTGACGTTGGTGAGTTTGGTGCACTGTCATAGTAATTCGAATTGTATGACGTTCAGGCTGTGAACCTGACTGCCGAAAGAGTTATTGAACACGCTGGCCCGCGCGCCAGGCCATCTGCCAGAAGTCCGCCTCGAGTCGGGTGGCTTCCTTGAAGATCGCAATCAGCTCTGCCTCGCGGGCCGGTGTGGCGTAGAGATCGGCGAGATGCTCCATGTGCGCCTGCGCTTTGGCAGCGACCTCCTGGTACGGCGCGCCGGCATACTCGGCGATCCAGACGCGGTAGGCGTTCGTCGCAGCGTCCGCGAGGGGGAGCGAGGCGAGCCGCGTTGCGATCTCCGCGTACCCGATCACGCAGGGGGCAAGCGCCACCTTGAGCGCCAGCAGATCGCCGCGCATTCCTGCGTCGAGCACGTAGCGTGTATAGGCCAGCATCTCGGCCGCCGGCGGGGCCTGTTCAAGGTCGGCCGGGGACAGACCCCAATCGGCGCAGAGCTTCACATGCAGGTTCATCTCGACATCGAGGATAGCCGAAAGGCCGGCCGCGGCTTCACGCATGTCGGCAAGTCGGGGCGACTTGTAGACCGCGAGCGCGTAGGCGCGAGCAAACTCGATGAGGAACAAATAGTCCTGAACGAGGTAGTGACGAAACGCCGCTTCGGGGAGCGAGCCGTCTGCCAATCCGCTCGTGAAGGGATGCTCGGTGTAAGCCCGCCACTCAACGGATGCTGCTGTCTTGAGACGCTCGAAGAAACTCACGATCTTTTTCGCCCGGCTTGCTTGTCCATGAACGTCTTTTGGCTCGCTACCGATAGCGCATTGCGAACGGGGGAGCTACGGTGACCGCGCACAAAACTCACTTTAAGCAGCGTTGCGGATGGGCACTCCCCGCATCGGGAGTTTTGCGTCACCGTAACCCCAAGAGTTTTAAAAGGAACGGCTGGCCGACTTGTCCGGCGCCGCACTGCCCCAGCACTGTATGAGCGGGCTTCAAGTACAGGCTAACTGAGCGCCGAATTTCAAGGTCGGCATGCGTGCAACAGCTCGATGCCGAATCCAGCTAACCTGTAGTAGTCGGTTTGACCAGAAAGATGCCGCGACAAACAGCGAGCAATTACCAAATTTTCGATCGAAACAGCCGCTAGAGTCTCGCGAATACTCAATCGGTCCGCAAAGATTTTTGGATCAACAGTTGCCTGATTGGGGTTTTGGACGAGCGCGCGAGCCTCTTGCAATAGAAGTGCATCAAGCGGCTGCAGCTTCTGGAGAGCAGCAACGAACTCGGGTCGGACATCCGCGGCACGATCGGTGTCCATCGCATTAGCTAAAAGTCTTGCCCAAATCTCCTGCATCTCCGTGCGAGATTCTTGCTGGGCTGCTTCCAGCAACGGTATAGCGATTTGCTCTGGCAGTTCGGTCGTCTTAGCGTCGCGCTCCCGCAATATCTCCTGTGTTCGCCGGGTTATTGCATCCAGTCGCCGGTGCCGTGCAGCGTGGAGCGGGTCTCCAATCAGAATACCGTAAACATCGGCGATTTGCTGAGAACTGGCCTTCACAAGGTCCAGCGCCTTGCTGGCGGCTTTTGCGCTTTCTTCAATCGCGCCTTCGTACGGTGCCTTGTCGGTCATTCGCTTATTCCCCGAGCTTAAAGCCAGCGATAGGCGGCCCAGCCGACCTTGACGAGAGCAAATTGCAACCAAGGACTAAGATTGCCAACTCCCAACTTTTTGATGCGCCTGAATGTAGGGGCCAAACAGCTTGGGAGCAGTCCGGTAATACTCGTTCAGCTCATTCATTCGATCATAGTGCAGCTTCGGGCCAGCCGGGTCGTGTAGTTTGATTGCAGAGTTCGAGTCCATCAGATCGATGATCACAATTCGGATGCGCTCAAGATATTCGTTGACGTCTGGTCCAAAATAAAACGGCGCTTTTTCGATTGCCTCCGCGTACTCATAAAGTGTGCCATCGTCTGGTTGTCCGGAGGACATGGTCTTGGCTACCACATGTCTTATTGCTTCAAAGATTGCTATACGGCAGTCGAACAGCTCTAGCACGACGCGCTCATTCTCGGTTTGCCAGTTTTGTTTGGCAACTTCTGCCTGGAGGCGAGCCGCCTCAGCTTGGGAGCTTCCTAGGCGATAGGCGACGAAAGCCGCAGCTCCGGCCGCGATGACACCGGCGCTTCCTTACGTGAACAACGATAGACGGCCCAGCCAGCGAGAAACGCGACGGCGAGCAGCACCGCGTTGCGGCGGGAGGCGAGCCATCCGAAGGTTCTAACAGAAGGCGCGCGCCAAGGCGCCCCGAAAGGGGCTTGGCAGATTAACGCTTCGGTGTTCGGATGTCCGTGGGCGTGAAATTAGGACCTGGGCTATTGCCGCGTCTTCACACACGCGTCCACCGCGTAAGCGCACTGCTCCCCGGCAGTTAGGAGACCGCCAGTTGGGCCGGTGTAGTTCATTGAAGAGACCTGGCCGCCGGCAAACACCACATTGATCTTGCAAAAGCGACGTGAGCTGACCGCGGTGGCGCCGTACCGATCGCCGCTGACGCTGGCGACCTCCATGCCATTGCCGGAATCATAGCCCCAGACCTCGGTCGCGCCCTCGGCCGCTTTGTTGGCCGGTGCGCCCATACAAGAGAGCACCTGCTCCTTTGACATGCCTACCATTTGCGTTCGTGCATCTTGGGCGATTTCGGCGCGCTGAAAAGCGCAACCACATAGCGCGACGCCAAGCGCTACGATTCCCAAAACTCGCATGTTCTATTCCCCCAGCCGTGCATCCAACCGCAACGTACGGGGAAGCGCAACCTAAACGCGCTGCAACAAAAGAGATTCCGGTTACAGTGCGTGAAATTGGGATTACAGAAAACGAGTGCCCTGGGATCGAGAGGTTAGTGCACTGTTATGGGTAACCTGGCAGGTCGACTAACCCCACGTCTCAAGCGGCAATCTGCTATTGCGGCGTTTTGTCTATGTGCCCCTCTGTCCGCTTGTCGCCTCGCTTGCAGGCTGTGGTACGGCGCAATATGCGTTCACGCCGATCCGACAAGCTACTGCAAGTGCAATGCCGACCACAGGAACCAAGACAACTGCCGATAAACCAACGACAGAGCCAATTCCAGCGGCTATGGCGCCTACGACTTCAACCTTATGCTTGTTAGTGAGGCTCTCGATCTTTTTTGCGCAAGTCCTTGTAAGAGGGGTCTCCGCAATGAACTTGCGCACCTCTTCCATCACTCGACGGAAAAAACTATGCGACCCGCTACTTGCTCCAAAAGGGAAGGTGTTCTCGGGACCGACCCTGGACAGCCAATTCTGACCGATTTCCTCTAAGCTCGTTTCCATTGGAGAGCATCGCTTCTATAGTCTTTGCATGAGCGGCCGGAAGCGCTCCTATCCAATCAAGTGACGTAGAATTTTCGAAATCGAAGGTCATGACTGCAACTCGCGAATGTACTCAGCGGAAATCGCGTGGGTGGTCTGATGCAAGGTATGAGGGTCAACACCGCCCAAGCTGATGCCGCCACCTGCCCTAGGAGCGTAACTGCCGATTATCATCGCTGCGATGGTTCGCCCATCGCTGAGCAAAACTGGGCTCCCGGACTGCCCCGGACGCGCTTGAACGTTCAAGATAATGAGCAACGATAGTGATCTTTGTCCCGGTCGGATCTGCATCGGTCTTCTCAAGACGCAAATGTGCCGGGGCTTAAGGTGTCTGAGAATTGCACCGCTGGTACAGTTGGGTGGGCTCGAACCACCGACCTCCTGTTCCACAGACAGGCGCTCTAACCAACTGAGCTACAACTGCATCCTTGCGAGCCGCCCGAGGGGCGCCCTTGATAGGGCCGGTCACCGAGGGGGGCTGGACGGGGCGGAAACTAGGTGCAACGGGCGTTTTTGGCAAGGCCGCAACACCCTCAAAACGTCCCGCAAACGAGGTTATTTCCAAAGCAAAACCCGGGCTCTAGGCCCGGGTTTCTTAATTCAAACGACCCGGCCAGATCAGGCGGCGGGGTAGAGCTTCGCGGCGGAGGCCTTGATCGGCTCGGCGGCGGCAGTGGCCGCGCGCTGGGTGATCTCGGCGAGCTCCCGGGCCTGGGCCTGGAAGGTTTCGAGCTGCGTCTTGGAATGGTTGGTCCACAGCGCGAACGCATCCTGCGGCGCCTTCACGCTGAACAGCTCCTGGGTGAAGTCGAGATGGGCCTTGGTGTTGGCCTTCGCGAACTCCATCAGCTTGGCGGTGTATTCGCTGACGCCCTTGTGGGCGGACGCGAACACGGCCTCGACGGTGCCGTTGTGGGTTTCGGCGGCGTCCTTGAACTTGGCGTAGTTCTCGCGGGCCTGCGACACGCCCTTTTCGGCGAACGCACGCATCTGCTCCGGAACCTCGAACGGAATGACGGAGGCGGAGAATGGATCAGTCGTACCTGTCATGCTTTGTCCCTCACACTAATGAAAAAACGGAGTGAGCCTTCAGGCGCGCCCGCCGGCCAACCGGGTGACGGGTGCGAAGACTGGAAACACAAAACGAATGATGGCTCGCCCAGCGCGGAGACCATGCCTGCCTAAGATGTCAACATTGTGCAACGCAACGGGTTTTGGGGTGCATTGCGCAAATTTAATCGCGGGGAGGATGAGGTTCCCGGTATGGGGAACCGGTGGTTGAGGTAATCAGGTGGTGCCTGAGCGCGCGCCTCGTCCTTTGAGACGACCGCTGCGCGATCTCCTCAGGATGAGGCTGGGCGGCATGGGTATCTGCGGACGCGGGGATCTCGAAGAATGGGGATGCGAACGGGCTACGGCTTGCGGGGTCAGGGACATTAAGGTTATCGCGGCTTTAGGCCTTGGCGCATAGGCTTCGGCCGTGGACCTGCCCGGCCCTGCGGGCGATACTAACCCTTTCTTAAGGCTGTCATTCCCGGCAGCCTGATGCGCACAAGCGGGACGCGAAGCCGGTCGGATGACGAGTTCGGATTTCCAGTTGCGAGGCGTGGGCGATCCCCGGCTGGCCGTGCACGCGACCTCGCCGCTGCCCGTCTGGCTGTGGTCGATCGACGGCACGCGCGTGCTCTGGGCCAATCCGGTCGGGGCAAGACTGTTCGGCGCGGCCCATGCCACGGCGCTCGCAGACAAGACCTTCGGGCCCGCCGACAGCCACCGCCGCCAGATCATCCGGCTTGCCGGCCGGCTGCCTCCGAACGGCGCGATCCGGCTCGAACGGCTGCGCGGCTTCGGCGCGCGGTTGGGCACTCTGATGACCTGCGCCTGCGCCCGGCTCGACTTCGCCGATGGCGGCCGCGCCGTGCTGGTCACCGCGATGGACCCCGGCTTGCGCACCATGCCGCTGGTCGAGCGGCTGCTTCGTCTGGTCGACGGCGCCAAGACGCCGATGGCGGCGTTCGCACCCGACGGCCTGTTCGTCGGGGCCAGCGAAACGGCCCGCACCCTGCTCGGCTTCCGCGATCTCACCGAGGGCGGCCTCGAACAGGCGCGCAGCGATGCGCTCAGCCTTGGCCGCGCCGAGACGCCGATCGGCATCGGCCAGATGGTGCTGCAGCGGGTCGGCAGCGGGGCCGATGTCGGCCTGGTCGCGCTGATCGAGCCTGCCGTGCAGCAGGCGGCGGCTGCGACTGATGAGGTCGAGTCCGAGGCCGCCGAAGAGGTCGCGCGCGAAGAGATCGCCCGAGAAGACATCGCTCAGCATGAGGCTGCGCCGTCCGCTGCTCCAGCCGCCGTACCGCAGGATGTGCAAGCGGCGCCGTCGCACGAGGCGCCATCAGAGATCGCGCTGTTCGACGCCTTCGCCGAGCCGGTCGACGCGCCGCAAGCAACGATCGCGCACGAACCGCCCGTAAGCGAGCCGGCGACCGAGATCGTCTCGATCCAGCAAGCCGTCGAGCAAGCGGCCGAAGCGCGCGCCGAGGTCGAACCGAAGACTCCGGTTGAAAACTCGGCCGAAGCCATGGTGTCGCCGCAGGCCGCGCCGACCGTAACCGGCATGGTCGAGCCGCCGTCGGGCCACGAAGAGCCGCCCGCACCGCGTCAGCATCCGCTGCGCTTCCTCTGGAAGGCGGATGCAGAGGGCCGCTTTGTGCTTCTGTCCGACGAATTCATCCACCTGATCGGTGCGCGCACCGCCGCCGGCTTCGACCGCCCCTGGCGCGAGATCGCCGACGCCTTCGCGCTCGATCCTGAGAGCCGCGTGGCGCAGGCGCTTGCGAGCAAGGACACCTGGGCCGGGATCACCGTGAACTGGCCGGCCGATGGCGGCGAGCATCTGCCGGTCGAGCTTGCCGGACTTCCGGTTTATGACGGCGAGCGCAATTTCGCGGGCTTCAGGGGATTTGGCGTCTGCCGCGATCTCGACGGCCTCAACCGGCTCGATGCGCTCAGGCGTTTTGAGCTTTTGGCCGAACCGGCGGCGCCGCAAAGCCTGTCCGCCAATGTGGTCGAGCCGGAGCCCGAGCCAGAGCCGCCGCCTCCGCCGATCGAGCCGCCCGCACCTGAGCCTGAAGCTGAACTGCCCGAACCCACACCCGACGCGAATTCACATCCAACCGATCCGGAACCGCCAGTGGAAACGCCTCCCAATGTCCTGCCGTTCCGAGCGCCCGGCGACACGCGATCGCCGACGCTGACGCCGGTCGAGAACAGCGCGTTCAACGAGCTCGCCCGCCAATTGTCCGAGCGCCTCGAACGCGACAAGGAAACCATCGCGGCATCGTCCGAGCCGCCGGATGCCGAGATCACGCCTGAGGCGGCGACGCCGGAGCCCGAGCCTGAGACGCCGCACGCGCCGGCCGAATGGCTGACCGCGCCCGCGCCGCCCGCGCACGGCCACAGCCCGCGCGACCGCGCGCTGCTCGACCTGCTGCCGACCGGCATCCTGATCTACCGGCTCGACCGCCTGCTCTACGCCAACCCCGCGTTTCTCGCGCGCATGGGCTATGCCAGCCTGAGCGCACTGGAGAATGCCGGCGGGCTGGATGCGCTCTATGTCGAGCCGGGCGTGTCCGCGGCCAGCAGCACGTCGCAAGCCGGCACGCCTGTCACGATCAGCGCGACGCTCGCCAATGGCGAAGCGCCGCTGCCGACCACCGAGGCGCATCTGCACGCGATCGACTGGGACGGCGAGAGCGCGCATGCGCTGATCTGCGCGCTGCCGCAGGCTGCGCCCGTCATCGCCGAGACCGTCACCGCCGAGACCATTGTCCCCGAGACCTTCCCCACCGCGCCGGAGCCCGACGCCGGCGAGGCGGCCGCGGAAGATCTCGCCGCGATCCTCGACACCACGGCCGAGGGCATCGTGATGTTCGATGCCGAAGGCAACATCCACGCCTGCAACCGCAGCGCCGAGGCGCTGTTCGGCTATGACGGCGAGACGCTGATGCAGCAGAATCTGGTGACGCTGTTCGCGCCGGAGAGCCAGCATGTCGTGATCGACTATCTGGAAAACCTCAAGAGCCAGGACATCGCGAGCCTGCTCGACCACGGCCGCGAGGTGCTGGGGCGCGAGAAGAAGGGCGGCGTCATTCCGCTCGCGATGATCATGGGCCGCACCCGGCCCGACGGCCCGAACTTCTTCGCCGTGTTCCGCGATCTCTCGCACAGCAAGCAGGGCGAGAGCGAGCTGACGCAGGCGCGACGTCTGGTCGACGGCGCGGCCAATGCCAAGGCCGACATGCTGGCGCGGATCAGCCACGAGATCCGCACGCCGCTGAACGCCATCATCGGCTTCTCGGAGGTGATGATCTCGGAACGCTTCGGCACGCTCGGCAACGAGCGCTACGGCGAGTACATGAAGGACATCCGCGCCTCCGGCGAGCGCGTCATCGCCATCATCGACGACCTGCTCGAGCTGTCGCGGATCGAGACCGGCAAGCTCGACCTCAACTTCGCCAACCTCAACCTCAACGATCTCGTCGAGGCCTGCGTGGTGGTGATGCAGCCGCAGGCCAATCGCGAGCGCATCATCATCCGCACCTCGCTCGGCCATGCCCTGCCGCAGGTGAGCGCGGATGCGCGCGCGATGCGGCAGATCACCATGAACCTGATCTCGAACTCGATCCGGCTCGCCAGCGCCGGCGGCCAGGTCATCGTCTCGACCGCGCTCACCGACCGCGGCGAGGTCGCACTTCGCATCCGCGACACCGGTCACGGCCTCAGCGAGCGCGAAGTCGCCGCCGCGATGGAGCCGTTCCGCACGCCGCCGCCCGGCGACGCCGAAGACAGTTCGGCGCTGAGCTTGTCGCTGACCAAGGCCCTGGTCGAAGCCAACCGCGCCCGCTTCAACATCAAGAGCGCGGCGAACTCCGGCTCGCTGATCGAGGTGGTGTTCGCACCGGCACTGGCGCAGGCGTAAGCGGCGAACGCGATTTCCTGCCCGCGGTGCACGGGCGGCTTCGGCCGAGCCGCGCCCCGCGAAGGGCGCCAGCTCATTGCGACTTCTTCCCGAGCGGAACCGAAGCCCCTCGTTGCGGCTTGAAGCCTGGACCCAGCGTTTCTCCTGCTGATCAGTTCGACACTGCAGCTCCGCACTCCAGCGACTTCAAATGACCGAACGAGCGAAATCCGTGGCATCGAAGCAGCGTCCGCCCAAGCGGAGCGAGGCGGTGCGGAGCGACAGAGGCCCGACCACGACTGAGCGAAAGCCGCTGCCTACCGGCGCAGGCGCGCGCATGAACGCCCGAGTCGTGCTTGCCCTTGCGCTGGTCGCACTCGCGTTGTGGACGGCGGCGGGCTTTCTGCCCGCGGTGATCTGGGCCGCGATACTCGCAACCAGCCTGTGGCCGCTCTACACCAAGTTTGCGGCACGCGTGACCTCCGGCCGCTCCAGCCTGGCCCCGCTGGTCTTCACGCTCGTCGTCGCCCTCATCCTGTTTACGCCGATGTCGCTTGCCGTCTATCAGATCGCGCAGCAAGGCGATCTGCTCGTGGGCTGGATGAAACAGGCCGGAGAGAGCGGGATCGAAGTGCCTGATTGGCTCGCCCGCCTTCCGATCGCCGCAGAGAGCATCGAGCAGTGGTGGCGCAGCAATCTTTCCGATCCCAAAGCCGCGACCGCATGGCTGAAAAGCGTCAACGCAGACAACGCATCGGAACTGTTTCGAACGTTCGGCGGACAGCTGCTTCATCGCCTGTTTCTTCTGTTCTTTTCGCTGATCGCCTTGTTCGTCTTGCTGCGCAACGGCCGGTCGATCTCGGACCGCGTGCTGGAAACTTGCGATCGGCTTTTCGGTGAGGCGGGAGAGGGTCTCGCCGAGCAAATGGTCGATGCGATCCGCGGCACCGTGAACGGTACGGTGCTGGTCGCCGCAGGCGAGGGATTATTGATCGGCGTGGCCTATTTCGTCGCGGGCGTGCCGCATGCCATCGTATTCACAATATTGACCACGGCCTTCGCCATGCTTCCGTTCGGCGCCTGGCTCGCTTTCACCGCTGCGGCGGTGGTGCTGGTCTCTGGCGGAGGCAGCGGCTTCGCAGCCGCGGGCGTCTTCTTCTGGGGCGCGATCGTCATGTTGGCCGGCGATCATTTCGTCTGGCCGACCCTGGTCGGCGACTCGGCGCGGCTGCCGTTTCTGTTCGCGTTTGTCGGGATCTTCGGAGGCTTGGCTGCCTTCGGCCTTCTGGGCTTGTTTCTCGGCCCGGTGATCATGTCGGCGTTGCTGGTGGTCTGGCGCGAGTGGGTGTTCCGACCTGTCGCGCCCGAGAAGAACGGTTGAGTTGCCGCGGGCGTATCCCCAAGCACACGCCAGAAAGCAAAAGGCACGGCGCTTGCGACGCCGTGCCTTCCGCATTCATGAGGCTCGATCTCAGCTGTAGATTTCGAACAGTCCCGCGCCGCCCTGGCCGCCGCCGATGCACATCGTCACGACGCCCCACTTCGCCTTGCGGCGCTTGCCTTCCTGGAGGATGTGGCCGGTGAGCCGCGCGCCGGTCATGCCGAACGGATGGCCGATCGGCGCTGGCGAAGGCATAAGGCGAGATCAGGCTGGGACTGGACTGGCGGCTGCCTTTACGTAGTGGCGCAACCCGCTCGGACATGTAGTATGGCCCTGCCGGAGCGGGGTACCAAATTGGACGGAATCAATCTTCACGATCCCCTCTTCGCCACCTATGTCGTTGCCGCCAGCTTGATCATCCTCAAGGCCGTGGCGATGTCGTGGCTCACCGTGGTCCGGATGGTGAGGGCCCAGGGCGGCTACCGTTCGCCGGAGGACATCAAGAAGACACCACTGAATCCCGCACCCGATCCGGCGCAGCTTCTTCCCAACGAAGATGTGGAGCGGATCCGCCGGATCCAGATGAACGATCTCGAGAGCCTGCCGTATTTCCTGGCCGCGGGCTTTCTTTATGTTCTCACAAAGCCGTCGCTGCTTCTCGCGCAATGCCTGCTCTACGGCTACGTTGCCTCACGCCTGCTGCATTTTCTCGCCTATCTCACCGGGCAAATTCACGACATTCGCGCAATGCTGTGGACCGTCGGCTCGGTCATCCTGGTCTTCATGACCGTGCGCACGCTGCTCGTTGCACTCGGCGCTTGAGGCTCAGTCGGCCACGCCGGCGATCTGCTGGGCCGAAAGGTAGCGTTCAAGCGCCTCGTGCTGCTTGAAAAAGCGCATGGCGCGCAGATCGCGGATCGTCGTTTTTTGTGCCGCATCGCGAACCCGGGTGACCTCGCGGGCTTCCTCCAGCCGGCCGACCCCGACCAGGTTGGCCGCGAGCATGCGATGTCCGGTGCCGTTGCTCGGATTGTGCCGAACCGACTTGCGCGCCCAGGCAACGCCCTCCTCGTACTGCCCGAGGGCAAAGTAGGACGCGGTCAGTCCCGTCATCCACATATGGAGCATGCTGTCCTCGGGGCTGAGGACGAGAGACCGATGCAGGCATGCGAGTGCGTTGGCATAATCGCCTCCCATGCTGTCGATCATTCCGAGTACACCCCATGCGAAAGCCGAACTCGGATTGAGCCTTGCGGCTTCGCTGGCGTGAATGCGCCCCTGATCGTTGTCGCCGGCGGGCCCAAACAGCGTGAAGCCATAGACAGCGTGGGCGAAAGCGTCCCCACTATCCTGCTCGACGGCGCGGCGCGCCAGACCGACCGCCTCGGACGCGGCATCCGCAGACATGTTGGCGCCGAGCGGCGGAGCCATCACGAGTCCCCAAGCCAGCGCCGCCAGCGTCGCCGTTCGCTCCTGATCGAGGCTCAGAGACCGCCGAAGCAGATCGATGGCCTTGACGATACCTTCGCGGGTGCCGCCCCATAAATGATGAAGGCCGCGCAAATACAGATCATAGGCCGAAAGATCAGTTGGCGGCTTGCGGCGTGCGCGTTCGATCTCGGCGCTACGAACGGCGGGATCGACGACTGCGGCAACACTGCTGCTGACGTCGTCCTGCAGGTCGAAGATGTCGACCAGGGGGCGATCGTAGCGATTGGACCAGACCTGGGCCTCGCTTCCGGTATGAGTGAGCTCGGCCGAGACGCGAATGCGGTTGCCCGCCTTGCGAATATGACCGCTCAGGACGTATTGCGCACCGAGTTGCTGCGCAATCTGCCGGCTGGTCATTCCCTTGTCCCGAAGGGCAAAGCTCGATCCGGCCGCGATCACCACCAGCTCGCGAAAGCGCGATAGAGCGGTGATGATGTCTGCAGTGACGCCATCGGCGAAGTAGTCCTGTTCGGTTTCATCACCCATGTTGCGGAACGGAAGCACCGCCACGGAGGGCCTGTCGTTGCCGAACACGTGCTCCGCCTGGTGCGAAAGGTCTGCCGTCGGCTCCGCTGCCGGCAGAACGATCTTCTGCTCCTGGACCTTGCGCAATTCCGCAGCCAGCGCGCTGGTTGTGGCATCGGGCGCGGTGCCGAGCTCTTGCTTCAGAAAGGCAACGACGGCCTGATAATATTTGAGCGCCTCGGCGTTGCGGCCGGCCGCGGACAACGCGCGCATGATCAGGCGGTGCGCATCCTCGCGCATGCTGTTGAGTGCATTGGCGCGCTGGCCGGCGAGCAGGGCATCGCCGGCACGTCCGTCGGACAGTTCCTGGTCGCCGAGCGCTACCATCGCGCCGACAGCCAGCTCCGATAACCGCTCGCGTTCGCCGGCCACCCACTCGCTCCAGCCCTCAGCGTTGACCGCGATGTCATCGACGAGGCGCCCGCGATAGAGATCTGCCGCCGCGGTCAGCGCGTCACGGCTGCCCTTTCTGACAAGCCGCTCGAATTGCGGCACATCGCAGGTGATCACAACGGCATTCAACGAAATGAATTCGCCGTCACTCCTGAGAGCACTCTGACCAAGAACTTGACGCAGCTTGAACAGGGCCTGTCGCAGGTTTTGCTTCGCCTGCGCTTCGAAGTGCGATCCCCACAGCAAGGTCGAGAGTTTTTCGCGGTGCTGAGGCTGAGGTGCCGTGTAGGCCAGATAGGCCAGCAATCCCGCGAGCTTCTTGTTCGGTAAGCTGACGGCACCGTCCGGCCCGATCAGTTCAAAACGTCCAAGAAGTGCGAGAGTAAAACTTGGGCTGGGCGCGGGTGCAGTTTCGGTCATTCCGCCTCAAAAATAAGCAGATGCGCTCACGGATATACATCCTACACGAATTGCCGCCTTAGCGAACAATATTAACGCTGCAGTGACGGCCGAGTGACGCCGGCGACGACGACAGTGGGTTCAGATCGCATCGCGACGAGATGCCGGTTGGTTGATCGACGCGGAGCAATTTCATCCGGAAGTCAGCGTGCGCGCGCATCACCTCATCATGATCGTCGTTGGCTTGTTCGTGGTTCTCGCCGGATTCGACGCAGCGTTGACGACCTTTGCACACCCGACACTCAGGGCCGCTTCGCAGTCGGCGCCGCCCGTCGCACCGCTCCTTTTCGGAGGCGACTGATCGCACGCCGGCATCACAACAGCCATCAAACAGGAGGTCGCATTGACCGACATCGCACAGCAGGGATGACAATCGCAGAGGTTTCTCGCGTCCGACCAAGAACAGCGATTGGTTGCGATGTGGAGACTTGGAGTGGTCGCCTTCTATGGCTCGCTCCTGGCGCTGGTGATTGCCTTCGCGGCAATGAGCAAGGCGCCCCGAGAGCGCCAAGCCAACCTCGCCTCCGACGATTTCGTTACCCACTACATTTCGAACCCGCCGGCGCCGTAGGCGATCGGGACGAGCGACAGCAAAGCATATGAGGACAATCGTGAACAATCACAACCGTGCTGCGTCTCCAATTCGGGCCAGATCTCCGGCATCGCACGACAGAAAGCGAACAGGCGGCGAGACGCGCCTGATGATCCTCGTTCTGCTGGGATTCGGCCTCGTTCACGTGATCGGCGCGATCCTGATTCAGCGCGCGTCGACCGAGCCAGGTGATCCGCCCCTGATCCTCGCTTCGCACACCGACTGACGGCCGCCACATGCAGCCGGTTCATGGGATTTGAAAAACCAGGAGGCAACATGCCAGCAATCATACGCACGATTTCCCGCACGGTCCTCTCGGTCATCGGTGCCGAATTGGCGAAGCACGCCCTCCTGTTGTGCGCAGCGTGCGCCTTTGTGTTCGTGCTCTCACGAACCTACGGCCTGGATTTGAGCGCCGGATTCTTCTGACGTTCGCAATGGCGGCCGACATGACTGAAATCTGAAGACGCATCGTCGTTGATGCGTAAGTCCAGAGGAGCTGATATGTACGTTGGCCGGATATTGTCCACGCTTGGCGGACAAGGACCCATGCTCCTGGTGATCTCGCTTTGCGCAGGGCTGGTGATCACTCCCTTCGCTCATCTCGGCTACGATCTTTTGCCTTTTTCGGCATTTCTTCTGACGCTGGGCTCGTTTCTTACGGCGGGTCTTGCCCCCTCTGAAGCCAGCATTCGTCCGCTCCTGATGGGCGTGGTGCTTGCCTGGGTTGGCCTGGTGCTGCCATTCGCTGCTGCGATTCTGCTGTCCTTTGCTCCGCTTGATCCTGCGCTGCGGGCCGGCGTTCTGCTTTCATTGCTGGCGCCGCCGGTCGGAAGCGCCGCTGCGATCGCCGGAATGCTCGGTTTGCGACCACGTCTCGCACTGCTCGTTTCCATCGCACTGACCTTGCTCACGCCGATCTCGATTCCGAGTTTTGCCACGGTGCTCGGACTTGGAATTGCATTCGACATGGGCAGGCTGGCGATCCGGCTCTTCAGCATTATCGGCGCTGCAGGCCTGGTGGCCTTCTTAGCCATGAGGTTTCGTCGTCATGTGATTCCTGTTCTGCCCGATCAAAGCGCCGCCACCGGGATCGCCGTTGTCGGGCTCATGATCGTGGGGCTTGCCACCTCGCAAGGCATACGGGCGCAATGGACCAGCAACGCCCTGCGTTTCGACGTGATGCTCGCCGCGGCGATCGTGTTCAATTTCGGTCTGTGCGTCCTCGCTGCCATGACGTTCGCGAGACTGGGGTGGCAAACCGCCGGTACCATCGGTCTCGTGAGCGGAAACCGCAACGTCACGCTCGTGTGGGCAGCGGCGAGCTTCGGTCTGCCGTCGCTGGCGGAAGATTATGTCGCTGCGTGCGTCATCCCGGTCCTCGCGCTTCCCCTCATCATCAAGCTTTGTCTTAGACTACCATCCTTCAGCCGCTTCATCCCACAAAACCGATGACCCAAAGAGTACACGCCTGACCTGGTGCTCAAACAACAAGGCACGGCGCTTGCGACGCCGTGCCTTCCGCATTCATGAGGCTCGATCTCAGCTGTAGATTTCGAACAGTCCCGCGCCGCCCTGGCCGCCGCCGATGCACATCGTCACGACGCCCCACTTCGCCTTGCGGCGCTTGCCCTCCTGGAGGATGTGGCCGGTGAGCCGCGCGCCGGTCATGCCGAACGGATGGCCGATCGCGATCGATCCGCCGTTGACATTGTACTTGGCGGGATCGATGCCGAGCTTGTCGCGCGAATAGAGACACTGGCTGGCGAAGGCTTCATTGAGCTCCCAGAGATCGATGTCGTCGATCTTCAGGCCATGACGCTTCAACAGCTTCGGCACGGCAAAGATCGGGCCGATGCCCATCTCGTCCGGCTCGCAACCCGCGGCCGCCCAGGCGACGAAGCGGCCCATGGGATTGAGGCCGCGCTTCTCCGCGTCCTTGGCTTCCATCAGCACCACGGCCGCGGCGCCGTCCGACAGCTGGCTGGCGTTGCCGGCCGTGACGAACTTGCCGGGGCCCCTGACGGGCTCGAGCTTGGCGAGACCTTCCAGCGTGGTCTCGGGCCGGTTGCACTCGTCGCGGTCGACGACGTAATCGACGATCGACTCGGCCTTGGTCGCCTTGTCGACCACCTTCATCTTAGTCTTCATCGGGACGATCTCGTCCTTGAACTTGCCGGCCTGCTGCGCGGCGGCCATGCGGCGCTGCGACTCCAGCGAATACTCGTCCTGATATTCACGGCTGAGATTGTAGCGCTCGGCGACGATATCGGCGGTGTCAATCATCGCCATGAAGATCGCCGGTGCCGTCTTGAGCAGTTCGGGATCGATCGATTCCTTCGGCGTGCCGCCGCCCGGCATCGAGATGCTCTCGACGCCGCCTGCGACGATGCAGTCGGAACCGTCCGAGCGGATCGAGTTGGCGGCCATCGCGATGGTCTGGAGACCGGACGAGCAGAACCGGTTCACCGAGACGCCCCCGGTCGATTTCGGCATTCCCGCCAGCAGCGCGGCCTGGCGGCCGATGTTCGGCGCGCCATGAGCGCAATTGCCGAGATAGCAATCCTCGACATAGTCCTTCTCGACGCCGGCGCGGTCGACTGCGTGGTGAATGGCGTGGGCCGCGAGCGACATCGGCGGGGTGATGTTGAACCCGCCGCGGCCGGATTTCGCGAGGCCCGTGCGTGCATAGGAAACGATGACGGCTTCACGCATTGTTTTCTCCCTTTCGAACGATTTTGACCGGAGCATCGGTCGAGGTTTCTCGGCGCCATTGGTACACAATGTCCGGCGGTCGCGGGAGAAATAAAAACGCCGCCCTCGCGAGAGGGCGGCGTTGTTCCGCGGGTCGGAATATGTCGGCGGATCAGAACGTCAGCGCCTTGACCTGCTTGACCTGCGGCAGAGCCTGCACCTTGGCAAGCAGATCGGCCGGCACCGCGCCGTCGACCTCGATCAGCGCGATGGCATCGGAGCCCGGCGCAACGCGGCCAAGATGGAAGGTCGCGATGTTGATCTTGGCATCGCCGAGCAGGCTCGCGAACTTGCCTATGAAACCCGGCTTGTCCTCGTTGGTCACGTAGATCATCGACTTGCCAAATTCAGCGTCGACGCGGATGCCCTTGATGTCGACCAGGCGCGGCTTGCCGTCGGCATAGACCGTGCCCGAGACCGACCGCTCCTGCCGCTCGGTGGTGACGGTGACGGTGATCAGGCTTTCATAGTCACTCTGGGCGGCGCGGACGATCTCGTCCACCACCATGCCGCGCTCCTTGGCGACGACGGGCGCGGAGACGACGTTGACCTCACCCAGCATCGGCCGCAGCAGGCCCGACAGCACGGCGGAGGTGATCGCCTTGATCTTCATCTCGGCCACGTGGCCCTCATAGGTGATCTCGACCTTGAGGATGCCGCTCTCGGTGAGCTGTCCCGCGAACGAACCGAGCTTTTCAGCGAGCGCGATGAACGGCTTCAGCTTCGGCGCCTCTTCCGCCGTGATCGAGGGGAAGTTGACGGCATTCGAGATCGCGCCGGTGAGCAGGTAATCCGACATCTGCTCGGCAACCTGGAGCGCGACGTTCTCCTGCGCCTCGGTGGTGGACGCGCCGAGATGCGGCGTGCAGATCACGTTGGGATGACCGAACAGCACATTCGCGGTGGCGGGCTCCTCGACAAAGACGTCGAAAGCGGCGCCGGCGATGTGCTTGGAATTCAAAGCGTTGACCACGGCCTGCTCGTCGACGAGACCGCCGCGGGCGCAGTTGATCAGGCGCACGCCCTTCTTCATCTTGGCGATCGCGGCTGCGTCGATGATGTTCCTGGTCTTCTCGGTGAGCGGGGTGTGCAGGGTGATGAAGTCGGCGCGCTTGAAGAGGTCGTCGAGCTCGACCTTCTCGACGCCGATGTCCCTGGCGCGCTCCGGCGACAGGAACGGATCGAACGCGATCACCTTCATGCGCAGGCCGAGCGCGCGGTCGGCGACGATCGAGCCGATGTTGCCGCAGCCGACGACTCCGAGCACCTTGCCGGTGATCTCGACGCCCATGAAGCGGTTCTTCTCCCACTTGCCGGCCTGGGTCGAAGCGTCCGCCTGCGGAATCTCGCGCGCCAGCGCCAGCATCAGGGTGATGGCGTGCTCGGCGGTCGTGATCGAATTGCCGAACGGCGTGTTCATCACGATGATACCCTTGGCCGTGGCGGCAGGAATCTCGACGTTGTCGACGCCGATGCCGGCGCGGCCGATCACCTTGAGGTTGGTCGCCTTCTCGAGGATCTTCGCGGTCGCCTTGGTCGCGGAGCGGATCGCGAGGCCGTCGTAATTGCCGATGATCTCGGCGAGCTTGTCCTTGTCCTTGCCGAGATTGGGCTGGAAGTCGACCTCGACGCCGCGGTCTTTGAAGATCTGCACGGCAGCGGGAGAGAGCGCGTCGGAAATGAGAACTTTGGGTTTGGTCATGGAGATGTGTCCTTCGCCGTCCCTAGAGGGAGATCGGCCTGAGGGCCGGAATGGGGAATTGCTCGGAAGCTCTTTGCTCTCCCTCTCCCCGTTCTTACGGGGAGAGGGTCGGGGTGAGGGGCAGCCACAGGCGAGGTGCTCGCGGAGAGAGCCCCTCACCCGGATCGCTGCGCGACCCGACCTCTCCCCGTAAGAACGGGGAGAGGTAAAAACTACGCCGCCTTGGCGAGCGCGGCCTTGGTCTCGGCGAAGGCCCAGTCGATCCACTGGGTCAGCAGCGCGACATCACTGGCCTCGACGGTGGCGCCGCACCAGATACGCAGGCCGGCGGGCGCATCGCGATAGTAGGCGAAGTCGTAGCCCGCGCCCTCTTTCTCGACCAGCGCCACCAGCTTCTTGCTGAACTCGGCCTGCGCGTCCTCGGAGAGTGAGGTGATCGCGGGATCGGTGAACTTCAGGCACACCGAAGTGTTGGAGCGGATTGCGGCGTCCTTGGCGAGGAAGTCGATCCAGGGCGTCTTAGCCTTCCAGTCGGCGAGCACCTTGGTGTTGGCGTCGGCGCGCGCGATCAACGCCTTCAGGCCGCCGATCGACTTGGCCCAGTTCAGTGCGTCGAGATAATCCTCGACGCAGAGCATCGACGGCGTGTTGATGGTCTCGCCGACGAAAATGCCTTCGTTGATCTTGCCGCCCTTGGTCATGCGGAAAATCTTCGGCAGCGGCCAGGCCGGCTTGTAGGTTTCGAGCCGCTCCACCGCGCGGGGCGACAGGATCAGCATGCCATGCGCGGCTTCGCCGCCGAGCGCCTTCTGCCAGGAGAAGGTGACGACGTCGAGCTTGGCCCAGTCGAGGGGTTGCGCGAACGCGGCCGAGGTGGCGTCGCAGATGGTCAGGCCTTCGCGGGTCGCGCTGATCCAGTCGGCGTTCGGCACGCGCACGCCCGAGGTGGTGCCGTTCCAGGTGAAGACGACGTCGGACTTCGGATCGACCTTGGAGAGGTCGGGGATCTCACCGTAAGCCGCGTTGAGCTTGGTGACGTCCTTGAGCTTCAATTCCTTGACGATGTCGCTGACCCAGCCCTCGCCAAAGGATTCCCAGGCGAGCGTGGTGACGGGCCGCGCACCCAGCATCGACCACAGCGCCATCTCGACCGCGCCGGTATCGGAGGCCGGCACGATGCCGATGCGATAATCAGCGGGCACTTCGAGCACTTCGCGCGTCAAATCGATCGCTAGCTTGAGCTTGGTCTTGCCGACCTTCGCGCGATGCGAACGGCCGAGCGCTGCGTCCTTGAGATTTTGGGCATTCCATCCGGGGCGCTTGGCGCAGGGGCCGGAGGAAAAATGCGGCATGTTCGGCCGCGAAGCGGGCTTCGCTACAGTCATCGTCTACCCTTCCAGATAGTAAGCCTCCCGTTGGGGGGAGGTGTCCCGCCGCGGCTGATACGGGAATCGGGAAGACCAGTCAAGGAAGTTCCGGCGCCTCACGCGCGGGTGATGGCGCCTCCGGTGCGATCTTGGGGGAATCGACCACCGCCAGCGCGTTCAGCAAGCCCGTGGCATCGCTGATCAATTGCGCGGCGCGGCGGCGGCTGCCGACTTTCAAAATGCATTTGTCATTGGCCTGCACGACGTAGTCGTTGCCGACCTTGATCATCGAATAGCTTGTCATCGAAATCCCCGAACCGATCGAGCCCGGTTTCGACGTCCCGTAGCACCGTTCGTTCCTTCACCAACGTGAACGCCGTGACGGTGGTTTATCAGCTCTTAATATGAACGTACGCGCGATCCGATTTCGCTGATCGCGCAAGGCTCATAGCGTGCTGCGTCAAAAGCGGACAGTCATGCCGACGTGACTCGCCGTGAACCCAAGCCGCTTGTAGAAGCGCTGCGCATCTGTTCGCGTCTGATGCGTCAGCAGTTCGACGAGATTGCAACCGCGCGCTTTCGCTTCCGTCACCGCCCATTGCACCAATTGCTCGCCGATGCCGCGGCTGCGGCAATCGGAAGCGACGCGGACGTCTTCGAGCAGACCGCGCAAGCCGCCTTGCGAGCTGAGACCCGGCAGGATCGCGAGCTGCAGGCAGCCGACCACCCTGCCCTCACTCTCGACAACCACAAGCTGGATATTTTGATCGCGCTCGACCCGCGCGAATGCCTCGTAATAGGACGCATGCAACGGGTCTTCCACGCGCTCGCGTGCGCTCCCGAGATGATCGTCGGCGAGCATCGTCACGATCGCAGCAACATCTTCGCGGCGCGCGGGACGAATGGAGACAGATTCGGCGTTCATAAAGTTACTCCTGCCTCAAGCGCGCCTAACGCACCTTGGGTAGCCCGAGAAAGGTCTCGGCTTCGCCGATCCAGCGGCGGATGGCGGCATAGCGACCGAGATCGAAGCCGCCTTCATGCGCGACGCGCGTATAGGCAAGCAGCGAGACGTCGGCAAGCGAAACGTCATCACCGGCGAAGAAGCGGTTTGCCGCCAGATGCTGCTCCATGCGATCGAGCGCCGCGTAGCCGCGCTTGACCTTTTCAGGATCGAGCTCGGAGGCGTCCTTGCCGAGATAGACGAGCTGGAAGCGGCACACCGCGATATAGGGCTCGTGGCTGTATTGTTCCCAGAACAGCCATTCGTCCATCTTGGCGGCAGTGAAGGCGTCGCCCGGAATGAGCGCACTGTCGCGCGCGAGATAGCGGATGATGGCATTGGACTGCGCCAGCGTGCGACCGTCGTCGAAAGCGACGGTGGGCACCTGGCCGGCACCGTTCATCTGGAGGAATTGCGGCGTACGGGTCTCGCCCTTGCGGGTGTCGATCTCGATCCACTCGTAGAGCACCGCGAGCTTGTCGCAGACCCACTTCACCTTCAGACAATTGCCGGAATTGCTATCGCCGTAGATCCGCATCGGTGCCCCCGCGCATTCGGCGACAGAGCATCAGGACGGAAGGAATCTGTCAACAGGAAGCGGGCGACTCAGAACTGGTAGCCAATGCCGACGCGGAAGTTATTCAGGCCGACAGTGATGTCCTTCACGTCCGAGAAGCCGACATGCTCCCATTCGCCGCGAACCAGGATGTTGTTGCAGATCGCGTACTCGACACCGATACCGGCCGTCCATCCGTACATGAAGCTGTTGGTGCGCAGCTCAGTCTTGTTAAACGTACCCGTGTCAATCGTGTCCTGTCGATGGATCGTCGCCGTAACACCGCCCAGGACAATCGACTCGTCATAGTCGTCATGCTTGATGTAGGACACCGTCGCGAATCGCGAAACTTCAGCGCGCCCAATCGCCAGACCGGCGAAGGCATAGGGCATGAAGTCGCCGCCGTCCCAACCGACCCGACCGCGGAAGGTGGCGTAATCCTTCAGCTTTAGCGCAGCACCACCACCGAGTGAAGTGACGTAGGTATAGGTATGGCCCGTTGGCGCCGTCTCACCGTCGAGAATGCGTGTCATGGAATCACTTGCCGAGCTCGATATATTCTTCATGTAGCTGTAATTGGCCTCGACGCCGAACACTGCATCGTAGAGCTGCCAATTGCGGCCGACATAGGCGCCAAACCCGGTCGACTGCACGTGGTTACTCGGCAGCAGCGACCAGCCGCCGACTGGCGCCTCAAGGATGCTGTTGCGAAGCATGAAGTCGGTCATCGTCTTCGGAGCATGACTGAAATCAACATCGGTCGTGGCAAACCCGAACTGGCCGCCAACATAAAAACCGTCCCAGTTGTGGGACGTCTTTGACAGCCCGTCGGTGAAGCTGCCTCGGAGGATGGGAAGATCGGAGAGATCGGCCGCGTGCGCCGCAGAGACCGTCCCCAACATCGCCACCGCCAACAAAAGCCTACGCATCGAACGCTCCATCGAACTCGAACTTTCGCTCGTGATCATGGCCCGTTAACCTTAACCAATGGTTGCGCCGGAGGCTTTCGTCGCCGCCCGCCATGAAAAATACGCAAAGCAAAACGGCGCGGGATGATCCCGCGCCGTTAAGAGAGATTAAGCGATGAGGCTGACGATCAGCCCTTGGTGACGAGCGGCGGCATGTAGGCCGGCGGGCTGTCGAGATTCCAGCGCACGCCGAGCTTCAGGTCGTGCGAGGTAATGTCCTTGAACTTGAAAACGTTGCCGGTGGTTGCCCCGGTGTAGGTCGACAAGACACCGGTTTGCCCCTCACCCATATCGACATAGCTGTAGGCCAGTTCGAGAACGAGGTTGGGATTGACCTTGTACGCGAGACCCGCATGGGCAGCCCACGCCAGGTTCCACTTCGAACCGGCTGGTGCGCTCGAGAAGCTCGCCGTCGAGAACGCAAGATCGTTGATGCCGGTATCGGTAAAGTTCGAGATGGAGACGCGTGCGCCGCCAACGCCGGCACCGATGAACGGCGTGATGCACCACCAGGTGCCCAGGTCGACATACGCGTTCGCCAAGACCAGCCATTCGGACTTGGATGCGCTGTAATTATCGATCCCGCTGTAGGGCACGCCGCCCGCGGTTCCGGTGAAACGATCCGTTCCCTTGAAATTCGAATTGCCGCGATACTGCCCGGTCACGTCCGCGCGGAACCAATTGTTGAACCGGTAACCCGCGCCGAGGCCAAAGATGCCGGCGGTGTCGAACGACGACTGCTGATTGAACGAGGTGAGCTGCGAATAGGCGGACTCGCGACCGTAGTGGAGATCGCTCGTCTTCTGATTGCTGAAGCCGACGTCGCCGCGCAGGTACCAGCCACCGAAGTCGGCGGGCGGAGCCGGGGGCGCGTACATCGGAGGGGGCGCCGCGATCGGCATGTCGGCGGCGAACGCCATCGAGGAGATCAGGGTTGCCGCACCCGCGGCAAGGAGAGACTTAACGCTACGCATTGGCTTCGTCCTTTTGGCCGGTGAGGCAATACGGCGCCTCACGTTCTGGAAACTCACGGCCCGGACGATGCCAGCAAATGCTTAAGCGCCACTTAACCCTAATTTTTAAGGTTGATTTTTTCTCAACTCGCACGCGCGGGCGTCGCGAGCGTTGCAAAAATGCAGCGCCAAATGCGACGCCGTCGCCGCATTTCCTAACGATGTATGAAGCCGCGTTGCAGCAAGTCAGGATATGTTAACGCGCGTGCCGCGGCAGCTTGGGCAGGAATACCGCAAGCAGGCCGATCGCCGGCAGATAGGCGCAAACCTGGTAGACGAACGCGATCGAGGTGTGGTCGGCGAGCTTGCCGAGCACGGCGGCGCCCAGGCCGCCGATGCCGAAGGCGACACCGAAGAATACGCCGGAGATCATGCCGAAGCGGTGCGGTACCAGCTCCTGCGCGAACACGATGATCGACGACGTCGTCGAGGAGATGATCAGGCCGATGAGCACGGACAGCACCGCGCTCGCATAGAGCCCGGCATAGGGCAGCGCCAGCGTGAACGGCAGCGCCCCCAGGATCGAGATCCAGATCACGATCTTGCGGCCGAAGCGATCGCCCAGGGGACCACCGAGAAAAGCGCCGACCGCGTTCGCTGCGAGGAAAATGAAGAGATACATCTGCGCGGCTTGCGTCGATACGCCGAAGCGGTCGATCAGATAGAAGATGTAGTAGCTCGACAGGCTCGAGACGTAGAGCTGCTTCGAGAACAGCAGCGCGACCAGCACGAGGAGCGCAACGACGACGCGACGCGAATTCGGCGCGTCGGGATGGGCTTGATCCACCACCGCCTTCTTCGCCTTGATCTGCGGTTCGTACCAGCGGCCGATGCGCCAGAGGATGAGGATCGCGAGGAAGGCGATCGAGGAGAACCAGGCGATGCTGCCCTGCCCGAACGGCACGACGATGAGCGCGGCGAGCACCGGTCCCATCGAGGTGCCAAAACTGCCGCCGAGCTGGAACACCGATTGCGCAAAACCGTAACGGCCGCCGGAGGCGAGCCGCGCGATGCGCGCCGACTCCGGGTGAAACACCGCCGAGCCGAGGCCGACCAGAGCGGCGGCGACGAGGATGACCAGATATTGGTGGGCGGCACTGAGCAGCAACAGACCGAAGAAGGTCGAGGCCATGCCGATCGACAGCGAATAGGGCTGCGCCTTCTTGTCGGTGTAGTGGCCGACCACCGGCTGGAGCAGCGAGGCCGTGAACTGGAAGGCCAGCGTGATCATGCCGATCTGCGCGAAGTCGAGCGCGTAGGTGTCCTTCAGGATCGGATACACCGAAGCGATCAGCGACTGCATGGTGTCGTTGAGGAAGTGCGAGAAGCTGATGCCGGCCAGCACGACATAGGCCGGCCCCGCGGCACTTTTGGCGCCGGGTGCGACGTCGCTGACGAGGACGGGCTCCGTCAGTGTTTCCTCTGAGACGACGACAGGCTTGTTCACTGGAGCATCCCGGCGGGCGCGGCAGATTGCCGCGACAAGCTAGTTACGATGCGCGCGGCGACCGATCCACCGCCAAACGCCCATGGCTGGAATGCGCTTCGCCAGATTTCGCGGCCAAACTGCGGCCTGCATGGTTCGAGACGCCCGCCTGTGGCGGGCTCCTCACCATGAGGGTCTACGTCTTCGCCTGGAAACAAAACCTCATCCTGAGGAGCCCGCGAAAGCGGGCATCTCGAAGGATGGCTGCGAGTTCAGGCCGCGGCGTTCCCGAGCGCCGAGACGATGGTATCGACGACGTCCTCGACCAGGATGCGATCCTCGCCCTCGCCCATGACGCGGATCACCGGCTCGGTGCCGGAGGAGCGGATCAGCAGGCGGCCGTGGCCGTTGAGCCGCTGCTCGCCGTCGGAGATCGCCGATTTGACGTCGGAATTGTCGAGCGGCTTGCCGCCCTTGTGACGGACGTTCTTCAGGATCTGCGGCAGCGGATCGAAACGGTGGCAGACTTCCGACACCGGCCGGCGCAGCTTCTGCACCACGGCAAGCACCTGCAATGCGGCCACGAAGCCGTCCCCGGTGGTGGCGTAGTCGGACAGGATGATGTGGCCGGACTGCTCGCCACCGAGATTGTAGCCGCCGTTCAGCATCTGCTCGAGCACGTAGCGATCGCCGACCGGCGTGCGCACGAGATCGAGCCCCTGCGCATTAAGGAAGCGCTCGAGCCCGAGGTTCGACATCACGGTGGCGACGATGCCCGATCGCGACAGCCGACCGTCTTCCTTCCAGCTCTGCGCGATAACCGCGAGCAGCTGGTCGCCGTCGACGATGTGGCCGCGCTCGTCGACCAGGATGACGCGATCGGCGTCACCGTCGAGCGCGATACCGATGTCGGCGCGCATCTCGCGCACCTTCTTCGACAGCGCTTCCGGCGAGGTGGAGCCGCATTCCTTGTTGATGTTGAAACCGTCGGGCTCGACCCCGATCGGGATCACGTCGGCGCCCAGCTCCCACAGCGCTTCCGGCACCACCTTGTAGGCGGCGCCATTGGCGCAATCGACCACGACGCGCAGGCCGTCGAGTGACAGATCGCGCGGCAGCGTGCGCTTGGCGAATTCGATGTAGCGGTCATGCACGCCGTCGATGCGGCGGGCGCGGCCGAGACTGGCGCTCTGGGCGAGACGCTTGTCGATGGGCTCATCGAGCAGCTGCTCGATCTGCTTCTCGACGTCGTCGGAGAGCTTGAAGCCCTGCGGCCCGAACAGCTTGATGCCGTTGTCCTCGAACAGATTATGCGAGGCGGAGATCATCACGCCGAGATCGGCGCGCATCGACTTGGTCAGCATCGCGACCGCGGGCGTCGGCATCGGGCCGACCAGCAGCACGTCCATGCCGACCGAAGTGAAGCCCGCGACCATCGCGTATTCGATCATGTAGCCGGACAGGCGGGTGTCCTTGCCGATCACGACCCTGTGGCGGTGGTCACCGCGCTGAAACGCCAGGCCTGCGGCCTGGCCGACCTTGAGCGCGAGCTCCGGCGTGATCAGTCCGTTGGCGCGGCCCCGGATCCCGTCCGTCCCGAAATATTTGCGGCTCATATCGTCCCCCACGCAACAACCAGGGATCCCCAGCGCAACCTCCGGGTGCCCAAGCGGGACCCGCATCCCTGATTTGCTGAGGTCTTATAGAGCCATCACGGCTAACTTGGCTTCAAAAAATATGATGAATCATTACGGAACCGGGCGGCTCCCGGCCCCGATAACGTCTTGTTAACATTATATTCCGTTGAAGATACTGGAACAGGGCGGAACCGGCACCTAGTCCGAGCGCTTCACATGGCCGTCGGCGCGGCTCGGCGCCGGCTGGGTGACACTGACGGGATCGGAGCCCGGAAAGGTCTCTTCCAGACCCTCCTCCAGCGCTTCCTCGAGATCATGCTTCTCCTTGATCTCCTCCGGCGTCGGTCCGGTGTGCGGCCTGGTCATGGCGCCCTCCTCTTGCAAACGATTTGGCTGTGCATCCAACCATGCTAGATGACCCCTCGATCTTCCGATGCAAGAGTCTTCCCATACAAGACTCTTCCGACAAGACGGGCCGGGAAACGTTCATGAAGCACATCACCTGTATCGACGATCTTCGCACACTGCATCAGCGCCGCGTGCCGAAGGCGTTCTTCGATTATTGCGACCGCGGCTCCTACGCCGAGGAAACGCTGCGCGCCAACCGCGAAGACATGCAGGCGATCAAGTTCCGCCAGCGCATTCTGGTCGACGTCTCCAAACGCGACACCGCGACCACGATCCTCGGCGAGCCCTCGACCATGCCGCTAATCCTCGCGCCGGTGGGCCTGCTCGGCATGCAGCATGGCGATGGCGAGATCCATGCCTGCCGTGCCGCGCAAGCGGCCGGTATCCCGTTCACGCAGTCGACGATGTCGATCTGCTCGATCGAGGACATCGCGGCCAATGTCGAGAAGCCGTTCTGGTTCCAGCTCTACGTGATGAAGGACCGCGGCTTCATCAAGGAGTTGATCCAGCGCGCGATCGCGGCGAAATGCTCCGCGCTGGTGCTGACCGTCGATCTCCAGGTCATCGGCCAGCGCCACCAGGACATCAAGAACGGCATGACGATCCCCCCCGAGTGGACGATGTCTAAATTTCTGGATTTCGCCACAAAGCCCGCGTGGGTCTCCGGCGTGCTGCGGGGCAAGCGCCGTACCTTCGGCAACATCGCCGGCCACGTGAAGAACACCGAGGACCTCAATCGCCTCGCCGAATGGACCGCCTCGCAGTTCGACACGTCGTTGAACTGGAAGGACGTCGAGTGGGTCCGCAGCATCTGGCCGGGCAAGCTGATCATCAAGGGCATTCTGGACGTCGAGGACGCCGAGGAAGCCGCCAAGACCGGCGCGCAGGCTCTCGTCGTCTCGAACCATGGCGGCCGTCAGCTCGACGGCGCGCCGTCATCGATCGAGGTGCTGCCCGAGATCGCCGAGGCGGTCGGTGACAGGATGGAGATCATGTTCGACGGCGGCATCCGCTCCGGCCAGGACGTGATGCGCGCGCTCGCGCTCGGCGCGAAGTCCTGCATGATCGGCCGCGCCTACGCCTATGGCCTTGGCGCCGGCGGCCAGGCCGGCGTCGCCAAGGCGATCGACATCATCCAGAAGGAGCTGCTCACCACCATGGGCCTGTGCGGCGTCAACCGGATTGACGAAATCGACGAACATATCATCGCGATGTGAACCGCAGCGGCAGTGCCGTAGGGCGGGCAAAGCGAAGCGTGCCCACCAATTCGCAAATCGTAGGGTGGGCACGGCGCTTCGCGCCTTTGCCCACCCTAAGATTTCAGCGTTCGCCCTCACATCGGCGGCGTCACCCCGTCGCGGCCGACATTCACCCGGTTGGCCTCAAGCGAACCATCGTCCTTCTTCACCGCGCCGAAAATGATCAGCTTGGCGCCGGGCTTGAGCTCGGATTTGTCGCTGGCGACGAAGGTGACGATCGGCGTGTCCGGCGGCACCACGACTTTCTTCTCGCCGTCCTTGTACTTGACCGTGATGTTCTGGCCGTCGGTGCCCTTCACCGTCTGCGCCACGGTGGCGTTGGTCATGGTCGAGTTGGCGCGCGCGTCCCAGGGACGAAAACCTTCGGCCGCGCCGCGCTGGTTTTCGGGGAAGATGTGCACCGCGATCGCCTTCTGGGTGCCGTCGGGCTCGGGCAGGCCGGTGACGCCGATATAGGAGCCGTCCTTGATCTCCGACAACGACGTCTTCACCACCGCGAAGACGGCGACGTTGTCGGTCATGCGCACCTTCACGTCGGTTCCTTCGCGGGTCTTGATGCCGAGCGTGTTGCCGTCGACGCTCTCGATGGTGCCGCGGATGCGGACCGTCGGCGTCTGCTGCGCCAGGGCGGATGACGTGACGATGCAGGCGGCGAACGCGGCCACGCCGAGGCGTGATATCCAGGTTCTCTTCGACATGTTGTTATTCTCCATTTACATCGGCGGCGTCAGGCCGTCGCGGCCGACGCTGACGCGGTTGGTTTCGAATGAGCCGTCCGGCAGCTGCTTCATGAAGGCGATCACCTTGGCGCCGGCCTTCAGATCGGATCTGTCGCCGGGGACAAAGGTCACCACCGGCGTATTGTCGGCGACGAACACCTTCTTCTCGCCGTCCTTGTACTTGACCAGCAGCGTATGGCCGTCATTGCCGACCACGCTCTCCGACACGGTCGCATTGGTCATGCTGGAATTGGGCTTGAGGTCATAGGGTCGCGAGCCCTCGCCGGTGCCGCGCATGCTCTCCGGAAACACGTGCACCTCGACCGCGTTCGCGCCTCCGTCCGGTCCCGGCACGGTGGTGGCGCCGACGAAGGAGCCGGGCTTGATGTCGGCAAGTGAAATCCTGGTAATGCCCGACACGTTCACGTCGGAGGCGATGTGCAGCTTGACATCCTCGCCGCTGCGCGCCTTGACCTGCATCGTGTCGCCATTGACGCTTTCGATCGTGCCTCGCACGCGCGTCGGCACCGGCGCCCTTTGCGCAAGGGCCGAGAGGGTCGAGACGGCCACCATCGCGACGGCGATGAGCGGACGTGTGAAAGTTGCACGTTGAACAGACATGATGGTCTCCGATTGCGCCCTATTGTCCCTACGGACATAGAACTCCGGAGATTACGCGCTATTCTCTCAAGTCTTTGTGAGATCGGCCTCGACCAGCGCACGCAGCTCGGCCGTGACCTGCGGCCGCTGGCCGAACCACAGCTCGAAGCCGCGGACCGCCTGATGCAGCAGCATGCCGAGCCCGTCGGCGGTCTTCAACCCGCGCGCCTGTGCGGCCGCCAGCAGCGGCGTCACCAGCGGGACATAGACGAGATCGGCGATCACGGCGCCATCCGGCAGGCGCGCCACTTCAAGGTCGAGTGAAGGCTGACCGTGCATGCCGAGCGAGGTCGTGTTCACGAGAAGTTTTGCACGCGGCAGAATGTGGTCGATGCCATCCCACGCAACAGGATGCACCTTCGGCCCGAACTGCCTTGCAAGCATCTCGGCCCGGCCGACGGTGCGATTGGCGAGATGGACGCGCTTGATGCCGCGTTCAAGCAACCCGAACACGATGGCGCGCGAGGAGCCGCCGGCGCCGAGCACCAGCGCCTCTTCGGCTGCGTCCCAGCCGGGCGCGCTGGCATCGAGATTGCCGATAAAGCCCTCGACGTCGGTGTTGGTCGAGCGCAGCTCGCCGTCTGCAAACCAAAGCGTGTTGGCCGCACCGACCGCTCGCGCGCGGGCATCGGGCGTCGACAGCTCGAGCACGCCTTCCTTGTGCGGGATGGTGACGTTGGCGCCGACGAAGCCGCGCAGCGACAGCCGCAGGACGAAGTCACGCAAATTATCGGGTGGAACCGCCTCGATGACATAGCCGCCCTCGATCCCGAGCGTGCGCAGCCAATAACGATGGATCAGCGGCGAGCGCGAATGCGCGGCCGGCCATCCGATCAGGCAGGCTGCGGGAGCCTTGGTCACGGTCGTCCTCCCCTGGGGTGGTTTCGGAGGCGATCCATTTCGCGTCCCGCAGGCGCTGTCAAGCGCGCGGGGCCGTCTCGGGAGAGGCTCGACGTCAGGTCGTGCCCGCCTCACCACCCGCGGGCAGCGCCGCGCCGCCCTTGATGTCGGCGACCGCACGCGCGATGGTCTCGCGATAGCGCGCGCGTGGCGGCGTGACGCCATGGGTGAGCAGCGCACGGCGGACCGCAGGCGACGCCCCTGTGATGAACAGCCGGATGCCCTGGCGGTGGGCCTTGGCGGCGACGCGGCCGAGCACGTTGGCCGCGGTCGAATCCAGGAACGGCACGTCGGCGAAATCGACCATAAAACCCTTGCGCTTGTCGGCGATGCCGTCGAGCACGCTGCCGATCGCCGAGGCCGCGCCGAAGAAGAACGCGCCGGTGATGCGATAGACCAGCACGTCGCGATCGACCGCGAGTGCGGGGTCGTAAGGCACGCGCCCGCCATTATCGTCATCGGGACGATCGGCGGCCACCAGTGGCGATCGTTCCTCGATGCCCGTCATTTCCGCCATGCGATGGATGAACAGGACCGCGCCAAGCGCGAAGCCAACCAGAATGCCCTCGGTCAGATCGCGGAAGATGGTGAGCAGGAAGGTTGCGAGCAGCACGACGGCATCGCCCCATGACGAGCGCAGGAGCGTCGCGAATTCGTGCTTCTCCGCCATGGTCCAGGCCACCACGACGAGCACGGCGGCGAGCGCGGCCAGCGGGATGTAGCTCGCGAGCGGCGCTGCGATCAGCATGAACAGCAGCAGGAAAACCGAATGCAGCATGCCCGCGAGCGGCCCCCGCGCGCCGGCGCGGATGTTGGTCGCCGTGCGCGCGATCAGCCCCGTGACACAGATGCCGCCGAACACCGCCGCGCCGACATTGGCGGCACCTTGCGCCACCAGCTCGCAATTGGAGCGGTGACGGCGTCCGGTCATGCCGTCGGCCACCACCGCCGACAGCAGCGATTCGATGGCGGCGAGCAGTGCGAAGGAGATCGCATCGGGCAGCACGGCGGTCGCCTTCGCGAGCGAGAATGCAGGCAAGGCTGGCGAGGGCAGTTCCCGCGGAATGCCGCCGAAGCGCGATCCGACGGTCTCGACCGGCAGCGACAGCACGGCACATGCGACCGCCGCGAGCACGACCGCGATCAGGATACCGGGCCAGGACGGCAGCCAGCGTCGCAGGCCGGCGATGATGGCAATGCTGACGATCGCAACCGCGACGGCCGACGGATTGACGGTGTGCAGGCCCCCGGCAAGCGCGACGAGTTTCGGGACGAATTCGCTGGGCTCCTTCGCGAGGAGCGTGATCCCGCCGAGATCGCGCAGCTGGCTGGCGAAGATGATGACGGCGATGCCGGCCGTGAAGCCAACCGTCACAGGATATGGAATGAACTTGATATAGGTGCCGATCCGCAGGAAGCCCGCAGCGATCAGGAACAGGCCCGCCATCAGCGTGGCCAGGACCACGCCGTCAACCCCGTGACGGTCGGCGGTCGCCGCAACCAGCACAATGAAGGCGCCGGCCGGACCGCCGATCTGGAATCGGCTGCCGCCGAGCAGTGACGCAATGAAGCCGCCGACAACAGCGGTGTAGAGTCCGCGGTCCGGCGTCACGCCCGAAGCGATCGCGATCGCCATCGACAACGGCAACGCGACGATCGCGACCGTGAGGCCCGCGAACACATCGGCACGGAAATCCGATAAGCCATAGCCCTCGCGCCATACGGTGACGAGCTTTGGCAGATAGAGTTCGGTAAAGGTCGGCCGACGAGGCTGGTGCAGCTTGCCTGCGTGTTCGCCTGTGATGCTCATTTCAGCAAAATGCTCCGCTGCCCACAACGCTCCGATGCATCGTGCGGCCGCGTATCGGGGCGCGACGGTGCGTTAGTTAAGACTGCTCCCGAGCATGATCATTGCGGGATCATGCTCCCACCCGACGCGGCGGCCCCGGCTCCTTGAGCCGAACGCCGCGTCCGCCGCCTTCGCTGCGCGCCTGTTCGCCGATCAGCTCGACGCCGGCGCGATCAAAGGCTTCGACCACTTTCATCAAGGTCTCGACCACGCCGCGGACATTGCCGGTGCTCGCCTCCATCCGCTGAATGGTCGGCAGCGAAACGCCTGCGAGCTCCGCCAAGGCCCTCTGGTCAATGCCGAGCAGCGCACGCGCTGCCCGCATCTGGAACGACGTGATCACCTTGGCCTCACGTATGAAAGATTATAAATGATGTCTGGAGCATGCACAATGATGTAAAATACATCATAAACGACCGAACGCAAGGGGAAGCTCGCCATGCGAGCCATCCGTCTCCACCGTCATTGCGAGGAGCGAAGCGACGAAGCAATCCAGAATTCCTCCGCGGAAAGACTGGATTGCTTCCGCCTTCGCTAAAGCTTCGGCGGACAAGTCGCTGC
Source organism: Bradyrhizobium sp. 45 (assembly GCF_023073155.1). Lineage (NCBI taxonomy): Bacteria > Pseudomonadati > Pseudomonadota > Alphaproteobacteria > Hyphomicrobiales > Nitrobacteraceae > Bradyrhizobium > Bradyrhizobium sp. 45. Next base: position 752,209 of record NZ_JADPIX010000122.1, on the reverse strand, counting down.
GCTCACACTGACGGTTGGGAGGAGCAGCGTGAGTCCAACCTTCGCCACGCCCATTGTGAAGCCCGTCACCCCACCCCTCTCCCCGTAAGAACGGCGAGAGGGAGTGAGACAGTGATGCGTCCCTTACTTCGGCAGACCGATCACGCCGCGTGCTGATGCGCTGCGATGATCTGGTCGGCGGCGCGCCCCGTGACTTCGGCCATGTGGTCGAACTGGCGGGTGAAGCTGCCGGCGCCTGCCGTGGCCGAGCGCAACTCAACGATCAATTCGCCGATCTCGGCTTCCGGCATCATGGCGCGGACGCAGTCCCATCCGCTCCAGCCGTCGCGGGTGTCAAAGCCGAGGATCTGGCCGCGCCGTGCCGACAGAATCGCATTGATCTTGGCGGTGGCGTCGGTCGGGCAGACGATCTCGACCACATGGATCGGCTCCAGCAGCACCGACTGGCATTGCGGCAGGCCCTCGGTGAGCCCGACCCGCGCCGCCGTGCGGAAGGCGAGGTCGGAGGAATCGACGCTATGATAGGAGCCGTCGGTCAGCGTCACCTGCAAATCGGTGACCGGGAAACCGAGCGGGCCGCGGGCGAGCCCGTCGATGACCCCCTCTTCCACCGCGCCGATGTAGTTGCGCGGGACCGCGCCGCCGACCACCTTCTCGGCGAACTTGAAGCCCTCGCCGCGCGGCAGCGGCCTGATGTCGAGCACGACATCGCCGAACTGGCCATGCCCGCCAGACTGTTTCTTGTGGCGGCCGCGCTGGACGATCGGCTTGCGGATGGTTTCCTGATAGCCGATCGCGGGGGGATGCGAAGCGACCTTGACGCCGAAACGATCGCGCAGCCGCTCGCTCGCGACGCGCAAGTGCATCTCGCCCTGACCCCACAGCACGGTGTCGTGGGTCTGCGCGTTCATCACGAAGACGAGCGAGGGGTCCTCCTCGTGCAGCCGCATCAGCGCCTGGCCGAGCTTGACGTCGTCCTTGCGGTCGGTGGCCGCAACCGAGATCGCGAGCACCGGCGGAGTGGGTTCTACGGCGGTTAGCGCTGCCGGCTGGATCTTGCCGCTCGAGACCGTGTCGCCGGTCTTGATCGGGTCGAGCTTGGCGAGCGCCACCGTATCGCCGGCTTCCGCCGCGGTACGCTTGGTGTCGTAGGCCCCGGTGACGGCGAGGATGCCGGAGATGCGGCTGGCCCCTCCGGAGGAGGCTTGCAGCGTGGCACCGTCGTCGAGATGGCCAGCGAGCATGCGCGTCAGCGACAGCTTGCCGCCGTGCTGCGAATGCAACGTCTTGAAGACGAAGCCGAGGGCGTCCCTCGTTTCGGGAACGCCGAGACGTTTTGCCGTTTCCGCGATACCGGGCGCCTCGTGGCGCAACGCTTTCATCAAACGCAGCACGCCGTTTTCGCGTGCGGCGGCGCCCAGCAGCACGGGGCAGATTAGCCCGTCGCGCAATTCGCGGGCGAGATCGTCGAACACGGCATCGCGCGGCGGCTGGATGTCCTCGAGCAGCTGCTCCATCAGCGCATCGTCGTGATCGGCGAGCTTCTCCAGCATCGAAAAGCGGGCCTCCTTCTCGCGATCGAGATCGCCGCCTTGGAGCGCGACCACTTCGGAGGCCTTGTGCTCGCGGTAAATGAACGCACGCTCCAGCGCGAGATCGACGAAGCCCTCGATCAGTTCGTCCTTCCAGATCGGGATCTGGCGCAGCACCAGCGGTACGCGCGAGGCGGGCTGGAGCATCTCGAGCGTCTCGCGGATGCGCTTGTTGGCGCGGTCGATCTTGTTGAGGAACAGGAAACGCGGGATCTCCAGCTCCTCCAGCTCGCGCAGGATGATCTGAAGCTGCGGCAGCTTCTTCTCGTCGGCTTCGCAGACCACGATTGCGGCATCGACCGCAGGCAGCGCGGCGCGCATGTCGTGGGCAAATTCGACGGAACCGGGACAATCGAGGAAGGTGTAGCTGTCGCCCATGAAACTCGTGGTGACGGCAGTCAGCCCGACGGTCATCTTGTGATGACGGGCCTCTGGCGTGGCGTCGCCGACGGAGGTTCCGGCATCGACGCTGCCGGCGCGCGGGATTGCGCCCGTTCGCGCCAGGATGGCTTCGAGAAGTGTGGTTTTACCGCTTTGGAAAGGGCCCACCAGCGCGATGCACCGTGGACCTCGGGGACTTCTGACGTCTTGTCCCATTCGCCGCCTCCTTGGTGTGGAGCTCGGCCCATGATTGGGTCGGCAAACGCTGATGCTCTGCCCGTCCCCGAGATTTGGCAAGCATCAAAAATCGCTGCGGTGCGTCGTCGGTATTTCCTCCTCTCCCGGAGAGAGGTTGAGGAGGAGCGCTTCGGCTGGCGCCGAGTCTCAACGTCCCGGGCGGAGTTCCAGGCTCTCGAGGCCGGCGGCGACGTTGAGGCCGACCTGGCCCTGCACGCTGAGCGGCTGGAGCGCGATCGAATTGTTGGAGCCGCCGACCAGCACGTTGCCGCCGAGACCGACACCGACCGAGGCGCTGCCCTGCGCACCGGCGTAGTTGCCGGCGAGGTCGCCCGGGCCGAGCCGGTTCACCGGCGCGAACACGCCCCACGCCAAAGCCGTCTCCTGTGTGATGCCGATATCCAGACCGACCTTGCGGATCGTCGCAACGTAACGGTCGTCCGGCAAACCATCGACGCGCAGCACGCAACCGAGATGGGTCACCGATCCCACGATGAAGCCCACGCTGGCGCCGCCGCGGCATTCGAGCACGCCCACCTGCACCATCCGCGATTGCGCGCTGGCGCCCGTAACGGAGGCGACGAGGCTCGCAACGGCAAGCCCGGCGAGGAGGAGTGAACGGCGCATGAATATCTCCGGCGATGAATGTGATGCGAGCATGGAGGCGCGGCACACGCCGCGCGATGGTCTATGCCACAACAGTTCCGGTGGCGCCAGATCGTGCAGACTTGAAAGAAAAAGGGCCCGCATTGCGCGGGCCCTTTGATGTCACTTCATGTCTGTGAGTTCAGCGCAGATTGCCGCAGAAGCGCTGGATGCGCTTGCAGGCGTCTTCGAGGTCCGAGGTCTTGGTCGCGTAGGAGATGCGGAACGCGGGGCCGAGGCCGAAGGCCGAACCCTGCACCACGGCGACGCCTTCGGTCTCCAGCAGTTCGGTGACGAACGTCTCGTCATTGTCGATCACCTTGCCCGACGGCGCGGTCTTGCCGATGGTGCCGGCGCAGGACGGATAGACGTAGAAGGCGCCCTCGGGCCGCGGGCACTCGATGCCCTTGGCCTGGTTCAGCATGGAGACGACGAGATCGCGGCGCTCCTTGAAGACCTTGTTGTTGGCGGGGATGAAGTCCTGCGGACCGTTCAGCGCCTCAACCGCGGCCCATTGCGCGATCGACGACGGGTTCGAGGTCGACTGCGACTGGATCGTCGACATCGCCTTGATGAGCTGCGCCGGACCGCCGGCATAGCCGATGCGCCAGCCGGTCATGCAATAGGCCTTCGACACGCCGTTCACGGTGAGCGTGCGGTCGTAGAGTTTCGGCTCGACCTGCGCGACCGTGGTGAACTGGAAGTCGTCATAGACGAGGTGCTCGTACATGTCGTCGGTCATCACCCACACATGCGGATGCTTGACCAGCACGTCGGTGAGCGCCTTCAGCTCGGTCCTGGTGTAGGCAGCTCCCGTCGGGTTCGACGGCGAGCACAGGATCACCCATTTGGTCTTCGGCGTGATCGCGCGCTCGAGTGCCTCGGCCTGGAGCTTGAAGCCGGTCGCGGCGGTGCAGACCACCGGCACCGGCTCGCCGCCGGCGAGCGCCACCATCTCGGGATAGCTGACCCAGTACGGCGCGGGGATGATCACCTCGTCGCCCGGATTGATGGTTGCCATCAGCGCGTTGTAGAGCACCTGCTTGCCGCCGGTGCCGACGATGATCTGGTTCGCCTTGTAGACGACGCCGTTCTCGCGCTGAAACTTGGCGATAATGGCTTCCTTCAACTCGGGAATGCCGTCGACCGCGGTGTACTTGGTCTTGCCGGCTTCGATGGCGTGGATCGCGGCCAGCTTGATGTTCGCGGGCGTGTCGAAGTCGGGCTCGCCGGCGCCGAGACCGATGACGTTGCGGCCCGCCGCTTTCAGCGCACGTGCTTTATCCGTGACCGCGATGGTCGCGGACGGCTTCACACGGTCGAGCGCAGCGGCAAGGAAGGACATCGTCATCTCCTGACAAGCGTCGTGAGCCCTTTGGCTTCACGACTCCGATTGTGGGAATGAACCACCCTAAAACGAGTGCCGTTGCACCGCAAGAAACTTCGGTCCGATCCCGCAAAAGTTTACGTGTCTGGCGTTTCGAGCCGCGATTTCCCGCAATATTCCGTAACTTTGCCGCGCAAACCCCTTATATCCGACAACGCGTGCCCTCGGAGCAATTTTGCGGGCCATGACGATGCGGAAGCTTCAGTGCCCAAGACGCGACCGCGGTGCTCGCACACGATCGCGTCGAGCAACGCACTTGCGCGTTGACGCAAGCGTGAACTGAGTTGGATGGTCGCACGGAAATGATCTTCCGCCGCATTGCAATGCGGTAGGGTTTTCGAGTTTTTCTATTGGCCGGGTCTTGCGGCGGATTCGCATCGGCATCATTGTTTAGCCGCGTTGCGGGGCAACAAGCGCCGCGCCCTCCCGTCGTCCGGAATCATCCCCAGAATGTACAAGCTCTATTCGATGCAGCGCTCGGGCAACAGCTACAAGGTCCGCCTTGCGCTGGCGCTGCTGAACTTGCCGTACGAAGCGGTCGAGGTGGACATTCTGCGCGGCGAGAGCCGCACCCCGGACTTCCTGGCCAAGAACCCATCCGGCCAGGTGCCGCTGCTCGAGGTCGGCGACGATCGCTATCTCGCCGAGTCCAACGCCATTCTCTGGTACGTCGCCGTCGGCACGCCGCTCGCGCCGGAGAACCGCATCGATCGCGCCGACGCGCTGCAATGGATGTTCTTCGAGCAGCACGCGCTGGAGCCGAACATCGGCGCGGCCTATTTCTGGCTGTCGCTGGTGAGGGGCGGCCGCGACCTCCAGACTCATTCGCTGGAGGACTGGATGGAGCGCGGCTATGGCGCGCTCCAGGTGATGGAGAATCATCTCAGGACCAACGCCTATTTCGCCGCCCGCCAGCTCACGGTCGCCGACATCGCGCTGTACGGCTATACCCACCTCGCCGACCGCTGCGACTTCGACCTCTCGACCTTCCCGGCGATCCGGGACTGGCTGAAGCGCGTGGAAGCGGCGCCTGGCTACGTCGCAATGGACTGGCGGCCGGCCGACATCGAGGACCCCGCCAGCATCGCCGCTGGTGCCTGAGGGGCGAGCTCTGGCAAATAGCGGGCATAAAGGTCACCATTGCCGCAATCTCGCCATTTTCGCTCGATTGGCCGCCGCAATATTGCCGATTGCAACAGTGAAATTGTTCGATGTCGCGGGTGATTCGCTCGCGCGTTGAAGGATTTAGACCATAATTCGGGCGTCCGGCACGGCAGGCTTTCAGGGCCCACCCGCTACCGTTTCGTCTTCCCGGCTGACCAACGCGGTCGCGGCCTCGCTCGCCGTCGCCGCGCTCTCGTTGTGCCTGATCGTCACCCTGACGGTGCTGTCGACCAAGGCGACCATGGCGATGGGCCTGCCGGTCTGATTCCCGCTTCATCCTGGACCCGCCTTCAAGGCGCCGCATGGCCCGCGCCGACCGGCATCGCGACAGGACGTCGATGAAATCACCTGTGGTCATCGTTGCAATCACCCTGACCGCGGCCATCCTGGTCGCGGCATCGCTGTTGATCTTCGTCGGCACGCGCAAGGGCCAGGGGACGTCGAAGCTGAATGCGCCCGCGCTGCAACAACGTCTCAAGCACGCGCACTTGGTCTAAAATCATCCGAAAGCTTTGCGCGAGACCCAAAGCGCACCTTAAGCACACCGCGCGAAACCGCATCGCAATGGCGCAATGTACGGTCAGTGTTGCCGCCTTACCTCGTTCAGGAAGGAGCGAGACAGCCCCATGCGGTTGGGATGGCGTGCGATCTCCGGTCCGGCGCTGACGGCAGCGACTTTGCTGCTGACGGTGTTTTTCGATCGCTTCGTCCCCACTCCCTGGCCCGCGCCGCTGCTCGTCTGCATCGTGGCGCTCGCCGGCGCGCTCTCGGGTCCCGCTTCCGCCGTCGCCAGCGCAGCCATCGCCGTCATCGGCGCGGCACTGCTGCTCCTCAGCCGGCACGGCGTTGCAGGCCTTACCACGGCGGATATGATCCAGCTCGGCCTCCTGGCCGCGACGGCCGCGGGCACCGCAGGCATCACCGGCCTGATGCGCCAGCGGCTGCTCGGCACGTTTGCCGCCGAGCGTCGGAGTCACGCCATCGCCGCGCGGCTGTCGGCCGCGCTCGACCAGGTCGATATCGGCATCGTGCTGCTCGATGCCGAGACGCGCGCCGAATTCATCAACCGCGCGTTCCGCGATTATTTTGCGGTGCCGGACGACATCGCCGACGGCAAGCCGCCGTTCGTCGCGCTGATGTATCACGGCCGCGACACCGGCGCGTTCGAATTGCCCGAGGACGAACTCGGCACCTTCATCGCTCAGCGCATGGAGATGGTCCGGATCGGCGATGCCACGCCGATCAACATCGCCTTGCGCAATGGCGAGGTGTTGCGCTTCGTCTGTGCCGCGCTGCCCGACGGCGGCCGCATGCTGAGCTACACGCCGGTGACCGACCTCGTGCGCCACACCGATGCGCCGTCCCGCGCCGACTACTACCGCTCGCTGCGCGATCCCGCGGGCCGCAAGCTGATCCGGTATCTGCGCGTCGCGGAGTGATGCGCGATTGATCAGCACGTCCATCATCACGTATGAAGGACGCCTCATCGATCGCGGGAATTTCATATGTCGCTCACCATTCGCCCCGTCACCAGGCAGGACTACGATCAATGGCTGCCGCTGTGGGACGGCTACAACGCCTTCTACGGCCGCTCCGGTCCGACCGCGCTCTCGCCCGAAATCACGCGCGTGACATGGCAGCGCTTTTTCGATGCCTATGAGCCGGTGCACGGATTGGTCGCCGAGAGTGACGGCCGCCTGCTCGGGATGACGAATTACCTGTTTCACCGCAGCACCACCGCGATCGAGCCGTCCTGCTATCTGCAGGACCTGTTCACGACCGAGGCCGCGCGCGGCAAGGGCGTCGGCTCGGCGCTGATCCACGGCGTCTACGAGCGCGCAAAGCTCATGGGATCGCCGCGCGTGTACTGGCAGACGCACGAGACCAACGTGACGGCGCAGCGCCTGTACGACAAGGTCGCCGAGCGTTCCGGGTTCATCGTCTATCGCAAGATCTTCTGATCCTCGCGATCGCGCCGCCTGTGGATAACTCTGTCTGTCACCTGCGCGTAACATAGCGGGACTAGGCTGCAGCTGCGTCTGGTCAGCCCCCCGTCACCGATCAAGCGCCCCAAAGCGGTCCCCGTCAGTCGCCGCGTCTGACAGGGGCCGCATTTTTTTGTCGGCAGTCCTTGTCGGCAGCCTTGTCAGCATGGCAGCAACGCGGCGCACGGCTTGCTGCGGCGGGGCACCGCGGTCACAATGCGCCCCTGCCCATCTCCGACGGGGATCTCCCATGGAAATTCGCAATCTCGGCGCCTCCGGCCTGCGCGTGTCTGCGGTCGGGCTTGGCTGCAACAATTTCGGCCAGCGCACGGACCTGGAGACCTCGCGCAAGGTGATCCACGGCGCGCTCGATCTCGGCATCACGCTGTTCGACACCGCCGACATCTATGCCGGCATGGGCGGTTCGGAAACGGTGCTCGGCACCGTGCTCGGCGACCGCCGCAAGGAGATCGTGCTCGCCACCAAATTCTCCAAGCCGATGGCGGCCGACGGAACCAAGCAGGGCGCTTCGCGCCGCTACATCATGAACGCAGTCGAGGCGAGCCTGACGCGGCTCAAGACCGACTACATCGATCTCTATCAGCAGCACGATTACGACCCGCTGACTCCGATGGAGGAGACGCTGCGCGCGCTCGACGATCTCGTCCGTCAAGGCAAGGTGCGCTACATCGGCAATTCCAATTTTCCGGCCTGCGCCTAGCGGAGGCCGAGTTCACCGCGCGCGCGATGAATGTCAGCCGCTTCGTCTCTTGCCAGGACGAATACAGCCTGCTGGTGCGCGACATCGAAAAGGATCTGCTGCCGGCGGCACAAGAGTACAAGCTCGGCCTGCTGCCGTTCTTCCCGCTCGCAAGCGGGCTGCTCACCGGCAAGTACCAGCGCGGCGCGGCCGCCCCGACCGATACGCGCTTCGGCAAGGTACCGGCATTACGCGACCGCTATGTCACGCCGCGCAACGAGGACATCGTCGAGAAGCTCACGGCATTTGCGAAAGCGCGCGGGCACAGCATGCTCGAGCTCGCCTTCTCCTGGCTCGCCGCGCGCCCGCAAGTGTCGAGCGTGATTGCCGGCGCCACCCGCGTCGCGCAGGTCGAGGAGAACGTGAAGGCGATTGCGTGGAAACTCGGTGCGGAGGAGATGGCGGAGATCGACAAGATCACGCTGGGCTGATCTTTGCGGCGGCGCGCGCTACTTGGCGCCGCGCCCCACCGTCTGCATCACCTCGAAGCCCTCGAACTGGGGATGGCCGAGATAGGTCGGCTTGGTGTCGCCGGCCCGCGCGTGCGCGACACGAAAGGCATCCGATTTGGTCCAGGCCTCGAACGCCGCATGGTTCGCCCACACCGTGTGCGAGGCGTACAGCGTGTGATCCTCGAGCTCGGGGCCACGCAGCAGATGAAACTCGACGAAGCCCGGCACCTTGTCCAAATGAGTATTCGCGAAAGCCAGACCTGTTCGAAAGCAGCCTCGGAGCCCTTGGCGACGCGGAAGCGGTTCATGGCGATGTACATGGGTGATGGTCTCCTGACGTTCGGCCGATCATGTCGTCATTCCGGGACGCGCCGCAAGGTGCGGGCCCCGGAATCGTAGGTTAAGCAACCAACCCCTTCATCGGACGTGCGCTTGCGCTATCTGGAAACACCGTCTCGGCCAGCACGCGATCCGACAGGCCGAACTGGCCCTGCAGCACGCCCTTGATCACGGAGCGCAGATCGGTGGTGGGCTTGAGGTCGCGGGCCTCGAAAAGGTTGGCGGGCTTGAGGCCGGGCCAGTCGGCGATGACGCGGCCGCCCTTCACCGCGCCGCCGGCGAGCAGCGCGATCGTTCCCGTGCCGTGATCGGTGCCGTCTGTGCCGTTGATGCGCGCGGTGCGGCCGAATTCGGTGGCGACCACGACGACGGTGTCGCGCCAGCGTTCCCCTAAGCCGCTTTCGAACTCGGCGAGCGCACCGTCGAGCCCGCCGAGCAGGAATGCGAGGCGACCGACAGGGCCGCCTTCATTGGCGTGCGTGTCCCAGCCATCGAACGCGAGCGCCGCGATGCGCGGGCCGTCGTCGGACGCCATCAGTTTTGCGGCGCCGCGCGCGACCTGCCGCATCTGCGCGACCGCGTTGCCCGGCTTCGGCTTCATGTCGTCGCCGCTCGCGGCCTTTTCCAGCGCAAGGCCCTGCGACAGCACAGCCGCCAGCGCGGGATCGCGGTGACGATAGAGCTCGACCAGACGCATTGCGGTGTCGTCATCGGCTTGCGGCAGCGCCACCGGCGCCCAGCCGACGGTCGGCGCATTGCCGCGCAGCACCAGCGGCGTGGTCGGGCCGACGGCAAGAGCACTCGACACCCGCTCGCCGCGCGGCAGCGCTTCCAGCGCGCGGTTGAGCCAACCGGATTGCACGCGCCCCGGGCCGGCATAGCCGCTTTCGAGCACGTCCTGGCCGTCGAAATGCGAGCGGTCGCGATAGGGCGTCGCGACCGCGTGGATCACCGCGGCGTGCCTGTCGCGATACATGCGTGCGAACTCAGGCATCGCCGGATGCAGCGCAAAGAAAGTATCGAGCATGATCGCGGGATGCGCACCGTCCGCCGTGAGCGCGATCGCCCCGTGCAGGCCGGCATAATCGGGATCGCCGACGGGCGCGACGGTCGAAAGCCCATCAAGCGCGCCGCGCAGGATCACCACGATCAGGCGAGGATCGCGGCCATCCGCGGCGCGCGCGAATTTCGGCAAGTAAGCCCAGGCCGCGAACGAGGCGCCGCCAAGCAGGAGGCCGCGCCGCGAGGTGAGGAGCCGGTTCTCGACGCAGTCGATCATCATCATCTCCTCTGCATTTCGGGCGACAGTGCTGCGATCGCGACGGCCGCGAGCACGGGATCGAGCGTCGCCGCCTGGTCGATCACGCCGCCGAAATAGATCAGCTTGCTGAAATGGCTGACGAGCTGGCACATCGCCTTGGTCGCCACCTTCTCGCGCCGGCCGAAATCGCCGCCGAGGAAGAAGGTGTCGAGCAGCGGCCCCGACACGCCGGTCATCAGCATGAGGCCCATGCAGATCGTGCCGTAGACGGTGCCCTGCCAGAGACGGTCGGGATCCGGCTTGATGTTGGCGGGCAGCAGCCGGGCCATGAACGGCGTGATCCCGAGCAGCAGCAGCGCGACCGGCTTGTCCGGTACGTAGCGCGTGAGCGACCACGCCGCGAGCGCGACGGCCGCGCCGACCATATAGTTCGCGACCGGGCGCCAGCGGATATGCGTCCGCCAGAGAAAGGCGCGCCAGCCGTTCGAGGTCATCTGCGTGATCGCATGCAGCACCATCGCGGTCGGCAGCGGCATCAAGGCCAGCAGCACGCCGATCAGGATCAGCCCGCCCGCCATGCCGAACAGCCCCGACAGGAACGCGGTGCCGACCATCAGCAATCCAAGGGCAGCGATCATGATGGGCGTCACGTAAAAATCTCCCGACCTTCTCCCCGCTCGCGGCGCGAAGCGAAGGAAACGTGCCCCGCTTGCCCCGTCTACGCAAACTGAGTTATCTTGGCCTGGCATCAGCTTTCCTGAGGGTCGGGCATTTGCGGCGCTTGCTGTTTCTCAACGGCATCAAGGCATTCGAGGCCGCGGCGCGGGCCGGCAGCTTTGCCGCGGCCGGCCTCGAGCTGAGCGTATCGGCAGCCGCCGTGAGCCGCATGGTGCACATCCTGGAAGAACGGCTCGGCGTCGCGCTGTTCGAGCGCAAGGCCAACAAGCTGCTGCTGACGCAGGCGGGCCGCGCCTATCAGAGCGGGCTGACGCCGATCTTCGATGCGCTCGCAAGCCTCACCGCGCAGGTGACGGCGCCCTCGAGCGTCCGCGTGCTCACCATCGGCATCGGCCACACCTTTGCGATGCGCTGGCTGATCCCGCGCCTGTCGGAGTTTCGCAGCGAAGAGCCCGACATCGAGGTGCGCTTCACCACCGGCGGCGCGTCGGTGCCGTTCGGCGAGGACTGGAGCTGCGGCATCCAGCTCGGCACCGGCGACTGGCCGGGGCTGGTGGCCGAGCCGCTGTTCGCCGGCGACCTCACGCCGGTCTGCGTGCCCCGCCTCGCCTCCTCGCTGAAGCGCCCGGCCGATCTCAAGGCACCGAGCCTGATCCGCGTCGCGCATTCGCCCGAGGACTGGCCGATCTGGCTCAAGGCCGCAAACCTCGCGCGCGTCAACGCGCGGGGACCGGAGTTCCAGTTCTACGGCCAGGCGCTTCAGGCTGCCGCCGACGGGCTCGGAATCGCCATGGGCATCCGACCCTATATCGACGACGACCTCGCCGCCGGCCGGCTGGTGGCGCCATTCGAGCTCTCGGTGCCCAAGGGCATGCGCTGGTACCTGCTCTATCGCAGCTTCCAGACCGAGCAGCGCGACTTTGCCGCGTTCCGCCGGTGGATCATGCGCGTGGCGTCGGAACCCGCCGCCCGTCCCGTCCGGCGGCCCGGCCGCACCAGCGCGCGGAACTGACGCTGCTATCGGACTTTGGCAAAAAAGCCCGCCGCTTGTGAACGGCTTCACATCCCAGAATCCGCAAACGTGGTCCCCTGACCCTCCAACAAGGCGCTCGAATAAAACATTTTGGGGACTGCAATGACGACCCTTTACGACGGCTTTGACATCGAATCCTTCGAAGCTGGCCAGGGGCTGTGGCACGCCCGGATCCGGCGTGCCGATTTCAGCCCGGTTGCCATCGACGGCGTGCTGTTTCCGGCCATGGAAGTCGGCTTCGCCTGGCCTGATCCCGATGCCGCGATTGCCCATGCCAAGCACCACATCGATCGCTTCCGCCGGCGGGCCGACGACAGCGACGACGAATAAGCGAGCGGGACTGCAGGCGAACCAAGGAACGGCGCAGGGTCAAAGGGGGAAATCGGTCATGTCAGTCATCGAATTCGAAGACACGCCGCGGCCGAGGATTTACACCCGCAATGTGTTGTCCAGCTGCCCGGAATGCGAGGGCGATCTCACGGTGCTCCGCGTGATCGGCGGCCGTGCCGGATGCGAGTATTGGACCATGCGCTGCACCGATTGCGGCGGCATCCATCTCGACATCCTCGAGCCGCGTCAGGCAGCCGGGGACGATGAGGGACCGCTGCCGGCGGCCTGATCGCAAGATCCCAAGGCCTGCTGCCAACCTGCTGTCAGCAGTCTGAGCATTGCCGGGCATTCGCTCTTTATTGCGAGGCGGACTCGCCCCATATTCGGAGCATGGCGAAGAAACCTGCATCCTCCGAAAAATCCGGCAAATCCCCCAAGGCCAAGGCTCCGAACGCGAAGGCGCCGAATTCCAAGGCGTCTCGCCCCGACGTGCAGCCGATCGGGCCGGCGTTGGCCGAGTTGCTCAATCCCGCGATCAATCGCGGCGGTGCCGGGCTCGGATCGGGCACCGGACTGCAGCCGCCGCCGGACAATTCGCGCGATCGCCGCTCCGGAGGCGAGGCCGCCGCGCATCGCGCGCGGGCCTCGACGCCGAAAGAGTTTCCGCAGGACAATACGAGGCCAATGCCGCTGCGGCCCAATCCGCAGCCGCCCGGCGCCCGCGACGCGGGCTTCGACGAGGCGCCGCAGGCCAATTACGGAACCGCGGCCACGATACCGACGCTCGATCCGGAACTGGCGCGTCAGCTCGGCCTCCCGACGGAAGAGGACGATGCCGAAGCCCTGGCTCGTCCGCCGCGCAGCAAGATGGAGGCGCTCGGCGTCAAGGCCACCGCCGACGCGCTGGAATCGCTGATCCGCGAGGGCCGGCCGGAGTTCCGCAAGGACGACGGCTCCACCAGGGTGTGGACCCCGCATCGGCCGCCGCGCCCGGAAAAGTCCGAAGGCGGCGTGCGCTTCGAGATCAAGTCGCATTATGAGCCGCGCGGCGACCAGCCAACCGCGATCGCCGAGCTGGTCGAGGGCATCAACCGCAACGACCGCTCGCAGGTGCTGCTCGGCGTGACCGGCTCCGGCAAGACCTACACCATGGCCAAGGTGATCGAGGCGACGCAGCGGCCCGCCATCATCCTGGCACCGAACAAGACGCTCGCCGCCCAGCTCTATGGCGAGTTCAAGAGCTTCTTCCCCGACAACGCGGTCGAGTATTTCGTCAGCTATTACGACTATTACCAGCCGGAAGCGTATGTCCCTCGCACCGACACCTACATAGAAAAGGACTCCTCGATCAACGAGCAGATCGACCGCATGCGCCACTCGGCGACGCGCGCGCTGCTCGAACGCGACGACGTCATCATCGTTGCCTCGGTGTCCTGCATCTACGGTATCGGCTCGGTCGAAACCTACACCGCGATGACCTTTGCCCTGAAGAAGGGCGAGCGCATCGACCAGCGCCAGCTGATCGCCGACCTCGTCGCGCTGCAGTACAAGCGCACCCAGGCCGATTTTACCCGCGGCACATTTCGCGTGCGCGGCGATGTCATCGACATCTTCCCGGCGCACTATGAAGACCGTGCCTGGCGCGTGAACCTGTTCGGCGACACCGTCGAGACCATCGAGGAGTTCGACCCGCTCACCGGCCACAAGCAGGACGAGCTCGAATTCATCAAGATCTACGCCAACTCGCACTATGTGACGCCGCGCCCGACGCTGGTGCAGGCGATCAAGTCGATCAAATCCGAATTGAAGATGCGGCTGGACCAGCTCCACGACCAGGGCCGCCTGCTGGAAGCGCAAAGACTGGAGCAACGCACCACCTTCGACCTCGAGATGATGGAGGCAACCGGAAGCTGCGCCGGCATCGAGAACTATTCGCGCTATCTCACCGGGCGCCTGCCCGGCGAGCCGCCGCCGACGCTGTTCGAATATGTGCCCGACAACGCGCTGGTGTTCGCCGACGAGAGCCACGTCACCGTTCCCCAGATCGGCGGCATGTTCCGCGGCGACTTCCGCCGCAAGGCGACGCTCGCCGAATATGGCTTCCGGCTGCCCTCTTGCATGGACAACCGCCCGCTGCGCTTCGAGGAATGGGACATGATGCGGCCGCAGACCATCGCGGTCTCCGCGACGCCCAGCGCCTGGGAGATCAACGAGAGCGGCGGCGTGTTCGTCGAGCAGGTGATTCGCCCGACCGGTCTGATTGATCCGCCGGTCCACATCCGCCCGGCCCGCACCCAAGTCGACGATCTCGTCGGCGAGGTCCGGGCCACGGCGCAGGCCGGCTATCGCTCGCTGATTACGGTGCTGACAAAGCGCATGGCGGAGGATCTCACCGAATATCTGCATGAGCAGGGCATTCGCGTTCGCTACATGCACAGCGATATCGACACCATCGAACGCATCGAGATCATTCGCGATCTGCGGCTCGGCGCGTTCGACGCGCTGGTCGGCATCAATTTGCTGCGCGAAGGCCTCGACATTCCCGAATGCGCGCTGGTCGCGATCCTCGACGCCGACAAGGAAGGCTTCCTGCGCAGCGAAACCTCGCTGATCCAGACCATCGGCCGCGCCGCGCGCAACGTCGACGGCAAGGTGATCCTCTATGCCGACCAGATGACGGGATCGATGGAGCGCGCCATCGCCGAAACCGACCGCCGCCGCGAGAAGCAGGTCGAGTACAACACGGCGCATGGCATCACGCCGGAGAGCATCAAGAAGTCGATCGGCGACATCATGAACAGCGTCTACGAGCGCGATCACGTGCTGGTCGAGATCGGCGGCCACGACATGACCGACGACGTCATCTCGATCGGCCACAATTTTGAAGCCGTGCTCGGCGATCTCGAGACGAGGATGCGCGAGGCCGCCGCCGATCTGAACTTCGAGGAAGCCGCGCGCCTGCGCGACGAGGTCAAGCGCCTGCGCGCCACCGAGCTCGCGGTGGTCGACGATCCCACCGTCAAGCAGCGCACGGTGCAGGGCAAGGCCGGAGCCTATGCGGGCGCGAAGAAATACGGCGACGCCGCCAATTTGCCGGTCAGCGCGCTGAAGAACAAGAGCGCCGCCACAGCGCTCAAGGCCAGCGGCAGCAAGGGCTCGCGAATCCACAAGCCGCATCTCGACGAGATGCACGGCCCGGAATCGTTGCCATATCGGGGCGACCGCGCGCTGCCGTCGAAGCCGTTCGGTGGCGAGAGCCGCATCATCCAGCCGACGGATTCAAGGCAGTCAGGGCCGGAGTTCGGGCCATCGCCGAGGTCGAGCGGTGGGGCGCCGGGGCATAGGGGTGGGTGGAAGAAGAGGTAAGGGGGCGCGGAGCGCCGGCGCCGCCCATGGTTGTTCATGGCGGCGTCGGAGAATCATGAGAACGCGAACTCACCCCAGGCTCGCCGTCACCACCGCCATCACCGACAGCAGCAGCACGGTGGTCATCAGTTGCAGCGAGGCGACCGCTGGGTGCGCCATGCCGTGATCTTGTCGGCGAGCGACAGATGGGCCTCGAAGAACTTCGGTTCGTAGACGGTCTTGAACAAATGCGGGAAGCTCACCGCAAGCAGCGCATGGGCGAGCGAGGCGATGGCGACGAAGATGGCGACGCCGGGATCGCCGACCAGGTCGTGATTGCCGACCAGCTTGAGCAGGAATGCGGCGGCGGCGAAGGTCGGGAAGCTCTGCAGCGTCGCGGTCAGCGCGAGGCCTTCGAGCGCGTTATGCAGGCTGGACTTTCTGACTCTGGCGATGGCGGCCATGGCACGTCTCCCTGAGGACATGCGGATGAATCCAGCCGCCATCAGGGGGACCTGATGTGAGATGCGTCACGCCCATTTCCTCTGCGGGAACAAGGCGCGCGCCCCCCGAATGACCAGGGGTTACAGCTTGCCCTGCCCGTTCACCTGGCTCTGCTGTTGCCGCTGTCTCTCCTGCTCTTGCTGTTCCTTGGCATGGTGGCGGCCGTAGAGGCAGCCGGCGGCGGCGCCGAGGACGCCGTGATGGCCAGCATAGTGGCCGGCGACGCCGCCGACGACGGCGCCCTTGATGCAGCCCTTGGCGTTGGCGGCGGACGTCGCGCCACAGATGAGAAGTACGGCGATGGCGGCGAGGGATTTCATGGATCAATGTCTCCGGATGCGGTGTCGCACTCTCAACAGGCACGGGCCCGTCCCGGTTCCCGCGCGCGCACGCGATGCTTCGCTAGACCATGCAGCCGAACGCCTGCACGAATTCGTGAAGGCTCGCGCTTGCTCAACCATAAATTGCAGTCATGAACCTGGCATTACGCTGGCGCGTCATACGTCAGCAATATCCCCTGTGGTTTGCGGATTGCCGGTGTCCGAGGCAGCGCGTTAGCCTTGCGCGAACTCCACACGGCCGATGAGGGCGGGCGGAATGACGGTCGAGAAGCTCAATCGCCAGCGCGTGCTGCATCTGCTCGACGCCATCTCGCGCAGCGATCTCGCTGCCGCGCTGTCGTGCTGCACCGACGACGTCGACTTCCTCACCCACGCGCCGATCGATGTGCTGCCGCACATGGGCCCTGCCACGGCAAGCAGGAGCTCGGCGAATTCTGGCGCACCGTGCAGGAGCGATACGCCGAGATCCGCTACGAGGTGCCGCAGATCGTCGCCGAGGGGGACACGGTCGCGGCCTATCTGCGCGTGTTCTTCAGGAAGCGCAGCAACGACCGCATCATTCAGGTCGACATGGCCGTCTTCTACACTTTTCGCCGCGGCAAGGTGGCGCAGATCCGCGAGATCATCGATTCCTACGACCTGGTGCAGCAGGTGCTGGAACGTGAGATCGGCCCCCTGATCGTGGGCGAGCGGGTGGACGGGGGCTAGCTCTCTCCCAAACCGGCCCGGACCGGGAAAATACGGGGTTCTATTGTAAATCTCACACGCCGGAATCAATTGTGCATTGCGAAAACGTGAATTGCGTTTTGGCCGAATTGACGTATTTTGTTCGTATACAAATGAGTTGAGCGACCCCGCGGCATCTTTCCTGTGCGCTTGGGGTTGTTTTTCGCTTTTTCGCAAGCCAGCTTCAGGACTGCCCAAGATGACAGAGCACAGCCTCTGGCGTTTCTCGCGTGCGTTGCACCGCGCGATCAACGACCGGCATTTCGAGGACATCGAGGCCCTGATCGACGAGGACGTCGAGTGGGCGCTCAATGGGCCGATCGACATGTTTCCGTTCCTCGGCGCGCGCCAGGGCAAGGACGCCGTGCTCGACGTCATCCGCCAATTCGCCGACAATTTCCAGGTCCGCCGCTTCGACCGCGAGAGCATCATGCTCGGTGTCGATTCCGCCGCCTCGATGCTGCGCTATTCGCTGACCGCACTGGATTCCAGCAAGCCGATCAGCTTGCGGGTGGCGCAGTTTGCCCAGTTCAGGGCGGGCAAGCTCACCAGCATGCGCGTGCTGATCGACACGTTTGATCTGGTCGAGCAGGCACTTGGCCGCGCCATTCATCTGCCGAAGATGACCAGCGTCGGCTGAACGGAACACCAACGGGCCCCGCACTTCGGGACCGATGGCTGAGCACCCCACGACGCGTCCTGGCCTCCAGCCCCGCCGATGCAATCGTGGAGAAGCTCGTCATCGGGCGCGCGCCTTTCGCGCGGCCCGTTGGTTCGCGTCTGATGGAACCGCCACAATTTCGCAATGATGGTTCCGCATCCTCGGCGGGAACTGGGCTGACGGGCAGGACGATGGAATTCGCGACAGGGTTTGGCTGGACCAGGCTGCCGATGCTGGCGGCCGCTTTGATCTTGGGATCGGTGCTGACGGTTTCGGCGCAGATCATTCCGCCCTTCTCCCCCGGCCCGGCCGCAGCGCCCGACGACGACGCCGAAGCGGCGGAGGCCCCCGACGTCAACGACCCCGACGTGCTGAGCGGCATCGACGTTGACAAGCTCGACTGGGGCCAGCTCGCGATCGACGCCGGCACGCTCAACGACATCATCGCCGCCAAGAAGCGCGCGCAGGCCGCCGCCAAGGACGGGCTGAACTGGGCGACGAACGCCAACGCCAACGGCTCCTCGGCGGTGACGGTGAAGCAGTCGGTATCCTCATTCTGGGACGCCCGCATCGGCGCCGACATGACGGTGACGAGCGAGCCGCGGACGATGTCCGAGCTGCTGGCACAGAAGGCCAGCAATGGCGGCAGCGTGCCTCAATCGTCCGGCAGCGCCTGGGCGGCCGCGACCGCGCCGGGCGCCGGCGCGATCTGGGACAAGACCGCGGTGGAGGCTCGCGTCGATCCCGGCGCGGAGCAGAGCAAGCTCGGGGCCTCGCTGATCAAGTCGGTGCCGCTGTCGGGCGACACGTCGCTGACGCTGCAGAACGGCTACAGCGTCAACCAGCAGGGCACCACGGCGCTCCCCGGCGTCGGCGGTCACGTCACGCGCAATTACGAGACCGAGCAGTCGGCCAAGGTCACTCTCACCGATACCGGCACCAGCATCACCGCGGGCCAGTCGCTGTCGACCACGGACGACAAATGGCTGCGCAAGGTCGGCGCGGAACAGAAGCTGTTCGACAACGTCACCGTCTCCGGTTCCGTCGGCGAAACCTCGCAAGGGGCGATCAACAAGAGCCTGACGGCGGGTTTCAAGAAGAGCTGGTAGCTGTTTTCGCCTCTCCCCCCTGCGGGGCGAGGGAGTCGAGCACCGACCGGCCGCGCATTCACTTCGGCGCGGCGGCCGCGTTCAGACTCCGGTAACCATACGCCACGGCAAAGCCCCCGAATGGACCGCCCTTGCCGCACCTCGGCCAAGTTGCGGCCAAAATCCGGCGCCCTAGTCCCAGACCGACGTCGTCGTGCGGGGGACACTCGCGCTGCGCTCAACGCGAACAGGGGAATAACGATGAACGCCATGCGTCCGGAAAAGACCGAAGCCACCGAGACCGAGACCATCGACACCAACCTTGCCGCAGTGACGGAAGTCGAAGCCGGCATCCGTGACTTCGTCCGCAACGACATCGCCTATCTGCGCCGTCCGGCAGCGACCGCCGCGGACGCGCCGCCGCTCGATCCGAGCGCGGAGGCCACCGTCACCAACGTCAACTCGCTGATCCAGCGCGTCGCCGGCACCTCCCTCGCCGAGATCGAGAATTTGATCTCCGAGCTCGAGAGCCTGCGCGACCTGCTCCACGCCGAAGGCCAGCGCGTCCAGCGCGAGATCTCCGGCTACGCCCAGCTCAGCCAGGCCGCGATGAAGTCGACCCGCATGATCGCCGACAACGTCTCGCAGTGGAAGCGCGCCGCCGACGGCCTGCGCAACAGTTGATCGCTGCATCCCGCATCACCAGCCGCCGCGTTCCGAAAGGGGCGCGGCGGTTTTGATTCGTGGGGTGTGTGACGGTGCGCACGCGCCCCACGAAAAGTGTCATCACGCGAAAGCGGGTGATCCAGTATTCCAGAGGCAGCGAGGCTAGAACTGTGACGCGCGGCGTACCGGATGCCCCGCTTTGGCGGGGCATAACAGCGGAGGGGTTTGAACTTCCCGCATCCATCCGGCGACTAACGCCAAGCGCTCTTGCCATCGCGGCCGGGCCTGGGGACTTTTCATGGAAAGCATTCGGCCCGACACCACCGACCCGATACCGCTGCGGCCCGCGCCGAACCAGTTCGGCACGATCATGCTGCGTTTTGTCGGTTTGCTGGCGGTTGCGATCGCGACATTGGCGTTCGTCTATAGCCGCTGAGGGCGGAGGCCGCGGAGTTAACGAAATCTTACCGGGCGGCTTCCACGGTCGAAGCTTCCAGGGTGTAGGCGCCGTCGGCATAGCCCTTCACCACCATGCCGGCCACCAGCATCACGGCCAGCGTCGCGGTAGCAAAGATGAATCCGACCAGCTTGAGTGCGCCGCGGTCTGCCATGGTCCTCGTCCCCTGTACTCTGCCCAGTTCGTTCAAATAGACAGCGACAGGTTCATAATTGGTTAGCAACTCGATGGTTCCGCGCATTGCTTCGCGGGAAAACCATGTTGCGCAGGCTTATGGCAGCCACCCGGAATCGCGTCCATAGCGCGGGGGCAACACTCGCGCGCTGTTTTCGCCGTTCATCCTGGAACGAATCTAACCGCCGTTCACACGCATCGGCACGAAGGCGGTTGCGGTGATGGCGTAGACGTCCTCGCCGCGCTGGTTGGTGCCGGTGGTGCGCGCGGTCAGGATGCCCCAACCGGGTCGCGAGGCGGAGCTGCGCTTGTCGATGACGACGTTGACGTAGGTGACGATGTCGCCGGCGAGCACCGGCCTGATCCAGCGCAGGTCGCGAAAGCCCGGCGACGGGCCCCACACCGCGACCTCCTCGCCGCGCGAAGCGGCTTCCCGCGCCAGGCGCTGGCCGTCGGCGACAAGCAGGCTCATGCAGGCCGACCCGACGTGCCAGCCCGAGGCCGCGAGCCCGCCAAACAAGGAGTTCTTGCCCTCCTCCTCGTCGAGGTGAAAACGCTGCGGATCGAACTTTGCGGCGAATGTCTTGATCGACTCGGCCGTGAACGTATAGGCGCCGATCTCACGGCGATGCCCAATCTCGATCTCCTCGAAAAACGGCATCAGACCGCCCCTTCGCGCCGCTTGATCAGGATCGGCGACGTCATCTCGCACAGCGCATCACCCCCGGCGTTGCGCACGGTGCATTTGAATTTGACGATGCCGAGCTCCGGGCGGCTCTTCGAGGTGCGGGCCTCCACGACGTCGACTTCGAGCATGAGATCGTCGCCGGGTCTGAGCGGCGACAGCCACCGCACTTCGTCGACGCCGGGAGATCCCAGCGAAGCGGCGCGGGTGATGAAACCGTCGGCCATCATCCGCATCATCAGCGAACAGAGATGCCAGCCCGAGCCGGACAGGCCGCGCAGCATGCTTTTGCTGGCGGCGTCCTCGTCGAGGTGCATCGGCTGCGGATCGAACTCGGCGGCAAAGGCCACGATCTCGTCGCGCGTGACATGGCGCGGGCCGAATGTTCCGAACCGGCCGGGCGGGAAATCTTCGAAGGTCAGGGTCATCTTGGGAAAGGTTTGAGGGAACGACAGATTGTGGCCGCACTTTGCGGCAATCTCAACCCGCCGGCCCGCATGGCTCGTGCTACATTCGGCGCGCCGGCGTCGGTCTTGAGTCGGATCGAGCAGGGGCCACGATCCATTTGCAAGGCCCGACAACACCTGAATTGCCCTGGGGAGAGCAATGTTTTCATTCAGCGACCTGTTTCAATGGGACCGCTTTATCACGCCGACGATCATCAAGACCTTCTACTGGCTGGTGATCGCGCTGATCTGCCTGTTCGGCCTCTCCGGCATCTTCTCCGGCCTCGCAATGATGGCGATCAGCCCGTTCGGCGGCTTCCTGATGCTGCTGTCGTCGATCGCGAGCGTCGTCGTCGGAATCGTGTTCTCGCGCATTCTCGCCGAGCTGATCCTGATCATCTTCCGCATCAACGAGCATCTTGGCGCGATCAGGGATCAAGGCGGCGGGGTGCGGTAGGGCGCTTCCGGGGCACGAACTCCAGCGTCTTACGTGTTGAACCTGAAATGCATCACGTCGCCGTCGGCGACGACGTATTCCTTGCCTTCGAGGCGGAGCTTGCCGGCATCGCGGGCGCCGGCTTCGCCGTTCAGCGCGACGTAGTCCTCATACGCGATGGTCTCGGCGCGGATAAAACCCTTCTCGAAGTCGGTGTGGATCACGCCGGCCGCGCCCGGCGCCTTGGTGCCGCGATAGATGGTCCAGGCGCGCGCTTCCTTCGGGCCCACCGTGAAATAGGTGATGAGGTCGAGCAGCGTGTAGCCGGCGCGGATCAGGCGATCGAGGCCGGCCTCTTCGAGACCCAGCGTCTCCAGGAAGTCGGCGCGTTCGTCGCGCGAAATGGTGGCGATCTCGGATTCGATTTTTGCCGAGATGACGACCGCAATGGCGCCTTCCTTGGCAGCCTGGTCCTGCACCGCCTTCGAGAACGAATTGCCTGATGCGGCCGAGCCTTCCTCGACGTTGCAGACGTAGAGCACGGGCTTGGACGACAGCAGGCCGAGCATCCCGAAGGCGCGCTCCTCCTCCGCCTTGCGCTCGACGAGGCGCGCGGGCTTGCCTTCGCGCAGCAGCACCAGCGTGCGATTGACGAGGTCGAGCTGCTCCTTGGCGTCCTTGTCGTTGCCCTTGGCCTTCTTGGACAAATTGTCGACGCGCTTCTCGAGGCTGTCGAGATCGGCGAGCATCAGCTCGGTCTCGATGGTCTCGATATCGGCGAGCGGGGCGATCTTGCCTTCGACATGGGTAATGTCGGAGTCCTCGAAGCAGCGCACGACATGCGCGATGGCGTCGACCTCACGGATGTTGGCGAGGAACTGGTTGCCGAGGCCTTCACCCTTGGACGCGCCGCGCACGAGGCCGGCGATGTCAACGAAGGTCAGCCGGGTCGGGATGATCTGGCCCGACTTGGCGATCGCTGCGAGCTTATCGAGCCGCGGATCCGGCACCGCGACCTCGCCGACATTCGGCTCGATCGTGCAGAACGGATAGTTCGCCGCCTGCGCCGCGGCCGTCTCGGTCAGCGCGTTGAACAAGGTCGACTTGCCGACATTGGGCAACCCGACGATCCCGCATTTAAATCCCACGAGCGTTATTCCTTGCCGTTGTCGTCCTTGGTCAAAAATCCCTTCGCCTGCATGGCGAGGTGCACCCTGTTGGCGAAGGTCGCGTCCGTGCCTTTGGCAACCAATGCCGCGTGCTCGGCCACCGCGTCGCAGAGCGTCGCCACCCAGTCGTTGTCCGCTTTGGCGAAGTCCGACAGCACATGGCCGTGCACCAATTCCTTGACGCCGGGATGACCGATGCCGAGCCGCACCCGGCGGTACTCGTTGCCGATATGGGCGGAGATCGAGCGCAGGCCGTTGTGGCCGGCGATGCCGCCGCCGATCTTCACCCGCACCTTGCCCGGCGGCAGTTCGAGTTCGTCATGGAATACGGTGACGTCGCCCGGCGCGATCTTGAAGAAGCTTGCCGCTTCCTGAACGCTGCGGCCGGAATCATTCATGTAGGTCATCGGCTTGAGCAGGATCACGCGCTCGGTGCCGAGCGTGCCTTCCGAGGTCTCGCCCTGAAACCTGCGGCGCCAGGGTGCGAAACCATGACGCCGCGCGATCTCGTCGACGGCCATGAAGCCGACATTGTGCCGGTTACGTGCGAATTTCGGGCCGGGATTGCCGAGCCCAACAAACAGTCGCATGACGCGGCGCGCCCCTCGCTCGGCGCGCGATCAGGGACCGCGCGCCAGCTTTGAGAGATTACTTCTTCTTGTCGCCGCCGGCGGGAGCCTTGGCAGCCGGGGCCTTGGCAGCCGCTGCCGGAGCAGCAGCACCCGCAGCCGGAGCAGCACCAGCCGCCGGAGCAGCAGCACCCGCGGCAGGAGCAGCAGCAGCAGCCTTCAGCTCTTCGGCGTAGCCGGACGGCGGCACGATGGTGACGAGGGTCGCGTCCTCGGAGGTCAGCGCCTTCACGCCGGCCGGCAGCTTGATGTCGGAGAGATGCAGCGAGTGGCCGATTTCGAGCGAACCCACGTCGGCCTCGATGAACTGCGGGATGTTCTCCACGCCGCACTCGAGCTCGATCGCATGCGCAACGATGTTCACGGCGCCGCCGCGCTTCACGCCGGGCGAACCTTCGGCCTTCACCACGTGCAAGGGAACGCTGATGCGGATGGTGGCGCCTTCGCCGAGCCGCATGAAGTCGACGTGGATCGGGAAGTCCTTGACCGGATCGAGGTGGTAGTCGCGCGGAATCACGCGGTGCTTGTTGCCTTCGAGGTCGATGTCGACCAGCGTGGTCAGGAACCGGCCGGCGAGGATGCGCGAGCGCAGTTCGCGATCGTCCACCGAGATGGTCAGCGGGGGCTGGTTGTTGCCGTAGATCACTCCGGGCACTCTCCCGGCGCGACGCTCAGCCCGGGCGGCCCCCTTGCCGCTCTTCGGACGTGCGGTCGCCTTCAATTCCTTGACGGTCGCCATAACGTTAAGTCCTTGTTTTTGCAAAAGTTAATGGGCCGCAACGCGGCCCATGGCATACGCCGCAGCAAGCCTCCAGGGGTGCGGGGGCTGCGGACGTGGCGGGCTTTTACCCGGAAGACGCGGAAATAACAAGGAGAATGGGCGGCCGGAAGGAACCGGATCGCCCGGAAGGAGCCGGCGGAGTTACCCGCCGAGCTTGGCCTCCAGCGCCGCGATGCGCGCCTTCAGGGCCTCGTTCTCCTCGCGCGCCAGGCGCGCCATATCCTTGACCGCCTCAAACTCCTCGCGCTTGACCAGGTCCATGTCGCGCAGGAATTTTTCGGCTTGGGTGCGCATCACCGTGTCGAACTCGCGCTTGACGCCCTGCGCGGCGCCGGCGGCATCGTTCATCAGGCGGCCGATCTCGTCGAAAAACCGGTTGTTGGTCTGGGTCATGTCGGTCTCCTGGCGGCTTTCGATGAACTCTGCGCGAACGCGCGGGGAGACAATGGCAATCCGATTGGGCGGGTTCAAGGGCCGATCGGCGGTATCCTTGTCATGCCCCGGTTTCCTTGCAATCGTATTCAACGTCCCTGCATAAGAAGAATCACAAAAGGCGCTCGAGATGATCGATCAGCAGATCGCGATCCCCACCAAGGACGGTCACACCGCAACCTTCATCAGCCATCCCGAACGCGGCGGGCCGTTTCCGGTCATCCTGTTCTACATGGACGCGCCGGCGATCCGCGAAGAGCTGCGCGACATGGCGCGCCGGCTCGCAACATCGGGCTATTACGTGATGCTGCCGAACCTCTATTACCGCTCCGGCGTGATGGAGCTCGGCGCGCTGCCGGCCGATCCGAACGCCCCGGAACGCAAGCGCATGTTCGCGCTGATGGGATCGCTCACGATCCCCATGATCATGGACGACACGCGGGCGTTGCTCACCTATGCCGAGGGCCAGGCGGCCGCGAACACCAAACTGATCGGTACAGTCGGCTACTGCATGAGCGGCCGCTACGCCGTCAACGCCGCCACGCATTTTCCCGATCGCGTCAAGGCCGCCGCTTCGGTCTACGGCACCCAGCTCGCAACCGACCAGGACGACAGCCCGCATCTGGCGGCAGCCAAGACCAAGGCCGAACTCTACTTCGCCTGCGCCGAGACCGACATCTACGCGCCCGCCGAGATCATCGAGAAGGTGAAGCAGGGCATGAGCGGCGCCAAAGCCGAAGTCGAGATCTATCCCGGCACCCATCACGGCTTCGCCTTCCCCAAGCGTCCGGCCTATCACCGCGACGCCGCCGAGCGGCATTGGGAGCGTCTGCTGGCGCTCTATCGCCGCAATCTCGTCCAGACATAGAAGGCGCGATGCAACTTCTGCTCATCGACTTTCCCGCCTTCAAGCCGATCGCGATCGAGATCGGCCCGTTCGCGATCCGCTGGTATGCCCTGGCCTATATCTGCGGCATCGTGTTCGGCTGGCTCTATGCGCGCTCGCTCCTGAAAAGGGAGCGGCTGTGGGGCGGCCCGGCGCCGATGTCGCTGGTGCAGATCGACGACTTCATTCTGTGGGTCACGCTCGGCATCATCCTCGGCGGCCGCACCGGTTATGTGCTGTTCTACAACCTGCCCTTCTTCATCGACCATCCCGCCGCGATTTTCAGGCTGTGGGAAGGCGGCATGTCCTTCCACGGCGGCTTCCTCGGCTGCGTCGTCGCGGTGATGTGGTTCGCCTATCGCAACCGCATCTCGATCCTGTCGCTCGGCGACATCACCACCGCCGTCGCTCCGGTCGGGCTGCTGCTCGGCCGCATCGCCAATTTCATCAACGGCGAATTGTGGGGCCGCGCCGCCGACCCGGAGCTGCCCTGGGCGATGATCTTCCCCAATGATCCCACCCAGCTGCCACGCCATCCGAGCCAGCTCTACGAGGCCGGCATGGAGGGCATTTTGCTGTTTGCCGCCCTCGCGATCATGATCCGCTTCGGCGCCCTGAAACGGCCGGGCATGATCCTCGGCGCCTTCATCCTGATCTATGGTTTGAGCCGGATCGCCGGCGAGCATTTCCGCGAACCGGACGTCCAGCTCGGCTTCCTCTGGGGCGGATTAACCATGGGCATGCTGTTGTCGATCCCGATGCTTATTGTAGGCCTCATACTTATTGTATTGGCAGTGAGGCGCGGTGCGCCCGAGCCCGTAGGGGCTATTCGTTAATTCCTTTTGAGAAGATAGGCCGTGACCGACCAGCCGTTACTCGACGAGATCAAGGCGCTGATCAAATCCTCGGGCCCCATGCCGGTCTGGCGGTACATGGAACTGTGCCTGATGCATCCGCGCTATGGCTACTACGTCTCGCGCGATCCGTTGGGACGAGAAGGCGACTTCACCACTGCGCCGGAGGTCAGCCAGATGTTCGGCGAGCTCTTGGGCCTGTGGACCGCCTCGGTGTGGAAGCAGATGGGCTCGCCGCAATTCCTGCGGCTGATCGAGCTCGGCCCCGGCCGCGGCACCATGATGGCCGACGCCCTGCGCGCGCTCCGCGTGCTGCCGCCGCTCTACCAGGCGCTCCACATCCACATGGTCGAGGTCAATCCCGTCCTCCGCGAGCGGCAGAGTGCGACGCTGTCGGGCGTGCGCAACATCGCCTGGCACGACAGCATCGACGACGTGCCCGAGGGACCGAGCATCATCCTCGCCAACGAATATTTCGACGTGCTGCCGATCCACCAGATGGTCCGACACGAGAACGGCTGGCACGAGCGCGTGATCGAGGTCGACGCCAACGGAAAACTTCAATTCGGCGCGGCGGCCGAGCCGACGCCGCGCTTCGAGGTGTTGCTGCCGCCTCTGGTGCGCGCCGCGCCCGTCGGGGCCGTGTTCGAATGGCGGCCCGATGCCGAGATCATGAAGCTCGCCAGCCGCGTGCGCGACCAGGACGGCGCGGCGCTGATCATCGATTACGGTCATCTGCGCAGCGATGCCGGCGACACCTTCCAGGCGATCGCGCGCCACACCTTCACCGATCCCCTGAAGGCGCCGGGCCAGGCCGACGTCACAGCCCATGTCGACTTCCAGGCGCTCGCGCGCGGGGCGGAGGACGTCGGCGCCCGCGTGCACGGGCCGGTGACGCAGGGCGATTTCCTCAAACGCGTCGGCATCGAGACCCGTGCAGCCGCCTTGATGCAGAAGGCGGCGCCTGACGTCGCCACCGACATTTCGATCGCGCTCAAGCGCCTGACCGAAACCGGGCGCAGCGGCATGGGTTCGATGTTCAAGGTGCTCGGCATCTCCGAGCCGCGGCTGACGGGCCTTGCGGGACTCAGCGATCTCGAACGCGCCGGAGACGATTCATGACGCTTGCCTCCTCGCTGCTGTCCGCGGTGCCCGGCCTGCGCCACGCCTTCTTCACCCGCGAGGGCGGCGTCTCGGGCGGCATCTATTCCGCGCTGAACGGCGGGCTCGGCTCCAATGACGACCAGGCCCTTGTTGCGGAGAACCGCCGCCGCATGGCCGAGCATGTCGGCGTCGCACCCGAACGCTTTCTCAGCCTGCACCAGATCCATTCGCCCGACGTGCTCGTGGCCGAAGCTCGGTGGCCGAGCGGGCCGCGGCCGAAGGGCGATGCGCTGGTGACGAAGGTGCCCGGCATCGCGCTCGGCGTCTCCACCGCCGATTGCGGACCGGTGCTGTTCGTCGATCCCAATGCGGGCGTGATCGGCGGCGCGCATGCCGGCTGGAAGGGTGCGCTCACCGGCGTGCTGGAGCAGACCATTTCGGCGATGGAAAAACTCGGCGCCTCGCGGAGCCGCATCATCGCCGCGATCGGCCCGCTGATCCGCCAGGACAGTTATGAAGTCGGCAACGAGTTCGTGGCGCGCTTCATCGAGGCGGATGGAGACAACGCCATGTTCTTCATCCCGTCGGTGCGCGAGGGACACGCGATGTTCGACCTCGCCGGCTTCATCCGCAAGCGTCTGGAAGCCGCGGGCATCCTGATGATCGACGATCTCGGTCTGGACACCTACGCCGACGAACGCTTCTTCAGCTACCGCCGCTCGGTACATCGCAAGGAGCCGGATTACGGCCGCCACGTTCACGCGATCGCGCTCGAAGCGTGAACACAAAGGCAACCCCGTGTCATTCCGGGGCGATGCCTGCGCGCGATGATAGTGGCCTGTGGCGCCCCCGCCCTAGACGTTAATGCGTTTTAACGATATCGCTGCCCTCCATAATGAGGGACGCGTCATTCATCTTGCGCCGCGCGGGTTCGCGCGTGCTCGCGGTCATGCTGCTGACGGCCGCGCTTGGCGGCTGTGCCGGTGGCGGTGGCGCCGCGAACTCCTATGCGATGGCGCCGAGCGCCGGCTCGGGGGCGACAGTCGCGTTCGAATCGATCGACGGGCCGCCGCCGCAAGTGTTCGACCGCATGGTCGGCGTGCTCGACAGCGAATCCAAGCTGCGCAGCCTGTCCGTGGTCTCCCGCGAGGGGACGGCTGCCTACCGCGTGCGCAGCTACCTCTCCGCCCAGATCGTTCGTGGCAAGACCGTGATCGCCTGGGTCTGGGACGTCTACGACGCCAACCAGCAGCGGGCGCTGCGCCTTTCCGGCGAGGAACCGACCGCGGCCAAGGGCGGCCGGGATCCTTGGGGCGCTGCCGACGACCTCGTGCTGCGGAAGATCGCCCAGGCCGGATTCAGCGGACTTTCCAACATGATCAACGGTACACCGGATGCGCCGAACTCGGCGCCCGGCTTGCGCGGGCCGGCCGTGGCGAGCGTGATCCCGGAGGCTCCATTGGCCGACATGCCGGCCTCGGCGCTGGGCTATGCCGAGCGCTAACCCCCGCGAAACCACGGCCCCGTTTTCCGGCCAAACCGTTGGCCGGACTCGGGATTTCGCAGGGAAAACGTAGTGCCCCGGGTTGCCATTGCAGCCCCCGGCCTGATATTTCCTCGCCCGTCGTAACCGTGCTTCCAGTGGGTATTGTTTGATGTTGAACATCGTGTCCAGCAAAGCGCGGGAGGAAGCGTCCATGTCGGCCAAGAACGGCTCCATCAAGCTCGTCGCCGGCAACTCCAATCCGGCTCTCGCTCAGGCCATCGCGCAAGGTCTCGACCTGCCGCTGACCAAGGCGGTGGTACGGCGCTTCGCCGACATGGAGATCTTCGTCGAGATCCAGGAGAACGTGCGGGGCTCGGATGCCTTCGTCATCCAGTCGACCTCGTTTCCGGCGAACGACCATCTGATGGAATTGCTGATCATCACCGACGCACTGCGCCGCTCCTCGGCGCGCCGCATCACCGCGGTGTTGCCCTATTTCGGCTACGCCCGGCAGGACCGCAAGTCGGGTTCGCGCACGCCGATCTCGGCAAAACTCGTCGCCAATTTGATCACCCAGGCTGGCGTCGACCGCGTCATGACGCTCGACCTGCATGCCGGCCAGATCCAGGGCTTCTTCGACATCCCGACCGACAATCTCTACGCAGCGCCGCTGATGGTGCGCGACATCAAGGACAAGTTCGACCTCTCCAGGACAATGGTGATCTCGCCCGACGTCGGCGGCGTGGCGCGCGCACGCGGCCTCGCCAAGCGCATCAACACCCCGCTCGCGATCGTCGACAAGCGCCGCGAGAGGGCGGGTGAATCCGAGGTCATGAACGTCATCGGCGACGTCGCCGGCTACACCTGCATCCTGATCGACGACATCGTGGATTCCGGCGGCACGCTGGTGAACGCCGCTGACGCGCTGATCGCCAAGGGCGCCAAGGACGTCTACGCCTACATCACCCACGGCGTGCTCTCCGGCGGCGCGGCGGCCCGGATCACGAACTCCAGGCTGAAGGAGCTGGTGATCACCGACTCGATCCTGCCGACGGATGCGGTGAGCAAGGCCCCGAACATCCGCACGCTGCCGATCGCCAGCCTGATCTCCGACGCGATCGCGCGCACCGCGGCGGAAGAGTCGGTGTCGAGCCTGTTTGACTGAGGTTTTCGCCTCTGGCCGCTTGCGGAAAATCGTAGGGTGGGCAAAGGCGCAACGCGCCGTGCCCACCTTTTTTGTGGCCATGAAGACGGTGAGCACGCTTCCGCCTTCGCTCGTCGAGTTCCGGCGGACAAGTCGCTTTGCCCCCTACGGCCTCACGCGCCGCCGCCCCCCGGGTTGTTGCCAACGAGCGCCCATGACATCATCCGAATCCCGAGTCATCTCTGCCCTCTGGATGCCCGATGCCACGCCGGAAATTTGCCTGGGAGAAGCTGTCGGATGATGAGTTGCTCAAGCAACGCCTCTCCAGCCTGAGGGTTACGGTCGAAGGCACCTGGCTCGAGGATTGCGTCAGCGCGCTGTACGAGGAGCTCCAGGAGCGCGGCATCCGGCTGCGGCCGCACACCTGGATGTCGAGCGAATGGTTCAGTCCGGGCGGCGTTCCCGGCATCGCCATTCCGTTCTATCTCGCTCATCCCCGCCTGATGAAGCTCGAGAAGAAGATGATGTTCGACGTCGAGGGCGGAACCTGGCGTGAATGCATGGCCATCCTCCGTCACGAAGCGGGCCACGCCATACAGCACGGCTACCAGTTGCAGCGCCGCCGGCGCTGGCAGCAACTGTTCGGCCCGTCGTCGAAACATTATCCGCGCTATTACCGGCCCAATCCGGCCAGCCGGCGCTATGTCCAGCATCTGCGGCTCTGGTACGCGCAGAGCCATCCGGACGAGGATTTCGCCGAGACCTTTGCGGTGTGGCTGCGGCCCCGTTCGAACTGGCGGACACGATACGCCGGCTGGCCGGCGCTGAAGAAGCTCGAATATGTCGACGAACTGATGGGCGAGATCGCGGGCAAGCGACCGCTGATCACGACGCGGGAGCGTGTCGATACGCTGGGTCGGCTGAGCCAGACGCTCGAAGAGCACTACAAGAAGAAGCAGGCGTTCTACGCCTTCACGCCCCCCAAGACCTACGACCGCGATCTGTCCCGGCTGTTTTCAGCCGATCCACGGCATCACCGCTCGAAGCCGGCTTCGGCCCTGATCCGGCGGCACCGCGCCCATATCAGGCAGCTGGTGGCGCGATGGACGGGCGAGAATCAGCTTACACTCGATGCCGTGCTCGACGAGATGATCTCTCGCTGCCGCGAGCTCGATCTGCGTGCCGTCGGCCCCGAACAGAAGCTCGTTCTCGACTTCATCGTCCTCGTGACCGCCAAGACGATGCACACGATGTTTGGCCCGTCTCAACGAAAATGGATCGCGCTATGAGACGTCTGCGCATTCTGGTGCTCATGCATCCGGACTTCGTGCCGCCGGACTCCAGCGACGGACACACCGTGCAGGAGATCAACGCGTGGAAAACCGAATACGACGTCGTGAGTACCTTGCGCGCAGCCGGCCACGAGGTTCGACCACTCGGCGCGCAGGAGGAAATCAAGCCGGTGCGCGAGGCGATCGAGGAGTTCAAGCCGCACGTGGTGTTCACGCTGCTGGAGGAATTCCACAACAACGTCGCCTTCGACCAGCACATCGCGAGCTATCTCGAGCTGATGAAGGTCCCTTATACCGGGTGCAATCCGCGCGGCCTGACCCTGGCCCGCGGCAAGGATTTGTCCAAGACGCTGGTGCATCACCGCCGGATCGCTGCGCCGGCCTTTGCGGTCTTCCCGATGCGCCGCAAGGTGAAACGCCCGACACGCCTTGCGCTGCCGCTGATCGTCAAGAGCCTGAACATGGATGGCTCGTTCGGCATCTCGCAAGCCTCCATCGTCGACACCGACGAGAAGCTGGCCGAGCGGGTTGCCTTCATCCACGAGCGGGTCGAATCCGCCGCCATCGCCGAGCAGTTCATCGAGGGGCGAGAGCTTTACGTCGGCGTGCTCGGCAACAATCGCTTGCGCGTTCTGCCGGTCTGGGAGCTGAAATTCGGCAGCATGGGTGGCCGCTCGTCACGGCATATCGCCACGGAGAAGGCCAAGCACGACACCGACTATCAGGAGAAGGTCGGCATCGTCGACGGGCCTGCGAAGGATCTGGCGCCGGAAGTGACCGCCAGGATCCAGCGGGCCGCGAAACGCATCTACCGGGTGCTCGGCCTCGACGGCTATGCGCGCATCGATTTTCGTCTCACTGCCGACGGCACGCCATATTTCATCGAAGCCAATCCCAATCCCGAGATCGCCAAGAGCCAGGAGTTCGCCACGGCCGCTCTACATGACGGACTGAAATATCCGGCTCTCCTGCAGCGCATCCTGACGCTTGGGATCAGCCGCGCCAAAGCGGGGGTGTCACTGGGGTGATGACGGCGGCGATCGCCCTCATCCTTCGAGACGCGTTTCGCGCCCCTCGGGATGAGGGATGGTCGTTGCGCTGCGTTACACGATTCCCGCGGCGACCTGGCCGCGCAGGCGTTCGAGCCCGAGCAGTGTCTCCGCGCAGGCGGCTGCCACTTCGACGCCCTTGATGGCAAAATGCTTGCGGAAGAAATCGTAGTGCACCTCGGTCTCGTGGAATTGCTGCGGCGTCAGCACCGCGGAGAACACGGGCACCTCGGTGCGCAGCTGCACGTCCATCAACGCCTTGATCACGGTATCGGCGACGAACTCATGGCGGTAGATGCCGCCGTCGACGACGAGGCCGGCCGCGACGATCGCGGTGTAGCGTCGTGTCTTGGCCAGGATCTGCGCATGCAGCGGGATCTCGAACGAGCCCGGCACCTCGAACACGTCGACATGATTGAGGTGGCGCGCTTCTGCCTCCTTCGCGAAGGCGATGCGGGCCTCCTCGACCACGTCGCGGTGCCAGCAGGCCTGCACGAAGGCCACCCGCTGCGGTTTCGCGAAGCGCGGATGGTCGGGCACCGGATCTTGCGGAACCGGCGGTGGCGTTTGAGTTGGTTGGGACGTTTCGGCTTGGGGATCTTGCAACATCTGATTCATGGCTTTCCTCAGTTAAGGACCAGAATCAGGGCACACGGAACGACAAACAGCCGCATCCTGCGATGCGTCTGCCACCGACCGTTCTCTTTCATCCGGACTTTAACCGTCGGCTTCGGAGTTGCACCGAATCTGCTGACCCTTCCCCTCAGCAAGGCTTTGAGGAAGGCGCTCGCGGGCTTAGGCCTTACGGCCCTTACCGCCGGTGGGGACTTTCACCCCGCCCTGAGAACATCGGCCGCCCGGGATGAACGGCCTGACCGGAATATGACGCCGGTTCGGGGCCGCGGCAAGCGGGTTCCGCATGGGAAAACCGCATGGTCCCATGCCGCCATGGCGGTCCAGGGGGCACGCGACGGAATTAGCGATTGGCAGGCCTTTGGCGAATCCGATTCCGGTTTGTTCTTCTCCATCCGGTTCGGCCTCACCGGCGTTAATAATTGTGGCGGAGATGAGCTGTGGACGAACGAGTCCTGACTTGTGGACGGACTCGGCAGCCAGTTGCGCAGATTCCGCAAATCACATCAGTTGATCCGCGACAAGCCCGCGCTGATCCGAATGGATCGCCTTAGCAAGATTTAAGGGAGCGCGCGCCGGACCAACCGCGTGCGTATCAAAGACAACAAAAAGGCAAGAGGTCGAGACGGCATGTCCCTGCTCGAAGGCACCATCGATTCCAAAAACCATCCGCTCGCGGTGGTCGAGGATATCGCTGCCAGCAACAACTGGCCGTTCGAACGCTCCGGCGAAGACGAACTCACGATTGTCTCCAAGGGACAATGGACCGACTACCAGATCTCCTTCACCTGGATGGGCGAGATCGAGGCGCTGCATCTGGCCTGCGCGTTTGACATGAAGATCCCGGTTGCGCGGCGACCGGAGGTCCAGCGGCTCGTGGCCGCGGTCAACGAGCAATTGTGGGTCGGGCACTTCGACCTGTGGACCACCACCGGCATGATCATGCACCGGCAGGCCCTGGTGCTGCCGGGCGGGCTCATCGCCTCCACCGGCCAGTGCGAAGCCATGCTCGCAGGCGCCATCCACGCCTGCGAACGCTATTTCCCGGCGTTCCAGTTCGTGGTGTGGGCAGGCAAGTCCACGACGGAAGCCATGGACGCGGCCATGTTCGACACGGTGGGCGAGGCGTAAGCGCACTCAGCTCTCCAGCGCGTGAGGAAGGCGTCGCTCCCTGCTCGCCGTCGTCCCGGCGAAGGCCGGGACCCATACCGCGTGATTTCGCTTGTGGCACGCTGCTTGTTGCCAACACCTCCATCCATTAAAACCAGTTGTGGTTATGGGTCCCGGCCTTCGCCGGGACGACACTGAGTTTGTGGCAACGGCTATGACGAGCAACAACACTCTCGAGAACATCACCGGCACCATCCTGCTCGCCGGTGCCGGCAAGATGGGCGGCGCGATGCTGACCGGATGGCTTTCGGGCGGGCTCGATCCGCGCCGCGTCGCGGTGATCGATCCGCACATCTCGGCCGAGATCACCGCACTTGCCGCCAAGGGGATTGCGCTCAATCCTGATGTGACGACGGCAGGCCAGGTCGAGACGCTCGTCGTCGCGGTGAAGCCGCAAATGTTCCGCGAGGCCGGCGCCAAGCTGAAGCCATTCGTCTCCGACAAGACCGCGGTGGTGTCGATCATGGCGGGAACCACGATCGCCTCGCTCGAGGAGGTCTGCGGCGGCGCGGTGGTGCGCGCGATGCCGAACACGCCGGCCGCGATCGGTCGCGGCATCACGGTGGCTGTCGCCGCGAACAATGTCAGCGCACAGCAACGCGCGGTGGCCGATGCGCTGCTACGCGCCACCGGCTCGGTCGAATGGGTCAACGATGAGAGCCTGATGGACGCGGTCACTGCGGTGTCCGGCTCGGGTCCGGCCTATGTGTTTTTGCTGGCCGAGGAACTCGCGCGCGCCGGTGTCGAGGCGGGATTGCCCGAGGCGCTCGCGACAAAACTCGCGCGCGAAACCGTCGCCGGCTCGGGTGAACTTCTCCACCAGTCGGAGCTTGCCTCCGGCACGCTGCGCCAGAACGTCACCTCGCCCGGCGGTACCACGGCCGCGGCACTCGGCGTGCTGATGGGCGAGCCCGGCCTGCGCGATCTGATGATCCGCGCCATCGCGGCGGCGACGAAGCGGTCGAAGGAATTGGCGAAGTAAGAAAGTGTGCCGTAGGGTGGGCAAAGCGAAGCGTGCCCCACCCATTCGAATGCAATCGCGGAAAGATGGTGGGCACGGCGCTGCGCGCCTTTGCCCACCCTACGATTTCGAGCCTGCGGCTAGCCGCTTGTTGAACATCTCGACATTGACGAGCCCGCGCGCGTGGCGCCCTTCGCCGAGTTTTCGCGGGCCTTCGAAGGCCTCGACCTCGAAGCGGATGACGCGGCGCTCGACCGCGAAAACCTTCGCAGTGGTCCGCACCGTCGCACCGACGAGGGCTGCTGCAAGATGGCGGATATCGACCTCGGTGCCGACGGTGACCCAGCCCGGCTGAAGCGCCGCACGAATCGCATCGCCCGACGTCATCTCCATTTCCAGGATCATCATCGGCGTCGCATAGACCATCGGCATGCCGGGCACGAAATGCCCGACCGTGCGCTCCACCGGCACCACCAGCGTGCGCTCGGCGCTCATGCCGACCTTGATGAAGTCGCGTGCGTCCATGGGGCCTCCCCCCGTCGTCCTGGACAAGCGCAGCGAAGCGGAGCGCCGATCCAGGACCCATTACCCCGACCCAACATTGTCATGCGCGGTCTAAACCACGACCTGCTGCGACAACTGCCGCTTGGGGTAATGGGTCCTTGGCTTTCGCCAGGACGACCTTTGTGGTTGCCGAACCAGCGCCGGCTACTTCTTCGCAGCCGCCGCGCGCTCCACGAACGTCTTGCCGCCCTTCATCTTGTGGCGGAGCGGGGCTTCATTGATCTGGATGACGACGGCGTCGGCATCGACGCCGAGATTCTTCACCAGTGCCTGGGTGATGTCGCGCATCATGCCGGCCTTTTGTTCGTCGGTGCGGCCTTCGGCCATGCTGACAGTGATCTCAGGCATTTTTCTCTCCCTTGGGGCCGGACACCGGCCATTGACGGGCGCCATCAAACAGGAGGTAGATGTCCGGGACAAGCCCGGGCATGGCGACGTCAGCGAATGGCTAGCCCCAGCTCACGTCATGCCGCGCCAACACCTCGCGCACTTTGGCGACGAGGTCGGCCTCGCTGCACGAGAACTGCGCCGGGCGGCTCTCGCGCCATTCCTGGTTGGAAGCGATCGCGGCCGCCGCCTTCGCGCCCTCGATCAGATCCTTGATCTGCACCTCGCCACGCGCTTTTTCATCCGAGCCCTGGATGATGACGCAGGGCGCATTGCGGCGATCGGCATATTTGAGCTGGTTGCCCATGTTCTTGGGATTGCCGAGATAGAGTTCGGCGCGAATGCCGGCGGTTCGCAACGATGCGACCATCTTCTGATAGTCGGCGACGCGGTCGCGGTCGAACACGGTGACGACGACGGGGCCGAACTCGGGCCGCGTGTCGAGCTTGCCAAGCAGAGTCAGCGCGGCCTGAAGCCGCGACACGCCGATCGAGAATCCGGTCGCCGGCACCGGCTCGCCGCGAAAGCGCGAGACGAGACCATCATAGCGGCCACCACCGCCGACCGAGCCGAAGCGGACCGGGCGGCCCTTGTCATCCTTGGTCTCGAGCAGCAATTCGACCTCGTAGACGGGGCCCGTGTAATATTCGAGACCGCGCACCACGGAGGGATCGATCTTGATGCGGTCCGCGCCGTACCCCGACGCCGTCACCAGTTTCGCGATCTCTTCCAGCTCGCTCACGCCGGCCTGACCGACTTCGCTCTTGGCGAGATAGACCTCCGCCGCGGCGATCGCCTCTTTCCAATCGTCGCGCGGTTTGGTGATGGCGAGAACGACGTCAGCCTCCGACGCGCTCAAATTGGCGCCCTTCGTGAAGTCGCCCTTGCCTTCTTCGCCGCCATCCCATCTACCGGGACCGAGCAGTTTGCGAACTTCCTCGGCGGGAAATTTGTCGAGCTTGTCGATCGCGCGCAGCACCGTCAGTCTGCGTGCTGCGTTCTCTTCGCCGCCGAGCCCGATGGCTTCCAGAACGCCGTCGAGCACCTTGCGATTGTTCACCTTGACGACATACGAGCCGCGCGCAATGCCTAGCGCTTCCATCGTGTCCGCGGCCATCATGCAGATCTCCGCGTCCGCCGCCGGCGTGGCCGATCCCACCGTATCCGCATCGAACTGCATGAACTGGCGGAAGCGGCCGGGGCCGGGCTTCTCGTTGCGGAAGACGTAGCCGACGCGGTAGCTGCGGTAGGGCAACACAAGACCGTCGGTCCCGTATCGCTCGCCGACATAGCGGGCGAGCGGCGCGGTCAAATCATAGCGGAGGCTGATCCACTGCTCGTCGTCGTCCTGGAACGAGAACACGCCCTCGTTCGGACGATCCTGGTCGGGCAGGAACTTGCCGAGCGCGTCGGTGTATTCCATCGCCGGCGTTTCCACCGGCTCGAACCCGTAGAGTTCGTACACGGTCCGGATCTTTTCCACCATCTCGCGCGTCGCCCGGATCGCGGCGGGATCGCGATCCTCGAGCCCGCGCGGCAGGCGCGCCTTCAGTTTCTGGGATTTTTTGGGTTTTTCGGCCATGCGCGGCATTTACCAGCCGACGCGTGATGCGGCAACTGCCGGGTAATCGCTTACGGCTGCTCCATCCGCGCCCGGAGCGCGTCGGCATCCGCTTTCGGCAGCGACTTCAGCGTTGGCTTGATGGTTTCGCCGCCGACGATCTTGCCGTTGCGCATGAACATCCAGTCCGAGATGTCGGCTTCAGTGAATTCGACCTTATCGCCTGCCCGCTTGCCGGCCAGATCGCGTGGCTCGTTGGCGAAGAGGCCGGAATAGGCCCCATTGGGTAGCTTCTTCACCTCGGCCATCCAGATGTGCTCACCGCCTTTGCGGGTCGAAAAGTGCACCTTCAGGGCATGCCCTGTCTCCGACGGCTTCGGCGCCTCGTAGGAGGCCCAAAAGGTCGGCAGCGTGCCGCGGGCGCGCGCGATCGCGGTGTTCATCTCCGGATCGGTGGTGCGCACGTCGACGACGGGCGAACGGCCCTCAGCGGAGACGTCCGGCTTGGGGCCGATGGTCAGAATGCCGAATACGGTGATGCCGGTGACCGCGGCAAGAACGACCCATTTCAGGGACTGGGGAAGAGTGGATGTCATGATCGCGATGTCCGGATGACTCGATGTCTGGGTATGCGAGGTCTTGGACTTTGTCGCACGATCATGGTGTCGCGTTCATGGCGAGAAAAGCCAACCAGCGATGCCCTTTTCCCCTCTCCCCTTGTGGGAGAGGGTGGCTCGCCGCGTAGCGGCGAGACGGGTGAGGGGTTCTATCCGCGAGTCCAACTGACCCTTGAACTCGCGGATAGAACCCCTCATCCGGCGCTTCGCGCCACCTTCTCCCACAAGGGGAGAAGGAAGAAGGGCCTCAATCCACCTTCCGGATCCAGTTGTGCGGATCGTTGGTGCGGCCGTACTGGATGTCGACGAGCTGCTTGCGCAGGCCCATGGCGACGGGGCCCGCGGCACCGCCGCTGATCTCGAAATCGCCGCTCACCGAGCGCACCGTGCCGATCGGCGAGATCACGGCGGCGGTGCCGCAGGCAAACGCTTCCTTCAGCTTGCCGCTGGCCGCATCCTTGCGCCACTGGTCGAGCGAGTACGGCTCCTCACGCACGGTCTTGCCGGCGTCTTTGGCCAGCGCAATGATGGAGTCGCGGGTGATGCCGGGCAGGATGGTGCCCAGCGGCGGCGTCGAGAGCGACCCGTCGTCGAACACGAAGAACACATTCATGCCGCCGAGCTCTTCGATGTAGCGGCGCTCGATTGCATCGAGAAAGACGACCTGGTCGCAGCCGTGCTGGATCGCCTCGGCCTGCGCACGCAGGCTTGCGGCATAGTTGCCGCCGCATTTGACGGCGCCGGTGCCGCCGACGGCAGCGCGCGTGTAATTCTCCGACACCCAGATCGAGACCGGCGCGGGGCCGCCCTTGAAGTAGGAGCCGACCGGCGAGGCGATCACCGCGAAAATGTATTCGGACGACGGCTTGACGCCGAGGAAGGTCTCGCTCGCGATCATGAAGGGGCGCAGGTAAAGGCTGCCCTCGCCGCCCGGCATCCAGGCGCGATCGATGCGCACGATTTGCTCGACCGCCTCGATGAAGACGTCTTCAGGGAGCTGCGCCATCGCCATGCGGTCCGCCGAGTCCTTGAAGCGCCGGGCATTGGCATCGGGGCGAAACAGGTTCACGCCGCCGTCGTCGCGCTTGTAGGCCTTGAGGCCTTCAAAAATTTCCTGGGCGTAGTGCAGGACGGCGCCGGCCGGATCGAGCTGGAAATTGGCGCGGGCCTCGACACGCGCCTCGTACCAGCCACCCTTGGCCTGGTTGTAGCGGACCACTGCCATGTGGTCGGTGAAGACCCGCCCGAAACCGGGGTCGACCAGCTTGGCGACCCGATCCTTCTCGGAGGTCGGATTGGATGCGGGCTGGATGTCGAATTTCATGCTCATGTCCTTGCCTCCCGCTGCCGGTAGCGGCGCCGTTGTGGCACCCGCCTGCCCCGATTTGGGCCCGGCTGGCTCGATTGGTTTCTGGCCGGACCGCCGCCAGCCTTGTTACGGCCGGTTTCCGTGGCCAGCATGTCACGGAGGACATGCTTTTGCGGAAGACGGAAGTCCAGTATGTTTTGCCGAAATGCCGTTCGACATCGCACGGTAGATCTGCTCCGGCCGTTGCCGCCTGTCCGGCCCACTGCGGCCGCCTTGCTTCGACGCCCACCCGACGCGAAACGATCTAAAATTTCGTGCGGGCTGATCGTTTTGTAACATTGAGACCAAGATACGTCAATATGCCTGACATAAATTTCGCGACTCCTTCTCAAGACGCAGCCGGGCCGCGGCCGGCCGCAGACGACGGAGGCAATTTGCGCTGGGATATCATCGAACTGCTGTTCTTCGCCTATCGCGATTTTGTCGGCGATCCCGACCAGGAGCTGGAGGCGTTCGGCTTCGGCCGGGCCCATCACCGCGTCATGCACTTTGTCTATCGTTATCCCGGCCTCAAGGTCGCCGACCTCCTCGACGTCCTGCGCATCACCAAGCAATCGCTCGGCCGGGTGCTCAAGCAGCTCCTGGACGAGGGCTATATCGTGCAGAAGACCGGCGACAATGATCGCCGCCAACGCCTGCTGTTTGCGACACCGAAGGGCGAGGCGCTGGTGCAGAAGCTCGCCGGCCTCCAGACCACGCGCATCACCAAGGCGCTTGCCGAGATGGCGCCGCAGGATGCCGAGACCGTCAAGCGCTTCCTGCGCGCGATGATCGACCGCGACGATCCGGACAAGGTGCTCGAGACGATCTTTGCCACCGTCAATCAGGACAAGGAGTGACCGTGCCGCTCGCTGCCACGCTCGCACGCCCGCCGGCACGTCCCGCAGACGATGCCCCGCATCTCCTGCTGGTCGATGACGACCGCCGCATCCGCGATCTGCTCTCGCGCTTCCTTGCCGGCGAAGGTTATCGCGTCTCGACCGCCGCGAGCGCTAGCGATGCCCGTTCCAAGCTTTTGGGCCTGCACTTCGACCTCTTGATCCTGGATGTCATGATGCCCGGCGAGACCGGCTTCGATCTCGCCCGTTTCATCCGGACCTCGTCCTCGGTGCCGATCGTGATGCTGACGGCGCGGCATGAAGCCGAAGCGCGCATCGAGGGCCTGCAGATCGGTGCCGACGATTACGTCGCAAAGCCGTTCGAGCCGCGCGAGCTTGCGCTGCGCATCAACAACATCCTCAAGCGCGCCGCGCCGCCGCCACAGGCCGCTGCGGTCGAGAAGATCGCGTTTGGCCCG
Source organism: Bradyrhizobium sp. 45 (assembly GCF_023073155.1). NCBI lineage: Bacteria > Pseudomonadati > Pseudomonadota > Alphaproteobacteria > Hyphomicrobiales > Nitrobacteraceae > Bradyrhizobium > Bradyrhizobium sp. 45. The sequence continues at coordinate 711,051 of NZ_JADPIX010000122.1, read as the reverse complement.
TACATCTATCACCTCGACCGCGGCGAATTGCGCCAGGGCGAAGACGTCATTCACCTCACCGACCGCGAGCGCGAGATGCTGCGGATTTTGTCGGAGACACCGGGCGAGACCGTGCCGCGCAGCGCGCTGACCGGCAATGGCAGCGTCAACGAGCGCGCCGTCGACGTGCAGATCAACCGCCTGCGGCGCAAGATCGAGACCGATCCCGCCAATCCGCTGTTCCTCCAGGCCGTGCGCGGCATCGGCTACCGGCTGGTAGCCTCGCCATAAAGAGTGAACCGCCACCGATGAGCACGATCGATACCGGCCTGACGCTTTTGAAGAGCGCCGCCGGCCGCGTCTCCGCCGCCAATGGCTGGATGGGCAATGCGTTCAAGGGCTGGATGCCGACCGGCCTTTATGCGCGTGCGCTGCTGATCATGATCGTGCCGATGGTGATCCTGCAATCGGTGGTCGCCTTCGTGTTCATGGAGCGGCACTGGAACACGGTGACACGCCGCCTGTCGGCCGCGGTGGTGCAGGACATCGCCGCGCTGATCGACGTCTACAAGGGCTACCCGCAAGACAAGGATCGCGACCAGATCCGCCGCATCGCGCAGCAGCGCCTGGGCCTCGTCGTCGATTTCCTCCCGGCCGGCGACATGCCGCCGCCGGGACCAAAGCCGTTCTTCTCGCTGCTCGACCAGACGCTGTCGGTGCAGCTCGGCCGCCAGATCGGGCGCTCCTTCTGGATCGACACGGTCGGCCGCTCCAACCTCGTCGAGATCCGGATCCAGCTCGACGACGCCGTGATGCGCGTGTTCGCGCAGCGCAGCGCCGCCTATGCCTCGAACTCGGAGATCTTCCTGTTCTGGATGGTCGGCACGTCCTCGATCCTGCTGATCGTCGCGGTGCTATTCCTGCGCAACCAGATCAAGCCGATCCTGCGACTTGCCGACGCCGCCGAAAGTTTTGGCAAGGGCCGCGAGGCGCCGAATTTCCGCCCGCGTGGCGCGCGCGAGGTGCGGCGCGCGTCGGTCGCCTTCCTCGAAATGAAGTCGCGCATCGAGCGAACGATGGAGCAACGCACCGCGATGCTAGCCGGCGTCAGCCATGATCTGCGCACGATCCTGACGCGGTTCAAGCTCGAGCTGGCGTTGATCGGCGACAGCCCCGAAATGGAGGGCATGCGCAAGGACGTCGACGAGATGTCGATGATGCTCGAGGACTACCTCGCGTTTGCCCGCGGCGATTCCGGCGAGCAGTCGCAGCCGACCGACATGGCCCAGGCGCTCGAGGAGCTGCGCAGCGACGCCGAGCGCCACGGCCACACGGCGACCGTTGCGTTCAACGGGCTGCCCGTGGTCACGGTGAAGCCGGCCTCATTCAAGCGCTGCCTCGCCAACCTCGTCACCAACGCCGCCCGCTACGGCAAGAGCATCGCCATCACCGGCCAGCGCGATCACCGTTATTTGACCGTGACGGTGGACGATGACGGGCCGGGCATTCCCGCCCATCTGCGCGAAGAGGTGTTCAAGCCGTTCCTGCGGCTCGACAACGCCCGCAACCAGGACGAAGGCGGCACAGGTCTTGGCCTCGCGATCGCCCGCGACATCGCCCGCTCGCACGGCGGCGACATCACGCTTGGCGACAGTCCGATGGGCGGATTAAGGGCGAGCGTGCGGATACCGGTGTAGCTGCCTCTTCCCTTCTCCCCCTGTGGGAGAAGGTGGCGCGAAGCGCCGGATGAGGGGTCTCTCTCCGCGAATTCAAAGCGAAAAGAGTCACACGCGGAGACAAACCCCTCACCCGTCTCGCCGCTGCGCGGCGAGCCACCCTCTCCCACAAGGGGAGAGGGGAAGAGCCTTACTTCGGCAGCAGCGCCTTCAGCTTGTCCATGTCACGCACGTTCATCTTGAAGCCGCCGGGCATCACGATGTCGCCGGGCTTCTGGTCCGGCTTGCAGGCTCCCAGCCATTTCGCTTCGAGCTGCACGGTCGTGTCGCGGCCTGCCGCGCCGGCGGCGCCGCCTTGCGCGTGCGACGACGTCTTCACCGTATAGGCCGAATTGAAATCGCCGGTGATCTCAGCATGCGAAGTCGTGCTGATGCCGGCGACATTGCACTCGGAATCGCTGACATAGCCGGTCGCGGTCTTCTTGATGTCCTGCTTGGCGCAGATCTGCTTGGCCATCGGCGAGACGTTGTTGTTCATTTCCTTGTCGACGGTCTCGTCGGTGCAGTGCTGCATGGTCATCTCGGGCACCGGCGTGCCGGTCCGGACCATCTTCAATTCCCACAGCCCTGCCTTACGCACCGGCAGGTCGTCAGCGCGAGCGCTGCCTGCCGACAACACGAGGCAAAGGGCGGAGCCGAGCAAAGCGAGTTTGCGCGTCATGTGGGAAGTTCCCGGCTGAGAGGTAGCGGCGTGCGAAAGCGCCTCAGTAGAGCGTGCGGATCGGCTGGTCGGCGGCGCCATAGGGCACCCAGCGGCAGGAGAACGAGATGTAGCCGCCCTCATAGGCCTGCACCGCCAGGAATTTGGCGACTTTGCCATAGCGCGCGCAGTGATCGACCGCGACCTGCCGCGCATCGACCTGGGTTGCCATCGAATAGGCGATGATGCCGCCGGTGTCGTTGCCCTTGAACGGAGGCACCGGAAGCAGATCGGCATGCGCCGACTGGCTCGCCATCATACCCAAGGCAAGTAGGCCCGCGGCCGCAATGATTCGCATTCCCGTCACTCCGATTGGTTGGCGGCAGTTTACGGTGTCGGCGCGGCGGTGGAAAGAACGGATGGCCGGTCCAACGCAGCATTGCGGTCAACTCGTCGGCAAGTGTTGCCGCGCTGCACTTGACCTCCCCCGGCCTTCACGGCACCGTCCGACCCTTGCAGATCATGCTGTCTGGATCATCCATGCGCGCCTCGACCTTCCTGAAATCGCTCCGCTTTGCCGCCGTGCTCGGCCTCCTGTTCGGGGCGCTGTCGCTCGGCGAGGCCAGGGCCGCCAATCCGCTGGAGCTGAATTTCTGGCTGAGCGGGCCGCGCTATGACGGCAACGTCTCCGAGTGCGACAGGGCGCTGCCGACGATCGCGACCCAGTTCTGGGAGAAAGAAAGCGCGTTCTGGAATTCTTCGTTGAAGATCACCGGCTTCGCCGCAGTTCACGAGACCGCGTTCCGGCCTTGGGCATCCGACAACATCCCGCGCCGCTATTGCACCGGCGAGGCCATGCTCACGGACGGCAAGATGCGCAAGGTGCATTTCTCGATCGTGGAGGATGGCGGCTTCGCCGGCTACGGCCAAGGCGTCGAATGGTGCGTGGTCGGGCTCGACCGCAACTGGGCCTACAACCCGGCCTGCCGCGCCGCCAAACAGTAATTGAAACGTTCTGATCCGGACCGATCAGGCGGCCGAACGACGGTCACCCGCATTTTGTTCTTGAAATGTTCTTATCGCCTGCTAGGCTTGTCTGCACAGTCTAGTTGAGGGGCGTCGCCATGTTTCATTCCAGATTGCATTCGTTCTCCCGCCTGATGATCTCGCTGACGCTTGCGGCCGGGCTGGCTGCGCTGGCCGATGGCGCAAAGGCCCAGGACAAGCGGCAGAACACGCCCGGCGAATTCGATTTTTATGTGCTGTCACTGTCTTGGTCGCCCTCTTTCTGCGAGGAGGCGGCGGAGCGCGGCGGCCGCTCGCAGACCCAGTGCAGCGGACGGCCCTACGCTTTCGTGGTGCATGGTTTGTGGCCGCAATATGAGAGCGGATTTCCGGAATATTGCCAGCGGCCCTCGCCGCGGCTGAACCGCAGCATCGTCTCCTCCATGCTCGATCTGATGCCGGCGCCGGGGCTGATCTTCAATGAGTGGGACAAGCACGGCACCTGCTCGGGGCTCGCTGACCGCAGCTATTTCGAGACGATCCGCAAGGCGCGCGCCGCGATCAAGATTCCAGCCGAATATCTCGATCTATCGCAGGCCAAGACCGTGGCGCCGGCGGAGGTGGAGGAAGCCTTCATCAAGGCCAATCCGGGCCTCAGCAATGCCGCCGTCTCGATCACCTGCAACCGGACGCGGCTATCGGAAGTCCGCATCTGCCTCAGCAAGGACCTGCAATTCCGCGCCTGCGAGGAGATCGACGGCCGCGCCTGCCGCCGCGACCAGGTGACGATGCCGCCGATCCGGGGTGGCTAGCCCAGGCGTCGTGCCTCTTTGCTCGGGCCGTCACGTGGCGTAGTGCTCTTGCATGAATTACCGCCACGCCTTCCATGCCGGCAACTTCGCCGATGTCATCAAGCACATCGTGCTGACGCGCATCATCACCTATCTCCAGGACAAGCCGGGTGCGTTCCGCGTCATCGACACCCATGCCGGCGCTGGCCTCTACGATCTCGAAAGCGACGAAGCGCGCCGGGGCGGCGAGTGGCTGACGGGCATTGCGCGGCTGATGCAGGCGCGGTTGTCGAACGACGCCATGGCGCTGACCAAGCCCTATCTCGACATCGTCCGCGCCTTCAATCCGAAGGGCGAGCTCAAGGCCTATCCGGGCTCGCCGCTGATCGCACGCGGCCTGCTGAGGCCGCAGGACCGCCTCTTGCTCTGCGAGCTCGAGCCGAAGGCGCGCAAGGCGCTGATCGGCGTACTGCGCCGCGACGAACAGGCCCGCGTGGTCGACCTCGACGGCTGGATGGCGCTGCCGGCTTTCGTGCCGCCGAAGGAACGGCGTGGGCTCGTTCTGATCGACCCGCCCTTCGAGGCAAAGGACGAGTTCGAAAAGCTCGCAGAGGCCTTCTCGGCGGCTTTCGCGAAATGGCCGACCGGTATCTATGTAATCTGGTATCCCGCCAAGAGCCGACGCGCCACCGACACGCTGGTGCAATCAGTGGCGCGGCTCGCAGCCGCAGCAAAACCGCCGGGAAAATGCCTGCGCCTCGAATTCAGCGTGGCGCCGCAAGCCGACGGCGCAGCCCTCACCTCCAGCGGGCTCTTGATCGTCAATCCTCCTTACACGCTGCACGGCGAACTCAAGACGATCCTGCCGGAGCTGGAAATGCCGCTCGGCCAGGGTGGCGCTGCCAGATTCCGGTTAGAGGTGCCGAGACCGTAACACTCCGGCATTCTTGGGAAAAATATGCAGGAGCGGTAGTCAATCTGCAGAGAACCGTATTATGCTGTTGCAGTGACTGGCTTTACGTTCCGCTTCCGCGAATGGTTGCGGCGGAGTGAAGGCCTAAGAAAGATCCAGTCGGACCGAATGGTCTGCCGAAGGATGGCCAGCTCCCGGGCTTCGTAAGGCCCGGTCATGTCGTGACGCGCGTCTGCGTCACGACGGAGGAGCAATGAGGGGGAGTTTCCCGATGGCCATGACGGGAACGGTCAAGTTTTTCAACGGTGAGCGCGGCTACGGATTCATCAAACCGGACGACGGGGGCCGCGACGTCTTCGTACATATTACTGCTGTGGAGCGGGCCGGACTGAAGGACCTTGCCGAAGGACAGCGTATTACTTTCGAAGTCGAACCGGACAAGAAGGGCAAGGGGCCGAAGGCGGTCGATTTGGTCATCCTTCCCTAGCGAGCCAAGCGTCAAAAAAATCCCGGCCGCAAGCGGCCGGGAGGTTGGTCCGGTATTTTCTTCTTTAGCTATCAGAAGTGATAGTTCACGCCTGCGCGCACAACGCTGGCGCTATAGCCGTTTGACACGCCCGTAATCGCGAACTGACTCGTCGAGAGATCGATATAGAGATATTCGAGCTTGGCGCTCCAGTTCGGCGCGAACATAACTTCCGCGCCGGCACCGATGGTCCAGCCGGCGCTGGTGTGCGACTCGGTCCAGCCGAACGTCTGCGCGCGCAGCTCGCCGAAGGCGAGGCCCGCCGTGCCGTAGAACAGCACGTTGCTGAAGGCGTAGCCGGCGCGGCCGCGCAGGGTTCCGAACCACGGATTGGAGAACTTCCACGGCGCGAAGGTGTCGTCGGCACCGGCGGCCTGGATGTCGCCCTCGACGCCGAACACCCATGGGCCGTTCTGGAAATTGTAGCCGGCCTGAACGCCGCCGACGAAGCCCGACGGTTTTGCGGGATTGTTGTTCACCGAACCCCATTCATAGCCAAGATTGCCACCGAGATACGGACCGGCCCAGCTATAGGCGTTGAGCGGCTGATTGACCGTGTAGGGCGCTCGCTGCCCGTAATTGAGATCGGCGGCCTCTGCCGAAGCCGTCCAGCCGACTGCAGCCAATGCGGCTGCGCCCACAACGAGCCTCTTCATCACACACTCCAACGCAACTCCCGTCACCGCTGCGATGCCCGCGTCGCCGCGCGAGGCAAAACCGCATGGTTACGGAACCACCATTTTTCGCGTAAGATTTATCGAGAGTTTTAAGTTAAAGGCCTGTTAAGCCGGGTTACTGCGCTGTTAACAGGCTTAAGCAAGCGTTACCGGGAACTGCGCCGCCATCCTGTGCGTGCCGCTCGGCCGGAACTTCAAATCGACACCCGCAGCGCTTAAATTCGCACCATGGTTCACGATTCCCCCGACAATCCGGACGACGCACGCGTACGCAAACCCGTGCGCGGCAACGCACCCGACGTCCCTCCCCAGGAAACGGAAGCCGCGCCGCCGGACCTCGATCCCGCCACTGCGAATGGCGACGACGAGGACGATGCGCGGCTGCCGGACATCCTGGAAGAGAGCGGCACCGTCGGCGAAGAGCCGCTGGCGACCGGCCACGAGGCGATCGAACGCGCGGTGCGCCTCGCCCCCACCTCGCCCGGCGTCTACCGCATGCTCAATGCGAATGCCGACGTGCTCTATGTCGGCAAGGCCAAGAACGTCAAAAAGCGCCTGTCGAACTATGCGCGCCAGAGTGCGCCGCAGCCGGCGCGCATCCTGCGCATGATCGCCGCCACGGTGACCGTGGAAATCATCTCGACCCACACCGAGACCGAAGCCCTGCTGCTGGAGGCCAACCTCATCAAGCAGCTTCGGCCGCGCTTCAACGTGCAGCTGCGCGACGACAAGTCGTTTCCCTATATCCTGATCACGGGCGACCATTGGGCGCCGCAGATCCTGAAGCATCGCGGCGCGCAGACGCGGCCGGGTCGCTATTTCGGCCCGTTCGCCTCCGCCGGCGCCGTCAACCGCACCATCACCGCACTTCAGCGCGCGTTCCTGATCCGCTCCTGCACGGATTCCTTCTTCGAGAGTCGCTCGCGGCCCTGCCTGCTCTACCAGATCCGCCGTTGCGCCGGCCCCTGCACCCGCGAGATCGACTTCCCCGGCTACACGACCCTGGTGCGCGAGGCGAGCGACTTCCTGTCCGGCAGGAGCCATGCGGTGAAGCAGGAGCTTGCCGCGGAGATGGAGAAGGCCTCCGGCGAGCTCGAATTCGAGAGCGCCGCGCTCTACCGCGACCGCCTCGCTGCGCTGTCCGCGATCCAGTCGCAGCAGGGCATCAATCCGCGCACGGTGGAAGAAGCCGACGTGTTCGCCATCCACCAGGAGGGCGGCTTCTCCTGCGTCGAGGTGTTCTTCTTCCGCACCGGGCAGAACTGGGGCAACCGCGCCTATTTCCCGCGCGCGGAGAAGACCTATACGCCGGAAGAGGTGCTCGGCTCCTTCCTCGCCCAGTTCTATGACGACAAGCCGCCGCCGAGGAATATCCTGCTCTCGCACGAGATCGAGGAGAGCGAGCTGCTCGCCAACGCGCTGTCGATCAAGGCCGGCCGCAAGGTCGAAGTGTCCATGCCGAAGCGCGGCGAGAAGAAGGAGCTCGTCACCCACGCGCTCACCAACGCGCGCGAGGCCCTGGGCCGCAAGCTCGCGGACACCGCGACGCAGAGCCGCCTGTTGGACGCCATGGCCACGACCCTGAGCCTGACGCATGCGCCGAAGCGGATCGAGGTCTACGACAACAGCCACATCCAGGGCACCAACGCAGTCGGCGCCATGATCGTCGCCGGCCCGGACGGTTTTGTGAAAAACCAGTACCGCAAGTTCAACATCAAGTCGGAGGGCCTGACGCCCGGCGACGATTACGGGATGATGCGCGAGGTGCTCGAACGCCGTTTCAAGCGCTTGATCAATCCACCCGAGGACAATGCGGCCAAAGCCAAGGACGACGACTTCCCGCAATGGCCCGATCTCGTGATCATCGATGGCGGCCGCGGCCAGCTCAACGCGGTCCGGGACATCTTTGCAAATCTCGGCCTGACCCAGGTGGCGCTGATGTCGGTGGCCAAGGGGCCGGACCGGGATGCCGGCCGCGAGACCCTGTTCATGCCGGAGCGCGAGGCGATCAAGCTGGAGCCGCGCGACCCCGTGCTCTATTTCATCCAGCGGCTGCGGGACGAGGCGCACCGTTTCGTCATCGGCTCGCACCGCAAGCTGCGCAAGAAGGACATCCGCGAGGCCGGCTTGCAGGAGATTCCTGGCATCGGTCCGTCACGCAAACGTGCCTTGCTGCATCATTTCGGAACCCTGAAGGAGATCGAACGGGCCTCGATCACCGATCTCGGTAAGGTTCCGGGGGTGAGCGCCGAGAGCGCCCGCAGGATTTTCGAGTATTTCCATCCCCAGCCGGGGTGAAATAAAAGGGGGGCCGCGGTCATATGGTCGTCGCATCCCGCACCCCATTTGGGGAGCGGAACGGTTGACCTTCAGGCTGCAGCGGTATTGGTAGGACGGATGAACATCGCCACGACACGAGGGACGACCAGCCGCGCGATGTCCCTCCCGAACATCCTGACCTACGGCCGGATCGCCGCGATCCCGGTCGTGGTCGGGTGCATCTACGCACAGTCGATCATGGACGGCCCGCTGTGGCTGCGCTGGGTCGCCGTCGCCATTTTTATCGCGGCTGCGGTCACCGATTACCTCGACGGCTATTACGCACGGATCTGGAATCAGCAATCGGCGTTCGGCCGCATGCTCGATCCGATCGCCGATAAGCTTCTGGTCGCCTCGTGCCTGCTGATGCTGGCCGCCGACGGCATCATTCACGGCTGGTCGCTGTGGGCCGCCATCGTGATCCTGTGCCGCGAGATCCTGGTCTCGGGCCTGCGCGAATATCTTGCCGCGCTGCGTGTCAGCGTGCCCGTGACCAAGCTTGCGAAATGGAAGACGACGGTTCAGCTCATCGCCATCGGCTTCCTGCTGGCTGGTCCGGCCGGCGATGAGGTCGTGCCCATGGTCTCGATGATCGGGCTGGCGCTGCTCTGGGCCTCGGCGATCCTCACCATGTACACCGGCTACGACTATTTCGGCGCCGGCATCCATCACCTCATCAAGGAGGATGAGGGATGAAGGTGAAGTACTTCGCCTGGGTGCGCGAGCGCATCGGCAAGGCCGAGGAGACGATCGAGCCGCCTGCGACCGTGCGCACCGTGGAAGAGCTGATCGCCTGGCTGTCCGGCCAAGGCGAAGCCTACGCCTATGCGTTCGAGAAGCCGAAGGTGATCCGCACCGCGATCGACCATGCCCACGTCAAGTCGGACGCCGCGATCGCGGGCGCTCGCGAGATCGCGTTCTTCCCGCCGATGACCGGCGGCTAGGCCATGCCCGTCACCACCTGCCCCGTCACCATCCGTATCCAGCAAGACGATTTCGACATCGCACGCGAGATCGCGGTGCTGACCGGGAACCGCACCGACATCGGTGCGGTCGTGAGTTTTTCCGGCATCTGCCGCAGCGACGAAGACAGCGCGAAGATCGCCGCGCTCTCGCTGGAGCATTATCCCGGCATGGCCGAGGAAGAGATCAGGCGCCATGCCGACGAGGCCATCTCGCGCTGGCCTCTCAGCGGCGTCACGGTGATCCATCGCGTCGGCCGTTTCATGCCCGGCCAGAACATCGTGCTGGTGCTGACCGCCTCGCAGCACCGCCAGGCAGCGTTCCAGGCAGCCGAGTTCCTGATGGATTATCTCAAGACCAACGCGCCGTTCTGGAAGAAGGAAGAGAGCGCCACCGGCACCGGCTGGGTCGAGGCCCAGGCCCGCGACGACGAAGCCGCCGCACGCTGGACCCGATCCTGATGGCAACAACATCCAAAAAGGCCGTGCGCGGCCACGCCGCGCCAAAGCTCGCGAAGGTGGGCCGCGGCGAGCTTCTCACGCTGATCGATTTCGTCCGCTATGCAGTGAGCCGCTTCAATGAGGCCAAGCTCGCCTTTGCCCATGGCACGCCCGATCCGGTCGCGGAAGCGGCTTTCCTGGTCTGTGAAGCCCTGCATCTGCATCCCGAGCAGTTCGAGATTTTTGCCAACGCGCGCGTCACGACCGCCGAGGGCAGGACCATCATCGATCTCGTTCATCAGCGCGTCACCACGCGCAAACCGGCCGCGTATCTCGTCAACAAGATCTACATGCGCGGCCTGCCGTTTTATGTCGACGAGCGCGTCATCGTTCCGCGCTCCTTCATCGGTGAACTCTTGGAGTCGCATTTCGGCGGCGACGGCGAAGCCGGCTCGCTGATCGACGATTCCAGCGCCGTCGAGCGCGTGCTCGATCTCTGCACGGGATCGGGATGCCTCGCGATCCTCGCCGCGCATCATTTCCCGAACGCCACGATCGATGCCGTCGATATCTCGAAGGGCGCGATCGACGTCGCCAGACGAAATGTCGGCGAATACGGGCTCGATGGCCGGATCAGCCTGCATCGCGGCGACCTGTTCGCCCCACTCGGTAACACCAAATACGACCTGATCATCACCAACCCGCCTTATGTCGACGCCGAAGGCATGGCGGCGCTGCCGCCCGAGTGCCGGGCCGAGCCGAAGCTCGCCTTCGACGGCGGCGCCGACGGTCTCGATGTGGTGCGCCGGATCCTGCGCGATGCGCCCGGCCATTTGACGCCGCATGGCGGGCTGATCTGCGAGATCGGCCGCGGCCGCGAATTGGTTGACGAGGCCTTTCCTGAATTGCCGCTGCTCTGGCTCGACACCGAGGACTCCGAGGGCGAAGTGTTCTGGATCGCGGCAGCCGATCTCGGCTGATCCATCACGGCGGGCAGACCTCGTCGGAACAAGTCAAATACCGCCACGTTCATCCCCCGACGAATTTTCTCGCACTCGGAGGATAACTGCATGCTTGCGCCATCGGGCGAATTGCTGCGCGCCGGCGTCGCGCTCAAGCTCAACCATCTCAAGCGCGCCGCCCAGTCCTATGCCCGCGACCGGAGCAACCAGGCCACAGGGCGCATGACGTCGTACGCGGCTGCGGCCGGACTGCTCGCGGTTGCGGGCTTGTTCGTCGTCGCAGCCTTCTTCGTCGGCCTGATCGCCCTGTACCGCTGGATTGCAATCCATTACGGGCAATTCTGGGGGTTCGGCGCCGTCGGCGCTGTGCTCCTGGTCCTGGCCGCCGCCTGCGCCGGCGTGGCCATGGCCCAGATGAAGCGCAAGACCAAGCCGATCGTGCCGCTCGCCAGCCGCCTACGGGTGGCTATCGCCACCCCGCGCATCCCGCGCGGAACGGTGAAGGAGGCGGTGAAAGAGGTCGCGACGACAATTCCCCTGGCGCCGCTCGCGCCGGGCGAACGAGGACATGAGTCAGGACATGGCGGCAGCACGTGGCCGGCTCGGTCCAACCGGCCCGTGCAACTCGGGCTGATGCTCGCGGCCGTTGGGCTGGTCGGGATCACGGCCGCGCGCAGGCGGCGTCACGGCCACGGAGCGGATACCTGAAAATGCGTATGCGGCGCGCCGAGCAATTCGACAGCTGGCTGTTAGTCGCAGCCACGACCGTGTTCGTGCTCACCGCGGAACGGTATTTCCAGGATTCTGGCCTGATCCGGCCGGGACCTCCGCAAGACCACCGCAACGGCGAGGCGAATTCGCCGGAAACGAGCCCGACGGGCGCAGCCTCGCAGCCCGGCCGCGGCCGCCGCGCGAAAAGCCCGTTCGCGATCCCGTGGGCAGGCTGGAAGGACATCCTCTGGCGCACCTATCAGCGCATCGACGAGGATCGCCTGCTCGCGACCGCCGGCGGCGTCGTCTTTTTCGGACTGCTCGCGATCTTTCCCGCTATCACGGCGCTGGTTTCATTCTATGGCCTGTTCGCCGATCCCTCGACGATCAGTTCCAACCTGCAATCGCTCGCGATGATGCTGCCCGAGGGCGCGTTCCAGATCGTCGAGGACCAGGTGGCGCGCGTCGTGTCGAACGGCGGCGCGACCCTTGGTTTCACTTTCCTGTTTGGACTCGTGCTCGCGATCTGGAGCGCCAATGCCGGCGTCAAAGCCATCTTCGACGCCCTCAACGTCGCCTATGAGGAGCGTGAAAAGCGCAGCTTCATCCGGCTGAACACGGTCTCGCTGGCTTTCACGGTCGGTGGCATCGTTGCCCTGCTGCTGATGGTGGGCGCCGTCGTCGCCTTCCCGCTCGCGCTCAACCACCTCGGCATGGCGCCCGAAAGCAAGCTGATCGTGGCGCTGGCGCGATGGCCGGTGCTGTTCGTCATTCTCCTTGCGGCGCTCGCCGTCCTCTACCGCTTCGCGCCCAGCCGCGACGCCCCGCGCTGGCAATGGCTGAGCCCCGGCGCTGTGACGGCCGCGATCCTCTGGATCGCCGGCTCGGCGCTGCTGTCCTGGTATCTGTCCGAATTCGCAAATTACAACGCGACCTACGGCTCGCTCGGCGCTGCGATCGGCTTGATGATGTGGATGTGGATGTCGGCCATCGTCATCATGTTCGGGGCTGAGCTGAATTCGGAGATCGAACGGCAGACCTTGCGCGACACGACCACCGGGCCGCCCAAGCCGCTAGGCACCCGCGAGGCCGTCTCGGCCGACACGGTCGGCGCCGCGGCGCCGTCCTGACTCTGCGATTGGGCCGCTATCCCCTCGAATCAACAATGATGTTAAGGTCATGCCGCTTGGGGGAGCATGCGGCGTGACGGGTTCGAAACGCCACCCGTGTTTTCCCGGTCAGGCAGTCAGCTCTTGAGGCGTAACGCGCGGCATGATTCGTATTTCGACGATCTTCATCGCGATCTGCATGGTTCTGGTCGCCGCCTCGCTCGGGCTCCTGCTCTACGCGGTCGCCGGCATCAGCGGAACCGAATCCGCGATCGTGGCGCTGACGGCGCTGACCTTCCTGATCCTCTACAATGCAGTGTCGATGCGACTGCGCGACCGCAGCGACGTCGGCGGCCAGATCGCCGATCTTTCGCGCGGCACCGCCGACCTCGCCCGTCAGGTCGCCGAATTCGGCCGCCGGCTCGCCACGATCGAAGCACGCATCGCCTCTTCCAATTCGGCCAACTCCGACCGCATCCAGTCGGTGGTCGGCGAGATCAACGAACTCGGCGGACTGGTCAGGCAACTCGCCACCACCGTGTCGGCCCATGAGGATCTGATGGCCGGCAACGCGCCAGTGTCGGCCCCCGCGCCGGTCGCAAGGCAGGAGCCGGACGCGCCGCTCGACCTGATGGCCACGTTCGAGGAGGAACGGCCGGCTGCCCCGGCGCCCGCGCCGCCGCCAATGCGGCCGGCAGCACCGGCGATCCAGACCCAGACCGCCAATCCGGTTCAGACCGCCAACGGCCGCAACCAGACCCAATTGCTGGCGACGCTCCGCAACGCGATCGACGAGAACCGCATCGACATCTTCCTCCAGCCGATGGTGTCGCTGCCGCAGCGCAAGGTCCGGTTCTACGAGGCCGTGACGCGCCTGCGCGACGAGCGTGACCAGCTGGTCGCGGCCGAGGAGTTCATCAGCATCGCGGAGGCCTCCGGGTTGATCGGGCGCATCGACAACATGGTCATGCTGCGCTGCGTGCAGGTGCTGCGGCGCCTGATGGTACGCAACAAGGAAGTCGGCGTGTTCTGCAACGTCGCGGCTTCCACGCTCGGCAATTCCACGACCTTCGCGCAATACCTCGATTTCCTCGAAGCCAATCGGGCGCTGGCGCCCTCGCTGGTGCTGGAATTCAAGCAATCCACCTTCCGCAATCTCGGCCCGGCCGAAACCGAGAATCTCGCGGCGCTCGCCCAGCGCGGCTTCCGTTTCTCGATCGACCATGTCACCGATTTGCGCATCGAACCGCGCGAGCTCGCCGATCGCGGCGTGCGCTTCATCAAGGTGCCGGCCTCGCTCCTGCTCGACCCCAGGCAGGCTTCGGCCTCGGACATCCACCCGTCCGATCTCTCCGACCTGCTCGGCCGCTTCGGCATCGATCTGATCGCCGAGCGAATCGAGGGCGAGCGCGCCGTGATCGACCTGCTCGATTATGACGTGCGGTTCGGCCAGGGGTTCCTGTTCGCGCCGCCCCGGCCATTGCGGCCGGAGGGGTCATCTGCTACCGCCGCGCCGAACCAGGCACAGGACATTCAGGGATCCAATGGCTCCGGCATATCCAGCTCAGGCGCGACGTCGGCTGCGTCTGCGCCACAGCGCGTCACCGGCAACGCCGCGCTCGCGCGACGTATCTGATCGGCCGCACGCATCATGACCACACTGCATTTCGCCGAAAGCCTGCGTGAACTCGTGGCGGGCGTGGACGTCGTGCTCAGCGACATCTGGGGCGTGGTCCATAACGGTCTTGAATCCTTCCCCGAAGCCTGCGAGGCGCTGCACACCTACCGCAGCCGCGGCGGTACGGTCATCCTGATCACCAACGCGCCGCGCCCGGCCGACTCCGTGCAGCGGCAATTGCGCAAGCTCGGCGTCGCCGACGAGACCTATGACGCGATCGTGTCTTCAGGCGACCTGACGCGGCTCTATGTCGCCGACCATCCCGGCCGCAAGATGTTCTGGCTCGGCCCCGAGCGCGACAACTCGATCTATCGCGGCCTCGATGCGGTGACCGCGCCGCTGGAAGAGGCGGATTACATCGTCTGCACCGGCCTCTATGACGACGAGACCGAGACGGCGGAAGACTATCGCGGCATGATGCTGAAGGCGCGCGAGCGCAAGCTGACGCTGGTTTGTGCCAACCCCGACATCGTGGTGGAACGCGGCGACCGCCTGATCTATTGCGCCGGCGCGATCGCGGAGCTCTATCGCGAGCTCGGCGGCGAGGTGATCTTCTACGGCAAGCCGCACCGGCCGATCTACGAGCGCGCGATGGCGCTCGCCGGCGAACGCCAAGGCCACCAGATCGACCGCAAAAAGGTGCTCGCGATCGGCGATTCCGTCCGGACCGACCTCACCGGCGCGCGCGAGTTCGGCATCGATTGCCTGTTCGTGACCCGCGGCATCCATGCCGAGGAGTTCGAGGGTCTCGACCAGCTCGACCCGGCGTCGGTGCTGGAATTGTTCGGCCATCCCCCGAAGGCGCTGATGCGCGAACTGAAGTGGTAGCGAGTTGATCGTCATTCCCGGTTGATGTGGGGCGTCGATTCCGGAACGACGAACCCGACGCAGAAAGCCCGGGACAATCGCCCGGGCTTTCCGAATTCAACTGATGGCTTCGATCGCGCCTTACGCGCTCGCCATGTCCGGGAAGACCGCCTCGATCTTGGTCTTCAGCGTCGCCGCGTTGAACGGCTTGACGATGTAGTTGTTCACGCCGGCCTTCTTGGCCGCGATCACGTTCTCGGTCTTTGATTCGGCCGTGATCATGATGAAGGGCGTGGTGGCGAGGTTCGGATCCGCGCGCACTTCGCGCAGCAGGTCGTAACCCGTCATCGGCTCCATGTTCCAGTCGGAAATCACGAGCCCGTACTTCTTGCCACGCATCTTGTTCAGCGCTGCCGAACCGTCGCTTGCATCATCGATATTCTCGAAGCCAAGCTGCTTCAGGAGGTTCCTGATGATACGGATCATGGTGCTGTAGTCGTCAACCACCAGAACCGACATCGACAAATCAACCGCCATCTCGACTCCCCCAACGCAAACCCAGGAAATATTACGATCGGACCTGCCGGGCCGGAGCCCCGCGGTTCCACGCCCAAGGACTAGCACCAAGGCGTTAAACAGCGCGTTAACTGGGAACGCCCCCGGTGGACTGAAATCGCACTCGATGCGGCCGCCCCCTCCTGCTTGACTTCATCCGGCCCGTCGCGCCACGGTCCCGGCCGGTCCCGCCGGTTCGAGATTCCCCTGATGGCCCCGCATTTTACCGTTATCCGCGACACCACGCCGGACTCCGCCATTGCAAGGGGTGCCGTGGTCGCCATGGGCAATTTCGACGGCGTTCATCTCGGCCATCGCGCCGTAATCGCTGCGGCGCTGGAAATGGGCCGGCTACATGGCCGCCCTGCGCTGGCATTGACCTTCGAGCCGCATCCGCGCCGGTTTTTCAGCCCCAACACCCCGCAATTCCGCCTGACGGACGAGCGTGCCAAGCTGCGGCTTCTGGCCGGCACCGGACTTGACGGCGCCGTGGTCATGACCTTCGACAAGTCCCGCGCCGGGACCAGCGCGCAAGACTTCATTCACCACGACCTGATCGGGCGCCTGGGCATCGGCGGAATCGCCGTCGGCTACGACTTCCACTTCGGCAAGGGTCGGGTCGGCTCGCCGAGCCTCCTCGTCAACGAGGCGCCCCGGCTCGGCATCGAGGTCGACGTGCAGCCGCATGTCGATATCGACGAGCGGCCGGTCTCGTCCAGCGCGATCCGAATCGCGCTCGCCGAAGGCCAACTCGACGAGGCCACGGCCATGCTCGGCGCGCCCTGGTTTATCACCGGCGAGGTCATCCACGGAGAGAAGCGCGGCCGCGACCTCGGTTATCCCACCGCCAATATCCGCCTTGATGCCAATTGCGGCCTCAAGCACGGCATCTATGCGGTGCGGGTCGGCCGCGGCGCGGAGCGGCTGGATGGGGTCGCAAGCTTCGGCCGCCGCCCGACGTTCGACAATGGTGCGCCGCTGCTGGAAATCTTCCTGTTCGACTTCAAGGGGGATCTCTACGGGCAGACGCTCGACTGCGCCTTTATCGGCTTCATCCGCGAGGAGCTGAAATTCGAGGGCCTGGATGCCCTGATCCGCCAGATGGACAACGATTCCGCCCGCGCCCGCGCCATGCTCGCCGCCGCCCCGGACGCGTTTCCGCGGCTTGGCGTCATCGATTGAGGCCGGAAACCGGCCCGCCGAACCTTTTGCGCTTCCCCCGCCCCCCTGCTATGGAGAGCCCATGTTTGCGCGGCGCATCATAGGGATTAGCGGCCCGGCTTCCGCCTGAGCCTTCGGCTCGGCGCAAGACCGGGATGTCGTCGTTTCACCCGCGATTCCGCATCGCCATCCGTTCCCGCGCCCTTCCGAGCCAGTCAGCCTCATGTCCGACAAGCCACAAAAGTCCCAAAAATCCGAAGCCAAAGACTATTCGAAAACCCTGTTCCTGCCGCAGACCGAATTCCCGATGCGGGCCGGCCTGCCGCAGCGCGAGCCGGAGCTGCTGAAATACTGGAACGACATCGGCCTTTACGACAAGCTCCGCCAGGAAGCCCAGGGCCGCGCCAAATTCGTGCTGCATGACGGCCCGCCCTACGCCAATGGCAACATCCATATCGGGCACGCGCTGAACAAGATCCTCAAGGACGTCGTGACCAAGAGCCAGCAGATGCTCGGCTTCGACTCCAACTACGTGCCCGGTTGGGACTGCCACGGCCTGCCGATCGAATGGAAGATCGAGGAAGAGAACTACCGTTCCAAGGGCAAGCAGAAGCCCGACTTCCGCGACTCCGCTGCGATGGTGGCGTTCCGCAAGGAATGCCGCGCCTATGCGACACACTGGATCAACGTGCAGCGCGAGGAATTCAAGCGGCTCGGCATCATCGGCGACTGGGATCATCCCTATCAGACGATGAGCTATCCCGCCGAAGCGCAGATCGCCCGCGAGCTGATGAAGTTCGCCGCCAACGGCACGCTGTATCGCGGCTCCAAGCCGGTGATGTGGAGCGTGGTCGAGAAGACCGCCCTCGCCGAGGCCGAGGTCGAGTACGAGGACTACACATCCGACATGGTATGGGTGAAGTTTCCCGTCACGTCCCCGGCACATGGTGCGCTCGCCAATGCATCGGTCGTGATCTGGACCACCACGCCCTGGACGCTGCCCGGCAATCGCGCGATCTCGTTCTCACCGAAGATCGCCTACGGCCTCTACAAGGTGACGGATGCGGCCGCGGACAATTGGGCGAAGACCGGCGATCTCCTGATCCTGGCCGATGCGCTTGCAGCAGAGGTGTTCAAGCAGGCGCGCGTCACGGCCTATGAGAAGCTGCGCGACATTCCCGGCGATACGCTGGACGCCGTGGAGTGCGCCCATCCCTTGCGCGGCCTCGATGGCGGTTACGCGTTTATCGTGCCGCTGCTCGCCGGCGAGCATGTCACCGACGATACCGGCACCGGTTTCGTGCACACCGCGCCGAGCCACGGCCGCGAGGATTTCGACGTCTGGATGGCCAATACCCGCGAGCTCGATGAGCGCGGCATCTCGACCGCGACCCCCTACACTGTCGACGAGAACGGCGCCTATACCGCGCAGGCCCCCGGCTTCACCGGCAAGCGCGTGCTCAACGACAAGGGCGAGAAGGGCGATGCCAATGAAGCCGTGATCAAGGCGTTGGTCGAGGCCGGCAAGCTGCTCGCGCGCGGCCGCCTCAAGCACCAGTACCCGCATTCCTGGCGATCGAAGAAGCCGGTGATCTTCCGCAACACGCCGCAATGGTTCATCGCGATGGACAAGGACATCAGCGAAGATGGCCACGCCAGGAAGGGCGATACGCTGCGGGCTCGCGCGCTGCATGCTATCTCGGTCACGCAATGGGTGCCGCCGTCAGGTGAGAACCGCATCAACGGCATGATCGCCAACCGTCCGGACTGGGTGATCTCGCGCCAGCGCGCCTGGGGCGTTCCCATCGCCGTTTTCGTGCGCGAGAACAGCGACGGCTCGGCCGAGATCCTGCAGGACGAGATCGTCAACCAGCGCATCACCGAGGCCTTCATGGAGGAAGGCGCCGACGCCTGGTACATGGAAGGCGCCCGCGAGCGCTTCCTTGGATCCCGCGCGAAGGAAGACTGGAAGAAGATCGACGACATCTGCGACGTCTGGTTCGATTCCGGCTCCACACATGCCTTCGTGCTCGAGGATCGCCAGAACTTCCCGCAGCTCGGCAACATCGTTCGCAAGGTCGACGGCGGCGACGACACCGTGATGTATCTCGAAGGCAGCGACCAGCATCGCGGCTGGTTTCATTCGTCGCTGCTGGAGAGCGCCGGCACGCGCGGCCGCGCGCCCTACGACATCGTGCTCACCCACGGCTTCACGCTCGACGAGAACGGCCGCAAGATGTCGAAGTCGATCGGCAACACCGTCGAGCCTCAGAAGGTGATCAAGGATTCGGGCGCGGATATCCTGCGCCTCTGGGTCTGCGCCACCGACTATGCCGACGACCAGCGCATCGGCCCGGAGATCCTGAAGAACACCATCGAGACCTATCGCAAGCTGCGCAACACCGTACGCTGGATGCTGGGAACGCTGGATCACTACAAGCCGGCCGACGCAGTCGCGCCCGCCGACATGCCCGAACTCGAACGGCTGATGCTGCACGAGCTCGCGGTCCGTGCTGCCGTCGTCCGCAAAGCCTATCAGGAGTTCGACTACAAGACCGTGGTCGCAACCTTGTCCGCGTTCCTGAACAGTGAGCTCTCCGCGTTCTATTTCGACATCCGCAAGGACACGCTGTATTGCGATCCGCCGTCCTCGCCGACGCGCAAGGCGGCGCTGACCACGATCGACCTGTTGTGCAGCTCGATCCTGAAATGGCTGGCGCCTATCCTCAGCTTCACCGCGGAGGAGGCCTGGCGGATGTACAGGCCCGACGCCGAGCCCTCGGTGCACCTGACGCAGTTTCCCGACGACCTCGAAAGCCTGCGCGACGACAAGCTCGCCGCGAAGTGGGAAGCGATCCGCAATGTCCGCCGCGTCGTCACCGGTGCGCTGGAGCTCGAACGCGCCGCCAAGAACATCGGCTCGTCGCTGGAGGCATCACCGGTCATCTATGTCGCCGACCGCGACATGCTTGCGACGCTGTTCGACACCGATCTCGCCGAGATCTGCATCACCTCGAACTACGAGGTGCGCGAGGGCGAGGTGCCGGCTTCCGCATTCCGTCTCGATGCCGTTCCAGGCGTCGCTGTCGTGGTGGAGAAGGCGGTCGGCACCAAATGCGCCCGTTCCTGGAAGATTTCGCCGACGGTGGGTGAAGACCCCGAATATCCCGACGTCACCCCGCGCGACGCCAAGGCGCTGCGCGAATGGAAGGCGCTGGGGGTCAGCATCTAGGTCTCACCGTCGTCCTGGCGAAAGCCAGGACCCATTCCACGGCCGCCAATTGCGACGAAGGCTGATGACCGCAAGTCTTTCAAACAACGACCGCCTCGGACTATGGGTCCTGGCTTTCGCCAGGACGACGACGGAGCGTGTTGTGGCCGACTGCCCATGACCCCGCTCCGCGCCGGCATCCTCGCGGCCCTGCTCACGCTCGTGGCCGACCAGGCTTCAAAGCTCTGGCTGCTGAACGTGTTCGACCTCGCCCGTCGCGGCGCGGTCGAGGTGACCCCGTTCTTCGACCTGGTGCTGGCCTGGAACATCGGCATCAGCTTCGGCTGGCTCCAGAACGACGGTCAGGCGGCGCAAATGGCGCTGATGGCCGTGAAGGTCGTCGCGGTGGTTGCGCTGGCGATCTGGATGGCCCGCTCGCACACCCTGCTGGCAACCATCGCGCTTGGCCTGATCATTGGCGGCGCCATCGGCAATGGGATCGATCGCCTCGCCTATGGCGCGGTGGTCGATTTCGCCCTGTTTCACATCAATATCGGCGAAAATACCTATAATTGGTACGTGTTCAACCTCGCGGACGTGGCCATCGTTGCTGGCGTGGCGGCGCTATTGTATGATTCCTTCCTGGGGGTACCCGCCGCAAAAGCGCCCTGATCCCGGCCGATACGGACCGGCAGGCGGAACCTTGCTTTTGCGAGGGATTATGCCGCGCGAGAGCGGCAAACTGCCACATTTTGGAACAGGTACAGTGATGCGCAGCTCGAAGACCAGCGGTTCGATGGTTGAAGACCCCCGGCAGGGGTTCTGGCGGGCGTTGAAATTGTCCGCTGTCGCGCTCGGCATCGGTCTCGTCATGTCGGCTGGCGTCGCTCGCGCCGGTGACGACGGCGAGGACGACGACGACATGACCTTCGAAGAGAAGCTCATCGACAATCTGATGTCGGGCATCGGCGCCAAGAGCATGGAGAAGAAGGGTATCGAATACCGCGAGCGGTCGCCGCTGGTGGTGCCGCCCAAGCTCGACCTGCCGCCGCCCGCCGGCGTTGAAGCCAAGAACGCGCCGAACTGGCCGAAGGACCCTGACGAGAGACGCCGCAAGGAGGCCATCGCGCAGCGGAAGAAGGCCGTCAAGGCCACGGAGAGCTGGCAGGCAGGCCGGGCGTTGTCGCCCGCCGAGATGGAGGTCGGCAGGACAGCCGCACCCGAGCGCACGAGCAATGATCCTATTCAGCCGGGCACCAACGGCAATCCGTCGCTCAGCCCGGCCCAGCTCGGTTTCTCCGGCGGTCTGTGGGGCATGATGTCGAACAACAAAGGCGAGGCCAAGCAATTCACGACCGAGCCGCCGCGCCAGTCGCTGGTCGAGCCGCCGCCGGGCTACCAGACACCGTCACCGAGCTATGCCTATGGCGCCGGAGAGGACAAGACCCGGCGGACCTATTTCGACATCATGTCCGGCAAGGACAAGGAACAATAGCGCTCCTGTCCCTTCGCGATATCGCGACAGACGCGGTCCCGCGCCGGCGGCTCGTGCGCGCCGGACGCGGTCTTTAATTGCTGATCAGTAACTTGCGCCCGAGTTGAGTTCTCTGCTTCGTGACGCGAAGCGTTTGCCGCACGGTGTACCATGCCGTGCCTCCGAGCCGGACATCCGGGCTCGGCCTTTCATAAGGATCATGATGTCCTCTTACCGATCGGCTGCCCGCCTCCTTGCCGCGCTGCTTTCGACGAGTGTCCTCACGGCCGGCGCATCCCTTGCGCAGACCACGGTGACATCGGCTCCGCCCGCCAGCTTCACGCTTGGAAACGGCATGCAGGTCGTGGTGATTCCCGACCACCGCACGCCCGTCGTCACGGAAATGATCTGGTACAAGGTCGGCTCGGCGGACGAGACGCCCGGCAAGTCCGGGCTCGCGCACTTCCTCGAGCACCTGATGTTCAAGGGCACATCGAAGCATGCGGTCGGCGAATTCTCCCAGACCGTGCTCCGCGTCGGCGGCAACGAGAACGCCTCGACTTCGGTCGACTACACCAACTACTACCAGCGCGTGCCGCGCGAGCAGTTGCCGACCATGATGGAATTCGAGGCCGACCGCATGACCGGCCTGATCCTCAAGGACGAGAACGTGTTGCCCGAGCGTGACGTCGTGCTCGAAGAATACAACATGCGCGTCGCCAACAATCCGGACGCGCGGCTGAACGAGCAGATCATGGCCGCGCTCTATCTCAACCATCCCTACGGCCGGCCGGTGATCGGCTGGCACCAGGAGATCGAGAAGCTCGATCGCGAGGATGCGCTCGCCTTCTACCGCCGCTTCTATGCGCCGAACAACGCGATCCTGGTGATCGCCGGCGACGTCGAGCCCGCCGACATCCGCCCGCTGGTCGAGCGCAATTTCGGCGCCATCCCGGCGCAGCCCGCGATCCCGGCGCGCCGCGTCCGCCCGCAGGAGCCGGAACCCGCGGCGCCGCGCACCGTGACCCTGGCCGATCCGCGCGTCGAGCAACCCGGCCTGCGACGCTATTACCTAGTGCCCTCGGCGACCACGGCTGCGGCCGGCGAAAGCGCGGCCCTCGACGTGCTGGCGCAGCTGATGGGCAGCGGCAGCAATTCCTATCTCTACCGCGCGCTCGTGGTGGACAAGCCGCTCGCGGTCTCCGCCAGCGCCAGCTATTCGAGCATCTCGCTCGACCCGACCCAGTTCGCGATCTCGGCTTCGCCCAAATCCGGGGTCAGCTTCGCCGAGGTCGAGCAGGTGGTCGACGGCGTCATTGCCGACATCGCGCAGAATCCGATCCGCGCCGAGGATCTCGAGCGGGTCAAGACCCAGCTCATCGCCGAGGCGATCTACGCCCAGGACAACCAGGCGGTGCTGGCGCGCTGGTATGGCGGCGCACTGACCACGGGCCTGTCGATCGAGGACATCCGGAGCTGGCCAGATCGCATCCGCGCCGTCACCGCCGAGCAGGTCCGCACCGTCGCGCAGAAATGGCTCGAGAAGAAGCGCTCGGTGACGGGCTATCTGATCAAAGACACCGCGACCACCAAGCGCGAGGAGAAGCGTTCGTGACCTATCCCTTCCTTCGACGCGTTGCATTCTCCTTTGCCACCGGCGCGGCACTCGCGCTCGCTACCGTCTCGCCGTCACAGGCGGCGGCGAAGATCCAGCATTTGACCTCGCCGGGCGGCATCGAGGCCTGGTTCGTGCAGGATGCGACCGTGCCGCTGATCGCCATGGAATATTCCTTTGCCGGCGGTTCGGCCCAGGATCCCAAGGACAAATCGGGCGTCGCCAATCTGGTCGGCGATCTCCTCGACGAAGGCTCCGGCGATCTCGATTCCAAGACCTTCCATGAGCGGCTCGATCGCCGTGCCATCGAGCTCTCTTTCAGCGCCACCCGCGACACGTTCCGCGGCAGCCTGCGCATGCTGCGCGACAACAAGGACGAGGCCTTCGACCTGCTGCGGAGCGCGCTGACCTCGCCGCATTTCGAAACTGCCGACGTCGAACGCATTCGCTCGCAGGTGATCTCGGGCCTGCGCCGCGAGACAACCAACCCGACCTCGCTCGCGAGCCGCAAATTCCTGGAGGTTGCCTTTGGCGATCATCCCTACAGTCGGCAGTCCAACGGCAACCTCGACAGCGTTCCGACCATTACGGTTGCCGACATGAAGGATTATGTCGGCCGCGTGCTCGCCAAGGACACGCTCAAGATCGCGGTGGTTGGCGACGTGGATCCCGATACGCTCGGCAAGCTGCTCGACCACACATTTGGTAGCCTGCCGGCCAAGGCCAATCTCGTGCCCGTCCCCGACGTCGAGGCCGCCAAGCCGCCGCAACGCGCCTTCGTGACGCTCGACGTGCCCCAGACCGTGATCACCTTCGGCGGTCCCGGGGTGAAGCGCAGCGATCCGAACTTCATGGCGGCCTATGTCGTCAACCACATCCTCGGCGGCGGCGGGTTGTCCTCGCGGCTCTATCGCGAGGTGCGCGAGAAGCGCGGGCTCGCCTATTCGGTGTTCGAATCACTGCTTTGGATGGAGCATTCGGCGGTTTTCATCGGCAATACCGGCACCCGCGCCGACCGTGCCGGCGACACCATCGATGCCATCGACAAGGAGGTGCGCCGGATCGCCGAGGAAGGCCCGACGCAGAAGGAGCTCGACGAGGCCAAATCCTACCTCAAGGGCTCGCAGATGCTGGCGCTCGACACCTCCTCGAAGCTCGCGCAGGCGCTGCTGCAATATCAGCAGGACGAGCTGCCGATCGACTATATCGAGAAGCGCAACGCCGTCGTGGATGCGGTCACCATGGACGACGCCAAGGCGGCCGCAAAGCGCCTCTGGGGCCAGGGCCTCCTGACCGTCGTCGTCGGCCGCGCTCCGCAGGCCGCGGCGCAACCGGCAGCCGCACCGGCGACGAAGTCGAACTGACGTCTTCCATACCCTTCTGAAATGGCCGGGCTCGCCCGGCCATTTGCATTTGGGGGCGCCATTGCCGAACTTGGGCGTCCGGGATATGTCCGGGCATCACGAATGGTGCCACCATGCTGCGGATATCCCGCGATCTTGTCATCGACGAGGACGACATCGAGATCGGCTTTGTCCGCGCCTCCGGCCCGGGCGGGCAGAACGTCAACAAGGTCGCGACCTCGGCGCAATTGCGCTTCGACACCCGGAAGCTGACGCTTCCGGAGGATGCCGCGTTGCGCCTCGCCCGGCTCGCAGGGCAGCGCATGACCAAGGACGGCGTCATCGTGATCCAGGCCCAACGCTTCCGCACCCAGGAGCGCAACCGCCAGGACGCCATCGACCGCCTTACGGAGATGCTCGGCGAAGCCATGATCCGGCCGAAGCCGCGGCGCGCGACAAAGCCGACCTTTGGCTCCAAGCAGCGCCGGCTCGAGGGCAAGAAACACCGCAGCGACATCAAGTCGAAGCGCGGGCGCGGTTTCGACGACTAGCAGAGACTGCAAAAGAACTCCGGCCGCAGGGCGACCGGAGTTCTGCCGTCTCACTCCATTGGCTAGTAGCGCTTGCCCGTGGCTGCACCGCCCGTCGCGGAATCGTCGGCGGTCCCTTTGTGTGCAGCACTGCCCGTGGTGCCAACCGTGCCCCTGGTGCCCTTCGTCGGCTTCATGCCCGTCGTCTCGCCCGCCGCGCCCGGCTGGGCGCTCATCTCCTCGTCGCCGCTGCCCATTGTGCTGCCTTGCATGGGTTTGCTTTGCACGGCGCCGCTAGGCCTCGCGCCAGACGACGTACCTTGCGCGAGAACCGGTGTCACAATGAGAGCCGAGACGGCGCATGCGATTGCGGAGGTCTTCACCAACTTCATCCATTTCTCCTGGATTTTCGCGATGATCGGTTCGGCGGCTTGATGCGCCGTCCGTCTGAGCCGAACCAGTCCATCGCGTTACGAGCTCGAACGGCGCGACCGCAATGCAACCTGTCTCGTGTGGTGATCGTTTAGGGATTTGACGGCGGTTTCGCGGAATTGTCCTCCGCATATACGGCAGCGCGGAACAACGCACCCGCGTGCACCTCCGCACGCAGCGAAACAGCCCGCTACTACCACCGCATGTTTTGCCGCGCCTAGAGTTTGCGCACGCTGAATTGACGTCGACGGGCGGACTTTTGACGATGCGCGCGATCGTGCTGGGATTGTGCACCGCGGTGGTGCTGGTGGTGCGGGTGGCCGAGGCGCAGATGCCCTTGCCGGCTGCAAAGCCGCCGGATGGCGCAACACTGTTCAAGCAGCAATGCGCGGTGTGCCACACCACGAACCTGTCAGAACCGGTGCGGCAGGGTCCGCCGCTGGTCGGGATCGTCGGGCGGCCCGCCGGCAAGGTCGAAGGCTTTCACTATTCAGAGCCCCTCGCAAAAGCAGCCTTCGCCTGGGACGAGACGAAGCTCGACGCATGGCTGACCAATCCGCAAGCCGTGATTCCCGGCGTGGTCATGGTCTACCGGCAGGCGAAGCCGGAGACGCGCGCCGCCATCATCGCCTTTCTTAAGGAGCAGAACTGAGTGGCAAAGCCGGTCCATTCCATGATCCGCGCACTCGACGAGGCGCGCTCGCTCGACTTCTACAGACGGGCCTTTGGCCTGGAAGTCACCGACCGTCTGAAGTTCGCAGACTTTGCCCTGATCTATCTGCGTCACCCCTCCTCACCCTTCGAGTTGGAGCTGACGGTCAATTTCGATCGCAAGGAGTCGTATGCGCTCGGCGACGGCTACGGACATCTCGCCGTGGTGGTCGAGGATCTCGATGCCGAACATGCCCGCTTCGAGCGTGAGAAGCTCGCACCGGGTCCGCTGCGCGACTTCAAGCACGACGGCAAAACGCTGGCGCGCTTCTTCTTCGTCAGCGATCCCGACGGCTACAAGATCGAGGTGATCCAGCGCGGCGGACGTTTCAACTGATCGAACCACAAAATCAAAATCATAAAAGGAGGAATGCCATGAGAGAAGTCGATCGTCGAAGCAGGCACAGCCGCCGCATCTTTCTCAAGGGCGCCGCGGCCGCCGTGCCGGTCGCGGCAGTCGCGACCAGCGTCGCCGTCAGCATCGAGGGCGCCTGGGCCGACGAGGCAAGCGCGCTTTCGCCCGCGACGATGAAGACGCTGCTGAAAGTCGCGCGCGATATCTATCCACACGACGTCCTCGGCGACAGCTACTACATCACCGCGATCAAGCCGTGGGACGGAAAGGCCGCCAAGGACCCCGCCGTCAAGGCGCTAATCAGCGACGGCATCACCAGGCTCGATCAGAACGCGCGTGATCGCCACAAGGCGCCCTATGTCGAAGTGCCCTGGGAAGCCGACCGCGTGGTGCTTTTGAAGGAGATCGAGCAGAGCGACTTCTTCCAGAAGGTGCGCGGCGACCTCGTCGTCTCTCTCTACAACCAGAAAGAGGTCTGGCCGCGGTTCGGCTACGAGGGCTCCTCCGCCGAACACGGCGGCTACATCAACCGCGGCTTCGCCGACATCGACTGGCTGCCGAAGGCTTAAGGCTCACCCAACGGTTCAGGAGAACGCATATGGCAAAATTCGATCTGAACGACTCCAGCGTTGTGGTGATCGTCGGCTCCGGTGCCGGCGGCGGCACGCTGGGTAACGAGCTCGCACAGAAGGGCGTCAAGGTCGTGATTCTCGAAGCAGGTCCCCGCATCGAGAATCAGGACTTCGTCAATGACGAGTGGGAGAGTTTCTCGCAGCTCGCCTGGACCGATGCGCGCACCACATCGGGATCATGGCGCGTCGCAAAAGACTTCTCGGGTCTTCCCGCCTGGATCGTCAAGGCGGTCGGCGGCTCGACCACACACTGGGCTGGCGCGTCGCTGCGGTTCGACGAGCACGAGTTCAAGGTGAAGAGCACCTACGGCAACATTCCCGGCGCCAACCTGCTGGACTGGCCGGTCACGCTCGCGGAGATGGAGCCGTGGTACGCCAAGGCCGAGAACAAGATGGGCGTGACCCGCACCAACGGCATTCCCGGACTTCCCGGCAACAATAACTTCAGAGTGATGGAGGCCGGCGCAAAGAAGCTCGGCTACAAGACGGTGCACACCGGCAACATGGCGATCAACAGCCAGCCGCGCGACGGACGCGGCGCCTGTCAGCAGATCGGCTTCTGCTTCCAGGGCTGCAAGTCCGGCGCGAAATGGTCGACGCTCTACACCGAGATACCCAAGGGCGAGGCGACCGGCAATCTCGAGGTTCGCCCCGCCAGCATGGCGGTCAAGATCGAGCACGATGCCGCCGGCAAAGTCACCGGCGTGGTTTACGCCGACGAGAGCGGTGCAATGCAGCGCCAGAAGGCACGCATCGTTGCGGTCGCCGGCAATTCGATTGAAAGCCCACGGCTGCTGTTGAACAGCGCATCCACGATGTTCCCCGACGGCCTCGGCAACTCAAGCGGTCAGGTCGGCCGCAATTACATGCGCCACATGACCGGTAGCGTCTATGCCGTGTTCGAGAAGTCGGTGCACATGTATCGCGGCACCACCATGGCCGGCATCATCCGCGACGAGGCCGCCAACAATCCGAAGCGCGGCTTCGTCGGCGGCTACGAGATGGAGACGCTGTCGCTCGGACTGCCCTTCATGGCGGCGTTCCTCAACCCCGGCGCCTGGGGACGTCCGTTCACCGCCGCGCTCGACGGTTATCCCAGGATGGCCGGGATGTGGCTGGTCGGCGAGGACATGGCGCAGGAAACCAACCGCATCACGCTCGATCCTGTCGTGAAGGACAAGTTCGGCCAGCCGGTCGCAAGCGTGCACTTCGACGATCATCCCAACGATCTCGCGATGCGCGCGCACGCCTACAAGCAGGGCGCTGCGGTCTACGACGCCGTCGGCGCCACCGTGAGCTATCCGACACCGCCCTATCCGAGCACGCACAATCTCGGCACCAACCGGATGAGCGAGAAGCCCAGGGATGGTGTGGTCAACAAGTTCGGGCAAAGCCACGACGTCAAGAACCTGTTCGTCTCCGACGGCAGCCAGTTCACCAGCGGCGCGGCCTGCAATCCGACGCTGACCATCGTCTCGCTGGCGATCCGGCAGGCGGATTACATTGCGGGTGCGATGCAGAAGAAGGAAATTTGATCCAATCTCGTTCGTCGTCCTGGCGAAAGCCAGGACCCATTGCCCCGGGAAGGAGTTCGGCGAAGGCTTGTTGTTCGGGACTCATACCGCCCATCGCTGATGGATTCCGCGGTATGGGTCCTGGCCTTCGCCAGGACGACATCAGGGCTATTCCGCTGCATCGAGGATGGGCGCAACCGTCGTCTTGAACGCCTGCACCGGCGCTGCCGTCTTGGAGCGGTAGATCAGGCAGGAGCAGCGCAGCAACGAAGCGAAATTGTTGACCTCGCCGTGATGGTCGAGCACCTCGGTGTAGAGCGTCGTCAGGAACTTGCCGACGCTCATGTTCTCCTTGGCCGCGATCTCCTCCAGCGTGTCCCAGAATGCCATTTCCAGCCGGATCGAGGTGCAATGCCCACCGATCCGCAACGAGCGGGTCTGGGATTCGTAGTCGCCTTGGGGCTGATGCGCGAAGAGATGGCACATGGCGTCCTCCCGTCCTGTTGCCATTTTTTCGCGATGCTACACCGCAGCCCGGTACCCCACAATCGGGACGGCAGCCGGAGATCGATCCATCCCGGTTGCGCGATTTTCTCGAACGTCCAATCCCATCAATGCGATAGATAGCCCTTTTCCCCAGCCCGCCACGTTCCTGTTGCCCAACACATGCTTTTGACGCAACACGGCCTAGAATGGCGTTCTCCGCGAATCCAGATCGAAGCCCAAGATCAAAGCCGAAAATCGAGTTTCATGCCCGTCCGCCAATTACCCGAACAGGTCGTCAACCGCATCGCCGCCGGCGAAGTGGTCGAGCGTCCCGCGAGCGTGGTCAAGGAACTGGTCGAGAACGCCATCGACGCCGGCGCGAGCCGGATCGACGTCTTTACCGATGGCGGCGGACGCCGGCGGATCGGCATCACCGACGACGGCGGCGGCATGACCGCCAGGGACCTGTCGCTGGCGGTCGAGCGTCACGCCACCTCCAAGCTCGACGACGAGGACTTGCTGCAGATCCGCACGCTCGGATTCCGCGGCGAGGCGCTGCCCTCGATCGGCTCCGTGGCGCGGCTTGCCATCACCACGCGGCATGCCAGCGAGCCGCACGCCTGGGCGCTCAATGTCGAGGGCGGCGAGAAATCCGAGATCATGCCGGCGGCGCTGGCCCACGGCACGCGGGTCGAGGTCAACGACCTCTTCTACGCGACGCCGGCGCGGCTGAAGTTCTTGAAGACCGACCGGACCGAGGCGGAAGCGATCCGTGAGGTGGTGCGGCGCCTCGCGATGGCGCGACCCGAAATCGCTTTCACGCTCGCGGGCGAAGAGCGCGCGCCGGTGACCTGGGCTGCGGCGCTGCCCGGCGTCGCCGGTCGCCTGACCCGTCTCGGCGACATCCTGGGGGCGGAGTTCCGCAGCCATGCCATCGGGGTCCATGCCGAGCGCGAGGGCGTGGTGGTCGCCGGCTATGCCGCAGCGCCGGCGCTGACCAAAGCCAACGCGCTCGGGCAATATCTCTTCGTCAACGGCCGCCCGGTGCGCGACAAGCTGATCCTAGGGGCAGTCCGCGGGGCCTATGCCGACTATCTGCCGCGCGACCGCCATCCGGTGCTGGCGCTGTTTGTCACGCTCGATCCGCGCGAGGTCGACGCCAACGTGCATCCGGCCAAGACCGAGGTGCGGTTTCGCAACGCCGGCCTGGTCCGCGCGCTGATCGTGCACGGATTGAAGGACGGGCTTGCGCGGGAGGGCCGGCGCACCGCCGCCAACAGCGGCGAAAGCGCGCTGTCCTCGTTCCGCCCCGCATTCACGCCGCGCCCGGCAAGCTGGGACTGGCGCCAGTCGCCATCCGCCC
This sequence comes from Bradyrhizobium sp. 45, assembly GCF_023073155.1. Lineage (NCBI taxonomy): Bacteria > Pseudomonadati > Pseudomonadota > Alphaproteobacteria > Hyphomicrobiales > Nitrobacteraceae > Bradyrhizobium > Bradyrhizobium sp. 45. Next base: position 680,413 of record NZ_JADPIX010000122.1, on the reverse strand, counting down.
CGGTCGCGCCGATGCCGTCATTCGACGGTGCCGCCGTGCCGGCCTTCGCCGAGCGCGCACAGGCCGCGTTCGATGTCGGCGCACCCAGCGCGGACGTGCGGATCGAATCCCAGCCAGTCAGTGACCTGGTCGACCGCCCGCTCGGCGCTGCGCGCACCCAGATCCACGAGACCTATATCGTCTCGCAGACCCGCGACGGCCTGATCATCGTCGACCAGCACGCCGCGCATGAACGCATCGTCTATGAACGGCTGAAGGCCTCGCTGGCGGCCAACGGCGTGCAGCGGCAGATCCTGCTGATCCCCGAGATCGTCGAGATGGACGAGGCCACGGTGGAGCGCCTGCTCGAGCGCAGCGAGGAGCTGGCGTCGTTCGGCCTTGCGATCGAATCCTTCGGCCCCGGCGCGGTTGCGGTGCGCGAGACGCCGTCGCTGCTCGGCAAGACCAACGCCGGCGGCCTGTTGCGCGATCTTTCCGAGCACATGGCCGAGTGGGACGAGGCGCTGCCTCTGGAGCGCCGCCTGATGCACGTCGCCGCCACCATGGCCTGCCACGGCTCGGTGCGCGCCGGCCGCAGGCTGCGACCGGAGGAGATGAATGCCCTGCTCCGCGAGATGGAGGACACCCCGAACTCCGGCCAGTGCAATCACGGCCGGCCGACCTATGTCGAGCTGAAGCTGTCGGATGTCGAGAAGCTGTTCGGGCGACGGTAACGTTCGAAATTACGGCCGCTTCAAAAACACGAACTCCGTGTCGTCATAAGCGCGCCGCTCCAATTCCTCGAAGCCTTCCGGCGTGACGAACTGCGCAGCCTTCGCCTCTTCCACCACGAGCAGCGCGCCCGGCGTGAGCCAGCCCCCGTCGCGCAAGCTCGCAAGCGCCTTCTCCGCAAACCCTTTGCCATAGGGCGGATCGAGGAACACCAGCGAGAACGGCTCGACCGGATGCGCAGGCCCGAGATCGGTGGCATCACGGCGATAGACTTTTGTCACGCCACCCAGGCCCAGCGTCTCGACATTATTCCGCAGCAGGGCGCGCGCTTCCGCGCCGTTGTCGACGAACAGCGTGAACTTCGCGCCGCGTGAAGACGCTTCGATTCCCAGCGCACCGGTGCCGGCGAAGAGATCGAGCACGCGCGCATCCGCAATCGGATCGTCATAGGCGTGCACGAGGATGTTGAACACGGACTCACGCAGGCGGTCCGCCGTGGGGCGGATGTCGCGCGAGGACGGTGAGGCCAGATTGCGCCCCTTCAATCGACCGCCGACGACGCGCAACGTCAGTCCTCCTTCGGCGCCAGATCGCGCTTGCCGTGATAGCCGCGCTTGGGACGGCGCGGCGGGCCGTAGCCGCTCGCCTCAGCCTCGTTGCGCTCGCGCGCTTCCTCGCTGCCGGTGCGTTGCACCAGCACGCGGCGGCCCTTGCGGTCGTTGATCACGCCGCGCTTGGTCGCCGGCTTCTTCTCGCGCGGCACGTCGTCGCCCTCATGCGAGGCAGATTTCTGCGGCACGTCGAACTGCGCACCCGATTTCTCGATGATCTTTTCGCCGAGCTGGTCGCGCAGCACGCGGGACTTGATCTCGTCGACCTGGCCCTCGGGGACCTCGCCGAGCTGGAACGGGCCGTAGGAGACCCGGATCAGCCGGTTCACCTCGAGCCCGAGATGAGCGCAGACGTTGCGCACTTCGCGGTTCTTGCCCTCGCGGATCGCGAAAACCAGCCAGACATTCGCGCCCTGGTCACGCTCCAGCGTGGCGTCGATCGGACCGTATTTGATGCCCTCGATCTCGATGCCGTTCTTCAGCTCGTCGAGCTGCGCCTGCGTGACGTCGCCATGGGCGCGGACACGGTAGCGGCGCAGCCAGCCGGTGTCCGGCAGCTCGAGCGTGCGCGCGAGCCCGCCATCATTGGTGAGCAGCAGCAGGCCCTCGGTGTTGAAGTCGAGCCGGCCGACGCTGATCAGCCGCGGCAGACCTTCGGGCAGATTGTCGAACACGGTCGGACGGCCCTCGGGATCGTCATGCGTCGTCATGAGGCCGCGGGGCTTGTGATAGAGGAACAGCCGCGTGCGCTCGCGCTCCGGCAACGGCTTGCCGTCGACAGTGACGACATCGTTCGAGGTGATGTCGAGCGCCGGCGAATTGATGACACGGCCGTTGACGCTGACGCGGCCCTGCGTGACCATCTCCTCGGCATCGCGGCGCGAGGCGAGGCCCGCGCGCGACAGCACCTTGGCGATACGCTCGCCGGCCTTCTTCGGCTTGGTCTCTTCCTCGCGGCGCGGCCGCCGCTCGGAATCACGATCGCGCTCGCGATAGGCGCCGCGACCGCCGAAGGCCGGACGCTTCTCGAAGATCCTGCTCTCGTCCTCGTTTTCGCGGCGTGGACGATCGCCGGAACGCGCTTCGCTGCGGGGATGCTCGTGCCAGTCGGAACGGCCCTCGGAACGCTCGCGCGGACGATCGAATTTCGGGCGATCGCCGCCGCGATCGAACCTCGGACGATCATCGCGAGGACGATCGAATTTGGGGCGCTCGCGGAACGGACGATCACCCGATGGACGATCGTCGCGCTTCTGCCAGGGCTTGTCCCCACCGCGGTCGCTGCCGCCAAAATCCTTGCGCGGACCCTTGCTGAAGTCCTTGCGCGGCGGCCGGTCGCCGCGAGGCGCCGCATCGCGCTTCTGCCAGGGTTTTGAATCGCTGCGCTCGCTGCGATTGCGGTCCGGTGCGCCGCGCGAAAACTTCCGCTCGCCGTCGAACTTGCGTTCCGGACGGTCGCCACGCGGCGCATAAGGTCGCTTGTCGCCAAACTTCGCGTCACCGGTTCGGCCGGCCGGACGGGAATCGTCGCGATCCCTGCGCGGCGGACGGTCATCACGCCCATAGGACGGGCGATCACCGCGCGGCTTGAACGGCCGCTTGTCGCCATCGCGCGAGGGGCGATCAGAAAATGGGCGGTCACCACGGGGCTTGAACGGGCGCTTCTCGCCGTCGCGCGACGGACGATCGGAAAACGGACGGTCTTCACGCGGCTTGAAGGGACGATCGCCACGCGGCTTGAAGCTGCGCTCGCCACGATCCTCGCCGCGCGGCCGGTCTTCACGCGGCCGGTCTTGGCGATTGAACTTCGGGCGGTCGCTGAAGTCGCGGCGCGGGGCATCGCCCTCCTCGCGGCGGCGGAATGATGGACGGCTGTCGCGGTCGCCGCGGGGCGGGCGGGCGTCGCCTTTGTCCCCGGGAGGGCCGCGCTTGGCGAACTTCTTGTCGGGCCCGCGTGGTTTGCCGGACCGGCCCTTGGCCGGGCCTCCCTTGGCCGGGCCGCGATCACGCCGGCCGCGGGAATCGTTGTCTTTGTCGCTGTCGCGAGGCATGAATAATCTCACTCAGGGGATGGCCAGAAAGCATTGTGCGCGCTCGTCTCGAGCCGCATGCTCAGGCAAATTCGGTCAAGCACTTCTGCTGAAGGCGCAGCTACTAGCAGGTTTCTCGCGATGATACGAGGCTTGAAAGCCCCCTCTTTCATGGATTTGGCGCTCAAAACGGCCGAAAACGCCGGAAAGGCGGGCGAAGTTCCGATCGGATGTGTCGTGGTCCGCAATTACGAGGTCATCGCCACCGCGGCGAACCGGACGTTAACCGATTACGACCCCACGGCCCATGCCGAGATCGTTGCGCTGCGCGAGGCGGCCAAAAAGATCGGCAGCGAGCGTCTGGTCGACTGCGACCTCTACGTGACGCTGGAGCCGTGCACCATGTGTGCGGGCGCGATCTCGTTTGCAAGGGTGAGGCGCCTGTATTACGGCGCCGCCGACCCCAAGGGCGGCGCGGTTGAATCAGGTGTGCGGTTCTTCACCTCGCCGACCTGCCATCACGTCCCGGATGTCTATTCCGGGGTCGGCGAAAGCGAGTCGGCGCGGATGCTGAAGGACTTCTTTCGCGAGCGGCGCTAAGGCGCGGCAAAGAACTCGCGCAGCGCCTTCGCGGTGACGCCGGGATTTTCCTCGGTGAGGAAGTGGCCGGAATCCACCGGCATGCCGTCCACGTTGGTCGCCCATTGCTTCCAGATGTCGAGCGGGGTGGCGGCGGCTTGCGCCACGCCGGCATTGCCCCACAGCGCCAGCATCGGAATGGTGATCTTCTTGCCGGCCTCGAAATCGGCCTTGTCGAGATCGTAGTCGAAATAGGCGCCGGCGCGATAATCCTCGCACATCGCGTGGACGCGGGCGGGATCGCGGAACGGGGCGATGTAGTGTTCGAGCGCGCGCTTGTCGATCGCATCGAGCGTCTTCGATTTGGTCTGGCTCGCCATCTTGAAGCGCAGGAAGAACTCGCCATTGCTCGCGACCAGCGTCTCCGGCAGCGGATAGGGCTGCGCCAGAAAAGTCCAGTGATAGATCTTCAGCGCATAGGCGCGGTTCATCCGCTCCCAGTAATTGTAGGTCGGCAGGATATCGAGCACCGCAAGCTTCGACAGCCGGCCGGGATGATCGAGCGCCAGCCGATACGAGACGCGGCCGCCGCGATCATGGCCGGCGAGCGCGAAGTGCACGTGGCCGAGGCGCTCCATCGCCTCGACCATGGCCTTGGCCATCGCGCGCTTGCTGTAGGGCATGTGCAGCGCGTCGCTCTCGGGCATGTCGGACCAGCCATAGCCGGGCAGATCGGCGATGATCAGCGTGAACCGGTCGGCCAGCTGCGGCGCCACGCGGTGCCACATCACGTTGGTCTCGGAGAAGCCGTGCAGCAGCAACAGCGGCGGTCCCTTGCCGCCGACGCGGGCGAAGATGCGGCCGAAGGAGGTGTTGATCCATTCGGAGGCGAAGCCGGGATAGAGGTCGGCGAGATCGGACATCTTCTGCATCCTTATCTGTCAGCGTGGGATCTGCTCGGTCTTGAGAATGCCCCAAAACAAAAAAGTCGAAAAACAACCCCATGCACAGTAGCTAAGTCCAACAGCCGCCTACACAAATTCGGAGTGCCGACGGGCACGGCGGAAATTGCGCGCGCGTGCGAAAAAAGCGTGTCAGCCCTTGGACTTCTCGGCGTCCACGGCCTGCCAGCCGATGTCGCGGCGGCAGAAGCCTTCCGGCCAATTGATGCGGTCGACGGCCTGGTAGGCGCGCACCTGCGCTTCCGTCACGGTCTTGCCGAGCGCGCAGACATTGAGGACGCGGCCGCCATTGGCGAGGATGGCGCCGTCCTTCTCGACCGTGCCGGCGTGGAAGATCTCGGCGGTCTCGACCTTGGCGGCGTCATCGAGCCCCTCGATCCGCGTGCCTTTCTGGTAATCGCCGGGATATCCCTTTGCCGCCATCACCACCGTGAGCGCGGCCTCCGGATGCCAGCGCAGGTCAAAGTTCTTCAGCTGCCCGTCGCAGGCGGCGAGGAAGGCCGGCACGATGTCCGACATCATCCTGAGCATCAGCACCTGGCACTCGGGATCGCCGAAGCGGACGTTGAACTCGAACAGTTTTGGCCCTTGCGTCGTCAGCATGATCCCGGCGTAGAGAATGCCGCGAAACGGCGTGCCGCGCTGCTTCATGCCTGATACCGTCGGCAGAATGATCTTGGCCATGATCGCGTCATGGATCGCCGGCGTGACCAGCGGCGTCGGCGAATAGGCGCCCATGCCGCCGGTGTTCGGGCCGACGTCATGGTCGAACACGCGCTTGTGGTCCTGCGCGGAGGCCAGCGGAATGGCGGTCTCGCCGTCGCACAGCGCGAAGAAGCTGATCTCGCGGCCCGGCAAGAACTCCTCGATCACGACCTCGGCGCCGGCCTCGCCAAAGGTGCCGTCGAACATCATGGCGATGGCGTCCTCCGCCTCGCGCACCGACTTGGCGACGACGACGCCCTTGCCGGCGGCAAGACCGTCGGCCTTGACCACGATCGGCGCGCCCTGGCTCTGGACGTAGGCACGCGCATCGGCGGCGTTGGTGAATCGCTTGTAGGCGCCGGTCGGAATGCCGAACTCGGTGCACAGCGCCTTGGTGAAGCCCTTCGAGCTTTCGAGCTGGGCGGGGATCCTGTCCGGCCCGAACGCCTTGATGCCGGCGGCGGTGAGGTCATCGACGATACCGGCCGCCAGCGGCGTCTCCGGGCCGACCACCACGAGCTCGACCGCATTCGTCTTGCAGAAGTCGATCACGGCGGCATGGTCGGCGACATCGAGCGCCACGCATTCCGCCTCGCGCGCGATCCCGGCATTGCCCGGCGCGCACCAGAATTTGGTCACCAGGGGAGAGGCCGCGATCTTCCACGCCAGGGCATGTTCGCGACCGCCGGAACCAAGCAGGAGAATGTGCATCGAGGGCTCAGAAATGAGGGATTTGCTGGGGGCGGAGGTCGCACGAATCGGGGCCGGGCTCAAGGGGGCGGCGCCCGAACTCCCCGTCATTCCAGCGCTCGCCGCTGAGGCGCGAGCCCGAATTCATCGGGACCATACGCAGACGACCAGCGATGGGATTGACCGGCTCTCCTGCTCTCAAGCTCAACTTGCTTACCCAAATCCTTCAAGATGGCCATCTCGTAGATGACGCGTCCCTTGTCGAAATCGCCAGTGCCATTGTGGCGGCACGTTTGCCGGACAATAGTTGGGTACGTGGACACATCAAACAAACGCTAAGTGGTCTCGGTTCTTCGTCTATATGGAGCTTGTATGCCCAAATCTGGCTTGCTTCGAAGTACTCATCGAACGATGAACTCATGGCAATAATTGACACGAAGGCCTCCATGTGGGGAAGCAACGAGCATCTCACTCGATTAGTCGCAGGAATGTTTTCCAGATTTGTTGGCTCTCCGCTTCAATCAAAGTTTGAGGCAATACTTCGCAAGGCAGGGGGCTTTGCTACCTCAAGTGTAACGCAGCTTCACCGCGAGCTTGCTAATACCGTTGCTGGCTTCACAGCCATCAGAAAGTTCATCGTTGCTCACAACACTTCACTTCCAAATCGCATTTCGCACGCAAGTTTTTGATGCTCCTCTCGCTCCTTCGGAACGCGGGCATTGCGCCGGTGGCAGTAACCCAGTTGAAAACCATCCACGCAGTCGCTCTAACGGACCCATTTTACGCTCACCTTGTACCGTAAGCAGCCCGTAGGATGGGTTGAGCCCTTGCGAAACCCATCGCACTTGTTTCGTGGTAACGTCCCGTCATGACCGCGTACCGCCGCAACTTTCTTCCGGGTGGGTGCTTCTTCTTCACGGTCAACCTGGCGGAGCGGAAGCTAGCGTTGCTGACGGATCATATCGGGTTGTTGCGCACGGCGTTTCGTGAAACGCACCGACGCCATCCATTCACGATCGATGCCATCGTGGTGCTGCCTGATCACCTTCACACGGTGTGGACGTTGCCAGAAGGTGGTGCCGATTTTGCAATGCGCTGGCAGTTGATCAAATCCACCTTTTCGCGCGGCTTGGCGCGCAACGAGAGGATATCCCCAAGCCGCGCGGCCAAAGGTGAACGGGGCATCTGGCAAGCAGATATTGGGAGCATACCATTCGCGACGAAGCTGATTTCGCGCGGCATGTAGACTATGTTCATATCAATCCGGTCAAGCACGGGCTCGTCGACAGAGTCCGTGACTGGGCGCCCTCCTCGTTTCATCGCCACATAAAGTTCGGCAATTACCCGGCCGATTGGGCCGGCGATCAGTCGGATGACGGCCGCGATTTCGGAGAACGGGGATAGAGAAGCGATGGGTTTCGCAAGGGCTCAACCCATCCTACGAGCTTTGTACCAGTAAAGCAGCGTTGGCCCCTTGATGCCTCGGACCCCGGAGAATCGTACTCGCTTTCGGCACCTGCACACGGCGCCCGGATCGGCATCCGACGCAAGGAAACGCGCGAAGCCGTCCTGCTATGGGAGCGCCAGAATCGCCCGCAATTTCTCGTTCAACTGATCGATAGAAAACGGCTTGCCTATCGCGGGCGAACTGTTGAACTCCTCCTCGAGCGGAGGTCCGCCGTAACCCGTGCTGAACAGGAAGGGAATCCTTCGCTCCCGCAAGATGCGAGCTACCGGAAAAACAAGTTCGCCAGCCAGGTTCACATCAAGGAGCGCCAAATCGAACGATGCCGTCGTCGCGAGTTCGCACGCCTTTTGTACGTGGGCTGCTGAGGCAACGACCTTCAAGCCCAGTTCCTCAAGCATATCTTCGAGCATGAGGGCCACAAGGCCCTCATCTTCGACCAGGAGAACCTTGGCGCCGGACAGCTCAACCATTGGACGCTGCAGGCATAATGGGAAACACCATGCGGCAGCGAGTGCCCTCCGGCTCGAATACCAGATCGAACTCACCTGCGAGATCATGCTCGACGCAACGTTCCATCAACCGCGTGCCGAAGCCGCGCCGCTTTGGAGGCGTAACAGGTGGTCCGCCACGTTCGTGCCATTCGCAATCCAGCACGGCTTGCGAGCGCTCGCCGGCGCTGATCCGCCAAGTGAGCGAAACTGATCCATTCGGCACTGAGAGTGCGCCGTACTTCGCCGCATTGGTCAGAAGCTCGTTGAGCACCATGGTGATGCTAAGTGCCATGCGGGCGTCTAGTTCAACGTGCGGCCCGCTAGTCAGCACCCGTCCGCCCGACATCGGAGCGACGATATCGTGGACGAGCTTTTCGAAAGGCGTATCCTGCCAGTTTCGCTTCGTCAGCAGGTCATGTCCGCGGGCGAGCGCAAGCAGCCGTCCCGTGAAGGTCGGCAGAAATTCCTGCAGATCGGCGGCGTGACGGGCGGTCTGGTTCGCCAGAGATTGCACCGTGGCCAGGGTGTTTTTCACACGGTGGTTTAGTTCGTCGATGAGAGCCTTTTGAGCGTTCTCGGCGTTCTTCCGCTCGCTAATGTCGACGAGCATGTTGATGGCGCCGACAAGATTGCCGTCCGCGTCGCGCAGCGGCGTTGGAAAAGGAATAAACGGCACGCGTCTGCCGTCTGGACGTTCGGCCACCGCTTCGGCACCGCGAACCGGCCGGTTTTCGCGCAGCGCAACAGCCATCGGGCATTCATTGTGCGGCAGCGGCGAGCCGTCGGGCCAATAGAGCTTCCAGGTCACACACCATTCGTCGCCTGGCTGCGGCGTTCTGCCCGCCATCTCGACGGCAGCCCGATTGAAGAAATTAATGCGCCCCTTGGCGTCCGTCGTGTAGATGGCTGCTGGCAACGCCTCGAGGAGATCGCGCATGCGCTGCTCGCCTTCACGCAAGCGATCCTCCAGTTGCTTGGTGGTGGTGACATCCTGAGCGACCCGCACGCCATAAAGGAAGCAGCCTTCCGAATCCCGCACCGACGAACTGAAGATATCCAGATGGCGAACGGACCCGTCAGGCCGTAGTACACGCTTGCGAACCGTGTAGTTCTCGATGTCGCCGCGGACTTGCCGCGCGTACAATTCGGCATCTTCGGTCTGATCGTTGGAATCGGTGTAGTCGAGGAAGGTCATCCCCAACAGTTCGTCGCGTTTGCGCGCGGTGATGCGGCAGAGGGAATCATTCACCCGCAAGAAGCGACCGTTCTCGTCGGTCTCCGAAATGCCGACGCTGGCGGCCTCATAAGTCGCCGCAAGCCGCGCCTCACTTGCTTGCCGTGCCTCTTCGGCAGCATGCAGTTCGGTGACGTCGGTCGTGAAGCAGCGCGTGTTGACAAACTTGCCGTCCACAATGCGGCTGTTCGAGGTAATCAGGACATGCTTGATCGTGCCGTCGCGGGCGCGCAGCCGGGCAGGGTAGCGCTGCAGCGGCTCACCGCATGAAAGACGCTGGAGAATATCGCCAATCACGGGAGCGTCGGCGTGGAACTCGGCGACATGACGCCCGATATACTCCTCGGGCCGGTACCCAAGCAGATCCAATTCGGCCTTATTGGCGCGAATGATAATTCCCTCGCCACTGACGATGTGAAGGCCCACCGCGCCGTTGTCGAAAAAGTCCTGCAGATCCTGCGTCGTGCGGCGGACTTCCTCCTCGACCTGCTTGCGTCCGGTGATGTCCTGGAAGCAATTGATGGCGCCCTGGATGCGACCAGAAAAGTCGCGCAACGCCCGGATGTTGACCATGGCCGTGAAGCGAGAGCCATCCGGCCGCGCCATTATCACTTCGGCATTGCGCGTCGGCGTTCCCGCGCGAACGGCGGTGGCCATGGGGCAGTCGGCATGCGCGAGGGGAGTTCCATCCAGCAGGTAGAGCTGGTGTGAACCGCAGAAGCGCTCCCTCCCAACATCAGGTGTGCGCCCCCACAGCACCACAGCCTCCGCGTTATAGGCGACCAGCAGCCCCTCCGCGTCACAGAGATAGACTGCGCCCGGAATGGCATCGAGCGCGGCAGCGCCGGCCGCAACCAGGGCCTCGAACTCCGTGGGGCGGTGCCGGGCGGAGAGTGGGAATTCTTCTACGTTCGACATGCGGGTGCCCGGCTCTCGGGGGCGAGAGGAACGACGACCCGATACGAGCGTCGTTCGTGCAATGGGCGGACGCCCCTCCGGCCCGCCGAACTGCTCTTAACGCATCACGGGCCCCTTGGTTCCCCCCGTAGGTACGGGTTCGCGAGGGTCCGCTAATGGCGGTTATCGGCGTCAGGACAAGCTGATGAGCATGTCCGCTAAGGGCCGCCTGACCGGGGACATTGCATGGCCGCGACCGCCACTGAGCGGCCTTACTGTCTTGTGTGGTGCTTGAGAACAGTGACGCGCCGATCTCTGTGCCACACTTCTAAATCGTGGCCGTCGAGCAGCTGTCTCGCTTTGGCTGTGGCCTCGTCGTCGTTGGCGCAATCGATCTCATGAACGCCGCTGATCCGCCCGTCCTCGCCCATGATATAAGCGCGGTAGTCCATCGCACGCCTTCCCCGTTGGGAACATTTTACCTCCCAGTTACGGGCGCGGCCTTAACATAGATTAATCGATGTCGTGGGTGCCCTCAATCGTCGCAATGAGCTTCTGGCACTTGAAGGTGCGGACAGTTTTGAAGGAGCGTGTATCGAGATAGCTTTGGACCCGCAGCAATCGGCCATCGCAATGCCGGCAATCCCCAATTGATATGGACTATCGTTGTACGGGCGAGCCTCGCAGGTCAGCTTCGGGTCACAAGCCATCGATCATGCCCGAGGTGGGAGACTTCCGCTTTGCGTTGGTAAGCCGACATTTATGAGTACGTCCTACCCCTGCTTCCCCGCAATAATCTCCTGCAGCGTCGCCACATGCCGCGCGAACGCTCCGCGCCCCGCAGCGGTCGCGGTCACCGTGGTCTGCGGCTTCTTGCCGACGAAGGCTTTCTCCACCGACACGTAGCCCGCCTTGGCCAGCGTCTCGATATGCGCACCGAGATTGCCGTCGGTGGCGCCGGTGAGCTTTTTCAGCCGGGAAAATTCCAATCCTGCGGTGGCCGGCAGCGCGTTCAGTGCCGCCATGATCTTCAGCCGCAACGGCTGGTGGATGATGTCGTCGAGCTCGGCCATCAGATCCGCCGCATCCAGAGGCCGCCGAGGATCAGGCCTCCGCCATTGACGAAGGCCATCCAGAGCGGGAACGCCTCGCCGATGTAGAAATAGCCGATCAGCGTCAGCGCGGAGATACCGAGACCGATCGCCATGAAGGCATAGCCGAACCAGAGACCCGCCAGCGAATAGAACAGCATGAAGTAGAGCGGCCAGAACGTGCCCAGCTGGCGCGGACCGAAATGACCGATCACGTTGGTGCAGAGATAACCGAAGGCGAAGAACAGCGCGAACACCAGAAGCAGTCTGATGTTGAAGGCGGCGCCATGGGGGTGATGCGGCGGATTGAGAATGCGCAGCACCACCAGACCGCCGGCGCCCAAAACGTCCACGGCAACCCAGGCGTAGCCCGCATAGACCGGCCAAAGCCAGGTCACGAGATTGCCCGCGAACACCAATGCGCCCCACCAGACGGCGGCGTGGCTCGCCAGCTCGTAGAGCTGCGATTGCTTCACGCGCTGGACGATGTCGTCGATATCGGCCAGCGCCGCGGAGGCTTCCTTGCTGTCGATCATGACTGCCCTGTCCCGCGCGTCGCCACATCGTCGGCGATGACCGAGATCGCCTTCGGGTTGGTGACGATGCCCATGTGGTTGATGCCGTCGATGATCTTGACGTCGACCGATGGCTTCACCGCCTGCACGGTTTCTGCATATTTATCCGACATCATCATCTCGTCCTCGGCGCCGCCGAAGATCGTGACCGGACGTGTCGCCGCCGGAAGATCGAGGCGATAGCCGCGCGTCGCGAAATTGCGCGTCAGGCGGTCCGAATAGGTGGCGACGAGATATTTTGCCGAACTCGCCGGCACGGCGAGCGCGAGCACCGGAAGCTGCGAACAGCAGTCGATGCCGATCTTGCGCAGCGTGGCCAGCGCGAAGAAGCGCGGCAGGTCGACATTGGCCCAGCCGCCGGCATGCGGCTTGTTGGTCGGCGCGTCATAGCCGAGATAGGGTGCGAGCAGCACGGTGCGCACGAACATGTCCTGCATGATCGGCGTCGCGGCGACGCGCAGCGAGAAGCCGGCGCCTGCGGAATGGCCGATCAAGGTGAGCGGCAGCTCCGGCGCGGTCTTGCGGATTTGAGCGACGAAGTCGACGAGGTCGTCCTCGAGCTGGCCGACATAGCCGATATCGCCGCGCGTGCCGGAGCCACCATGGCCGCGGATGTCGAGCGCCCAGGTCTCCACGCCGCGCGCGGCGATGGCATGGGTCAGGGCATGATTGACGGTGCCGCTGGAGCCGGACGAGCCGTGGATGAAGATCGCGCCACGGCCGGTTGCAAGACCATTGGCAGCGTAGTGGCGGAAACCGATCCAGGTGCCGTCGCGGGCCTGGAAGCGCTCGAGCGGAGGCAGCGTGGACCAGTCTATCCCCTTCGATGAGTCGGAGACCGACTTCATCTCCGGCGGCCGCTCCAGCGGCGTTGCGATCATGGCAGCCAGGATCAGCGCCACACAGCCGACCGCACACAGGGCCCATTTCAGCCCGTTCACAACGCCGCGCAGCACTCGAATTGCCATGATCTACTCCTCTCAGCCTATTCAGCTATAGAGAACTCTATATTGCAGAGTACTCTTTTGGTCAATACCCGGATTGGCGCGGCGCTGCAAAAATCCTTAACGTCGGGTCTGATCCCCACATGCCGAATCGTTTGCCGATGCCTTCAGCGGAACCCCTGCTCAACACTCCCGAATTCACCGTCTCGGAGCTCTCCCAGTCCCTGAAACGGACGGTCGAGGACACCTATGGCCATGTCCGGGTCCGCGGCGAGATCTCCGGCTTCCGCGGGGCTCATTCGTCCGGCCATTGCTATTTCGCGCTCAAGGACGAGAGCGCCAAGATCGAGGCGGTGATCTGGAAGGGCGTGCACGGGCGCATGCGCTTCAAGCCCCAGGAGGGGCTCGAGGTCATCGCCACCGGCAAGCTCACGACCTATCCGGGCTCCTCGAAATACCAGATCGTGATCGAGGCGCTGGAGCCGGCCGGCATCGGCGCGCTGATGGCGCTGATGGAGGAGCGCAAGCGGAAGCTCGCCGCCGAAGGCCTGTTCGACGAGGCGCGCAAGCAGCTTCTGCCGTGGCTGCCGGAGGTGATCGGCGTGGTGACCTCGCCGACCGGCGCCGTGATCCGCGACATCCTGCATCGGCTGGAGGACCGCTTTCCCCGCCATGTGCTGGTGTGGCCGGTCAAGGTGCAGGGCGAAGGCTCGGCCGAGCAGGTCGCGGCCGCGATCCGCGGCTTCAATGCGCTGCCGGAGGGCGGCAGGATTCCGCGCCCCGACGTGCTGATCGTCGCGCGCGGCGGCGGCTCGCTGGAGGACCTGTGGTCGTTCAACGAGGAGATCGTGGTCCGCGCCGCGGCCGAGAGCATGATCCCGCTGATCTCGGCCGTGGGGCACGAGACCGACATCACGCTGATCGATTTCGTCGCCGACAAGCGCGCACCGACGCCGACGGCGGCGGCCGAGATGGCCGTGCCGGTGCGCAGCGATCTCTTTGTCGAGGTCGGCGATCTCGGGCGACGTACCCGGTCCTGCTGGCAGCGCGGCCATGAGAGCCGCCGCAGCGAGCTGCGTGCCGCCGCGCGCGCGCTGCCGGCCGCCGGCGATTTGCTGGCGATCCCGCGGCAGCGGCTGGATTCGGCGGGTGCGTCCCTGCCCCGCTGCCTCAAGGCCAACACCCACGCGCATTTCCGAAGGTTCACCGCCGCAGGCGCCAAGCTGACGCTGCGGGTGCTGCACGGCCAGATCGCGCAGGCTGATCATCGCCTCACCGTGTGCGGCGAACGGCTCGGCCTATCCGCACGCTCGCTCTTGCGGCGGCGGCGCGACCGCTTTGCCGGGCTGGAGGTGCGCTTGCGCGCCTCAAAACTGTCCAATGCGCAGGCGCAGCGCAACGCGATTCACCGCCAGCGCGAGCGCACGCATCGCCTTGCCGAGCGCGCGGGCCGCGCGCTGGTGACGCTGTTGCAGCGGCTGGATGCCCGCGTCGAGAACAGCGGCAAGCTGCTCTCCGCCTTGTCCTATCGCGGCGTGCTCGCGCGCGGCTTTGCCCTGGTGCGGGACGAGGCCGGCCATCCGCTGCATTCGGCGAATGAGATCGGTCCCGGCGCACGGGTCGAGATCGAGTTTGCGGATGGCCGTGTCGGTGCGACCGCGGATGCGGATCGGCCCGCGGCTGCAGCGAAGCGCGCGCCGGCGCAAGCGAAGCCAGCCGCGCAGGACGCCAAGCCTGCGCCGAAGCGCGTGGGCAAGCCGGTGGATCAGGGGAATTTGTTTTAGGCGGAGGGCGGCGTTCCACCCTGGCTGTCATTCCCCGCCTTGTGCGCAATTGCGCACAGGAGCGGGGAATCCAGTACGCCGCGGCTTCTCGATCCATCACAACCGCCTCGGCGTACTGGATCGCCCGGTCAAGCCGGGCGATGACAGTGAGTGTGTGGGACGCGTGTCACGAACTCGCTGTCGTAGCCCGCATGAGCGTAGCGACATGCGGGAGTAGCGGCCCCGGATATCGCTACGCTCATCCGGGCTACAAGACTGCGCGTCTCAGCGGCAGGACAATCCCGCGTCGATCGTGGTCCAGAAGCCGCAATGTTCCGGCGCGCGTTGCGGCGCGCCGGCATGGGCTTCAAACAGGAAGACCGCGACGGTGAAGACGATCAGGGCGGAGGAGAACAGGACGAAGCGGTTGCGCATGGGATTGCGTTTAATCGACATCGTGGTCGAATGATGGCGTCGTCACGGGCTGAAACCACAACGGCGCGCGATCCGTAGAGTCACGGTCGGCCATTTTCCGTGCAGGGCGGTGGTCGATGCGGGGCTGTCCGCTGTTGTTCCCTTCGGCGGCCCCGCCTTCGCTTCTCACGAGCTACGGCGCGGCGAGCCCGCTCGCCACATGTAGCCCGCATGAGCGCAGCGACATGCGGGACAGGCCTACCCGGATATCGCTACGCTCATCCGGGCTACGGCACTGCCATCACCGCGCCAGCCACTCCGCCACTTCCTTCTGCGACTCCGCGCGCGCTGCCGCATCGGTGCCGAGATGGCCGTGCTCGGGCGCGGCGGCGTCGGTGCTGCCGCTCGCTGCGTGCAGCGGCGTGTTGGCGCGGTCGAAGTCGTGATAGGCGCCGGGATAGACCACGATGCGCGCGAGCGCGCTGCGGCCATGCGCGCCCTCGACCATCTGGCGGCAGGCCGGCGGCGACGAGACGTCGTCATTGCCGCCGATCAGCACCAGCGTCGGCACCCGTGTGCTCCACCCGAGGCCGGCGGAAATCCTGCAGTCCGGATAGAACGCGATCGCGGCGCGGAAATCCGGACCCGTCTCGCGCGCAAGGTTTTGCGGACGCACGGCCCAGAGCAGCGCGCTGGCGCCGTTGGCCCAGCCCATCAGGCTGACACGGTCGCGCGCAACCCAGCTCTGCTTCATCAGCCAGGCGCGCGACGCCGCGATATCGGTGACGCGTTCGCGCCGCGCCTTGACGTGGATCTCCTTGACGCGGCATTGCGGCCCGAGCTCGCGCGAGCCGTAGCTGTCAGGGAGCAGCACGGCGTTGCCGGATTTGAGCAGCCGCTCGGCCCATTCGCGATAGCGCGGCAGGACGGAATCGGAATGGCCACCGAGGCCGCCGCAGCCGTGGAGCGCGATCACGGTCGGAAACGGCCCGGTGCCCTCGGGCTTGTAGAGCTGCGCATGCAGCACGCCGGACGCCAGCGGAATCTCGACCGGCTGCGGTGCCGGCGAGCCGTGCGCGGCCGAGAGCAGGAAGGTCAGGAACAGGGCGGTGAACGGAAGGCGCATCGAACTTTGCCGTTGGATCCTTCGCTCAAGCACTATCATGCGGAAACGCCGCCAAAACATCACAAACCGGTGGGTTTACCGGGCGGACAAGCCACCCTATCTGTGCTACATCCCGTCCAACACATCGTGCCCTCCCAGGTGATCCCGGAGCGGCCTTCCACGGAGACTTTCGACCGTGCTGAACAAGTTCGGCCCTTCGGGCCATGGCGAAGCGCAGGTGCAGTATCTCGACGGCGATTTCCGCGTGATCTCGCCGGGGACCTTCGTGCGCTGCGCGATCACCGATACGCGCATTCCGCTCGACGAGTTGAAATACTGGAGCGTGGACCTGCAGGAAGCCTACGCCACGCCCGCCGCCGTGCTCGAGCGGCATTACCCGGGCGCGCCCAAGCCGCAGGCGTGAGGCCGCAGCCGCGCGTCTATCGCTGCTCCGCGCCATCCGCGCCCACGCAGGTCTTGATGAAACTCTTCCTGGTCTCGCCGACGATCTTCTGATCGATCGCCTGCTTCAGGCAATCGAGCCGCGCCTGCGCCATGCAGAGCTGCATCTGGTCGCGCTTGTCCTGTCCCTTCAGGCTTGCCGTCGTGGAAAGACACGTCACGCGCTTGGTCGCGGGGACCGGCACTGTGGCGGTGGACGCCGCCGGCGGTGCCGTCTGTGCAAACACCGGCGCAATGATCAGACCCACAAGACTGGCGGCAACGGCGGCGGACGGCAACTTCATCGCATTCTCCTGAGCGTCTGAAAACGATAGGAGCTTGCGATGAATGGCGCCTGAATGGCAGGCTGCTGTCGATGGGCAAAGCGCAGCTGCCCTGCCGGCATAGCACGAGCGGTGCAGCTTTTTCACGAGGCATGTTCGGACGCATCAGAAATGCTGCTCTCACAGCCGAGATGATTTCCGTTATGCCAATCCGCGTTGCATCGAAGAGTGCTTGCACTCCATGGTTAGTTATTTCGCGTTGTGGTTGGATTCTTTGTTGCGATTGGCGCTCTTAGGTTGTTTGACGAAGTCTTGGTGAAACAAAGCGCCGCTATGCTTCATCTTAGGTAACTGGCCCTGCTCTTTTTATCGCACAGACAATCAAGTCAGCCAAGCGGCCACTGAGCTCTGGAATTGGCGCAGTCTGTGAACGGGCTCATATCGAAGAGCCATCTGTCGGGCTACGATCACCTCGAAAATTTGCGGTGGAATATCTGTAATCGAAAATCAACGATGGGGGTGATCATGCCCACCATATTAGACCTGCTCTATCGTGAATATTGCCGCGCCCGCCTCGCTGAAATGCGGAAACAGCTTCTGATCGCAGCTGAACGCTTTGAAGCTCTCGACGCGCATCATCATCCGGATCAGGGTGACGATGAGAGGACGGACGCACAACGCAAGACCGGTCGCCGCGCGCCGAATTGAAGCGGCCCGAGACCGGCGATCTCTCCCCGTAGCAGTGACCAAGCAGTTGGCAACAGTTTGGGAGGCAGCAATGAATACACCCGAGTACTATACCGCCATGGTGGCCTGCGTCTCGTGCCTGACCATTATCGGATTGATGGCCGTTGGGGCGTGGTGAGCATGATTGACTGCTGAACGCCGCGGACGCAGCACGCACCGGACAGCATGGTTCGTCAACGCAGGCTGGAAGGCCTTCGCCTTGCCTCGGTTGCAGACGTGCTTCTTGCTGTGAGGTGAGCGTTGCCGCCGCTTCCTTCGACTGCGGCGGCTTCGCTTTAGATCCGGATGTCAGCTTCCGGGCGGAGTATACGAAGAACGCAGCTTCGCCGCGTTCTGGCGGACCTGCTTGATCTCGTCCTGCGTGAACAGCCGCGTCAGTTTCACGTTCTGCAGGGTGCCCGCCGTGACGGTCAGGCCGGAGATGGCCGGAGCCGCACCCGGATCAGGCACATCGAAAATCACCAACACGCCTGGGCCGTCGGCCGCAACGCTGAACATCGAAATCAGCTTTCCGCCGGCCGCTTCGATGAGTTTTCTTGCCGCCTCCTGACGATCGGTCTTGGGGTTCTCCAAAATGGCATTGAGAGCGCGGGGTGTGTATTGTCCGGTGAGGCAAAAATGCATGGCATGTTCTCCTCTGGGTTTTTGGCAATGACTTTCCCTGCCGTTCCGAACTCGTCGTTACGGCCGCTGCATCTGAAATGATGAAGGTACTGCCCGCCGTGGGCATAAACGCCGTCGATGATTTCCGGGAGTTCGGCACGTCCCGGTGACGGCTCTCATGCGAGGCTACATCAACTCCCGAACGTGCGGAAGGAAATTCATCAGTGCGACATGTCGTCCCGATCAGATCTCGCCCACCTTACGAGATCATCGCCTGGAAAACCGCCGCTCGCGCGCCTTGTAGAGATGATCGCTGATCAATTGCCGAAGCGCAACCGGGTCATCGAACTCGAGCTGCACCGCGAAAGGCACGATGTCATCCGGCACGCCTTCACGGCCGTGCAGGCGAGCAAGATCCTTTTCCGTCGTTACCAATGTTTGCTGCTCGCGCCCCGCCTCCGCAGCGATGGCTGCGATCTCCTCGTTCGAGAACATGTGATGATCGGCAAAGGCGCGCGTGCGCGCGAGGTCGATGCCGCGGGCGCGCAACGTACGGAAGAACCGTTCGGGATCGCCGATGCCGGCGAACGCGAACACCGGCTTGCCCAACAGTCTTGCGACCGCCTCGGCGTCGGGTTTCAGCCGCGCGCGCAGTTCCGGCTTGTTGCGCCTGGCTAGCTCGGCCGCGACATCGTCGGCGGCGCGGCCGCCGCCGATCACGACCAGCGCGTCGGTGCGCGCGAGCTGCGCCTTCAGCGGCGCACGCAGCGGACCGGCCGGAAACACCTTGCCATTGCCGAGGCCGCGCTCACTGTCGATCACGATCAGCGAGGTGTCCTTGAGAAGACGCGGGTTCTGGAAACCGTCGTCCATCAGGATCACGGTGGCGCCTTGCGACTTCGCCAGCACGACGCCGTCGAGACGGTCGCGCGCGACCGTGACGGGAACGTCGCGCGCCATCATCAGCGGCTCGTCGCCGACGTCGGACGCGGTGTGACGCATGCGGTCGACCATTACCGGGCCCCTGAGGCTACCGCCATAGCCGCGGCTGAGCACCACCGGCGTCTCGCCGAGCTCGCGCAGGAGCTTCGTCAGCGCCAGCACGGTCGGCGTCTTGCCGGCGCCGCCGACATGGTAGTTGCCGACGCAGATCACGGGGATGCCGGCGTCGACGCCCGCGCGCAGCATCCGCCGTTCGGTGATCGCGCCGTAGAGCGCACCCAGCGGCCCCAATGCGTACGATTCGAGCGAACGTGGCCGGTACCAGAAGGCCGGCTCACGCATTGGCGGCCCCCATCTCGATCCGCAACTGCAGAAGATAAGGCTCGAGCGCGGTCATGGTGCGGTTGAGCGCGCCGCCGAGATCCTCGACCACGCCGGCGCCCGATTGCTGGATCTTGTGACGCACGGCAGGATCGGCGAGCAGCTGGCCGAGCTGCTTGATCAGCAGCTCCTGCGTGTCGGCCTGGCGCGCACCGCCGCTGTGATCGAGCGCCTCGTAGACGTCGGCGAAATTGAAGACGTGCGGACCATGGACGATGGCCGCGCCGAGCTTGATCGCTTCGATCGGATTCTGGCCACCATGGCGGATCAGCGATCCGCCCATGAACACGATGTCCGAGAGGCGATAGAACAGGCCGAGCTCGCCCATGGTGTCGGCGATATAAACGTCGGTGGTCGCCGTCGGCAGCTCGTCGCGCGAGCGCAGAGCCGGCTTCAGGCCGGACGCCGTGATCAGGCCTGTGATCGAGGAGCCGCGATCCGGATGGCGCGGCACGATCACGGTCAGGAGCTGCGGGAAGAAACCGCTGAGGCTGCGATGCGCCGCCACCAGCATCTCCTCCTCGCCCGGATGGGTCGAGGCCGCGACGATGATCGGACGCCCGCGCGTCATCGCCATCAGCCGTTCGAGCTTGGCAGGATCGGCCGGCGGCGCCGGCACGTCGAGCTTGAGATTGCCCGTGGTGACGACGTCCCGGCCGCCGAGCGCCGAGAAGCGCTCGGCATCGGTCTTCGACTGCGCCAGACAAATGTCGAAACGCGACAGCAGCGCCGAGATGGTGCCCTGCATGCGGCGCCAGCGCGGGAAGGAGCGCGGCGACATCCGCCCGTTGATCAGCACCATCGGCACGCGACGCGCAGCGCCTGCCAGGATCAGGTTCGGCCAGAGATCGGATTCGATGAACAGCGCCAGCGACGGCTTCCAATGGTCGAGGAAGCGCGCGACGTAGCGCGGGGAATCATACGGCACGTATTGATGGATGACGTCGGGCGGAAAGCGCTTTGCGACAATAGCAGCCGACGTGACGGTGCCCGAGGTGAGCAGAATGCGCAGGTTCAGATCGCGCAAGCGCTCGATCAGGGCCGCCGCGGCGAGGACCTCGCCGACGCTGGCGCCGTGAATCCAGACCAGCGGACCGTGCGGTCGCACGTCCCGGGACAGGCCCCGCCGTTCGCCGACGCGCGCGGGATCTTCCTTGCCCTGCTTCAGGCGCCGCTTGATCAGCACAGGCGCGAGCGGCACCAGGCCGCGCGCCAGGCGCCGGTACATCCGCAGCGTCAACGGCAGCGAGCCCGGTAGCGATTTAGGCATCTGCAGGTCCCGGCCGGCCGAGTTGCGCATAGGCGCGGCGGGTCGCCTCGTTCAAGGTCTCCTCCAGCTCGAGCCGCAGCGCTTCCATGGTGGCGGCGTCCGCATCCGGCGGAACGTGGATTTCCTTGATGCCGACCAACGCGCCCCGCCCGAACGGCAGGTTGATGGTGGTGCGGTCCCAGTTCTTGAGCCGGACGAAGCGGCTGGTCGCCATCGCAAAAGGCATGATCGGCCGCCCCGATTCCCGTGCCAGCATGATGATGCCGAGCCCAGCCACGCGCGAGCGCTTGGGGACGTCAGCGGTCAGCGCGACATTACAACCGTCCTCGAGCGTCCGCACCATTTCCTTGAAGGCACCGACCCCGCCTTTGCGGTGAAACGCGCCGCCATGGTCGCCGGAGCCGCGGATGGTGCCGATGCCGAGCCGCTCGGCGGCAATCGCGTTGAACTCGCCGTCGCGGTGACGGGAGATCAGGACCCTGGCCTTGTACCAGTCCTTGTTCTTGATGAAGGGGGTGAGGAAATGCTGGCCGTGCCAAAAGGCGAAGATCGCCGGGATCTGCGGTTCGACGCGGTCATAGACGTCAGGCGGATCGAACGTGAATGTGTTCGTCCGCCAGACCAGACGCAGATATTCGGCCGCCAGGATTCCGACGGCACGCTGAACGAAGCTGCTCCTCAGCGTATTGCGAAGCAGCTTTTTCAACGCGCCGGTTCTTGATTCGGGTCGAGCAGCCGGTGGAGATGGACGATGAAATAGCGCATCTGCGCGTTGTCGACCGTGCTCTGCGCCTTGGCGCGCCAGGCGGCGTGCGCGGTCGCATAGTTCGGATAGAGGCCAACGATCTCAACGTCGTCGAGGTTCTTGAAGGTGTTGTGCTCGAGATCGACGAGCTCGCCGCCGACGACGAGGTGGAGCAGTTGTTGCGGGGCACTATCTGGCATCGGTTCTGTTCCTAACGGGCTGCCCGGCAAAGCAGTGTTCGACAAGCACGAGAAAGCGCTTCACGGCAAGGGGCGGTTTCGAAAATGCGAGACAATGTTCGCATGACGATCGCGACCCGCTGCCACCAGCACCCCATGCGTGACTTGCCGGCGGTTATAGAGGATGGGATCTCCGGAGAGATCGCTCATCCTACCATCGGCTTCCTGCACGATCAAATCCGCCGCCGCAAGGTCCCAATCATGACTGTTGCCGCCCGCAAAAGCCGCATCCAGCGCGCCATGAGCGACCCGGCACAGACGCAGCGCGAGCGAACCGATTCGCGGATGCAGCTTGATCTCGCCCAGTGACGGCTTCAGGCGCTCGACCAGGGGCTTCGGACCCGCGACCCGCGAGAAGTCAAGCTCGGATCCCGACGTCGCCCGCACCGGCACCTCGTTGAGGGTCGTGCCCTGGCCGCGGGCGGCGAAAAAGAACTCTTCGCTCGTCGGCGCGAACACCGCGGCCAGCACTGGCGAGGCATCCTCGACCAGCGCCACGCTGACGCACCATTCGTCATGGCCATTGAGATAGTTGCGGGTGCCGTCGATGGGATCGACGATCCAGGTCATCCGCCGCGACAGCCGCACCTCGTCGTCGGCGCTCTCCTCCGACAGCCAGCCATAGTCGGGCGTCGCCGCGCGCAGGCGCGCTTCCAGGAGATCGTTGACGGCAATGTCGGCTTCCGAGACCGGCGAGGACGCGCCCTTGGTCCACTTCTTCAGCTCGGTGCGGAACATCGACTGCGCGAGTGCGCCCGCCTCCCGCACCGTCTCTTGCAGCAGCGCCGCGTCGCGCGTCAGGATGGCTTCACCGGTTGCGTTCGCGTCAACGTCCGCCAAGCGTCAAACCCTCGATGCGCACCGTCGGCGCATTGACGCCGTAGCGGAACTCGAGATTGTTCGCCGGCTGCATCGACCTGAAGATCTCGAACAGATGGCCGGCGATCGTCACCTCGCTCACGGGATAAGTGAGTTCGCCGTTCTCAATCCAGAAGCCGGAGGCGCCGCGGCTGTAATCGCCGGTGACGCCGTTGACGCCCGAGCCGATCAAATCGGTGACGTAGAACCCCTGCTTGATGTCGGAGATCAGCTCGGCCGGCGTCGGCGTGCCGGGTTCAAGATGCAGATTGTACGGGCCGGGTGACGGCGAGGAGGACACGCCGCGGTGGGCATGGCCGGTGGTGGTGAGGCCGAGCTCACGCGCGGTCGCGCAATCGAGCAGCCAGGTCGTCAGCACGCCTTCGTCGATCAGCGCGATCTTCTTCACGGCGACGCCTTCGGCGTCGAACGTCTGCGAGCGCAGGCCGCGTTTGCGCAGCGGATCGTCGATGATGCGGATGTTGTTGGCGAACAGCTGCTGGCCGAGCGTGTCCTTCAGGAAGCTGGTCTTGCGCGCGATCGAAGCGCCATTGATGGCGCCGACGACGTGACCGACCAGCGAGCCCGCGACGCGCGGATCGAACACCACAGGCACCTTGCAGGTCTCGACCTTGCGAGGATTGAAGCGCGCCACGGTGCGCTCGCCCGCGGAACGGCCGACGATCTCCGGTGACAAGAGGTCTACACCATGCGGCGCCGAGGTGAAGTCGTAGTCGCGCTCCATGCCGGTGCCGTCACCGACAATGGCGGTGGCGGAGATGCCCTGGCTGGACCGCAGATAAGAACCGTGGAAGCCGGTGCTGGTGACGAGCACCATGCCGCCCATGCCGGCGGAGGCCGAGGCGCCGCCGGATTTGGTCACGCCCTTCACACCAAGCGCCGCAGCCTCGGCTTCGAGCGCGCGACGCTCGAGTTCCGAGGTCGCGGGCACGTCAGGGTCGAGCAGATCGAGATCGGGGAAGTCGCGCGCGAGCAGTGCCGGATCGGCAAGGCCGACATATTTGTCGTCGGGCGCGACGCGCGCCATCGCAACCGCTCGCTCGGCAAGCTTGGTCACGGCATCGCCGCTGGTATCATTGGTCGAGACCACCGCCTGACGGCGGCCGACCAGCACGCGCAGGCCGACATCGTCGCCCTCGGACCGTTCGGATTCCTCGACGCGGCCGTCGCGGACCTCGACGCCTTGCGAGACGCCACGCACGGCGACTGCATCGGCCGCATCCGCGCCGGCGCGCCTTGCAGCCTCCACCAGCCGCTGCGCGAGATCGGAGAGCGCAGACTGGTCGAACAGGTCGCGGCTGGCTGTGGACGAATCCTTGGGCGAAAGCGTCGAGCTTGGTGAAGGGTTCACAAACGAAATCCTGTTGGGGCGGGCTGCGGGACCGGAACCCACAGATGTGCCCTGATCGCGCGGACTTCAAGCATTTTCAGCCCACCAAAAGCTCAGATTCGCACCTTGCGCGCAACGTCTCGTCAATCATGCGCGCCAAGGTCTTGTCAATCATGCGCGGCGGTGAGGTTGGATTAACCAGCCTTTTTAAGCGGTTTCGGAAAGGCTCGCGCTAAGGTCCTCGCATCGACCGGGAACATAATCCTGGCGGGGAGAACTAAAGCCGTGAGGCGTCAAACAGCAACAAGCGGGATCGCTCCCGCCGGGTCGAGCCGCTCCCTGCGGCTCGACCCCCTTTCCCTTCCGGTCCGCTTCGATGCGCATGATCCGCGCGCCGACGGATATGTACGGCAGATCGAGCTTCATCGCGAACGTGTCGTGCTGCACCGTGCCGTCCGCGGCATGCGGATGGCAATCAATGTTCGCGTCAGCGACTTCACCGGCGTCGCGCTGCGCGGCAACGACGAGGCCCAGACCCTCGTCCTCGTTCATCGCGATCCCTCGCTCTCCATTCCGCTGCTGGTCAGCGCCGACGGCGACGAACTCGTTGAGGCCTGGGCAATCTGGAGCGAGCTGTTCGCACTTCCGCAGCTCGACGAAGGCGCACGCCAGCCCGCGCCGCGCCGTCGCCGCGCCAACCCGATTCGCGACCGCCGTCCGAAATTTCTGATGCGCCGCCGCACCGGTGTCGCACGGGAGTTGTCGGTGCATCGCGATGAGCGCGAGATCATCGCCCGGAGTTAAGCCGTCCGCATCACCGCGTCGGCCAGCAAACCCGCAAACAACAACAGCCCAGCGTCGCGGTTCGAGTAGAACAGGCGCTTGCAGAGATCGCCATCGCTGATATTCAGCCGCCCGATCTGCGAGGCCAGATGCACGGCGAAGGCCCCAAGTCCGAGCCAGGCCGGCCAGCGCGCATCGCCCGACGCCAGCGCCACGCCGATCAGCAGCACCGCGAGGCCGTAGAACAGTATCAGCGCCTGGTGCGTATGCGCACCGAACAGGCGCGCGGTGGACTTGATGCCGATCAGCGCATCGTCCTCGGCGTCCTGATGCGCGTAGATCGTGTCGTAGCCGATCACCCAGGAGATCGCGCCGGCATAGAGCACGAGCGCGGTGACATCGATCCGCCCGAAGGTGACGGCAAATCCCATCAGGGCGCCCCAGGAGAACGCGAGCCCGAGCACGATCTGCGGCCACCAGGTGATGCGCTTCATGAACGGGTAGATCGCGACGATCAGCAGCGAGGCAATGCCGGTCAGGATCGCGAAGCGGTTGAACTGCAGCAACACCACGAGCCCGATCAGCGCCTGCGCGACCATGAACGCCAGCGCCTGCTTCGCGCTCACCTGGCCGGAGGGCAGCGGCCGCGAGCGGGTGCGCTCGACCTTGTCGTCGAGGTCACGGTCGGTGATGTCGTTCCAGGTACAGCCTGCCCCCCGCATGACGAAGGCGCCGATGAAGAACAGGACGATGGTGAGCGGCAGGCCGCGGACGTCATGGGCCATGCCGGCGGCGAGCGCCGCCGACCACCAGCACGGCATCAACAGGAGCCAGGAGCCGATCGGACGATCGAAGCGGGACAAGCGCAGATAAGGCCGCGCCCATTGCGGCGCACGCGTATCGACCCAGTTGCCGGTGGAATCGGCAACTCGGGCTGACGTGTCGCTCATCGCGTCAGGACGTTGCCGTTGAGTGTGTCGAAGGTGCTGCCGCCCTTCTTACCGGCATTGGCCTCGGGCGGCGAGCCCGAACCCAGCACTTCGCTCAGCGACGGACCGGCCGGTCCGCGCGGCTGGTTCTGCATCTGCTGCGCAACATTGCAGACCTTCGCCGCCATGGCCTCGGTGTTCTTGTGGCCGTCCTTCATCTGCGCGCCGACCTGCGCCGGAATCCCGCACTTCGAGGCATTGGCCTCGATGTACTTGATCATCTTGGTCTCAGCCTGGCTGAAGTTGCGGATCAGCTTGCAGGCCTCGTCAGGCGGGGCGTGACGGTCGCTCGCGGCCTTGATCAGCTTGCCGCGTTTTTCGGCATCTTCGCGCAGAGGCATGAACGCCTTCATGCAGTCCTCGCCGGGACCGGCTTGCGTCGGCGGGGCCGCGCTGAAGGCGCCGGCGCCACCGACAGGAGCGGCGCCATTCACGGGGAAGGAGGATTGCGGCGCGCCGCCGACGGAGGCGACGGGCGCCGAGCCATTGACGGGCGGGAAGGCGGAACTGGTTGGGGCTTGGCCCGGCAGCGGCGCGGGGAAGCCCTGCGCATAGGCACCAACGGCGCCCATCGTGACCATGGCGGCAGTGATCGGAACCATCAAATGACGGATCATCAAGGCAGTCTCTCCGGCAGGAGCTTGCGGGGTTCGGCGTCTTCCCAATTGAAGCGCAACCGGCGTGCTCGCGATTTTACGATTCCCGCCGGCCCTTAACAACCCGTTGAATAGGGCGGGAGCGCGGCGCGCCGACGCACCATTTTGGCAAAATTTACCCCGAAAGGACTGCTTTCGGTTAAGAACGGCGGCAAATCGGACCTTTGACGATGCCTTCCCACGATTTCCGCGGCCCCCGCCTGTTCGTCGACGCCCCGCTTGCCCAGGACGGCAGGGTCGAGCTCGACCGCGACCAGAGCAATTATCTCGGCAATGTGCTGCGGCTTGCCGCCGGGGCCGAGGTTTTGGCGTTCAACGGCCGCGACGGCGAGTGGCAGGCCGCCATTGAAGGCCGCAAGCGGCCGGACGGTCTCGTCATCCTCCAGCAGACCCGGCCGCAGGACCGGCTGCCCGACCTCGCCTACATCTTCGCTCCGCTCAAGCATGCCCGGCTCGACTACATGGTGCAGAAGGCCATCGAGATGGGCGCCGCCAGCCTGCAGCCGGTTCTGACCCGATTCACCCAGGCCTCACGCGTCAATACCGAGCGGATGCGCGCCAATGTCGTCGAGGCGGCCGAGCAATGCGGCATTCTCAGCATCGCCACCGTTGCCGAGCCGGTGCCGCTGGAGCGCTTCTTGACCCAGCGCGCCGCTGGCAGGCTGCTGATCTTCTGCGACGAGGCGGCGGAGCTCGAAAACCCCATTCGGAGCTTGCAAGCCGCACGCGCCGGGGAGGGAATCGACGTGCTGATCGGACCCGAAGGCGGCTTTGCCGAGGAAGAGCGGGTCCTGCTGCTGCGGCAGCCGAAAATCCTGCGGCTGGCGCTCGGACCCCGCATCATGCGGGCCGACACCGCCGCGGTGGCCGCGCTGGCGCTGGTGCAGGCGGTGCTGGGCGACTGGGGTGGCGAACGCGGCTAAGGCACGTTGCTATTCGCCTCGTAGCGATCGGTTCAGGGTCTCCGAAGGCAACTCTCCGAAAGCCTCTCTGTAGCTCGCTGCGAATTCGCTGAGATGCCAGAAACCATGCGCAAGCGCGCAGGACTTCACACTCCGGCCTGCTCGGCCGGTGCGCAGTTGCTTGCGTACCGACCAGAGGCGCAAGACCCGGCTATAGCGATGTGGGCTCATGCCGCAGATGGCCCGTGTCGCACTCTGGAGAGTCCGGACCGACACGCCCGCCTGTTCCGCCAGTTCGGTGGTCTTGTGCCAGATCATCAGATCGCGCCGAATCAGTTTTTCCATATCAGCCACGATCCGCCGATAATGCTCGGTGGTGGACGACGCAGGTGCGCTTGCGACACTGGACCAGATCGCCGCATCCATCGTGCTGAGCAGTGACCGTTCGACAATCGTTTGCGAAGCCGGCTCATTCAGGAAGTCCGGGTCATTTGCCGCGGTTTCAAGCGAGATCGAGATCAGACGGCGCAGCGAGGCAAGCACGTCCGGCGCCGGATTCAGCAAATGGCATCCATCGCTCAATTCAGGCAATGGCTCCCGCCCGGATGGACTGAAGTAGACCACCGCCAGCAGACGCCCCTCCGGCTCATGCACCAAGCAATCTGAACCGCCTTTTAGAATGACAACAGAACCGCCGGTCGATTGCCCGTTTATGCGGGCAGAGGTCACGTGATCCATCGGTACCACCACTGCGGCAGCATTGGTGAGCTGATAGCCGCGAATGATCCGGGGGAAGGTTTTCAACAGCGACAGGGTCAGGGTCGGCAAGGTGAGCCGGGCACGCATGATCGCGGTCGTCCCGACAGACAACGGCATGCTCGATGCGCCGGCGTATTTCTCGGTCTCACCGAAATGATCGATGTCATACGATTTGAGCTCGAGCGCCGAGGACGGCTTGAGATCCTGGAACGACATCAAGCGATCCGCCGCTATCTTTTGCATTGCCTCGCGAGCAGGGACTAGACGGCTTTGATCCATGTTCTGCTGCTTACCTGACGTTCTTCGTAGAGACGGCGACTTTAGCGCGGCGCAAACCACCCGGCGCTCTGGCCCCGGCGCGCCGCAGGTCGCGGGGCATTGAGAATGGCACGAACGATCAGAAGGTCGAGTGGATCTAAGTCGTAGTGCCGGAACATCTCGCTAATCAAAACAGCATATAGGCCAGCGTGTGTCGCGCGACCGTTCCGATAACGTCTGTGCGTTGCCGCATGAATCGGAAACCAACTTTCGCATTGTAAACGAAGGCTCTGCGAACGGACCGTCCGCCCTACCCAAATTGAGCATGCGACCAGTGGACACCCTCAACCGGGCCAAGCAGCTCGCGGATGAGGTTACATGTGAGGCAGCGAGCATTCCGGCCAGGCGGCCATTCCTTCGTGGAAGCGGCCCGGAGAGCTCGCTGGCCGAATGAATGAGGGTGAGGCGTCCAACCTAACTCGATCGGCCGCAGCGCGATTAGGTATTATATTACCTAGCTTGGCGACGACGCCTGAATTGGGCTTCGCATCCTCTGCTGACGGTGCGTCGCTCCGGCGCTGTTAAGCGATTGATCCTTTGGAGGTCGAAACCGCTTCCGGGCCATGCTAAGGCCTGCGGCAATTCGTTCCCTGCTTGCCCTGCCCGGTTCCACCGGGACGATGGACCCCGAGATGACCGCGACTGCCACCTCAAATGCTGCCGGCTCCGCCTGGGCGGACACGCTGCTGCTGTCGTTCGCGCAGGCCGGCTATGTCAGGGCCGAGCCCGCCATCCTGCAGCCGGCCGAACCGTTCCTGGATCTCTCCGGCGAGGACATCCGCAAGAGCCTGTACCTGACCACGGACCTATCCGGCGATGAGCTCTGCCTGCGCCCGGACCTGACCATACCGGTGGCCCGCGATTACCTCAGCTCTGGCCGTGCCGGCCAGCCGGCCGGGTTCAGTTATCTCGGCCCGGTGTTCCGCTACCGCAGCGGCCAGAGCAGCGAATTCCTGCAGGCCGGCATCGAGTCGTTCGGCCGCCAGGACCGCGCCGCGGCCGATGCCGAAATGCTGGCGCTGGCGCTGGAGGCGACCGCCGCCTTCGGCGTTCGCGACGTCGAGATCCGCACCGGCGACGTGGCGCTGTTCAACGCGCTGCTCGACGCGCTCGACCTCTATCCGGTCTGGCGCCGCCGCCTGGTCAAGGATTTCAACCGCAAGATCAGCCTGGAGCAAGATCTCGAGCGGCTGGCAGCCGCGACCACCGCGACCCGCAGCGAATATGAGGGCGTGCTCGCGGCGCTCGCCGGCTCCGACCGCAAGGCAGCGCTCGCTTTCGTAACCGACCTCATGTCGATCGCCGGCACCACCAATGTCGGCGGCCGCACCACCGCCGAGATTGCCGACCGCTTCCTCGAGCAGTCGACGCTGAAGGGCGGCGCGCTGCCGCGCGAGGCCATCGCCGTGCTCAAACGTTTCCTGTCGATATCGGGTAACCCCGATGACGCCGTGGCCGAGCTGCGCGCGCTCACCAATGATGCGAAGCTCGACCTCAGTGCTGCGATCGACCAGTTCGAAAGCCGGGTCGGCTTCATGGCCGCGCGCGGCATCGATGTGAAGGCGACGCGCTTTTCCACCGCGTTCGGGCGCGGGCTCGACTACTACACCGGCTTCGAATTCGAGCTGCATCACCGCGGCAACGGCGCCGAGCCGCTGGTTGCCGGCGGCCGCTATGACGGATTGATGACCCAGCTTGGATCGGCCGAGCCGATCCCCGCGGTCGGTTTCTCGGTCTGGGTGGATGCGCTGACCCGGATCGGCCGCAAGGTGGGAGCTTAAGTCATGAGCGCGCCATTCGTTCTGGCCGTTCCGTCCAAGGGCCGCCTTCAGGAAAATACCGAGGCCTTCTTCGCCCGCGCCGGGCTGAAGCTGTCGAAGGCGGGCGGCGCCCGCGACTATCGCGGCACGCTCGCTGGCCTCGACAATGTCGAGGTCGCCTATCTCTCGGCGAGCGAAATCGCCTCGCAACTGTCCCGCGGCTCGGCGCATCTCGGCGTCACTGGCGAGGATCTGGTGCGGGAGACCATCGCGGACGCCGACAAGCGCGTCTCCCTGATCGAAGGCCTCGGCTTCGGCTATGCCGACGTCGTCGTCGCGGTGCCGCAGGCGTGGATCGACGTCCGCACCATGGCCGACCTCGACGACGTCACCACCGGCTTCCGCGAGCAGCATCACATGCGGATGCGGGTCGCAACCAAGTTCATCAATCTCACCCGCGCCTTCTTCCAGAGCCAAGGCATCACCGATTACCGCATCGTCGAAAGCACGGGCGCGACCGAAGGCGCACCGGCCGCCGGCAGCGCCGAGTTGATCGTCGATATCACCACGACCGGCGCGACGCTCGCCGCCAACGGATTGCGGGTGCTCGACGACGGCGTGATCCTGCGCAGCCAGGCCAATCTGGTCGCCTCAAGGGACGCCGATTGGTCGCCGCAAGCGCGGGAGACCGCGCGAATCATCCTCGATCACATCGCGGCGCGGGCGCGGGCCAACAAATACCGCGAAGTCCGCACCCGCTTCCGCCAGTGCGACGCGGCCATGCTCACCGAGGCCCATGAGCGCTTCGGCGTCGAAGCCCCGTTCGGCGGACCGACCTCGTCAGGCATGCTCACGCTGCACTGCCCGCCGGGCCAGCTCTATGCACTCGCGAGCTTCCTGCGCGGGCATGGCGCCGAGACCGTCTCGGTGGTTTCGCTGGATTACGTGTTCGACCGGGAGAACCCGCTGTTCGCCAGGCTCGAGGCGTTCCTGCGGCAGTGAGCCCAAAGTTTGTTGAGCAATTCCGTTCAGCGTAGCGACAGCAAACGGCAGCTACCATATGCTGTTGAGATGACCTTGAACGCCTCTGGAACCTTGATCGATGACGCTGGGCTCTGACGTTTCCGGCATGACGACCAACGCGGCAAGCGCCGCCGCGAAGGGGCTGTCGATTGTCGTCCCGCTCTACAA
This sequence comes from Bradyrhizobium sp. 45, assembly GCF_023073155.1. Lineage (NCBI taxonomy): Bacteria > Pseudomonadati > Pseudomonadota > Alphaproteobacteria > Hyphomicrobiales > Nitrobacteraceae > Bradyrhizobium > Bradyrhizobium sp. 45. The sequence continues at coordinate 648,924 of NZ_JADPIX010000122.1, read as the reverse complement.
CGAAGCCGCGGGCCTCGCCGCCCTACACCAGCGCATCTGCGATCTCGCAAAGACCTTGCGGCAGCGCTATCGCTTGGCTTGCGAGGTCGTCTATGTCGACGACGGTAGCGCGGACGCGACGCTGTCGATCGCCCGCTCGCTGCCGGCCGACGCGGTCGACGTCCAGGTGGTGTCGCTGTCGCGCAATTTCGGCAAGGAGGCCGCGCTGATGGCTGGCCTCGACCATGCCCGGCTCGGCGCGGTGCTGTTCATGGACGGCGACGGCCAGCATCCGCCGTCGCTGGTCGAGCGACTGGTGCGGCACTGGATCGAGGACGGCTACGACGTCGTCTATACCGCCAAGGCGCATCGCGACAACGAGCCCTTCCTGCGGCGGCTCGCCGGGCGCGGCTTCTATGCGCTGATCAATTGGGGCGCGCGCCAGAAGATTCCCGAAGACGCCGGCGACTTCCGCCTGCTGTCGCCGCGCGCGGTCGCAGCACTGAGGCAGCTGCCCGAGCGCAACCGCTTCTTCAAGGGCCTCGCGAGCTGGATCGGCTTCCGCCAGATCCGCGTCGATTACGAGCCCGCGCCGCGCACCCATGGCGTGACGACCTTCAGCGCCGCACGCCTGCTTGGTCTTTCGATCGAAGGCGTCACCTCGTTCTCGGTGGCGCCGCTGCGCTTCGCCAGCCTGCTCGGCGTGATCCTCGCCGGCGGAGCGTTCCTGTTCGGTCTGTCGATCCTCTGGGAGGTCTTGACCACCGGCAAGCAGGTGCCCGGCTATCCCTCACTCGTGATCGGCCTGATGACGATCGGCGGCGTGCAGCTCATCATGATCGGCATCGTCGGCGAATATATCGGCAAGATCCTCTCCGAGCTGAAGGCGCGCCCGATCTACTTCGTCGCCGAGCACAGTGAAAAGCATTTCGAAACCGAGAAGGCCCAGGACGCTTCAAGCCTGGACGCCTCGAAGAGGACGGCGGCCGAATGAGCGCGGCCGCGCCGCTGCGGCGGATCTGGCTCTGCGCCGACGATTACGGCATCAGCCCGGGCGTCAATCGCGCCATCCGCGACCTGATCGAACGCGGCCGTCTCAACGCTACCTCGGTGATGATGGTGGGACCTGCGGTCGAGCGCAGCGAGATCGAAGCGCTCCAGGCGGCAGCGCAAGCGAGCCCACGCTGCGCGATCGGATTGCACGTGACGTTGTCGGCACCGTTCCGGCCGCTCACCATGCATTTCCGTCCGCTCGACGGCGACATGTTTCTCCCGTTTCCGAAGCTGCTGCGCGCGGGTCTTGCGCGAAGGCTCGACCGCGAGTTCTTTCGCAACGAGGTCAAGGCGCAGCTGGCAGCCTTCGCGAAAGCGTTCGGACGCGCGCCTGACTTCGTCGACGGCCATCAGCATGTGCAGCTCTACCCGCAGGTGCGCGACGGCTTTGTCGATGCGGTGAGCGAAGTCGCGCCAAAAGCCTGGGTGCGCCAGGGCGGCCGCGACCTGCCGCTGATGCAGCGGCTGGCCTCACCGAAAGCCATGGTGCTCGACATTCTCAGCGCGCAATTCCGCCGCCGTGCCGTCAGCGCGGGCCTCAGCTTCAATCCCGGCTTCGCCGGCGCCTATGATTTCACGCGGGCGGCCGATTTCGGCGAGCTGATGCGGCAATTTCTCGAAGGCCTGCCGGATGGCGGCCTCGTGATGTGTCATCCCGGCTTCGTCGACGAAATTCTCACCGGGCTCGACCCGATGACGGATGTCCGCGAACGCGAGCACTCCTATCTCGCCGGCGATGCCTTTGCGCGCCTGCTGACGGACAGCGGCGTCACGCTGGGGTAAAACCGGCGAAGTTTGCGAGAAAGCCGCCCCGCGGGGCAGCTTGTCGCATACCGAAATTTAATCCAGCCGGCACTGTTGGGGCCACAATGGAACCCTACATCTGCCTCGCGCTTGTTTTGCGCGAGGGAGACTGACCATGACGCCGCAGGAACGCCAGCTCGTCGACGAGCTTTTCGACCGGCTTTCGAAACTGGAAAATGCACCGCGCGATCCCGACGCGATCGCCGCGATCTCCGACGGCCTGCGCAAGGCGCCCGGCGCCATCTATGCGCTGGTGCAGACCGTGCTGTTGCAGGACGAGGCGCTGAAGCGTGCTCACAACCGCATCCAAGAGCTGGAGGCGGCGCAGGCGCCCGAGCAGGCGCAGTCCGGCGGTTTCCTGGACACCATGCGCGACACGCTATTCGGCGGGGGCCCGTCGCGCGGCTCGGTTCCGAACGTGCCGCCGCGTGACTCGCGGCCGGTATGGAACAGCGGCCAGGCGATGCAGCAGCCCCAGCCGGGCTATGGCCAACCACCGTACGGGCAGGCCTACGGCCAAGGACCGGGTCAGGGCTATGGTGCGCCGCCGATCGGCGGTGGCGGTGGCTCGTTCCTCGGCACGGCGGCGGCCGCCGCGGCCGGCGTCGTCGGCGGCTCGCTGCTGCTCTCCAGCATCCGCGGCATGATGGGCGGATCGCATCAGCAGGCCTTCGGCGACACCAATGCCCTGGGCGATCGCAGCCCCTGGACCGGCAGCGATCAGTCCGGCGGCTCGCTCGCGCGCGATGCCGGCCTCGACGACATCGGCTCGAACCGCGGCGATGCTTCCCGGCAGGGCTTCGCCGACCACGCTTCGAACGACGACCAGAATTACAACGATCAGAACGACAATGACGGCGGCAATGTCGACCTCGCCGACGACGGCGATTTCGGCGGCGGAGATGATGGCGGCAGCGATTACGCCTGACGCTTCTTATCCTTGCTCCAAACGAGAACGGCCGCCGATGAGGCGGCCGTTTTTGGTTCCGAGCGCTATGCGCCTACATCACCACGACCTTGGTGCCGACGTTGACGCGGCCGTAGAGATCGATGACGTCCTCGTTGCGCATGCGAATGCAGCCCGAGGAGACGTTGGTACCGATGGTCCAAGGCTCGTTGGAGCCGTGGATACGGTAGAGCGTCGAGCCGAGATACATCGCGCGCGCACCGAGCGGATTTTCGGGGCCGCCTTCCATATGCCTCGGCAGGTCAGGACGGCGCGCGATCATTTCCGCCGGCGGCGTCCAGGCCGGCCATTCGCGCTTGGCCGTGATCGACTTCACGCCGGACCAGGTGAAGCCGGGGCGGCCGACGCCGATGCCGTAGCGCATCGCGCGGCCGTTGCCCTCGACGAGGTAGAGGAATTTGTTCGGCGTATCGACCACGATCGTGCCGGCGCTTTCGTTGCCGCTATAGTCAACGAGTTGTTTCTCGAATTTCGGATCGAACTGACGCTGCCGCGGGTCGACCGCCTCCTGCTGGAGACCTGCGTCCTGCATCTGCGGTTCGCCCATCGGCGGCAGGCGGCGCTGGTCATAATAACCCGGCTGCTGCTGATACACCGGCTGCTGCGGAGCGTAGGCCGGACCGCGACCGGGCCCGTCACCGAAGATGAACTCGATGAAGCCGCCGCCCATGTTCGAATTGGACGCGACGCGAACCGGCGCAGGCGGCACCTGCGGCTGGTACAGCACCGCGGGCGGATCGTTCGGCACGCTATTGTCGAAGGCGCTGGCGCTGTTGACGCCGGCAAGGAAGGTGCAAGCGCTGCCAAGCAGCGCAACAGACATTTTCTTGAACATCGACGTACTCTGTACTGTTTCGTCTAGATCACATGCGTCGTGGCGAGGTGATGGCTGATCCGCACCCGCGACGTGGTCAATAAAGAGCAAAAGCCGTTTTGTTTGGTAAACGGAAACGCCATTTCGATTCACCACGTCGTCGGCAGCGGCGCAATTTGGCGATCAGCGTTTATTTTCGATGAACGCCGCGCACGCATGGTTAATCGCTCGTTTGCAAGCCGTCGCGCACAGCCGTACGACAGTTCCGGCTGTGAACTTCGTGTTAAATCGCTTCTGCCTACAAAGACGCGTGAGTGAGGTGGGGGGAGTTCTTGATGGCTATTCACCGCAAACGTTTTCGTGTCGAGGAGGCTATTGTCGGCGAGATGCCCAGCCCCGAAATGATTGAGGAGGCTGCGCCGATGCATAGCGAGATCATGGCCGAGTTGCGTGCGATCCGCACGCAGATGGCGAAGGGCACCGCGCCGTTGTCCGGCAGCGCCGCCATGGCGGCGATCGACGCCTCCACCGCCCACGAGCTCTCGGAAGCCCGTACCATGCTCGATACTTACCGAGCGCAGATCGAGCAGTGCGAGAAGCTGAAGGTCGAGCTCGACCTCATCCACGACGCCATCGACCGCACCAAGCGCGAGATCGCGACACTGCATGGCAAGAGCTTCGACGGCGGCGAAATGGCCAAGGTCAATGGCGAGCTCGGCGCGGTCGTCGGCGGTACCGAACAGGCGACCCAGCAGATCCTCGAAGCCGCCGAGTCGATCGACCAGGCGGCCAGCGCGATGGCCAAGGTGCAATCGGCCGATCAGCAGAAGCGGCTCGCCGACGATATCCAGGAACGCGTCATCTCGATCTTCGAAGCCTGCAACTTCCAGGACCTGACTGGTCAGCGCATCAGCAAGGTCATGAGCACGATGAAGTTCATCGAGCAGCACATCAATTCCATGATGGAAATCTGGGGCGGCGTCGACGCGATCAAGTCCCACGTCGTGCCGCAGGTCGACACCCGCAGCGATGACGACAAGCTTCTCAACGGCCCGAAGCTCGCAGGCGACGTCGGCCACGCCTCGCAGGACGACATCGACGCGCTGTTCGACTGAACGGACGCGACGCTCTGAATAACGAAACGCCGGCGCAAGCCGGCGTTTTTTTGTTGTCTATCGTCCCCCGCTGTCATCGTCCGCGCAGGCGGACGATCCAGTATTCCAGAGACGGCAATGATTGAGCCGAGAAGCCGCGGCGTACTGGATGTCCGCCTGCCGCCTACGCTAAAGCTTCGGCGCCCCTGGACCTCAACCCCGGCGAAGCCTTGGCGTAGCCGGGTCGCGGGGCATGACGAAGGATAGAGACTACGCCCTCGGCGCGCAGCGGACGTAGACCATGTTGCCGTAGCGGGTGGCGGCGTCCTTGTCGATGAAGCGGGTGATGAGGACGCGGCCGTCGAAGGAGACGATCTCGCGGTCCTGGTCGCCGGGCGTCGGACCTGCCGGCCCGATATAGTTCTTGCCGCTCGGCGAGCCCTTCAGGCGCAGCTCCTGCGGTGTTGCCTGGTCGGCCAGATGCATGATCACGCCGCCGGAGGAGCCGGCCGTGATCACGTAAGGATTTTTGCATTGGGCCCGGGCGGCAGCCTCGGTGCGGGCGCGGTCGGCCGGGTTCTGGAACGAGGCCAGGCCCCAGCGCCCGACGATCTCGTCGGCGCGGATCGACGCGGGCATTTCCGGACCGGTGCCGGGCTCGGCCTCGGGGGGCGGTGAGGACGAAGAAAAGGACGGCAGGCTCATGCCGCCGCCGCAGGCACCAAGCAGCAGCGCCAGGCAAGAAGCCGCCGCCAGATTGGCGACCGTGCGCGCGTGAGCTGAACTGATCATGGCATTCCCCCGGACAAAACCATGGCCGCACCCCTTACGCAGCCAAGCGCAAAACCGCTGCCGGAGCAATGACGTCCTTTAATACGCCGGCACCCCGAACAAGTTTCCAATGTCACCATCCTATATCCGTCTCACCAATCGCTTAACCACCTTTGCTTGACAGGATCGCGGCCAAGCCATATTCCCGGGCGCACCATTAGCACTCTGAAAGATGGATTGCTAACGCGCGCCGATCGATCCTCGGGAAGGGTGGACGGAAGCGCCGCCCGCCCACTTCCTCTCCTTCCGAAGCGAGCCTCCAAAGGGAAACGTCATGACTAAATCCAAATTTCGTCCGCTGCATGACCGTGTCGTGGTCAAACGTATCGACGCCGAGTCAAAGACCAAGGGCGGCATCATCATTCCGGACACGGCCAAGGAAAAGCCGTCCCAGGGCGAAGTCGTCGCCGTCGGCCCCGGTGGTCGCGACGAGGCCGGCAAGCTGATCCCGATCGACCTCAAGGTCGGCGACCGTGTGCTGTTTGGCAAGTGGTCGGGCACCGAGGTCAAGATCGACAACGATGAGCTCCTGATCATGAAGGAGTCGGACATTATGGGCGTGATGGCCTAAGGCCAGACGCCTGAACGGCCGCTGAATGCATGCCCGGGTCACTCGATCCGGGCATGCATCATTCCGCCGGGTTCGATCGCGGACCCCGGAATGAGGCGACCCAATTAGCAAGACACATCACGAAGAAGAGGAATTGCAGACCATGGCTGCCAAAGACGTCAAGTTTTCCGGAGACGCGCGCGAACGCATGCTGCGCGGCGTCGATATTCTCGCCAACGCCGTCAAGGTGACGCTCGGCCCGAAAGGCCGCAACGTGCTCATCGAGAAGTCGTTCGGCGCGCCCCGCATCACCAAGGACGGCGTCACCGTCGCCAAGGAGATCGAGCTCGAGGACAAGTTCGAGAACATGGGCGCCCAGATGGTGCGTGAGGTCGCCTCCAAGACCAACGACCTCGCCGGCGACGGCACCACCACCGCGACCGTGCTGGCCCAGTCCATCGTCCGCGAAGGCGCCAAGTCGGTTGCCGCCGGCATGAACCCGATGGACCTCAAGCGCGGCATCGACATCGCGGTCGCGGCCGTCGTCAAGGACATCGAGAAGCGCGCCAAGCCGGTCGCCGCCTCCTCCGAGGTCGCCCAGGTCGGCACCATTTCGGCCAACGGCGATGCCGCCATCGGCAAGATGATCGCGCAGGCGATGCAGAAGGTCGGCAACGAGGGCGTCATCACCGTCGAGGAGAACAAGTCACTCGACACCGAGGTGGACATCGTCGAGGGCATGAAGTTCGACCGCGGCTATCTCAGCCCCTACTTCGTCACCAACCCCGAGAAGATGACGGCCGAGCTCGAGGACGCTTACATCCTCCTGCACGAGAAGAAGCTGTCCGGCCTGCAGGCCATGCTGCCCGTGCTGGAAGCCGTGGTGCAGTCGGGCAAGCCGCTCGTCATCATCGCCGAGGACGTCGAGGGCGAGGCGCTGGCCACCCTGGTCGTCAACCGCCTCCGTGGCGGCCTGAAGGTCGCCGCCGTCAAGGCGCCGGGCTTCGGCGACCGCCGCAAGGCCATGCTCGAGGACCTCGCGATCCTCACCGGCGGCCAGCTGATCTCCGAAGACCTCGGCATGAAGCTCGAGAGCGTGACGGTGAAGATGCTTGGGCGCGCGGGCAAGGTTGTGATCGACAAGGAGAACACCACGATCGTCAAGGGCGCCGGCAGGAAGCCGGAGATCGAGGCCCGCGTCGGCCAGATCAAGGCCCAGATCGAGGAAACCACCTCGGATTACGACCGTGAGAAGCTCCAGGAGCGCCTCGCCAAGCTCGCAGGCGGCGTCGCGGTGATCCGCGTCGGCGGTGCCACCGAGATCGAGGTCAAGGAGAAGAAGGACCGCGTCGAGGATGCGCTCAACGCCACTCGCGCCGCGGTGCAGGAAGGCATCGTCCCCGGCGGCGGCGTCGCGCTGCTCCGCGCCAAGAAGGCGGTCGGCCGTCTGACCAACGCCAATGCCGACGTCCAGGCCGGCATCAACATCGTGCTGAAGGCACTGGAAGCCCCGATCCGCCAAATCTCCGAGAACGCGGGCGTGGAAGGCTCGATCGTCGTCGGCAAGATCCTGGAGAACAAGTCCGAGACCTTCGGCTTCGACGCCCAGACCGAGGAGTATGTCGACATGGTCGAGAAGGGCATCATCGACCCCGCCAAGGTGGTGCGTACCGCGCTCCAGGACGCCGCATCGATCGCCGGTCTGCTGGTGACCACCGAGGCCATGGTCGCGGAGTCGCCGAAGAAGGAAGCCGCCTCCGGCATGCCGGCCGGTGGCGGTATGGGCGGCTTCTAAGGCCGAACCTCGCCTGACAGTGCTGCGAAGGCCGCCTCCGGGCGGCCTTCTTTTTGCCGATCATGGCCCGTGCTTTCCAATTCAACCGGCGGCCAAAACCCACTACGGTGACGGCCGATTCGAATTGTTTGGGCCTGATCTCGTCGGAAAACCGCTTCACACTTTCCGGATCATGCCCACTTTGCCCGGGGATTTCGTCGATGCGCGCGCTTGTGTTTTGCTCCACGGCCGTTCTGGCGGCTCTGCTTGCAGGTTCGCCAGAGGTCGCATCCGCCCAGATGAAGCTGGCGCCGAAGGCCACGGCGCCCGGCGGCGTCGAGACGCGCTATTTCACCTCGATCGACGGGCTGATGGACGGCAATGCCGACGTGATCTTGAAAGAGACACGCCAGGGCAAGACCGTCACCGCAGCCGTGCTCGACGTCTGCTATCCCGTCGCGAAGAATTCCGACCGCAAGGACCGCTTCGTCGTCAATCTCCAGGTCGCGGGCCAGAACCTGACGGGTACGACGCAGAGCCTCGGCGCGAAGGCGCCGGTCACAGTCAAGCTGCTGCGCAAACAGGCCGGAGACACGTTCGAATTCCGCGGCCAGATCAGCATTGGCCAGACCGTGACCGAGGTCACCTCGCCCGACAATTCCGATCTCAGCGAGAAGGAATTCCTCGACAACCAGACCTCCGACGACGGCATCACGCCGCAGCCGAAGGACTTCACCGACGTCTCGCCGGAAGCGATCGCGGTCAAGGTCAAGCTGGATGCCGCGACCGAGTTCCTGAAGAGCCTGAAGGGCCAGGACGTCGAGGTGACGCTGGCGAGTCTCACCGTCGGCTGCGACGCGCTGCGCGCGGGCGAGCAGACCATCAACATGTCGGTCGATCCGGAGCGCGCCGGCGCGCTGCTGGCGAAATTCAAGGCGACGCCCGGCGTCACCGCCGCGGGCTGGACCGCGGGCATGACCGAGATGGACCGCACCATCCGCATTGCCGCCGCCGATTGGCGCGAGGGCGACAAGATCAACCGCGACAAGCTCGCGGCCGCGGTGGCTGGCGTGCTGAGCAGGACGCTCGCGGCAAAGCCGGTCTCGCAAAGCTTCAACCCGGCGACCGGCAAGCTCAAGCTGGTGTTCAAGCGACCGAACCAGGATTTTCCCGCGCTCGAGCTCACCGACACGATCGAGGTCGCGGGCCTCGTCTCGCCCGACAAGCCCGGCACGACCGACAAGCTCATGCTCTGGATCGGGAGTCCCGCGACCACGACCACTGACGAGAGCAGCGGCGCCAAGCTCAATCTCTCGGACGAAGCGACCGCGGACGAGGAAGGCGATCAGCCCGACGACAACGGTTCGGTCGAGGCGCTCACCAAGGAACTGAAAGGCCAGCGCTGGGACGCCGACAAGTCGGTGTGGAAGTGATGTAGCCCGCATATCAACTCTCGGTCGTCGCCCGGCTTGACCGGGCGATCCAGTACTCCGAGAAGGTTTTGATGAATCGAGAAGCCGCGGCGTACTGGATTCCCCGCCTGCCGCCTGTGCTAAAGCTTCGGCGCCCCTGGACCTCAACCCCGGCGAAGCCTTGGCGTAGCCGGGTCGCGGGGAATGACAGCAGGGGCTAATTGCCGTTGACGCGAAAGCGCAGCGGCTTGGGGCCGACGAGCGTGAGCACGTCACCCTGGCGCTTCCAGGTCTCGACACTGCCCAGGGCTGCAACGAGATCGTCGTCGGCCTGGGCCCTTGCCGGCGGGCAGGAGCGGTCCTGGATCTGGCCGGGGACGAAGATCACGGTGTTGCCGGCAACCGAGAACTGGCCCTTGCCGCCCTTGCACCAGAGCTCCAGCACGACTTCGCCATTGTCGCCGATCTCGATGTTCGGAATCCGCTTCGAGCCCGGCTGCGGCAGCGCCTCCAGCGTCATCTCGGTGCCGAACGGAAAACCGTCCTCCGCACGCGCGAGCGTGGACATCGCGAGCGTTGCAACCGCCGCACACACCATCTGCCTGAACGAAACCATGAGACCTCTCGACCGACGTGATTTGCGGCACCTTCTATAAGACGGCGGCGCCGTTGAGAAGGTTCGCCCATGGGCCACGCAAAAATCCCCGCGAGGAGCAACCTCGCGGGGATTTGGCTTGAAGCCGGGCGTGGCCTGCTACTTCAGGACCATCGCCGTGAACGGCCAGACATAGGCCTGCAGCGTCACGAACACGCCGACCAACGAGGCCAGCACGATCGAGTGCCAGAACACGAAGCGCAGGATCGTGCCCTCGTGCCCGTACCAATTCGTCGCGGTGGACGCGACCACGATCGACTGGGCGTCGATCATCTTGCCCATCACGCCGCCGGACGAGTTCGCCGCAGCCATCAGGATCGGCGACAGACCAAGCTGCTCGGAGGTGATCTTCTGAAGATTTCCGAACAGAACGTTGGAAGCGGTATCCGATCCCGTTAGCGCCACGCCCAACCAGCCGAGCAGCGTGCCGAAGAAGGGATAGAGCACGCCGGTTGCAGCAAAGGCGAGACCGAGCGTCGCGTCCACGCCGGAGAGCCGCGTCAGCGTGCCAATCGCGAGCATCGCCGAGATCGTGATCAGCGAGATCGCGCAAAGCCGGATGGTGCGCCCGTATTCCGTCAAGAGCCGGCCAGGACCGACGCCCATCAGGAAGCCTGAGATGATCGCCGCAATCAGCATGCCGGTGCCGGTGAACGAGAGATAGGTGAAGCCGAACACCGCGCTCTCTTTCGTCGGCCCCGGCGCGACCGGCGGCATCTTGTTGATCATCTGATGCAGCTCGGGAACGGGATAGTTCCAGGTGAAGATCGAGTTCGCCCAGGTCTTGAATCCACCATTGCCCCAGATCAGCATCACGATGCAGACGATGATCCACGGCAGCAGCGCGCTGAACAGCTCGCTCTGCGTCAGCGGCGTCTTGTCCATCGGTTTTGCCGCGGCCATGGTGGCGGCCGATTCATCGCGGCCGCGCAGCGCCGGCGACAGCCAGAGCTGCCTGGGCTGCCAGACCTTCAGGAACAGGATCAGCGCCCCCATCGAGATCAGCGACGCCCCGATGTCGACGATCCAGGGATTGACGTAGTTCGAGATCACGAATTGCGGGACCGCGAACGACACGCCGGTGACCAGGATCGCCGGCCAGACGTCCTTCATGCCCTTCCAGCCCGCGAACGCCCACACCACCCAGAACGGCACGATCAGCGAGAAGAACGGCAATTGCCGGCCGACCATCGCGCCGAGGATGTAGGGATCAAGCCCGGTCACCGAGGCAAGGCCTTGGATCGGCGTGCCCAGCGCCCCATAAGCGACCGGCGCGGTGTTGGCGATCAGCGACAGGCCGCTTGCTGCAAGCGGCGAGAAGCCGAGGCCGATCAGGACGGCGCCCGTGATCGCGACCGGCGTGCCGAAGCCCGAGGCGCCTTCGAAGAAGGCGCCGAACGAGAACGCGATCAGCAGCAATTGCAGCCGCCGGTCCTCGGTGACGCCGCCGACCGCGCGCTTGAGCAATTCGAAGCGCCCGGTGCTCACCGTCACCTGGTAGAGGAAGATGACGTTGAGAACGATCCAGCCGATCGGGAAGAACCCGGTGACGATGCCCAGCACCGAGGCGCGGATCGACATGTTCGCCGGCATGGTGAAGACGAAGATCGTGATCAAATTGGCCACGATCACAGCGATGACCGCTGCGATATGAGCCTGGACCCGTCCGCTCGCGATCAGGACCAGCAATGTGACGACAGGGACTGCCGCCGCGATCGTCGACAGCACGGGGCTGTGCAACGGGTCATAAACTTGATTCCACATGATCTTCCTCCCCCACGCATGTGTGCTGCAGGCGGCCCGCGTGGACAGCCGATCCTGCTTGACGCTGAAGCGATAACCCCCGAGCTGGACGCGAATTCCTCGCGAATGCAGCGGTTCCCGTCCGCTCACAAGCTCGCGAAATCCCGAAGGCCCCCACCCCGCGCCGTCGAGCCCCATGCTAGGGTTGCAAGCTGCGACAAGCCAACGCAAATTGCAGGACTTGCGACTTTAGTCTAAGCGCGCCGATTTCCGCCGTCGTCCCAAGTCTTTGGCCCCGGGCAGTTGTGCACATCCCTCAGGAGACAGAGCTCTGTGAAGAACATCAGCGCCACGCTCGCGATCGTCTGGCGAATCGCCGCCCCCTATTTCCGGTCGGAGGACAAATGGGCCGGCCGCGGCCTGCTTGCCGCAGTCATCGCGATGGAGCTGGCGCTGGTCGCGATCGACGTCCTGGTCAATCAATGGCAGAACCGGTTCTACAGCTCACTGCAGGCAAGTGACTGGGATAGCTTCGTCAGGGAGATCTGGATCTTCATCGGCCTCGCCTCCGCCTTCATCGCGCTGGCGGTCTACAAGCTGTACCTGAACCAGTGGCTCCAGATCCGCTGGCGGCAATGGCTGACCCGGCACTATTTGGGCGAATGGCTGCAAGGCGCCACCCACTACCGCATGCAGCTTAAGGGCGATGCGGCCGACAACCCGGACCAGCGCATCACCGAGGACGTCAAGAACTTCGTCGAGCAGACCCTGACCATCGGGCTCGGCCTGCTCTCGTCGATCGTGACGCTGTTCTCCTTCGTGATCATCCTCTGGGGGCTTTCCAACGCTGCGCCGTTGCACCTGTTCGGCGCCGACCTCATGATCCCCGGATATCTGTGCTGGGGCGCGCTGGTCTACGCGATCTTCGGCACCGCGCTGACGCACTGGATCGGTGCCCCGCTGGTCAATCTCAATTTCGAGCAGCAGCGCTTCGAGGCCGACTTCCGCTTCAACCTCGTCCGCGTCCGCGAGAATTCCGAGCAGATCGCGCTGCTCAAGGGCGAAGGCGCCGAGCGCGGCCGGCTGCTGGACCGCTTCGGCTTCGTGATCGGCAATTGGTATGCCATCATGAGCCGCACCAAGCGCCTCACCGCGTTCACCGCGAGCTATCAGCAGGCCGCCGTGATCTTTCCCTACGTGCTGGTGGCGCCGGCCTTCTTCGCCAAGAAGATCCAGCTTGGCGACATGATGCAGACCGCCTCCGCCTTCTCGAGCGTACAGGGCGCATTGTCGTTCTTCGTCACGGCGTACCGATCGCTGGCGGAATGGCGCTCGATCGTCGCCCGCCTCGACGGCTTCGAGATGTCGGTCGATGCGGCCGCGCACCTGCCGCCGCACGAGCCTGCGATCGCCCTCAAGGCCGCCGGCGGCAATCGCAATATCACCCTCGAACAGCTCTGCGTGAACCTGCCGAGCGGCACGCCGCTGGTCGCCACCGACGCCTTCTCCGTCCAGACGCCGGAGCGCGTGCTGGTGACCGGACCGTCGGGCTCCGGCAAGTCGACGCTGTTCCGCGCCATCGCCGGCATCTGGCCGTTCGGCACCGGCACCATCTTCGTCCCGGAAAAAGCGAAGCTGATGATGCTGCCCCAGCGCCCCTATTTCCCGGTCGGCGTGTTGCGCGACGCGGTGGTCTATCCGGCCGCGCCGGGCGCATTTGAAACTGCACGCGTCAGGGACGCGCTGATCGCGGTCGGCCTGCCCGACCTCGCCGAGCGGCTTGAGGAGGACGGTCATTGGAACCGGATGCTGTCGCTGGGCGAGCAGCAGCGCCTCGGGCTCGCCCGCGCGCTGCTGCACGCGCCGGACTATCTGTTCCTGGACGAGGCCACGGCCTCGCTGGACGAGCCGTCCGAGGCCCGCCTGTACCGGCTGCTGGCGGAGAAGCTGCCACAGGCCACCCTCGTCTCGATCGGCCACCGCTCGACGCTGGAAGCCTTCCATACCCGCAAGGTGACGATGGTGAAGCACGGCGCGATCCACGTCCTCGGTGACGGTGGTGTGCCGGTCGAGAAGGAGCCGAGCGCGGCACGCTGAGACGGCCCGACGAAGCTCTGAGGCTATGGCCCTTGGTTGCGGCCGTGCTTCGAGACGCCCGCCTTTTTCGGCCTTCAGGATGAGGTCTGTCCTCGCGGTGAGATCTGTGACCCCTCATGGTGAGGAGCCCGCCGGAGGCGGCCGTCTCGAACCATGCGGGCCCCTGGCCTACGCCCCAAAGCCCCAAAGCAAAAGGGCGGCAGGTTGCCCTGCCGCCCTCATCAAGTCGCTTCGGGAAGAAGCTTACTTCAGGTTGCTCATGGCCGTCAGGTCGAACGACAGCTTGGCAATGCCGGCCGCGCCGCACCAGTTGGAGCCAGCACCGCCCGGATTGATCGCGGTGACGTTGGTGGTGCCGGTGGCGTTGAAGGCGCTGGTGAAGGCGTTGCAATCACCCTTGTTCAGGTCGGTGTCGGAGTAACGCAGGTCCAGCGTGAACACTTTGTAGGTGAAGCCGATGCCGATGTTCCAGGTGTTGTAGTCCTTGTAGGGGATACCGTTGGCGAAAACGGTGCCGACGCCGGTGCCGTAGAAGGCGTCCGAAGTACCAAACCACTGCCGGCCGAACTCACCCGAGACGTACATGCCCATGCCGGAAGCACCGAAGGCCGTGCTGGGCGCCGTGTACTTGGCGGTCAACGAAGCGTAGTTGCCCCAGGCACCCGAGTTCAGGAAGTTCGGCGAGTAGTACTCGGTCGCGCCGACCGTGAAGCTGTCGTTGATGGTGTAGTTCACCTTGCCGTAGACTTCGACGAAGCTGACGTCCTTCTTCATGACGTTGCCGTCGGCGAGGAAGATAGTGGTCGTGCTGACGCCGCAGACGTTGCCGCCCGGAATGCCGCCGGTGAGCACGTTGTCGGCGCAGCTGCCGCCCGGATACAGGTAGCCCCAGACACCGATATCGAAGGCGAAGGCGCCGAAGGTCGGGCGGATACCGCCGTAGATGTCGACTTCAGCAGCAGCGCGATTGGCGAAGGAGATGCTCTCGGCGGACACGCCGACGTAGAGCTGGAGGTCCTTGTTGACGTTGTAGCGCGGCTCGAAATAGGCCGCGACCGACGGCTTGTGGTTCGACTGCGTGACGCCGCGGAAGATGTAGTCGCTCATGATGGCGCCGCCGAAGGCGATATCCCAGGGATCAAACGCGACCACCGGCGGGGCCTTCAGTGCCTTCACTCGCATGTCTGCCGCGAAAGCCGAGCCCGTCACCATTGCCAGCGCCGTTGCCAACAAAGCCACTTTTTTCATTTCGATCCCCATCACCAGTTCTAAGACCCCAGCCGGATCCCGGAAGCCCCCGGAACGCTCGACCTGATTGCAAATTTCGTAACTGCGGCAATCTGGATGGGGTGAGGCAAACCGTGAAGCAAAAAACGCGGGCATCTGCCGACTTTTTGGGCGTTCTGACGATTCCACGAAAGGTTGTCAGCCCGTGTGTCTTCTCGATCACATTATTTGCATTCCAAAGTGCACTGGGAGGCCCGCGTTAGTACGGGTCCGGCGGTACCGTGCTGCCCGTGCCACGAATCAGGCTGCTTCCCGACGAGATCATCCCCGCGCGCCGACGCGCCGATGCAAAAAGGCCGCAGCATCGCCGGCTGCGGCCTTCCTGTTGCCGATCATGGTCGTCGGATTGGATCCAGCCTTTGGCCTGACCTTGGGCCTAACCTTGTCCTTCGGCCGGTGTCGTGTCCGCAGAAGACGAAGGCATCGCCCAGCTTGTCTCGGCGGCAGGCTCGGGAGCCGGAGCTGCCGGCGTTGACGGCTTCGGAGCTGCCTTCGCCTTCTTCGGCGCCGCTTTCTTCGCAGCCTTCTTGGCGGCCTTCTTAGGCGCAGCCTTCTTAGCGGCCTTCTTTGGCGCGGCCTTCTTCGCAGATTTCTTTGGAGCCTTCTTGGCAGACTTCTTCGCGGATTTCTTCGCGGACTTCTTGGCTGCCTTCTTTGAGGTCTTCTTCGCCGCTACTGCCTTCTTGGCCTTTTTGGCCTTCTTGCTTTTTTTCTTCTTCGCTTTCGCCATCGTGATCCTCCTGTTGCCGCCGAACAATGGTCGATCGGGTGTCTTCAGCCGTTATCTCCGGACGAAAGCTCAGCCTTCGAAAGCTTAGTCTTCGAAAGCTCAGTCTTGCGCGTTCAATGCCGGCTGCGACCCGCCCGTAGCCCAATCGAGAAGCTCAATCGTGTGTACGACCGGAACTGACGTGCCACTGGCAATCTGCACCATGCAGCCGATATTGCCTGCGGCAATCATGTCCGGCTTGACGCTCGCGATGTTGGCGACCTTGCGATCGCGCAACCGGCCCGCAAGCTCGGGCTGGAGAATGTTGTAAGTCCCCGCCGAACCGCAACACAAATGGCTCTCCGGCACATCTTTCACCACGAATCCGTTATTGGAAAGCAATTCTTTCGGAAGGCCCGTGATTTTCTGCCCGTGCTGCAACGAACACGCAGAGTGATAAGCGACGACGATGTTGTCCTGTCGCGTCGTGGCCGCGAGTCCAAGGCCGGCGACGTATTCAGTGATGTCCTTGGCGAGCGCAGAGACCTTCGCCGCATCGGCGGCAAACGCAGCGTCTTCGCGCAGAAGATAGCCGTAGTCCTTGATCACGGTGCCGCAGCCTGACGCCGTCACCAGGATGGCGTCGAGCCCCTCGCCGGCCGCTTCCGCGCGCCACGCCGCGACATTGGCGCGAGCCCGTGCCAATGCGTCCTGATCGTCGCCGAGGTGATGGGTCAGGGCGCCGCAGCACTGCTCGTCCCTGACAAGGACGACCTCGATGCCGTGGCGCGTGAGGAGACTGATGGCGGCCTGGTTGATGCGCGGCGCCAGCACCTGCTGGGCGCAGCCCTGGAGCAGCGCGACCCGGCCGCGCTTCTTGCCGAGTGCCGCGAACACACTGCCGGCGGCGGGCCCGGGCGGCGGCAGCCGGTCCGGCGCCAGCGCCAGCATCGCCTTGAGGCGCAGAACCAGGCCGGGCGTCGCCGACGGCCGCGGCGTCGGCAGGAACGCGGCCAGCGGGCGGGCCAGCCGCGCCAGCCACATGCTGGCGCGGAAACGCTGCGGGTGCGGCAGGACGAAGGCCAGCACTCGGCGCAGCAGCCGCTCGGCGAGCGGCCGCTCGTAACGCTGCTCGATCCTGACCCGGGCCTGATCGACCAGATGCATGTAATTCACGCCCGAGGGGCAGGTCGTCATGCAGGCCAGGCACGACAGGCAGCGGTCGACATGTTTGACCACTTCGGCCGTCGGCGTCTGGTCCTTCTCCAGCATCTCCTTGATCAGATAGATGCGGCCGCGCGGGCTATCGAGCTCGTCGCCAAGCAGCACATAGGTCGGACAGGTTGCGGTGCAGAAGCCGCAATGGACGCAGGCGCGCAGGATCTTGTCGGCTTCCGCGATGTCGGGATCGGCGAGCTGCGCGAGTGAAAATTCGGTCTTCATGCGGCAGTGCCTCGCGTCAGCCGCCCCCGGTTGAGGATGGTCTTCGGATCGAAACTGGCGCGGACCCGCTCGCTCAACGCGGCAAGGCCAGGGGCTTGCGGGTGGAATACATCGATCGCGCGCCTGATGTCCTCGGCCGCCCGGATCAGCGTGGCGTGCCCGCCGGCGGCATTCGTACGTTCGCGCACGGCCCGAGCATGCGCGTCCGGCTTCGGTGGCACCGCCGCCCAGATCAGTCCACCACCCCAATCGTAGATCACGTCGCCACCGGTCTCGCGCGCCAGCAGGGTCCCGAGCGCCGCGCCCGACGCCGGCGGGCAGACGATCCGCCAGACCGGCCAGGCCCCCAGCGCGCCACTGGCCGCGAACGGCAGGACGTCGCGGATCGTGGTCCACAGCGCCGCTGACGCCGTGTCCTCGACGAGAATTGCGGTTCCGAACGGCGCCAGCAATTCGCGCAGCGAGCCGGCACGGTGGGCGGCCGAGGCGGCAATGCCCTCGAGCCGCAGCACGGTCAGCGCCTCGCCCTGGCCTGCGATATCGCCGAGACCTTCGATCTCGGTCCGGAACGCCGATGTCGGCAGATGCGCGGCCCCGGAGACATCGAAAGGCGAGCCGAGCGCCGCCGTCATTGCCTTGTTGGCGGCGGCATCGTCGAGCCCGCGCAGCAACAGCGTCCGCTCGGCCTCCGGCTTGGGCATCACTTTCAGCGTGACCTCGGTCATGACCGACAGCGTGCCCCAGGAACCGGCGAGAAGCTTGCAGAGGTCGTAGCCGGTGACGTTCTTCACCACCTTGCCGCCGGTCTTGAAGCTGTCGCCGAAACCGGAGACGGCATGCGCCCCGAGCAGATGGTCGCGCGCGCCGCCCGCCTTGATCCGGCGCGGACCGGCCAGGCCAGCCGCGATCATGCCGCCGATGGTGCCGAGCGCGGGCGTGCCGAGCAGCGGCGCGGTGTTCATCGGCTCGAAGGCGAATTGCTGGTTCTTGGCATCGATCAGCGACAGCACGTCGGCCAGCGGCGCCCCGGCCTGGAGCGTGACAATGAGTTCGTTGGGCTCGTAGCCGGTGATGGCATTCAGCGCGGAGACGTCGAGCACGGCGTTGGTCGCCATCGCGTGGCCGATGCCGCGCTTGGAGCCATGGCCGATGATCTCGAGCGGCTGCTCATTGGCAATCGCCGCGCGCACCACCTCTTCGACGTCTTTGGCGTCTCGTACCTTGAGCGTATCCACGGGCAAAGGCGGTAGCGAAATTCGCCGCCAAAATCAAATGCAGCGTGACGACAGCGGCCATTGCCGCGCGATCCGGCTCGACCTCGGAGCCACGGCCAAGATTCGATCCTCATCGAAGCATTCACGACATCGACACTTCGATCACCGGCGAACCAAAGCCGACAGCCGATCGCTACAAATCTGCACCGAGAGACCAACCGACGGAGACGACATCATGAACCACTATGCCACGCAGAAATCGCTCAGCGACGCCGTCGACGGCGGCGGCCTGCTCGTCGTCGCGCAATGGGAAGCGAAGCCGGGCGAGGCCGACAAGATCGCCGCGATCCTCGACCGCTTCCTGCCGGAGGCCCAGCGCGAGGACGGCGTCAAGCTGTTCTTGATCTCGCGCGCAAAGGACAATCCGGCCCAGTTCCTGTTCTACGAACTGTTCCGCGACGAGGCGGCATTCAAGGCGCACCAGGAGAGCGCGCATTTCAAGACCTGGATCGCTGGCGAAGCCCTGCCGCTGCTGGCGAAGCGCGAGCGGGCGCAATACGGACTGCTGTAGGCATTGCCGAGGAAAGAGGCGTGCATCGCAAGCCCTTCCATCGGCGCAAGCGCCTAGAACCGGGGGATGTCCGGGAATGCCAGATTCCCGGCATGGACGTGCATGCGGCCGAGCTCGGCGCAGCGGTGCAGGGTCGGAAACACCTTTCCGGGATTGAGCAGGCCCTGCGCGTCGAAGGCGCATTTCAGACGCTGCTGCTGGTTGAGGTCGATCTCGCTGAACATTTCCGGCATCAGATCGCGCTTCTCGATGCCGACGCCGTGCTCGCCGGTGAGCACGCCGCCGAACTCGACGCAGGCGCGCAGGATGTCGGCGCCGAAGGCTTCGGCGCGCTCGATCTCGCCGGGCTTGTTGGCATCGTAGAGGATCAGCGGATGCAGATTGCCGTCGCCGGCATGGAACACGTTGGCGCAACCAAGCTGGTACTTTTCCGAGAGCTCGCGGATGCGCGCCAGCGCCTTCGGCAGCGCACCGCGGGGGATGGTGCCGTCCATGCAGAGATAGTCGGGCGAAATGCGGCCGACGGCGGGGAAGGCGGCTTTCCGGCCGGCCCAGAACAGATTGCGCTCGGCTTCCGAGGTCGAGATCTGGCAGGTGGTCGAGCCGCAAGCGTTCGCAATCGTCTCGACCCGCGTGATCAGCTCGTCGACCTCGATCTTGGGACCGTCGAGCTCGATGATGAGGAGGGCCTCGACATCGAGCGGATAGCCGGCATGGACGAAGGCCTCCGCGGCGTGGATCGCGGGCTTGTCCATCATCTCCATGCCGCCGGGAATGATGCCGGCGCCGATGATGCGCGCCACGCATTCGCCGGCCGCCTCGACTTGCGCGAAGCCGACCATCAGCGCGCGCGCCGTCTCCGGCTTTTGCAGGATGCGCACCGTGATCTCGGTGATGACACCGAGCAGGCCTTCCGAGCCGGTGATGACGCCCATCAAATCGTAGCCGGAGTTTTCCGCCGACTTGCCGCCGATGCGCAGGATCTCGCCGCTCATCAGCACGATCTCGCAGCCGAGCACGTTGTTGGTGGTCATGCCGTATTTCAGGCAGTGCACGCCGCCGGAATTCTCCGCGACATTGCCGCCGATCGAGCAGGCGATCTGCGATGACGGATCCGGCGCGTAGTAGAACCCAGCATGGGCGACGGCCTGGCTGATCGCGAGGTTGGTGACGCCGGGTTCGGTGACGACGGCGCGGTTGTCGAAATCGATCTCGCGGATGCGCTTGAACTTGCCGAGGCCCAGAAGCACGCCGTCTTCCAGCGGCAGCGCGCCGCCGGACAGCGAGGTGCCGGAGCCGCGGGGCACCACCTTGATGCCCTGCCCTGCACAATATTTCAGGACCAGCGAAACCTGCTCGGTCGTGTCGGGCAGCACAACGACCATCGGCGGCTGCCGATAGGCCGTCAACCCATCGGATTCATAGGCCCGCATCTCGGCGGCGCTGTCGATCACGCCTTCGCCCGGCACGATTGCGCGCAATGCAGCCACGATCTCGGCGCGGCGCGCGAGCACGGCCTGGTCGCTCGCGGGCATCATGATGGCCATAACATTTCCTTCATGGCATATCCTTCCGGCCAAGGCCGCATGATCGATTTGTCGCGGTAAATCAACCACGTCCGCGGTGGTTTGGGTAGGCCGTCCGAAAGTCGGATCGACGATCCTGCGCGAGTTCGCTCTGGGACAAGTAGGAAATCGTGAAACCTGCCATGGTTTGGCGGCTTGTCCAATCCGAGCAGGCCTGCCAAAACCGGCAGGTCCGACCGTTGCCGATCAGGCATGCAACTGACCAGCCCCCAGGGAAGAGACGAAGAGCACCCGATGACAAAACTGATTTTTGGCGCATTGACCATCCTCACCGCGATTGCCACCGCACCCGCCGCGATGGCGCAGGACGTCGCGGCCGGCAAGTCGTCGTTCAACAAATGCCTGGCCTGTCACGCGATCGGCGAAGGCGCCAAGAACAAGGTCGGCCCCGAGCTCAACGGCCTCGACGGCCGCAAGTCCGGCACCGCGCCGGACTACAATTACTCCGACGCCAACAAGAATTCCGGCATCACCTGGAACGAGGCCGTGTTCAAGGAATACATCAAGGACCCCAAGGCCAAGATCCCCGGCACCAAGATGGCGTTCGCCGGCATCAAGAACGAGACCGAGATCAACAATCTCTGGGCCTACGTGTCGCAGTTCGACAAAGACGGAAAGATCAAGCAGTAAGCGCGGGAACGGCGGCCGCTGGAGCTTCGGTTCTGAACCGAAGCTCCAGCTTCTCGTTTTGACGCGTTTTCTTCACGCGAACCGGCATCCACTTCGCTCGAAAACGCTCTAATCGGCGGTCGCCTGCGCCGGGACGATTTTCCCGATCATCGTCTCGATCTCTGTCTTCACGAGATCGGGCACCGCGTTCTGCACCATGTGGCCGAGATCAGGCAGCACGATCAGCTTGGCATTCTGCACGGTGGCGGCGAACGGGCGGGCGTGAATGGCGGTCTTTACCGTCTTGTCGGGTTCGCCGGCGATGATCGTGACCGGCGCCGTTATCTCGCCGTAGCGCGGAGCTTGCGCAGCCACCGCCTGCTTCAGCGACACCAGATCATAGGCATTGGCGATGAACTCGCGCGGGCGCAGCAGCAACGGCGTCGCGGAGTCCTGCACGAAACCGTCCGGCATCGTTTGCGGCAGGAAGACGTTGCGCGCGCCGGACTCGCTCAGGAAATAGCCTAGCGGGAGGGTTATGGTGTAGGCGAACAGCGGGCCGATTACGGGCGTTGCGATGATCTCGTTGTAGCGGCCGACGCCGCCGCGCCAAGGATGGGTGACGGGCGCGAGCATCACAAGGCCCGCGACGCGGCCGGGATGATCGAGCGCCAGCCGCGCGCCGAGCGCGCCGCTCCAGGAATGCACCACGAACACCGCGCGATCGATCCCGAGCTTGCCGAGCGCCTCATCGATCATTCGCGCCTGGACCTCCGGCGTCGAATCCTGCCGCCGCGCCCGCGTGCTCCAGCCGTGGCCGGGACGGTCGATCAGGATGACGCGATGGTTCCTGGCGAGGAGATCGCCGAGCGGCCGCCGCATTGCCTCGAGGTTGGAGCTCGCGCCGTGCAGCATCACGATCGGCAGGCCCGAATCGCGCGGGCCGATATCGACGAGGTGAAGCACGGCACCCTCGACCTCGATCATCCGGCCCTGCGGTGGAAAGGCGCGTTGCACGGCGAGGACGCCGGCCTGCGTGACCAGCGCCAGCACAACCAGCGCGGTCACGACTGACATCACGATCATGGACGGAATCCGGGCGACCCAAGGCACAGGGCAGTTACGTGGCTTGCGGCCGGCAGTTTCGCCCGGGGAGCCCCCGCGCTCCACTTGAAATGCCGGGGCTGTGGATATGTGCATAATTCAAGCGAGAAAAACGCAATGAAATCAATACTGCTCCCCGGAGCACGCAGGCTTCGAAACAGCTTCATGCACTCGTCATCGCGGCTTCCTTATAATCGCCATGGTCGGTTCCGCCATTTAGACGCAGGTGGGCGCCGATCGTGCTCGCAACCCTCAGGGATGCGGGAAGACCGGCAGGATTTATCCTGATTTGAACCGGAGAATTTCGATGAGCCTGAGATCCAAAGATACTGCGATCGACGAGATCGTGGCAAGCTGCCACGGTGACCTGCGCGGTGCCGTGCGCGCGCTGCTGCTGATCAACGAGCACCTCGAGACGGAGCTTGCAAAGGCCTACGCCGCAGCGGTCGATCGCGGCCTCGCCGAGCGCGAAGGCAGCGTTTTGCACTAGATTGCTGTCGACCTAGTTCGTGCTGTCCTCGTCCTTTTCCTCGTCAGGCGTGGGTGCGGGACAGGCGCGGATGGTCGAACGGGCAAGCTTGGCGTCGGCCTTCGATTTGTAAGGACCGTCACCGAACCAGACGTCGCCGAAGATCACGGGATTGCTGGTCACGATGTTGCATTTTCCGGTGGCGCGATTGCCGACCACCCAGAACAGTCCGTCGGCGAGGCTCGCCGTGCCCGACGCCAACAGCAACATACCTGCAAAGATCAAACGCTTCATGGCTGTGCTCCCGCCATGAAGGTAGGCCTGCGGCGGTGCCATCCACACCCCTTGTAACGCGGCGCGTGTCATCGTGGTTAATCCGCCTGCGCCGCATTCGCTCGAGCAATGATCGACTTGTCCGCTAAATATCGCGGCCTTCGACCTTCTCGATCAGCGCCTTGACCTGGTCGGGGATCTTCTCGAGGTGCGGATTGACGGCGAGCGCCTTGCGGTAGGCTTCGAGCGCGCGCTTTTCGTCGCCGACCTCCTGCATGATCATGCCGAGGCCTGCGAGCGCGCCGAAATGACGAGGCTCGCGGATCAACACCTCGCGGATGTCGGCGAGCGAGCGGCCATAATCGTTCTGCATGTAGTAGAGCGTCGCACGACGATTCCAGGCCTCGATGTAGTCGGGCCTGAGCTTGACGACCGAATCCAGCAGCTTGATCGCAACCTCGATCTTCTTTGCGTCGACGGCGGTCTTGGCCCGCGCCATCAGCAGCGCCGCGGTGTCGCTCGGGGTCTGGATCCAGATCGCCCAGATCCGCGCCTCGACATGCTTGGCGCTGGCTTCGTCGGGCGCAGCTTTCAGCGCGCCGAACAGGAAATCGAGATTCTTGGTGCGGTCGACCTTGGGCAGCTTGGCCGGCGCTTCCGGAAGTTTCTTCTGCTTGCCGGGCGGAGCCGGCGGATCAGCCTGCGCCAGCGCCGGAGCGAGGCCGGCGGCTCCCAGCACAAGAGCCAGACACAGGGTGCGCGCGAAGAGGAATCTCACTGCCATGGTCGAAGTCTAAACGCGCAAAGCCGCCCTTGCAAAGCAGGGGCGGCGTCAAACTCGTGTGAGACCGTGGTCTTGCGGGCGCGCGAGCGTCAGGCAGGGCGAAATCAGCCGCCCAGATCAGCCCTGGCGAGCCTTGAAGCGGCGCTGCACCTTGTTGATCACATAGACCCGGCCCTTGCGGCGGACCAGGCGGTTGGCGCGATGGCGACCGCGCAGCGATTTCAGCGAGTTACGGACCTTCATGGCAGAATCCTGAACGTTCGAAAGGCCGTGTTCGGCACTACCGTTTCGGCACGCGCGAATGAGGCAAAATGAGATTTTCCCGCTGGCGGACCGACCGCCCGGGACGGGGCGGTTCTTAAGGCATGGGAGGACCGGATGTCAATGTTAACTGGCCCGATCGCACCCAGCAAATTCAGGAAAACAACCCGATGCAAAGTAGAAGCGGCCGGATCGGGCTCAATCATCTCGGACGACGCCGATCCCACAACGCCTTGTCCCCACAATGCCTTGCCAAATTCGTTATATCATATAATCAATTCGACAACCCGTCGGGAGGAAACCCATGCCGAAGCTGAAGCTGCCGAACATCGACGACGTCGTTGCCATCGACATCCACACCCACGCCGAGGAGCCCTGCGGCACCCATCCCGACGACGGCTATGACGACTTCCAGGCGCAGATGGCGGACTATTTCAAGTCGCCGCACAAGCATCCGCCGACCGTGCCGGAGACCGCCGCCTACTATCGGTCCAAGAACATCGCCGCGGTGATCTTCCCGGTCGACGCCGAGCGCGAGACCGGCTTCCGCCGCTACAAGAATGAGGAGATGCTGGAGATCGCCTCCGACCATCTCGACGTTCTCATCCCCTTCGTCTCGATCGACCCGCACAAGGGCAAGCTCGGTGTGCGCGAGGCGCGCAAGCTGATCGAGGAATACGGGGTGCGCGGCTTCAAATTCCACCCAACCATGCAGGGCTTCTACGCCAACGACCGCATGGCCTATCCGCTCTATGAAGAGATCAACAATGGCGGCGCGATCGCGCTGTTCCACACCGGCCAGACCGGCGTCGGCTCGGGCATGCCCGGTGGCATGGGCATGCGGCTGAAATATTCCAACCCGATGTACATGGACGACGTCGCGGCCGATTTCCCCGAGCTCAAGATCATTCTCGCCCATCCCTCCTTCCCCTGGCAGGAAGAGGCGCTGTCGGTCGCGACCCACAAGCCCAACGTCTACATCGACCTCTCGGGCTGGTCGCCGAAATATTTCCCGCCGATCCTGGTGCGCTACATCAACTCGATCCTGCAGGACAAGATGCTGTTCGGTTCGGACTGGCCGGTGATCACGCCCGACCGCTGGCTGTCGGATTTCGCCAAGATCGAGATCCGCGACGAGATCCGGCCGAAGGTGCTGAAGGCCAACGCGCGCAAGCTGCTGGGGATCTAGGCGCGTACTCGTCAGCGCATCGAGGGCTTCGACGCTGCTATCGAAGCCCTCATGCTCCGGCCCTGAGGGCCTAAGACTTTGGCGCGGTGAATCTGATGGCTATGTTATGCGATCAGTTCACGCCTGCGAGGAAGCCGGCCAGGATTGTCCGGCTTTGGCTGAGCGTCTCGATACGTTCGTCGATCAGGCCGACCTGCTGAGTGAGTATTTTTCGCAGCTCGTTGCACGGCGTGAAAGCTGGATCGTTGTTCCTCACGCATGGGAGCAACCGCTTGATGGTTTCGAGCGTCATTCCCGCGCCGCCGAGCATCTTGGTGCGCCGTACGGTTTCCTCTTCGGCCAAGCCATAGTCGCGATAGCCGGAGTTCGTCCGCAGCGGCGTGAGCAGTCCTTCGCCTTCGTAGTAGCGCAGCATTCGGACGCTGACCCCCGTCCGCCGGGAGAGTTCGCCGATTTTCATCTGAAGCCCCTTGACCCTGACAGCACTGTCAGACCCTAAAGACTTTGCTCGTCCAAGTGAATGCCACTTGTGAAGGGAGCAACGATGAAAGCCTACCATTTGAATGGCCATGCTGGTGCTGGCCGCCTTGCGCGCGCCGAAATCAGCAAACCCGAACCCGCCAATGGCGAGGTCCGCATTCGGGTCGAAGCGGCAAGTCTGAATTACCGCGACCTCCTGATCCTCGACCGTGCAGGCCAAGGCGAGATCAACGGCCGCGTGCCACTCTCCGACGGTGCGGGTGTCGTTGACGCCATCGGCGCCGGCGTCGCGCAATGGCGACTCGGAGACCGCGTCGCTGCGTCGTTCTTCCGCGATTGGATCTCGGGGCCGTTCAAGTCCAGCTATATTCCGTCATCCCTCGGTGGCAACACGATGGACGGAATGCTGGCTGAGTATGTCGTGCTGCCGGCGACCGCGCTGGTCTCAGTGCCGGCCCATCTGTCCGCGGTGGAGGCAGCGACCCTGCCCTGTGCCGGCGTCACGGCTTTCCATGGCCTCATCGCACGCGGCGGGATGCACAAAGGCGACACGCTATTGGTCCAGGGAACAGGCGGCGTCGCGCTGTTCGGGCTTCAATTCGCAGCGGCGCTGGGGGCGCGTGCGATCGTGATATCCTCCTCGGATGAAAAACTCGCCCGCGCCAAGGCGCTGGGCGGCTCGATCCTCATCAACTACCGCGACACCCCTGACTGGGATGTCGTCCTCATGAAGGCGACGAATGGCGCAGGTGCCAGTCACATCCTCGAACTCGGCGGTCCCGGCACTTATGACCGATCGCTGCGATCGGTCGCTTCGGGTGGCAAGATCGTCCAGATCGGTGTCTTGACGGGGTTCGGTCCCAAGCCCGACCTCGCGCGCCTGCAGTGGGAGAATGCCGACATCATTGGTGTCACCGTCGGATCGGTCGAACACTTTGCCGCGATGAATCGCTTCCTGACCGAACACGCGATCCACCCGATCGTGGATCGGGTCTACGACTTCGACGACGTTCCCGAAGCGTATGCGCACCTGCGGACCGGCTCACACTTCGGCAAGATCGTGATCAGGCTTTAAAAGCGAGGGCTCAGTTCGCGTTTCCGTGTTGGATCGATACCGCGGCGCCTTGTATAGTCCGTGGACCGCAACGATCCCGGAGGACAGGTCAATTGAGTCTCAAAGCCGTTGTCTTCGATGCCTACGGAACGCTTTACGATATCCAGTCGGTCGCCGAGACCACCGAGGATGCGTTTCCGGGCTACGGTGAGATCATCACGCAGATCTGGCGAATCAAGCAGCTCGAATACACCTGGTTGCGCTCGCTGATGCGGCGCTACCAGGACTTTGCAGCCATCACGCGCGACTCGCTTGCCTATACGCTGCGCGTGCTCGGGCTCGCTTACGAGAATGAGGCATTCGAGCGCGTCGTCGAGAAGTACCTTCATCTCGATCTCTATCCGGATGCGACGGCGGCGCTCACGGCTCTGAAACCGCGAAAGCTCGCCATCCTCTCCAACGGCAGTCCGGACATGCTGAATGCGCTCGTGCGCAACTCCGGCCTCGACGCCCTGCTCGACGCCACGATCAGCGTCGACGAGAAGAAGATCTTCAAGCCGAGCCCGGAGGCCTATGAGCTGATCGGCGAGGTGCTCGGCACCGCGCCTGACGAGGTGCTGTTCGTCTCCTCCAATCCCTGGGATGTCGCGGGCGCGAAAGCATTCGGACTGAACGTTGCCTGGATCGAACGGGTGACGCCGGAAGCGATGGCGCTGGCTTGCGTCGAGAACGAACTCGTGGCACCGCTGACGATGTTTAAGGCGATCCGCACCCAGATGGACGAGCTCGGCTTTGCGCCGGATCATCGCGTCCGGGCGCTCTCGGAACTGCCAAGTTGCTTAGGCATCGCCGCCCAACGGTAAGTCTGGAATGAGCCGACCTGAATGAGCCTGGAATCCGTTCGCGCCTTCTTCGCCGAGAAAGCCCCCGACATATCAGTTATCGAATCCCCGATCAGCTCCGCGACAGTGCCGCTGGCCGCCGAGGCTTATGGCGTCGAGCCCGGACGGATTGCCAAGACGCTGTCGTTGCGGATCGGCGAGCGCGTGATCCTGATCGTCGCGGCCGGCACTTCGCGCATGGACAACAAGAAGGTGAAGGCGGCGTTCGGCGGCAAGCCGAAAATGCTGGGACTGGAAGAGGTCGCCGAGATCACCGGCCACGAGGTCGGCGGCGTCTGCCCGTTCGGATTAAAGGCGCCGCTGCCGGTCTATTGCGACGTCTCGCTGAAAGCGTTCGACGTGGTGGTGCCGGCCGCCGGCTCGACCCACAGCGCCGTGCGCATCACGCCGGAGCGGATGGCGGAGCTGACCCGGGCTGAATGGGTCGATGTCTGCGAAGTCAGGCCGTAAGGCAGCTGGGGGATGCCTGATGCATTTGCCGGTCAGGGACGCTAATGTACGGACCATGCCCGATGATAAGGTCAAACGGCGGCTGACCACCGTGCTATGCGCTGATGTGCACGGCTATTCTCGTCTCATGGAAGCAGACGAGGCGGGAACGCTGGAGACACTCCGCCGCTATCGCACGGCCATCGCGCGATTGGTGGAGCGCCATGACGGCCGGATCGTGAATACCTGGGGCGATGCCGTCATCGCCGAATTCGCCAGCGTCGTGGAAGCCGTGCAGTGTGCGGTCGAGATTCAGCAGGAAATTTCCAACCAGGATTCGGGCCCACCTCCCCCGATGCGGTTTCGCATCGGCATCAATCTCGGCGATGTGATGGTGGATGGTTCCGACCTCTATGGAGACGGGGTCAATATCGCGGCGCGTCTGCAAGAACTTGCCGAACCCGGTGGTATCGTGATCTCCAGCTCCGCCTATGATCAGGTGCACAACAAATTATCTGTTGGCTTCGACTGCCTCGGCCAGCGTCCAATGAAAAACATTGCTCCCCGTGACCAGCTATCGTGTGACCATGAGCGGCCAAGCCGCTCAAGCACGGAGCTTTCCGCCTGGCGAACGCCTGACATCTCAGACCGCAAGTGCGGGCTCGCAAACTGACGCCGCGCACCGCGACAGATCCGAGTCATCCAATTTGGATGGGCTTCGTTTCAGACGGACTGGCGAAGCTGCCCCGCCCGGTTGCGGCGGCCCTCACGGTGTCGGCCTTTCTGATTCTGATCAATATTTTCACCGGCATGCACAAGATCTGGTTCCATTGGCCGGTGGCAGCTTTGCTCTTCGGCGCCATCATGCGGACGGCGCTCCGGGATCGACCTGAGTCGGACGGCAAGGGCGAGCGCTGAACGAGGCGGCACAACCGCGCTTCGCGCCCACTGCTGCGCGCGCGCGCCCCGATCATGCTTGGGCAGCACTACTCGTCGCTATCGTCATAAGGCCGCGGCTGCGCCTGCGGAGGTGGTGGCGGCACATTGTTGTATCGCGGCGCCGGCGCGGCGCGATTGCCCGGAACCTGCTGCTGCGGCGGCATCTGGTTGTTGGACTGGAACACCGCGCGACAGCCGCTGGAGAGCTGGGGCGTATTCTGCCGCAAGCAGGCCGTAATGCGGCTCACATCAGGGATCTGATCGCTGCACAGCCGCCACACATCCGGCGTGCAGGCCATCTGCTGCTCCATGGTTCCGCGATACTCTTCAGCGGATGCAGCGCCTTGCGCGACGATGCCGCCGATTGCAAGCGCCACACCCAGCGCGATCCGCTCTGTTCGCATGTCCGATTCCTTCGCGAGTCTCTCGAATTCTGTTCAATCAATGAGACGCGGAGAGGTTCTGGACCAACAAAAAATTGTGAAAATGGGCCAGGAACCTATTCGACCTTGCCGATCTTCTTCACCGCAGCAATCAGCCGCGCGCTGTCGACCGCCACGAACTCGGCAAACGCCGGCGCGTCCTGATAGGCAACGAGACTGCCCGACGTTTCGAAGGCCTTGAGCACGTCGGGGCTCGTCATCACCTGCGCCATCGCCTCGCGCAGGCGAGTCGCGATCGGCGCGGGAAGAGCACTCTGTGCAAAGAGTCCGGCCCAGATGTACATCTCGACGTCCTTGTAACCGAGCTCCTGGAAGGTCGGCACATCGGGGAAGCTTGCGACGCGCTTGGCGCCGCAATTGCCGAGCACGCGCAGCTTGCCGTCCTCCACTTGCGGCTTCAGCGTTCCCGGTGCGGCGGCGATCGCCTGCACGGTGCCGCTGAGCAGCGCGGTGAGCGCCGGTCCGGCGCCGCGAAACGGCACATGCAGCAGCTTGATGTCGGCGCTGCTCGCAAACATCTCCATCGCCACGTGCAGCGTGCCGTAAGGCCCCGATGAGCCGTAGGTGATCTGGCCGGGACGCTTCCTGGCATCCTCGACGAAATCCTGCGCGGTCTTCCATGGCGCCGAGGCGGGCACCGCGAGCAGCGTGGGATCGGCCAGCACCCGCGCGATCGGCATGAACTGCGAGAGCTCGTAGGCGACCGGACGGTCGAACAGCCGGTCGGCCTCGGGCAGCACCGCGAGCGAGGACAGCGTCATCAGCAGCGTGTAGCCGTCGGGCTCGGCGCGCGCCGCCGCGGCATTGCCGACGGATCCACCGCCACCGCCGGCGCGGTTGTCGACGATGACCGCCTTGCCGAGGATTCGCTCCAGCGCCTGTGCGACGGGGCGCGCCGCAAGATCCGCCTGGCCGCCGGCCGGAAACGGCACGATCATGGTGACGTTGCGAGAGGGATAGGCTTGCGCGAAAGCCGCGCTCGACAACACAGGCAACAACGGCAATGCGGCAGCCGCGCGCAGGACATCGCGTCGATCCATGGCAGATTTCCCCCTGTTTTCTTATTTCGCTGCCAGCCTAGCGTGACCGTCCGCAAGAACAAGCCGCGCGGCGGGATTAACGAAGCATTATCCATGTTCCGCCCGGTCAGGAACGCCCCCCTGGGCTCACCGTTGCCTCCCAGGGAGTGGAGCGATGAATAGACTTCAGACCATTGACGTGGCGCTGGACGAGATGCTGGTGAATCTCGCCGCCATCGTCTTGCGGCTTTCAAAGCCGGACGTGACGCGAACGCCGGAAGCGCGACGCGCCTTGGCGCAATCCGTGCACCAATACGCGGTCTGCGCGAAGCGTTCGCGCGATCCGCGTGTTCATGATTTGAAGTCGCAACTGGAGGAGACGTTGAAGCCGAGCTTGCGAATTGTGGTGCGTAATGGTGAGAAGGTGTCTTAGTCCAACCCGTCATTGCGAGCGCAGCGAAACAATCCAGAATACCTCCGCGGAGACATTCTGGATTGCTTCGTCGCTTCACTCCTCGCAATGATGGAGGTCGATGAAGCCGCTCGCTCTACGACGGCTTTTCTAAGACGGCTTTGCCTTTCCGCGCACTCGCCGCTTGCACGTCCCCGGCAGCTTCGCCGCGAGAAAATCACCGAGCGCCTCGACGCGCGCGGGGCGCGGGCCGCCAGGTGGCGTCACCAGATGCACGGCGCCTTCGACCTGCTTCCAGTCCTTCAGGATCACTTCGACCTCGCCGGAGGAGATGGCGTCACCGACGATGAATTCCGGAAGGTCGGCGATGCCGAGGCCGGCGATCAGCGCCGGCATCACCGCTTCGCCGTTGTTGACGCGGAGCTGTCCGCCCGGACGTACGCTGGCCTGCTCGCCGGCCGAGTTGGTGTAGTGCCAGACGTTGGGCGTGGAGAGATAGGCGTAGCTGAAGCATTTGTGCTCGGCCAGATGCATCGGATGCGTCGGCCGCCCGTGTTGCTCGAGATATGACGGCGCGGCCACCGTGAAACGCGGCATGGTGAAGAGCCGGCGGGCGATCAGCGAGGAATCCGGCAGCCGCGCGATCCGCACCGCCATGTCGAAGCCCTCGCCAATCAAATCGATGGTCGCATCGCTCAAGTGCAGATCGACCGAGACCTCCGGATACGCCTCGAAGAACTCCGGCAGCAGCGGCGCCACCGCCTTGATCCCGAATGTCATGGGCACGGCGAGCCGCACGAGGCCGCGCGGTGCGACCGATTGCGCCAGCGCCTCGTTCTCCGCCGCCTCGCCGTCGGACAGCAGGCGCGTCGCACGCTCGGCGAGCTTATGCCCGGCATCGGTCAGCGCGAGCCGGCGTGAGGTGCGGTTGAACAGCCGGGCGCCGAGCCGCTCTTCGAGGCGCGTGACCGCCTTGGACACCGTTGCCTTGGACATCGCGAGCTCACCAGCGGCCCCCGCAAACGACCGTAATTCCACGACTTTTGCGAAAATCGCGAGCGCCTCGAAATCGGGGAGTTTGGCCATGAAAGCGGATCCAATTGGGATGTTTAAGGAAACAATGTGTTTCGACAGTTTCTATTTCTATACCACAAACAGAGGCTTATCCAAGGGTCATCAGAAATTCAGGAATGGAGAAATCCAATGACCAAGAAGCTCTCAGGCAAGGTTGCCCTCGTCACTGGTGGCTCGCGCGGTATCGGCGCGGCCTCTGCTCGCGCCCTCGCCGATGAAGGCGCGGATGTCGCGATCAGCTACGTTGCCTCTCCCGAAAAGGCGGAAGCCGTCGTCACCGAGTTGAAGGCCCGAGGCGTCAATGCCCGCGCCTTCAAGGCGGACCAGGCCTCGGCCAAGGACGTGACGCAGCTCGTCAACGACGTCGCGAAGGAGTTCGGCCATCTCGACATCCTCGTCAACAATGCCGGCGTCGCGAGCGGCGGTGCGATCGATGACGCCAATGCCGACACCGAAGCGCTCGCCCGCCAGGATGCCATCAACGTGCATGGCGTGATCGCTGCGATCCGCGCCGCTTCGCAATTGATGGGCGAAGGCGGCCGCATCGTCACCGTCGGCTCGATGCTCGCCGATCGCGCCTCGTTCCCGGGTCTTGCGGACTACGTCGCCACCAAGGCCGCAGTGGTCGGTTACACCAAGGGCGCAGCGCGCGACCTCGGCCCACGCGGCATCACCGTGAATGTGGTGCAGCCCGGCTCGATCGACACTGACATGAACCCGAAGGACGGCGGCGAGTTCGCCGAGACCCAGCGCAAGCAGCACGCGTTGCAGCGCTTCGGCCGCCCCGAGGAAGTCGCGGCTGGCGTCGTGTTCCTCGCAAGTCCGGAAGCCTCCTTCGTCACCGGCACGGTGCTCAACGTCGACGGCGGTTTTGGCGCCTGATCAAGGCGCCATCCGCCAAAACAAGGAATTACGCAGATGATCGAACTCAGACCCTTCGCAAAGCTCGGCGGCGCCGATCACGGCTGGCTCAATGCCAAGCATCATTTCTCCTTCGCAAGCCATTACGACCCCGACAACATGGGTCACGGCGCCTTGCGGGTCTGGAACGACGACGAGATCGCGCCGAACACCGGCTTTCCCGCCCATCCCCACGCCAACATGGAAATCATCACCTATGTGCGCGAGGGCGCGATCACCCATCAGGACAGCCTCGGCAACGAAGGCCGCACCGAAGCGGGCGACGTGCAGGTGATGAGCGCCGGCAGCGGCATCCGCCACTCCGAGTACAATCTCGAGTCGACCAAGACACGCATCTTCCAGATCTGGATCGAGCCGACCGCGCGCGGCGGGCAGCCGACCTGGGGCTCGAAGCCGTTTCCGAAAGGAGACCGCTCGGGCAAGCTCGTCACCATCGCGAGCGGCTTCGAGCATGACACGGACGCGCTGCCGATCCGCGCCGATGCGCGGGTGCTCGCCACCACGCTGAAGGCCGGTGAGAGCGCCGAGTACGTGCCGCACAAGTCGCGGCACCTTTATCTGGTGCCCGCGGCGGGGTCAGTCCAAATTAACGGCGTGCGCGTCAACGCCCGCGACGGCGCCGCGATCCGCGACGAGGACAGGCTGAAAATCACGGCACTCGAAGATTCCGAGATCGTGCTCGTCGACGCGGCGTAACGGCTCTCTCTGTCATGGCCGGGCTTGTCCCGGCCATCCACGCCCCGCGACGAGCGAACAAGAACGTGGATGCCCGGGACGAGCCCGGGCATGACGACCCAAAAAAAGCACTCACTCAATCCCATCGGAGACATCATGACCAAAGTTCTCGTCCTGTATTATTCCGCCTATGGCCACATCGAAACGATGGCCAATGCCGTTGCCGAAGGCGCGCGCGAAGCCGGTGCCACCGTCGACATCAAGCGCGTACCCGAGCTGGTGCCGGCCGAGGTCGCCAAGGCGTCCTATTACAAGCTCGACCAGGCCGCCCCCGTCGCCACGATCGACGACCTCGCCAATTACGACGCGATCATTGTCGGCACCGGCACCCGCTTCGGCCGCATGGCCTCGCAGATGGCGAACTTCCTCGACCAGGCCGGCGGTCTCTGGGCCAAGGGCGCGCTGCACGGCAAAGTCGGCGGCGCCTTCACGGCGACCGCGACCCAGCATGGTGGTCAGGAGACGACGCTGTTCTCGATCATCACCAACCTGTTGCATTTCGGCATGGTCGTGGTCGGCCTGAATTACGGCTTTGCCGGCCAGATGAAGCTCGACGAGGTCACCGGCGGCGCGCCTTACGGCGCCACCACGATCACCGGAGGCGACGGCAGCCGGCAGCCCAGCGCCAACGAGCTCGCCGGCGCACGCTATCAGGGCCGCCAGATCGCGGAGACAGCCAGGAAGCTGCACGGCTGAGCGCGGTTAAGCTTTACGTCCGAACCACTGCATGGCAGGTGCGATCTGGGCGGCATTCTCTTCTGGAGATGCCGCCCCATCTCTGTGGCCAGGATATTTCACCAAAAGCGATACGAATGGCTTTCGAACTCTTGTTGATCGCGCAGATGATCCGCAGGCCCGCTCAGGCGCTGGCGCGGCGCTGGTATTGCCGGAGCCTGTTCAAGGCCTCACGCGGCCGCTTTCACTGTGCCGGCTGCGCGAAGTCATGATGCTCTAGCCACTAGGCCTGCGTGATGTCCGCGTTGGGCTTAATGGGCGCAGTCGCGACAGGCGCCGGCGCTGTCGACAGCCACCAGCCCTCACCGGCGAACCAGCAGGTCTCGTCGGGAGCGCCCTCTCTCCGCAACGACTGCACGCCCTCCCACCCCCTTGCGAACGCCTCGGCCAGTCGCCGGGCGGCATCCGCGTTCTGCAATCCCGCGCAGCCGATGAATTGGGCACGCCCGAGGAATTTGGCGGGCCAGACCGCCCCCTCGTCGGGGCGCGTGATCATCAACATGCCGCCGATCATGCCTTCGGGCGCGAGTGGAAACACCAGCCGCCCACCGGGCAGCAAGGCATCGAGCCATTCGGTGGCCGGCTGCGCCGCACCCGCGCAGACATAGATCACGTCGGCTTTGGGAAGATCGGACGCGATGCCCGATCGATCCCGCACGTCCGTATGGGCGATGTCCTTCAGATTCTCGCGCGCGAGGCCTGCCAGACGTTCGTCGATCTCGTAGGCATGGACGCGGCCGCCGGGGCCGACGAGATGCGCGAGGATTGCGGTGTAATAGCCGCTCCCCGCGCCGATCTGGATCACAGTCTCGCCTTCCTTCACCGCGCAACCGCTGAGCCAATAGGCGTGCGCGCCGGGCATCCCGATATTGAGACCCCGCGCGCTGTCGAGCGCGAGCAGCGTGTTCTGATAGAGGAAAGCGGGATCATCATCGGGTGTGACAACATAGGGGTGGCCGCCAACCGAGATCGACCACGGCCCGGGTCCGGCGAACGTCTCGCGCCTGACGGTGCGAAACGCTTCTTCGATACGGGGGTCCGCGGCCCTCGCCGCGGCGCTGATCAACTGTGCATAGAATGCGCGATATTTTGCCGAACGATCTTCCATGTCGCCTCCGGGAAACAGGCGACGATAACACAACGATTGCGATAATCGAGTGACCCTACAATCCAGGGCGGCGCGTCAGCGCGTCCTCTTGCCCATCGCCTGCGCCGCAAAGGCGGCAAGCCTGGGGTGACGACGCAGGCCCTGCGCGGCGTGGTCGCGCCACGCGAAGGGCATGCCGCGCCAGGACAGCGCGACGCTGACATCCGTCAGCGGCACCGGCTCGGCGCCGAAGCGGCGCTTGTAGTCCTGGTTGCCGATGCTGAGGTCGAAACGGCGCACGCCTTCCGCATGCAGCGCCGCCATAGTGCGCTCGGTCACGAGCAGCCCCGGCGAGCAGTTCGACCAGGAATCGCCGGTGTGGCTGATGCGCAGCAGGAAATAGGTCTCACCGAACCTGACGCCGAGCGCGGTGGCGACAATGGCCTCGTCGCAAACCAGCGCCGAGATGACGGCATAACCGTTCGCGACGCCCCGACGCGCGACCTCGCGATAGAACTGCGCATGGGTTTCGTCGTTGAGGACGAAGCGCGAGCCGAGCTTTCGCATGCGCGCCTGCTGCTGGGCATCCATCACGTCCAGCAGCTCGCGCGCACGCGCGACATCGGTGGCGATCTCGAATCGCGCGCCGGCGTGACGGTTGAAGACGCGCCAGCAGCGTGGCATCTGCATGCGCTTGATCGAGGCCTGGTAATCTTCATAGTCGTCGCCGGTCAGCACGAGGTTGCCGTTGAGCGAGCAGGACCCGATCCGGCCGAGCGACACCAGCGGGTTCGGGTTGCCGCCGATCTGGGCCGGCATCTTCTTCAGGCGCAGCAAATCGAAGCGGTCCGGCAATGCGCGCAATGCGTCGATCAGCGCCGTGCCGATCGCATCCGCCGCCGCCGCGTCCAACGCGGCATCGAGCGCCAGGATCGGCGCGTTGTTGTCGGAAACGCCGAGATCGGCGAATTCGACGATGCGGATGCCGCGCCTGAGGTGGCTGATCATCGGCACGATTGCGATGTCCCTGCCGGTCGTGGCATCGGAGATCAATGCAATCAGCGGCGAGAGATCGTGGAACGCCTCGTACCAGGCGCCGAGCCAGTAGCCATGCTGGAATGCAGTGCGATGGCCTGCGTTCAGGCGCGATGCGGCCCGCGGCCAATCACGCACGAAATCGACCGCGATTGCCGACGCGCTGGACACAAGACCATCTGGTTGCTCGACGCTGAGGATCGTCATCCGCGGGACATACGATTACTGGGCGTTTCCAGATAGATTATGTTTTGTCGCGGCCACAAGTGAGCTCACAGCTTATCGTTAAGCCGATGCCATTGCGGCGGCACCGGCTGCGACAAGTCGTCCGGTTCCATTTCCGCGACGCATTGGAACCTGGCCAGGAAGTGCAGGCCGGCCACGGCAACAGTGAACATGAACCAGATCGGATTTTGCCGTTCGAGCAAGAAGGTCTCGGTGGCCCCGTAATACAGGCCGAACAGCCATACGGTCAGGAACAGCTTTGCCAACGCACCGCTGCGGTTGTGAGTTCGGGCCGTCTGGAAATTGCCGAGCGGCGCGAGCACGAAGA
The DNA here is from genome assembly GCF_023073155.1 of Bradyrhizobium sp. 45. Lineage (NCBI taxonomy): Bacteria > Pseudomonadati > Pseudomonadota > Alphaproteobacteria > Hyphomicrobiales > Nitrobacteraceae > Bradyrhizobium > Bradyrhizobium sp. 45. Next base: position 611,834 of record NZ_JADPIX010000122.1, on the reverse strand, counting down.
CGAGGATCACCAGCAACAGCCCCGGCAGGCCGATGGTGACCGCGAGGTCGAGATAGCTGTTGTGGCTGTGCGCCGCGCTCGTCGCCCATTCGGCGCCCTGGGCGGTCTGCCGCGCGGTCACGTCGTCCCAGAACGCGGCGTAGCCGTGACCGATGATCGGCTTCTCCGCGACAGCTGCGAGCGCGAACTCCCAGATGGCGGAACGGCCGGTGAAGGTGGGATCGAGCGGAAGCAGCCGCGTCATCGCTCCGAGCGCCGGGCTCATGACGCTGCCGACCGTCAGCAGGTTCATCGCGATCAGCGGCACGAAGCAGATGATCCGCTTCAGCCACAGGCCCGGCGTCACGCAGACCAGCGAGGCGAGCGCATAAATCGCAAGGCACAGTACCGACGACGTCTTGCCGCCGGTGAAGATCAGGAAGATTCCAGCCAGCGCGGCGATGGCCGGCCCCATCAAGAACGAACCAATGGCAGACAGGTAAATGCCGACATAAATCAGGATGGTCATCACCGGCGAAGCGATGTTCTTGTGACCAAAGCTGCCGCGCCAGTCGCCGGCCAACTGCGGCTCGGTGACGTCGAGTGCGGTGTGGATCGAGTATTGCGGCGCCACGAAGACGCCGAGATAGCAGAGCGCAAGCAGTACGAGGGCGGCGCCGCCGAGGCACAGGTTGAAGCTGCGCTGCGTCGGCGGCAGCAACGGCAACAGCACCGCGAGCGACATCACGCTGGCTGCGAGCATGAAGCGCTGCATCGAGACTCCGCGATTCTCGGAGAAGACGATGCTGATCAACAGCCAGCCGACCAGGCAGAGATGCAGCGGCGTCACCAGCGTCTTAAGCGCGGGCGCATCCGTTGCGGCGACCAACAGGACTGCGAGCGCGGCCAGCAGGCCCCAGGCGACATAAGTGAGCGCCATTCGTCCGCCGACGACGGTGGTGACATCCTCGCTGCGCAGGTCGGGAAACGGATCGAGCGTCACCAGCACGAGGAGCAGCGCTGCGACTGCGACGAGGCAGCGCGCCGCCCGCACGGCGTCGACCCCTGCAAGCCCATCGCGCAGGACGCCGCCGAACGATCGGGCCTCGACGTCGGTCATGTCAATGGCGCTGCGATCCATGGCTCAAGGCTGGTGGTGAAGCCCGGGGGAAGCTCGAAGTCTTAGCCGATCCCTGTTAAGCATCCGTCAACCAGTCCAGCGGGGCGCTGCGGCACCGCCTGCTGCCGCACGATGCTCCGCGCGATCTCGTAATATTGAAGCGCGCGCTGTTCCAGCGTCAGGTTGTCCAGCACGAAACCGCGGGGATCGAACGTATCGGCGGCGCACCCGGCCCAGAAATCATCCCAGCCCGCCTCAAACCCGGCGATGTCGACGAACTTGGCGCCGCAACGATCGTCCCAGTACGGCACCGACGACACCGGCGCGAATTGGACCCGATGCGGATAGTAGTCGGGGTCTCGCCACGGCCCGCCTGGATCCCAGGCCAGCACCGGCACGCCGCAAGACAATGCCTGCTGATAGGCGATGCCCTGGCTCTCGTTCTGGCAGAGGAAGATCATCGCACGCGATTGCGCGAGCGCGGCCCGATAGTCTTCTTCCTTGTAGCTGCCGTAACGCAGCTCGGCGAACGAGCGGCCTTCCCTCGTGAGCCGGGCGCGGACGGGTTCGATCAGCTCCGCCGCGTAGCGATCGCGGTCCCAGTGCACCTTGTCGTAGATCAGGACGTCGACGCTCTTCTGCGACGTCGCCGGCGGTGCCCAGAGATCCGTGTCGATGCCGATCGGCCAGGCCTCCGTGTCGGGCCAATGCGGCCGATACATGTCGGCGTACCACGGGCCGGGCACCACGACCTTCTTCACCGGCAGGCGCTTGAACAGGTCGGGATCGTCGAGCGGATGATTGTGGGCGGCGACGCCGAGCAGGATCGGATTTTTCCAGGCGAACTTGTCGAGCAAGAAGGTGCGGCCGATGATGCAGGCGAGTTCGCCCGGATGCCGCGCGATGTAGCCATAGTCGTTGACGCGATAGCGGATACCGAGCCGATCGAGCCCCGCACAGAGATTGAGGAACACGCGCAGCTGCCCGCTCATGCGCGGCTCGCCAAGCAGCATGCGACGCGCCATGCGCCGCAGATGCCGGTCGCCGGGAAACCAGCGATCATCCTTGTCCTCGTAGAACAGGTTGAGGACCATATCGTCGGGATCGTAGTCGAATGTCTTTGCGGGCACTGGTGTCCATCCGCGGCGGCCTGATGCGCATTCTCGCATGGGACCGGCTGTCGCACTCTTCCTAATTTGCCACAGGCTTAATGCCGGCGGCTTAACGCTAATTGACGAAACCAACGCTGCGGCAGCCTTCGTGGCGACGCTTTTTTCCCGATGCGAGTATCATCGAGGGCGGCCAGGGTTGCGATCGATCGCATTGCCAAGCGCAGATGCGCCCTGGTTAACAGACCGTTAAAGGCGAGCCGTATCTTGATCACCGCGGAAGACATTCTCGAATTGCCTGCCACATCGCGCGTCGTTCCAGCGGCGCGCGTCCCGCTGCAGGTCGGCTCAACCACGTCGGTGTCCGTCGTCATTCCGGCCAAGAATGTTGCGGCTTATGTCGGCGAAACCCTCGCCAGCGCACTGGCACAAACCGAGGTCACCGAAGTGATCGTCGTGGACGACGGCTCGACCGACGATACCCCCGCCATCGTCCGCGCCATTCGTGACCCTCGACTGCGCCTGATGACCAACGGCGCCGCCGGCGTATCGGCAGCGCGCAATCTCGGCGCGCAGCATGCGAACGGCCAATGGCTGCTCTTCCTCGATGCCGACGATCGCCTGCGGCCCGGCGCGGTCGCGGCGCTGCTGGCGGCTGCGCGTGGCGCGCCGCGAGCGGTTCTGGTCTACGGCGACTACAATACGATCGACAGCGAGGGACGGCAGATCGGCCGTCGGGATCTGCTCAAGGGCCGCCGCAAACCGTCCGGCGACGTGCTGGCGCGGCTCGCCGCCGGCAACTTCATCGTCAATGGCGGCATTGCGCTCGCACGTGCAGAGGCCTTCCGCGCCATCGGCGGGTTCGACGTCTCGCTCAGATATTGCGAGGACTGGCACTGCTGGTGCCGCCTTGCCGCGATCGGCGAATTCGAATTTGCGCCGAACCTTCTGCTCGACTACCGCCTTCACACGGCCAACACCATGAACGCGGCGGTGCGGACGCCACAGGATTTCTTTCCGGCGATCGCGCGGGTGTTCGACGACGGGCTGATCATGGCGCGATTGCCCGCGGGCATGGCGGCCGGGCTGCGCCAGGCCGCCGAGGTTCATCTCGTCACGTATTCGGCAATGCAAGCGGTCCGCTTCGGTAGATATCGCCAGGCCTTCGCCTATCTCGGGATAGTCGGGCGCCGCTCGCTCAAATCGCTGCCGCGTTCCGCGGTCAGGGTCGCCCTCGCCTGCTTCGGTATTTAGCCCGCCGCCTCGGCGTCAGGACACGATCTTCGAGGCCTCATAGGGCTTCGGCTCGATGCCGAACGCGGCGAGCGCCGAGCCGAGCGCGACCATCACGGGATGCATCGCGACGACGGCTTTCGACGATTTCAGCAGAGCGGCCGCGCGCAACAGCGACAGCGGCAACCTCCCGAGCATCTGCGCAAACACCCACACTCGCGCCGCAGCGCCCTGCGCGGCCTTGGACTGCACACGATAATTGATCGCGCCGATGCGCAGGCCTCGCTTCACGATCCAGCCGAAACTGGTGCGGCTTTGCGGCACGGTCTCGGTGATGACTGCTTCCGCCGTCCAGTGGAAGGTCATGCCGGCGTCGCGGCAGCGCACGAAGAAATCGCAGTCGCCGCCCCCGAGGAAGTTGAAGCGCGGGTCGAAGGCGGGACGGGCAAAGCTCTCGAACGCCGCACGCGTGATCAGGCAATTGCCGCAGCCGTAGATCAAGGGCACAGCGCCGCTGTAATCATAGGCGGGACAGAAAACGGGGTGGCGCGAAAGCCAGGGCATGCGGTGGTCCTCGAAGACCGGCAGCACCGGCCCGCCGACCACATCGGCGCCGGTCGCCTCCGCGGTGCGGACCATCAGCTCGAGCCAATCGGGCGAGGCAATCTCGTCGTCGTCGATCATCAGGAACCGGGTCGCGGCGGGAAACAGCGCCAGCGCCGTCTCGAAGGCGGCGTTGATCGCCTGGACGTTGCCTTGCCGTTTCTCGACCAGGCAGACACCCTGAAGTCTGCCATCGGCGAGATACTCCGCGGCCACCGGCGCGCTTTCGCGCCGGACCGCATCGTTCTCGGCCATGACGACGGCGAAAGAGCGCGGGGTGCGCTGGCTGGCGAGCGAGTCCAGTGTCAACCGCAGATGCTGCGGGCGGCGGAAGCAGGGGATGCAGACGACGATACCAACCGACAGGTCGATGATCCGGGAGCTGGCCGCGATCTCCCGGTTGGGATCGCGCACGGCATGCGAGATACGCGTGGCGGACAGGTCTGTCGGGATCAATGTCATGACGTTCTAGATGTCCGAGATAGATTGAAAAAGCCCTGCTTCGATCCCGGGATCAGCGCCGTCCCGCGACGGCACATCGCCCCGGGACGGATGCGTCCCAAAATGAACGGCCGGTTTGAGCCTGACGACGGCGCCAAGGCCGCCGATGTTCCGCCATCCATGCACTTAACCGCTTTCGGGTGTTTCTGCCGCGAAACCTTGCACGCGTGATACTGCAATTCGCGGTCCACCGTGCCGACGGCGGCTGGCGCGGAGGATGCCGTAGTTAACGCACATGCTCATTAACCCCATCGTAAGCACCGCGGCGGGTGAAGCGTCGCGGCATCGGATTTGCTCTACGGGCACACGAGATTTTTCCTGTAAATTTAAGTCGAACAAGCGCGGTCCGAAAAAAATGAACAAGCCAGCCACGATCGATTTCGCGACAACCACGGCGGTCCAAATTCCCGCGGCCATTGCACACACTCAGGCGCTGCACGATCTCGTCCCCGGTGAAGCCCGCGACAGCCTGCTCGCCGTTCACGACGTACTGCGCCGCGAACTGCCACGGGGCCAGCTCGCCACCTACGAAGCCGGAGGCGGCTCGTGCAGCGTCCTGCCACCGGAATTGCTGAACCGCAGCAAGGTCACCGTCGTCGACATCGACGAGGACCAGGTTCGCAACAACAGCTACGCGGACGAAGCGATCCTCGGCGACGTCCAGACCTACCGCTTCGGGCGCGAGACCTTCGATCTGGTGATCTGCTACAACGTGATCGAACATCTTCCCAAGGTCGACGCCGCACTCTTGAATTTCCGCGATGCGCTCAAGCGCGGCGGGATGATTCTGATCGGCGCGCCCAATCCGCGCTCATTGTCCGGGGTCGTCACCAAATACTCGCCGCACTGGTTCCACGTCTGGTTCTACCGGCACATTCGAGGCATCAAGGATGCCGGCCTGCCGGGCGAGCCGCCGTTCCCGACCTTCTTCCATCCCCTGGTGTCGCTGCCGAGGCTCGAAGCGTTCGCCGCCGCCAGTGGCCTCGAGATGATCTACCGCCGTGAGGTCGAGAGCCCGCGCTATCCCGAGATGCGCCGGCGCAAGCCGCTGTTCGCAGCCCTGGTCGACGCCGGCGCCGCCGTTCTCAACGCCGTGCTCCCGCGCGGGACCGACGTCCGCCGCGGCGATTATCACGTCATCCTGCGGAAAAGCTGACGGCCATGGTGCGCGCGCGGCCGATCGCAAGACCAGCGAAGCCTCGCGGCCACGCCGCACGGGGTAACGAACCGTTAATCTCTGAAGGACCGCGCCATCGCACGCGTCACGACGACGCGTCGAAGAGAGGCACGCGCTTAAACGCTTTGTTTGCCATTTCGGTGAATAGTCCCTCAATGAGTATGGTTAATTTTCCCTGTTGCGTTGAGTGGGCACCTATATCTGAGGTGCGTGGCGTAGAGCGAAGAGTACCCCCTCAGCTCGCGGCACTTGGAATGAAAGCTGGGGATCATGCTTGACTATAACCAGCCGATAGATCGGGCCAGACCGGAGGCCCCGCAGCACCGGCCTCAGGCCGGCTTCAACGTGCTGGAGCTGGTCAATCTGCTCTGGCGGCGGAAGATCGCGATTGCCGTTGCCGCGCTGCTCGGTGCGACGCTTGCCGTCACCGTGGGCAAGAGCCTGACGCCCCGCTACACCGCCACCGCCCAGCTCTATGTCGACCCGCGCGAGCTTCAGCTCGTCGACCGCGAGCTAACGCCCCGCGCGCAGGACGTCTCCGGCATGTCGATGGTGGTCGAGAGCCAGGCGCGCCTGATCACCTCCAACAGCGTGCTGCTCCAGGTGATCCAGCAGGCTGATCTGGACAAGGATCCCGAATTCGGCGGCGGCGCCGACGGCAAAGGCGTGATGTCGTCGCTGCTCGGCCTGATCGGCCTTCAGCCCCACGCGCCCTCCGCCGCGGAGAAAAAGGAAGTGCAGCTCGCCGCCCTCGAGGCGCTGAACCGGCACATCACGATCCGCAAGACCGAGAAGAGCTTCATCGTCGATATCGAAGTCTGGTCGACCGATCCGGCGAAAGCGGCAATGCTCGCCAACACGCTGACCAGCGCCTACCTCGCGGAGTCCCGCAACTCGCAGGCGTCAGCCGCGCGGCGCGCCACCAACGATCTCTCCGGCCGCCTGAAGGAACTGCGCGAGCGGCTGCGCAACGCCGAGACCGTGCTCGCGACCTACAAGGCCCAGAACAATTTCGTCGGCACCCAGGACGCGCTGATCAGCGACCAGCAGCTTTCCGCCAGCAACCAGCGGCTTTCCGCCGCCCGCGCCGCGACGATGGACGCGCAGGCGCGCCTCGACCAGATCGAGGCGAGCCGGCGCACGACGGCAGATGCAGGCGCGAACTCCGAGGCGCTGCAATCGCCAACCATCGCCAACCTGCGCGCGCAATATGCCGACGCGCGCAAGAAATATGCGGAGCAGGCCGGCGAACTCGGCCCGCGTCATCCAGCGCTGCGCCAGACCGAAAAGCAGGTCGAGGATCTCAAGCGCACCATCAACGAAGAGATCGACCGCTTCGCCCAGTCCGCCAAGAACGATTTGACGCGCGCCCGCGACTTTGAAGCCTCGCTCAGCCGGGCGCTGGAGGCGCAGAAGCGGCAGAGCGTCCAGCTCAGCCAGGCCGCCGTGCGCCTGCGCGAACTCGAGCGCGAAGCCGATGCCAGCCGTGACGTCTATCAATCCTTCCTCAAGCGCTCGCGCGAGACCGAGGAGCAGGAGACGCTGAACACCTCGGCGGCCCGAATCATCGGCGAAGCGACGGTGCCGCAGCGGCGCTCGTTCCCGCCGGCGATGAGCCTGTTCGCCATGATCGGCTTCATCTTCGGCGCAATCGCTGCATCGAGCTGGTTCGTCGCGGCAGAGCTGCTGGTGGCCGGTGCGTTCGCACCGGCGCCGGCCCGTCCCAATCGCACTCCGTTGCCGCAAGCTCCGCGAGCTCCAGAGCCTTCGCGGGCGCCGGAGACTGCCCGGTCCCAGCCGGTCTCGCGAGCCCCGGAAGTCGCGGAGGCACTGCCGGAACTCGCCGCCCCGCCGCTGCAACCTTCGATGGTCGAGAAGCCCCTGATCGAAAAGCCGCTGATCGCGCGCCTCCAGGAGGCCGACGTCATCCACACGCTCGGTGCCATTCTCGCCACCGGCGGCGGCATCGACCTCACCCGGCTCGGCTGGCCAACGCTGCGCCCCTGCTTTCCACTGACGACGCTGCTCAACGCCTGGCGCGACATGCGCGCTACGGCGGCCCGGCGCGCCGGCGGAACGACAATGCCGGTCATCGCGCTCGTCGGTGCCGGTGAGACCACCGGGCGCAGCGTGACCGCGCTGAATTTCGCGCTCGCGGCCGCGCGCGACGGCGCCCGGGTCCTGATGATCGATGCCGACCATCAGGCGCACCCGCTCTCGAACAAGGTCAGCCGTCCCGTCAAGAGCGAGCCCAGCAAGGTCGGATGGCTTTCGATCGGCAGCAAGGCCGCGCGCGAGATCAAGACACTCAACGGCATCTCGATATTGCCGGCCGCCGAACGCGACGCCGGCAAGGCCACTGACGCCATCCGCAAGGCCATCGAGCAGGCGCGCTCCGCCGGCGGCTATGACCTTGTGATCCTTGACGGCCCCGCGGCGCCACTCACGGCCGGCAGCCGTAAGCTGCTCGATGATGCCGACGCGCTGGTGGCGGTGCTGCCGACCAGCCTCGACATCAACGACGGCCTGGAGGAGATCTTGAGCACACTCGGCCGCGCGGAGCGCAAGCTCGTCGGCGTCGTGCTCGACGAACTCACCCCTATGGCCCAAGCTCGCCAACGAGGCAGACAATATGCTTGAGCGCCGCATCAATCTCGATGGCCGGGCCGCAACCGCCGACGTGCCGCGGATCACCATCGGCGGCCTTCGCATGGCCGCACTCGATCTGGAAGCGACCGCAAATTTCATGATCGAGGCGACCGATCCGCGCCATCGCATCGGCCGTCCGCTGCACCTGACCTCGGCCAATGGCGAGGTGCTGGCGCGGTGCTCGACCGAACCCGAGACCGAGCGCCTGTTCCGCAGCGCTGACCTGATCAACGCCGATGGCCAGCCGCTGGTGGCGGCGTCCAGGCTACAATCCTGGTTTCCGTTGCCCGAGCGGGTCGCCACGACGGACCTGTTTCACGTCGTCGCGCGCAAGGCTGAAGCGGTCGGCCGCACCTTCTACATGTTCGGCGCCAGCGAGGACGAGAACGCCCTTGCGGTCGAGAACGTCCGAAAGATGTATCCAAACCTCAAGATCGTTGGCTACAGCCACGGTTATCTCCGTGGCGACGCGCTGCGCGCGAAGGTCGACGAGATCAACGCGCTTGCGCCGGATTATCTCTGGGTTGCGCTGGGCGTGCCAAACGAGCAGGCGTTCGTCGAGGAATTCACCCCGCATCTCACCAATGTCGGCGTCATCAAGACATCCGGCGGCCTGTTCAACTTCTTGTCGGGAAGCCGCGCCCGCGCGCCGCGATGGATGCAGAAGATCGGGCTGGAATGGGCTTGGCGCACCTTGCTCGAGCCCCGCCGCCTGTTCTGGCGCTATTTAACCACCAACCCACGCGCAATCTATCTGCTGTTCAGCCGCCATCGGCCCTTTAATAATCGCTGAGTAGACGACGACATGATCGCCGCCGGTTGCCAGCCCCGCCTGCGCTATTTCAACGCCAGCGGCGCCGGTATTGCGCCTTGCGGGCCGGGCTCATAAGCGGCTAAAGAGACTGTCACAGTCGGTGTCGGCAACTTTCCCGGCCGCCGCGTGTTTTGTATGGCCGCCGACACAAGCGGCACAATCGGCTCAGCCAATTGCGCGAGCCAGCTTTTCACAGCGAAGGCCACGATCGAGTCCGCGCATCGGCCTGCTTTCAGGCGCGACCCAAGGGAGCACGGAACGAATGCATCAGGCCGCAAACCTGCAATTCGAGCGCATGATGGACGAGCTCGTCCTCTGGCAGGCCGTACCGGAGGGCGAACGATCGCCAGCGCCGGCCTGGTGGTGGGGTCCGGCAATGGCGGTGCTCGACGCGCACGAGCCGATGCCACACGCGTGGTGTTCTGAACTCGGTCTGAGCCACGACTCGAGCTTTGCCGAAGGCGCGCACGCCCTGCTCGCCCTGTTCGCCAAGCAAACCTCGCCGACCTGGCCGGATGATTTTCCGCGCAAGGCGGAAATCAAGGAAGACGACGCCCGCGAGCTGCACCCGCAGCCGTCAGACGACAGCGCTTTTCAACCGTAGCGCCGCGGCCGCGGTGGCGGCATGGTCCGGCTCCGGCTGGAGCGGCGGCGCGTAGGGCAGCTCCATGGGCTGCAGCAGCTCGGCCATCTGCCGCGCCGGCAGCGGCTTGGAGATCAGGAAGCCCTGCATCTCGTCGCAGCCATGGGCGCGCAGGAATGCCTCCTGTTCGGCATTCTCGACGCCTTCCGCCACCACGGTCATGCCGAGCGCCTTGCCCATGCTGATGATCGCCTGCGCGATCGCCTGGTCTTCCAAATCCTGCGGCAGGTCGCGCACGAAGGAGCGGTCGATCTTGATGGTGTCGATCGGGAAATGCTTCATCAGAGACATCGACGAATAGCCGGTGCCGAAATCGTCGATGGCGAGACGGATGCCGCGACTCTGGATGGCGTCGAGCACCTTGAGCGCGCGCCCGACGTTGCGCATCATCATGCTCTCGGTGACTTCGAGCTGGAGCAGCACCGGCGACATTCCACTTGCGGCGAGCGCCTCGTCGACGTCCTGCAAGAGATGCTCGTCGACAAACTGGCGCGGCGACAGGTTGACCGCCATCGATACCGGCAAAAGGCCGCGGCGCTGCCAGGCCATGGCTTGCGCGCAGGCCTCCTTCACCACCCAGCGGCCGATCGGCACGATCAATCCGGTCTCCTCGGCAAGCGGAATGAACTGCGCCGGCGAGATGCTGCCGAGATCGGGATGCCTCCAGCGCAGCAGGGCTTCCACGCCGGTGATCTGGCCGGTCTCCATGTCCACCTTGGGCTGGTAGTTCAAAGTGAACTGATTCCGCTCCAGCGCCCGGCGCAGCGCACTCTCCAACGACAGCCGCTCGATCGACTGCGTCTTCACTTCCTTGGAGAAGAAGCGATAGCCGTTCTTGCCATCTTCCTTGGCGAGATACATCGCCATGTCGGCGTTCTTTGTTAGCATCTGAACGTCGGAGCCGTTGGTCGGATACATCGCGATGCCGATCGAGGCCGTGGTGTGGCACTCGTGCCCCGCTAGCTCCATGGGCTCGGCAAGCGCCGTCAGCAGCCCGGTCGCGATGCGCTGGACGTCGTCGACCTCGCCGCATTGATCGAGGATCACTACGAACTCGTCGCCGCCGAGCCGCGCCACCACGTCGCTTGCGCGCAGGGCACCACGCAGCCGGTTGGCCACTTCGAGCAGGAGCAGGTCGCCGGCCTCGTGGCCCAGCGAATCATTGATGACCTTGAAACGATCGAGGTCGATGAACAGCACCGCAAAGCGCTGATCGTGGCGCTGCGCCTCGTCGATCGCCTCATGCAGCAACCCGTTGAAGGTCTCGCGGTTCGGCAGGTCGGTCAGGCTGTCGTGCGAAGCGAGGTATTCGATTCGCTCGTCGGCCTGGTTTTTCTCGTCGGCCCGGTCGAAATTCTCCATCGCGAAGGAGACGTTGTCGGCGAGGCGCTGCAACAGCTCGACGAACTCGGCCGTGAAGGTGCCGGGCTCGGTCGACATGTAGATCATGACGCCGACGGCCCGATCGTGTGCGACGAGGGGAAAAGCCGCGCCCGACCGCGCGCCGTCGTTGCGGACAATGGAATGAAAGGCGCGAACGCGATCGTCATTGAGATAGTCGTTGCTGATGCAGGGCTGGCGGGTGCGGAACGCCGTGCCGCTCATTCCGCGCCCCTCGGGGCGCTCGGGGTCGATTGATAGGCGGACATTGCGCGTGGTGTCAGACGACGGTCCGGCGCTCGACACGATCTCCAGCTGATCGCTATCGACCCTCGCCAGCGCAATGGTGGTCGAGGTGAACTTGGCGCCGTTCGATGCGGCGAGACAGACGAGGTCGAACAGTTCGGCGCGCGACTTCGCCCGCATGATCGCCTCGTTGGTCGCGCTCAGCGCCGCGAACATGCGAGCCAAACGCTCCGTCCGCGCCTCGTTGCGGGCCTTTTCCTCGGCGCGATCGAAATTATCGAGTGCAAATGACACGTTCTCGGCGAGGCGCCCGAGCAACTCGACCATATCGGGTGTGAACGTATTCTCTTCCGGCGCGAGGAAAAGCAGAATGCCGATCGGCTCCTGGCCGGCGCGCAGCAGCGGGAAGCTGGCAGCCGCTCGCGTTCCATCTTCGATCGCCTTAGAGTGCCAATGCGCCGCTCGGAGGTCGTGGAGATAGTCGTTGATGACGCTGGGCCCGCGGGTCCGCAGCGACATCCCTATGATTCCGCGACCCTCAGGATGGTCGGCGGAAACAAAGCAGGTGCGTCCCACCATCCGCTCCTGGAGGCGCCCCTTCACGGCGACCACGCGAACGAGTTCACGCTGGTCGTCCATAATGCCGATTGTCGCCGAGGCGAATACGCCGCCGAGCACGGCTGCCTGGCACGCCCCTTCGAACAGCTCCTCGCGCGTCTTGGCGCGCATGATTGCCTCGTTCGTCGCGCTCAGCGCCTCGAACATGCCGCTCAACCTGTCACGCTGCCTGTCGGCCTTCGCCTTCTCGTCGGCACGGTCGAAGTTCTCCAACGCGAAGGCGACATTGGCCTGGAGCTTGCGCAATAGCTCGACGAATTCGTCCGTGAAAGTGCCGCACTCGGGCGAATTGAACAGGAATACGCCTTCGACGCTGTCGCCGTTGAATAGCGGCATCGCGGTTGAGGACCTAATGCCATTGCGACGCGCGCTGGCGTGCCAAGGCTTGAGGCGGGCGTCTGCCAGGACGTCGTTGCTGATACAGGGCCGCCGCGTCCGGAACGCGGTGCCGGTCAGCCCTCGTCCTTCCGGCTCCTTGTCGCTGACCGACAGCCTGAAGGATCGCACTTCCTCGGCGTTCGGTCCGAAGGACGCAACAACACGAAGCAGTCCCGCATCGCGGTCAAGCAATGCAATGGAGGTCGAGGCGAACTTGGCGCCGTGCACCGTGGCTTCGCAAACCAGATCCAACAGTTCGCTGCGCGACCTTGCCCGCAGAATGGCTTCGTTCGTCGCGCTTAGCGCTGCGTACATACGCGCCAGCCGATCCTCCTCCAAGGCGATCTGGGCCTTCTCCTTGTCGCGGTCGAAGTTCTCGAGCGCAAAGCACACGTTTTCGGTCATGCGCAGCAACAATGCGACGATGCCTTCGTCTTTCGCCCAGGCTTTGCTCACGAAGAAAAACAGCACGCCGATGCTGGTGCCACGCTTGATCAAGGGAGCAGCCACGCAGGCGACGGCGCCGGCATTGACGTTGGCCTGCTCCCAGGTGGTCCCCTTGGTGCGATTGACGAGGTCGTCCTCGACGATCGCTTGCTGGGTCCGGAACACCTCGCCGGAGATGCCCTTGCCGTAGGGACTCTCCGGATCAATCGAGTAGCGCGACTGTCTGATCAGATCCAGATTATGTCCGGTCGCTGCCACCGGCGTCAGCCATTCGGAATCCGGCTCGTGCAGCAGAACGAAAGTGGCAAGCGATTTGCCGCTATAAACAGCGGCGTCGCAGACCCGCTGGTACAAGTCCAGCTCAGTGCTGGCTTGCAGAATTGCTTCGTTCGTCGCACTGAGCGCGCCGAACATGCGGTTGAGCCGCCGCACTGCCCGCTCGCCATCCAGGCGGGCTCCCTCGGTCGCGAAGCTCTCCAGCGCGTGAGAGATATTGGCCGACATCCGCTCGAACAACGAGACCATCGCCTCGTCGAGCGAGCCGGCGCCCGACCGCGTAACATACAACACCCCAATACTGCGTCCCATGCAGACCAGGGGTAGCGCCGCGGCCGCGCCGACACCCGCCGCCACCGCGCCGTTGCGCCATGCCAGCGAACGCGGATCGTTCAGGAAATCGTTGCTGATGCAGAGCTTCTGGCTGCGGAACGCCTCGCCGCCCACGCCCAAGCCTTCCGGCGTGCCAGCCTGCGTGGTGATCTCGATCGCGCTCAGCCGCGCCACGTCATCGCCGCGACCAGCGGCAAAGCGAAGCTTATGGCCATCCGGCTCCACAAGGAACACGGCCACGGCCATGAAGTCTCCACTCGCAAACCCGGCGTCGCAGACCTTCTGGTACAGCTCATCCGGCGATTTCGCGTAGAGGATCGCTTCGTTGATGGCGCTCAACGCCGCAAAGGTGCGCGCGAGTGTCGTCGGCACGATCTCAGCTCCCGGGCATTTCTGCCTTTTTTTCCCGGATGACGTTATGACCGGCGATCGCCTAAGTGGTCGTTATTGCGCGCTGCAAACCATCGATCAAAGTGAACGAGCTGCGAACGACCTGCGCCAATCTGTCGAAAATGCCACCGCGCGGGACGAATCTTCGCCCGACGGCCCTGCTCGCTGCGAATTTGCAGCCCTGTATTGGTTTACAGGAGATTGATATCGCAGCCGCGCTTTGAGACCATGGCGCCCAACAAGCAGCCTGTTAAGGGCACCATGCCGGGGAAGCGCCATGCCGATCGTCCATGCCGACCGCCTCACGCGCATCAGCGCAGCGCTGCTTCGGGTTGCCGGGGCTTCCGAGGAAGAGGCCGACGCGGTCGCAAACGGCTGCGTCAACGCCAATCTCGCCGGCCACGATTCCCACGGCGTGATCGCCATTCCCACCTATGTTGACCGGATCAAGGCCGGCCACATCGTGCCCGGCGCCAGATGGACCATCGTGCAGGAATCGCCGACGACGACCGTGATCGACGGCCAGTGGGGTTTTGGCTTCCACGTCAACGCCAAGGCGATGGCGCTGACGATCGAGAAAGCGAAGACGGCGAATGTCGCCGCCTGCACCGTGTTCCGGCAAAGCCATGTCGGCCGCCTCGCCGCCTATCCGCTGATGGCAATGCGCGAAGGCATGATCGGGATCGCAACGGCGGATTCCGGCCGTTCGCCGAAGCATGTGGCGCCATTCGGCGGCAAGGAGGCACGGCTCGGCACCAATCCGATCTCGATCGCGGTGCCGTCCGACCTCGATGCGCCGTTCTACCTGGACATGGCGACCTCTGCGGTCGCGGCCGGCAAGATCCAGCTCGCGGTCGCCCGCGGCGAGGAAATCCCGCCGGGGTGGATCATCGATGCCGAGGGACGGCACACTACCGATCCAACCCAGTATCGCAAGGGCGGCGCGCTGCTGCCGCTCGGCGGCACCGAGGGCTACAAGGGCAGCGGCCTCGCCGCAATGGTCGAGGTCCTGTGCGGCCTGCTCACCGGCCTCGGTTTCGGCGTCGAGCCCACGGGCCGGCACAATGACGGCTGCTTCATGGCCGTGTTCAACGTCGCCGCGTTTCGCCCGCTGCAGGATTTCAAGCGCGAGGTCGCCGAGTTCGCACACTATCTCAAATCGACCCCGCCCTCCGAGGGCAGCAAGGGCGTGTTCTATCCCGGTGAGATCGAGGGCTTGCGTGAGCAGCAGCGCCTGCGCGACGGCATCGAGATCGAGGATGCGACCTGGGAAAAACTGCGCGCGCTGGCGCGCGAGTACAGGCTCGACACGGTCCTCGACCTGGCCTGACGGATTTCGGCCTGACGCAATTCGGAGAACAGCAGCATGACGCGGCAGATGGTACTGGTCGGCTTCCTTCAGGCCCAGAACTGCACGAATTTGCCGAGCTCGTGGCGACATCCGGACTCGCGCGACGATTCGATGTCGGCGGACTATTATCAGGAGATCGCCAAAATCCTCGAAGCCGGCAAGTTCCACATGGCCTTCTTCGACGACCGGCTGGCGATGCCGGACCGCTACGGCAACGATCACGCCCACACCGTCGAATACGGCATCCGCTGCGTGAAGATGGATCCGCTGATCGTGCTGACGACGATGGGCATGGTGACGGAGAAGCTCGGGTTGGGTGCGACCGGCTCGACGACTTATTTCGAGCCCTTCGACATCGCCCGCCGCTTCGCAACGCTCGACCTGATGT
Source organism: Bradyrhizobium sp. 45 (assembly GCF_023073155.1). Classification (NCBI taxonomy): domain Bacteria; kingdom Pseudomonadati; phylum Pseudomonadota; class Alphaproteobacteria; order Hyphomicrobiales; family Nitrobacteraceae; genus Bradyrhizobium; species Bradyrhizobium sp. 45. The sequence continues at coordinate 596,199 of NZ_JADPIX010000122.1, read as the reverse complement.
CGGGCGGACGCGCCGGATGGAACGTCGTGACCTCGCTCAATGACGGCGAGGCCTTCAACATGGGCCGGGATTCTCATCCCGAGCACGACGCCCGCTATGACCGCGCCGACGAATTCATGGAGATCGTTCTCGGCCATTGGGACACCTGGGAAGACGGCGCGCTCATCATGGACAAGACGAGCGGCCGCTTTGCCGATCCGGCCAAGGTGAAGCGGCTCGATCACAAGGGCCCATTCTACAAGTCCCGCGGTCCCTTCACGGTGCCCCGCTCCGACCAGGGCCATCCCGTGATCATCCAGGCCGGCGCGTCCGGCCGCGGCCAGCGCTTTGCAGGACGATGGGGTGAGGTGATCTTCACCGCTGCACGCAATCTCGCCGCCGCCAAGGAAGGCTATGCGTCGGTGCGTAACGAGGCCGCGAAAGCCGGCCGCGATCCGGAGGCGATGTTCCTCTGCAACCTGACGACACCGGTTTGCGCCGCGACCAAAGCCGAGGCCGAAGACAAGATGGCGCTGATCAACAAGCTGCCGCTGCAGATCGACGCGCTGTCGCTGCTGGCCGAAGCGCTCAACTACGATTTCGCCTCCAAGGATCTCGACGAGCCGCTGACGACTGCAGAGCTGAAGAGCATGCAGGGCATTCTGGGCATCCGCGACGGCGTGCTCAAGAACTCCGGCAAAAGCAATCCGAGCGCGCGCGACTTCGTCACCTTCTCCGGCCGCGGCCAGGTCCAGGATGCGATGGTCGGCGGTCCCAAGGAGATCGCGGACAAGCTCGAAGAAATGTTCGTTGAGCGCGGCTGCGACGGTTTTGTCATCGCCGCGACCTATGTGCCCGGCTCCTATGCCGATTTCGTGCAACATATCGTCCCGGAATTGCAGCGGCGCGGATTGTTCCAGAAGGAATATCGCGGCAAGACGCTGCGGGAAAATCTCGGGCTCAAGCGGCCGGCTGCCGGCGACTGGAAAGTGCAGCCGCGCGATGCCGCGGAATAACAACGGAGACACGGCATGCGCTGGCTGAAATTCACCGCTGCGGACAAGACGTCCTGGGGGATCGTCGAGGGTGACCAGGTCATCGCGATCGAGGGCGATCCCTTCGGAGAATGGCAACGCACCTCGCGCACGTATCAGCTCTCGCAGGTCAAGATCGAACTGCCGCTGATTCCGCGCACCTTCTACTGCGTCGGCTTGAATTACCTCAAGCATCTGAAGGAAGCCGCCGACAAGCGCGGCGAAGTGCCTGCTGTCCCCGACCGCCCCGAGATCGGCTATCGCGCGCAAAACGCGCTGATTGCGCATGACGAGGACGTCGCGATCCCGTCCTTTGCGACGGACAAGATCCACTACGAAGGCGAACTCGTTGTCGTCATCGGCAAGAAGGTGAAGCATCTCACCAATCAGAATGCGATGGATTGCGTCTTCGGCTACACCATCGGCAACGACGTCAGCGAGCGCAGCTGGCAGAAGGCCGACCGCAGCCTGTGGCGCTCGAAGAACGCCGACACGTTCAAGCCGATGGGCCCGTGGATCGAGACCGAGGCCGACCTCGACAAGATGGAAACGATCGTCCGGGTCAACGGCAAGGAGACCAACCGCTTCCACACCAACGACATGATCTTTGGCGTGGTGCCGTTCCTAGTCGAGCTGACCAAGTATTTTACGCTATGGCCGGGCGATGTGATCTGGATGGGCACGGATGGTGCCTCGCCTGATATCAAGCACGGCGACGTCGTGGAGATCGACATCACCGGCATCGGCACGCTGCGGAACAGGTTCGTGCGGGAGGAGCGGTGATCCTCATCCTGAGGAGCTTGCGAAGCAAGCGTCTCGAAGGATGAAGGCCCGGTTGTGGCGTCGCGCTTCGAGACGGCCGCTACGCGGCCTCCTCAGCACAAGCTCAAAACGGCAGCGCGACGCCCGTCTTGATCTCCTTCAGCACCACGTTGCTTCTGACATAGCGGATGCCGGGAATGCGGAACATGAAGTCGTCGAGGAATCTGTTGTACGCCGCCATATCCTGCACGACGACACGCAAATGGTAATCGGCATCGCCCGTGGTCGCAAAGCACTCCAGCACCTCACGCCGCGTGGTCACCCGCGCGACGAACTCGTCGACGAATTTTGCGTCGTGCCGTTCCAGCGAGACGTGGAGGATCGCGGACATCGCAAAGCCGGCCTGCTCGCGCGCGACCAGGGCCGCATAGCCCCGGATGGCACCGCTCTCCTCCAGCGCGCGCACCCGGCGCCAGCATGCCGAAGTCGACATGCCGACTGCGTCGGCGAGCTGCTGGTTGGTGGCGCGGCCGTCCTTCTGAAGATAGGCGAGAATCCGCGCGTCCTGGTCTTCGATCATGGAAACCACCAAAATGGATTAATCTACCTTCCCGTAGATCGTTTTGGATAACTCTACCATAATAGGTACGCCATTCGGAAAGAAAGGTAAGACCTACCAGTTGCCCAGGCTTACCCTTCTCCCATCCGGCAAGGATGCCGTGGGGAGGTCCGCATGGCCGCCATTTCGTCTCTCGATCCTTACGAGCTTTCCGACCGCTACGATCGCGAACGGGGCCGCGTCTTCCTCACCGGCACGCAGGCCATCGTCCGCATCGCGCTCGACCAGGTGCGGCGCGACCGTGCCGCGGGGCTGAACACGGCGGGCTTCATCTCAGGCTATCGCGGCTCGCCACTCGGCGGGATCGACCTCGAGCTGTGGCGCATCCACGAGCGACTGAAGCGGGACCGCATCGAATTCCTCCCCGCAGTGAACGAAGATCTTGCCGCGACCGCCGTGCTCGGCTCACAACAGGTCGAGACGCAAGCCGACCGCGAGGTCGATGGCGTGTTCGCTCTCTGGTACGGCAAGGGCCCCGGCGTCGATCGCTCCGGCGATGCGCTGAAACACGGCAACGCCTACGGCTCCTCACCGCATGGCGGCGTTCTGGTGGTCGCCGGCGACGACCATGGCTGCGTCTCGTCCTCGATGCCGCACCAGTCCGACGTCGCCTTCATGAGCTGGTTCATGCCGACGCTCCACCCCGCAAGCGTCAGCGAATATCTCGAATTCGGTGAATATGGCTACGCGCTGAGCCGCTTCACCGGCATGTGGGTCGGCTTCAAGGCGATCTCTGAGATCGTGGAATCCGGCGCGTCCGTCGCGCTGCGCCCACCGCGGGCCTTCCACGCGCCAGACTTCACGCCGCCACCCGGCGGCCTGCACTATCGCTGGCCCGATCTGCCCGGCCCGCAGATCGAGGAGCGGCTGGAGGCGAAGAAGCACGCGGTCTACGCCTTCGCAAAGGCTAATCCGATCGATCGTCACATCTACGACATCCCGGACGCCACCTACGGCATCGTCACCACGGGCAAGGCCCATCTCGATCTGATGGAAGCGCTGCGGCTGATGGGTCTCGACGAAGCGGACTGCCGCAGCATCGGCATCGACATCTACAAGGTCGGCATGGTCTGGCCGCTGGCGCTGCATGACGCGATGGCGTTCGTGAGGGGCAAGCGCGAGATCCTTGTCGTCGAGGAGAAGCGCGGCATCATCGAAAGCCAGTTCAAGGAATATTTTTACGATTATCCGGGCGAAAAACCCGAGCGCATGGTCGGTAAGCATGACGAGCAAGGGGCGCGGCTGATCTCCTGGATCGGCGAATTGTCACCGCGTGCGCTCGCTGGGGTGCTCGCACGCCGTCTCGATCCGATGTTCCCAGGCCTCAATCTCGCCGCACGCGCAGCCGGCTTGATGCCTGAGGCCTCGCGCACGATCAACGTCAGCGGTGCGACGCGTACGCCCTATTTCTGCTCGGGCTGCCCGCACAATACATCGACGAAAGTGCCCGAGGGTTCGAAGGCGCTGGCCGGCATCGGCTGTCATTTCATGGCCAGCTGGATGGACCGCGAGACATCGTCCCTGATCCAGATGGGAGGCGAAGGCGTGAATTGGGCCGCCTCGTCACGCTTCACCGGCAACAAGCACGTGTTCCAGAATCTGGGCGAAGGCACCTATTATCATTCGGGTTCGATGGCGATCCGGCAGGCGATCGCCGCCAAGGCCAACATCACCTACAAGATCCTGTTCAACGATGCCGTGGCGATGACCGGCGGCCAACCCGTCGACGGCCCAATCAGCGTCCACGCTATCGCGCACAGCGTCCGCGCCGAGGGCGTTGCGCGCATCGCGCTGGTGTCGGACGATCCGGCGCAATTTCCGCCAGGCGATCTTCCGGTCGGCGTGTCCCTCCATCCGCGCGAGAAGATGGACAGCGTGCAGCGCGAGCTGCGCGATATTCCCGGCGTCTCGGTGCTGATCTATCAGCAGACCTGCGCGACAGAGAAACGGCGTCGCCGCAAGCGTGGACAGATGATCGATCCCAAACGCTTCGCCTATATCAACGATCTCGTCTGCGAAGGCTGCGGCGACTGCTCGGTCGAATCCAACTGCCTCAGCGTCGAGCCCAAGGAGACGCCGTTCGGCCGGAAGCGCCGGATCAACCTCTCATCCTGCAACAAGGACTTTTCCTGTCTCAACGGGTTCTGCCCGAGCTTCGTCACCGTCGAGGGCGCGAGGCGCCGGAAGAAGGGCGCGAGTCGGATCGACGCGGTCGGCCACGCGGCCACGCTTCCCCTGCCCGCGCCCGCAACGCTCGACCGTCCCTATGATCTGCTCGTCACCGGCGTCGGCGGCACCGGCGTGATCACGGTCGGCGCGCTGATCGGCATGGCGGCCCACCTCGAAGGAAACGGTGTCTCGGTGCTGGATTTTACCGGCTTTGCGCAGAAATTCGGGCCGGTGCTGAGCTACATCCGGTTGGCCGCATCCCCCGACGCATTGCACCAGGTCCGTATCGACCAGGGCGCGGCCGATGCGCTGATCGGCTGCGACCTCGTCGTCAGCTCCTCGCCGAAGGCGTCCGGCACCTATCGAAAAGGTACGCGCGCCGCGGTCAACACCGCGGAGATGCCGACCGGCGACGTCGTCCGCTTCCGTGACGCCGATCTCGCCTCACCCGCCCGCCTGCGTGCGATCGGCCAGGTGATCGGCGACGGCAATCTCGACACCATCAACGCCAATGCGCTGGCCGAGCGCCTGCTCGGCGATGCCGTCTATGCCAATATCGTCATGCTGGGCTTTGCCTGGCAGCGCGGGCTGCTGCCGGTCTCGCTGTCGGCGCTGTTGCGCGCGATCGAGCTCAACGGCGTCGGGGTCGAAAGCAACAAGCAGGCTTTCGCCTGGGGCCGGATTGCAGCCGCCGATCCCGACTTCTTGCCGAAGGTGGACGAAGCGCCGAAGGCCGAGACGCTCGACCAGCTGATCGACCGCCGCGCCGACTTCCTCACGGCTTATCAGAACGATGCCTACGCAGCGCGCTATCGAGAGCGCGTTGCAAGTGTTCGCCATGCCGAAGCCAGCCTGAATAGCGAGGCATTGACCCAGGCGGTCGCGCACGCCCTGTTCAAGCTGATGGCCTACAAGGATGAGTACGAGGTGGCGCGCCTGCACATGCAGACCGGCTTCCTCGACGAGTTGAAAGGCGAATTCGAAGGCGACTTCAGCATCCAATATCACCTTGCCCCGCCGTTCCTGCCGTCGAAGCGCGATGCCCGCGGACGTCCGCGCAAGCACGCCTTCGGACAGTGGATCCAGATGCCGCTCGCCATGCTGGCGCGGGTGAAGGGATTGCGCGGGACGCCGTTCGATCCGTTCGGCTACACGGCGGAGCGGCGCGCCGAGCGGGAACTCATCACCTGGTACGATGGCGTCATCAAACGGCTGCTCGGCGGACTCGACGCGGCGCAACTGCCAAGCCTGGTCGCCATTGCAAAAGCGCCGATGGATATCCGGGGCTACGGGCCGGTTAAGGACGCCGCGATCGGGAAGGTGAAGGCCGAGGTCGAACGGCTGTTCGCCGAGCTCAATGCGCCATCACCTGCAAGGATGCGCGCCTACGGTTGACGGAGCGCCGACGAGACTTCAGCCTCTGGAGCCGAGGGGCGCCCTGATGGCGCTCCTGCAACCGGGTGACGCCTCATGGATTTCGACCAGTTGACCCTGACCCAGGCTGTGGCCGACCTCCGCGCCGGAAAAGTCACGAGCACCGCGCTCACGACGGAAGCTCTCGCCCGCGCCAAGGCCAATGCCGATCTGAATGCCTTCGTCACCCTGGACGAGGCCGGCGCTCTGAAGGCTGCGGCCGCATTCGACGCGAACGACAACAAGGACAAGCCGCTCGGCGGTGTTCCCATCGTGATCAAGGACAATATCGAGGTCACGGGGCTCCCCTGCAGCGCAGGAACGCCGGCGCTGAAGCATTACGTTCCGAGGGCCGACGCGCCGGTGGTCGCAAAATTGCGCGCGGCGGGCGCGGTCATCATCGGCAAGACCAGCATGCACGAGCTCGCTTTCGGCATCTCCGGCTACAACACCGCATTCAAGACCGGCGCGGAGTTCGGCGTGCGCAACGCCTATGACCGCACCCTGATCGCGGGCGGCTCCTCCTCAGGAACGGGCGTCGCGATCGGCGCGCGGATCGTCGCGGGCGGGCTCGGCACCGACACTGGCGGATCGGTCAGGGTCCCCGCCGCACTGAATGGATGTGCCTCGCTGCGTCCGACGGTCGGACGCTATCCGCAAGCTGGCATCGCGCCGATCTCGCACACCCGCGACACCGCGGGCCCGATGGCGGCGACCGCGGCGGATGTCGAACTCCTCGACCGCGTCATAGCAGGTGGCGAAGCCGTTCAGGCGGCCGATCTGAAGCAGATGCGAATCGGCATCGTGAGGTCGATGCTGACAAATCTCGACGCTGACACCAACGCCGCTTTCCAGGCAGCAGTGGCGAAGATGAAAGCGCAGGGTGTCACGATGGTCGAGATCGAAATGCCGCAACTGGCCGAGTTCAATGGCCAGGTCAGCTTTCCGGTCGCGCTGTACGAAGCCTATGACGATCTGGTCGCCTATCTGGACCACACCGGCACGGGCCTCAGCATCGAGGCGATGGCAAGGGACATCTCCAGCGCCGACGTCAAGGGCACCTATGATGGCCTGGTGATCCCGCGCAAACTGCCTGCCCCCGATGGCACGCTGGTTGACGCCAAGCCGATCTATGACGCCGCGATCAATAGTGCACGCCCCGCGCTCCAGGTGCTTTACAGCAGGACTTTCGCCGACAACCGGCTCGATGCCATCGCCTTCCCGACCACGCCGCGCGTCGCCATTGCCTCCAATCCGGATTCCAGCAGCCTCGAGAATTTCGGGTTGTTCATCCAGAACACCGATCCCGGCAGCAATGCCGGCATTCCCGGCATCCAGATCCCGATTGCGCTCGGCGCGGTCAGCAAACTTCCGATCGGACTCGAGCTGGATGGCCCTGCAGGCAGCGACCGCCGCCTGCTTGCGCTCGGCATGGCGCTTGAAAAAGTGTTCGGACGGCTGCCGGCGCCACCCCGCTCATGAATAGGGATTGATCAGCTTCTGCTGCTCGGCGCTGTGATGCACGAGCATGTCGATAAAGGTCCTGACCTTCGCCGACAGATGATGCCGGTGCGGATAGACCGCGTTCATCGACATCTCGACGGGACGATATTCGGGCAGAAGGCGAACGAGATGACCGGCTTCGAGATCGCCCTGGACGAGAAAACCGGCCATCAGGCAGACGGCAGCGCCTTCCAGCGCCACCTTTCGCAAGGCCTCACCGCTGTTGGTGATAAAGCTGCCGGAGATGCGCACCGATGCCGGCGTGCCCTTGCGATCGAAGAAGCGCCAATCTTCGCCGAACGGATAATTCAAGTGACGGGCGCAATTGTGCGCGGTGAGCTCATCGAGCTTCTGCACGCGACCGTGCCTTTCGAGGTAGTCGTGCGAGCAGCACAGCACGTGCCGCCAGGTTGCGAGGCTGCGAACGATCAGGCTCGAATCCGGCGGCGCGGTCATGCGCAGAGCAACGTCATAGCCTTCTTCGATGAGGTCGATTTCGGCCTCGCCCATCCGCAGATCGATCTTGAGCTCCGGATAGGACGACAGGAGCTTCGCCACCACGGGCGCAACGAACGGCACCATGTGCGTGGCGACGTGGATCCGTAGCGTGCCGCGGGGCACCGACTGCAATTCGCTCGCGATATCGTCGGCCTGTTTGATTTCGGCGAGTATCTGGATGCAGCGGTCGTAATAGGCCTTGCCGATGTCGGTGAGGCTGACCTTGCGCGTGGTGCGCTGAAGCAGCCTCACGCCGAGCCGGTCTTCCAGCGCCTGGACGTGATTGCTCACCATGGTGGTCGACATGTTGAGCTTGCGGGCTGCTGCAGAGAAGCCGCCGGTCTCGACCACCCGGCTGAAGACTTCGAGACTGGTCAATCGGTCCATGCCGACTGATTATCCGCTCTTGAGAGATAATCGCAAGGAATTCCGTCCGATTATCCATCAAACCGCTCCTGCGGGCAGCGCGGATGCGTTAGCCGCAATCCCTCGACAGGCGCGGCAATCGCTCTGGGGCAGTCGTACCTCCGGCTCGATAGATCATACGGGCCAAGGCGAGATCCCGGGACTATCCACTGTCAGCGGATAATCCTTTCGGCATTTCGCTGATTATCGATCGGACGAGGAAGACCGATAGTCTGGGTCAGCCGAAGGAGACTGCCATGTCCGAGATGCCCCGCACCAAAAACTTTCAGCAAGCGACTGAAATACCGCAAGCTACCCCGACGGCGCCGGTGCGTGGTCCCGCCCGGAATACGGTCCGGCGGGCGGCGCTGGCGCTCGCGTTCCTTGCGGGCACGGCTGCGGTTGTCCATTACGGACACGACTACTGGGTCAACGGCCGTTATCTCGAGACAACCGACGACGCCTATGTGAAGGCCGACTCCACGATCATCGCGCCAAAGGTCTCGGGCTACATCGCCAAGGTGCTGGTCAGCGACAACGAAAAGGTCAAAGCGGGCCAGCTGCTGGCGAAGATCGACGACCGCGACTTCAAGGCGGCGCTCAATCAGGCCCGCGCCGATGTCGCTGCGGCGGAAGCGGCAGTGCGGAACCTCGACGCCCAGCTCGAACTCCAGCAGCCGATCATCGAGCAGAGCACAGCCGATGTCGCTGCTGCGGACGCGAATCTGAAATTTGCGCAGGAGGAGCGCGCCCGCTACGACGACCTGATGAAGTCGGGCTCCGGCACGATTCAGCGCGCGCAACAGACTGACGCCGCGTTGCGCGCCAGCAACGCGCAACTGCAACATGCCAGGTCGGGCCTCGTGGCCGCGCAACGCAAGGTCGACGTGCTCACGACCCAGCGCGCGCAGGCTACTGCCCAGCTCGAACATGCGCGTGCGGTCGCGGAGCAGGCGACGCTCAATCTCTCCTACACCGAGATTACCGCGCCGGTCGACGGAACGGTCGGCGCCCGCTCACTGCGCGTGGGACAGTTCGTGCAGGCCGGCACGCAATTGATGGCGGTGGTGCCGCTCGATGCGGTCTATGTCGTGGCGAATTTCAAGGAGACGCAGCTCACACATGTCCGCGCCGGCCAGCCGGTCGAGCTGCACGTCGACAGTTTCCGCAACCAGACCCTGCGCGGCCATGTCGACAGCCTGTCGCCGGCGAGCGGCCTTGAATTCGCATTGCTGCCGCCCGACAACGCCACCGGCAATTTCACCAAGATCGTGCAACGGGTGCCGGTGAAGATCGTGCTCGACGACCACAGCCTGACCGGCCTGCTGCGCCCCGGCATGTCCGCGGTGCCGACCGTCGACACCAAGCAGACCGTGCTGGCCGAGCGTGAGACGGCGAAGCATCTCGCCGACAACGCGGCCCGTCCGAACGGCGGTTGAAGCCGGAAAGGTCCGGCGGGACTATCAAGTCCTACCGGATGATCCTTCCCAAACTTGGTCGATTATCGAAACGAACTGCCTGATCCATCCTGTCTCCGTAACCGAGACGAGGCTTCCATGAGCACGCTCCAACCGACCGTTAATACCACGGCCGATATCCCCGCTCCCGTCGCGGCCCCCGCAACGCCCGCCGTCTCGACCAAGACCTGGATCGCCGTGATCGGCGCGACGCTCGGCGCCTTCATGGCGGTGCTGAACATCCAGATCGTCAATGCCTCACTCGCCGATATCCAGGGCGCGATCGGCGCCGGCATTGATGACGGCGGCTGGATCTCGACCTCCTATCTGATCGCGGAGATCGTGGTGATCCCGCTGTCCGGCTGGCTGGCGCAGGTGTTCTCGATCCGCATCTATCTCCTCACCAATGCGGTCCTGTTCCTGGTCCTGTCAGCCGCCTGTGCGTTGGCGCAAGACCTGCCGCAGATGATCGTGCTGCGGGCGGTGCAAGGGTTTACCGGCGGCGTGCTGATTCCGATGGCGTTCACACTCATCATCACATTGCTGCCGCGCGCCAAGCAACCCGTGGGCCTTGCGCTGTTCGCGCTGTCGGCGACGTTCGCGCCCGCGATCGGCCCGACCATCGGCGGCTATCTCACCGAGAATTTTGGCTGGCAGTACATCTTCTATGTCAACGTTGTCCCCGGCACGATCATGGTCGGCATGCTCTGGTACGCGCTCGATGCAAAGCCCATGAAGCTGTCGTTGCTGCGCGACGGCGACTGGGCCGGCATCATCACCATGGCGATCGGATTGTCGGCGCTGCAGACCGTGCTCGAGGAAGGCAACAAAGACGACTGGTTCGGCTCGCCCTTCATCGTCAAGCTGTCCGTCATCGCGGCCGTGGCGCTGAGCGCCTTCCTGATCATCGAGCTCACCGTGAAGAAGCCGCTCCTGAACCTGCGTCTGCTGGTCCGCCGCAATTTCGGCTTCGGCATGCTCGCGAATTTCCTGCTGGGAATCGCGCTCTACGGCTCGGTGTTCATCCTGCCGCAATATCTGGCCCGCATCCAGGGCTACAATGCCGAGCAGATCGGCATGGTGCTGGCTTGGACCGGCCTGCCGCAGCTGGTGCTGATCCCGCTGGTCCCGCGGTTGATGCAGAAGCTCGATGCGCGGCTCATCATCGGCGTCGGCTTCGTCCTGTTCGCGGCCTCCAACTTTATGAACATCTACATGACCGGCAACTATGCCGCCGATCAATTGCTCTGGCCCAATGTGGTTCGTGCGATCGGCCAGGCGCTGGTAATGGCGCCGCTGTCTGCGGTGGCGACCTCAGGCATCGAACCGGAGAACGCGGGCTCGGCCTCCGGCCTGTTCAACATGATGCGCAACCTCGGCGGCGCCGTCGGCATCGCGCTGTTGCAGACCCTGCTGACCAAGCGCGAGCAGTATCACTCCAACGTGCTGATGCAGTCAGTCTCGCTGTTCGAGCAGGCGACGCGGACGCGGCTGGAACAGCTCACCCAATACTTCGTCAATCACGGCATTCTCGATCGGGCGGACGCGTTGCATCGCGCCTATGTTGCGATCGGCCATATCGTGCAGAAGCAGGCCTATATCCTCGCCTTCAGCGACACCTTTTATCTGCTCGGCGTGGCCCTGATCGTCGCGCTGATCGCCACCCTCTTCCTGAAGAAGGCCGGCCACGCCTCGGCCGGCGGCGCCCACTGACGTCAACCCAGCCAGCAAGGAGAACGACCATGAAACCCCGCATGAATTTCTACCAGGCCGCACCCGACACGATGAAGGCGCTGATGGCACTGGAAGAGCAGATCCAGTCGACGGGCCTTGAGAAATCGTTGATCGAGCTCGTCAAGATCCGGGCGTCACAGATCAACGGCTGCGCCTTCTGCATCAACATGCACACCGAGGACGCCCGCAAGCGCGGCGAGACCGAGCAGCGCATCTATCTGCTCAACGCCTGGCGCGAATCACCGCTCTACACCGACCGCGAGCGCGCGGCGCTGGCCTGGACGGAATCAGTGACGCTGATCTCCGAGACGCACGCGCCTGATGACGTCTACGAGCAGGTCCGCCCGCAATTCTCCGACGCGGAGACGGTGAACCTGACCATGCTGATCGGCGCCATCAATGCCTGGAACCGAATCGCGATCGCGTTCCGTGCGGTTCATCCGGTGAAGGTGAAGGCATCGGTGGCGTGAGGTGCTGATGTGTGGAGGCCAAACTGCCTCAATACATTCGCCTGTCATGCCCCGGCTTAACCGGGGCATCCAGTACGCCGCGGCTTCTCGAGTCCAGCACTCCCGTCACGGAGTACTGGATCGCCCGGTCAAGCCGGGCGATGACGGCGGTAGGTAGCTTAAACCGCCGTCGCCTTCGCGAACTCCACGTAGATCTCGCGCAGCCGCATGGCGATCGGGCCGGGCTTGCCGTCGCCGACCTTCTTGCCGTCGATCGCAACCACCGGCTGGACGAACAGCGACGCCGAGGTGGCGAAGGCTTCCTTGGCGGCGAGCGCCTCGGCGACCGTGAAGGAACGCTCTTCGACGCGGAGCTGACGCTCTTCCGCCAGCGCCACCACCGCCTTGCGGGTGCAGCCCGGCAGGATCGCGTTGGAGTTCTTGCGGGTCACGATGACGTCGTCCTGGGTCAGGATGAACGCTGAAGACGAACCGCCTTCGGTGACGTAACCGTCTTCCAGCATCCAGGCTTCGCCCGCACCGGCTTCGGCCGCGGCCTGCTTTGCCAGCACTTGCGCCAGCAATGCTACGCTCTTGATGTCACGCCGCTCCCAGCGGATGTCGGGCACGGTGATCACATTGATGCCGGTCTTGGCCGAGGCGGCGTTGATGATGTCCTTCTCCGACGTGAACATCACCAGGCTCGACTTGACGTCGCCCTTGGGGAAGGCGAAGTCGCGGCCCTTGTCGGCGCCGCGGGTGACCTGGAGATAGACGAGGCCGTTCTCGACCTTGTTGCGTGCAATCAGCTCCTGCTGGATCTCGGTGATGCGCTCGACCGTCTCCGGGAGCCTCAGCTTGATCTCGCCGACCGAGCGCTCCAGCCGCGCCAGATGCGAGGCATTGTCGACCAACTTGCCGTCGAGCACGGCCGAGACCTCATAGATGCCGTCGGCGAACAGGAAGCCGCGATCGAGGACCGAAATTTTGGCGTCCGAAAGCGGGACGAATGAGCCGTTGACATAGGCGATCGGATCCAAGGCAGGTCTCCTGGCGGGAATAGGGATTACCCGCTGGTATAAGGGATTTGTCGGTGCCACGAAACCCTCAACCCGTCATTCCCGACCGGCGCCAGGAGGCACGTCGCGGAATGACAGTGGGATCAATGCGACAGAATCTTCGACAAGAACTTCTGCGCGCGGTCGCTGCGGGGCTTGCCGAAGAAATCGTCCTTCGGGGCGTCCTCGACGATCTCGCCGCGGTCCATGAAGATCACGCGGTTGGCGACCTTGCGGGCAAAGCCCATCTCGTGCGTCACGACCATCATGGTCATGCCCTCATGGGCGAGGTCTACCATGACGTCGAGCACCTCGCTCACCATTTCGGGGTCGAGCGCCGAGGTCGGCTCGTCGAACAGCATGACGATGGGATCCATCGCGAGCGCGCGGGCGATCGCCACGCGCTGCTGCTGGCCGCCGGACAGGTTCGCGGGAAATTTTTGCGCCTGTTCCTTCAGGCCGACCCGCTCCAGCAGCTGCATGCCTTTCGCCACCGCCTTGTCGCGCGACCGGTCGAGCACCTTCTGCTGCGCGAGGCAGAGATTATCAATGATCTTCAGATGCGGAAACAGCTCGAAGTGCTGAAAAACCATGCCGACACGCGCGCGCAGCTTGGGCAGATTGGTCCTGGGGTCGTTGACCTTAGTGCCATCGACGCTGATGTCGCCTTTCTGGAATGGCTCCAGCGCGTTGACGCATTTTATCAGCGTCGACTTGCCTGATCCCGACGGACCGCAGACCACGACCACCTCGCCCTTGGCGACGCTGGTGGTGCAGTCGGTCAGCACCTGGAAGGCCGGGCTGTACCATTTGTCGACGTGGCTGATCTCGATCATGGCAAACTCTATCGAATGATGGCGATGCGCGCCTGCAGGCGGCGAACGCCGAAGGACGCGATACAGGAGATGGTGAAGTAGACGATCGCTGCGAATAGATACATTTCGACCAGACGGCCGTCGCGCTGCGCGACCTTGCTAGCCGCACCGAGGAAATCGGTGATCGACAGCACATAGACCAGTGAGGTGTCCTGGAACAGCACGATGGTCTGCGTGATCAGGACCGGCAGCATGTTGCGGAAGGCCTGCGGCAGAACGACGTAGCGCATGGTCTGGGCGTAGGTCAGGCCGAGCGCGTTGGCTGCGGCCGGCTGGCCGCGCGAGATCGACTGGATGCCGGCACGCATGATCTCGGAGAAGTACGCGGCCTCGAACATGATGAAGGTGATGAGCGAGGACGCGAACGCGCCGACACTGATCGGACGCGACGCGCCAGTTACCCATTGCCCGATATAGGGCACCAGGAAGTAGAACCAGAAGATCACCAGCACCAGCGGCAGCGAGCGCATGAAGTCGACATAGACGCCCGCGATGCGGCCCAGCACCTTGTAGCCGGACAGCCGCATCAGCGCGATCGCCGTGCCGAAGACGAGGCCGCCGAGTGCAGCAAGCCCGGTCAGCATCAGCGTGAACGTCATGCCCTCATAGAATAGATAGGGCAGCGTGCGGATGATGACCCCGAAATCAAAATTGCTGAACATGGCGCTACTTCCCCGTGATGTAGCCGGGGATCGCGACCCAGCGCTCGAGGAAGCGCATCGCGGTCACGACGACGGCGTTGACGAGGAGATAGAGGATGGTCGCAGCGGTGAAGGCCTCGAACACCTGGAACGAGAATTCCTGCATCGAGCGCGCCTGGCCGGTCAGTTCGAGCAAACCAATGGTGATGGCCACAGCCGTGTTCTTGATGGTGTTGAGGAACTCGGACGTCAGCGGCGGCAGGATGATGCGAAAAGCCATCGGCAGCAGGATGTAGCGATAAGCCTGCAGGGTCGTCAGGCCGAGTGCGGTCGCCGCCATCTTCTGCCCGCGCGGCAGCGATCCGATGCCGGCCTGCAACTGCACGGCGACGCGCGCCGACATGAAGAACCCGATGCCAATCGCGGCCGTCCAGAACGGCGCGTTCGGCAGTTGTTTCAGCCACAATCCCGCGGACCTTGGCAACACTTCCGGCAGCACGAAAAACCACAGGAAGAGCTGCACCAGCAGCGGCATATTGCGGAAGAATTCAACATAGGCAAAGCCGAACCAGTACGCTCCCTTCGACGGCAGTGTGCGCATCACGCCGACGATCGATCCGGTGATCAGCGCGATGATCCAGGCGAGCGCACCCGTCTTGAGGGTCAGCACCAGGCCCGACAACAGCATGTCGAGATAGGTGCCGGTCCCCATCGGGTTCGGCTGGAAAAAGATTCCCCAGTTCCAGTTGTAGTTCACGTGTCCCCCGCGCGAACGCGCCAGTCATCGATGTCCTGGCGCCTATGCAAATGTCCGGCCATCCTGGAGTCAAGATGGCCGGACACGATCCCGATCGAAAGATCGAGGTTATAGCTTACTTATAATCGTCCGGGTTTGGCGAGTCCGTCGGCTTGGCAAACTCGTTCTTCAGCTCGGCCGAGATCGGCGTGTTGAGATTGAGGCCCTTCGGCGGGATCTTCTGCGTGAACCACTTGTCGTAGATCTTCTGGCCCTCGCCGGAGGTGTAGAGCGCAGCGGTCGCCGCGTCGACGACCTTCTTGAAGGCCGCGTCGTCCTTGCGCAGCATGATGCCGTAGGGCTCAGGCTTGGAGAACGCGTCCTTGGAGATGACGTAGTCATCGGGCGACTTCGAGCCGGCAACGAGGCTCGCGAGCAGGATATCATCCATCACGAAGGCGACCGCACGGTCGGTCTCGACCATCAGGAAGGCCTCGGCGTGGTCCTTGGCCGGAATGATGTTTGCGCCGAGGCTTTTTGCAACATTGGCCTCGGTGAGCTGTTTGATGTTGGTGGTGCCGGCAGTGGAAACCACCGATTTTCCCTTGAGGTCGTCAATCGCCTTCAGGCCACTCGACTTCTTGAAGACGTAGCGGCTGGCGGTCAAATAATGGGTGTTGGTGAAGGCAACCTGCTTCTGGCGCTCGGCATTGTTGGTGGTCGAGCCGCATTCGAGATCGATGGTGCCGTTCGCCATCAGCGGGATCCGGGTCGCCGAGGTCACCGGATTGAGCTTGACCTCGAGCTTGTCGAGCTTGAGCTCCTTCTTCACGGCGTCGACGATCTTGTAGCAGATGTCCATCGCGTAGCCGATGGGCTTCTGGTTGTCGTCGAGATAAGAGAACGGGATCGAGGAGTCGCGGAAGCCGAGCGTAATGGCGCCGGTGTCCTTGATGTTCTTGAGCGTGCCGGTCAGCTCCTCGGCCCCGGCCTGGCCGACGGCGAAGGTCGCGGCGAGCGCGAGGCCGATGCTACGGAAATGTTTCACGTTTTGGTCCTCTTTCAGGATGATGCCGGCGGGATGCAAGCACAAATTGGGTTGGAATAGAATGTGACTTTTGGCTGGATCGCGGCTCCGGTTAACGGCTCAGGCCGGCGGGCGCGTTAGCGGGCTTGTTAGCGGGCTTGGCAATTCCCCGAGATCCCAGAACAGGCCGGCCATCACCGTCAAGGCCTCTTCGGTCAATGGCAGCAGGATGTGCTCATTGGGCGCATGCTGGGAGCAGCCGGGATAGGAGTGCGGCACCCAGATCGTCGGCAGGCCCAATATCTCGGAAAACACGTCATTGGGCAGCGAGCCGCCGAAATTCGGCAGCACCGCCGGCACTTTGCCGGTAGTCTCCTTCACCGAATTCGCCGCCCATGCGATCCAGGGGCTGTCGAAATCGGTGCGCGATGCCGCGAAGCTCTGTGCGGCCCGCACTTCGACCATCGGAAAACCCCTTTCGACCAGATGCGCACGGACGGCTTCGATCAGGCCGTCGACCTTGGTGCCGACCACGAAGCGCAGTTGCAGCACGGCATTGGCGTGGCCGGGAATGGCGTTGGCCGGCTTCTCGATGTTTCCCGACGACATCGCCAGCACTTCGAGCGTGTTCCAGGCATAGAGCCGCTCGGCCGCCGAAAGACCCTCCTCGCCCCAGTTCTCGGCCAACGCCGGCTCGTCCTCGGTCGGCACCACCTGCACGTCCGCAAGATAGCTGCGGATCTGGTTGGTGAGGCGCGGCGGCTTCAGCGCGTCCAGCTGAAGGCGGCCGTGGCCGTCGACCAGCGTCGAGATCGCGTTGACCAGAATGGTCGCTGGGTTGGCGAGCACACCGCCCCAATTGCCGGAGTGATGGCCGCCGTCGCGAAGGTTCACATCGAGATGAATGCGGATGCCGCCACGGCAGCCGAGGAATAGGGTCGGACGGTCGGCGGACAGGCGCGGCCCGTC
This sequence comes from Bradyrhizobium sp. 45, assembly GCF_023073155.1. Lineage (NCBI taxonomy): Bacteria > Pseudomonadati > Pseudomonadota > Alphaproteobacteria > Hyphomicrobiales > Nitrobacteraceae > Bradyrhizobium > Bradyrhizobium sp. 45. Next base: position 578,871 of record NZ_JADPIX010000122.1, on the reverse strand, counting down.
GGAGGCCACGAACAGATCGGCCTTGAGCGCATCGCGATTGAGATCGCAGACCTTGCCGAGATCCGGCGAGCCGATCTCCTCGCCCATCTCGAGGATGAACTTGGCGTTGAAGCCGAGCTTGCCGCCGCGGGCCTCGCGCACCGCGCGGAGTGCCGCCATGTTGATGCTGTGCTGGCCCTTGTTGTCGGCGGTGCCGCGACCGTAGAGACGCGTGCCCGAAACCGTGGTGCGCCAGGGATCGCGGCCGTCGCGCCACTCGCCTTCCATCCCGTCAACGACGTCGCCATGGCCGTAGATCAGCACGGTCGGCGCCGTCTCACTTTCGCGGCGTTCGGCGAACAGGAACGGCGCCTTGCCGCTGGGAGATTCGATCATCCGGCTTTCGAAATCGAGCGCGGCAAAAGCGGGCACCATCTCCTGTTCCAGATAGGCGCGCAGCTCGACGCTCCGGTTCGGATTCTGGCTCTCGGTCTGGTAGGCGACGCGGCGGTCGAGTTCGGCGAGGAACGCGCCCGATTCAAAATCGTCACGGGCGCGGGCGATGGCATCGGCTCTGGTCATTATTTTCTTTTTTAGGTTGCGAGGCGAAGGAGCATACCCGATACGGGCAGGCCTCCGAAAGTGGCGGGGACTTCGATAGTCTTGGGATTTCGTTCTTGCTCTCTTGAGATTGGCTTGCCAAGCGCGGCAGCGCCGCTGATTTTGGCCTTGCCAACGTCGCGCTATATGCAAGAACTTCGCCAAGTTCGGGCGCAGCTCTATCATTCGAAGAGCGCCCGGTACAGGGCGCCGGGGGACCATCATGGCCAAGCAGATCAGGCTCAATGCATTTGCGATGAATTGCGTCGCGCACCAATCACCGGGCTTGTGGACCCATCCGCGCGACCGCACTGCCGAATATAACCGCCTGCCCTATTGGATCGATCTTGCCAGAACGCTGGAGCGCGGCCGTTTCGACGGACTGTTCCTGGCCGACGTGCTCGGCGTCTATGACGTCTACGGCAACAGTCCTGACGCAGCCTTGCGCAACGCAGCCCAGTCGCCCTCGAACGATCCGCTGCTGCTGCTGTCGGCAATGGCCGCCGTGACGCAGAATCTCGGCTTCGGCGTCACCAGCAATCTCTCCTTCGAGCCGCCCTATCCGTTCGCGCGGCGGATGTCGACGCTCGATCATCTCACCGAGGGGCGTGTCGGCTGGAACGTCGTCACCGGCTATCTCGACAGCGCCGCGCGCGGCGCCGGCAAGGACAAGCAGATCGGGCACGACGACCGCTACGAGATCGCGGACGAATATATGGAGGTCGTCTACAAGCTCTGGGAAGGGAGTTGGGAGGACGACGCCGTGCTGCGCGACCGCACGCGCGGCATCTTCACCGATCCCACAAAGGTCCATCGCGTCAACCACGAGGGCGCGAACTACCGCATCAACAACACCATCCACCTGAGCGAACCGTCGCCGCAGCGGACGCCCGTGCTGTATCAGGCCGGCACCTCGCCGCGCGGACGGCAGTTCGCGGCACGGCACGCCGAATGCGTGTTCATGTCGGGGCCGTCAGCCAAGGTGATCGCGCCGCGCGTATCGGCGATCCGTCAGGAGGCCGCCGCGTTCGGCCGCAATCCGGCGGAAATCCTGATGTTCTCGATGATGACGATCATCCTCGGGCGGACGGAAGCCGAAGCGAACGAAAAATATGCCGACTATCGCCGCCACATCAGCCCGGAAGGCGCGCTGGCGCTGATGTCGGGATGGACCGGAATCGACTTCTCCGGCTACGAGCTCGATCAGCAGGTGCGCCATGTTCAGAACGATGCCGGCCGCAGCGCACTCGATAACGTCACCCGCGCCGATCCCGATCGCGTCTGGACCGTGCGCGACGTCATCGAGCATGTCGGCGTCGGCGGCGCAGGTCCCGTCGTGGTCGGCACGCCGGAAATGGTCGCGGACAAGATCGAGGCGTGGTTCGAGGCGACCGATGTCGACGGCCTCAACGTCGCCTTCGCGATCTCACCCGGCGATTTCGAGGACATCGCCGACATGCTGGTGCCGGAGCTGACGCGACGCGGGCGGTACAAGGCGGAGTACGCGCAGGGCACGCTACGCGAGAAGCTGTTCGGCGAGGGGCGGGCGCGGCTAGGTGCGCCGCATCCGGCGGCAGGGTTCAGAGTGGGGAGAAAGGGGTAGCGCCGCTAGGTACGCTGTCATGCCCCGGCTTGACCGGGACATCCAGTACGCCGCAGCGTCTCGACTCAATCACCGCCGGCTCTGGAATACTGGATCAGCCGCCTTCGCGGGTGATCACGACTGATAATGTGGCGGCACCAATGCCGCAGGTGACGCTGCCCTACAGCTTCCCGTCCACCATCACCTCGATCAGTTTCGTCCCCGGCCGGCCAAACGCCGACGCCAGCGTCGCCTTCAACTCTCGGGGATCGCTGACTTTGATTGCCTCACATCCCAGCGCCTTAGCCACGCCCGCGAAATCCACCGGCGGATCGACAAAATCCATGCCGACGTAATTGTCGTCGCCGTGGAAGGCGAGCAGGCGCTGCTTGATGATGCGGTAGCCGCCATTGTTGGCAATGACCACATTGAGCGGCAGCTTGTGATGCGCCGCTGTCCACAGCGACTGGATCGAATACATCGCGCTGCCGTCGCCGGAGAAGCAGACCACCGGGCGATCGGGATTGGCGATGCTGGCGCCGACGGAGGCCGGCAGGCCCCAGCCGATGCCGCCGGAGGCAAGGCCGTGATAGCCGAAGCGATCGCGGTGCGCACGCAAGGCCGTGATCTGGCGGCTCGAGGTGAGGCCTTCGTCCACGAGGATGGCATTAGCGGGCATGGCCTCGACCATTTGCAGCACCAGCCAGTCCGGATCGATGGGGCTGCGGTCCGCGGCCTTGCCGATCTGCTCGACCAGCGCGGTGCGCCGCGCGGTCCAGTTCCTCGGCGCGAGTTCGGTCAGCCGTTGCTTCGCGCGGCTCGCCAGGGCAGCGCCGCCCATCTCCTTCAACACCGGGATCAGCGCGCGCAGCGTTTCCTTCAAATCCGCCTTCAGCGCGATCTCAGCCCCGTAGTTCTTGGCGATCTCCCAATCGCCGAGGCCGATCTGCACGATGCCAAGGCCCTCCGGCAGCGCGTCGACCTCGCTGTAGACCGACATCCGCAAGGGATCGCCGCCGAGCGCGATCAAGAGGTCGAAGGGCGCAAGCGTGTCGCGCGCGACTTTCTGGACACGTGCCAGCGTGCCGACGAAGCTCGGGCTCTCCGAGAGGAAGTGCGAGCCATAGGGCGTCGAGGATTGGTAGGCAGCCGCGCCGAGTAGTTCTGCGAGTTCGGCGGCCTCCATCAGCGCATCGCTCTTGACCACTTCGTCCATGGTGACGATCACGGGACGCTCGGCCCTGAGCAGTCGGGCGGCGAACGCCTTCAGTGCCTCATCCGATGGTCTTGTGCGAGCGTCAATGCGGGTGGAGCGACCGAGATCGATCCCTGCCTCGCTGTTGAGGATATCGCCGGGCAATGAAATGAACACCGGCCCGGTCGGCGGGGTGGTTGCGACTTTTGCGGCGCGGCGCACGATGCGCGGCAGATCCTCGAGCCGCGTCACCTCGACCGCCCATTTCACCAGCGGCTCGGCCATGCGCACCAGCGGCCCATACAGCACCGGCTCCATCAGTCCGTGGCCCTGCTCCTGCTGGCCCGCGGTCAGGATCATCGGCGTGCCCGTGAACTGGGCGTTGTAGAGCGAGCCCATCGCGTTGCCGAGGCCGGGCGCGACATGGACGTTGCAGGCGACCAGCTTTCCGGAGGCGCGGCTATAGCCATCCGCGATCGCCACCACCAGGCTCTCCTGCATCGCCATCACATAGGCGAGGTCAGGGTGATCCTTCAGCGCATGCATGATCGGCAGCTCGGTGGTGCCGGGATTGCCGAACAGATGCGTGATGCCCTCGTCCTTGAGCAACGCGAGAAAGGCGGAGCGGCCGGTGATCTTGTTCTTCATGTTTCCTCCAGAGGCGGACGTTGCCGCAAGGCAAAAAGCATGATGGCCGAAATCGCGGGAGGCGCGCAAGGAAGCGCGGTCATGGCTGCGTTGCGTGGGACAGCGCTACATCTCCTCGCGCCCCAACTCGAACGGATCCTCGCCGCTCGCCCGCTTCTTTTTTTTCGAGCGCTGCCAGACCACACCGGGAAAGCCTTTCAGCGGCACCAGCGGCTCGCCGGTATAGGTCCATTCCTGCAGCTCTTCGATCGCGATGTGATAGAGCGGCTGGCGGCCGGTGCGTTCCCTAAACAGCGCACGGGGGATGTTGACCATATGCGGCCCGCGCGGGCGCTCATATGCGATCGGCGTGCCGCAATGCGCGCAGAAGCTGCGCGCGGTCTTCGTTGCCTTGTCCTCGTAGCGCGTCAGCGCCGTCTTACCTGCGGTGATGCGAAACCGCTTCTTCCAGCTTCCGACATAGGTTGCATAGGCGGCGCCGTGGGCGCGACGGCTGGCGGCGGAGTGATCGTGCCAGGCCCAGCGTGCGGGAACGTCGATCTCGAAGGTAACCCTGCCGCAGAGGCACTGGCCGGTGGCTATACCTGCGGCGGCTGCGGCTTTGGCCATTGTCTCTCCTCTCGTCATTGCGAGCGCAGCGAAGCAATTCAGAGTCTTGCCGCCGAGGCAGTCTGGATTGCTTCGCTGCGCTCGCAATGACGGAGTTCGTGGTGTCAGTCGGGGCAACACAATAACTCTGTAGCCCGGATGAGCGAAGCGACATCCGGGAAGACCAGAGCTTGAGTGAACCCCGGATATCGCTTTGCTCATCCGGGCTACAGCAGTGTCAGACCGGCGTCAGTTCGTCGTACGCGGGATAATCCGTATAACCCTTCTCCTCGCCACCGTAAAACGTCGCACGGTTATACGGCGTGAGAGGGTAATCGTGCTGCAGGCGGAGCGGCAGATCGGGGTTGGAGATGAAGATGCGGCCGAAGGCGATGATGTCAGCATGCCCCTCCGCAATGGCGGCGTTCGCGGTCTCGCCGGTAAATCCGCCGGCGGTCATCAGCACGCCGCTGTAGAGCGGGCGGAACAGCAGCATCGCCGACGGCACGTTCTGCCAGTTGACTTCGGCGCGCCCCGAGCCGCTGGAGCGCGGTTCGATGAAATGCAGATAGGCAAGACCGAGCTTGTCGAGCGCGTTGACCACGTGCGTGTAGAGCGGCATCGGATCGGGCTCGCCGGAATCATTGGCGATGCCGTGGGGCGACAGCCGCACGCCGACGCGGCCCGCGCCCCAGACGTCGATCGCGGCCTCGGTCACTTCGAGCAGAAGCCGCGCGCGGTTCTCGATCGAACCGCCATATTGATCGGTGCGCTGGTTGCTGCGTGATTGCAGGAATTGCTCGAGCAGATAGCCGTTGGCGCCGTGGATCTCGACCCCGTCGAAGCCGGCGGCCAGCGCGTTCTTCGCACCCTGCCTGAAGGCCTCGACGATGCCCTTGACTTCATCCGTGTCCAGCGCGCGCGGCGTCTCATAGTTGGAGATCTTGCCGTCGGCAGTCATCGCCTTCATGCCTTCGGCCTTGATCGGGATCGCGGAGGCCGAGACCGGCAGCTCCCCGCCGTGGAAGGAGGAATGCGAGACGCGGCCGACGTGCCAGAGCTGGAGAAAGATGATGCCGCCCTTGGCGTGCACGGCGTCGACCACCTTGCGCCAGCCCGCGATCTGCGTCTCCGAATAGATGCCGGGCGTCGCTGGATTACCGCGGCCGTGCGAGAGCACGGGCGAGGCCTCGGCGATGAGCAGGCCGCCTTGGGTGGCGCGCTGGCCGTAATATTCGGCGTTGAGCGGCCGCGGCGAAAAGCTCTCGCGCTCGGCCCTCATGCGCGTCAACGGCGCCATCGCGACGCGATGCGCGAGCGTGTACGGACCGACCTGCAACGGTTGAAACAACGCCTCGAATTTCATGCTGGCCTCTAATGGCGAAGGAAGGATGCGCATCATATAGCGAGGGGCGGCTACCGAGAGAAGGCGCCGCCCCTGCAAAAGCAGATATTCCCTCCCGCGGAACGCGGGAAAGACCAGTGTTACGCCGTCTTGATCCACACCGCCTTCACGTTGAGATATTCCTCGACGTGCTGCTTGCCGGATTCGCGGCCGTAGCCGCTCATCTTGTAGCCGCCGAAGGGCACGGCCGGGTCCATCGCCTGGTAGCAGTTCACCCACACCGAACCGGCACGGAGCCTCTTCGCGACCGCATGCGCCTTGCTGACGTCCCGCGTCCACAGGCCCGAGCCGAGACCGAACGTGGTGGCGTTGGCGCGCTTGACCAGCTCGTCCATGTCCTTGAACGCGATCGCCGAAATGACGGGACCAAAGATCTCCTCCTGCGCGATGCGCATATTGTCCTGGACGCCCGCGAACACTGTCGGCGAGACGAAGAAGCCTTTTGCAAGCGCGCCTTCGGTGACGCGGCCACCGCCGGCAAGCGCCCGCGCGCCTTCCTTTTGGCCGATGTCGAGATAGCTGGTGACGCGCTCGAGCTGTTGCTCGGACACCAGCGGTCCGATCTGGGTGTTGGGATCGAGGCCGTTGCCGACCTGCAGTTTCTTGCCGAACTCGGCCACGCGGCCGACGAACTCCTCATAGATCGACTGCTCGACGAAAAGCCGGGTGCCGGCGCTGCAGATCTGTCCCGAATTGGCGAACACCGCCATCGCAGCGCCCGGCACGGCCGCATCGAGATCGGCATCCGCGAACACGATGTCCGGCGACTTGCCGCCGAGCTCGAGCGAGACGCGCTTGAGGTTGCCGGCCGAGGCGCGGATGATCGACTGGCCCGTGACATGCGAGCCGGTGAAGGCAACCTTGTCGACGTCGTGGTGTGCGGCAAGCGCCGCGCCCGCAGTCTCGCCATAGCCAGGCACGACGTTGATGACGCCGGGCGGAACGCCCGCTTCCATCGCCAGCTCGGCGATGCGCAGCGAGGTCAGCGGCGCTTCTTCGGCCGGTTTGAGCACGACGGTGCAGCCGGTCGCGATCGCCGGACCGATCTTCCAGATCGTCGCAGTCAGCGGACCATTCCAGGGAATGATGGCGCCGACGACGCCGATCGGCTCCTTCAGCGTGTAGGAGAAGATTTCGCCGGGCAGCGAGTTCTCGATGGTCTCGCCATGGATCGCGGTGGTCTGGCCGGCATAATAGCGCAGCATGCCGACGGCGCGCAGGCGATAGGCACGGGTACGGCTGAGCGGCGCGCCCATGTCGAGCGTGTCGAGCTGCGACAATTCGTCGAAATTCTTCTCGACGAGGTCGGCAAGCTTCAGGAGCAGATTCTGCCGCTCGAACGGCTTGACCTTGCTCCAGGGCCCTTCGAAGGCGCGGCGAGCGGCAGCAACTGCGCGATCGATATCTTCCTTGTCGCCCTCGGCCACTGTTGCGAGCAGTTCGCCGGTCGCGGGGTTGTGGGTCTCGAAGCGCTTGCCTGAGGCAGCATCGACCCACTTCCCGTCGATCAGCATCTGCTTGTAGGATCCGTTGGCGAATGGATGGCGCGTGATCGGAATAGCCTGCGACACAGCCATGGCTGAACTCCCTGTCAATGATTGATTGGTTCGATCTGGGTGGGATCGTTGATCGATAGAATACTGCGATGCCGGACAGGCGTAAAGTAGAGGCGTAGAGTCGGCGCGGAACGAACACCTCCCATGCCGACTTGTGCGGGGTCGCGCGAGTGCCATGTTATAGCACGACCGAGCCCCTCCCCGGAGACCGATCCATGCCACATCCCGCGATCATCAAAGACAATGTTGCCGTGATCACCGGTGGCGCGTCCGGCATCGGATTCGCCGCCGCCGCAGCCTTCGCGCGAAACGGCGTGAAGGTGTGTATCGCCGATGTGGATCAGGCGCGGCTGGCGGACGCCGCGACAAGACTCTCATCCCTCACGTCCGCCGCACATGTGATGACCTTCGCGATTGACGTCAGCAAGGCCGAGAGCGTGATGGAACTGGAGCGCGCCGTCCACGAGCGCTTCGGCGGCACCGACATCCTCATGAACAATGCGGGCATCCAGCCCGGCAGCACGCTGTTCGGCGAACCCAACAACTGGCAGCGCATCATCGGCGTCAACATGTGGGGCATCATCAACGGCTCGCGCACCTTCGCGCCCAACATGATCGCGCGCGGCAGCGCGGGGCTCATCATCAACACCGGGTCGAAGCAGGGCATCACCACCCCGCCCGGCGATCCCGCCTACAACGTCTCCAAGGCAGGCGTGAAAGCTTTTACGGAAGCGCTCCAGCACGAGCTGCGCAACACTGCGGGTTGCCGCATCACCGCGCATCTGCTGATTCCCGGCTTCGTCTTTACGGGCCTTACCGCGAAGGGCCGCACAGAGAAGCCGGCCGGCGCCTGGACGGCCGAGCAGACCGTGAATTTCATGTTGGCGCGGCTGGAGGCCGGGGATTTCTACATTCTGTGCCCGGACAACGATGTCCCGCGCGCGCTCGATGAAAAGCGCATGCTGTGGGCCGCCGGCGACATCGTGGAGAACCGCCCGCCGCTGTCACGCTGGCACCCGGACCATGCGGATGCATTCGCGAAGTTCGTGAAGGGGGATTAGGCGTTTTTCCTTCTCCCCTTGTGGGAGAAGGTGGCGCGAAGCGCCGGATGAGGGGTTGCATCCGCAAATTCAGGAGCAGTGTCTCTCGCAGAGAGAAACCCCTCGCCCGTCTCGCCGCTATGCGGCGAGCCACCCTCTCCCACAGGGGGAGAGGGCGAAGAAACCTACAGCGTCTCTTGCTGATGCCCGCAATTCTTGCAGGCGAACTTGATGCGGGTCTGGCCCTTTGGCGCCTGCACACGGTTCGGGGCGCCGCATTTACCACAGACGGCCTCGATGCGAGTATCGCCCTGCTTGACGACGACGGTTTTCTTTTCCATCGATTCGCGGATCAGGCGCTCGGCCTCCTCACGCAGTGATTGTTTCGACAAAGCTCGTCTCCGCCATAAATGCGGGCGAGGCTTATCCCACCTGCGGCGAAATCACAATCCGAAACGGCTGCTCAGACCTCGACAATCACGTAGCTGTCCTCGACATGCACCGGAAAGGTCTCGGCAACATACGGGCCTTTCTGGAGTTCCTCGCCTCGCTCCACCGCGACCGGATATGACTTAATCTTGACGCGCTTCGGGTCGAACCAGGATTGGCCGTTGCGCATGTCGAACTCCCAGCCATGCCAGGGACAGCGCAGCATCTCGCCGACGCGCGAGCGCTGATAGATGCCGGGCTCGGGCGAGGTCAGTCGCGCGACACAGGCCGCTTTCTCCAGCGGCGCGCCTTCGTGCGGGCAGCGGTTCAGCAAAGCGAAGAACTCGCCATTGACGTGGAACACGACAATGTCGCGGCCGGCGACATCGACGACCTTGTTGCCACCGGGTGGGATCTCCGAGGTGGACGCGACGATGTGACGGGCCATCCGTGCAGACCTTCTCAGAACTTGTAGACCGCGCGGGCATTGGTGCTGAAGATCTTCCTTCGCTCGGCCTCCGTCAGTGGCGTCTTGAACGCAAAGCGCGGATCGTCAAAATCCCAGTGCGGATAGTCCGACGAGAACAGGAGACGGTCGATGCCGACCCATTCGATCAACGAGCGCAGGTGCCGGGCTTCGTCAGGTTCGTCGATCGGTTGCGTCGTGAACCAGAAATGCTCGCGGACATATTCCGACGGCTTGCCTTGAGATGCGGCACCTCGCTGCGAAACCGCTCAAAATGCTGGTCCATTCGCCACACCGCGGACGGGATCCAGCCGAAGCCGCCCTCGATAAAGACAAACTTCAATTTCGGAAAACGCTCCGGCACACCCTCGATCACGAGGCTGGCAAGCTGCGCCGCAATGGTGTGCGCGTTGGACTGGTGCTCCTCGACATAATAGGACGGCCAGCCGCCACCGGTCGGCGCATGCCCGCCATAGCCGCCGACATGGATGCCGAGCGGCAGGTCCAGTTCTTGGGCACGCTCGTAGATCGGCCAGTAGCGGCGGCGGCCCAACGGCTCGTTGGCGCGCGGCGAGACGTTGATCTGGACGTATTCGCCGATTTTCGCGCAGCGTTCGATCTCGGCAATGGCGAGATCGACGCCGTCCTGCCCGACCAGGATCGAAGCCTTCAGGCGCGGGTCGCGATGCGACCAGAACGCCAGTTGCCAGTCGTTGATGGCACGCTGGATCGCGGCGCCGAATTCGAGGTTCTGCTGCGAGAAGATGAAGAGATCGAGCACCTGCAAAATCCCGAACTCGACATCGAGCGGATCGAGATGCTGCTTCTGCATGAAGGCGAGATCCGAACCGGGCGGCCCGCCGGTCGGCGGCCAGGCATCGCGCCGCGCGATCAGCGGCGAAGAGCGCGGATAGGGCGTGGTGAACAGATAGGGCGTGCGCAAATGGCTGCCATATTCCTTCAGATGCTGCTGCCAGCGCTTTGGCAGAAACTCGTTGAGATCGTCGAACGAATGCAGGCTCGGATGAACGTCGCAATCGACGATGCGCAGCCGCGAAGCGGCAGGCTTTTCGTCTTCTCGTAGTGGGCGGTCGATGACGTCACTCATGCGAAACTCCGGTCTAGTTGGCGAGCGACAGCCGCGGAAACGTCTCCAGCGGGTTGTCGACGCACATCTTCGAGATGATGCTGTTCGGCAGGTCCGGCGGGATCGGATCGTCGCCGTCGAACTGCCAGTGCGGATAGTCGGACGCGAACAGGAACATCTTGTCCGAGCCGATCTGGTCGATGATCTCCTCGACGCTTTTGGCGTCGCCCGGCGCGTCGAACGGCTGCATTGTGACACGAAAACTGTCGCGGATGATCGCTGCCGGCTCGCGCTCGACCCAGGGCACCTCGACGCGCACGCCGCGCCAGGTCTTGTTGGCGCGCCACATGAAAGCCGGGAGCCAGCTCACGCCGGATTCCATCAGCACGACCTTGAGGTCCGGAAACTTGCCGAACACGCCCTCATAGATCAGGCTCAGGATCTGCGCCTGAAATGCCTGCGCCTCGACGAAGTAATATTCGTAGCGGTGCGACGGCCATCCGGCCGAGCTCGGCGCCTGCCGATATTGCGTGCCGGCGTGGATCGCGAGCGGCAGCTTGTACTTTTCCGCGAGCCGATAGACCGGCCAGAAATGCCGGCGTCCCAGCAGCGTCTCGCCCTGCGCCAGCACGAGGATCGACACGAAGCGGTGATCGCCGGCGCGGCGCTCGATCTCCTCGACCGCCAGATCCGGATCCTGCATCGGCACCACGATCGAGGCACGCAAGCGCGCATCGCGCGACAGCCACTCAGTCGCGATCCAGTCGTTGATCGCCCTGCAGAAGTCGGCCGCCATGTAGGGATCGAACACGGCCTGAGCGCCGTAGAGCACGTTGAGAATCGCGTGGCTGGCACCCAACTGCTCGAATGCGCCCTTCTGTACCATCGCAAGATCGGAACCAGGCTTTGCGCCGTTCGCCGGACGCCAGTCGGCGCGGCCCGCCAGCGGCATGCTGGGCGGATAGGAGGTGAGATCGAGCCCGTCGATGGCGCGGCTCACGACCTGCTCTTTCCAGTGATCGCTGAGATACGGCAGCAGCGTCGTGCGCGTGCCACCAACCGCCGGGTGGATGTCGCAGTCGATCCGCGTCACCGCCATGAAGTTCCTCGCCGAGATCTTGTAAGCACATCTTTTTGGCGGCATTCTTTGTGTGCCGCTCGTGCAGAGTGCTCCGGCCGCTGCCGGTGCGCAAGAGCGCACGCCCGCGCGATCCGTCATGGCTCGGTTGCATTTCGCTGGCGCGATAAGGTTTGACGGAATGCATCCGGCGCGAAGCAGCGGAACAAATTGCTCCGCTGCTTCCTTGCGTATTGTCATGCCTCTCAGGCCGCCTTGGAGACTTCCATCAGCAGACGTTCCGCCTTGGCATCCTCGATGCGGTTCACCATCCGGCTACTTTCATGGTTGTCCCGGACCGTCTTGGTCAGGGTGATGCAAGTCTGGATCAACATGACGATGCCCATGGTGAGATAACCCTTCATCCAGAGGTCGATCGGCAGGAAGAAGATGCCGATGGCGATGAGGAAGGCGGAGGCTGCGAAGGACACGTAAGTGAAAGTCACCCAGGCGCCGCTGTGGGGCTGGCCATTCTGGTTCATGATGGTCTCCTGTTGGTTCGAATGATGATGGGTTTGGGATCAGACCGTCGGCGTGCGCTTGGACTTCAACCGTGCCAGCACGTCGTCCGCGGTCGTCTTGAGCCTGGGGCCAAAACCCTGCTCGGCGAGTTTTTCGGCGGTGGCGAGCGGACCGGTGGCCGCATCGAGCTCGACCAGCGCGTCGTCGGCGGCCTGGGCTTCCATCTGCCGCTCACGAAGACGCCTCAAAGTGCTCTCCGCCTCCGGCAGCGTGGATTCGTAGGGGCGTGCCGCCTCGATGCCGCTGCGGCGAAGCGAGCGCACCGCTTCCGAGGCACGGGCGACGCGGCGGCCGCGGTCGAGCTCGGTGATGCGGGCCTGCGCGCTTGCGACGTGCCGCTTCAGCCGCGCGATTTCGGTTGCGAACAGTGCGCGGGCCGTCAGCGCCGCATCGCGATCGGCCTCCAGGCCCGCGATGGCTTCGGCAGCATCGTTGGCGAGATCCTCGCGGTCCCCGTCGAGCGCCGCGACCGCGCGCATCTCGAGATCAGCGATGCGGGCGACGGTCGCCTCGAGCTTGCGAGCTTCCTGCTGGTCCTGCGCAATCGCCAGCGCAAGGGTCCGTTTGCCGCGCTCGACGGCCGCGGCCGCGTCGCGCATCTGTTGATCGAGGATCAGAAGGGCCGTCCGGTCTTCCAGCTCCTCGCTGGCGGCGGCCACGCTGCCGCGGAAAAGTGTCACTACGGTCTTGAACATCTGAAGCTCCCTGTTATGAGCGTTGCTCACGGATGGTTTGTAGCAAGAAACTTGAACATCGTTCAAGGAATATTTGAGCGACGCTCAAGAATTTGGTTTGCAGATGACTAAGCCATTGGAACGCCGAGAGAAACTTCGATCCGATTTGATCCTGGCGGCGGAACGAATGATCGCCGACAGGGGATTGGCGGGTTTAAAGACCCGCGATCTCGCCCGCGAGATCGGCTGCGCCAACGGCGCGGTCTACAATCTCGTCGCCGATGTCGATGAACTGATCCTGCGCGTGGGCTCGCGCACTTTGCTTCGGCTCGACCGGGCCCTGAGCGCGGCGGAAAGCGCGCGCGAGCCGTCGCCGCAGGAGACCCTGGTCCGCATTGCTCTCGCCTATTGCGATTTCGCCGCGGAGAATCTCGAACTGTGGCGCGCTCTGTTCGAGCACCGCATGGCAGCCGACAAGCCCCTCCCCGACTGGTCCATCGACGACCAGCTGCAGCTGTTTCGCCACGTCTACCAGCCGCTGGCCGCGCTATTTCCAAAACGCAGTCGGGAGGAGCTCGGCATCACCGCGCGCAGCCTGTTCTCGGCGGTGCATGGCATGGTGGCGCTGGGACTGGAGCAGAAACTGGTCGCGGTGCCGCTGCCGGCGCTCCGGAAGGAAATCGCGGGCCTGGTGCGCGCGATGATTGACGGGCTGATCGCGCGGGCGGCGTAGGGGCCGAGAGAGCACGGCTCAACTGTCGGCGTGCCTGACTAAAATTTCACCTGTCGCGTCGTGTGCCGCGCGCTTAGCTTCGCGAGGTCCACTTTCCTCTCCGGAGCATCCAATGCCCCTCCTCATCCGCGGCGGCACCGTCGTCAATCATGATCATTCGCGCCGCGCGGACGTGCTGATCGACGGCGAGACCATCGTCGCGGTCGGGCAATCGCTCGATGCGCCGACGGGGTGCGAGGTCATCGATGCCGGCGGCGCCTACGTCATCCCGGGCGGCATCGATCCGCACACTCATCTCGAAATGCCGTTCATGGGCACTGTCACCGCCGACGATTTCGAATCGGGGACCAAGGCGGCGCTGGCCGGCGGCACCACCATGGTGGTGGATTTCTGCCTGCCCGATCCAGGCCAGCCGATGCTCGCGGCCTATCAGGAGTGGCGACACAAATCCGAGAAGGCGGCCTCCGACTACGGCTTCCACATGGCGGTAACGTCGTGGTCGAAGCAGATCCATGACGAGATGGAGACCGTGGTCAAAACCTACGGCATCAACACCTTCAAGCACTTCATGGCCTACAAGGGCGCGCTCATGGTGAACGACGACGAGCTCTACAACTCGTTCGCCCGCTGCGCCCATCTCGGCGCCATGCCTGTCGTGCATGCGGAGAACGGCGACGTCGTCGCCCTGATGCAGGAGGCGCTGATCGCGGGCGGCGTCACCGGGCCCGAGGGACACGCTTATTCACGGCCGCCGGAGGTCGAGGGCGAAGCCACCAACCGCGCCATCATGATCGCCGACATGACGGGGACGCCGGTCTATATCGTGCACACGAGCTGCCGCGAAGCGCATGAGGCGATCGCGCGCGCACGTGCGGCGGGCAAGCGCGTCTATGGCGAGCCGTTGATCCAGCACTTGTTGCTGGACGCCGGTGAATATCAGAACAAGGACTGGGATCATGCCGCGCAGCGCGTGATGTCGCCGCCGTTCCGCGACAGGTCGCATCAGGATAGTCTTTGGGCCGGTCTGCAAGCCGGCTCGCTGCAGGTGGTCGCGACCGACCACTGCGCCTTCACCACCGAGCAGAAGCGGTTCGGGTTCGGCGATTTCAGAAAGATCCCGAACGGCACCGGCGGCCTCGAAGATCGCCTCGCCCTGCTGTGGACCGCGGGCGTCGCCACGGGACGGTTGACGAAGGAAGAATTCGTCGCAGTCACCTCGGCGAATATCGCCCGCATCCTCAACATCTATCCGCGCAAGGGCGCGGTCGCCGTCGGCTCGGATGCAGATATCGTGGTTTGGGATCCCAAGGCGAGCAAGACCATCAGCGCGAAGCGGCAGATGAGCCGGATCGATTACAACGTGTTCGAGGGGTTTTCCTGCACCGGCGGACCGGCGGCGACGCTGTCGCGCGGCCGAATCGTCTGGAAAGACGGCGATCTGCGCGCCGAGGCCGGCGACGGCCGTTATGTCGAGCGCCCGGCGTTCTCGCCCGTGCATGTCGCCAATTCGACGTGGAAGGAGCTGACCGCCCCACGCGCCGTGCCCCGCGGAGCGGTGACGCCGTAGAATTGATGGCCGCGGCCTCGGCGTCCACGTGTTTTCGGCAATGCCTGTCATCGTCAACAACCACGTCGCGGGGGTGATCTACACGACGCGGACGCTTCAGGGCAAAGCGGGCAGCCTGACGCCGGCCGAGCAGGAGACGTTCATCGCCAACATCCTGTCCGACACAAAGCGGCTGGAAGCGATGGCGCAGCGGCTGCGCGAACTCGCGCGTGCCGAAAGCCTGCCGCAAAACGAGCGCACGGAATTGGCGCCGGTGATTGCCGACCTCAGGAGCCGATTTCCGGCGAGCTCGATAGAGGCCAGCGGCAGCCTCGACCTGATGATCGGCATGTCGGCCGAGAAGGCGCTCATCGTGCTGTCGCATCTCGCCGATAATGCGATGCGACACAAGGCTGGGACAATCAGGCTGAAAGCGATCGACGAGCGTACGACCCTGCGTGTGACGGTAAGCAATGACGGCGAGCCGATCTCGACGCCGAACCGTGACAGGATCTTCGACGCGTTCTTCACCACGCGCCGCGACCAGGGCGGCACCGGGATGGGGCTGGCGATCGCGCGCGCGGTGATGGCGAGCCATGGCGGCTCGATCAGGCTCACGCCGACCGATCAGGGCGCGGCGTTCGAGCTGCAGTTTCCAATGGCTAGATCGCGAACACCCAGGCGGCGACGATGGTGCCGATGGTGACCAGACCGGCGATGGTCCAGCCGGCTGCGTATTCCAGCTCAGGATGACCGGTCGCCCGCATGATCTCTGCCGGATCGGCGGTATGCTTCTCTGCCATGACAGCCTCGCATGTTACTTTCCGCGTCATATGTAAGTCGCATCAGCCACCATTAGGTTCCATCACGGAAATGCGAGGAATGACGCAGCTTGGCTTGTTCGACGATCCGCACGCAGGGCCCGCCGGCCTTCGCTATGCCGATGACTTCGTCGAGACCGCCGTCGAGCAGGCGCTCATCGGCCGCATCGCAGCATTGCCGCTCCAGCGCTTCCAGTTCGGCGCCTTCGAGGGCAACCGCCGGGTGGCGTCCTTCGGCTATCGCTATGACTATTCGCTGCAGCGGCTGGCCGAGGCCGAGCCGATCCCGGACTGGGTCCTGCCCGTCGCGCGGCAGGTCGAGGCATGGGCTGGGCTTGCCGGCGGCAGCGTGCGGCAGGTGCTCTGCACCGAATACGAGGCCGGCGTCGGCATCGGCTGGCATCGCGACAAGCCGCATTTCGACAAAATCCTCGGCATGTCGCTGGGCTCGTCCTGCAAATTCCGTTTCCGCCGCCGTAGCGGCGACAAATGGGAGCGCCACACGCTCGAAGCCCGGCCGCGCTCGCTTTACATGATGGACGGCGAGGCGCGGTCGCAATGGGAGCACAGCATCCCGCCGGTCGAGGCGCGCCGCTATTCCATCACCTTCCGGACGATGAAGCAGGCCTGACAGGTCGGCCAAACAAAAAAACGCGAAAACAACCCCATGCACAGTAGAACGGCCGTCTCGGCGCGGGGCTCGGCCCCGCGGCGTAACCGTTTGACACCTCGGAGCAAAACAGCCGTAGCGCGCGAAGGCGCGAGGCGAGGCGAACTTGCCTTCCAATTCGGATTTACATGCTAATCTGGTTCCGCGCGCTTCTCGGAGGGAAGCCGCGATTGCAGGTCCAGGGAGGGAAGATGAAAGCCGGTCGATTGATCTTCGCCTGCACCCTCGTCCTCGCAGCCGCCTCCGGCGTCGCGGGAGCCTCCGACGCGACGCCCGCAAAAGTCTCGGGCGCGACGGCGCTGGCGCTCGCGGGGGTGATCGCGCCGCTGTCGTCGGTCCTGTCTGGCGCCGAGAAGAAGGCAATGGCGATGCTGTTCGCCGCCAACAGCGACATTCCCTACAAGAAGCCGATCATGGTGACCGCCGATCGAATCGTCTGTCGCGCCGGCAATGTCGACATCACCGTCCGGAACTGCGAGGTCACCTTCGGCAAGAAGACCCGGACGGTGAATGGCTCCACGGCCAACGAGATCTTCGCCACCGAAGCTCTGGCCGGCATTCCGGCCGACGGCGCCGCAGGATCGAATTTCGAGAGCCTGACCAAGCTGAGCTGCACGATCGACCCCAATGCCATCCGCCGGAAGGACGGCAGCGGGGCGGATTGCACGTTCCAGCCGGGGAATTGAACCACGCGTGGAGGACGAGCCGAGAGAACCATGGGTGCCGCGAAATCGCCTCATGACCAACTAACTAATAAGGCGAATTGAAAAGACGGGCCAAACGCGCGAGCCCATATCGGGCACGCAGGGCCACCACCGACATGAAGAATTTTCTCGCATTTTTTCTGATTCTGGGCCTGACGGCAGCCTCCGCGCACGGCCCCTTGCCGCCGCGGCCGGCTGCGCCGTCCGATCTTGTCCAGGTCGGCCTCACAGATAGCGACACCACCGCAGGCGGCACCGCGCGGCTATGCGAGCAGGTCACCTTCTCGCGCGGCCTGCGCTACGGCGAGAGCGAAGCCAATGTGCTCGATGTCGCCACCGCCACGACCAAGGCGGATACGCCGCGGCCGGTGCTGCTGTTCGTGACCGGCGACACCTTCACTGGCGACCGCGCCGCGCCGGAGCTGTCGCGCCAGATCCAGGACCAGGCCATGTGCTTTGCCGCGCGCAACGACATGATCGGCGTGCGCGTCAACTACCGGCTGGCGCCCTCGGCGACGTGGCCGGCGGGTGCGAGCGACGTGGCGGCGGCGCTGTCCTGGGTCTACGGCAATATCGACCTATTCAACGGCGATGCCCGCGAGATCGTCGCAGTCGGCTACGGCGCCGGCGCCTTCCACGTCGCCACCCTGCTGGCCCATCCCGAACTCCAGACCGACCGCGCCGATGTCGCGGCGGTCGTGCTGGTGTCCGGGATCTACCGCGCCGGCAAGGACGCCAGCGACAGCGAGAAGGCCTATCTCGGCAGGGACGCCAGCCAGTACAACAAGCGCTCGGTCTTCCCCGGCATCCTCAATGTGGACGTCCCGATCGTGCTGGCCTGGGCCGCGGATGATTCCGCCGGCATCACGGCGCAGGGCGAAACCCTGAAGAAGACGCTCTGCGGCGCCGGCCATTGTCCGCGTAGCGCGCTGCTGCGCAGCCGCGACGGCATCGCGAGCGCCTTCGGCCTCGACGGCTCCGGCGACAGCCTCGCCGAGCCGACACTGCTGCTGGTGCATCAGCTCGAGGCGCGCGGTCTGCCGTAGCGGCGTGTTGCCGGCAGCGCGCTGATAACGTCCACCTTTAGCTGGGTTGCCCTCTCGCGGCCGCGCGCTCTCAGACAATTGTCTCGCCGGCGTTAGCACGCTTCAAACTACGATTCGCGATCTGGTCGCCGCCCGGATCGCCGCGTGCTATCTAGGAGAGTTCTCTGAAGCATTTCTATCTATGGGGGTTCGTTAGGGACCGAGCAAATCGGCGTTTCGACGCGCCGCCGCCACGATCGGAAAACCGATGCTTAGTTTGCTTGCACGATGCGCGGTGATCTCTTTTGCGTTGATTTCGGCCTCCGCCGCCGAACCGGTCAAGCTCAAATTGGCCTTCCCCAGTTCCGACCGCTCGACGAGTTATCTCGCTGCGGTCAAGCCATTCGTCGACGCGGTCAACGCCGAGGCAAGAGGCCAGATCGAAATCGAGACCTATTTCAGCGGCGTGCTTGGAAAGGATCCGGCTGAGCAACCCCAGCTCGTGCTCGATGGTACGGCCGACATCGCCTACGTCGTGACGGGACTGACTCGCAACCGGTTCGCAGACAATGCAATCATCGAGATGCCCGGCCTGTTTACGAACATGCGGGAGTCCGTTGCGGTGTTCAACCGGCTTATGGCCGCCGGCGCGCTGCAAGGATACGACGACTACGTGGTGATCGGCGCCTATGTCACCGAGCCCGAGACGATCCACAGCAACATTCCGATCACGTCGCTGAATGATCTGAAGGACAAGAGAATTCGCGTCAACAATCCGGGCGAAGCCGCAGCGCTCGAAAAGCTCGGAGCGCGGCCCGTATTTCTGCCGGTCACCAAGATCTCCGAAGCCATTGGCAGCGGCAGCATCGATGGCGCCCTGGTACCACCATCTCCATTGGTCGATTACGGCATCAAACGCGTTGCGACCTATCATTACCTTCTTGGCATCAGCGGCGCACCGCTGATGGTTTTGATGAACCGGAAAATATTCAACCGGCTGCCGAAACCTGCACAGGCGACCATCCTCAAATACAGCGGTGCGTGGTCTGCCGGACGTTTCATGGATACCTACGAAGCCGTTGAAAACAGCATTATGGGGGAGCTGAAGTCCGATCCCAAACGCCAGGTGACCATACCCACGCCGTCGGACCTCGATGCGGCCAATGCCGTGTTCGCGGCCGTTGCCGACGATTGGGCTTCGAAAAGTGAGCGCAATGCCGAACTGCTAAAAACGGTTCGGGCCGAGCTCACGAAAATGCGATCGACCCGGTAGCACTGATGCCGTCACTCGCCAGTATCTGGCCTCAGCGAAACATCGTCACCATCGTCGCCGCGCTTGCCATTCTGTTGCTGGGCGCCGGGACGACCCTGAAGATCACGACCGATCATCTTCTCCGTCAAGATGCGACGTCGACCGCTCGTAGCTGGGCGAGGTTCCTGGCGGCCAGTGTCACCGATCTCGAGCAGATCGCCGGCGGCGAGCAGCCTTCCGCCGCGAGCATGGCGTTCTTCCTGTCGGCGCGAAATTCCGGCGAGGTCTTTCACTACGAAATATTCAACCGTAATGGCTACTCCCAGTTCGTTTCGACCCGCGAAAAGATCGCGCTCGTCGACTTGTCTGAATATAGCCCCGATGCGGCGCGATCAGCGGTTGACGGTCTCCCGATCGTCGACGTCAGGGAGGGAAATTCGCCCGACCGACCGGCATTCTTCGCCCGCGCCTATGTCCCGGTCCAGACCGACGGTCGCCTCACCGCTGTCGTTGCGGCCTACGTGGATGAAACCGAGCAACGCAAGAATGTCCACAATACGTTCCTGACCGCGGCCGTGTTCCTTTGCCTGCTGTCAGGTCTCGCCTTCTCCATTCCCGCAATTGCCTGGTATCGGGAAACAAAGGTGAAGCACGCTGACCGGCGCATCCGGTTTCTCGCCCATCATGACGCGTTGACCGGGCTGACCAATCGCCCGCAGCTGATCGAAAAACTGGAGAGCGCCATCGCTCGCCTGCCGATGCGGGGCGGCAGCCTTGCCGTACACTTCATCGACATCGACCGTTTCAAGGAGGTCAACGATTCGCTTGGTCACGACAGTGGCGATTTTCTGCTCAAGTCCATCGCCAAGCGTCTTCGCGCCGCGGCCAGGATCGACGACGTGGTGGCGCGGCTCGGCGGCGACGAATTCGTGGTCGTGCAGAGCGGGATCGCCGGCAAAGCTCAGGCCGAGTCGTTTGCGAGCCATCTCGCCGCCGCGGTAAATGCGACCGTGAAATTCAAGCAGCACGAGATCCTCACCACCGCTAGCATCGGCGTGGCGCTGGCGACGGGGGAAGACACCACCGCCGAGCGGTTGCTCAAGAGTGCCGACCTCGCGCTCTACGCGGCCAAGGCAGCCGGCCGCAACTGCATCCGGTTTTTCCTGCCTGAAATGGACACTGAGCTACAAGCGCGCATCGAGCTCGAGAGGGCGATTCGCGACGCGGTACTGAATGATCGCTTCGAATTGCATTATCAGCCGCTCTTCGAAATATCCCAGCGCCGCCTTGCCGGCTTCGAAGCGCTGATCCGGATGCCCGCGGCGGACGGAACCCTCATTCCGCCATTGACCTTCATTCCGGTCGCCGAGGACTTGCGGCTTATCGACAAGATCGGGGCGTGGGTGTTGCGGGAGGCATGCCGCACGGCCGCGACCTGGCCGGCGCACCTGACCGTTGCAGTGAACCTGTCACCCGTGCAGTTCGTGGCGGGCAACATCGGTGACATCGTCGCCGCCGCACTAAAAGACGCCGGACTCGCGGCGCACCGACTCGAACTGGAGATCACCGAAAGCCTGCTGCTCGGCAACACCGAAACGATCATGGCTCAGCTCCGGACGCTCAAGACGATGGGCGTTGCCATCGTGATGGACGATTTCGGGGCTGGCTATTCGAGCCTCAGCTATCTGTGGCGCTTTCCGTTCGACAAGATCAAGATCGATCGAGCCTTCATGCAGAGCCTCGACGGCCCTCATTGTCAGGTCGGGACAGTAGTAAAAGCGATCATCGCGCTCGGACGGGAACTGCGCATGCGGGTGACGGTCGAAGGCGTCGAGACCGCCAACCAGGCAGCTTTCCTCGACGCGGCCAACGGTGATCAGGTCCAGGGCTTCTTCTTCGGCCGGCCGATCCCCGCCTCAGAGCTCGGCGCCAGCATTCTCGCGGAGTTTGAGAAAGCAATGCCGCGGGCTTCGCCCGCGACCAAGCTGCACCTCGTCAACACATCGGCTGAACGGTAGCACGGACCCGTGCCTCTATCGGCCCAATGCGACTCTTGGCGATATCGCAGACAATTCTCATGTTTCAGTTAGCCTTTGCAACACCAACATCGCATTTGGATTCGGCCGGCCGTATCTCGCGCGGAGGTTGCGCGTTGACTCTCAGGTGTATGATGCAAAACAAAACGCGTTTCGATTCGACATTCGAAGGCGGCGGCGGTCCAGATATCGCAAAACCTCTCGCGGTGGACGGAAACCATGACGCGCACGGTTTGCAACGCGCGTTGGATGCGCGTCTCAGTCCCGGCAATGCCGATGCCCCCGCAACCGGCGGCGATGCCGCCGCGGATGTAGCGCAATCCAAGCCGAGCCGGACGCTTCTCCGATTTGTGAAGGCCGCGGCGGGCATCGCCATCGTCGCAGTATTCGGCTGGCTGCCGCTCAGAGCGCTTTTCCAGACGTCAAGCGTCGAAGCCGTCGTCAATTCGAGGCTCGTGACGTTGAGGTCGCCGATTGACGGGAAGATTTCAGCCGGGGCCAGTCTGTCAGGCGATTTAGGCACCGTCGGTGAGGGCACTTTCATCCTCCGTGTCGTCAATCCGCGCGGCGACCGCGTGCGGCTCGATGACCTGCGCAGTCAGATGTCTCGCCTCGAAAACGAAAGGCCGAGCCTCGTTTCGAAGATAGCTTCAGCCCAGGCGGGGCAGAAGGATCTGGCGCGTCAGGCGGCCCTGTTCACAGCGGGGCGCATTCGTCAGCTCGAGGCGCGCATCGCAGAAATCCAAACATCAATCGAAGCGGCCGCAGCGCGTCGTGAAGAGGCGGCAGCCGCGGTGGAACGAGCATCATCGCTCATCAAATCGGGCAGCGTTTCGTCTGTCGAGCTTGGGCGCCTGACGCGGGATCAAACCATTGCTCAGCAGACCGAAATCGGCGCGCGACGCCGTCTGGATGCAACCCAGGTCGAGCTCACCGCCGCGCGCGAGGGCACTTTCCTCGGCGACAGCTACAACGATCGTCCGAGCTCGGTGCAGCGTGAGGAGGAAATGCGGCAGCGGGCTGAAGGCCTCACCGCGGACGTAGCGCACGCCGATGCGCAAATCTCGTGGCTCGTCGGCGAGATAGAATCAGAGCGATCTCGTTACATCGGCCGCTCCGAGGCGGACATCAAGTTCCCCGTCGCCGGCCGAATATGGGAGGTCATGACGGCACCTGGAGAGGACGTCCGGGCCGGACAACCGCTCATTCGTCTACTCGATTGTTCCGGCGCCGTAGTGACGGCGAACGTCACTGAGAGCGTGTATAACGGGCTGCAACTGGGATCTCTCGCACATTTCCGGCCGAGCGCCGGCGGCCCCGAATTGACTGGCACCGTCGTCAATCTCACCGGCTCCGCAGGGGTCGCAGCGAACCTCGCCATTAATCCCGATGCGCTGAGCAAGGAACCGTATCGTGCGACGATTTCGGTCCCCGACCTCAACGATGGCTCCAACGATTGTCCAGTCGGGCGAACCGGACGCGTCATCTTCTCGCCAGACACTGCGAGAAAGCCATGATCGCCGCGCTGACACCGGGCCTTATTGCGCTCGGGTTCTGCGTTGCCGTCCTTCCCTGGTTGCGGCACGAGAACTCCACGGCGCGCTCGCTGATGATCTCAATCGCATTGCTGCTCATGATCCGCTATTTTGGATGGCGCATGACAGCCACGGTGCCGCCCGTCGGCTGGACCGCCGACTTCGCCGTGGGATCCGTGTTCCTCTTCGTCGAGGCTGTATCGCTTGCGGCGGGTGCACTGACACTGGTGTTTCTCAGCCGCTCGACCAATCGAACGCCGCAAGTCGAAGTCAACAGGCGGTGGCTTGCCGGACGGCAAGCTCCGCTGATCGACGTATTCATTTGCACCTACAACGAGGAAACGTCGATTCTGGAGCGCACAATCATCGGCGCCACGGGAATGAACTATCCCAACTACCGCGTCTGGGTTCTGGACGACGGACGGCGTGACTGGCTCGAAAAGCTTGCCGGCCAGCTCGGCTGCCGGTATCTGGCGCGCCCGGACAACAAGGACGCCAAGGCCGGCAACATCAATCACGCCCTGTGGCATGTGGCGGAGCTCGCCGATCCCCCAGATTTCATTTCGATTCTCGACGCCGATTTCGTGCCTATGCCCGAATTTCTCAGCCGCGCGACGTGCCTGTTCCGCGACCAGGGCGTAGGCGTGGTACAGACACCTCAGCATTTCATCAATGCGGATCCGATCCAAACCAATTTGGCCGCGACCAAGGTCTGGCCGGACGAGCAGCGCTTTTTCTTCGATATCCTGATGCCATCGAAGGACGCTTGGGGCGTGGCGTTTTGTTGCGGCACGTCGTCGGTCATCCGATTCTCGTCCCTCGTGAAGATCGGCGGCTTTCCGACCGATTCCGTGACGGAGGACTACTTGCTGACGCTGCGGCTGACGGAAATTGGATCACGCACGGTGTACCTGAACGAGCGTCTGACCTTGGGGCTGGCCCCGGAGGGACTCAAGGAGTACATCACTCAGCGCAGCCGATGGTGTCTTGGCTTCATGCAAATCTTTCGGGGGCGCAGTGGTCCCTTTTCCCGAAGATCGCAGCTGGACGTTGTCGACAGGCTTTCTCTCATCGAAGCATTCATGAGTTGGACCTCGACCTATGTCGTCAAGGTCTTCGGTCTCGTCGTTCCAAGCCTTTATCTTCTCTTCGGCATCAAAGCGGTCCAGGCCGATCTTTTCGAACTCCTCGGATATTTCCTGCCTTTTTATGTCTGGTATTCGCTCACCATGGCCTGGATTTCCCGCGGACGCTCCATGGCGGTGATGTCGGATGTCGCTCAATACATTGCACTGCCGGCGGTTCTCAAGGCCGTGGCGGCGGGACTGCTCCAGACGCAGGGACACACATTCAAGGTCACGGCGAAGGGCGGGGATCGCGACCAACGCTTCGTCGAATGGCCACTGCTCAGGATATACGGCACCGCATTGGCGATTACGCTCGCGGGTATCGTCTATGCCTTCGTGCTTCATGTGCAAGGTGACATGATCGCCTATGGCGGTCTGGCGCTCGCCTGGAGTTTGTACAACGCCATCATTCTGTTGATCGTCTGCCTGGTGTCCATCGAGCAGCCGCGGCGACGGAAGGCCGAGCGGTTCGAGCGAGATGAGCCTGTCCTTTTCAATATCGGTTCCCGGCAGTGCATCTACCGTTTGGCAGACATGTCGATCACGGGCGCTCGCTTCGTGAGCGACAATCCACCACCTGTCGGGACCGCGGTTCGCTGCACCCTCCAGGAGAGAAACGTCGCGGCCCTGGTCGTGCGACGCACGGGGAATGGCTTTGCAATCCGGTTTGATGAAACCCTCAACACCCGCATCGCTCTCATTCGCGCTTTCTATTCCGGTGACTACGTCAGCGCATTCAGCGGCATCCACGCCGCCCCGATCGGCAAAGCATTAATGATGCGGATTTTCGGGTGACTACCTCTGCTGATGAAGCGCAGCACCAAGCTCGCTGAACGTCACCGTCGTTGCCAAGCCGAGCGCTGCAACCGGTTCTTCTCGACCAATGCCTACGTCCAGGCCTTCGGCGCTCGATCGTTCCAGGTAGCGCGCGCCCTATGTAGGCGCCCGCAATTCGCCCTGAAACCAAGCCAAGGTATCAGACGATCTCATTGGGTCGACCAGCACGACCGCGATCTGGTCGACGAAATCGCAAGCGGGACATTCGAAGGTCCAAATCTCAGAACCGGCGGAGCTTGGCGTGATGCGCGCCAGCGTCGTTGTTATCCGGCATGTAGGACAAGGTGGTCGCTGAATGGCCATGAGGCTCGCCTGAATCCGGCGGGAGCGCGATACTCTCAGTCACCGATGGGCGCCGATGCGGGCGGTGATGGACCATCATGGAACCGAGAGCTCTGCCGCCACCGGTCAATATAGACCACCATCCAAATTACGGCCCGCTATCCCAAACATGATCTTTCACAGATCGATTCATTTTTCATCGGACGAGTGCGGAACAGCGAGCGCACCCGGGCTATATCGCCCGATTTCACGACCGCCGGGTCGAGATGGAGTTCAAAGTCCGCGGGCTGCCCTAGCGGCGCGCCCCAGTCGGCGCGTCAGCACGCCTGCCGTTTCGTCCGGCCCTCCAGCTGCGCACCGCGCCACAGCTTTGACAAACGCTTGACCTAGATCAAGCAGCCTTGGTGCGGATTGAGCCGACCTCGATGAGGGGCCAACGTCAAGGTATCGGGCATGCGCGTCTCCGGCAGGATGCTGTTCGTGTTGATGGTTGCCCTGGCATCGCTCGGGGCGATGTCGCAGGAGCGCGCCGATCAACCCACCGCCGACAACGAAATCCGTATCGGCAATGTCATGCCGTATTCGGGACCGCTGTCCGAATTCGGCGCCATCGGCCAGGCGGAAGCGGCCTATTTCGACATGGTCAACGCGCGCGGCGGCATCAACGGCCGCAAGATCCGCTTCATCACGCGCGATGACAATTCCGATCCGACGACCGCGCTGGAGCTGACGCGCAATCTGGTCGAGACGGACGACGTGCATTTGATGTTCGGATCGTTCGGCACGCCCGGTAATCTCGCCACGCGCTGGTATCTGAACGCGAAGAAGATCCCACAACTGTTCGTCGCCTCCGGCGACGAGGAGCTGAGCCAGGCCAAGGCGTTTCCCTGGACCATGGGCTGGCAGCCGTCGTTCCGGTCGGAGGGGCGCATCTACGCCAACTATCTCCAGGCCTATTATCCCAGGAAGAAGATCGTGGTGCTCTGGCAGAACGACCAGTTCGGGCGTGCGCTTCTCAAGGGCCTGGAGGAAGGTCTTGGCGATCTGAACCGTCTCGTCCTCGTCGACATCGCCTTCGACATTGCCGATGAGCATCTCGACGGACACGTCTCGATCCTCAAGCGCGCCGGCGCCGATATCTTCGTCTTTCTCGGTGTACCGTCGACGGCGTCCAAGGTGATCAAGCTGGCGGCGTCGCTCAAGTGGCGCCCGGTCTTCATCGTCAACGACGCCTCCGCCTCAATCGCCAATGCGATGGCGCCCGCAGGCCTGGAGAATTCCTCCGGCGTGATCTCGGCGGCCTTTCTGAAGGACCCGAGCGATCCCGCATGGAAGGACGATCCCGCCATGAAGGACTGGTTCACTTTCATGGACAAATACCATCACGACGAAAGCACCAACAGCAGCGCCGCGCTCTATGGCTACGCCGCGGCAGAGGCGCTGACGCAGGTGCTGAAGCAATGCGGCGACGACCTCTCGCGCGAGAACATCATGCGTCAGGCGGCTTCGCTGAGGAATTATCAGCCTTCGGTCGCCCTGCCCAACATCAGGATGAACACCTCGCCGAACAGCTACCTGCCGATCCGGCAGATGCGGCTGGTCCAGTTCGACGGCCGCTCCTGGCAACCCTTCGGCGACGTGATCGACACCGCCTTCACGGAAGGCGCGGCGCGGTGAGTTGACTCGGGCCCACCTATTGCTGGGCTACCCCTCTCCCCCGCCCTCTCCCACAAGGGGGGGAGGGAGCCGAGCGGAGAACGGAGCAGCGTCGCACCATGATCGACTTTCCGCGAAGTTGGACAACGTCGCCACGTTAAAGATGTGTTTCCCTCCCTCCTTGTGGGGGAGGGCTAGGGAGGGGGTGCCACACGGCACACTCTCTCGATGGGAGACGGCAACGCGCGTGCTCCTCACGCCGGGTTCAGCGAGGCCAGCGCATTCTCCAGCAGCGAGCGCACCCGCGCCGCGTCGCCGGATTTGACCACGGCGGGGTCGAGATAGAGCTCCAGCCCCGGCGCTCGCTCGGTGATGATCCCGCTCCTTTCGGCGGCCGCGTCGTTCAGCGCGTCGACCGAATAGGGAATGATTTCGCGGCTGATGCCCTTCATCGTGATCGCGGGCAGCGCGTGGGCGCGGACGATGTCGCTGACCAGCGCGAAGGTCTCGTAGCTCAGCACGATGCCGCCGGGCTCGGCGATCGATTGCAGGCGCGCGGCGAGGTTCGCCTCCGCACCGATGATGGTGTAGTCCATGCGATCGCTGCTGCCGAAATTGCCGACATTGCAATAGCCGGAATTGACGCCCATGCGGGCCTTGAACGGCAGCTCGATGCCGGAGGCGCGCCATTTCGCATTGAGCTCGGTGAGCCGGTGCTGCATGCGCCAGGCCATCTGAAGGCAGGCCTGCGCGTCGGCGCGGTCGCCTTTGGTCTCGGGGTCGCCGAAGAAGATCAGCATGGCATCGCCGATGAACTTGTCGATGGTGCCGCCAAATTCGTGGGCGACCGCCGACATCTCGGTGAAATATTCGTTGAGGAGCTGGGTCAGCAACTCCGGCTGGAGCCGCTCCGCCGTCGCGGTGAAATTCTGGATGTCGGAGAAGAAGATGGTGAGCTTCTTGCGCTCGGTGTGGATGGTGACGTCCTTCTGGCCGGAGAAGATGCTCTTGTAGACCTGCGGCGGGATGTAGCGCGAGATCTTCATCGACAGCGAAGCCAGGAAGTCGTTGGCGGATTCGAGCTCCTTGTTCATGCCCTTGATACGGCTCGCCTGGCGGCGCTGCAGCGAGAGAAACGACAGGCCGCTGCCGGCGGCGATCAGGAAATAGGCCAGCAGGAACTTGAACGAGAAGATGTTGGCGGCGATCGGCTGGGCGATGATCACCTCCTGGATGCCTCTGACGTCACCAACCTTCCAGTCCTTCTTCGGGCTCTCGGGGTGGCTGTTGTGGCAGCTGACGCAGGCCGGGCCCATCGTCACCGGAGCAATCAGCCGGACCTTGTCGTTGAACAGCGAGGTCTCGGTGTCGACGATCTTCTGCTCGGGATCGTTGCGAAGCGATTCGAGCGCGTCCTTCTCGAACTTGTCGAGCTGGTGCGGGGCGCGGTTCTGGAACGGGAAGTCCGAGACGAAACGGTAGGTGATGTTTTCCTGCTGCGCCCCGATCACCCGCCCTAGCTCCAGCGACAATGTCGCCGGGATCGGGATCGCGCCGGGGATGGATTCGTAGTTGTGAATCACCCTGGTCGTACCGTTCGGATTGGCGATGATGCGCCCGACCACGTTGGTCGCGTAGTAGCTGCGCACGCTCGTGATCACCGAATTCAGGTCGATCGCCTGCCGGCGCAGCGCGGTCTTGCTGAGTTCGGTCAGGTCCAGCCACACCGCGAGCGGCAAGGCGAGCAGCAGGAAGGCGATCGCGGCACCGGTCAGGATGCCGCTCTTGCGCTGTTCTTCGGAGATCTCTTGCTTCACTCTTTGGCTCCGTGATTGCGTTCCTGTCTCGAACTCGGGGCGATTTGCGGAACAGAGCCAATAAACGCGCTCCCGCGCAACCCCATTTTATGGTGGTCGCGCCAAGCGGCTTTTCGTTTCATGGCGAATGTTTAAGATCGGCATTTATCTGCATTCACTCCGCCAGGAGATCCACCAAATGGCCGAGACCATCCGCATCAAGCGCTTCAATGCGCGCTCCGTCATCGTGCCGATGAACCTCCCGCTCCAGACCTCGACCGGGGCTGTCGCAAAGGCACCGCTGGTGCTGATCGACTGCGAGACCGACCAGGGCGTCCAGGGGCACGCCTATCTGTTCTCGATCACGCCATCGGCCTTGAAGCCGCTGACGGCGATGGTCGCGGAAATGTCGGAGCTGCTTGCGGGCGACGAGCTGCTACCGTTCGAGATCGAGCGCAAGCTGACCCAGCGCTTCACCCTGCTGGGGCTCGCCGGCCTGCAGCGGCTGGCACAATCCGGCATCGACATGGCGGCATGGGACGCACTGGCGCGCGCACGCGGCCTGCCGCTAGCGCGGCTGCTCGGCGGCGCGCCAAGACCGGTCAGGGCCTACAATTCGAAGGGGCTCGGCATCATGCCGGCGGGTGCCGCGGTGGAGGAAGCCCACAAGCTGCTGGCCGAGGGCTTTCAGGCCGCAAAGATCCGCGTCGGCCGTCCCGATGCACGGGAAGACCTGAAGGTGGTGCGCGCGGTGCGCAAGGCCGTCGGCGACGACGTGACCTTGATGTGCGACTATAACCAGGCGCTGACGGCCACCGAGGCGATCCGCCGTGGCGAGATGCTCGACGATGAGGGCCTGACCTGGATCGAGGAGCCGATCCGTCACGACGATTATGAGGGTAACGCCCGCATCGCGGATGCGCTGCGCACGCCGGTCCAGATCGGCGAGAATTTCGACAGCGCCTTCGCGATGCAGACCGCGCTCTCAGCCGAAGCCTGCGACTACGTGATGCCCGACGTGCAGCGCATCGGCGGCGTCACCGGCTGGCTGCGCGCCGCCGCGCTGGCGCATGCCGCCGGGATCGAGATGTCGACGCATCTGTTCTCGGAAGTCAGCGCGCATCTTTTGTGCGTGACGCCGACCGCGCATTGGCTCGAATATGTCGACTGGGCCGACGCAATGCTTTCAACGCGGCTGATCATCAAGGACGGCTTTGCCCTGCCGAACGAGGAGCCCGGCAACGGGATCGCGTGGGACGAGGCTGCGGTGAAGAAGTATCTGGTCGAATAGACCGCGTGTCGTCGCGACGTATCGAAGTGCGAACGTCGAAGCTGACGATCAGCGAACGGCATGCCTTCCTACGACTGAACAGCGGCAATCATACTCAGCTCGACCGGTGCACCCCGCGGCAACTCGGCGACGCCGACAGATGTACGCGTGTGACGACCGCGATCGCCTAGGCGCTCGATCAACCGGTCGGAAGCGCCGTTCATGACTTGCGATTGCTGAGTGAATCCAGGGGCCGAGGCGATGTATCCAACGAGCTGCAAGACCTGGACGATCTTGTCCTCTCCACCTGTTGCGTGATTGATGGCCGAAATGCAGAGATCTGCGCAGAGGGCCGCCGCCCCCTGTGCGGCGGCGACATCGACACCTGCGCCGACTTTACCGGAGCACAGCAGGGCTTCGCCGCGACGCGGCAGCTGACCACTGACATACGCAATTCCACCATGGATGATCACCGGCAAGTAGTTGCCACCTGGTTTGTTCACGCTGCTCATATCGATAACCTGCCTTCATTTCTCGCTGGCGTGGTGGGCGGACAATGGCAGGCGGGGAGTCGCGGATCAAGCTGCGCATTGCACCGAGGTGGTGCACGATAACGATCCCCCATGACCACATGGCGCCTTCATTCGCACATCGCGTCGTCGCGATCGGCGGCGAGATCGAGTTCGGCGAGAGCTGGCAGGCCGCGCTGGTGCGTAAGTTCCACGAGGAGCTCGGTATCGGAATCTCCATCGTGAAGGCGATGAGCTGAACACGTTGCTGCTTCCACATCGTCATTGCGAGCGCGGCCAAGCAATCCAGAACCCCTCCGCGGAAACAGTCTGGATTGCTTCGTTGCGCTCGCGATGACGGAGTGTGAGACAGCAGCGCTGCATGACCAGCTACGCTACCAAACCTCCGCGCCGGGAATCTTCCTGCGCACCGCGATGCGCTGGATCCAGATGCAGCGGCGGATGGATCTGTTGGAGCGGCCGACGGCCGAGATGCCCTCGCCGGCCTGAAGCAGCGGCGCCACGCTTTCGCGCAATGCGCGGCAGCGCTGCAGTTCGGCCTGCCAGTCGATGACCGCAGCAGCGGCGCGCGACGACATCAGCGCCAGCACCATCAGGGCAACATAGCTCGCCCGCATCACCCGCATTCCCTTCATTTTGATCCGCGCTCGTCGCGCCAGTAGCGGAAATCGCAATGGGACGCGCCTTGCATGATGGTTTGCGTGCGCGTGAGCCTGACGTCGGCGCCAAATCCATCAGCGGTCGCGAAGTCGGCGGTGCAGACCAGCAGGAAACCGAGCTCCGGCTCGCCCAGCGCCTTGTAGAACTCGGCATAGGCGCATCGCGTCACGTCGAACGCAAAGGCGTCCTGGGTCTGCTCGATGATGTCATAGGCGAGCGCGTCGTCTCGGGCATAGGTCTTGAACGCCGACGCGACGGCCTTGCCGAGATCGGCTTCGTTGTTCGTGCTGTTCTTTGCCTTCCAGAATTCCTCGCCGAAGCCGCGATAGAGGTCGCCAAGCGCCTTGCGCACCAATGCATTGGCGCGCGCCTCGCCGAGTTCGGCCTGCAACGCCTTAACCAGGGGCACCAGCACCTGCGCCTGGATCTTTGCCTGCTCGATGACGGACACGCTCATGGGCAACCTTCATCCGGGTTACTTCACACCACAAGACGATAACTCAACTCGCTGCTCGCGGCGAGGGTTTGCTTGCCTGGTCCCGTGGCATCCGGAAGCCTACGTTTCCGTGATGTCGGGGTCATCGCCGATCGTGCAATCCTGAAAACATCGACCTGGCCACAATGGTATGACGCTCACCATTCAAATTCCGCCGGCAAATGACCAGAGGTGACCATGATCCGACCTAAAATGCCTTCAGGCAATTTCACGCCACGAGTGTTTTCACGGCGCCCTCAAGTTGCGGCGTTTGCCGCAGCGCTGTTTCTCGCCGCAACGTTCTGGCCGGCCGGAGGCGCGCAGGCTGCCGCAAATGATGCCGAAGCACGAACCATCTTCGAGAAATTCATCGCGGCGCAGAATGCGCATGATGCGGACGCCATGAAGGCCATGCTCCTGAATTCAGCCGGAACGCTGTTGTTTGCCAGAAACATCGAGACGCGCGGTCGCGATGAGGTCGCCGCGCGGTTCAAGACCTATTACGAGGGCACCTGGCACCTCGAACCCGACATGTCGAAATTCCGCGTCGCCGTGATCTCGAACGAGATCATGCAGATCCTCGTGCCGATCGTCTTTACGCGCGGCCTTCCGGGCAAGCCGCCACAACAAAATACGTTTCTGATCAGCCAGACCTACGTTCAGGATGCGGACGGCTGGCACGTCGCCTCCATCCTTCCGGTCGCAAACACGGAACTGAAATAGGGGATTTAGCGGCGGTGTGTCGGCGAAGGAGGCTGCCGCTCCAGTCCGTCTACGCTCTTCGAGCTACACCGGACACGCTTCGCCGAAATGAGATTGGTGGCTTGCCGAGCCGAACCTCGCGGCGGCAGCCCGCCTGCGCCCGTTGGGCTTCGGCGTGGCATCCTTCACTCGGCTATCGCGAGCGAAGGATGGTGGGCGCGACAGGGATCGAACCTGTGACCCCTACCATGTCAAGGTAGTGCTCTCCCGCTGAGCTACGCGCCCTAGATGTCTCTAGATCGGGTCGGGTCCCTATAACGGCTCACGGGAGCCGGTGCAAGGACGGAAGGGGGCCGATTTAGGCCGCCAGCATCTTGTTCACTTCGCTGACCAATTCGCGCAAATGCACGGGCTTGGACAGCACCTTGGCGTTCTTGGGGGCATCCGAATCGGAGTTCAGGGCGACCGCGGCGAAGCCCGTGATGAACATGATCTTGATGTCGGGGTCGAGTTCCGAGGCCCGGCGGGCGAGCTCGATGCCGTCCATCTCCGGCATCACGATGTCGGTGAGCAGCATCTCGAACGGCTCTTCCCGTAGCCGCTGATAGGCGGCCATGCCGTTATCGTGGGACGAGACCTGAAAACCGGCGTTTTCCAGCGCCTTGACCAGGAAACGGCGCATGTCGTTGTCGTCTTCGGCGAGCAGGATCTTTGGCATGGCGGAAATGTCGAATCCCCAGAGGATATCAGCGGAGGTCACTAAGCCCGACGGAGGGTAAATTTGGGGTGAAAATCTTTACCCTCCGCAGCTCGCGCTGCCGGACTCTTGTGAACCGGAATACGGCACGAAGCAATCGAGCCGTACCTGCCGGTCCCCACCTCGCTGCCCGCAGGGTTAAGACATGTTCCAGCGCAGATCTCATCTTTTCGCTTGGCAGGATGGTTGCGATTCCGGACAATGACGACACATAAGAGCCGCCCGATCGGCCGAATCAATGCGCCAAGGGCGAAGCCTGATACCGAGAGGCGGAGCCTGATTGCCAAGGGCGAAGCCTGACACCAAGGGACGAAGCCTGAGAAGATGACCCGGTTTGACGGCGACAAGTCGCCAGCCTTCGAGATCGTTGAGCCCGCGCAATGGCGCGCGCCGGTTATCTTCAACTCGCCCCATTCCGGCTCGACCTATCCGGACGAATTCCTCAGCGCCTCCAGGATCGACCTGCCGACGCTGCGGCGTTCCGAAGATTCCTTCATGGACGAGCTGATCGGCCATCTCAGCGAGCGCGGCTTTCCGACCGTGCGGGTCAACTTTCCGCGCTCCTATGTCGACGTCAACCGCGAGCCCTATGAGCTCGATCCCCGGATGTTCACCGGGCGCCTGCCGAGCTTTGCCAACACCCGCTCGATGCGGGTTGCCGGCGGACTTGGCACCATTCCGCGCGTGGTCGGCGACGGCCAGGAGATCTATCGCGAGCGCATCCTGGTCGACGACGCGCTGGGGCGGATCGAGACGCTGTACAAGCCGTATCATCGCGCGCTGCGCCGGCTGATCAACAAGGTGCAC
Source organism: Bradyrhizobium sp. 45 (assembly GCF_023073155.1). Taxonomy (NCBI): domain Bacteria; kingdom Pseudomonadati; phylum Pseudomonadota; class Alphaproteobacteria; order Hyphomicrobiales; family Nitrobacteraceae; genus Bradyrhizobium; species Bradyrhizobium sp. 45. Next base: position 544,762 of record NZ_JADPIX010000122.1, on the reverse strand, counting down.
CAGATGTTCGGCACCGTCGTGCTGGTCGACTGCCATTCGATGCCCTCGGTCGGCGTCTCCCGCGACGAGCCGCGCCGGCCCGACATCGTCATCGGCGACCGCTACGGCACGAGCTGCACGCCGCTATTGCCCGACCGGGTCGAGGAGACCATGGCCGGCCTCGGCTATTCGATCGGCCGCAACAAGCCCTACGCCGGCGGCTTCATCACCGAGCATTACGGTAACCCGGCCAGTGGCCTGCATGCCGTGCAGCTCGAGCTCAACCGCGCAATCTACATGGACGAGCGGCGGCGCGAGCGCAGTCCGCGCTTTGCACAAGTGGCGTCGGACTTCGGCGTGCTCGCAGACGTGCTGGCGACCACGGTCCCGTTCGGCGATCTCGGCCCGTTCCAGGCCGCGGCTGAATAGGCGCGACGTTTTCTTCGAACAATTGTGTTGGGTGCGATCAGCGCGAATGCGTTTCGCGGCGAGCATCGAAATGAAAGCCGATGCCGAGAGAAAGCAGAGGCTGAAAGAAAAAAGGGCCGCTTCTAATGAAGAAGCGGCCCAAGTCTAGGGAGGAAACGCCCAAGGAGGGCAGCAGTAACGCGAGAAGCGCTACCGCACCGCAACAATATGCGGCCGCGACGCACAAAGTGCAAGGGCTTTCGACCGGTTTCCCATGCAATGAGGACATAGCTCGGTTGCTTCTAGAGAAACCCAGATTCAGTTCCTTTGATAAGGAAATTCAATGGGTTGATAGTCATTTGCATACGAACGAGGCAGATCCGGAACTAAGGTTTCAACTCAATGATCGATTTTTGGCCAGCCAAGTTCTTTGAAGGAGGGACGCATCCGGCATCCAAAATACCAGGGTGCAAAAGCAAGACAGCGCTGCACGATTCTTCCGATTTGAGCTAGGCAGGAGTGAGCTTCACCCGACTTTCGCTTTTTTGAGGATACGCCGTGACGGTGATCGATTTCTCCGCCTTCATCGGACGGCTCGCCACCGCCTCCGGCGAAACCATCCTACCGTTCTTCCGCACCTCGCTGTCGATCGAGGACAAGAGCAAGACCAAGGATTTCGACCCCGTGACCGAGGCCGATCGCGCCGCGGAGGCGGTGATGCGGCGTCTGATCAAGGCCAACTTTCCCCAGCACGGCATCGTCGGCGAGGAATTCGGCAACGAGCGCGAGGATTCGGATTATGTCTGGGTGCTCGACCCCATCGACGGCACCAAATCCTTCATCGGCGGCTTTCCGATCTGGGGCACGCTGATCGCGCTCCTGCACAAGGGCACGCCGGTCTACGGCATGATGCACCAGCCCTTCATCGGCGAACGCTTTTCCGGCGACAGCGGCTCGGCTCATTATAAAGGCCCGTCCGGCGAGCGCCGGCTCCAGGTCCGGCGCTGCGCCTTGCTGTCGGAGGCGACGACCTACACCACCAGCCCGCTGCTGATGAGCGAGCGCGACCGCGCCATCTTCGGCCGCATCGAAACGGGCGCGCGGCTGTCGCGCTATGGCGGCGACTGCTACTCCTATTGCATGCTGGCGGCAGGTCACGTCGATCTCGTGGTCGAGACCGAGCTGAAGCCTTACGACATCGCAGCCCTGATCCCGATCGTGACCGGTGCCGGCGGCGTCGTCACCACCTGGGAAGGCAAGCCGGCCCAGGGCGGCGGCCGCATCGTCGCGGCCGGCGACGCCAGGGTTCACGAAGAAGCACTGAAACTGCTCAACGGCTAGGCGATCTAGGAGCCTGCATGACCAACCGGCGTACGCTCCTTCTCGCGGCCTTGCTTCTTTTTCCGACGCTCGCCTCCGCCCAGAATTTCCCGGCCAAGCCGATCAAGCTGATCGTGCCGTTTCCGGCCGGCGGCCCCAACGATATCATCGCGCGGGTGATCGGCCAGCGCATGTCGGAACTGTCAGGGCAGCCGGTGCTGATCGACAATCGCGGCGGCCAGGGTGGCGTGCTCGGCACCGATGCCGTCTCCAAGGCTGCACCTGACGGCTACACCATCGCGATCTCCAGCGCCGGCGCGCTGGCGATCAGCCCGAGCATGGAAAGGGTCGCCTACGATACGCTCAACGACCTCACGCCCGTGACGTTGGTCGCAACCGTGCCGGAAATGTTGGTGGTCGCCACCAACGTCCCCGCAAAGGACATCGCGGAATTGATCGCGCTCGCCAAGGCGCAGCCGGGAAAACTCAACTTCGCCTCCTCCGGACCCGGCAGCCTGCCGCATCTCGCCGGTGAATTGTTCAAGCTGACGGCCAAGATCGACATCGTGCACGTGCCCTATCGCGGCGCGGCGCCCGCCGTGAACGATCTGCTGGGCCAGCAGGTGCAGATGACGTTCCTGGACCTCCCCGTGCTGCTGCCGCAGGTCAAGGCGGGCGCCCTGCGACCGATCGCGGTCGGCTCCGCCGAGCGTTCGCCGACGGCGCCTGACGTGCCGACCACCGCGGAAGCGGGCTTTGCGGATCTGCGCATCGAGAACTGGTACGGCATGGTCGCGCCGAAGGGCACGCCGAAGGAGATCGTCACCGCGCTACATGATCTGGCCACGAAGGCGATGGCGGATCCGGCGGTGAAGGAAAAGCTCGCTGCCCAGGGCGCGACGCTGGTCGGCGATGAGCCGGAGCATTTTCGCACATTCATCGCGGACGAGACGAAGAAATGGGCGAAGGTGATCAAGGACGCTGGCGTGGAGACGGCGAAGTAGCTGCGTCTTAACCTCTTCTAAAGGGAGGGGAAATCCCAGAACTCACACCGCCGCAGACCGCAAATGCTCCACCAGCATCTTCGCCGGGCGCGGTAGTGTCTTGAAGCTTCGCGCGCAGATCACGAGTTTGCGGTTGGCCCAGCTATCGCGCAGGCGGACCATGGCGAGCGGCATCAGTTTTGCGCAGCGGCGGGCCGCGGCTTCGGGCACCAGCGCGACGCCGACATCGGCGGCGACCATCTGGCAGATCGCATCGAAGTCGCGCAAGCGTGCGCGGTAATGCGGCCGCATGCCGAGCCGGGCGGCGTGCTTCGAAATATGCACCTGAAGCGCGGTGGCGCTGGTCAGCCCGACGAAGTCGCAAGCGCCCGCCTCCTGGAAATCGATCGCGCGGCGGCCGGCGAACGGGCCGCGCCTAGACGTCACCAGCGTCAGGCGATCCTCGCTGAAGGCGAATCGCTCGATATGATCGGGCAGCGCGTGCTCGGCGGCGAAGCCGAGATCGGCCGCGCCCGCAGTGATCGCGGCCGCGATGTCGGTGCTCTCGCGCTCCTCGATGTCGATGGCAACGTCGCGATGCTCGCGCAGGAAGCCGGCGAGCGCCTTCGGCAGATGCTCCGAAAGCCCCGAGGTATTGGCGAGGAAGTGCACGCTGGCGCGCACGCCGCTGGCAAAGCCGGCGAGATCGCCGCGCATGGCGTCGATCTGGTGAATGACGAGACGGGCGTGATCGAGCAGGCTCTCGCCGGCCGAGGTCAACTCAACGCCGCGGCGCCCGCGCTTGAGCAGCGCGACGCCGAGCGCATCCTCCAGCCCCTTGATGCGCGCGCTGGCTGAGGCCAGCGCCAGATGCGACCGCTCCGCGCCGCGGGTGATGCTGCGCTGGTCGGCGACCGCGATGAACAGCTGGAGGTCGACGAGGTCGAAGCGCATCGGGGGTCCCTTCAGCCTTCGTTCCAAACGAAGGCTTTCTCCGTAAGCTACAGATTGTGCCGGCGCGCTGCATCGGTCAATGTGCAGATATGATCGACCCGCTCCTCATTCTCATCGCCGCCGTTTTCCTGATCGCCGGATTCGTCAAGGGCGTGGTCGGGCTCGGCCTGCCGACTGTCTCCATGGGCCTGCTCGCGGTGAGCATGGCGCCGAGCCGCGCGATCGCCATCGTGATCGTCCCCGCCATCGTCACCAACATCTGGCAGACCTTCGTCGGCCCCCATTTGCGCGATATCCTGAGGCGGCTGTGGCCGCTGATGATCGGCACCGTGATCGGGTGCTGGCTCAATGCCGGCGCGCTCACCGGCCCGCATGCGCGCTACGGCACGATCGTGCTCGGCGTGCTCCTGGTCATCTACGCGATCATCGGGCTGAACAAATTCCAGTTTCATGTTGCGCCAAAGAACGAGAAATGGGTCGGCGGCGTGGTCGGCGTGGTCACCGGCGTGATCTCGGCCTCGACCGGCGTGCAGGTGATCCCCTCGATGCCGTTCATGCAGGCGATCGGCATGGAGAAGGACGAGCTGGTGCAGGCGCTCGGCGTGTTTTTCACGACAGCGACACTGGCGCTCGCCTTCAATCTCACCGCGGGGGGATTGCTGACGCCGGCCAACGCGGTGCCGGGCGCCGTGGGCATGGCCTGCGCGTTTGCCGGCATGTATATCGGCCAAACGGTGCGGGCGCGGATGCCGGCGGAAGCGTTTCGCCGCTGGTTCCTGATCGCGATGATCCTGCTCGGCCTCTATCTCGCCGGCAGCGCGCTGCTGAAGGAATTCGCGTAAAGGACGTTACCGCGTCTCCAGCATGGCGACGCGGATGCCGAGATAGATGAAGAGGCCGCCGAGGGTACGGTTGACCCAGGCGACCGCGCCTTCGGAGCTCCGCAAGCGGTGGGCGGCCCTTGCCGCGAACGCCGCCAGCACCAGGCACCACAGCGTTCCCGTGCAGATGAAGATCAGGCCCAGCATCAGGAAGGCGAGCGGCTTGTGCGCCGAGTCCGCTGCGACGAATTGCGGCAGGAAGGCAAGGAAGAACAGCGCGACCTTGGGATTGAGCGCGTTGGTGAAGACGCCCTGGAGGAAAACCCGCCGCAGCGAGCTCTGCACAGGCTCGTCGATGGCCGAGGCCAGCACCGGGCGCGACCACAGCATCTGAAGCCCGGTCACGACGAGATAGGCCGCTCCGACCAGCTTCAGGATCGAGAACGCGGTCGATGAGGCCATCAGCAGGGCCGAAAGGCCGATTGCCGCGCCCGCGACATGGAAAAAGCAGCCGCAACTGATGCCCAGCGCGGCCGCGGCGCCACCTCGCCAGCCCAGCTGCATGCTGCGGCCGATCACATAGACCGTATCAGGCCCCGGCGTGATGTTGAGCAGCACGCCCGACAGGACGAAGAGCCAGATTTCGTGAATGCCCAGCATGTGTGACGTGCCTCCGCCGCCCAACCGTAGCCCAAGAGGTCGGCTTAGTGCGTTCGCTCGTCCCCGTCCACTGCCGGATTGCCGAGGATTTACCTCGAATTTGCAATGCGGATCATACTTTCGCTCGGCCTCATCTGCTCTATAAGGAACGGGTTCTTTGAATGCGGGATTCGAGGCGACTGCCACGCCGTGGCCGGTCCTCGATCTCTTCCAAGTCTCTTGCAAGTCTCTTGGAGCTCCGGAATATGGAAAGACGTCTGGCTGCCATTGTCTGCGCCGATGTCGCCGGCTATTCGCGCATGATGGGCACCGATGAGGCCGGCACCCATGCCGCCTTCAAGGCCCATCGCAGCGCGATCCATCCCATCATCCTCAATCACGGCGGCCGCGTCGTCAAAAACACCGGCGACGGCTTCCTGCTGGAATTCCCCTCGATCGTCGGCGCCACCGAGGCCGCGATCGCGATGCAGACCCTGATGGCGGAGCGCAATCACCATCTGCCCGCCGATCGCGCCATGCAGTTCCGCCTCGGGATCCATATGGGTGACGTCATCGCCGACGAGGACGAGGTCTTCGGTGACGATGTCAACATTGCCGTCCGCCTCGAAGCCGTGGCGAGCCCCGGCGGCTTCGCCATCTCGGCCAAGGCCTACAAGGAGGCCAGCAAGCATCTCACCGTGCCGCTGGTCGATGCCGGCAACCACCGCTTCAAGAACATCAAGGATCCGATCGGGGTCTGGACCTGGACGCCTGAAGGTGCACCGGCGCTTGCGCCCGCGCTGAGGGAGGCATCCGCCCTCTCGCAGCAGTATCGCACCGCGATCGTCGGCGTGCTCCCTTTCGCCAATCTCAGCGACGCACAGGACGAGTATTTCTCCGACGGCCTGACCGAGGATCTGATCCACGCGCTGTCGCTGCAATCCTTCTATCGCGTGCTGAGCCGCAACTCGACGTTCGTGTTCAAGGGCAACAACGCCAGCACCCGCCTGATCGCGCGGGAGATCGACGCCACCTATCTGATCCAGGGTTCGGTGCGGCGTGCCGGAGCCAAGATCCGCGTGACCGCAGAGCTGATCGCGCCGGAGACCGGCGAGCAGCTCTGGACTGGCCGCTACGACCGCGACATCGGCGATCTCTTCGCGATGCAGGACGAGATCACCACCAACCTGTCCGCCGCCATCGCCACCGAGATCGTCCGGGCCGAAGCCTCGGCGCCGGCGCGGCTCTCGACCGACGTCACCGCCTGGGACCGCTTCCTCAAAGGACTGTCGCACTATTATCGGCAAACCAAGGAAGACCTGGCCATCGCCGTCGACCTGTTCCGGGAGGCCATCAGGCTCGAGCCCAAGCTGTCGATTGCGCACGCCTATCTCGCCACGATTCAGATCCAGAGCATCCAGTTCGGCTGGGTCAAGGGCACGCGCGAGATGTGGGCCGAGGCGATGAAGCTTGCCGAAACCAGCGTTCGGCTCGATCCGCGCTCGTCATTTGCGTTCTCGATCCTGTCCTGGACCCACGCGCTGGAGGGGCATTACGAGGCCGCGATGGACGCCGCCAAGCGCGCCGTCGCGCTCAACCCCTACGACAACGGCGCGCGCGGCGTGCTCGGCATCTGCCATTTCGTCATCGGCGAGCACCGCGAGGCGATCGAGCTGTTCTCGATGGCCGCACAGCGCGACAACAGCGATCCGCGCTACCAATGGGCCGCACTGAACGCCTTCAGCCATTATCTGCTGGGCCAATATGACGCGACTCTGTCATGGGCTCGAGAACAGCTCTACATCAACCCGAACCATTTGCAGGCGCTGGCAATCCGCGCCGCGGCGCTGGCGCAATTGGGACGCGGCGACGAGGCGGTCGAGGCGACCCGCGTGCTCATGGCTAACTACCCGACTCTCAATGTCGACCGCCATTTGCGCAATTTCCACTGGAAGCGGCCCGAGGACCTCGCCCATTACCGCGCCGGACTCTTGAATGCGGGCGTGCCGCTCGGCAAACTGACCCTGGTTTCGAGCGACGTCAAACGCGTCGCCGAATCCTGAGAGCCAGCCGCGGCCACGCGGCAATGTCCCCTCCGCCTTTATTGACACGACAGTGAATTCAGCCACACTCGGCTACACGCTGAAGTAGTATAACGTGTTGTCGGTTTGTCAGGACTTTCCGCGCTCTATCGCCGCGTCTGTATTTCACGATTCGCCGTTTTCAGGATTTGGGCCATGCATGACTCCGCTCCGAAGCCCTCCTTAGACCCTTCGATCCAGGTCTCCCCGAACAATCCCTGTCCATTCCTCCGCGGCCTCGTCGGCGAGGGGTTTGTTGACGGCAGAACCGTTCCGCTCGGCACGCTGTCGCAAACGATCGCGAATGCGAGCGGCGAGACCGGGCTGAAGAAGGTCTCGGCCCGCATCCAGGTCCGCGGCGTTGCGCTTATCGCCAACGGGCTCGGTCACATCCTGAAGAGCATATTTTCGGGCGCCCAGCTCGACGCGTTGCGTGGCGGCCCTCTCGACAAGCGCGGTGCCGGCTCGCGCGTCCTCGGCGTCGACGGCAAGGTCGATGAGGACGAGCTTGCGCGGTTTGCGAGCTTCGGCCGGGACTACCGGGATCCGAACGGCGGCGGCTCTGAGCCCGGTCTCAACGCCTCGGAAATCGGCGTCTTCATGCGCGACAACCTCAAGCGCGCCGGCAGCGCCGCGCGCTGGTACTACCCCCTGCTGATGAAGTTCGAGTGGCCGATCCTCCTGAAGATCATGGGCAAGGGCGCGGGTGAGGACCGCTATCTCAGCGTGGCCGACGTGCGCACTCTGTTCAACGAGCGGCAATTCCCTGCTCGCATCAACCAGCGGCTGGTATCGCAGCCGGTGCTGTCCACCTGCCAGCGTGTGGTGCGGGGCGCCCTCAAGGTTGCGGCCCTGCTGCTCGCCCTCGGTCTCGCCTTGCTCGTTGCGGTCGCCGAATTTCCCGACCAGGTGCGCGCCATGCTGCCGCAAAAGGGAATTCTCGTGAATCTCCTGCCGCCACCCTTGCCCACGGTCCCGGAGACGAAGGCGGCCTTTTGGCTCGAACAGAATTGGTCGCTGAAGGACAGGCACTGGTTTCACCATGCCAGCCAGGGCACAGCGACCTTCCCGGTGCCCTATGAATGGTTCATGGCCCTGGAGCAGCCGCGCCTGCATCTGTTCTCGGCGCCGGGCATGATGACGGACGGCACCTATCTCGAGCGCTTCGGGTTCATCCCGAGCCCGCAGTCGATCCAGACTGACGCGACGTCACTGCGCCGCTTCGGCTATGCCAATGTCTACGAGACGACACAGGTGCCGGACTGGTCGACCAGGTGGACGCCGGCGGAGAACGTCGACGGCCTGCCGGTCGGCTTCGCACGGATGACCGGTGTCGTCGATCCCGCGACCGGCCGTCGCGAAGAGGACAAGATCGGGCTGACCTGCGCGGCCTGCCATACCGGCCAGATCCACTACCAGGGCGTGGACGTGCGTTTCGACGGCGGCCCGGCCATGACCGACCTGAAGAAGCTCGAGGTCTCCACCGGCCTGTCGATCGCCTACACGCTTTACGTGCCGTTCCGCTTCCAGCGCTTCGCCGATCGCGTGCTCGGCCCCGATGCCAGCAAGGCTGACCGCGCCGCGCTCAAGCAGAAGCTCAGCGCGATCGGCAACTTCCTGATCGACTGGGCGCAAACCCAGCAAAAGACGATTGAAGGCAAGAAGACCTGGAACGGCAGGCAGCAGCAGGACACCGAGGAAGGGTTCGGTCGCCTCGACGCTCTCAATCGCATCGGCAATCAAGTTTTTTCGCAGGATCTCGCGCTGAGCGGGATCAAGGGATTCGAGAAGAACCTGCACGCCCAGGACGCGCCGGTCAGCTATCCCCCGATCTGGACCGTGCCCTGGTTCAAGTTCGCCCAGTACGACGCCTCGATCGAGCAGCCGCTGATCCGCAACGCCGGCGAAGCCCTCGGCGTGACGGCGCTGCTCAACCTGTCCGACGCCTACCCGGAGGACAGGCTGTGGCGCTCCTCGGTTCATATCAACACGCTCGGCTGGATCGAGGACATGCTCAGGGGGCCAGACCCGTTCAAGACGGCAGATCCCTCCACCGGCCCGAAGTTCGGCGGCCTGCTGGCGCCGAAATGGCCCTCGCAGATCCTTGGCGACAATTGGAGGCTCGATCAAAAGAAGGTCGACAATGGCCGCAAGATCTACGCCGAGATGTGCTCCGGATGCCATCTGCCGGCGATCGACACCCCGGCTTTCTGGTCGTCGGGACATTGGGAGCCGAGCGGCGACAGCAAGGTGCTGAACGCGGTGACGATCCCCCTCGACGAGATCAAGACGGATCCCGAACAGTCGCTCGTGCTCAGCAACAGGATCGTCGATCTGCCCGGCTTCCTGAAGGTGAATACGGCCGACCTCCAGAAATGGTGGCAATGCGACGTCTCGACCGCAAGCTCGCCGACCGAGATGGTTTATGCGCTCGGGTTGATGACGGTGGTGGATCTCGTCGCCCGCAAATGGATGGACGACGAGAAGACTCCGGACGCCGAGCGGTCGAAATTGTGGAATCTCGCGCGCAAGAACTGCCTCAATCCGGTGGGGGGAGCACGCTATCGGGCACGGCCGCTGAACGGCGTCTGGGCCACGGCACCCTATCTGCACAACGGTTCGGTGCCCTCTCTCTACTGGTTGCTGAAGCCTGCAAGCGAGCGCCCGCAAAAATTCTGCATGGGCCGCCGCGACTATGATCCCGTGACCGTCGGCTTTGCGGTCACCGCCAACGAGAAGTGCAAGACGGGTGAAACCGAGTTCTCGGCCGGGTCGGACAAGGATCCGATCCAGGGCAACAGCGTGCTCGGCCATTCCTTCGAGCGCAAGCCGGGCGAGGAAAAACGTCCCGGTGTCATCGGCCGCGTGTTCAAGGACGACAACGAGCGCTACGATCTGATCGAGTATCTGAAGACGCTGTAGTGGGTGATGCTACTTCCTCGTCATGGCCGGGCTTGTCCCGGCATGCCGGCGTGTGGTCGCAGGGCAGCATCGCCTCCCCTCACTTGAACAGCGGCGTGCCTGGCACGAAGGCGTCGAAGGCTGCCCAGAATTGGGAACGGTAGCGGTCCTGCTCCTGGAGAATCTCGTGCTTGGCACCGGCGATCACGAGATGGGAGCCTGCGCGCAAATGATAGGCGAACTCCTCGATCGCCGCGATCGAGACCACGGTGTCGCTGGAGGCCGCCAGCATCAGGATCGGCTGACGGATCTCGGACGGGTAGTTTTTGCCCTTGAAGGTGTTCATCGCGCGGAAGGCGGTATCGGCCCAGGCGACCGTCGGTGACGCGAGCCCGAGGGTCGGATCCTCCTCCAGGATTGCGGCATTGCGCGCATAGCGCACGGGGTCGCTGGTCAGCGGATTGTTGATGAAGGGATTGAGCCCGGTGATCTGGTCGCTGCCGCCGGGGACATAACGGCCGCCCATCCCCAGCACGCGCATCGTCTTCAGCAGAGCCCGCGCCGGAAACGAGGTGGCGCGGCCGGGGAGGTCGATCATCGGCGCAGACAGCACCATGCGGTCGAACCAGCGCTTGCCCGCATGCGCCACCCGCAGCATCACGGTGCCGCCCATGGAGTGGGCGAGCGCGAAGAAGGGCGGCGGGCAATCCGGCAGCACCACCTGCTGCACGAAGGTCTCGACGTCGATCTCGAAATCAGCGAAGTCGCGGACATAGCCCTTGCGCGGATCGCGCAGGCGGCGCGAGGAGTGGCCCTGCCCGCGCCAGTCGATCATCGCCACCGCAAAACCGCGGTCGCGCAGGTCGCGCACGGTCTCGAAATACTTCTCGATCTGCTCGCTGCGTCCGGTGAAGACGCAGACCGTGCCCTTGCGGTTCGCCGGCGGTGCCCAGCGCGCAAAGCGCAGCTCGACGCCATCAGGGGTCTTGATGGTGCCGCTGACGACGTCTTCGGGAACGGGATTGGACGGTATCGAGACCAGCGTCATGATGGGGAGGGCTTGGGCACGAAGAGCTGCAAATCAGGGGCGGGAGCGCCGAAAAGGCTGAGTATCCGCCCTCTTGAACGCCGTTCCCCTGAACCCATATCACCTTGGTGCAGGCCGCTACCAGTGTTTCGGAACCGGAACATCAGGCTGCACACAGACGAAAGCCCGGCCCGATTGGCGGGCGGGTTACTCAACAGTCGCTCAATGGAGGACTTGACCATGCGTACCTACGACCTGACCCCCTTCTACCGTTCCACCGTCGGCTTCGACCGTCTCTTCAACCTGCTCGACCAGGCCGGTTCGGACGGCAGCCCCGGTTATCCCCCCTACAATATCGAGCGTACCGGTGAGAACGACTACCGCATCACCGTTGCGGTTTCGGGCTTTGCCAAGGATGAGCTCTCCATTGTCGCGAAGGAAAACACGTTGACGATTAAGGGCGAGAAAGTCGCCAACGAGAACTCGAAGGCCGAAGTGCTGTACCGTGGCATCGCCGCGCGTGCCTTCGAGCGCGCCTTCCAGCTTGCCGACTTCGTGCAGGTGAAGAACGCCTCGCTCGAGAACGGGCTGCTTCACGTCGACCTCGTCCGTGAGATTCCCGAAGCGAAGAAGCCCCGCCACATCGCGATCAACACCGGTGCGCAAGGCGCACAGGTGATCGAGAACTCGGTAGCCGCGTAAATCACGTCGGCCGCTTCCAGGTTGCGAAAACGCCCCGGTGCCCCGGGGCGTTTTTTTGTTGGGCTCTCCTCGTCCCGGCGAGAGCCGGGGAATCCTGCCGCGAGATCGATCAATCGTGCACGGAAGAAATACCGAACGACGGATCTGCCATACCTTACCAGAGAGGATGGTCTCGGTCGTCGCCGGGACGTCACCGATTGCTGAACGGCCGTGCTGGACTGTTGCGCCGCATCACAGAGCGGTGAAATGGCGTAACACCGCCGCCCCGCGCATCGTCTTTTGGATATCGAACCCAAAAACAAGACGGAGAACAATCATGACTTTCTGGCGCAGCCTTTTCGTCGCCGCGAGCCTGCTGGCGGCCCCTCTCAGCCTCGCTCACGCGCAGACGCCGCAGACCGTAAAGGCCAAGAACGTTGTGCTGGTGCACGGCGCCTGGGCCGACGGCTCAAGCTGGTCGGAAGTGATCCCGATCCTCCAGGCCGCAGGGCTCAACGTAACTGCCGTGCAAAATCCGTTGTCGTCGCTTGCGGATTCCGTCGAGGCGACCAAGCGCGTGCTGGCCGAACAGGATGGTCCGACCGTGCTGGTCGCGCATTCCTGGGGCGGCACCGTGATCAGCCAGGTCGGCACCGACCCGAAGGTCACCGGCCTCGTCTATGTCGCCGCCCGTGCGCCCGATGCCAACGAGGATTTTGTCGCGCTGTCGAAGCAGTTTCCGGCGGGACCGGCACGCGCCGGCGTCGTCGAGCGCGACGGCTACACCAAGCTGTCAGAAGACGCCTTCCTGAAGTACTTCGCCAATGGCGTTAAGCCGGAGCAGGCCAAGGAGCTCTACGCCGTGCAATGGCCGACGGCCGCCTCGATCTTCGCCGGTCGCACCACGGAGGCGGCATGGCATTCCAAGCCGAGCTGGTACGCGGTGTCGAAGAACGACTACACCATCAATCCCGATCTCGAACGCTTCCTCGCCAAGCGCATGAACGCAACCACGATCGAGCTCGACGCCGGCCATCTGTCGCTGGTGTCGCATCCGAAGGAGGTGGCGAATTTGATCCTGGAAGCGGCGGGGTATGGCCGGAGCTGAGCCGCGCTCGTCATGGTTCAGAAGGCGCCTGAGTGCTGAGACGCCTTCTGTTTGCGCTAACTCTCTCCCCAACCTCGTCCTGGCGAAGGCCAGGACCCATCACCACAGGGAGGAGTTTGGCGAAGATTCGGAGTTCGGTACTCCCGCGTCACTCATATGATGCACCTCGCGGTATGGGTCCTGGCCTTCGCCAGGACGACACCGTTGGGGTGATGCGGGCCATCGCCTCAAACGCCCGCGCTTAGTCCAGCCCCTGTGCCGCCGGCATCTCCTGCGTAGGCAGGATAGTCGCGGCAGGCTTGACCTGACCTACGGTTGGCGCGGCGGCTTGCGGTGCGACCTCAGCGGGCTTGGACGGCACGGCGGCCGCGGTCTGCGTCACAGGTTGTGCCTGCGGCACCTGGGCCTGCGGCGTCGCAGGCTCGGCCGGCTTGGCGGGGACGCCCGGGGCCTCGCGCGGCGGAGCCGCCTTGGGCAGCGGCACGGAACGGCTGGCGACATGCGGGATCGGGGCCGGAGGGCGGGGCGGACCACTGCGGACCATGGTCGGCGGCGGCAGCGCGCTTTGCGGGCGGTAAGGTGCAACCGCAGGCTGCTCGTAGCCGGGTGCCATGCCGTAGGCGTCGGCAGCCGGCATGAAGCGCAAAATCCTTCCGTCGCGGGCATCGATCACGAGCCGGCCGTCCTCCCCCCGGCGGTCAATCACCGCGATGGTGTAGACGCCGCCGCGCAGGCGCGGGATGCCCAGTGGAGAGAAGCCGTTCTCGCGCAGCACCGCGTAGACCTCGGTCGATGGCAGCAGCACCGGGGCCGGCCCGCGTTCTTCGTAGCCATAGCCGTAGCGCGGCGGCGGCGCGGCCTCCGACGGCGCATAGGGGGCGTCGAAATCCGAGACCGCGATCATCGCCCCTCGCGCTGGAACCTGCGCTTGAGCCGCGGTCGCGGCCAGCGCCAGCGTGGCGGCGGCCACACATCCTGTGAAAAACTTCATGGTCGAGACGCTCCTGTCAGGCCCCCGGATGGATCGCGCTCTTTTGCTTCTTGCGGCGTGGCGGGTCTTCCAAAGGGTTGATCCGAAGCTTCATTGGGGATTCCGGCGTCGGCAGGGCCGGATCAGGGCGCGTTTGCTTCAAAACCGGGGCCGCGCAACTTTTGGAAAGCGATTGATTGACATATGGGGAATCGGGACTTGCGCGCGCTTGTGTGATAGACAAAAATTTGGCAAGGTGATGGTTAGGACAGGAAGACTGTCTCAATTTTGCTTGCGGTTCCGGCATAGGGATTGCAACGAAAGTCGGTGCTTTCGAGCGCCAAGAAGGCAACAGGCAAAGCCGTTCTCGGGGACGAAGAACGCCTTGGCCTGAATTTAAGAAAATGCGGCTCGCGAGCGGACGAGCGGTGACCCAGAAGCGGGTGCCGCGGGACGCCCAAGGTGCGCCGAAGATGGCGGTGAGGCAGCTTGCCGCATGGAGAGGACGAGAACATGAACGGGTCGCAAGTCGAGCGCGGAAACATCGTGGCAGAACAACTGTCGGCGACGGTCGCCTCGAAAACGACCGATCCGATTCAGGAACACAATTCACGGCCGCCGGCCGTAGGCCTGTACGATCCGAGCCTGGAAAAAGATTCCTGCGGCGTCGGCTTCATCGCCAACATCAAGGGCCAGAAGTCGCACGAGATCGTCGCGGACGCGCTCAGCATCCTCTGTAACCTCGAGCACCGCGGCGCCGTCGGCGCCGACCCGCGCGCCGGTGACGGCGCCGGCATTCTGGTGCAGATCCCGCATGCTTTCTTCAGCCGCAAGGCGAAGGAGCTCGGCTTCGTGCTGCCCAATCCGGGCGAATACGCCATCGGCGCGTTGTTCATGCCGCGCGACACTGCCTGGCGCAACGTCATCAAGAGCATCATCGCCGACCAGATCAAGGAAGAGGGCCTGACGCTGCTCGGCTGGCGCGACGTGCCAACCGACAATTCCTCGCTCGGCGTCACCGTAAAGCCGACCGAGCCCGCCTGCATGCAGGTGTTCATTGGCCGCAACGGCACCGCCAAGACCGAGGACGATTTCGAGCGCCGGCTTTACATCCTGCGCAAGTCGATCTCGCAAGCGATCTATCAGCGCCGCGACCGCGGCCTCGCCGGCTACTATCCGTGCTCGATGTCCTGCCGCACCGTGATCTACAAGGGCATGTTCCTCGCCGACCAGCTCGGCAAGTACTATCCCGATTTGCACGAGAAGGATTTCGAGAGCGCGCTGGCGCTCGTGCACCAGCGTTTCTCGACCAACACCTTCCCGGCGTGGTCGCTGGCGCATCCCTACCGCATGATCGCGCATAATGGCGAGATCAACACGCTGCGCGGCAACGTCAACTGGATGGCGGCGCGCCAGGCCTCGGTGAGCTCCGAGCTGTACGGCAAGGACATCAACCGGCTCTGGCCGATCTCCTACGAAGGCCAGTCGGACACCGCCTGCTTCGACAACGCACTCGAATTCCTGGTGCAGGGCGGCTACTCGCTGCCGCACGCCGTCATGATGATGATTCCGGAGGCGTGGGCCGGCAATCCCTTGATGGATGAGAAGCGCCGCGCCTTCTACGAATATCATGCAGCCCTGATGGAGCCGTGGGACGGCCCCGCCGCGATCGCCTTCACCGACGGCCGCCAGATCGGTGCCACGCTGGACCGCAACGGCCTTCGGCCGGCGCGCTATCTCGTCACCAAGGACGACCGCATCGTGATGGCGTCCGAGATGGGCGTGCTGACGATTCCCGAGGACCAGATCATCACCAAGTGGCGCTTGCAGCCCGGCAAGATGCTGCTGGTCGACCTCGAGCAGGGCCGCCTCATCCCCGACGACGAGATCAAGGCCGAGCTCGCAAGGAGCCATCCCTACACGGAGTGGCTGGAGCGGACCCAGATCGTGCTGGAAGAGCTGCCGAAGGTGCCGACCACCGGCGTGCGCTCCAACCTGTCGCTGCTCGATCGCCAGCAGGCGTTCGGCTACAGCCAGGAAGACATCACCATCCTGATGACGCCGATGGCCTCCACCGGCGAGGAAGCCGCAGGCTCGATGGGCAACGACACGCCGATCTCGGCGCTGTCGGCCAAGGCCAAGCCGCTGTTCACCTACTTCAAGCAGAACTTTGCGCAGGTCACCAATCCGCCGATCGATCCGATCCGCGAGGAGCTGGTGATGAGCCTCGTCTCCATCATCGGACCGCGGCCGAACCTGTTCGACCTGCAAGGCCTAGCCACTACCAAGCGCCTCGAAGCGCGCCAGCCGATCCTGACCGACGCGGACCTCGAAAAGATCCGCTCAATCTCCGAGGTCGCCGAGTCGCACTTCAAGTCGCGCACGCTGGACACCACCTTCCACGCCGGCCTCGGCGCGGCCGGCATGGACCAGGTGCTGGACGAGCTCTGCGCGCGCGCCGAGAGCGCGGTGCGCGAGGGCGTCAACATCATCATCCTGTCCGACCGCATGGTCGGCACCGACCGGGTTCCGATCCCGTCGCTGCTGGCCTGCGCCGCCGTGCATCATCATCTGATCCGCACCGGATTGCGCACTTCGGTCGGCCTCGTCGTCGAATCCGGCGAGCCGCGCGAAGTGCATCACTTCGCCTGTCTCGCCGGCTACGGCGCGGAAGCGATCAATCCGTATCTGGCGTTCGAGACCATCATCGCGATGAAGGACCGCCTGCCCGGCTCGCTCGACGACTACGAGATCGTCAAGCGCTACATCAAGTCGATCGGCAAGGGCCTGCTCAAGGTGATGTCCAAGATGGGCATCTCGACCTACCAGTCCTATTGCGGCGCGCAGATCTTTGACGCCATTGGCCTGAAGGCGGAATTCGTCGGAAAATTCTTCGCGGGCACGCACACCCGCGTCGAGGGCGTCGGTCTTGGCGAGATCGCCGAAGAGGCGGTGCGCCGTCATGCCGACGCGTTCGGCGACGCGCTCGTGTACAAGACCTCGCTCGATGTCGGCGGCGAATATGCCTATCGCAGCCGCGGCGAGGACCATGCATGGACCGCCGAGTCGGTGGGGCTGCTCCAGCACGCCGCGCGCGGCAATTCGCTGGAACGCTACCGCGCCTTCGCGAAGATCCTCAACGAGCAGTCGGAGCGTCTCCTGACGCTGCGCGGCCTGTTCCGGATCAAGAATGCGGACGAAGAGAAGCGCAAGCCGGTACCGCTCGACCAGGTCGAGCCGGCCAAGGACATCGTCAAGCGTTTCGCCACCGGCGCGATGAGCTTCGGCTCGATCTCGCGCGAGGCGCACACCACGCTCGCGATCGCCATGAACCGGATCGGCGGCAAGTCGAACACCGGCGAAGGCGGCGAGGAAGCCGACCGCTTCAAGCCGATGCCGAACGGTGACAGCATGCGCTCGGCAATCAAGCAGGTCGCCTCGGGCCGCTTCGGCGTCACCACGGAGTATCTCGTCAACTCCGACATGATGCAGATCAAGATGGCGCAGGGTGCAAAACCCGGCGAAGGCGGCCAGTTGCCCGGCCACAAGGTCGATGCCACCATCGCAAAGGTCCGGCATTCGACGCCGGGCGTCGGCCTGATCTCGCCGCCACCGCACCACGACATCTACTCGATCGAGGATCTGGCGCAGCTCATCTACGACCTCAAGAACGTCAACCCGGACGGCGCGGTCTCGGTCAAGCTCGTCTCGGAGATCGGCGTCGGAACCGTAGCCGCGGGCGTCGCCAAGGCGCGCGCCGACCATGTCACCATCGCGGGCTTCGAGGGCGGCACCGGCGCTTCGCCGCTGACCTCGATCAAGCACGCCGGCTCGCCGTGGGAGATCGGCCTCGCCGAAACCCACCAGACGCTGGTGCGCGAGCGGCTGCGCAGCCGCATCGTGGTCCAGGTCGACGGCGGTTTCCGCACCGGCCGCGACGTCGTGATCGGCGCGCTGCTCGGCGCCGACGAGTTCGGCTTCGCCACCGCGCCCCTGATCGCGGCCGGCTGCATCATGATGCGCAAGTGCCATCTCAACACCTGCCCGGTCGGCGTCGCGACCCAGGACCCCGTCCTGCGCAAGCGCTTCACCGGCCAGCCCGAGCATGTGATCAACTACTTCTTCTTCGTCGCCGAGGAGGTCCGCGAGATCATGGCCTCGCTCGGCTTCCGCAGCTTCAACGAGATGATCGGCCAGGTGCAGCTGCTCGACCAGACCAAGCTGGTCGCGCACTGGAAGGCCAAGGGGCTCGATTTCTCCAAGCTCTTCGTCAAGCAGAAGGAAGAGAAGGGCCAGAAGATCTATCACTCCGAGCGCCAGAACCATCATCTGGAAGCGGTGCTCGACCGCACGCTGATCGAGCAGGCGACGCCTGCGCTCGACCGCGGTGCGCCGGTGAAGATCGAGGCCAAGATCAACAGCACCAACCGCTCCGCGGGCGCGATGCTGTCGGGTGCGGTCGCCAAGATCTACGGCCATGCCGGCCTGCCGCATGAGACCATCCATGTCAGCCTCAAGGGCACCGCCGGCCAGGCCTTCGGCGCCTGGCTGGCGCAAGGCGTCACCTTCGAGCTCGAAGGCGAAGCCAACGACTATGTCGGCAAGGGCCTCTCGGGCGGCAAGATCATCGTCAAGCCGCCGGCCAACAGCGGCATCGTGCCGGAAGAGAGCATCATCGTCGGCAACACCGTGATGTACGGCGCCATTCAAGGCGAGTGCTACTTCCGAGGCATCGCCGGCGAGCGTTTTGCCGTGCGCAATTCCGGCGCCGTGGCGGTGGTCGAGGGCGCCGGCGACCATTGCTGCGAATACATGACCGGCGGCATCGTGGTCGTGCTCGGCAAGACCGGACGCAACTTCGCGGCCGGCATGTCCGGCGGCATCGCCTATGTGCTGGACGAGACCGGCGACTTCGACAGGCTGTGCAACATGGCGATGGTCGAGCTCGAGCCGGTGCTGTCGGAAGAGCTGATCAACGCCGGCACCTATCACCACTCCGGTGACCTCGAAGCGCACGGCCGGGTCGACGTGTTCAAGGACCTGCTCGCCTCCGACGTCGAGCGGCTGCACGTCCTGATCACGCGCCATGCGAAGGCGACAGGCTCCAGGCGCGCCGCCGACATCCTGGCCAACTGGAAGGACTGGCTGCCAAAATTCCGCAAGGTGATGCCGGTCGAATACCGGCGCGCGCTGCGCGAGATGGCCGCCAACGCGGACGCCGAGCCGAAAATCGCGATCGGGGCGTAAGAAATATCAGCGCCCGTCATTGCGAGCGTAGCGAAGCAATCCAGACTTTCTCCTCGGATGCAGACTGGATTGCTTCGAAGCTCACGCTCCTCGCAATGACGACGAGAGAGAAACACAACGAATTTAAGCGGCAGGGACTTCGGGTTTAATGGGCAAGATCACGGGTTTTCTCGAAATCGAACGGCATGACCGCAAGTACACCCCGGTCGCCGAGCGCGTGAAGCATTTCCACGAGTTCGTCGTTCCCCTCTCCGAGAAGGAAACGCGCGACCAGGCCGCGCGCTGCATGAATTGCGGCATTCCCTATTGCCACGGCACCGGCTCGGTCTCGCCCGGCACGCCCGGCTGCCCGGTCAACAACCAGATCCCGGACTGGAACGACCTCGTCTATCAGGGCAACTGGGAAGAAGCCTCGCGCAATCTGCACTCGACCAACAATTTCCCGGAGTTCACGGGGCGCATCTGCCCGGCGCCGTGTGAGGCGTCCTGCACGCTCAACATCGACGACAACCCCGTCACCATCAAGACCATCGAATGCGCGATCGTCGATCGCGCCTGGGACAATGGCTGGCTGAAGCCCGAAATCGCCGCCCATAAGACCGGCAAGAAGGTCGCGGTGATCGGCTCCGGTCCGGCCGGCATGGCCTGCGCGCAGCAGCTCGCGCGCGCCGGCCACGACGTGCATCTGTTCGAGAAGTTCGCCAAGGCCGGCGGCCTGCTGCGCTACGGCATCCCCGACTTCAAGATGGAGAAGGGCATCATCGACCGCCGCGTCGCGCAGATGGAAGGCGAAGGCGTCACCTTCCATTACAACAGCCATGTCGGCGCCGACGGCAATGTCGACCCACGCGAGATGCTCAACGAGTACGATGCCGTGGCGCTGACCGGCGGCGCCGAAGCCCCGCGCGACCTCCCGATTCCCGGCCGCGACCTTGCCGGCATCCACTATGCCATGGACTTTCTGCCGCAACAGAACCGCCGCGTGTCGGAGGAACCGTTGAACGGCGTCCAGGAGATTTTGGCCGGTGGCAAGCATGTCGTCGTCATCGGCGGCGGCGACACCGGATCCGATTGCATCGGCACCTCGCTGCGCCAGGGCGCGCTCTCCGTGACCCAGCTCGAGATCATGCCCGCCCCGCCGGAGCACGAGAACAAGGGCCTCACCTGGCCGAACTGGCCGCTGAAGATGCGGACGTCCTCCAGCCAGGCCGAAGGCGCGATCCGCGAATTCGCCGTGCTGACGCAGAAGTTCACCGGCGAGAACGGCAAGGTCAAGAAGCTGCACTGCGTGCGCGTCGACGACAAGTTCAAGCCGATCGCCGGCACCGAGTTCGAACTCGACGCCGACCTCGTCCTGCTCGCGATGGGCTTCGTCCATCCCGTGCACGAGGGCCTGCTCAAGATGCTCTCGGTCGAGCTCGACCCCCGCGGCAACGTCAAGGCCAACACGCTGGACTATCAGACCTCACGCCCCAACGTGTTCACCGCCGGCGACATGCGCCGCGGCCAGTCGCTGGTGGTCTGGGCCATCCGCGAGGGCCGGCTGTGTGCCCGGTCGATCGATACGTTCCTGATGGGGAAGACGGATCTGCCGCGGTAGTTGCTTGGCTCGCTGTCAGATTTACAAACGGTGTCATCGCCCGCGAAAGCGGGCGATCCAGTATTCCGAAACAGTTGTGATTTACCGAGAAGCCGCGGCGTACTGGATGCCCCGCCTTCGCGGGGCATGACGGCGGAGTAGATGGCGAGAGCGACGGGGCCTTAGCCCAAGACGTGCGGAAAGTGCTGTGCGTCCCACTCGTCAAGCCGGAACAGCACCTTACCGTATTCGAGAAGCTTGTCGTTCGGCCGATAGGGACGCGCCGAAACTTCGACGTCCGAGGCTACTTCACTGGGCATCAGGTGAAAGTGGTCGTTGGTCTCGCTCAGGGCGAGCAGTTCCTTGACGAGAAGGTCTCGGCCTTCGGGATTGAGCCATAGCTCGAATACTCCAGCCGAGTTGATGTCCAAAGTAATCCGAGCCGCCACGGGGCCTCCCCTCTAATTCTGCAACCTCACCCCGACCATCACCACCGTCGCCTGCGAGCTTGACCCCGGCTGGTTCGAATCCAGGATGTCGTGGCGGAGCGTGCCCTTGATCCAGATGTTGCGGTTGAGCTTGTAGATCAGATTGCTTTCGAACGAGTAGGTCTTGTCGTTACGATTCTGGCCCTGATAGTCGTAGGTGCCGTAGGTGAATTTGCCCACTGCCGTAAGCCAGCGGCGGAAATCGTGATCGACTTCGACCCCGTAGGTGTGCACCAGCACGCCGGAGGAGCCGGGGACGGTGGTCTCGGCGATCTGGGTGTCGGTGGCGAATTTCACCGTGGTGAGGCCGCTTGCACTCCAGATCAGCGAGCCCGAGGTCAGGAAGCCCGCGAGCTGGCTCAGGCGCGGGTCGACATAGTTGCGCGCGGAATAGCCGACCGAGACCTCGCCGATGAGGATCCGCGAGAACTCGAAGGACGTGCCGACCTTGGCGTAGCCGCCGTTCGAATCGCGGAAATAGCCGTTGCGGTCGGCGGCCAGGTCATGGACGCGGGTGTCGCCCTGGATCTCGACGAATGGCTTCAGCCCCGGCTTGAGATCGTAGGAGAAGCGTCCGACGCCGCCATACTGGTTGAAGTCGCGATCGTCGTTGCTGAAGGTCGAGCCGTCGGTCAGTTTTGAGTTGGTGTAGGCGGTGCGATCGACAGTGGCGCCGGCCGCGATCTGGAAGCGGTTGAAGCTCTGGTCGAAGCCGACGGTCGTGCCATAGGCGGCATAAACAGGATATTTTTGCAGGCCGGCCTGCACGTTCGGGCTGCCGGGATTGTCGGTGGCGAGCCGCAGGCGCAGCTGCGTGGTCAGCTTGAGATCGCGATTGACGTCGAGGCGGCCGTCGACATGGCCGTTGAAGTCGGGGCGGTCGACCTCGACCGGCGAAGGCGAGGCAAAGCCGTCGATCGTCGCCGGCATGTTGTTGGTGTAGCCCGAGAACGAGCCGCGCAGATCCGCGACCAGCGCGTGGCGCTCCCAATCGGACGCCACGAGGAGATCGGGTGCAACCACATAGGCCGGCGAGCCGACCGGCTTGTTCAGACGCGCCGGATTGGTGTCGTAACCGGTGGAGAGCTCGAGCCCGCCCTTGATCAGGAAACTGCCGGCATAGTCGCCGACCGCGCCGAACGCATCGTCATCGGCCTTGAGGCGGCGGCGTAGCGGCTGGCCGGGCACGGTGCCCGCCATCGCCGCCGGCACGGGCGCCTTGTTGGCGGAGGCGGACGGGGGCGGCGCGATCTTCGGCGAACCGAGCGTGGATGGCGGCGGCGTAGTGGTCGGCGCCCGCGAGCCGGGACCAGCAGGGCGCTTCGGCTTGGGCTGACCCGGATAGAACTTCGGCTGCTGCCGCTTGCGGTTCAGCGAGTCGTAGCCGGAGCTGCTCGCACCGTTGGCGGCCGGCAGGCCATAGGTCGGGACCTGGCTGGTCGCGTTTTGGTTCGTCGGGTTCTGCCATGGGCGCGCCGGCGTCTGCTGGCGCTTGCGAAAGTCGGAGTTGGGATCGGGCAGCGCCGGCAGCGCATCCGACGGTGCCTGCGGAACGCCCGCGGTGCGGCGCGTCGGCAGCGTGTCGGGCGAAGCGAAGCCACCGCGGTTGGGACTGAACAGGTCGGGGGTGAGGCTCTGGGCGGCCACGGGGGCGCTTCCGAGGACCGTCAGCGCAAAGCACGGCAAAGCCGCGCGCAGGAAATGCGCGCGTTTGCTCCGGCTCGTGCCTGGAGACGACCCCACGATGGAAGAACTCCAACGAAATCAAACACTTTCGCGATTGTCCCCACCGATCGGCGGGAACTATCGTTAATGGAGTTAAAACAATTATGGTTAACGACCGGTTGAGGGTCGGGTCGGGCTCGTCGCCTCGAAGGCCGCGGCGTGTTAAGCAGGCGCCAACGGGCGAAGGCCCCTCCTCCTGGACCAGAACATGCCGAGTTCGAAACCGCTGATGACCCAATCATCCGGCCCCATTCCCGACAGCGTCGAATCCGCACTCCGCACGCTGGAAACGGAGAGCGGCGGTATCAACGCGCTCGCCGCCGCCCTGCGCGGCCCGCTTGGCGCGAGCTTCGCCCAGGCGGTCGATCTGATCCGCAACGCGAAGGGCCGCGTCATCGTCACCGGGCTCGGCAAGTCGGGCCATATGGGCCGCAAGATCGCGGCAACGTTGGCCTCGACCGGCACGCCCGCCTTCTTCGTGCACACCGCCGAAGCCGCCCATGGCGACCTCGGCATGATTACCACCGACGACGTCATCATGGCGCTGTCCTGGTCCGGCGAGCAGCCGGAGATGAAGACTCTCGTGAACTATTCCGCAAGATTCGCAATCCCGATGATCGCGGTGACGTCGAACGCGGCATCCTCGCTGGGACAAGCGGCCGACGTCGCGATCGAGCTGCCGAAGGCGCGCGAGGCCTGCCCGCACAATCTGGCGCCGACCACCTCGACCCTGATGCAGGCCGCGATAGGCGATGCGCTTGCGATCGCGCTGCTCGAAGGCCGCGGCTTCACCGCGCTGGAGTTCGCGCATTTCCACCCCGGCGGCAAGTTAGGGGCGATGCTGAAATTCGTCCGCGACTACATGCGCACCGGTGCGGAAATCCCGGTCAAGCCGCTCGGCACCAAGATGTCGGACGCGGTGATGGAGATGTCCGCCAAGGGTTTGGGGTGCGTCTGCATCGTCAACGAGGCGAACGAGGCTCTCGGCATCATCACCGACGGCGATCTGCGCCGCCACATGCGGCCCGACCTGCTGACGGCGTCGGTCGACGACGTCATGACCAGGCAGCCGAAAACCGTACCGCCCTCGATGCTGGCCACCGAGATGATCGAGGTGCTCAACACCCGCAAGATCACGACGCTGGTCGTGACCGAGGCGGACAAGGTGGTGGGCATCGTGCACCTGCACGATCTGCTGCGGGCAGGCGTGGCGTAGGGAGCCACTCACCGTCATTGCGAGCGCAGCGAAACATCCAGAGTGCCACCGCGGAAAGACTCTGGATTGCTTCGCTACGCTCGCAACGACGGCGGCTAGAGCGGCGCAGGAAATCTTGCCGCCGTCTCCTCCAGCGGCAACCGCAGTCCGTTCGCCAGATACGAGACCGTGCGGTAGAAGCCGCACAGCAGCATGATCTCCAGGATCTGCGCCTCGTCGTAATGCGCCGACAGCGCAGCGAACTCAGCGTCGTCAAACGTCGCGCTGTGATGCAGCGCGTCGACGGCGGCGATCAGCGTCTGCTCGGCCGGGGACCAGCACGACGACGCCGCATCACCCTGCACGGTGGCGCGCACTTCCTCCTCGGTGAGTTTCGCCGGCCCGGCAAAGACCGCGACATGCACGCCCCATTCATATTCGCATTTGTTCAGCGCGCAGGTGCGGTCGATCACGATCTCGCGCTGGCGCAGCGACAGCGGTCCGGGATCGAGCAAGCCGCCGGCGCGAAACTTGTCCCAGGCGCGGGTGTGGCCCGCCATGACCCGGAACAGCAGCAGTGGCGGCGCGCCGCGCATGATGCGGTCGAACTGGGCCTGGATCTCCGGGGGATAAGGCGGGGTGAGCGGGGCAATGCGCGCTGTGACCGGGGACATTGGCCGCCTCTCTTGCTACATTTAACGTAGCATGAAGCTACACTATTTGTAGCACCGCGCAAGGGGGCGACGATGGCGAAACAGACCACTTCGAGATCGCGCGGCGTCCGTGGCCCGCGCAGCGGGCGGCCGATCATGGTGCTGCTCGACCTCCTCGGACGACGCTGGAGCCTGCGAATCCTGTGGGAGCTGCGCGACGCCCCCCTCACCTCGCGCGCATTGCGCACCGCCTGCGACGAGGCCTCGCCGACGGTGCTGCAGGCGCGGCTGGACGATTTGCGCGAGGCCGGGTTCGTGGAGCTCGGCGAAGCCGGCGGTTACGCGCTGACGGCGCTCGGGCGGGACTTGTGCGAGACGTTCATGCCGCTGCATAGGTTTGCGGAGCGGTGGCGCAGCAAGAGCGGCGCGTAAGTCTGGCGATGCCGTCCCGACTAGCTCGTCATTGCGAGCGAAGCGAAGCAATCCAGAATCTTTCCACCGGCAGCAGTCTGGATTGCTTCGCTGCGCTCGCAATGACGGTGGACTAAGCCGCCGCCACCGTCAGATTCGCGCCGTCCACTTGCACCACCTTCACACGCGTGCCCGCCGGCGTATCGGGACCTGCGACGCGCCAGACGGTGTCGCCGATGCGCATGGTGCCGTTGCCGTCGACGATCGGCTTCTCCAGCGTGAACTCGCGGCCGAGCAGCGCATCCGCGCGCTTGTTGAGGAAGGGGCTGGCGGCAATTGCATCCGGCTTCGGCCGGGCGAGCCGACGCCAAACCGGCACGGCGGCGGCGGCGAAGATCGCGAACATCACGAGCTGGATCTGCCAGGATATCGCCACTCCGAACGAGATCAGCCCGACCAGCAGCGCGGCGAGCCCGAGCCAGAACAGGAAGACTCCCGGCGCCAGCACCTCCAGCGCCATCAGGATGAAGCCGAAGATCAGCCAGTTCCAGGTGCCGAGCGATACGAACATGTCGGTCATGACACGACCTCTTTGAAATGGCGCATGCCCTTGTCGGAAAACCGGTGTCCACTTTTCCGGGGCATGCGCTTTACCCCTGCCGCGGCGGCACCGCCGGGGGCGTGCTCCCAGTCGTCGGCACCGAACCGCGACGAGCGGCGGCAGCGGCGGATGCAGCACTCTCGCCGAACGTCGCCTTGGCGATCTCGCCGATGCCGGCGAGCGAGCCGAGCATGCTGGTGGCCTCGATCGGCAGCATGATGATCTTCTGGTTCGGCGAGTCCGCAAACTGCCCGAACGCCTTGATATATTTGTCGGCGATAAAGTAGTTCAGCGCCGCGACGTCGCCCTTGGCAATGGCTTCACTGACCATCTGCGTCGCCTTGGCCTCAGCTTCCGCCGACCGCTCGCGTGCTTCGGCGTCGCGGAAGGCGGCCTCGCGGCGACCTTCCGCCTGGAGGATCTGGCCCTGCTTGGCACCCTCTGCGCGCAGGATCTCGGACTGGCGTGCACCTTCGGCCTGAAGGATGTCGGCGCGTTTGACGCGCTCGGCCTTCATCTGTCGGCCCATGGCTTCGACGAGGTCCGCCGGCGGCACAATGTCCTTGATCTCGATACGATTGACCTTGAGGCCCCAGGGCGAGACGGCGGCATCGACTACACGCAGCAGGCGCTCGTTGATTTCGTCGCGGTGCGACAACACCTGGTCGAGATCCATCGAGCCCATCACCGAACGGATGTTGGTCATGGTCAGCACGGTGACGGCTTGGGTCAGGTTAGAGACCTCGTAGCTCGCCTTGGCGGCATCGAACACCTGAAAGAAGGCGACGCCGTCGACCGTCACGGTGGCGTTGTCCTTGGTGATCACCTCCTGCTCGGGAATGTCGATCACCTGCTCCATCATGTTGATCTTGCGTCCGACGCGATCGAAATAGGGCACGATCAGATTGAGCCCGGGGCTCAGCGTCTGGGTGTATTTGCCGAACCGCTCGATGGTCCAGTCATAGCCCTGCGGCACCGTCTTCACGCCGGCCACCAGCGTGACGATGACGAGCAAGACCAGAACAATCGCGAAAATGTCGAAACCGCTCATATTTCCTCCAAGGCGGAAAAGATTGGCGGGAAAAGGCCTTTTCCGCGCTGTCATTGGTCGGGATCACGACCCCAAGGGTTCAGTAAAGTATTCAGTAAAGAGTTCAGAAGGATTCAAGGCTCAGCGGTCGTGCCTGATTTCGGCATCGGTAGGATTCTACACAAGACACCGGGAGAGGGAATGGTCGCGATTATGTATTTGCGAGGCGCTCTTGAAAGCGTGCTGGCGCACACCTAGCGACGACGTTAACGAATCCGGCGGTCGCAGCCAAATCCTACTCGATGACCTCGTTCGCGGTTGCGAGCAGGCTTGGCGGAAGCGTGACGCCGATCGCCTTGGCCGTCTTCAAGTTGATCGCCAGCTCGAACGTGGTCGGATTCTGGACCGGCAAGTCGGCCGCTCGCGCACCCTTCAGGATGCGATCGATATAGGTGGCGGCGCGGCGGAGCTGCTCGGCGCTGTCGGTGCTGTAGGACATCAAGCCACCCTCGTCGACGAAGGTCCGGCTCCAGAACACCGCCGGCACGCGCGCTTCATTGATGGCTGCCAGGAGAAGCGCACGGTTGGACATGGTGAAGAAATCCGGCAGCACCAGCAGGCCGCCGTCTTTCCGCAAGGCCAGGGCGGCGATCGAGGCCGTGTCATGGACCGGCGCGGGCACCACCGTCACATCGAGCGCGCGGCCGGCGTCTTCGATCGTCCGCAGCATCAGCGGCGCGAACGGCGCGGTGGCGGGATTGTAGACGACGGAAACGCGTGACGGCTTTGGCACGACCTGCGTAAGCATCTCCAGCCATTTGCCGGCCAGCGGGCCGTCGTAATCGGTGAAGCCGGTGATATTGCCGCCGGGATGGGCGAGATTCTGGACAAAGCCCTGGCTGACAGGATCGGTGACGACGGCGAAAACGATCGGGATCGTCGTCGTGCGCTGGCGCAGCTCCTCCACTGAGGGCGTGCCGACCGCAAGCAGGATGTCGGGCTTGAGCGCCACGAGTTCGTCGGCGAGTTGCGCGATCCGCGCGCGGTCGCCGCCGCCGTTGCGCCAATCGATCTCAAGGCTGCCGTCCTCCTTCCAGCCATGGCCGGCAAGCGCCTCGACCAGGACCGCGCTACGCGTCTGCCCGATCGCATCGTCCGCCGCAGTGACCGAGAGCACGCCGAGCCGGCGCGTCGCATTCGCTTGCGCCAGCACCGAGGCCGGCAGCATCGTGGTCACCCCAAGAAGCGCCAGAACCTCGCGGCGGTTCATGGGGCGCTCCTCGGATCCAGGCTCACTATATCCAGCCTTGGAGCTCGCGCAGCACCAGCGTTCGGATCACATCCATGCCGGGGTCGCTGTCGTTGAGGCAGGGGATCGCGGAAAACTGCTCCCCGCCATTGTGCTTGAAGATCTCGGCATTCTCCTGCGCGATCTCCTCCAGCGTCTCCAGGCAGTCGGCGGAAAAACCCGGCGTGATCACCGCGATACGGCGCACGCCCTCTTTCGCCAGACGCTCCATGGTCTTGTCAGTGTAGGGCTGCAGCCACTCGTCGAATCCGAAGCGCGACTGGAAGGTCAGCAGCAGCTTTGTCTCGTCCATGCCGAGCCGGCGCCGCAGCGCCTCGGTGGTCGCCACACATTGGTCCTGATAGGGGTCGCCCTTGTCGACATAGGCCTTCGGCATGCCGTGGAAGGAGGCGACGATCAGCTCTGGCTTGAACGACAGGCTCACCAGATGCGTCTCGATCGAGGTGGCGAGCGCCTCGATATAGGCTTCGTCCTCGTAGTAAGACGGCGTCACCCGCAGCGTCGGCTGCGCGCGCAGCCGCGCAAGCACGCGAAACACCTCATCGCAGACGGTGGCCGACGTCGCGGCGGAATATTGCGGATAGAGGGGGACGGCAAGAATGCGATCGCAGCCCTTCGCAATCAGCGCATCGACGCCCGACTTGATCGAGGGATTGCCGTAGCGCATAGCCCATTCCACCGTGACCTGGTCGCGGTCCGACAGCATGGCTCCGAGCTTGTCGCTCTGCGAGCGCGTGATGGTCTTGAGCGGCGACTCGTTCTTCTCGGTGTTCCAGATCTTGAGATAATCGCGCGCCTTGGCGCGGGGGCGGGTGCGCAGGATGATGCCGTTCAGCACCAGCTTCCAGATCAAGCCCTGATCCTCGATGACGCGGGCGTCCGAGAGGAACTCCTTCAGATAGACCCGCACGCCGCGCGCGTCGGCGGTATCGGGCGTGCCGAGATTGACCAGGAGTACGCCGACGCGCGGCTGGCCGGACTGAGGCAGCGGCTTCGTGGTCTTGAGAGGGGCTAGGGTTGTCATGCTCGTTGGGTCGCGCGTTGCCCCGAGCTTGTCAAGATCAGGCCGGTTTCGCTAGGGTCGCACCGAGGCGGGGGAGGAAAGATGACACTCGCGGAATGGTGCGTCTCCGGAGCGTTGCTGCTCTATTTGGTGACGATCGTCTCGGTCAAATGGATCAGGTTTCGCGGGTTCGACAATTCACGCCCGCGCGATCCCGCCTTCTACGAAGAGGCCATCGCGCAGCGCGCGCTCGGCGCCCACCAGAATGGTATCGAGACCTTTCCGTTCTTCGCCTTCGCGGTGCTGCTGGCCGAATTCCGGGACTCGCCGCAGCGGATGATCGACGAGCTCGCGGTGCTGTTCCTGATCGTACGGATCGCCTATGTGCTGACCTATCTCGGGAACCGCCCGACGCTGCGCTCCATCCTCTGGAGCATCGGCTTTGCGATCAATCTCGGGATCTTCTTCATGCCGGCGTTGAAGCAGTTCTTGCCGGTGTGACTCTCCCTTTGTGGGAGAAGGTGGCGCGAAGCGCCGGATGAGGGGTTCTATCGGCGAACGCAGCTGCAAGAGGATCGCTCGCGGAGACAACCCCTCACCCGTCTCGCCGCTACGCGGCGAGCCACCCTCGCCCACAAGGGGAGAGGGAAAAACTCAGAAACACGTCGTCCGTTCGGCCGCGATGTAACCCAACAACAGGCCTGCACCGAACAGCAGCACGAGGCCGGCGGCGGCGAATTCGATGCCGCGCATGAACAGCGCGCCGTTGCCGTCGCGTCCGGCGCTCAGGCGGGCGGCGATGTCCTTGGCGGAGACGGCGACCACGGCAATGACCGCGACGGTGATCGCGGTGCCGAGCCCCATCAGCAGAGTTGCGGCGATGCCGGCCCAGAACAGGCCTTGGGCCAACGCGAACACCAGCACCAGGATCGCGCCCGAACAGGGACGGATGCCGACGGTCAGGATCGCGGTAAAGCCGCGTCCCCAGCCTCCGAGGCCGGCGAGCTCGCTCGGCATGGGGCCGTGGGAATGGCCGCAATGCTCGTCATGGACGTGGTGATGCGCGTGGTGATGATGGGCGTGCGCATGATCGTGACGATGATGATCATGCGCATCATGATGGTGGTGACCGTGATCATGATGGTCATGCGGCACGCCCGCGATCGCCGACACCGGCTGAACCGCCTGCAGCGCACGGATGAAGGTGCGGCCCTTGACCCAGACCAGGCGCAGGCCGAAAAGCGCGATCAGGGCGTAGCTTGCGATCTCGATCGCGCCTTCCGCCTTGCACATGGTCCTGGCGGTCGCATTCAGCACCCAGGCCGAGATACCGACGATCAGGATCGCCACCAGCGACTGCATCAACGCGGATGCAAACGACAGCACGATGCCGCGCCTGACAGTCTCGCGATTGGCGACGAGATAGGAGGCGATCACCGCCTTGCCGTGGCCGGGCCCTGCGGCGTGGAAGATGCCGTAGGCAAAGGAGATGACGAGCAGCGTCCACACCGCCGAGCCGTCGGACTTGGCGGCGCGAATGGTCGCCGACATCTGGCGATAAAATTCCGATTGTTTTGCCAAGAGCCAGCCGATGAGGCCACTGGCCTCAGGCTCAGCCGCCCGCGCGGGTCTTGGTGCGCCAAACGGGTTCTGCGCGACGAGTTCGTGGAGGGCCGCGTCGGCCACGCCCGCAACCAGCAGAACGGCGGCACAGGTGAGCAGCCCACGTGCGAGCGGGGAGAGTTTCGACTTCAAGGGCAATCCACCGTGATCTTGTTGGCGAACATCATGCCGAAATTGGAGTTCTCGCCGTTCATGAAGGTCTGCTCGTTGAGCTTCTGCGCACTCGCGGTGCCGTCGCTCGGCCGCTCAAGTTTCATCTGGCAGCCGGCGGGCGCGCCGACCAGCTTGATCGGGTTGTCCTTGGCCATCTGGAAGTCAATGAAGAAGGAGCGGTCGAACACTTCGAGCATCAATTGCTTGGACCTGACCGGATTCTTCAGCGGCAGCGTGAAGTGCAGGGTCAGGACCGTATCCTTGTAGTCGAGGAAGTAGTCGACCGGCTCCTGGAATCGCTCCTTCTTGCCGTCGGCTCGCGCGAAGGTGAAGTAGGCATATTCCTTCAGCGACTCGACATTGGTCTGCGCCAGCGGTCCGAGCTCCTCGCGGGTATAGACGCCCTTGGTCTTGCTCTCGAGCCCCTGCACGGCATAGGCCGAGAACATGTCGTCAAACGTCCAGGCGTGGCGCACGCCGGTGATGGTGCCGTCCGCGGCATAGAGCAACTCGCTGGTCGCGGTGATCCAGACATGCGGGTGCGCCTGCGCCGCCCCGGCCACAAAGGTGAGGCCAGCGGCGAGCAGCAGCCCGAGCAGGGCGCGCACGCCCATCAGGCCGCCTTCGGGGCGTCAAGCAGACCTCGGCGACGCAGCAGCGCATCGGGCTCCGGCGGGCGGCCGCGGAAGGCCTCATAGGCGGCTTCCGGATCGACCGATCCGCCGCTCGAGTAGATGTCGTCGTGCAGGCGTTTTGCGACGGCGGGATCGAAGATGTCGCCGGCTTCCTCGAATGCGCCGAAGGCGTCGGCGTCCATCACCTCCGACCACATGTAGCTGTAATAGCCGGCGGCATAATGATCGCCGGTGAAGATGTGACCGAATTGCGTCGGACGGTGACGCAGCGAGATCTCCTCGGGCATGCCGATCTTCTCCAGCTCGCGTCTCTCGAAGGCGCGGACGTCCTGCGCGGCGGAGGCCGGCTGGGTGTGGAATTCGAGATCGATCAGCGCCGAGGAGACGAACTCGACCGTGGCGAAACCCTGGTTGAATTTTCGCGCGGCCAGGAACCGTTGCAGCAGATCGTCCGGCAGCGGCTCGCCGGTCTGGTAGTGGCGGGCAAACTTTTGCAGCACCTCGGGCCGCTCCTGCCAATGCTCGTACAGCTGGGAGGGCAATTCGACGAAGTCGGTGAACACGGAGGTGCCCGACAGCGACGGATAGGTCACGTTGGAGAGCATGCCGTGCAGGCCATGGCCGAACTCGTGGAACAGGGTGCGGGCATCGTCGGGCGACAGCAGCGAGGGTTCCCCGTCCGCGCCCTTGGAGAAGTTGCAGATGTTGAGGATCAGCGGCGCGACCTCGCCGTCGAGCTTCTGCTGGTCGCGCAGCGAGGTCATCCAGGCGCCGGAGCGCTTCGACGGCCGGGCGAAGTAATCGCCATAGAACAGCGCCTTGTGCTTGCCGTCCCGCCCCTTCATCTCCCAGACCCGGACGTCCGGATGCCAGACCGGCACGTTCTTGCGCTCCTCGAAAGTGACGCCGAACAGGCGCGTGGCACAGTCGAAGGCGGCGGCGATCATGTGATCGAGCGCGAGATACGGCTTGATCGCGGCGTCGTCGAAATTGGCGCGCTGAAGGCGCAGCTTTTCGGCATAGAAGCGCCAGTCCCAGGGGGCGAGCTTGAAATTGCCGCCCTCCTCCGTGATCAGCGCCTGCATGTCGTCGCGGTCGGCGAGCGCCCGCGCCCGGGCCGGCTTCCAGACCCGCTCCAGAAGGCCGCGCACCGCTTCCGGCGTCTTGGCCATGGAATCCTCGAGCCGGTAGGCCGCGAAGGTCGGATAACCCAGGAGATTGGCGCTCTCCTCGCGCAGCTTCAGGACCTCGACGATGGTCGCGTTGTTGTCGTTGGCATTGCCGTTGTCGCCCCGCGCGGTGAAGGCCTTGTAGACCTTCTCGCGCAGGTCACGCCGGGCCGAGCTCTTCAGGAACTGTTCGACCGAGGAGCGCGACAGGGTGACGATGGCCTTGCCGGCCATGCCGCGTTCTTCCGCCGCAGCCTTGGCGCTGGCGACAAAACTCTCCGGCAGGCCCTGGCGGTCGGCTTCGCCGAGCTCCATGAACCATTCCTGCTCGTCGCCGAGCAGATGATGACTGAAGCTGGTGCCGAGCTGGGCGAGTCTCTCGTTGATCTCCGCCATCCGCGTCTTGGCCTCTTCGGAGAGGCCGGCGCCGGAGCGGTGGAAGCGGGTGTAGGTGCGCTCGAGCAGGCGGAGCTGTTCCGGTGTCAGACCGAGATTGGCGCGGTTCTCGTGTAGCTGGGCAATGCGGCCAAACAGCACGGCGTTCATCATGATCGGATTCCAGTGCCGCGCCATCCGCAAGGAAACCTCCTTGTCGATCTCCAGAATGGCCGGGTTGGAATGCGCCGAGACGAGGTCGTAGAAGACCGACGCGACCTTGCTGAGCAGCTTGCCCGAGCGCTCCAGCGCCGTGATGGTGTTGGCGAAGTCGGGCGCGGTCGGGTCGTTGGTGATCGCTGCGATCTCGGCGGAGTGGTCGGCGAAGGCCTGCTCGAAGGCCGGGAGGAAGTGCTCCGGCTTGATTTCGTCGAAGGGCGGGGTCGCAAACGGCGTCACCCACGCCTTCAGCAGCGGGTTGGTCTCGGAGTCCGTAGTTTGGCGGGGTTCTGACATTACAAGTCCCGATTTGTGGCTCGATTGTTGCGGCCAGCTATAGCACGCGATAGGGCTTTTTTGGGCCGTTTGCCCTTGCTCCCGGCTGCCTTTTCGGTGAGATTGCGGCCCTCCAAGCCTAGGACCCCTGAGCTCATGAACGCGACCTCCTCGTCTTCCCGTCGGATCGTCTGGCCGAGCGTCATCACCGTCGTCAGCGCCGCCATCCTGATCGGCGCCGAGGTGTTCGGCGCGGCGTTTGCCGGCGGCTGGGCGCTCGCGATCCTGTTCGGGCTGGGCGAGCAAGGCACGCACATCCTTCAGGCCACGCTGTTTGCGCTCGGCGTGCTCGTGATGACGGCCTTCATCCGCGCCGCTCAACGCGTCGAGCCGTTCACGAAGCGCGGCTGAAGCGCGGACGCTCGCGAGTGACGCGCGCCGCGCAGAAAACTTAACGCGCGTTCATCTTTCGCGTCGCGCGCGCAACACTGCGCAAGCAGATGTTAGGCAATTCTGTTCGCAGCCTAAAAAATCTCTTGCGAAGCAGAGTCAAAACACTTATGTGCGGATTGCCCAATTTCGCACGTGCCTGTGGTCGTGTGTCAGTCGGTAGGTATCCGGACAAGAGGCCGGACAGCCGCCAAGGGGTGAAGAAGCCGAGGGGCTCTTCGGAAGTGTGGAAGTCGGAAGGCTCATCGCCGGAAGACGAAAGCAAACCCGGAGCGTCCAGCATCTCTCTCAAAGAGATGCCTTGTCGAAGGTGACTTTGCTCTTTGCAACCGTGACTGGCAGCCGGAGGCGAACCGGCGCACCCCGCTCTCAACGGGGGACGCGACTTAAAGCAACGACGGATCGGGCTTTTTTGGTCTCTACCGGCAGTCCAACGCCGGCGCGGGCTACTGAAAAGGCTTGTCCTTCATTGCCAGGTGTGCGGGCGGGAACATTCCCAACCAATCCACGGCAGCACAGTCTGATGTGAGTCTTTGGCTCGTCGCGCCTCCATCGCGCGATCTGGCCGGAGCGCTCTTATCCGACGTCATTTTTTGAACGGATCCCCGTCGCTGGGCCGTTTGGGAGAGTGCTATGACCGACCGTATCCAGGAATTCCTGCGCAACCGCCGCAGCGAGGGCCTCGACACCGAGCCGTGCCTCGTCGTCGACCTCGAAGTCGTGCGCGACAATTACCAGACCTTTGCCAAGGCGCTGCCCGACAGCCGCGTGTTCTATGCCGTCAAGGCGAACCCGGCGCCGGAAGTGCTGGCTTTGCTCGCCTCCATGGGCTCCTGCTTCGACACCGCGACGGTCGCCGAGATCGAGATGGCGCTGGCCGCCGGTGCGACGCCCGACCGCATCTCCTTCGGCAACACGATCAAGAAGGAGCGCGACATCGCGCGCGCCTTCGCGCTCGGCATTCGGCTGTTCGCGGTCGATTGCGCCGCCGAAGTCGAGAAGGTCGCCCGTGCCGCGCCCGGCGCAAAGGTGTTCTGCCGCATCCTCTATGACTGCGCCGGCGCCGAATGGCCGCTGTCGCGCAAGTTCGGCTGCGACCCGGAGATGGCCGTCGACGTGCTCGACGTTGCCAAGCGTCTGGGCCTGGAGCCGTGCGGCATCTCCTTCCATGTCGGCTCGCAGCAGCGCAAGGTGAAGGCGTGGGACCGTGCGCTGGCAATGGCCTCGCAGGTGTTCCGCGACTGCGCCGAGCGCGGCATCAACCTGACCATGGTCAACATGGGCGGCGGTTTCCCGACCAAGTACCTGAAGGACGTACCGCCGGTGGTGACCTACGGGCGCTCGATCTTCCGCGCGCTGCGCAAGCACTTCGGCAACCAGATTCCGGAGACCATCATCGAGCCGGGCCGCGGCATGGTGGGCAACGCCGGCATCATCGAGTCCGAAGTCGTGCTCATCTCGAAGAAGAGCGACGAGGACGAGGTGCGCTGGGTCTATCTGGACATCGGCAAGTTCGGCGGTCTCGCCGAGACCATGGACGAGTCGATCCGTTACGCCATCCGCACCCCGCATGACGGCGCGGACATGACGCCGTGCGTGCTCGCGGGCCCGACCTGTGACAGCGCCGACGTGCTGTACGAGAAGAACCCGTATCCGCTTCCGGTGACGCTCGAGATCGGCGACAAGCTGCTGATCGAAGGCACCGGGGCCTATACGTCGACCTACTCGGCGGTGGCTTTCAACGGCATCCCGCCGCTGAAAACCTACCACATCTGATCCGCCTCGCGTCTGAGGCCTGACGAACCCGGGAACCGGCTTGCCGGCTCCCTCCCTGACATTTCGATTTCTGACGACGCCTTGAACCGGCGTGCTTTGCGCACGTCAGTTTCAAGCGGGGACTGACGCGCCATGACTGCTCTTCGGAAGACACAAATTGACCCCACTTCGAAAGCCGCTCCGTTCGCGATCCGTGCGGAGCGTGCTGTCGACGTTGCGATGCGTGAAGCGCTGCTCGATGCGTCCTTTGGCGAGAACCGCCATGGCCGTACCTGTCAGCGCCTGCGTGACGGACGCGCCCCCGCTGCCGGCCTTGCGCTGGCCGCGATGCGCGAGGGGAAGCTCGTGGGAACCGTGCGGCTGTGGCACGTCAGCGCCGGAGGCAGGCCCGCTCTGGTCCTCGGACCGCTGGCGGTGGACCCTGCCTGCCGCGAGCTCGGGATCGGCGCCGCGCTGATGCAACAAGCGCTGGCTGCCGCCCGGGCGCGCGGGCATGCCGCCGTGATCCTGCTCGGCGATGCCCCCTA
Organism: Bradyrhizobium sp. 45; assembly: GCF_023073155.1. Lineage (NCBI taxonomy): Bacteria > Pseudomonadati > Pseudomonadota > Alphaproteobacteria > Hyphomicrobiales > Nitrobacteraceae > Bradyrhizobium > Bradyrhizobium sp. 45. The sequence goes on along the minus strand of NZ_JADPIX010000122.1, from coordinate 508,446 downwards.
TTACGCCCGCTTCGGCTTCTCGGCCGCCAACACCGGCGAGCTGTCGCTGCCCGGTCCGTTCGAGCGCGACCGCCTGCTGGCGATCGAATTCACGACAGGCGCGCTGGACGGCGCCGCCGGGATGATCGTCCCGACTGGTGCGGCCCTGCCCAAACGGAGGGTAGTTCGCGCCCTCCAGGCGCGCGCGGCTTAAGGGATCGCCATGATGGCGACGACCTAGCCGCGTTAAGCGGCAACGCCCGGCTGTGCCTGCGTTAAGCTCCATTCCTTTGGGGTTGCGCAGGCCGGCAAATTGCGTAAACCCCACGAAATTCCTCTTCAGTCGAGGCCTACGACCATGTCCCGCCGCCTGATTTCCACCGGCTCCCCGTTCGAGAAGACCGCCGGCTACAGCCGCGCCGTGATCGACGGCGAGTTCGCCTTCGTCGCGGGTACCACCGGCTACGACTACACCACCATGACGATGCCGGCCGATGTCACGAGCCAGTCACGCAACTGCTTCAAGACCATCGAAGCTGCCCTGAAGGAGGGCGGCTTCGAGATGGCCGACATTGTCCGCGTCACCTATTACCTCACCGACGCCAAGAACGCAGACGCGCATTTCGCGGTCTGCGGCGAAGTCCTCGGCGAGATCCGCCCGGCCGCCACGCTTCTCGTCGTCTCGGCGCTCTACAAGCCCGAGATGAAAGTCGAGATCGAAGCCACTGCCAAGCGCCGCAGCACCTGAGCCATCCCTCACCATTTGCTCGCCAGCACGTTCCGGAGAAACCATCCTATGAGCCCCGCCTCGCAGATCTACGCGAAGATCACTGGCCCCATCGTCATGGTCGGCTTCGGCTCCATCGGCAAAGGCACGCTGCCGCTGATCGAGCGGCATCTCGATTACGACAAATCGCGCATCACCGTGATCGATCCCAAGGACGAGGGTCGCAAGGCGCATTGCGAGAAGCACAATGTGCGCTTCATCCAGAAGGGTGTGACCAAGGACAATTACCGCGAGTTGCTGACCCCGCTGCTCACCGAAGGCGGCGGCCAGGGCTTTTGCGTCAATCTCTCGGTCGACACCGGCTCCACCGACATCATGGAGCTCTGCAACGAGCTCGGCGCTCTCTATATCGACACCGTCAACGAGCCCTGGCTCGGCTTCTATTTCGATTCGTCGAAGGGCCCGGAGGCGCGCTCCAACTACGCCCTTCGCGAAGCGACGCTGGCCGCCAAGAAGGCGCGCCCCGCGGGGTCGACGACGGCCGTCTCCTGCTGTGGCGCCAATCCCGGCATGGTCTCGTTTTTCGTCAAGCAGGCGTTGCTCAACGTCGCCGCCGATCTGAAGCTCAATGCCCCCAAGCCGAAGACCAAAGCCGAATGGGCGGACTTGATGCGACAGGCCGGTATCAAGGGCATCCATATCGCCGAACGCGACACCCAGCGCTCCAAGAAGCCGAAAGAGCCCGATGTCTTCGTCAACACCTGGTCGGTGGAAGGTTTCCTGTCGGAAGGCGTGCAGCCCTCCGAGCTCGGCTGGGGCACCCACGAAAAATGGATGCCCGAGAATGCGCGGACTCACGAAGCCGGCTGCGGCGCTGCCATCTATCTGATGCAGCCCGGCGCCAACACGCGCGTGCGCACCTGGTGCCCGACCCGCGGCGCGCAATATGGCTTCCTCGTCACCCACAACGAGTCGATCTCGATTGCCGACTATTTCACCGTGCGCGACGCATCGGGCACGGCGGTCTATCGGCCGACCTGCCACTACGCCTATCATCCGGCTGACGATGCCGTGCTGTCGCTGCATGAAATGTTCGGCCGCGCCGCGAAGATGCAGGAAAAGCACCACATCCTCGACGAGAACGAAATCGTCGACGGCATCGACGAACTCGGCGTGCTGCTGTTCGGCCATGACAACAATGCCTACTGGTACGGCTCGCAGCTCTCGATCGAAGAGACCCGCAAGCTCGCGCCCTATCAGAACGCCACCGGTCTGCAAGTGACCTCCGCCGTGCTCGGCGGCATGGTGTGGGCGCTAGAAAACCCGAACGAGGGCATCGTCGAAGCCGACGAGATGGATTTCGATCGTCTGCTGGAAATTCAGCTGCCGTATCTCGGCCCGGTGAAGGGTTTTTATACCGACTGGACGCCGCTGACGGATCGTCCGGGACTGTTCCCGGAGGACATCGACACGAGCGATCCCTGGCAGTTCCGGAATGTTCTGGTGCGGTGAGGCGGCGTCGCGCCACGGCCACTGCTGTCATGCCCCGCGACCCGGCTACGCCAAGGCTTAGCCGAGGTTGAGGTCCAGGCGCGCCGAAGCTTTAGCGTAAGCGGCAGGCGGGGCATCCAGTACGCCGCAGCATCTCCGTATCCACGCACAGCCTCTGGAATACTGGATCGTCCGCCTTCGCGGACGATGACAGCACCCGCGTAGATGCAGAACCTACTTCCTCTCGATCGGCGGCGCGATCTTCTCGGCTGGGGCTGGCGGCAATGCTGGTTTCGCCGCGCCGGCAGCGCCCTGCGTCTGCGGTTCGGGCCGCGCGGGCTCTGGGGCGGGCGTGGTCGGCCGGTCGCCGCCGGGCTTGGCTTCCGCGGGCTTATTCTGATCGTCGGACGGCGTGCCCTGAAGGGGTTGCGTCGCTTGGGCTGTCTGCATCCGGGTCTCGGCGCGGATTTGCGCCAGCGACATGCCTGACACCACGACGCCTGCCGCGAACAGCGAGCAGGCGACCATCAAGTCGAGCTTCAGTCTGCGCTTGTCATATTGGCCGGGCATGTCGATCACCGCCTTTGTCTGCGGGATCAACGAAATTGCCGCTCTGCGGTTCCCGCCCGTGGCGGCCGGAACTCGACGGCTGCGCGCCACATGGCCCCATCCACGGTCGGAACGATGACAGATTAAAGCTCGAGCAGGCCGCCATCACCATTTTCGTCGGCGAACGCCAACAGCGTCCCCTTCGCGTTCCAGGCGAGCGCGGCGACTGCGGGCGTGCCGTTGCGGCGGACGAGGATCTCGGCGCCGTCCTCCAGACGGACCATCAGCACGGTGCCGTCGCTGTAGCCGGCGGCGAAGATGTCGTTCCTGGGGTGGCAGGCGACGACCGACACGCGCGCCTGCAGCGGCGCGAGCATCGCTGGCTCCTTGCCCATCGGGCCATCCTTGCTAGCGAACGGCCACAGGATCACCGTGTCGGCGCCCGAGGTCGCCAGCGCCTTGCCGCCCGCGCTCCACGACATCGAGCGGACGCGGCTGGGATAGCCGGTCATGCGCATGTGCCTGTTGTCGGCAAGCCGCCAGCCGTGCAGCGCCGATTCGTGCATCGTGGTGACCAGGAATTTGTTGTCCGGGCTGAAGGTGACGCCGAGATGCGAGCCGGCCCAAGGCAGGAATTCGGCCGACCCCGCCATGTTGGGAAACCACAGCGTCGCGCCGTTGTAATGGGCGATCGCGAGACGCTGGCCCTTCGGCGCAAACGCGAGGCCGCCGACGGTCGAGGGCACCTCGAGCGACTTCTCCTCGCTCTTGCCGCTCTTGAAGAAAGCAGTCTTGCCAGCCGACCAGGCGTAGGCACCGTCCGGATGCAGCGCCACCGCATCGATCCAGCGCCGTTTCGGGTCGGTCGCAAGCAGCGTCACTTCGCCTTTGGCCTCGAGCGACACGACTTTTCCATCGTCGCCGCCCATCACGAGGCGCTTGCCGTCGGAGGCGGCCGAGAGAATGCCGCCGCTGTGCACGGCGATCTTGCTGATCTCACCCTGGCTATCCACGAGCGCGACATTCTCCTCGCCGCCGACGAAGGCGGCGCGGTTGCCAAGGAAATGCACGGAGGTCACGACCATGCCGAGCGCGAGCGGTTTGACGCGCTCGGTGACGGAGACGATCGAGGCGGAATCGGCGGGTGGCGTAAACTCTTTCATCACGAGACGATGCAGCTCTCAAAACCCTGGCGAATGAGGTCTTGCGGCAATTCGCGACCGATGAAGACGAGGCGGCTCTCGCGCGGCTCGCCGTCCTTCCATTTGCGCTGGTGGTTGCCCTCCAGCATCATGTGGACACCCTGAAAGACGTAGCGGTCATCATCGTCGTGGAAAGCAAGGATGCCCTTGGAGCGCAGGATCTTGCCGCCCTCCACCTGCACCAGGTTCTGAAGCCAGGGCATGAACACGTTCGGATCGAGCGGCTTGTCGGTCTTGAGTGACAGCGACTGCATGTCCTCGTCGTGATAGTGCTTCAGGCCGTGGCTGTGATCATGATTGTGATGATGGTCGTGATGGTGATGATCATGGTCGTGGTCATGATCCTCGGCATTCAGGAAGTCCGGCTCGATGTCGAGGATGCGGTCGAGGTCGAAAGCGCCGCGGTCGAGCACGTCCGCCAAAGCCACCGAGCAGCGCTCGGTGCGATGCAGTTTCGCATAGGGATTGATGGCGCGGATGCGGGCCTCGACCTCGGCAAGTTCTCCCTTGGAAACGAGATCGATCTTGTTCAGCACGATGACGTCGGCAAAGGCGATCTGGTTCTTGGCCTCAGGTGCATCCTTGAGGCGGTCGGATAGCCATTTGGCGTCCGCAACCGTGACCACCGCATCGAGGCGCGCGCTCTTCTGCACGTCCTCGTCGACGAAGAAGGTCTGGGCGACGGGGGCCGGATCGGCAAGACCGGTGGTCTCGACGATGATGGCGTCGAACTTGCCCTTGCGCTTCATCAGGCCTTCCATGATGCGCACGAGATCGCCGCGCACGGTGCAGCAGATGCAGCCGTTGTTCATTTCGAACACTTCCTCATCGGCACCGATGATGAGGTCGTTGTCGATGCCGATCTCGCCGAATTCGTTGACGATGACGGCGTATTTCTTGCCGTGGTTTTCCGACAGGATGCGGTTCAACAGCGTGGTCTTGCCCGCACCGAGATAGCCGGTCAGGACGGTCACGGGAATTTTTGGGGCGGTCGCTTCAGACATAACAACTCCGGACTTCGGGCTTTTCGCGCGACGCGAGGCGGGGTGGCCCCTGCCCTAGTGGTCAAGCGCACTGGTCAGGGCCTTTATATTGTGCCTGACCATATCAATGTAAGTGGGTGCAGGCCCCTTTTCGCCGGTCAAACCGTCCGAAATCAGGGTCCCGCCGACTTTTGAGCCGGTCTCCGCCGCGATCCGCCGGATCAGCCGGTCGTCGCTGATATTTTCCAGGAACACGGCTGGGATTTTTTGGGCCTTGATCTGGCCGATGATGGTGGCGATGTCCCGCGCGCTGGGCTCGGTTTCCGTGGAGACGCCGAGCGGCGCGATGAACTGGACGCCGTATTCGGCGGCGAAATAGCCGAAAGCGTCATGGGTCGAAATCACCTTGCGACGCTCCTGCGGGATCTTGGCCACGGCTGCGCGGACCTCGCGGTCGAGCGTTTCGAGCTTTTCCAAATAGGCCTTGGCCCGGGCGCGGAAGAACTCCGCATCGTCAGGGTCGACCGCGGCCAGCGCATTGGCGATGTCGGTGACGTAGATTTTGGCGTTGGGGACCGACTGCCAGCCATGCGGATCTGCGGCCGAGCCGAGCTTGAGCGGCGCGATGCCGGCGCTCACGATAACCACCTGCGCCTTGCTGCCCGAGGACTGCACGAGCCGTGGCAGCCAGCCCTCGAGACCAAGCCCGTTGACGATGACCAGCTTTGCGTCCGCGATCCGCTTCGCATCGCTTGGCGCGGGCGCGTAGACATGGACGTCGCTGTCGGCCCCGACCAACGTCGTCAGATTGATCCGGTCGCCGCCGACATTACGGACGAAGTCGGCCAGGATCGAGAAGCTCGCGACGACTTTCAGTTGCTCAGCGGCGTGCAGCGGCGAGGCGATCAGCATAAGCACACAAAGCAGGATGCGCCGCATCGCTATCACGCTTCCAAATGCCGGCCGGGAAACAGCTGCCTAACGACGCCGCCGACCCGGCCGAACAGGACGGAGACGGTGTAGAGCGCGCTTGCCACCAGAATGATCGCAGGACCCGACGGCACACGGGTCTGGAACGACAGCACGAGACCTGCATAGCCGGACACGGCGGCAGCGACGACCGCGATGCAGATCATGACGGTGAGATCGCGCGACCAGAACCGCGCGATGCCGGCCGGCAGGATCATCAGGCCGACCGCGAGCAGCGTGCCGAGCGCCTGAAAGCCGTTGACGAGGTTGATCACGACCAGCGCGAGGAAAGCGAGATGCGCAGGCCCGCCGGCCCGGCTGACGGTGCGCAAAAACAGCGGATCGACGCTTTCGATCACCAGCGGACGGTAGATCACGGCGAGCACCAGCAGCGTGACCGTGGCGTTGAATGCGACGACCAGCAGCGTCTGGTCGTCCATCGCGAGAATATTGCCGAACAGCACGTGCAGCAGGTCGATATTGGTGCCCTTGATCGAGACGATGGTGACGCCGAGCGCCAGCGAGGCCAGATAGAAGGTCGCGAGCGAGGCATCCTCCTTCAACCCGGTCGAGCGCGCGACGAGGCCTGCGAGGATTGCGACGGCAAAACCTGCGATCAGGCCTCCGGCCGTCATCGCGAACAGATTGAGGCCGGAGAGCAGGAAACCGACAGCGGCGCCGGGGAGGATTGCATGTGCCATGGCGTCGCCGACCAGGCTCATCCGCCGCAACATCAGGAACACGCCGATCGGCGCACCCGCGAGCGACAGCGCGATAACGGCCGCGAGCGCACGTCGCATGAACTCGAATTCGGTGAACGGGCCGATCAACGCGTCATAGAGCATCGGATATCAAGCCGCCCGTGAGCGGGCATCATCGGCCGAGCAGGTGGCGGCGCTGTCGTCGAAGGCTTCGCACATCCGCATTGCGACCAGCAGGTTTTCCGGCGTCAGCACCTCCGCCGTCGGCCCCCACACCACGGGACCGCGCGCCAGCACCAGCGTCTCGCTGAAATGGGTGCGCACCATCTCCATGTCGTGCAGTGCGGCGAGCACTGTGCGGCCCTCGCCATGCCAGTGCTTCACCAGCGTCAGCAGATCAGCCGTGGTCTTGCTGTCGATGGCGTTGAAGGGCTCGTCCAGCACGATCAGCCGCGCGTCCTGGAGCAGTACGCGCGCGAACAGCACGCGCTGCATCTGGCCGCCCGAGAGCGTGCCGATTGGGCGGTTTTCGAAACCGTTGAGGCCAACGGAAGCGATCGCGCGGAGGATCTTTTCGCGCGCCGCCTTGCCGATGCCGCCGAACAGGCCGGTCCCACGCCACAGCCCGGTGGCGACGAAGTCCAGCACCGAGATCGGGAAGCTGCGGTCGATCTCCGCACTCTGCGGCAGATAGGCGATATCGCGGCTGTCGAGCCCGCCGAGATGGATGCTGCCGTCGAGCGGCCTGAGGATGCCGACGATGCCCCGCAGCAGCGTCGACTTGCCGGCGCCGTTCGGGCCGATCACGGCCAGCAGCGCGCCCGGCGCGACCTCCCCATTGAGGTGGTGCACGGCCGGATGGCGGTCATAGCCGAGCGTAACGTTGTGGAAATGCAGCGCCGCCATGGTCACCTCATCGCCAGGAAGACCACGCCCCAAAGCACGGCGCAGACCGCGAGCGCGGCCGCGAGACGGGCGGCCATCGTCATGCGCAGGATCGACCAGTGCGCCGCCTGAGCCGGATGCGGAGAGGCCGCACCGTGGACATGTGCGTGGGTGTGATCGTGTCCATGCGAATGCCCGTCGTCATGGGAATGGCTATGAGCATGATCGCTATGATGGGCTTGGGACGCGGCGGGAACCATTCCTGGATGTTATATTATAACATTACAGCTGTCCATGCCGGGCTCAGGGTTTGCCGATCAGCATGGCGATGGCGGCGGCGACGAACGGGAACGGCACCGAAACCGCGCAGCGGAACCAGACGAAACGGGCCGGCATGAACGGAATTTCCCACAAAATCACCCGTTGGAAGGCAAATAGCGCCCAAGCGACGACATAGGCGACCACCTGCGGCACCCCACCACCCGATTTCAGGGCCACCGTCCCGATCGAGAACCCGATCACCGGGCCACCGGGCGTCGCGGCCCCGGCGACCACGGCAGTCGCGACCCCGAGCCAGCCGCTGTCCGGGCCGAGCCAGCCGCTGATCACCTCCTGTGGGATGATAGCGGCGATGTAGCCGGAGCCGATCACCCCCAGCGCGATCCGCGGCACGATGTTGATGAAGTCCATCGAGCCTTCGCGCAGCGAGGCCTTGAACACTGGTGGGCCGCGGCGAAAGGCGATCAGGCCGACGCCGAACACCGAACCCCACAACAGGATGTCGATCAGGAGCGCGGCGCTCATGTCTCGTCGTCCTTCATGGCCGGCTTCGGATAAAGCCGGACATAGACGAAGCGGCCGAGCGCGCCTGCGAGCACCGGCAACGGCAGCGAGATGACGATGCGCCACAGCGTGAAGTCGGTGCCCATAATCGGGATTTCCCAGGCGACCGCCCGGCCATAGCCGATCAAGGTCCAACTCACGACCATGGCGATGGTGGCACCGAAATCGGCGCCGACCGCCAGCAGCGCACTCGCCACGGGATAGGCGGTGAAGGGACCGCCGGGCAGGATCGCGCCGAAGGCGGTGCCGATCAGAAGGCCTTTCAGGCCCGATTTCGGCCCGAGCGCGCGCGAGACTTTTTCGTGCGGCAGGATCTCGGAGATGAACGCACCGAGCAGGCAGCCGGCCAGCACGCGGGGCAGGATGCCGCCGAACAGCGAGAGATCGTGGGTCAGTATCTCGAGAACACCGTCGGTGCCATCACGCCGCCAGACCAGACCTGCGCTCACCGCCACAAGGGCTGCGATGATGATGGTCGACCAGCCGATCGGCTTGCGCACGCGACCCGGCCGCGGCTCGGATTCCGCGTCCTCGGCGGATGCCGGGTCTTTCGAGGAAGGATCTGACAACGGGCGCGTTCGGCTCGAGGGCGATGCCCGTCCTGCTTAAGGGCGCCGCAGATGCGATGCAAACAGTACGATGACGGGAGCGATGCGCACCTCGCGCAGGGCCATGCGAGGCGAAGTGCGAATTCCGCACAACAAAAAGGCGGCCGCGCCTCGACCGCCTTTCAATTCCGTCATTCCGGAGCGGCAAAGCCGGCCCCGGAATGCGTGAAGCCCAGGCCTCGTCGAACTCAGGCCTTGTCGAACAGCGACTCGACGTATTCCCAGTTCACGAGGTTCTCGACAAACGCCTTCAGATAGTCGGGACGGCGGTTGCGGTAGTCGATGTAGTAGGAGTGCTCCCAGACGTCGCAGCCGAGGATCGGGGTGGCGCCGTGCACCAGCGGATTCTCGCCGTTCGGGGTCTTGGAAATCTCGAGCTTGCCGTTCTTGACCTGGAGCCAGCACCAGCCGGAGCCGAACTGGCCGACGCCGGCCGCCTGGAAGTCCGTCTTGAACTTCTCGAAGCCGCCGAGGTCCTCGTTGATCTTCTTCTCGATCTTGCCCGGCAGCTTGGTGCCGCCGCCATTGGGCTTCATCCAGCTCCAGAAATGGATGTGGTTGTAGTGCTGGCCGGCATTGTTGAACACCGCGGGGTTCTTGCCGAACGAGCCCTTGACGATCTCCTCAAGGGACTTGCCTTCCCATTCGGTGCCCTTGAGCGCGTTGTTGCCGTTGGTGACATAGGCCTGATGATGCTTGTCGTGGTGGAATTCGAGCGTTTCCTTCGACATGAATTGTCCGAGGGCGTCATAGGCGTAGGGGAGTGGGGGCAGCGTAAAGGTCATGGGTGTTGTCCGCGACTGATGGGGGAACGAGACTTAACGGTCACCCCTTATAGAAGGTTCCGCGGCTGTTAAATACCGTGAATTTTCCAAAAGGCATGGTGCGGCGGCTTGGCCGGATTGCATAAAATCGTCGCAAGGATGTAGGGCGTTTCAACCAGGCCATAAAATATCATTGCCTTTGAGGTGCTTATGGCAGAACGAAACGCACCGACGGCGCGGAGATGCGAAGGTGAGAGCGATGAGCATCGAGATCGACATTTTGAACGGCGACGCCTCCTGGCGGATGGCGGAGCCACTGCACCAGGCGGTCTTCGGACCTGATATCGTCGCGAAGCAGCCCTGGGCTCACGTCAAATGGGCCAATGCCGACCTGCGCGTCCTCATCGAGACGCCCGAGGATGGTCTCGTCTGCCACGTCGGCATCTACTTCCGCACCGTCACTTGGAATGGGCAGAAGGTTCACATCGGCGGCATCGGCGGCGTCTGCACGCGGGAGGATCGGCGCGGCCGCGGCTATGCGACCATGGCGATCGATGCCGCGGTGCATACCATGCGCGCCAACGAGGCGGTCCGCTTCGCGCTGCTGTTCTGCGAGCCGCACAATGTCGCGTTCTACGAAGCCCGCAGCTGGCTCCCCTTCAAGGGCGAGGTCTATTGCGAGCAGCCGGAGGGGCGGATCCGCTTCACTCACATGGCGCCCTATGTCTGCAACATCGTCAGCGCGCCGACACTCGGCACTATCGACCTCTGCGGCCTGCCCTGGTGAGCCCTGCGTGAGGCGCGGCTGGTGCCGGGGCTGCCCGCCATATAATATGTCGATCATCATCCAATATTCCGCGCGGTGACACATGACGATCGACGCCTCGATAGACGCCGTGCCGCTGCCTGCCCCGGTCGCCTCCCCCATCGCCGGCTTGCTGACGGCCCCGATCCTGCCGACGCTGCTGCGGCTCGCGATCCCCAACATGATCGCGATGGTGGGCAGCACGCTGGTCGCGGTCGCCGAGACCTCCTATATCGGCCGGCTCGGCACCATTCCGCTCGCCGCGATCGCGCTGGTGTTCCCATTCGCCATGCTGACGCAGATGATGAGCGCAGGCGCGATGGGCGGCGGCGTCTCGTCTGCGATCAGCCGCGCGCTCGGCGCAGGCGACCGGAACCGTGCGGCGACGCTGGCGCTGCATGCCGCCATCATCGGCCTCTGCGGCGGGCTTTTCTTCACGGTGACGATGCTCGTCTTCGGCCGCTCGTTCTTCGCGCTGCTGGGCGGGCGCGAGCGTGTGCTCGAGGAAGCCAGCGGCTATTCGCAAATGCTGTTCTCCGGCGCGGTCGCGATCTGGCTCGTCAACACGTTGGCGTCGGTGATCCGCGGCACCGGCGACATGCGTCTGCCCTCGATGGCGCTGATCGGGACGAGCGTGCTCCAGATCGCGCTCGGCGGCACGCTGGGGCTCGGCCTGTTCGGCGTGCCGCAATTCGGCATGCCCGGAGTGGCCGCCGGTCAGTTGATCGCATTCACCTGCGCTGCGATCTTCTTCCTCTGGTACCTCTGGTCCGGCCGCAGCCGGCTGCCGCTGGATTTCGGCGCCTTCCATTTCGATCGCGCGTTGTTCTTCGACATCCTCAAGGTCGGCGCGGTCGCCTGCCTGTCGCCGCTCCAGACCGTGCTCACCATTTTGATCTTCACCAAGATCCTGGCGACCTTCGGCACCGAGATGCTCGCCGGTTACGGCATCGGCTCGCGACTGGAATTCTTGCTGATCCCGATCACCTTCGCCTTCGGCATCGCATCGGTGCCGATGGTCGGCATGGCGATGGGCGCCGGACAGGTGAAGCGCGCGCGGCGCGTGGCCTGGACCGCGGCCGGGGCCTCGGGACTTACCGTCGGCCTGATCGGCCTCATCATCGCGCTCGATCCATCCCTGTGGGTTTCGCTCTTCACCAGGGATCCCGGCGTTGCCGCCGCCGCGCACAGCTACTTCCACTGGGCAGGCCCAACCTTCGTGTTCTTCGGCGTGGGCGTGTCGCTGTATTTCTCCTCGCAAGGCGCGGCGCGGGTCGGCGGTGCCGTGCTCGCCTCCACCGCACGGCTTCTGATCGTCGCGATCGGCGGCGGCGGCCTCATGATGGTGCAGGCTCCGGCCTGGACCCTGTTCGCGCTGGTCGGCGGCGCCATGGCGGTATTCGGGCTGTCGACCGCGGCCTCGGTCGCCTTCGTGCGCTGGGTCAAATAAGCGCAGGTCATTGCACGCAGGCAAATAAACGCGGGAATGTGATTCCATCCGGATTCGCTGCGGGTCGAAGGCTGCGTCGGCGCGCTCTGCGGCGGCGAAACCTGGACGCGGGCGGGGCGCTAGCGCTTCACGCCGTCATCGCCTTCAGCGCCGTCGCCGCCGAGGCGTAGCCGCCCCGCGCGCCGTCGATAAAATGGACGTGATCGCTGCGCAACGCCGACGGGGTGAAGCAGGTCATCATCGCAGCGTCCTGCTGATAGAGGCCGTAACGCACGATGCCGTCGCGCGCGGCAATCGCGAGGCGATCGCTGAGGGCGCGTTCGAGCTCCGGCGTACAGTCGAGGATCATGCGCAGGCCGTCGTCATATTTTCGGAAGTCGGAGTTCTCCACGACCTGCCGTGTATAGAGCTTCGGCACGAAGCCGCCGACCTTGAGATCGAAGCGCATGATCAGATAGACGAAAAGGGTGTAGGCCAGCACGCTGGCGCGGCGTGCGAGCAACGGACCTCCGCGCTTGGTGCGCGCCTCATATTCCAGCCCTTGCGGCGGCCATGTCAGCGGCGGCCCTTGTGGCGGCACGGGACGACCGGCATCCGGGCTGCGCTCGACGAGATGGATGATGTCCTCGATCACGTTGCGGAATGCCGAGGGATCGGCGCCTTGGGCCGGCATGACCAGCACGGACAGGATCAGGCCGCGCGCAGCCGGAATCACCTCGAAGCGGCAGGACAGGCCGGAGAGATCGGGCTGCGTCCCCGCGGGCGCTTCGGTGATCGCAAACTCGCCGCGCTTCATCGCTGCGTCCGCCCAGGCGAGCCCGCCGCCAGAAAACATCGCATAGGACAAATTGGCCGACGGTCCGAAGCGCGCGACGCGCACGTCTAGGCCATGCGCGCGAATGGCGCTCACCGGCACCAGCGCGACGCGCATCCGCAAGTCGAGATCTTCCCGCACCCAGGTCGCGGTCGCAGCCAAAGCCTCGCGGGCCAGTTCGAGATCATTAGGCGCGACCGCAAAACTCGCGCCGTCGCCGCCGAACACGAAGGGAAATTCGCGTCCCTCCAATGCATTCGTCACGGCTGCGATCACGGCGGCACCGGCCATGTTCACCGCCTTGTAGCGCTGCGCCGCGATGGCCTTGGTCGAATCCACGATGTCGGCAACGCCGACGCTCCAGTCGTCGGGCAGCGGCGAATACAAAGCGGGGTCCATCAGACTGGTGAAGCCGCGAAAGACCGGAATGCCGCTATAGAACGCTGATGTCATCGGATGATGCCGGATGGTTGGGACGCACGTCCAAAGGGACATACGTAGAAGAATCGATTCGGTTCGCCAGGCGCGCGCCCTTGCAACCATTGGCCGAAATGGACCCGGACAACAAGATGAGGGCGCACTGCAATGCCACAGAAGGTCATTAAACGGTTGACCGTAAATGGCGTCTAGTCTCGATGATCTGACATGGTTGCGCGGGAACATCGACGTGTCCGACTTCGACAGGAAGGACTCCATCGCTCCGGCAAGCCGGCGCACTGGGCGTGATCCGATCAGCGCGGTGAAGACGCCGGAAAGCCTGACCGCGGCCGTGGATAGCTGGGCCGAAACCCATCACCTGTAGCGCTCGGAAGCCATCGGTAAGCTGGTCGAGCTCGGCCTGAAGGTCGCGCCCCCGGCACTCCCGCCAGGGCACCCGCTCGCTTCGGATGCCACCAGGATCGAAGAGCTTGCGGTGCGTGAACTCGAGGGACTGCTCGATCCTGCGCTGTCTGAAGACGAACGCGAGCGCCGGATCCGCCGCCTGACCGAGGGCCCGCCGGAGTTCTCACACGAACGGATTGACCTGCCGAAGCATCGGACCTGAATGTCTAGTGCAGCTTCTCGCCCACGCGCTTGCGTAGCGCGGAGGCGGGAACGTCATGGCAGCCGACAAGACGCACGAATTTCTGCGGATACATTTCGTAACCGTGGTCACCGGAATTTTGGTGAGACATCGGCTCGCAGTGAACGGGCTCGCAGTGAACGTCGCTTTGCTCTGCGCAAGATGGCTTTACCGACGCCTTGTCCGGGCTCGAAGCGGTCATGGACTGCTCCCTATCGATTAGGGCAGATCGATTGACGTAACCCAATCGATTGCGCGGGATCTTACGACCAAATCCGGACGATGTCATTGCGCCGGATCAATGCAATTGTGGCGATGAGTTCCACCTACGCCGTGTTGCCCGCGTCGACCGTAAACACGGTACCCGTCACATTGCGACCGCCCTCTCCCAGCAAATACTCCACCATCCGCGCGACGTCGTCGGTCTCCGGCAGGCGGCGCAGCGCGCTGCGGCCGGCGATGCGCTTGCGGCTGTCGTCAGACAGGTTGTGCGTCAGCTCGGTGTCGATGAAACCGGGCGCGATCGCGTTCACGGTGATGCCGAGCTTGCCGACCTCGCGCGCGAGCGAACGGGTGAAGCCGGTGGCGGCGGCCTTGGTCGCACCGTAAACCGAGAGGCCATTATAGCCGGTCGTCGCGATAATCGAGGAGATGTTGATGATGCGGCCGGCGCCGTCGGCCATCATCTGGCGCGCGACATATTTGGTGAGAATGATCGGCGACAGCACGTTGAGCTGCACCAGCGCCTCGATCTCGGAATTGTGCATGGTCGCGAGCAAGCCTTCGGTGCCGAGGCCGGCATTGTTGACGAGGCCGTAGATCGGGCCGAATTCATCGCGCACGAGTTTTGCGTAGGCGGGGATCGCGTCGATCACGGCGAGGTCGCAAGCGCGAAAATGCAGGCGCCCCTCCGACCCGGCAATCGCCGCCTTGAGCTCGTCGCTCTCGCGCCGCGCCGCCGCGATCACGTTGTAGCCGCCATTAACAAGCCGCTGGCCGATCGCAAGGCCGATACCGCGGCTACCGCCGGTGACGAGAACATTATGCATCGGTGCGCGCCAGTTTGCCGGCCGGGGTGACGTCGATCGCCTCGACGAAGCGGATCACCGCCGGCACCTTGTGGGAGGCGAGCTGAGCGCGGCACTGATCCAGAATCTGGTCGCGGATCTCTTTCGCGCGCGCCGGATCGGTGCCGTCGGCGAGGATCACGTCGGCGACGACGATGCCGCCGGTGATCGGGCTCTTGCGTGACTTCGCCCGCGACATCCGCACATCGAGATGACGGTTGATCACCGCCTCGATCTCTTCGGGGTGAACCTTCAGCCCACCGATATTGATGATGCCGCCGCGGCGGCCAACGAAATAGTAGCGGTCGCCGCGCAATTCGACGATATCGCCGCTATCGACATACCCGTCTGCATCGGTGAGCGCAGCCGCGTCGCGGCCGATATAGGCGTGCGCCGTGCGCGTCGAACGGATACGTAGCGAGCCGTCGACGACCTTCATTTCGACGCCGTTGCGGTTGCCGAGGTAGTCCGCCGGAAAGCCTTCCAGCCCGTCATTGACGGCAAAGCCGACGCCGGCCTCGGTTGACGCATAGGCATGGCCGACGGAGGAATTCGGGAACGCCGCTTTCAGGCCGTCCAGCACCGCCTGGTCGGCGATCTCGCCGGAGAGGCGGACATAGCGCGGCGCGAACTGCGCGGCCGAGCCGCTCATCAACAGCTTGCGCCAGTGCGAGGGCGTGCCGGAGATGTGGGAGACGCCCCGCGCGTTCAGCCGCGTGACGTGATCGGCGAGCGCCTCATGCGGATCGGACAGCACCATCGAGCCGCCCGAGAGGACGGCGCGGAGGAATATCTGCAGGCCGCCATAGCGGCGGATGTCGTAGAACGTCGCCCATACCGGCGCGGGTCCGCGCGCCGGGCCTTCGGCGACGATGGCGCCGGTGAGTGCTTCCAGCGTATGGCCGACGATTTTCGGCACGCCCGACGTGCCCGAGGTGAGCATCAGCCATTCCGTGGCGCGTTCGGTCCTGGCCGGCGCTGTGGCTTGAAGCGGCAGTTGTGCGGTGACGACCAGCGGCACGCCAGTCTCGGCCCAGCGATCGGGCTCGTCGGTGACAACGGCATCGATCCCGGCATTCGCCATCAGCGCGTCGAGATGCGCCGGGTTGAGATCCGGCGGGCACAGCAGCATGCGGCGGGCAATACCGTCGAGCTCGATCATGGCAAGACCCGATCGGAGCTGGTCGGACAATTTCAGCAGCACCGCGCGGCCGGACAGCTCGCCCAGGCGGCCACCCAGGACCGTCTGCGACAGGATATCCGTCAACGACACGACATCGTGCGCGTCCGACAGCGTGCGGCCGGTCAGCTCCGCGCCGAGATGGTCGCGGAGCGCAAAGATCTCACGCGGGGACATTTTCGTAGGCCCGCACGAAATCGCCCACGGTGGCGGGGAACGCTGCGTCCTCGGAAATGGTGAAAGGGTCGACGCCGGTCTCGTCCTCGAGGCGCGCCACCAGGATGGCGAAGGCGAGCGAGTCGAAGCCCGTCTCGTGCAGGGACAGCTCGTCCGAGAGTGCGGGAAGCGCGACGTGCTGCTCTTTGGCGATCTGCTGGATCGCTTCAATGACCTTAGACCGTACCGACATGGCTGGCTCGCTTCTGTTGTCGTTCGTGTTGCGGCGGTTCTTGATGACCGCCTCCCTTGCCCGTTTGTTTACCCGACAGAAGTAAATGGCTTCTTGGACAATTCGGATAAAATTGGACCTATCTGGCAGATTTTCGCGCGGCTAGAGCCGGATCGTACCCTGGTTGATTTGCGCATACGTCTCCGCGTCCAGCGCGACATAGGCGCCGGTCTTCGGGTCCAGCATGAACAGCGGATCGGAGACCGCGCCGGGATCAAATCCCTCGCGCGCGAGCTCGCCCTTCTTCTGCTTGAACGTCTCGGTCGCATCGAGCTCGCGCGAGATGCGTATGAAGACGGGATGAGCATAGGCGGGCAGGCGCTGTGCGAGATGGGCGGGCAGTGCCTCGACGGCGAAGCCTTCGTTCACCACGATCGCACTCATGCCGGCGCGGCCGTCGGTGCCGGGAATGCCGACGCCGTAGGTGGTGGCGTCGATCACGCCAGTGAAACCCCGCATGGCGTCGTTGACCTCCGAAGTCGCGACGTTCTCGCCCTTCCAGCGAAAGGTGTCGCCGATGCGGTCGACGAAGTGGAAGAAGCCCTTCTCGTCGAGCCGCATCAGGTCGCCGGTGCGGAACCAGGAATCGCCCTTGGCAAAGACATCGCGCAGGATCTTCTTCTCGGTCTCGCTCGCCTCGGTGTAGCCCTCGAAGCGGCCGCCGCCCTCATCCGCCGTGCCGATGCGGCCTATGGCTTCGCCGGCCTCGCCGCGCGCGCAGGGGATACAAAACCCCTCCGCATTGCGCAGCGGGGCGCCGTTATCGGGCTCGAGCTTGACGAGACCGGCAGGGAAACGATGCGCAAGCAACGGCGGAACGCGGCCGATCGCGCCGGGCTGGCCCTCGACGTTGAACAGCGAGAAATTGCCTTCCGTCGCCGCGTAGAATTCGAGGATGCGCGGAATGGCGAAACGCGCCTGAAAATCGTCCCAGATGTCACCGCGTAGGCCGTTGCCGCAGACGAGCCGCAGGCGATGCCGGTTCTCGTATTCCGACGGCGGCGCCTTGAGCAGATAGCGGCAGAGCTCGCCGATATACTGGAACAGCGTACAGTCGTGGCGCACGATGTCGGGCCAGAAATTCGAGGCTGAGAATTTATCTGCGATCACAACCGAGCCCCCGGCAGCGAGCATGCTGCATGGTGCCACGATGCCGCCAACCGAGTGGAACAGCGGCAGGCAATCGTAGAGCCGGTCCTGCGGCGTCGCGCCGGTGAGGCCGGCGAACCAAAAGCCCCAATTGAGGATGCGGCGGTGGCTGATGCTTGCGGCTTTCGGCAGGCCGGTCGTCCCGGACGTGTAGATCAGCAGGGCCCGGTCGTCGATGGTGACGTCACCACGCTCGTCCGGCGAAAGCGGCCGGTCATCGAGGGCGTCGAGCGCGACATCGATCGGACGCTCGCTGCGGGCATCGCCGTGGGTCCAGACCTTTGCTTCCGTCTTCAAGTGCGGCAACGCGCCGGACAGCTCCGCTGCAAGCTCATGCGCAACAATGATGTGAGCGGGCTTTGCGACTCCGACGCAATGCGCGAGCGAGTGCCCGACGAGCTTGGTGTTGATCAGCGCGACCACGCCGCCGACGCGGCTGATGCCGAGCCAGGCCGCGACATAATCGATGCCGTTCGGCATGATCAGCGCGACAGTGCCGCCCTTGGCCACACCGGCCGAGCGCGCCCAGCGCGCATAACGATTGATGCGTTTCGAAAGTCCCTCATAGTCGAGGCTCGCGTCATCGGTGGTCAGCGCAACGCGATCTGGCTGGCGCTGCGCCCAATCGTCGACGACATCGGCGAACAGCCGGCCCGGCAACGTCTCGATCCGTGCGGTGAGCTCGATCGCCTTCAGCCAGATTTTCGAAGCCGAAGGTGCGCGCGCGGCTTTCGGTTGCTCGATGACGCCGGTTGTCATGCCGTTCATTCTTTACGTGTCTGCGGGTTTCCGGCAGCTTAGCTCGCACGCCCTGCCCAGATGTTAAGAGACAAGGTAAAACCGGGTTAGTGCACGATTAACTCTAGTGATCCTTTACCAAACCGGAGGCGATCGAGGTGCGCCGCCTGGCAGTTCTTGCAATAGCAAAGCCAGTTGTCGGGGCGTGAGGCTAGGCGGCTCCGGGCAAACGGGTTAGTCTTTTTGACCCTGCATTGTCCCGGTTGCGAAAGGGAGACGACCTGTGGCTCTCGGCTCGTCTGAATTTCCCGTCCAGGCCGCGCCGTTCGAGCAGCCGCTGACCAATTTTGCCAATGGCCTGAGGCGCGGACAGGTCAAGGTGGTCGCGATCGGCTCGTCGACCACGGCGGGCGAAGGAGGCATCGCGCCCTATCCGCAACGATTGCTGGCGGACCTTCGGAGCATATTTCCGAAGCCCGGGATCGATGTCATCAACCGGGGCGTCGGCGGCGAAGAGGCTCCCAAGGAGCTTTTGCGGTTCAAGCACGACGTCTTCGACCAGAAGCCGGATCTCGTGATCTGGCAGGTCGGCACCAATGCGGTGTGGCAATCGGCCGATCAGAATCCACCGACCTTCGACGAAACCAGGAGGGCCATCGCTGACGGCGTCGATCAGCTGCTTGTGGACGGAGGGATCGACGTCATCCTAATGGATCTGCAATATGTGCCGGCGGTGCTGACGCCGGCCAAGGCCGACAAGGCGAACGCGATGGTCGCAGCGATCAGCGAGATCGCGCATGCAAAGCGGGTCAACGTCTTTCGCCGCTTCGCGCTGATGAAGGGCTGGCACGACGTTGCAAGAATTTCGTTCGACCGCATGGTCGACCCGGGCGACGACAGCAGGCTGCACGCAAGCGACTGGACCACGGACAAGATGACCTGGCAGTTGACCGACGCGATCGTCACCGCGGCCAACGAGGCGCCCCACGGCAGCTAGCCCTGCATACTCCGTCTGATTGACGGCCGAACGGGCGGTGAGCCCTAGCCGCCTCGCTGATGGCGCAAGCGCTGCGGCGGTGCGTTGAACGGATAATACGGATTGAGATCGCAGCTGGCGGAGCGGCCGGAAGCCGTAGCTCGGCACTGCGGCACTGAGGTGAAGGAGCAATCGTACCACTCCCCGCCACCGCCGTTTGCACCGGAATAGACGTGCATGCAGACGGGATAGCGCGGATCGAAGGTCTGTGCATGCGACGGCGCGGCCGTGAGCAGGGCACCGACGGTCATGATCAGGCCGAACAAGCGATGCATGAAAATTCCCCCTGAAGGCCGTTGCGGATCGCTAGTGCACGTTCTTGTGGCGCCGGCGCGGCGGCGGCGGGGGTTGGTCGAACGCATAGTAGGGATTGACGTCGCAGCTTGCCGAGCGGCCCGAGGCCGTGGCGCGGCACTGCGGCAGCGAGGTGAAGGAGCAATCGAAATAATCGCCACCGCCCCCGCCAAAACTACCGGGCGTATAGACGTGCATGCACACCGGGTAACGCGGATCGTAGGTCTGGGCGCTGGCATCTGCCGCCACGAACAGCGTGGCAATTGCGGTCAGGGTCAGGATCGGCAAACGCATGGAGAAATCCTCGAATCTGTCATGTCGGCCATGTCGGCGGCCCGGATGCCGGCCACCTCGTATGGCATAACACCATGGCAGAGGCGACCGTTCCTGCGCGCAGATGACGGCAAGGTGAGTGCGGTGCACTGCGCCCGCTACGCGCCGAGCCCTTGCAACACCAGCCGGTTCAACCTTGCCGCAAACGCCGCAGGGTCCTCCGGCAGCTCGCCGTCTAGGATCTGCGCCTGTTCGAGCAGGAGCAGGCTGAGATCGTCAACCATCTTGGAGCCGGCCTGAGCCTTCGTGATCGCCGTCACCAGCGGATGGCGCAGGTTGATCTCAAGGATCGGCTTGGTGCGCATGCCACGGTTCTGCTGAGACAGGATGCGCTCGAGCTCGCGGCTCGGGCCCTGGCTGTCGGCGACGAGGCAGGACGCGGAGCTGGTAAGACGCGTCGAGGCCTTGACGTCGCTGACGCGCTCGCCGAGCGCGGCCTTGATCACCGCGATGGTGGCGGCCTCGTCGGCGGGCGGCTCGTCCTTTTTCGCCTCGTCGGCTTCGTCGACGCGCGGGATCAGGTCGAGATTGAGATCGCCTTGGCTCAGCGACTTCAGCGGCTTGCCGTCAAACTCCGAGGGCATCGAGGTCCAGAAGGCGTCGACGGGATCGGACAGCAGCAGAACTTCGATGCCGCGCGCAGTCGCCGCCTCGAGCCGGGGGTTCGACTTCAGCCGGTCGATGCTGTCGCCGACGAGATAATAGATCTCGGTCTGGTTCGGCTTGAAACCGGCGACGACGTCCTTGAGCGAGCGCTTCTCGCCCGAGGTCGTGGTGAAACGCGACAGCGCGAGCAGCTTTTCTCGGCGTTCGAAATCCTCGTAGATGCCTTCCTTCAGCACCGCGCCGAAGGCCTCCCAGATCTTCGCGAAGTTCTCCGGATCCTTCTCCGCCAGGCTTTCGAGCTCGGACAGCACGCGGGTCGCCACGGCCTTGCGGATCTGCGCGAGCTGCGGATTGTTCTGAAGCATCTCGCGGGAAATGTTGAGCGGGAGATCCTCGCTGTCGACGACGCCGCGGATGAAGCGGAGATAGCCCGGCAGCAGATCGGCATCGTCAGTGATGAACACGCGGCGGACATAGAGCTTGACGCGCCCCTTGCGGTTCGGTTCGAACAGGTCGAACGGCTTCGTCGAGGGCGCGAACAGCAGCACGGCGTAGGAGTAACGTCCCTCCGCGCGATAATGCAGCGTCATCGCGGGATCGTCGAAGGCGGAGGCGATCTGCTGATAGGCCTTCTTGTAGTCTTCCGGCGTGAGCTCGGATTTCGAGCGCTGCCACAGCGCGCTCGCAGAATTGATCTGACGCGGTTCGCCCCCTTCAGGCACGAGCTCGATGGGGAAGAGGATGTTGTCGGAATAAGCGCCGACGATACGTTCGATCTCGTAAGCTTCGAGATATTTCTTCGCATCGTCCTTGAGATGCAGGACGATCTCGGTGCCGCGCTGCACGCGGCCCGCATCCTCCTCGCTGGCACGCGCGATCTCGAAGCCCGAGCCGCCCGAGGACGTCCAGGTCCAGACGTCGCTCTCGCCGGCGCGGCGGCTCACCACGACGATCTTGTCGGCTACCATGAAGGCGGAATAGAAGCCGACGCCGAACTGGCCGATCAGGCCGAGACCATCCTTGGCCTCCTTGAGCTTCGATACGAAGGCCTTGGTGCCCGAGCGGGCGATGGTGCCGAGGTGGTCGATCAGCTCCTGCCGCTCCATGCCAATGCCATTGTCGGCGATCGCAAGCGTTCCGGCCGTCTTGTTCGGAATGATCCGGATCTTGAGCGCGTCGCCTTCGCCCAGCAGCGCCGGATTCGCGATGGCCTCATAGCGCAGCTTGTCGCAGGCGTCAGAGGCATTGGAGACGAGCTCGCGCAGGAAGATATCGGTCTCGGAATAGACGGAATGCACCATCAGGTGCAGAAGCTCGGAAACCTCGGCCTGGAAGGGCTGCGTATGCACAGCCGTGTCTGACGTCGTCATGCGTTTACCCGGTCAATCCAAAGAGGAAGAAACCCGGGATATAACGCGAGGGGGCAGGGGATCAAGTAGACGTCAGCAATCGCCCTCCGGGCGGAGGGCGACTTGTCCGTGGCCAAAGCCGATCAAGTCACACAGCGGCCGGGTTGGAGCAGCTTTGCGACCTCGGTCAGGGAGCTGACCATCGGCTCGCAGGCGATCGTCGGCTTTTTGCGGCTCTGCTTCTGGTCCGGGAGCAACACCGGCGGCTTGGCGTTGCCGGTCTCGATCACCGCGGGGACCCGCAGCAGCACCGACGTGTCGGCCAGATCGTTCAGCCGCATCGACACGGTGCGGGTCGGAACCTCAGCCTGCTTGATGTCGGCCAGCCGGTCCGCTTTGCTGGAGCGATTGACGTTATGGCCCGGCTTGTCAGCGACCGCCTGCCAGCGGTCGGCCGGATCATGGCCGGAGGCCAGCTGCACGGCGCCGACCTGGACGGCGCCAAGCGTCGCGGCGATCGCGACGGCGCCTAAAAATACCTTTTGAATCTGTGACATGGCTGTCGGTCCCTCGCCCCATGGCGATCGCGGGAACAACGCGAGGAGAGGACCCAGAGTTCTCAGGCGTTAAGATCACTTAACCGTGTGCGAAAAGGCAGGGTGCGAAAAGGATGGCCCCACGAAAAATTTTGCAACCCCCTGGAACGACTTTCAGGGACGGGAGTCGTATCAACAGCCGGCTATTCCCCCCTGCCCCATAAGCCGGCGACGTAGGGCGCGACTGTGGTGATGCCAGTCGCGCCTTACTTTTGTCTGGCGTTCAGTTCGCCTTCCCCGCAAGCCACTCCCGCCCCTCCGCATAGAGCTTCTCAACCTCGGGCCCGGTGAGGCCTGGCATGTCGCGCTTGACCTTGTAGCCGATCAGCTCCTGCATGTAGGCGAGGTGGCGGTAGCCTTCGGGCAGCGCGGCAAGGGCTTTCTGGTCGAGCTGAAGCGTCGCGGAGGGATCAAGCGGGTCGATCCGGTCCTTCTCGTAGATCGGCTGGCGGCGGACGATGCCCCATTTTCCCTGCCGCTTCTCCAGGAAATCGTAGAAGCGCCCGGTGCAGACGACGTCGCAGGGCACGTCGTGCACCGGTGCGCGCTGCGAGATGGTCATCTTGGTCTGCGCGATGGCGCGCGCCCCCTCGAGATCGATGCTGCAGCCACCGAGGAAATGCAGGATGCGCACGCCCTTGGCGAACCCCTCCTGGCTGACCCGCATGAAATCCCGCGCCGGCCCCTGAAACCAGGTGGCGGACATCCAGCCTTCCTCGTGCCAGACGGTGGCAAAACGCTCCCAATCGCCGGCATCGCGCCACACCGCCCAGTTCTCGACGAGGTCGCGGATGGCGAGGCGATCGAGGAGTTGCTGGTCCATGAACACGTCTCCGATGGCACCGCGGCTGCAACGGCCGCTGCGCGAGGTATGAGCGGCGAATTCGATGGCCGTCAAGCGTGACAACCGGATCAACAAAAATCCGGCGCACCTTGCGGCACGCCGGATCGGATTTCGTCAAAATGCCGGGCGCTGGCGCCTTCGTTACGCCGCCGGTACCTTCGGCGCGCGGTTGCGGGAGTTGCGCTGGAAGAACAGCGCCTGGCTCGCCACCGCCGACACCATCGCCGGCTGGAACGGTTTCGAGATCAGGAAGGCCGGCTCCGGTCGCTCGCCGGTGAGGAAGCGCTCGGGGTATGCGGTGATGAACACCACCGGCACTTCGAAGGTGCGGAGCAGCTCGTTGACGGCGTCGAGGCCCGACGAGCCGTCGGCGAGCTGGATGTCGGCGAGGATCAGGCCCGGTCGCTTGTTCTTTGCCAGCGCGACCGCATCGGCGTGGGTGCGGGCGACGCCGACGACATTGTGGCCGAGGTTCTTCACCAGGCTCTCGAGATCCATGGCGATGAAGGTCTCATCCTCGATGATCAGCACGTCAGTGGCGATCTCGGCTGCCATCTCACGCCCTGCGGCATCCGCAAGCCGGCGCGTCTCACCGACGTCGGTGCCGAGAATGTAGCCGACCTCTTCTTCCGAAAATCCCTCGAGCGAGAGCAGCAGGAAGGCTTGCCGCGGCAAGGGCGTGATGTTGGACAGCCGCCGCTCCGGCGGCATCGGCAGGTTCGTCACCTCGGAATCGTCGTTGACGGAAACGGAATTCCAGATTTGGGTGAACAGCCGGAACAGGCCGGCGCGCGGCCCGTGGCTCTCGTCGAGCACCGACGGATCTCCCAGCATGGCTTCCAACATGGCTGCGACATAGGCGTCACCGGAGGACTGGCTGCCCGTCAGGGCGCGTGCGTACCGGCGCAACAACGGCAAGTGTTCAGCAACGAGCTGTGAACGGGACATCCCCACTCCATATCATCTTCGGGCCGACCTTGACGTGCAGGCGTTAGGCGGGGGGCCCGGGTTCCCCTGCTGGGCTGATTACGCCTCAGACCAAGAAAAGTTCCGCATGGGGGCGGAACTTTTTCTCGCAGCTCGCATTGAGCCTATCCAGGGAACGGCTCCCGGTTGAGAGAACTTCTCGATTTTACAGCTACTTAACTCGGGGAAACGTGGAACAGGTCATGAAAGATCTCAAGTCTCAAGCCAGCAAAAGCACGACCCCCGGCAAGGGAGGGCTCACTCCGGAGATCCAGTCCCGGATCGGGCACCAGCTGCGCGCCATGTACGACGACGTGGTGCGGCAGGGGGTTCCGGACCGGTTCGCGGAACTGATCAAGAAACTTGATGCGCCGGGAGCGACCCCCCAAGTGGAAAATGGTGGCGGCTCTAACGACAACAATGGGAGGGATTGATGCCTCTCACGGATTCCCTGCGTAACGACATCCTGGCGGCCGTGCCCAGTCTGCGCGCGTTTGCCATCTCGCTCAGCGGCAATGCGGACCGCGCCGACGATTTGGTCCAGGAGACGCTGTTGCGGGCGCTCGCCAACATCGACTCGTTCCAGCCCGGCTCCAATCTGCCGGCATGGCTGTTCACGATCCTGCGCAACCTGTTCCGCTCCGACTATCGCAAGCGGCGGCGGGAAGTCGAGGATGCCGAAGGCAATTATGCTAAGACGCTGAAGACGCAGCCCTCGCAGAACGCCCATCTTGAGTTCGAGGAATTCCGCACGGCGCTCGACAAGCTTCCGCAGGACCAGCGTGAAGCGCTGATCCTCGTCGGCGCCTCCGGCTTCTCCTATGAGGACGCGGCTTCGATCTGCGGCTGCGCAGTCGGCACGATCAAGAGCCGCGTCAACCGTGCGCGCTCCAAGCTCGCGGCGCTGCTCTATGTCGACGGCGCCGAGGATTTCGGGCCCGACGAGACCATTCGCGCCGTGATCGGCGGCAGCGGCGGCTGACGGCCGGCGTCAATCGAACTGAGACCGCGATGAAGGCGGCCGCATCCGCGGCCGTCTTTTCGCGCGAACGGGATCACGTCCAATACGAAGCGTGCATCGCCTCGATCACTCGTCCACGAAGGTCACGGTCTCGGCCAGGCTCGCACGCGACGTCCGGTAGCTGTTGACCTTGTGGGCATTGTCGGCATAGCCGAACGAGATACCGCAAACGATGCGGCGATCATCAGGCAAATTGAAATGGCGGCGGATCAGGCCGGAGTGGCGCGCGAGCGCCGCCTGCGGAATTGTGCCGAGCCCGAGCGCCTGCGCGACCAGCATGAAGTTCGAGACATAGGCGCCGCAATCGATCGCACCGTAGATGCCGAGCGGCTCGTCGGTATGGATGATGGCCACATGCGGCGCGCCGAAGAAATTGTAGTTCTCCAGCGCCTGCTTGGCATAGGCCATCTTGTCTCCGCGCGCGATGCCGAGCGTGTTGTAGAGCTGAAAACCGCTCTCGCGGCGGCGTTCGAGATAAGCGCCGAGATATTCGCGCGGCGGCGTGAAATCATAGTCGTCCCCGAGCCCGCCCGAAGCCTCCTTGTAGATCAGCTTGCGGAAACGCTCCTTGGCCTCGCCGCTGGCGATGACGACCTGCCAGGGCTGGCTGTTGCACCAGGACGCCGTGCGCTGGGCGGTGGTCAGCACGTGCTCGATCGTCGCGCGATCGACTTCCTTGGCCAGGAAGGCGCGCACCGAGTAGCGCTCGTTGAGCAGCTCTTCGAGCACGCCGATGCGGTTGTTATGATTGACTGCAGCGTCCATTGCTTAAGCTCGCTTTCGTGCCCCGGACGCGACGCAGCACGAAGTGATGCGGCGCTGAGGCGGGGCCCATTGTGGCCTGTCTATTATGGCTCTTGGGTCCCGGCTCGCGCTTCGCGCGTCCGGGACACGAGATGTCAACGCCCCTTGGTCGGAATCTTGTTGTACGGCACGTCCTTGTCCACGCGGATGTCGCCCGGCAATCCCAGCACGCGCTCGGCGATGATGTTGCGCAAGATCTCGTCGGTGCCGCCCGCGATGCGCATCGAAGGCGAGGACAGCAGCATCTGCTGGAACTGGCCCTGCACGGTCTCCTCGTCCGTGCCGGTGAGAACGCCGGCCGCGCCCTGGAGGTCCATGGCATAGGTTGCGATGTCCTGTAGCATCATGCCGGAGACGAGCTTGCCGATCGAATTTTCCGGTCCCGGCCGCTCGCCCTTGGACAGCGCCGAGATCGCGCGGTAGCTGGTGTATTTCAGCCCGCTCGACTTCACCGCCCAGCTCGCGAGTTTTGAGCGCACGGCGGGATCGTCGATGGCGGGGCTATCCTCCAGCATCAGGTTGGAGCAGAACTCGAACATCTCCGGGACGCCGGTCGCAAGCCGCGAGCCGATCGACATGCGCTCGTTCATCAGCGTGGTCAGCGACACGCTCCAGCCCTCGCCGATGGCGCCAAGACGCTGGCTGTCGGGAATGACGACGTCGGTGAAATAGACCTCGTTGAACTCCTGCATGCCGTTGGCCTGCTTGATCGGGCGCACCTCGACGCCGGGGCTCTTCATGTCCAGGAAGAACATGGTGAGACCTTTGTGCTTGGGCACATTGGGATCGGTGCGCGCGATCAAAAGTCCGTAGTCGGAATAGTGCGCACCCGAGGTCCAGATCTTCTGGCCGTTGACGATCCAATTGTCGCCCTTCTTCTCCGCGCGCGTGCGCAAGCCCGCGACGTCAGAGCCCGCTGATGGCTCGGAGAACAGCTGGCACCAGATCTCCTCGCCCGCGGCCAGCTTCGGCAAATGGCGCCGCTTGGCCTCCTCGCTGCCAAAAGCCATCACGGTTGGCCCGCACATGCCCTCGCCGATCTGGAACGGCTGCGTCAGCTTGCCATAGACGCCTTCCTCCTGCTGCCAGATCACGCGCTCGATCGGCGTCGCACCGCGGCCGCCATATTCCTTGGGCCAATGCAGGCAGGCCCAATTGCCTTCGGCCTTCTTCTTCTGCCAGGCCTTGCCGACATCGACGATGTCGTGGTTGGCCAGCCGGATGCGGCCGAGCGAGGATTTTGACAGCTCAGCCAAAAACTCCTTCGGCGCGTTGGCCTCAACCCATTTGCGCGCGGTCTCGCGGAAGGCGGCTTCCTGCGGGGTGTCGTCGAAATTCATGGCGGACCTCTTCGTTCTTGCTCTGTCTTAGTCCCTCATGGTGAGTGGCGCGCAGCGCCGTCTCGACCCACGAGGCCCCCGTTGGGCCTGCATCCTTCGAGACGCCGCGCTCCGCGGCTCCTCAGGATGAGGATCATCAGCCTCTTCCCTTCGTCAGGATCCTGTTGAACGGCACGTCCTTGTCGACACGGATGTCGCCGGGCAGGCCCAGCACCCGCTCGGCGATGATGTTGCGCATGATCTCGTCAGTGCCGCCTTCGACACGGGTTCCCGGCGCGCGCAGCAGCATCGCCTGGAAGCGGCCGGCGAGTTCGGAATCTTCGGCACCGCTGATCACACCGGCAGCGCCTTGCAGATCCAGCGCATAGGTCGCGACATCCTGGATCATGGAGCCCGCGACCAGCTTGCCAATGGAGTTCTCCGGTCCCGGACGCTCGCCCTTCGACAGCGCCGAGATCGCGCGCATGCTGGTGTATTTCAGTCCGCTCGCTTTCGCCGCCCAGCTCGCCAGCTTCGCGCGCACCGCGCGGTCCTCGATTGCCGGGCCATCGTCCAGCATCAGGCTGGAGCAATATTCGAACAGCTCGGGGAAGCCGGTCGAGACGGCCGCGCCGATCGCGCTGCGCTCGTTCATCAGCGTGGTCAGCGAGACGTTCCAGCCGTCACCGACCTCGCCGAGGCGCTGGTGATCGGGAATGCGGACGTTGGTGAAATAGACTTCGTTGAAGTCGGAAGCGCCGCTCGCCTGCTTGATCGGCCGCACCTCGACGCCAGGGCTCTTCATGTCCAGGAAGAACATGGTAAGGCCCTTGTGCTTGGGCACGGTCGGATCGGTGCGGGTGAGCAGAATGCCGTAATCGGAATAGTGCGCGCCCGACGTCCAGATCTTCTGGCCGTTGATCACCCAGTCATCGCCATCCTTCTCGGCGCGCGTGCGTAGGCCCGCAACGTCGGAGCCGCCGGCGGGCTCGGAGAACAGCTGGCACCAGACCTTTTCGCCGGAGGCGAGTGGCGGCAAATAGGCGCGCTTATGCTCCTCGCGCGCGAACGCCATCATGGTCGGCCCGCACATGCCGTGGCCGATGATGAACATGCGGGATAGCTGGCCGAACGGCCCTTCTTCCTGCTGCCAGATCACACGTTCGATCGGCGACGAACCGCGGCCACCATACTCCTTCGGCCAATGCAGGCAGGCCCAGCCGGCATCTGCCTTCTTCTTCTGCCAGGCCTTTGCCACTTCCAGAATGTTGGCGTTCTTCAATTGCGTGCGGCCGAGCGAGGACTTGCGAAGCTCCTCCTCGTACTGCTTGGGCGCATTTGCCGCGATCCAGGCGCGAGCCGTGGCGCGAAATTCGGCTTCTTGCAGAGTGTCGTCGAAGTTCATGACGTTGCCTTTCGCCTACGCCGCGTTCTTCTTGCGCATGCGGTCGATCAACTGGTCTTCCCAATAGGACAGGCTGCCGAGCCCGAGCGCCATCGCGTTGGCGCGGCGGTAGTACATGTGGCAGTCGAACTCCCAGGTGAAACCCATGCCGCCGTGAACCTGGATGTTGTTCTTGGCGCAGTGCTGGAACGCCTGCGTCGCGCTGATGCGGGCCGCGGCGGCGGCTTCCGGCAGCTCCGCGGCGTTGGTCGAGAGCGCCCAGGCGCCGTAATAGCTGTTGGAACGCGCCAGCGTTGCCGACACGTACATGTCCGCCAGCATGTGCTTGACGGCCTGGAACGAGCCGATCTGTCGCCCGAAGGCGATGCGGTCGAGCGCGTAGTCGCGGCCCATCTCCAGCGCGCGGTCGGAGCCGCCCACCTGCTCGAATGCGCAGAGCACCGCAGCGCGATCGAGCACTTGAGTCAAGATGCTCCAGCCTTCGCCGGCCGCGCCCAGGGGCTCGGCCTTGCAATCCCTGAAAGTGATCTCCGCCTGCCCGCGGGTCGGATCGAGATTGGTCAGGCTTTTCACCTCGACTCCGCCGGCCCTGAGATCGACAATGAACAAGGAGATGTCGCCGTCGCGTCCGCTCGATCCCGTGCGTGCCGCCACCACCGCGAAGTCGGCGATCGTACCATCGGCGACCGGCTTCTTGACCCCGTTGAGCACGCCATTCGCAGCCGTGAGCTTGACGTTCTTCGGTGACGGATTGCCCTTGCCCTCGAACAGCGCCAGCGTGCCGATCGCCTCGCCCGAGGCAATGGCCGGCAACCATTTTTTCTTCTGCGCGTCACTGCCCGCGATCAGCAGCGCTTCGGCAGCCAGGTAAACAGTCGAGGAGAACGGCACCGGTGCGTTCGCCCGGCCCATCTCTTCGGCGATCACGCAAAGTTCGAGATGACCGGCGCCGGCGCCACCAAAATCCTCGGGAATGGCGACGCCGAGAAAACCCATCTCGGCGAGGCCTTTCCACAGCTCCTTGTCGTACGGCACCTTGCCGTCGAGGACTGCGCGCACTGCCTTGGGTGGGCACTTCTCGGTGAGGAATTTGCGCGCCTGATCGCGGAGCTGCTTCTGGTCGTCGGAGAAATCGAAATTCATGGCGCGTATCCGTGTTGCTGATGTCGATTACTTGAGAATGATGACGTCCTGGTCAGGCTTGTCAGCATAGAGCCGCCCCACCAGCGCGGCACGACGTTCCAGGCCGGCGCGCTGGTTGATGTAGCCCTTGTCGGTGAGCTCGTTGCCGTCGATCGAAGGCGGTTCCGCCATCAGCATGGCGCGCGCGATGATGCGGCTGCTGGCGCCTTCGCACTCCCGGTTGTGAGCTTCCAGCCCGCGCCTGAAGCAAGCGATCACCTCGGGATGCGTCACTGCATCCTCGAAGCTGAGATCAGGCTTGCCGACGAGTTGACGGCAGGCATGCAGGTTCGGCCAGGCCAGCAAGCCGATGAAGGCGCGATCCTGCCCCGCGACCAGGGCATCATGCACGACGGGCGTCGCGGCGGCGATCGCATCGGTGCGCAGCGAGCCGACATGGACGAAGGTGCCGGTGGTCAGCTTGAAATCTTCGACCACCCGGCCGGCAAAGATGATGCCCTTCACCGGATCGGTGTCGTCGACGAAGATTCCGGCGTCGCCGATGCAATAAAAACCTTCCTCGTCGAACATCTTCTTCGTCAGGTCAGGCTGGCCGAAATAGCCCGGCGTGACGTTGACGCCGCGCAGACGCAGCTCGTATTTCGAGCCGAACGGCACCATCTTCAACTCGACGCCGGGGAACGGCAGGCCGATCAGGCCGACGCGCTCGGTGTCCCAATAGGTACCGGTCGATGTCGGCGCGGTCTCGGTCGAGCCCCAGCCGGTGTAGAACACGATGCGCTCGCCGGTGGTCTTCACGGCGAGAGCCTGCATGCGGTCGTAGAGGTCATCAGGCAGCCGCGCGCCGCCATAGGCCATGATCGAGAGATTCTTGAAGAAGGAGCGGCACAGCGCCTCGTCCTTCTCCATGGCGGCGGCGAGCGCGGCATAGCCGGCGGGGACGTTGGCGTAATAGGTCGGCGAGATCTCGCGCAGATTCCGGAGAGTCTCCTCGAACTGCCCCGGCATCGGACGGCCGTCATCGATATAGAGCGTGCCGCCATCGACCAGGATCGGGTGGAACGCCGCATTGCCGCCCATGGTGTGGTTCCAGGGCATCCAGTCCAGCATGGTCGAGATCGGACCGCCGGGATCGCGTGGCCGCACCTGCATCATCATGGCCGCATTGGCGCACATCATCGCTTGCGTGTTGATGACGGCCTTGGGCATGCCGGTCGAGCCTGACGTGAACAGCAGTTTGCCGACGGTCTCAGGCGTGATCTTCGCGATCGACGCTTCGACATCGGCAGTCACAGCTGTCGCCGCGAGCTCGGCAAAACTGACGCTCTCGATGCCATCGCAGGGCCGCAAGACGTGAACGATGGTGACGCCGGTGAGATCGAGCGCTTTCAGCGCCTTCTCGAAGGTCGGGCCGTCCTGCACCATCACCACGCCGGGCTTGATCAGGTCGAACAGGTATTTCAGCTTGACGTGATCATGGCTCATCAAGGAGTAGGCCGGCGAGACCGGCGCGGCCGGCACGCGCGCCTGCATCGCGGCCTGCGTCATCAGCGCGTGCTCGATCGAATTGCCGGAGAGGATTGTGACCGGGCGGCCGTCGAGCGCAAGGTTAAGCAGGCCTTGCGTCAGCGCATCCACGATGCGCTTGGCTTCGCCATAGGACAATTTGCGCCATTCGCGGTTCGGGCCACCGCGCTGGGCAAGCCAGATCCGCTCTGGCGCTTCCTTCGCCCATTTTGCCAGCGAAGCCGGAATATGCTTCTCGTAGGTCTGCAGCGGGATGCGCGACTTCAGCACCACCGTGCCGTCGTCGCGGCGCTCGACGTCGATGTCGCGCCCAAGCCACTTGACCTTGCGAAAGGCGGGTTTCGTCATCACCGCCGCCGCGCTTCCACTCATAGTGCGTCTCCCGGAATTTCTCGTCCTTTACGGATCTTCATTGTCAGCGCCTGATATAGACAGGCTTTCGCTTCTCAAGGAAGGCCCTGATGCCTTCCGAAAATTCCTCGGAGCGGCTGCACAGGACCTGGTTGCGATCCTCCATCGCGATTACGGCTTCCAGCGATCCGGCATCGACGCTCATGTTGAGACATTCTTTGGACAGGCGTAGGCCCACGGGCGAGGCCGTGATCATCGCGTCGACATAGGGTTCGGCGGCCTCATCGAGCTTGTCCTCGTCGACGACCTCGGAGACCAGCCCGACCGCGAGCGCCCGCTCGGCGCCGATGAAGCGTCCCGTGAGGATCAGCTCCGATGCCACGGTGACACCGACAAGGCGTGGAAGAAAATAACTGGTGCCAATGTCGCAGCCGCCAAGGCCGAGCTTGATGAAGGCGCAGTTCATCCGCGCCGATCTCGTCGCAATGCGGATGTCGGAGGCGAGCGCCAGCGCAAAGCCGCCGCCGGCCGCCGCGCCCTGTACCAGCGCGAGGATCGGCTGCGGACAGCGCCGCATCAGCATCACGATGTCGGCGATGCGCCGCTGCGAATCCAGCGACTCGGTGACATCAGGCGGCTCCTGCTGGCCGGCACGGCGCGCCATCGCCGCCTTGAGGTCGAGGCCCGCACAGAAATTCTTGCCGGCGCCCTTCAACACCACGACGCGCGTGTCGCGGTTGCGCTGAAGGCCTTGGAAGTAGACGTTGAGCGCGTCGATCAACGCAGGATCGAGCGCGTTGAGGTGTTCAGGACGATTGAGCGTCACGGTGTCGACGCCGTCATTGTGCTCGATCAGCAGCGGTTGGGACATGCGCGCGACTTCCTTCATCCGCAACGATGGTGCCGATTACTGCGCCCTCTCCCTTGTGGGAGAGGGCATGTACGTCACGCGCCGCGCATTCGCTCGGGTGAGGGGTCTGCCTCCACAGGTGAGATCGTGGAGAGAACCCCTCATCCGGCGCGCTCAGGAGCGCGCCACCTTCTCCCACAAGGGGAGAAGGAAAAAGAGCTCTACCGCGGCGCCATGCGGATCGCGCCGTCGAGGCGAATGGTTTCGCCATTGAGCATTGGGTTCTCGACGATGTGCACGGCCAGCGACCCGTATTCATTGGCGTCGCCGAGACGCGCAGGATGCGGCACCTGGGCACCGAGGCTCTTGCGGGCCTCTTCGTTCAAGCCCATCAGCAGCGGCGTCAGGAATAGCCCGGGGGCGATGGTGTTGACGCGGATCTTCTGGCTCGCGAGGTCGCGCGCGGCCGGCAGCGTGAGACCGACGACGCCGCCCTTCGACGCTGCATAGGCGATCTGGCCGATCTGGCCTTCGTAAGCCGCGACCGAAGCAGTGTTGACGATGACGCCGCGCTCTTCACCGACCGGCTCGATCGTGACCAAGCGCTCGGCGAACAGACGCAGGCAGTTGAACGTGCCGATCAAATTGACGTTGATGATGCGCGCGAACTTTTCCAGCGGGTAGACTCCATCGCGGCCGACGATGCGCTGCGAGCCGCCGATGCCGGCGCAGTTCATCAGCACGCGCGCGACGCCGTGCGCGGCTTCCGCATTGGCGATCGCCGCCTTGATCTGCTCCTCGCTGGTGACGTCGGCATGAAGCGCGATGCCCTTCACTTCGGCGGCGACCTTCTCGGCGTTTTCCTTGCTCTGGTCGATCACGCCGATCTTGGCGCCCTTGGCGGCCATGGCGCGGGCGGTCGCGGCACCAAGGCCCGACCCGCCGCCGGTGATGAGAACGGCTACGTCTTTCAACTGCATCGCTTGTACCTTTCCTCGAACCTTTTCCTTGGGCGTTTCTTCTCTAGACTTCTGCGTTCTGGCCGGATCATCCGGCCGCGGCGGCTTCCTCGATATTCGTGAGAATGCCGCCGCAGATCAGCGTTTCCATGTGCTTGATATATTGCCGGCAGACGTCGTCGGTGACCGGGCCGACGCCGGTCGCGCGTGACATCGCGTGCCGGCCGAAGAACAAATGATCGCAGGCGCCGATCAGGCTGGTGTAGAACAGCACGGGATCGGTGGCGCGGAATTCGCCCTGACTGACACCTTCGGCGAGCAGGCGGCGATGGAAATCCAGCAGCGGTGCGACGAAGAATTTCGAGACTTCGTCCGCGGAGCCCGCGACGCTCTCGTGCAGCAGATAGTGAATCAACCGGTTCATGTAGGGAAACCGGTGATAGGCGCGGATGATGCCGCCGATGTGCAGCTTCAGCTTCGCGGTCGGCGTGATCGGCTGCGCCAGCAGATATTCCAGGTTGGACAGTTCCGTTCCTGCGTCGCGCTCGAGCAGCGCCAGCAGCAGGCCGTCCTTGTTGCCGAAGTGATATTTGACCAGCGCGGCGTTGGCGCCGGACTTCTGGGCGATGTCGCTCAGGGAAATCTCGATCGAGGAGCGTTCGATCATCAGCTCGCTCGCGGCCACGAGCAATTTCTCTGCCGTGGAATTCTTTCCGCTGGGGAGCCTGTTCGGTACGCTGGTAGTCACGGAGATCCCTGATTTTGGCGGAAGAGCGGCCGCAGATAAGCCCAAGCAGCGCCTCCCCACAAGAGTTAATTGATCGATTGACTAAACAACCGGTCGCCCCTTAAATCCCGCCCCGACAACCAACCGTTCAAAATAATCCAGGGAGAAACCGACATGGCCGAGGCTTATATCGTCGCCGCTGCGCGTACCGCCGGTGGGCGCAAGGGGGGCCGCCTCGCCGGATGGCATCCGGCCGATCTCGCCGCGAAGGTGCTGGACGAGTTGGTCGACCGCACCAAGGTCGATCCCGCGCTGGTCGAGGATGTGATCATGGGCTGCGTCATGCAGGTCGGCGAGCAGTCCAACAACGTGGCGCGCAACGCCATCATGGCCTCGAAACTGCCGGAGAGCGTGCCGGGCACCTCGATCGACCGCCAATGCGGCTCGTCGCAGCAGGCGCTGCATTTTGCTGCGCAGGCCGTTATGTCGGGCGCGATGGACGTGGTGATCGCCGCCGGCGTGGAATCGATGACGCGCGTGCCGATGGGCCTGTCGTCGCAGCTTCCCGCCAAGAACGGCTTTGGCAATTACAAGAGCCCGGGTATC
Organism: Bradyrhizobium sp. 45; assembly: GCF_023073155.1. Classification (NCBI taxonomy): domain Bacteria; kingdom Pseudomonadati; phylum Pseudomonadota; class Alphaproteobacteria; order Hyphomicrobiales; family Nitrobacteraceae; genus Bradyrhizobium; species Bradyrhizobium sp. 45. The sequence continues at coordinate 473,295 of NZ_JADPIX010000122.1, read as the reverse complement.
GAGCAGCGTTATCCCAACATCGTGTTCAGCCAGTTCACCGGCGCCGAGATGATGGCCGAGAAGTACGGCCTCTCCAAGGATGAGCTCGACGAGTACTCCTACAACAGTCATCAGCGCGCGATCGCGGCGACGCAGGCCGGCCGTTTCAAGACGGAGATCGTGCCGCTTGAGATCACCCGCGCCGACGGCTCCAAGGACACCCACCACATCGACGAGGGCATCCGCTTCGACGCCACACTCGACGGCATCAAGGGCGTCAAGCTGATCGCCGAGAATGGCAAGCTCTCCGCGGCCAGCGCCAGCCAGATCTGCGACGGCGCTTCCGGCGTGATGGTGGTGAACGAGCGTGGCCTGAAGCAGCTCGGCGTGAAGCCGCTGGCGCGCGTCCACCACATGACCATGATGGGTGGCGATCCCGTGATCATGCTCGACGCACCGCTGCACGCCACCAAGCGCGCGCTGGAGAAGGCCGGCATGGCGATCGACGACATCGACCTGTTCGAGGTCAACGAGGCCTTTGCCTCGGTGCCGACCGCGTGGCTGAAGACCACCGGCGCCGATTCGGAACGTCTCAATGTCAATGGCGGCGCCATCGCGCTCGGCCATCCGCTCGGCGGCTCCGGCACCAAGCTGATGACGACGCTGGTGCATGCCTTGCATCAGCGCGGCAAACGCTATGGCCTGCAGACCATGTGCGAAGGCGGCGGCATGGCGAATGTGACGATCGTGGAGCGGCTGTAAGCCCTCTCGTGTCCCGGACGCGCTGCAGCGTGAAACGCTGCGGCGCAGAGCCGGGACCCATGCCTCACAATGGACCCCGGATATCCGGGGAACGTTACTCCCAGCCGCGTAAACAGAGACATGACACACCCCTCCATCCACGCCCGCGCCACACCCGACAAGATCGCCTATCAAATGGCCGGGACCGGCAAGGCGATTACCTATCGCGAGCTCGACGAGCTCTCGAACCAGGGCGCGCACCTGTTCCGCTCGCTCGGGCTGAAGGCCGGCGACCACATCGCGCTGCTGATGGAGAACCGCCTCGCCTTTATGGAGATCTGCTGGGCTGCGCAACGCAGCGGGCTCTATTACACCGCGATCAGCCGCTATTTAAAGCAGGACGAGATCGACTACATCATCGCCGATTGCGGCGCCAAGGTCGTGATCACGACACCGAAATGTGCCGACCAGATCAAGACGCTGATCAAGGGTGCGCCCGGCGAGCCGGTCTTCTACATGATGGACGAGCCGCAAGCCGGCTTCCGCTCCTACGACAAGGAAGCCGCCGCACAGCCGACAACCCCGATTGCCGACGAGGTTGCCGGCTATGACATGCTGTATTCGTCGGGCACCACGGGCCGGCCCAAGGGTATCAAGAAGGCTTTCGAGGGCAAGCCGATCGACGAGCCGAACGCGTTTCTGCGCGTGCTCTGCGCCAGCATGTGCGGCATGAACGCCGAGACTATTTATCTCTCACCGGCACCGCTCTATCACGCCGCTCCCTTGCGCTTCAACATGATGGCTGTCCTGCTCGGCGGCACCTCCATCATCATGGAGCACTTTGACGCCGAAGATTTCCTGAAACTGGTCGAAAAGTACAAGGTGACCCAGGCGCAGCTGGTGCCGACCATGTTCGTGCGCATGCTGAAGCTGCCGAACGAGGTCCGTAACCGCTACGAAGTCTCGACACTGAAGGGCGCGATCCACGCCGCCGCCCCCTGCCCGGTCGAGGTCAAGGCCAAGATGATCGAATGGTGGGGGCCGATCCTGATCGAATATTACGCGGGCTCCGAAGGCAACGGCGTCACCGTCTGCAACTCGAAAGAATGGCTGGAGCACCGCGGCAGCGTCGGCCGCGCCGTGGTCGGCAAGATCAAGATTCTGGACGAGAACGATGAGGAGCTGCCGACGGGCGAGATCGGCACGGTCTATTTCGCCGATGCGCCGGTTTTCGCCTATCACAACGATCCCGAGAAGACGAAGAAGGCCTATAACGCAAAAGGCTGGTCGACGCTCGGCGACGTCGGCTATCTCGACAGGGATGGCTTTCTCTTTCTCACCGACCGCAAGTCCTACATGATCATCTCGGGCGGCGTGAACATTTACCCGCAGGAGACCGAGGACGTGCTCATCACCCACCCCGAGGTCGCCGACGTCGCCGTGTTCGGTGTGCCGAACGAGGAGATGGGCGAAGAGGTCAAGGCGGTGGTGCAGCCGCACGATCCCAAGCGCGCCGGCAAGGAGCTCGAGGCCGACCTGATCGCCTATTGCAGGAGCCGCCTCTCGACGATCAAATGCCCGCGCTCGATCGATTTCGAAGCCGAGCTGCCGCGCACGCCCACTGGGAAGCTGGTGAAGCGGCATTTGCGCGACAAATATTGGCCGATGGCGGCGGCGAAGATCTAGCCAGCGGCGTCATCGCCTCAATCAAACAAGCTCGGCGTGTGGTTCACCAGCGCGCCTTCGATCTCCAGCATCTTCAGCTTCGTCACCACGCCGCCATTCGCGGAGAAGCCGCCGGGCTTGTTGCCGGCCGCCAGCACGCGATGGCAGGGCACGACGATCGGGCACGGGTTGCGGCCGAGCGCCTGGCCCACGTCGCGCGACAGCTCGACACCGCCGAGTTGCTTGGCGATGTCGCCATAGGTGACGGTCTTGCCCGGCGGAATGGTGCGGGCGATCGCGTAGACCCCGCGGTTGAAGTCGGGCACGCCATCGAGATCGAGCGGGATGTCGGTGAGGTCATCCGGCTCGCCCGCGAGCAGTTTTGTGATGCGGTCGATCGCCTGCTGTACTTCGGCGGTCGGCGCGGCTTCGCTGGCATCGGCATGGCGCTGGCTGATGCGGGTGCGGATCTTCTGCTCACCGCCCATCGGCAGTTGCGTGCCGTTGATGCCGCGCGGACCCCAGGCAATGGCGCAAAGGCCGATCTTGCTGTCGAAGAGGGCAAAATGCTGGTCGGTCATAACTTCGTCCTTGGCTTGCGTTCCCCTCGCATGCCCCAATGTGAACTGAGCTCAAATCTAGACTTGGAAATAGTTGCGATCCACCCGGTTTCCGGGAATCTTGCACAGGAGTTCCGCCTTCCCTGTTTGCGAGCCCAGAATGCAAAGCCTCCACGTCAACGGATACGACATGCCCTATCTCGACGTGGGCGAAGACCGAGGGCGGCCGCCGCTGGTCTGCGTGCATGGTTCGCTCAACGACTTTCGTGTCTGGGGCTGCGTGCTCGGTCCGCTGTCCCAGCGGCACCGGCTGATGGCCGTCAGCCTGCGGCACTTCTTCCCCGATCGCTGGGATGGCGTTGGCGACACCTATTCGATCGCCCAGCATGTCGACGACGTCATCGCCTTCATCGAGGAGCTCGACCTCGGCCCGGTTGATTTGATGGGCCATTCCCGCGGCGGGCACATCTGCTTCCGCGTGGCGCAGCGGCGGCCGGACCTGCTCCGGCGGCTGGTGCTGGCCGAGCCCGGCGGGGAGCTCGACGCGAGCCTCGATCCAGACTATGCCGGCGGCCCCTCGCCGTTGCTGGCGCGGTTCACGGCCTCGGCCGAGAAGATCGCGGCCGGCGACATCGACGGCGGCCTTGCAGTCTTCGTCGACACGCTGGAAGGGCCCGGCACCTGGCCGCGGCTGCCGGCCCTGGTGAAGCAGAATCTGCGTGACAACGCCTTCACGCTGATCGGCCAGGTCCGCGACAACCGCCCGCCGTTCTCGAGGGCCGACGCGGAGTCCATCAGGATGCCGACGCTGTTCATCCTGGGCGCGCGGACCAAGGGCCTGCTGCCGAAAGTGCTGCATGCGCTCGCGGCGCATGTGTCGTATTCCAGGACGGCGGTCATCCCAAACGCAACGCACCCGATGTTCGAGCAGGCGCCGCAGAAATTCTCCGAACTGGTGCTGGATTTTCTGGCGGGCTGATCATGCAGACACTTCGCGTCAATGGTTACGACATGGCCTATCTCGAAGTGGGCGAGGGGCCGCCGCTGGTCTGCGTGCACGGCACGCTCGGCGATTTCCGCACCTGGTACTCCGTGCTCGGTCCGCTGTCGAAATCGCATCGCGTGATCTCGGTCAGCCTGCGGCATTTCTTTCCCGAACATTGGGATGCCGTCGGCGACGATTACAAGATGGCCCAGCACGTCGCTGACGTGATCGCTTTCATCGAGCAGGTCGAACCCGCGCCGGTCGATCTGATGGGCCATTCGCGCGGCGGTCACATCGCCTTTCGCGTGGCGCAGGCGCGGCCCGATCTGTTGCGAAAGCTGGTGCTTGCAGAACCCGGCGGCGATCTCGATGCGAGCCTGCCGGTGCCCGCAGGCACGCCCGCGCACCCGCCGCTGGCGGCGCGCACGGCGCGCTCGGTCGAGATGATCCGCGCCGGCGACATCGAGGGCGCGCTGCAGAACTTCTACGAAGGCATCGAAGGCGACGGCTCGTGGCGGCGCGTGCCGGCGGCGGCGAAGCAGCAATTGCGCGACAACGCGATCACCTTCCTCGGCCAGATCAACGAGCAGCGCAGGCCCTACACGCTCGCGGACGCGCAGGCGATCACGACCCCGACACTCCTGATCGGCGGCGGGGCGACGACAGGGAGCCTGTCGGTGATGTGGCGTGTGCTGGCCGAGCACATCACCGGGGCGAAGACAGCCGTGATCCCCAATGCCGGCCACTGGATGTTCGAGCAGGCGCCCCTGGAGTTCGGCGAGGCGGTGGACGCGTTTTTGGCGGAGTAAGTGGCCTCACACTCTTTTTTCCTCAAAAACAACCCCATGCACAGTAGCTGAGCCCAGCAATATCAATGACTTAGGTGGCGCGAAATGAGGCTGGACGCCCCCTTGGCCGCGCTTGACGCCCTTATCCCCTCGCCGTATCCTTGAATTCGGAATTCCGTATTCCCTCTCATGGTCTCGGAGCTGCCGGCGTGATCCCTCTCGACCCGCTTCCGAACTTGATCGACCAGGTCTATGCGCGGATCCTGGAGGCGATCTCCGACCGCACGCTGCAGCCCGGCCAGCGCATCCGGCAGAACGAGCTCGCCGACAGGCTCGGCGTATCGCGCCAGCCGGTGTCGCATGCGCTGCACCTGTTGCACCGGCAGGGACTTGTCGCCGAGAGCGGCCGGCGCGGCTTTGAAGTCACCCAGCTCGATCCCGCACGCATCCGCCAGCTCTACGAGGTGCGCGGCGCAATCGATGCCTTGGCGGCGCGGCTGGCAGCGGAGCGCGCAGGCGATGCGGCGGGACGCGCGCGGCTGGAGGCGGCGCTCGCCGCCGGACGCGGGATCGATGGCAAGACCACGCTCGCCGAGCTGATCGCGCTCGACGTCGCGTTTCATCGCGCGATCTATCGGCTCGCCGGCAATCCCGTGATCGAGGAGACGATTACGCCGCAATGGCCCCATATGCGCCGCTCGATGGCGACGGTGCTGTCGGAGCTCGATTATCGCGGCAGCGCCTGGGCCGAGCATGCCGACATTGCCGGACATATTCTCGCAGGAGATGCGAAGGCGGCCGAACGTGCGGCGCTTGCGCACGCGCAGACGGCGGGACGGATGACTGAGGAGAGATTGAGGGCGACGGAAGAGGCGGCGGCGTAGCGACCGCCACTGCCAAGACGTGGATGGCCGGCCAAGACGAGCGACAACAAATCAAAACAGGAGGACGCGCCGTGAAACTGTCCCAGGAGCAATTGGAGTTCTTCCACCACGAGGGCTGGCTGTTCCTGCCCGAACTGTTCAGTCCGGAGGAGGTCGATCTCCTCGCGCGCGAGGCGGTCGGCATCTATGACACGAACCGGCCGGAAGTCTGGCGCGAGAAGAGCGGCGCGCCACGCACCGCCTTTGCCGCGCATCTCTACAACGAGGCGTTCGGCATTCTGGGTGCTCATCCGCGCATGATCGGCCCGGTCGAGCAGCTGTTCGGCGAGCAGGTCTACATGCACCAGTTCAAGATCAACGCGAAATCCGCCTTCACCGGCGATGTCTGGCAATGGCACCAGGATTACGGCACCTGGAAGCGCGACGACGGCATGCCCGAGCCGCGCGCGATGAACATCGCGATCTTCCTGGACGAGGTGATGCCGATCAACGGCCCGCTGATGCTGGTACCGCAGAGCCAGAACGCCGGCGACCTCAAGGCCTCGCATGACCTCGCGACGACCTCCTATCCGCTGTGGACGCTGGACGAGGAGACCGTGACGCGGCTGGTCAAGCAGGGCGGCATCGTTGCGCCGACGGGAAAGCCCGGCGGCATGCTGATGTTCCACGGCAATCTCGTGCACGGCTCGGCCGGCAACATCACGCCCTATCCGCGCAAGATCGTGTACCTGACGCTGAACGCGGTTTCGAATTACATCCGTACCCCGACGCGGCCGGAGTACATCGCGCATCGCGATTTTGCGCCGATCAAGACGGTGGAGGACGACGCACTGGTGCGGCTCGCCCGTGCGCCGCGGCAGGCGGCGGAGTAGGACACTCTCGTGCCCCGGACGCAGCGCAGCGCGAAGCGGTGCGCTGCAGAGCCGGGCCCATACCACACGGATAGTTTTCTTTCTGGGTGCCGGCTCTGCGGAGTAGCGCCATAGTGCGTCGAAGACGCGCGTGAACGCGCTTATGGCGCTGCACCGCGTCCGGACCACCATACTTGATCGGGTAACAACATGAACCTCTTCCGCCTCCTCCAGGCCCGCGCTGCCGCCGGCAAGCCCGTCCGTGTGGCGCTGATCGGCGCCGGCAAATTCGGCTCGATGTTCCTGGCGCAGGTGCCGCACACGACGGGGCTGGAGGTACCCATCATCGTCGACATCGATCGCGACCGCGCGCGCGAGGCCTGCCGCACGGTGGGCTGGAGCGCCGAGCGGATCGCCGCCACCGTCTTCACCGATGATGGCGCGCGCGCCATCGCCGGCGGCGCGATGGACGTGGTGGTGGAGGCGACCGGCAATCCCGCCGTCGGCATCAAACACGCCCGCGCGGCGATCGCGGCCGGCAAGCATATCGTGATGGTCAATGTCGAGGCCGACGTGCTTGCCGGTCCGCTGCTCGCCCAGGAAGCCCGCAAGGCCGGCGTGGTCTACTCGCTCGCCTATGGCGACCAACCGGCGCTGACCGCGGAAATGGTGGATTGGGCGCGCGCCACCGGTTTTCATGTGGTTGCCGCCGGCAAAGGCACAAAATATCTGCCGGCCTATCACGACGTGACGCCCGACAGCGTCTGGCAGCATTACGGGTTGACCGCGGGCGAGGCGCAATCGGCCGGGATGAATCCGCAGATGTTCAACTCGTTCCTCGACGGTACCAAATCGGCGATCGAGATGGCCGCGATTGCGAACGCCTGCGGACTGGACGTGCCTGCGGAGGGCCTGCTGTTTCCACCCTGCGGCGTCGACGACCTGCCGCATATCATGCGGCCGGGCAGCAAGGGCGGCGTGCTGGAGCGATCGGGCGTCGTGGAGGTGGTCTCCTCGCTCGAGCGCGATGGAAGGCCGGTGTTTCGCGATCTGCGCTGGGGCGTCTACGTCGTGCTGGAGGCGCCGAACGACTACGCCGCCGACTGCTTCAGGCAATACGGCCTCAAGACCGACGGCAGCGGACGGTACGCGGCGATGTACAAGCCCTACCATTTGATCGGCCTCGAGCTGAACATCTCGGTGCTGTCGGCCGCGCTGCGGGGCGAGCCGACCGGGCAGCCCCATGGTTTCCGCGGCGACGTCGCCGCCGTGGCAAAACGCAATCTGCGCGCCGGCGAGATGTTGGACGGCGAAGGCGGCTACACGGTGTGGGGCAAGCTGTTGCCGGCGGCCGCGAGCCTCAAGGCCGGCGCGCTGCCTATCGGGCTGGCGCATCGCGTGAGGCTGAAGCACGACGTCGCCCATGGCGAGATCGTGCGCTGGAGCGATGTCGAGTTCGACGCGGGCAACGAGACGATCAGGACGCGGAAGGCCATGGAAGCGGCGTTCATTAGCGCAGAGTAGGCCCTGTACTCATAAAATCGAGATTTATTGGTGCGGACTGAGCGATGTCCGCTGGCCGCCACATGTGCGCGACAGAGGGGCGAACATGCTCTGCTGAGTTCCGCCGCCTTCACCAGTCCATTGATTTCAGTGGCAACCATGGCAAGGTAGCTCGCGCGGCACAACCAGTTGGACGCATGATGATGGTGGGCTCGGTCGTCAATGAAGATCGGCTCGCGAAAGAAAGTTTTTCTTTTGGGCCCTTTGAATTAATCCCGGAGCGGAGACGTCTAGAAAAATCGGGTGTACCACTTCAGTTGGGCGCCCGTAGCTTGGACATCCTTACAGTTCTTGTCGAGCATGCTGGCGAAGTTGTCAGCAAGAAGACTCTGCTAGCTCGGGTTTGGGCCGGCGTCACCGTCGACGAGGGTAGCCTTAGATTTCATATGGCGGGCTTGCGCAAGGTGCTCGGCGATGGAGAGGCCGGAGCGACGTATGTCACGACCGTGCCAGGACAAGGGTATAGCTTCGTGGCGCCTGTCTCACGAACGCTCAAGCCTGTTGCTGAAATCGCAAAATCGGGTCGACGCTCAACATTTCCGAATCGCCTTGGCAGGATGATTGGCAGGGACGACGCCGTGCAAGCGATCTCCTCGCATCTTATGGCCGAACGATTCGTGTCCATTGTCGGTCCGGGCGGGATCGGAAAAACAACTCTGGCAATATCTGTCGGCCACCAACTCACTACAGAGTTTGCCGATCTGGTTCACCTTATTGACCTGGGCTCACTTTCTGATCCGCATCTCGTGGCGGGTACGATCGGCTCGGCGCTCGGACTTGCCGTTGACGATCGCGATCCTATCCCCGGCCTTCTGGCCGCACTGCGAGACATCCGAGTTTTGCTGGTGCTCGATAGCTGCGAGCGTGTGATTGAGGCGGCTTCTGCGCTGGCAGAAACCATCTTCGAGGAAACGCCGCAAGTTTACATCTTGGCAACAAGCCGTGAAACCTTGCGGGTCAGAGGCGAGCACGTTCATTGGATAGCTCCCCTCGAGTTTCCGCCTGAGGGTCCCAATGCACGAGAGGCGATGGCATACGCTGCAGTACAGCTTTTTGTCGAACGCGTTACAGCAAGTCAGCCTCAGTTCATACTCAACGACGTCGATGCACCGGTCGTGGCCGAGATCTGCCGAAAGCTCGACGGAATCCCCCTCGCAATCGAACTCGCAGCTGGTCGTGTGGGCGCTTACGGAGTCCATGACGTTTTGCGGCTCCTCGACCACAAGTTCGAGCTCTGGCGAGGCCGGCGAACGGCGTTGCCGCGACACCAGACTCTGGCTGCAACGCTCGACTGGAGCTACGATCTTTTGCCGGAGCTTGAGCAGATTATCCTGCGCCGACTATCTGTTTTCGTTGGGCCGTTTACGATCGAGGCTGCCTTCGCGATCGCGGCCGGAGATGATTTGGACGATTCGCAGGTGATCGAGTCCGTTGCCAGTCTTGCCGCCAAGTCACTTCTGACAGCGAACGCTCGTCTCGCCATCCCGCTATACCGATTGCTGGATACCACCCGCGGGTATGTGCAGGAAAAGTTGGCCAGAAGCGATGATGCAAACCTCGTTGCTCGCCGTCATGCTGTCTATCATTTAACTTTATTCGAGCGGATTGGGGTCGAGCTGTCCGGTTTCCGGAAGAGCGAAAATGCGTCTGCCTCCAAGCTCGTTCGGTCCCTGAAAGGGGCAGGAAGCAACAATCTGACCGAAGCATCGGTTGCCACTAATGGTCGGCCGATCGATGAGATCCGCGTTGCCCTCGACTGGGCGCATGGCAAGTCTGGTGATTCGCTGCTAGCGCTCGACCTCACGGCCGCTGCCGCACCGGTCTGGATTCATCATATGCTCATAGACGAATGTCGGGAGCGGACAGAGCAAGCGGTTTTCCAAATCGACGAAAAGCTGGGTCGTGACGCGCGCCGGGAGCTCCGCCTCTTCTTCACTTTGGCGGTTGCGCATATGGAATCGACCGGGGACGCTGCGATCATCGACGATGCGTGGTTGCGTGTATCCCGATTGGCTGAAGAACTGGACGACAACGAATATCAGCTGAGGAGCTTATGGGGTCTCTGGATAGGGCGATACCTAAGAGGCGATTTCCCCGGTGCACTGCAGATCGCCGAAAAATTCGTCAACCTGCCTGATGGCGCTATCGATGTCGCTGATCGTTTCGTCGGAGAGCGGATTTTGGGAGTGACGCGGCACATTCTAGGGGACCAAGCCGGCGCCCGGCGACATCTGGAAAAAATGCTGGCAGGCTACGTCGCGCCGCCAGGGCAAATGCACGCCCTGCGATATCAGTTTGATCAACATGTGGCTGCCCGAACGTACTACAGCCAAACGCTTTGGTTGTTGGGTTTTCCGGACCAGGCAGCCGCGGTCGGCAAACACGCCTTCGATCATGCGACGGCACTTGGACACGATTTTTCTCTTCTCTATGCGATTGCCTTCGGCGCTTGCCCTCTAGCGCTTGAGATCGGCAATTTTGATGCTGCGGAAGCGCTCATCTCAACTATGCTTCATCGAGAAGCGACGTTCAGAGCAATGGGAGTATGGGGCCGCTGTTATGCGGGTATTCTGGAGATGAAGGGTGGCCACACCGCTGCGGGCCTTGCCCTGCTTCGCGAAGGCTTGAATGGCTTCCCCCCGACCGGCTTTCAAAGCCGCTATTTATTCCTTCTGGGCAATCTCGCACTCGGTGAGTCTGATATCGGCGATCACCGCGGAGCCAATACAACGATCGAAAGGGCGCTGGCTCAATCGGAAAGGAACGAGGACCGCTGGTTCGTCGCTGAACTGCTGCGCATCAAGGGTATCCTGGCGCTCAATCAAGGTGGCGCGGAGGCGCTCGTGTCGGCCGAAGCGCACCTCAATCACTCTCTCGAGTGGTCACGCCGCCAAGGCGCAATATCCTGGGAGCTCAGGACGGCGACAACTCTGGCATCCCTGATGCAGAAGCAGTCGCGTATCGGTGAGGCACGGGAGCTGCTAGCGCCCCTTTACGTTCGTTTCTCCGAGGGACTTGCCACTGCAGATTTAGTCAAAGCTCGTTCTCTGCTGACATTGTTGAACGAGCCAACCTAGCTTGGATCAATAAGGATTCGCAGCGTGATAGAGCCAATGCACGCCAGCCGCTACGAGAAAGAAGATGCCACGCCCACTCACCCCCGCAGAGCGTGATCTGGTTGCCTTTATTCTAGGTCAGCATTCGCCCTTGCAGGACCATTTTGGGCTCGTCGAGGAAATGAACGACGGTGGGATGGGTAGCCTTCTCTTTGTCGGCGCGGCAGATCGGCGTTTCGGCCGATGTATTGGCGAATGCGAATTCGACGATGCCGATGGAGTGCTGGTGTCGGTCGCGCTGAACCTCGGCCAGCGCGACGAGTTGTTTGAACTTGATCTGTGGAAAGTCGACTTTTCGCCGCTACAGAGGATCGCCGTCCTAGGTGATGTCCGTCCCTCACGGTGGTTGCGACACACGCTCAGATAAGCCAGATCTGAAGCCGTTCGAACCGGCTCGGCCAGCGGACCGCTCCGGGTCACAGTCTGACCTGGGCAACGATCCCGGACGTATCCGCTTTGGCTCTCGGTCAGGGAAGCAGTCGCTCTTGCTTTGCCTGCCTGAACCACTTCCGGAACATGTCTTCCGTATCCATCATCTCGGTGAAGCCGGCGCGGTTGATCTTCACGGTCGAGACGATCGAGGGCGGACCGGATTCGGTGTGGCCATAGCGCAGGCTGTAATCGGCGTATTGGAACGAGAGGCCGACGAATTCGGCCAGCGCAGGCGATGCTAGGTCGTGCTTGCGCCGCAGCGCATCCCAGGGAGCGACCCAGCTCGGGAATTCCCTCGCGAGCGACAGCGGGACCGGCCTGCCCGGCTTCATCTCCAGTGCATCGGCGACCGCAGGCCAGATGTTCTCCCAGGTAAAGACGTCGCCATTGGTCACATTGAAGGCCTCGTTGCGCGCGGCCTCGGCCTCGCCCGACCAGGCGATGGCGCGGGCGAGAAGATCGACGTCGACGGCCTGCCCCACCCGCGGAGCGCCGCCGGGGTAGTCGAGCGGCCTGCCCTGCTCGCGCAGCATCGCGGCATAGACGCCGAGCGGCGGGATCAGGTCCATGGCGCCGCCCATGGCGAGACCGACGATCAGCACCGGCCGCAGGATGCTCCAATGCCAAGCCTTGCCGGTTTGGAGGTCGCGCAAGAAGTTTTCCTGCGCCCAGTAGAAGTTGGGCTGCTCGTACATTTCGGAGCGGCCTTCGCGGGCCGGCACGGTCAAGGGGCGAACGTGGACACCATAGGCCTTGGTGCCCTGCAGCAGGGCGACGTGCCTGAGGCCGGGCGCCACAGGCTCGAGCGCACCCATCAAATTGCGCAGCATCAAATCGTTGGTCTTGATTTGCTGCGGGTCGCGCCAGCCGTCGACGAGCTGCGGCGCCTCGTAGAGCGCGGCGTAGATCAGATGCGTTGCGCCGCTCAGTTCCGAGGCGGCACGCCCGCAATCCGCTGCGCTGGTCAGGTCGATCGGTACATGACGGGCACCGTAGAGGTCGCGCGGCTTCCGCCGGGACAGGGCAATGACATCGCACCCGCCCGAGACGCCGAAGTGTCGCAACGCGGCATTGCCGACGAGACCGCTCGCTCCGGCGACCACGAATTTCTTGCCCGTCATGCGCGAGCCTCCCTAGTTTTTGAATGACCGAATAGCAGATCGCTTGCAGGCCCGACTTGCGTCAGGCCGGCGTTCGCACCTGCGAGGCGCCCATGAGACTTGATTCCGGCGAAGCGCCCGGTCATCCTCGCCGCGGAACCGCAACGATCGGAATTCCATCTTCGAGTGCCCGCAAGGGCCGTTCGGAAACGCCACAACGTCTCAACAGACAACGTCGAGCGTCGACGAAGACAAGACGACACCAAGATCGGTCCCTGGTCGAAGCATCGACTTAACGGAGGGAAGCGCATGGAACGTCGTAAATTCCTGACGGCAGGCGGATTGGGCCTCGCCGCCAGTGCCGTCGCTGCGCCGGCGATCGCGCAGTCGATGCCCGAGATCAAATGGCGATACGCCGCGAGCTGGCCGAAGGCGCTGGATACGCTCTACGGCGGCTGCGAGTATTTCGCCAAGCGCGTTGCCGAGATCACCGACAATCGTTTCCAGATCCAGCCATTCGCCGCCGGCGAGATCGTGCCGGGCCTGCAGGTGCTCGACGCCGTCGCCAACGGAACGGTGGAGATGGGCAACACCGCGCTGTATTATTACTGGGGCAAGAACCCCGCCTTCA